>JANQRZ010000012.1 GCA_028284265.1 Rhodothermales bacterium
GCCCACGAAGAAAGAGCGTGTCGTTGCCCTGCTCAACTCGCTTGAAACCGGAGACCCCGGACCAATCGCCTACATCAACCCCAACCAGTACATCCAGCACAACCTCGCCGTTGCCGACGGGCTAGAAGGCTTCGGGGCAGTCATGCAGCACGCCCCTCCCGGCGGCTTCAAAGTCAACGTCGTCCGGGCATTTGAAGACGGCGACTTCGTCTTCACCCACACCGAGTACGACTTCTTCGGCCCCAAGGTAGGGTTCGACGTGTTCCGCTTCGAGAACGACCTCATCGTCGAGCACTGGGACAATTTGGCGGATACCACACCGCCCAACCCGAGCGGACACACCCAACTCGACGGCCCGACCGAGGCGACAGACCACGAGCAGACGGAGGCGAACAAGACCCTTGTCCGGTCCTTCGTCGAGACCGTCCTCATGGACGGCGACACCAGCAACCTCACGACGTTCATCAATCCGAACCAGTATATCCAGCACAACAGCGCCGTAGCCGATGGCCTCGACGGGCTGGCAGCGGCCTTTCAGTACTTCGCAGAGAACGGCCTCGTGATGGAGTACGACCAGCTCCACCGCGTCTTGGGCGAAGGCAACTTCGTGCTGACCATGAGCGAGGGCCGGTTCGGGGCCGGTGAGCACTCGGCGTTCTACGACCTCTTCCGCGTCGAGGATGGCAAGATCGTCGAGCACTGGGACGTGATCCAGCCTATCCCGCCGGAGTCGGAGTGGAAAAATACCAACGGCAAGTTCTGACCACCGACCTCATGATGAAACTACACCTCCGCTTGCGCTATGCGCTCCTGCTCTTCGCCGTCTTGGTAGTGATTGCAGGATGCGCCTCCGCCCACTTGACCCAGTCCTCTGCCATGATCATCGAAGTCGCTACCTTCAAGCTCAAGCCCGGCGTCACGCCCGAGGCCTTTCGTCCCTTCGACCAAGCGGTTGAGACCCAGCACATTGCCAAGCAACCCGGCTTTATCTCGCGGGAATCGGCAGCCAGCGACGACGGTGAGTGGCTGGTCATCGTCCACTGGCGCTCAGTCGCAGACGCCGAGGCATCCATGCAGAGCTTCTCTTCCGCTCCGGCAGCCGCCGAGTTCATGGCCCACCTTCAGCCCGAGACGATGCAGATGAAGACCTACCGCACAGAGTAGAGACGACAGCGTTCACCTGCTTGTGACTCCTCACCCTCGTTGCAGGAGCGTTAGCCTACCCGAATGGCCCAGCAAACCTTAGCTCAATCTGCCTCTATGGACCACCTCATTGTTGATACTGGCGACGGCACCAACTACGACTGGTCGAACGACCACCTCTTTGTGAAGACACCGGCCTCCGCCACAGGGGGTCAGATCACCGTGGTCGAAGACACCCTCAAGCCGGGGTTCCACCTCGGACGACATTTCCACAAACGGATGACCGAGGTGTTCTACGTCCTAGAAGGTGAGGTGCAATTCATCTTCGACGACGAGACGGTGGTGGCTCGACCCGGGATGACCGTGACGGTCCCGCCGGGCGTGATGCACGAAGCGACTTGTGTCGATGGGGGCAAGATGCTGACGATGTTCAGTCCGGGAGGGTTCGATCAGTACATGGAAGAACTGGCGTTGCTCCCCGAGACTGCGTTCGACGACAGCGCACGTATGCAGGCACTCGCAGAGAAGTACGACACGTGGATGGCTGAGGACCTAGATAACACATAAAGTGACACCTCATGTCCGATGAGGCCATTCAGCAGCTTGGCTTTTGGCTACTGCAACTCCTCGCAGGTGCTTGACCGTAGAGGCGGCATCTACCCTAGCAGACCCAATCCGCCATGCGATCTCTACTCACGGCTGCACTATGCTCGGCTGCGCTCGCCTATGTTCTCTTCAGCGGCCTCGGTGTGCTCCTCTCACCCGCCTTGGACACTCCGCTTTCGGAGGCGAGCGCAGCGGACGCGCTCGCCTTTTCGTTCCCGGACCAGGGCGAGCACTGGGTCGAACCCTCAGGGGCCGTAGCCCACACGTGGCTGCATCGCCAAGCCTATGTTGAGGGCTTTGCGGTAGAACGAAACGTAGACCAACGCTACACCGAACAAGTGTTGAAAGTGGGCTGGCCGTTCACCGTGGTTCGGGGTTTTATCCGCAGCACGGGCACCGCATCGGCCCGCACCGGGGTCGCGTGGGCGGCTCCTGCCGAAGCACCGGTACGCCTCCTCCCGATGCAACCCGTGTGGCCCGGCGTCGTGTTCTACGGCTTGGTAGGCTTGCTCATGGCCTATGCCGTCTCCCGCGCTCAAGGTCGTTCCCCACGCGCTAGGCTATCGCCACAGTGAGCATCCGAAGACGATAGCCTACCGGGTGCCAAGCCGGTACTCAATCTCGGTACGGAGACTGTCTGCCGAGGCCAGTACGTAGTCCGCATTCCCGTGCAGATAGCCGAGCAGGCGCGGGTACCACCGATGCTGCGGTTGCAATCGACCTGACGATTCATAGAAGGCGTCACTCCCCAGCAGGGGCTCGATCCGCTCATCGCTCAAGCGCATGGCCCGCTCCGACTGATCGAGCATGAACTGCACTGTCGAGCGGTGCCACTCCACAGTCTGGATAAACTGCGGGTCGAGGAGATCGACCCCAGCCTCCAACATTGCGCCCCACGCCCCGCTCTGCCGACCAGTCGGAAGCCACAGCCCGTAGATCGGCGGCTGCTCGCCCTGCTCATAGGGCTGTACAATAGGCCTGACATAGTTCGAGTCGAGATAAGCTTGATACCACCTCGTGGACTCTTCGGTGAGCTTAACCTCTGCGAGGAGAGCTTCATAGATTGCGGACCTCCGCGCCTCACTCTGCCGCGCCTCTTTGTGTCGGTCCAGCAAAAAGGCCCCGTACACCCCTGCGAAAACGACCGCCAGTTCCAGCAGCAGGCGTCCACTTTTTCGCGCCCAATGCGGGAGACGATCTGAGCCTGCCACCTCAGACCTCGCCTTTGCGGAAGATGAAGCGGACGGTGGCGGCGGGACCTTGGTGGAACGGACCTTCGTTGAGTGTCACGTCGGTTGGCTCGCAGAGGAGGATGTCGCCCCAGATGAAGTGCTGCCGAAGTTCGCGCGGTTTCACCATCAGGTCGAGCGTGGGCGGGCCGCCGGAGGTGTAGCCGTCGGTGCGCTGCTCGGGACGGAACCACTCGGCGATGAGGAGCGCGCCGGGCTTGAGTGCGGCCTGGATCGCCGTGAAGAGGCGGAGTCGCTCACTCATGCGGAGGTGGACGAAGGTACAGATTGCACCGTCCCACTGCCGCGTCGGCATCCAGTAGCCGAGGTCCGCGTGCTCGGTCTCAATCTCGGCCCCGTGTTCTGACGCAAGCGTGCGAGTCTTCGCTAGCCCGGCCTCGGCATAGTCGATAGCGGTCACGCTGAAGCCTTGCTCGGCGAGCCAGACCGCGTTGCGGCCTTCGCCACAGCCGATGTCCAGAAGGTCGGCTCCGTCCGGGAAGCGGTGCGCCTCGGCGGCGATAAACGTGTTGGGGCGGGTGCCGTAGGTATAGACTTCGCTACCGAAGCGGGCGTCCCAGAAAGCGGAGCGCTCGGCAATCGGCGCGGGCGGCGGCGTGGTGTCGTCTAGCAACGATGCGCGGGGTAAGACCTAAAGTGAGCGACTCCGCAAGCATAGGACATTATGCGCCGAGTCGCAAGTCCCCCGGCTAGCCAGCCTGCATTTTGTCTGCCGCCGCCTCGGCCTCATCGATCAGGTCTTCGATAGCACGCAGCCCCTGCTGCCAGAACGCCGGGTCCTGCAAGTCGATACCGAGCCGCCCGACGAGGACGTGCGGCCAGTCCGAGCCACCGGAGCGGAGCAGATCGAGGTAGGCGTCGGTGAAGCCGTCCTGCCCATCGCGGTAACGAGCGTAGAGCGCGAGCACGAGCAGTTCGCCGAAAGCGTAGGCGTAGACATAGCCCGGCGTGTGGACGAAGTGCGGGATGTAGCTCCACCAGACGCGGTAGTGCTCGCCGAGGGTCACGGCCTCGCCATACATCCGCCGCTGCGTCGTCATCCAGTGGTCGGCGAAATCGCCACTCGTCAACTCGCCTCGCTCGCGACGATGCGTGTGGATGGCCTCCTCGAAGCGGTTCATCGTGACCTGTCGGAAGACCGTCGCCATCGAGTCGTCGATCTTCTGGACGAGCATGGCGAGGCGGGCCTGCGGGTCGGTCTCGCGGTCGATGAGTTGCTGGAAGACGAGCATCTCGCCGAAGACCGAGGCCGTCTCGGCGGTCGTGAGTGGCGTCCCGGCGTGGAAGACGCCCTGCTCGCGCGCGAGGTACTGATGGACGCCGTGGCCGAGTTCGTGTGCGAGTGTCTGCACGTCGCGGACTTTGCCGGTGAAGTTCATCAGGATGTACGGGTGCGCGCTCGGCACGGCCCCATGGCTGAACGCGCCACCTCGCTTGCCATCCGCCACCGGCGCATCGATCCAGCGTCCCTCGAAAAACTGCTGCGTGATTTCACCCATCGTCGGGTGGAACGCGGTGTAGGCGTCGAGCACCGTGTCGCGCGCCTCGTCCCACTGGAACTGCCGGTCCGCCTCGCCGATGGGCGCGTAGCGGTCATAGTCCATCATCTCGTCCAGCCCGAGCAGATTGCGTTTGAGCCGGTAGAACCGTTCGGAGAGATCGTACCGCCCCGTGACAGCATCGATGAGCGCCTGCACTGAGGCGTCGGCGATCTCGTTGTCGAGGTTGCGTGAGGCGAGCCAGTGGTCGTAGTGCCGAAGCCGATCGGTCGAGGCTTTGTCGGCCAGGATGGTGTTGAAGACGTAGGTGAGTGGGCGGCTCATCCCGTCCAAGCCGTCCGTGAGGGCGAGGGCAGCGTCACAGCGCAGGCTGCGGTCGGGGTCGTGAAGCTTGGAAAGTAGGACCTGCTTCGAGAGTGTCTCACCCCGCAGCTCGAAGCGCGACGCGCCGAGCGTCTCGTCGAAGAACCGGTTCCATGCGGCGCGGCCCGTGATACTCTTTTCGGAGAGGACGCGCTCCTCGCCTTCGCTGAGAACGTGCGCGCGGCGTAGGTGCAGCAGTTCGAGATGGTGGCGATACGGAGCCAGCGCCTCTTCTTGTAGCAAGGCTGTAGCTGCATCCTCGTCTAGCCCAGCCCACTCCACGTCGAAAAAGATGAGTTGCTGGCTGGCGTGGGTGTAGCGCTCGCGGACGCGCTGGAGCAACGCACCCCGCTCGGCATCCTCTGTGTCCGTGGACCAGTGGAGATAGGCGTAGGTGTAAGCCCGACCGAGCCGGTCATGGACCACTTCAAGCAAACCCATAGCCTCGGCGAGAGCGTCGGGCGCGAGATCGGCTAGGCGGCCCCGGTAGCGCTCGGCGAAGGCCTCGGCTTCGGCGTCGGCTTTGTCGAGGTCGGCGTCAAGCGCAGCGGTGTCGGCGTAGAGGTCGGTGAGGTTCCAGCGGACGGTTTCGGCTCCGGTGGATGGGGCGAGAGTCTCAGGCATGGGCGGGGTGAAGTCGTCTCGTCGGGCGGCGTTGCAACCTCGCCGCACCATCAGGGGTTGTGAGCAACCATCGGCAACGATAGCCGCTCCCTTTATCCATCCCCTTTCGGTTCAGGTTCCACGATGGCTCACGTTCAGGAACTCCACGTCACTGCAGACTTCGATGCACTCCTCACTGCCTCACACACGGAGCCGGTCGCCCTACTCAAGCACTCTACGGCCTGCCCCATCTCGACGCGCGGCCAGAAGCAGTTTCTCCAGCTCAATGAGGACGGCGACCCGCCGCTCTACATGGTCGTCGTCCAACACAGCCGCGCCCTCTCCAACCACATCGCGGAGACGCTGGATGTCCGACACGAATCGCCCCAAGCGCTCATCATCGCGGGTGGCAAAGTGGTCTATCATGCCAGCCACTACGACATCTCAACCGAAGCGCTCCGAAGCGCCGCCGAGCAAGCTCGCCCCGCAGCCTAACACACCAAAACCATCTTGGAAGCCCTTCCAGTGAGCAAAAATGGCCCATTCATAGGGGAAACCCCCATAAATCATTAGCCCATAGGCGCACCCCAATACTTCCTGTCTTTGATTTGACTAGCATGATCCTGTTCTTATACTTATTACGCAAGAGTCGCTCGTGTCGCTGTATCCTCGATGGCTCTGTCGCTCAAGGACCGATGCTCTCGTCAGGTCTATTCTTTTCCATCCCAACCAGGTGATCCCCATGCAGAACTACATGGCTCCCTGCGTAACCGACTATGGTGACGTGGCGCAGATCACGGCGACGCTCGGCGACCCCTTCACGGGCGACCAGTCGTTCGACGTGGACGGCAACGTGATCGAGGAAGGACTCAACTCGATCAACCAGTGC
>JANQRZ010000014.1 GCA_028284265.1 Rhodothermales bacterium
GCACTGGTTGATCGAGTTGAGTCCTTCCTCGATCACGTTGCCGTCCACGTCGAACGACTGGTCGCCCGTGAAGGGGTCGCCGAGCGTCGCCGTGATCTGAGCCACGCCACCGTACTCGGTAAGCTGGGGGGCTGTGTAAGTCTTCATGAGAGGTACCTCGTAAAGGATGGTTGTATGCGTACTACGAGGTCCCTCTTTGCCAGAAGTCCACCCAATCGGGTAACGCCCGTATTGACCCCCCAAATTGTCGCAACGGCGTTACAAGTCCTCACCTCGGCGTTTGCCTACTCCCTGTTTTGCCTGCCTTAGACGCTCTCCGTCTCACGACGGACCGCCTTCTTTCTCACACCAGGGCCACGCCAGCTAGAGTCGGGTGAAGTCGTTGAAGATCACGAACGCCATGAACGCCAGCAGCAACACGAAGCCGACCTGCTGCACCACGATGCGGACACGCATCGACGGCTCGCGCCGGGTGATGCCTTCATAGAGGAGGAACATCAGGTGCCCACCGTCGAGCACAGGGATCGGGAGGATGTTGAAGACGGCGAGGGCAATCGACAGGTTGGCGACGATGAACCAGAACTGCTCCATCCCTGCATCGGCTGCCTGCTTGGTCGCTTGGGCGATCATCACGGGGCCACCGACACTCTCACGCACGTCGTCCTTGCCGGTGAAAAGCCGACTGATGAGCCGACCGTAGAGCGAGATCCAGTTCCACGTCTCGGCACTGCCCACCACCACAGCTTCGCCGAACCCGTAGCTCTTTTGCCGCACCCCAAAGACGTGCTGAAGCAAATCGCCGTTCGGGGGATACACGCCGAGCACGAATCGCTCGGGGCCGTCGTCCTCGCCCGAGGTGCGGTTCGGCGTGAGCGTGGCTTCGTAGATCGCCTCGTCCGTGCGCGACTCGACCGGGACGAGGTCGGCGTCTTCAGCGATCAGCGAGTCGGGGCGTGCCCACCGAACGACGACGGGCTGGCCTTCGGTGCGCTGAATCACATCGGCCATCTGCTCCCAGAACCCGACCGGCTCCTCGCCGATGGCGAGAATGCGGTCGCCGCGCTGCAACCCCGCCTCAGCAGCAGGTCCTCCAGGAATAACGTTGCCGATGAGCGAAGGCAAAGCGGTCACACCGAACTGACCCTTCGTCGCGTTGAGGCGCGAGGCAAAATCTTCGGGAGCCGTCACCGTCACCGACCCGCCATCGCGTTCGACGGTGAACGTGGCCCGCTCTGCCGAGAGCGCTTCGATGCCGCCTGTCGGGTCAAAGACTTCCACCGGCTCGCCGTTGACAGCCACAAGCCGGTCGCCCGTTCGCAGCCCGATGTCCGCTGCTAGCGATCCGTCTTGAACATAGATCGCCTCGACATTGTCTGCCGGGATGTAGGTCTCGCCATAGCCCCACTTGATCCCGATGAAGATGGCGAAGGCGAGGATGAGGTTGAAGACCACCCCAGCGATGATGACGATGATCCGCTGCCAGACCGGCTTGGCGCGGAACTCCCACGGCTGTGGTTCCTTGTCCGCAAAGTCAGTGTCCATCGACTCGTCCACCATCCCAGCGATCTTGACGTAGCCGCCGAGCGGCACCGCCCCGATCCGGTATTCGGTCTCGCCGACCGTCTTGCTCACGATGCGCGGCGGGAAGCCGATGGAGAACTGGTCCACGCGCATCTTGAAAAGCTTGGCCGCGAGGAAGTGCCCTAGCTCGTGGATGAAGACGAGGATGCCGAGCGCGAGGCCGACCCAGAAGATGTACTGGAAAATGGTGACGACGAGGTCCATCAGGCAGACGGTTGGCGGTCAGAGATCAACGGCGGGCTACGGGAAATCCGTATCGGCGGATGCAGCAAGTAGCGGGAAACCCTAAAGTGGGCCGAAAGCTCCGGCTAGACCGTGAGGCTTCCGTGGAGTTCTCGCACACGGGCACGAGCCTCGCGGTCCACCGCTTCGAGCACGTCGAGCGAATCTGGCACCTCGGCACCGGTTCGTTCGAGGGCGGCTTCGACGAGACGCGGTATGTCGGTGAACCCGATCTTCTCGTCGAGAAAGAGCGCGACGGCGGCTTCATTGGCGGCATTCAGCACCGCCGGAGCCGTGCCCCCCGCGTCCAGCGCATCGAAGGCGAGGCGCAAACACGGAAACCGGTCGAGGTCCGGCTCCTCGAAGTCGAGCCGGGCGAGGTCAGCCCAGTCGATGCGAGGGTGCGGGGCGGGCCAGCGGTCAGGGAACGAGAGGGCGTACTGGATCGGCACGCGCATGTCGGGCACGCCGAGTTGCGCCTTCGCCGAGCCGTCTTTGAACGTGACGAGCGAATGGATGATCGACTGCGGGTGGACGAGCACCTCGATCTGCTCCGGGCCGAGGTCGAACATCCACCGCGCCTCGATCACCTCCAGCCCCTTGTTCATCATCGTCGCCGAGTCGATGGTGATCTTCGCGCCCATATCCCAGTTCGGGTGGTCGAGCGCCTCGGCTTTGGTAATCGCGCCGAAGGTTCCGGCGGGGCGCGTGCGGAAGGGGCCACCTGACGCTGTCAGCGTGATCTTCTCGACAGACTCCGGCGGCTCGCCGACGAGGCACTGGAACAGCGCCGAGTGCTCGCTATCGACCGGCAATACGGCCGTCTCATGCTTTGTCACCAGATCGTTTACCAGCGCCCCGGCCACGACGAGCGTCTCCTTGTTGGCGAGCGCGATCCGCTTCCCGGCGCGGATCGCCGCGAGCGTCGGCCTGAGTCCGGCGAACCCCACGACCGCCGAGACGACGGTGTCGGCCCCTGCCGCTGTCCCGACGGCTTCCATGCCTTCGTCCCCCACGAGCACGTCCACGCCGGTTCCGGCGAGGGCGTCGCGCAGCCCGGCAGCCCGCGTCTCGTCGCGGAGCGCTACGAACTGAGGCCGGAATGCCTTCGCCTGCTCGGCCAGCAGGTCGGCCTTGGTATGCGCCGAGAGGGCGATGACTCGGAACCGCTCGGGAAAGAGCCGGACGATCTCCAGCGTCTGTGTTCCGATAGAGCCGGTGGAGCCAAGAATCGAGAGGCCACACGGGCCGTCGGCATGAGAACGGGTAGGCGCGTCGAGACGAGGAAGCATGCGGTGGAGTTTTTTGTCCGTGGTCACTAGCTACCCGACGAATGACGAGGGACCATTGACCATTCAACAACAACCGCCGAAACTTACACGTTGAGGCCCCATACCACAACGCCGCGCTCACGGCTCGCTATGAACACCCGGTTTCTTCTCGCTCTACTCGCTGCCCTGATCTTGGCGGCTGCCCCTGCGACAGCCCAGCAGAACAACGGCTGGACCATTCAGCGCGGAGGCGACGAAACGACGGGCAAGTTCCGGCTTGCCGATGCCTACCTCCGCGCCGGCCAGACCGACCGCGCCCTCGGGCTGCTCGAAGACCTCCTCGCCGACGACCCCGACTCCTTCCCGGTCTACGACAAACTGAAGGAAGCCTACGTCACGGCGAAGCGCTTCGACGATGCGCTCCGGCTCGTCGAAGAACGGATCGCTCGCACAGCGCGGACGCCGAACCTCCTTGCCGAATTGGGCCGCCTCCATTTCTTGGATGGCGATATGGAAGCCGCCAACGAAGCGTGGCAGAACGCCCTCGATGCCGCCCCCGACCGCGCCTCGACGTACCAACAGGTCTCAGCTGCCCAGATCACGGCGCGACTCTACGACGAGGCCGTGGCAACCCTCATCGCGGGCCGAGAGCGACTCAACGACGCCACCCGGTTCCGCGTCCGCCTCGCCGACCTCTACGGTCGGACGAACAAGCACGAGTTGGCCTTCGAGGAGTACGCCGCGCTCATCACCGATGACCCGCAGCGGCTCGACTTCGTGCAGTCGCGCATCGGACAAATGCTGGAGCAGGACGGGGCCGACGCCGCTTTCACTGCCGCGCTCGAACGGCTGATCCGACGCGAACCACTGGTCCTCCCCTACCGCGAACTCGCCGCGTGGCTCTATGCCGAGACCGGCGACTTCGGCTCCGCCCTCGACGCCGTCCGCGCCCTCGACCGGCTCCGCAGCGAAGAAGGCCAGAGCCTGTTCGCCTTCGCCGAGTCGGCCCTCAGCGCCGAGGCGTTCGACGAAGCCCTCGCCGCCTACCAGATCGTCCTCGACCGACACGCCGACGGACCGATGGCTCCGCTCGCACTCCTCAGCACCGCCCTCCTCCACGAGCGCCGCGCTGAGGTGAATGGCGAGCGCGCCTTCGACCCCGGCGGCAACCGGATTCCGGCAGCCGACTACGACGAATCGCTCGCCCGCTACGAGGCGTTTCTCCGCGGACACCCGACGCACCCGAACCAGCCCATTGCCCTACGTCGATTAGCCGGGTTGCAGAAAGACGTGTTCCGCGACTACGGGCAGGCCGAGGCGCTGCTCCGCGACATTCTCCTCCGCTACCCGAACGGCCCCATCGCTGCCCGCGCCCAACTCGACCTCGGCGAAGTCGCGATTCTACGCGATGACTTGGTAGCGGCACGCACCGCGTTCACGAGTGTCGAAGAAGGCGAGCGAATTGGCGAGGCGGCGGAGTTGGCGCGGTTGGAGCTAGCTAGGCTCGCGTTTTACGAGGGCCAGTTCGAGACAGCGAAGCTGCGGACGCAGGCGATGAACCGCAACACGGCGACTGACGTGGCAAACGACGCCATCGAACTCAAGCTGCTCGTCTCCGAGAACACCGGCCCCGACTCGACGAACACGCCGCTCCGCACCTTCGCCCGCGCCCGCCTGCTTCAGCGGCAACAGCGCCCCGCCCTCGCCCTCGCCGCTGTGGACAGCCTCCTCGCCGACGCGCCCGGCCACAAGCTCTCCGACGAGGCCCACTTCCTCCGCGCCGAACTGCTCCGCGCCCTCGGTCGCACCGACGAGGCGCTCGCTGCGCTCGACGCCTTCCCCGGACAGTTCGCCGACAGCCACCTCGCCGACCGTGCCGTGTTCACCTTTGCCGAAATCCATGAGCGCGATCTCGCCGACCCGCAGGCCGCGGTGGCCGCGTACTCCGACCTCCTCGCCCGCTACCCCGGCTCGCTCCTCGCCCCCGAAGCCCGTGCCCGCATCCGCCGCCTTCGCGGCGACGGGGTTTAATTTGGGGTTATGCCCGAAGAGACACCAAACACGAAACGGCGCTTGAGCGAGAAAGCCAACTTTGCTCTCTCGGCACTCTTTCTTGTTTTCTGCTTCGCTCTCCTTGGTTGGGTAATGGAGTGGTCACTGCCACAATTGCTCCAAGTCGCATTAAGTATCTACGCGTTTGTAGGAATTCAACTTCTGTCGTTCAAGCTATATGCTGTAATGCGCAGCGCGATTGTAACTGGTAGTCTAAGAAGCAGTCTTGCCTCACACCTATCCCGCCGATACCAAGCAGTTATCTGGACTTTAGTCGCCGTTAGCATTCCCATCGTTGCATTGACGACTCCTCCCTTCCTTGAATTCTTCCTTCTCAACTCAGCCAAAGTCGTCTTCCTCACATTTGCCCCCGTCGGGCTTGCGATAATCGTCGACCTCGCCGCTTTGGGATGGCGGGCCTTGCGACATAAGCAGAATAGCGCGTAACCCTTGCTCCCGACTAACCTTCAAAACAGTCATCCCCGCGAAGGCGGGGACCCAGAATCGTAGCCAGCCCGGTGGGCTCCCGCCTTCGCGGGAGTGACGAGTTGTAAACCTTCTGCCAGAACATTATGCGTCTCGCTTGCCTTCTCCTCTTCCTCCTCACTCTACCTGCCTCCGCGCAGGACGTGCTCATCCCGATGGATGAGCGGCAGAGTGATCACCTCAAGGCCTACGGCGCGGTCTACTGGGCACTCGACCGGGGAATGAACGTCGAGTGGCTGCTGAACTACCGGGGCGGGTCGTTCCTCGCCAATGGCACCGAGGCACTCCAGCAAGAGCTTCGGATTCGCGGTGTGAGCTTCGAGTCGCTCGGCGGCGGGCAGTCGGCGCAGATCATCGCCGAGGTCGAGAGCGAGGGGTCGAACACAAGCGTGGTGCGGCTGGAGAAGGCCCCGAAGATCGCCGTCTACGCCCCCAAGCAGTCGCTCCCGTGGGACGACGCCGTGACGCTCGCCCTCACCTACGCCGAGGTGCCCTACGACCTGGTCTACGACGACGAGGTGCTCGACGATGAGTTGGAGGAGTACGACTGGCTGCACCTCCACCACGAGGATTTTACGGGGCAGTATGGCAAGTTCTTCGCAGCCTACCAGAACGCGGCGTGGTATCGCGAGCAGGTCCGCGAGGCCGAGGCCAGTGCCCGCGCCTACGGGTTCTCCAAAGTCAGCGAACTCAAGCTCGCGGTCGCCGAGAAGATCCGGGGCTACGTCGCGGGCGGCGGGTTTCTCTTCGCGATGTGCTCCGGGACCGATACCTTCGACATCGCCCTCGCCGCCGCCGGACTCGACATCGTCCCGCAGCAACTCGACGGCGACACGTTCGATCCTGATGCACTCGACCGGCTCGACTATTCTCGGACGCTCGCTTTCCAGAACTTCCGCCCGAGCTTCAACGCGATGGAGTACGAGCACTCCGACATCGACGTGACCCCGCCGCCCCAGCTTCGCAACCCGGCGGTGGACTACTTCACCCTGTTCGATTTCTCCGCCAAGTGGGACCCCGTCCCGACGATGCTCACGCAGAACCACGTCGCCACCGTCAAAGGCTTCATGGGGCAGACAACCAACTTCCGCAAAGGCCTCATTAAACCCGGCGTCGTCATCCTCGCCGAAGCACCGGGGCGCGATGAAGTGCGATACCTTTACGGCCCGCTCGGACAAGGCTTCTTCGCCTTCTACGGCGGCCACGACCCCGAGGACTACCAGCACTTCGTCGGCGACCCGCCGACCGACCTCGCCCTTCACAAGCACTCGCCGGGCTACCGACTCATCTTGAATAACGTGCTTTTCCCGGCGGCCAAAAAGCAGAAACGTAAGACGTGATCCGTCTCCTCTCCCTCGCCCTGCTCCTCGGATTCACGCCCCCGGCTACCGCCCAGACCAGCGGCTTCGGCATCGGCGGGCAGGTCGGCGACCCGACAGGGGTGACGCTGCGCTTCGATGCGGGCGTGAGCAGCTTCGATCTCGCCGCAGGATGGGACCTCGACGGCAGCGATCGCCTCTTCGTGCAGGGACACCTCCTGCTGCGCGAGCGGCGCTTCCCCGGTGCTCCGACGGACCTCCGCTATTTCTACGGCCCCGGCGCTTTCCTCAGCATGGGCGACAATCAAGACACGGGCATCGGCTTTAGCTTCAACGCCGGAGTCGGGTACCACGCTGGACAGGTCGAGTTTTTCGGTCAGCTCACGCCGCGCCTCGCCCTCGCGCCGGACATCGACTTCGACCTCGGCGGCGCTATCGGCGTTCGATACTATCCGTGACGTAGCTTTGCTGCCGACCGAGTCCGGCAATCACCCAATCGCTCACTCACCCAATCACCCAATGGAGTCCCGTCCAATTCGCGTACTCATGGCCAAGATCGGCCTCGACGGGCACGACCGGGGTGCGAAGGTAGTGGCCGCCGCGCTGCGCGATGCGGGGATGGAGGTGATCTACACCGGCCTCCGCAAGACACCGGAGCAGGTGGTAGCTGCCGCGCTGCAAGAGGATGTGGACGTGATCGGTGTGTCGATCCTGTCGGGCGCGCACGGGACGGTGTTCCGCAAGCTCCGCGATGGACTAGCCGCCGAAGGGATGGACGATGTTGTCGTGATCGGCGGCGGGGTGATCCCCGATGAGGATATTCCTGAGCTAGAGGCAATGGGCGTGGGCAAGGTCTTCACGCCGGGGACGCCGCTGGCCGAGATCGTAGCGTACCTTCGAGAGACCGTTTCCGCTCTCGACCGCAGCTAGGTCTCCCCCACCCGTGCCTCCCCTCTACCAGCGCATCCTCCTCACCGGCGCGAATGGCCTCGTCGGCCAAGCGCTCGTCGAGCGGCTCAGTGCCGAGCCTGAGGTCGACTTGCTGGCGACGGGCCGCGATGCGAAGCCGCGCTTCACGACCGGCTCGTGCGGCTATACCCCGCTCGACATCACCGATGACGACGCCGTCCGCCGCCTGTTCGTCGACTTCGCACCGAGCGTGGTCATCAACTGCGCGGCGGTGACGAAGGTGGAAGACGGCGAAGCCAACCGCGAGGCGTGCTGGAACGTCAACGTCGATGCCGTCGCCGCGCTCGGGCAGCGGTGCAAGGTGCAAGGTGCCCGGCTCGTCCAGCTCTCAACCGACTTCGTGTTCGATGGCTCGTCCGGTCCCTATGACGAGCGCGACCGGCCCGACCCGATCAACTTCTACGGCCGCTCGAAGTGGGCGAGCGAGAACGCGGTGCGCGCTGCCGGGCTTCGCCGGTGGACCATCGTCCGTACCGCCCTCGGCTTCGGGACGGGCACCAACCTGACGCGCTCGAACTTCGGCCTGTGGCTGACCGAGCGCTTACAGCAAGGCATCCTCACGGAAGTCTGCACGGACCAGATCCGCACGCCGACCTACATCCCCGACCTCGCCGACGGAATCGCCCGCGCCATCCGCCTCGGCAAGAATGGGCTGTACCACCTCGCCGGCCGCGAGATCATCTCGGTCTTCGACTTCGCCCGCCGCCTCGCCGAACGCTTCGATCTCGACCCGGCGCTCATCACCCCGACGACGACCGACGTGCTGCACCCGGATGCCCCGCGCCCGCTTCGCACCGGTCTCTTGATCCTCAAAGCCGAGACCGAACTCGGCTACAAGCCGCGTGCGCTCGATGACGCCCTCGACCACTTCGGAAAGCGCCTCGGCCTGCCGGTCTCTACCTCGTAGCGCTACTTCGCCTCGAACCGAAAGGTGCTCAGCGTGCTGTCGCGGTCGGCGATGAGGAGGAGGCCATCGTCGGAGAGCGAGAAGACGACGCGGTCGGCCTCGCCGAGGCGCGGGCCGAGGTCGAGTTGGCCGGGGCAGGCGATCTCGGTGCAGGCGAGGCCGCTGAAATCTAGTTCGTTGCTGAATCGACCGATGGCTCCGCTGCACGCATTGCACGACTCGATCTCGACCGCCGTGTCGCTCGTGAACAGGACCGAACTCGGCGAGATGGCGGTCGTGTCGCCCGGCGGGAGCATGGCACTCTGGAGTGCCCACCGTGTCCCGACGAGGTCGCCTTCGAGGTTTTGGTCATCGCAGCCGGTAGCCGCGAAAGCGAGCGCGAGAAGAAACGCGGGACGAAGCATGAGGGCAAAGGCTAGAAGGCGTGTGGCAAAGGTAGCGTGAACATCGCGCCGCGTGCAGGCAAATCGCGGTGGCAAGAGACAGGCTTCGATATTTTGGCTTTCCTCAGACTTGCAAACGAGCTAATTCTCTGTCATCCTGAGCGGAACGAAGTGGAGTCGAAGGATCTCTCCGGGTATGAGTTCAGCTAGCTGGCAACACCTTCCCCGAAAAGATCCTTCGACTACGGCCTGCGGCCTTCGCTCAGGATGACACGCTTCCTCGCCGAGCAAGTCCTGACCCTTTTCCTTTCTTTGCAAGAACAGCCATGCTTGACCTCCAGACCCTCCGCGACGATCCTGACCGCGTCCGCCAAGCGATGCGTGACAAAAACATGGGCGACCCCGACACGGTGGACCGCGTGCTCGATGTGGACGAGCGGCGGCGCACGGCGCAGACCGAACTGCAAGAGGCGCAGACCGAACTCAACGCCTCATCGAAGCAGATCGGCCAACTCATGGGCGCGGGTAAGCGCGACGAGGCGCAGGCCATCATCCAGCGGACAGGCGAACTGAAGGAGCGCGTCAAGGAACTGGAGGAAGAGCCGAAGCGACTGGAAGAAGAACAGCGCCGACTACTGCTGGAGATTCCCAACATCCCCCACCCCAGCGTCCCCGTCGGCCACAGCGAAGCCGACAATGTGGTCGATGCTGAGGTTGGAGGTAAACCGACGTTCGACTTCGCCCCCAAGCCACACTGGGAGATCGCCGAGCAGCACGGCCTGATCGACTTCGAGCGCGGGGCGAAGGTGACAGGCGCGGGCTTCCCCTTCTATATAGGTCAAGGCGCGCGGCTGCAGCGCGCCCTCATCCAACTCTTCCTCGATCTCGCCGTGGAAGCTGGCTATACCGAGGTGCAACCTCCGCTCGTCGTCAACGAAGCGAGCGGAATAGGCACGGGTCAGCTTCCCGATAAGGAAGGTCAGATGTACGAGACCGAGCGCGACGGCTTCTTCCTCGTTCCGACCTCGGAGGTCGCGCTCGTCAACTTCCGCCGCAATGAGATTGTCAACGAGTCGGAGCTTCCGATCCGCTACACGGCCTATACCCCGTGCTTCCGGCGCGAGGCCGGGAGCTACGGCAAGGACGTGCGTGGCCTCAACCGACTCCACCAGTTCGACAAGGTCGAAGTCGTCGAGTTCTGCCACCCGGACGAGAGCTACGACCGACTTGAAGCACTCCGCAAGGTAGCCGAGCGCGCCGTCCAGACGCTCGACCTCCCGTACCGCCGTCTGATCCTCGCAACCGGCGACATGGGCATGACCCAGACGAAGACCTACGACCTCGAAGTGTGGAGCGGCGGTCAGGAGCGGTGGCTCGAAGTCTCGTCGATCAGCAACATCGAGGCCTATCAAGCGCGTCGGGCGAACATCCGGTTCCGCGACGCGAACGGCAAGCCGCAGTTCGTCCACACGCTCAACGCGAGCGCCCTCGCCCTGCCCCGTATCGTGGCCTCGCTCTTGGAGAACAACCAGCAGGCTGACGGCTCGGTCGTCATTCCCGAAGCACTGCGGCCCTACACCAGCTTCGAGCAGATCGGGTAGCGGCAATCATACACCGGCTGTCATTGCGAGCGTAGCGAAGCAATCTCCTGAGGATTGCAGTCAGATCGGGAGATTGGCTGCGCCGAGCCTTCGGGTTGCCACGTCGCTACGGGATGAGTCCCTTCGCTCCTCGCAATGACAGATAGGTTTGGGTGGCGCGTTTTACTGCGCCCCGTGCGTCGCCGATAGGTCGTGATAGAGACAGCGTCGCGCCCGGCGGCATGGCGCTCGGCTAGGAAAATCTTGTGACTAGCCCTCTTGCACTTGCCACGGTCTTCCCTCATATTAGCCGGGGCTTAACTATATTCTCATCGGAGCTTCTCGGATGAAAACAGAAGACCCGGTGAGCCGTCCCTCGCCGTTTTCCCGTAGTTGTTGGGGAGAAGATGTTGCACATCGCCTGTGCGCTATCGGATTTCCCCCTTTACACCTGCTCTCATGAAGCACGCTTTCGATAGTCTGCTGCGGCAGCGCCTTGCCACAGCCCTCCTCCTCGTATCGAGCCTTTCGGCGCTCGGCCTTGTCGGCCTGACCCTCGCTCCGGGGTCGGTCACATCAGTGCCGAGCGAGACGGCGCGCGTCCCGGCGCTCCTCGCTTCGGACGCGATGGCGGCCCGTCCGGTCTTCGCCACACGCACCATTGAGACGCGCCGCATCGCCGCGACCACGGAAGCCGAAGCACCCGTCGGCCTCTTGAAAGCGTGGCTCGACGCCGCCGACGGGTCGGTGCGCGGGCAGGCGCTGATGCAGATGATCGCCGACTCGGCCCACACCGCGCTTTATGTGGATGGGGCCAATGATGAGGAGTCGCGCTACCCGTCGGCCAACACCTGTCAGACGTGTCACCCGGACCACTACCGCGAATGGTCGGTCTCGTCGCACGCCTATGCCCAACTCAGCCCCGTCTTCAACGCGATGCACGGGACCATCCTCAAGCAGACCAACGGCACCAACGGCGACTTCTGCATCCGCTGCCACACGCCGGTCGGGATGAACCTCAACGAACCGGAGTTCATGTCCAACATGGACCGGCACCCGACCTCGCGCGAGGGCATCACCTGCATCGTCTGCCACCGCGTCAAGAACGCCTACTCGAAGATCAGCGGGCGCTTCGCCATCGTCGAGGGCGACCTTCTCGATCCAGTCTTCGGCTCCATCGGCGACGTGGAGCTAGACCGCGTCATCAACGACCCGGCGTTCAACGTCAACACCGAGCGCGGGCGCGCAGGCCGGTCCATCCACACCGACGCCATCGAGTTCGAGCAGATCACCGAGTCGTCCTTCTGCGGGTCGTGCCACGACGTGAACCTCGTCAACGGCTTCCGGCTCGAAGAGGCGTTCAGCGAGTACAAGGCCACGCCTGCTGCGAAGCGCGGCGTCTCGTGCCAGGACTGCCACATGGGCAGCGTTCCCGGCGAGGATAAAGGCTACGACGAAGGCCCCGCCGCCATCGTCGGCGGCAAGGCGACGATGAACCGCAGGCGGACCAACCACCGCTTCGCCGGGCCGGACCACACGATCATCCACCCTGGCCTCTTCCCGCAGAACGTCCGCGCCAACGAAATCGCCACGATGCGCGAGTGGCTGACATTCGACGTGGACGCCGGGTGGGGTACGAATGAGTTCGAGGACAGCGTGCCCGACGGCTACCTCTTCCCCGAACGCTGGGCCACCGCCGACGACCGCTACGACGCCCGCGAGTTGATCGACGAGAACCTCGAAGCCCTCGCCGAAATTGATGTCGAGCGCTACGCTGTCCTCCGCGCAGGGTACGTTCTCGGCGACATCGCCGTAGACCGTGCCGGACCGGACGGAATCAAGTTCCACGTCGAGGTCAAGAACGGCACCGATGGGCACAACGTCCCGACCGGCTTCGACGCCGAGCGCCTCGTCTTCCTCCAAGTCACTGTTACCGACGCCGACGGCAAGGTCGTCTACGTCTCTGGCGACCGCGACCCCAACGGCGATGTGCGCGACCTGCACTCGATCTACGTCCACAATGGCGAGCTTCCGCTGGACGAAGACCTGTTCAGCCTCCAGTCGAAGTTCCTGACGCGGATGATCCGGGGCGGCGAACGCGAGCAGGTCATCGCAGTCAACTACTCGCCCAGCCCACTCCCCTTCCTCCGACCCTCGACCCGCTCGACGGTGCTCCTCGGTCGCCCCGTTGGGGCGCGTAAGCACCGGGCGACGATTGCTCCGGGAGACATCGAACGTCCCGAGTACCGTGTCAGCCGCCGTGAGCTAGAGGGCAGCCGCCCGCCGTACAGCGCCAACGTCAAGCTGATCGCGCAGATGGTGCCGGTCAACCTGATCGACGAGATTCAGCACGTCGGGTTCGACTACTTCATGACACCGCGCCAAGTCGCCGACCGGGTGGTTGAAGGCGCGCTCACACTCTGGGATGTGGATGTGGCGCTCGGCGATGGTGTCCGCGTTGCCGCGACGCTGCCCGACGATGAAACGGCCTCGAACGAGGGAGGGACCCGATGACTTACCGCCTCTGTTCGCTACTGCTGGTTGTCCTTCTTATCGGCCTCGCCCCCATCGCCTCGGCACAGCACGGCGAGGATGGGCACGAAGACGATGGCTATGGTGATAGTGACAGCCGCTTCTCTGACGAGCCGATCCCACTCGCCGACGTTCCCGACCGGCCCCGACCGCTCATCGAGATCGGCCCGAAGTTCCTTGGGACGGGTAACATCAACCAAGGCTTTACGCTCCCGACCGGCGCGGTGTGGACGCCTGCCTTCATGGCCTTCGGCACGCTCCGCACCGCCACGCAGGGCGCGGATAGCGGCGTCACCGACACCCAGTTCGGCGAGTCGGTCGCACGCTTTGATCTCTTCGGCAACCTGTACCTGACGCAGACCGAGCGCATCCTCATCGGCTTCCGCCCGCTCGACCAAGACGGGCGGTTTACGAGCTACACGTTCCGCTCCCCGACTGAGTTCATCGACCCGGAGACGGGCGAGACACAGGACAACTTCCAAGAGGAGCTCAACTTCTACATCCGCACCCTCTTCTTCGAGGGCGACCTCGCGGAGCTTTTCCCGAAACTCGACTGGGATGATAGCAGCCCACTCGACTACTACATCTCTGTCGGTCGGCAGCCGTTGAGCTTTCAGGATGGGATGCTCATCAACGAAGACGCCATCGACATGGTCGGGCTGACGCGGGCGAACATCAAGCTCGGCGGCCTTGTCAACACCCGCGTCGCCGCCGTATTCGGATGGGGCGATGTGAACCGCCACTCGGGGACGGGCGGTGCCTTTACGGGCTGTGCGGACCTTTTGGGTAGCCAGCTCCCTGCGGGTAACTGCGAGGATGAGTCAGCGCTCGTATTCGGCCTCCTCACTGAGTCCGACTCCCGGAAGCGAACCATCGAGATCGACGGCCTCTATGTGCTGGGAGACGAGACGACGGGCGACGGCGTCCACGGCGGCATCGGCGTGACGCAGCGCATCGGCGAGTACAACAACACCTTCCGCGTCGTCGGCTCCTACCCCGTCGGCGATGAGACACCATTCAACCGGGCAGGCGTGCTGGTCCTCAACCAGTTCGGGTTTACGCCGCACCACACCTACAACTGGGCCTACATCAACCTCTTCGGCGGCGTCGGCCAGTTCCGATCGGCAGCGCGTGGTCCGGCGACAGGTGGCCCTCTCGGGCAGGCCGGGTTGCTGTTCTCGGCGGTCGGCATCGGGCGCTTCGGCGCAGCGCTCGGCAACCAGGCAGACAAAGCGGTGGGCGGCGGCATCGGCTACCAGATGTTCTTCGGCAAGACCCGGCGGCAGCAACTGATTATCGAGGCAGGCGGACGCTACACCTATGCCGATGACGTGGTGAAGCAAGACATCGTTGGTGGCACGGCGCAGTTCTCCTTCGCGGTGGGTCGGCGCGGCACAATCATCCTCGGTGGATTCGGGGCCTATGATCTTAATGCCAGCCAGCCTAACTTTGGGGCACGCACCGAACTGGTGATCCGACTCTAAGACCCTTCGCCGTAATGGATCAAGGCAGCGTCCCCGACCGAGCAGACCATGAGCCGCCGAGCGCGGCCCCGTCGTCTCCCCCGGTCCGCCGCCCGCCCTCCGCTGCCTGGTTCTTCGGGGCTATGCTCGGCGTCGCCCTCATCGTGCCCCTCGTGACATGGGCCTTCGCCCAGAGCGATCCGACTAACCTTTCGGACTCGCCCTACCTCCGCATCGACCCGGCGAAGATCGTCCTTTCCGACCGCGACTCGCGCATCCCCTGCGGCGAGTGCCACAACCTCGAATATGAGGTCTGGACCGAGACCAAGCACGCGACGGGTTTCGACGAGCTACACCGCTCGGAGCAGGCACAAGGCATTCTGGAGCGGATGGAGTTCCGCCTCTCGAAGCGCGAGAGCCTGTGCCTGAAGTGCCACTACACAGCGAACATCAAGCGCGAGCAGGTGCAGGCGATTGCGGGCGTCTCGTGCGAGTCGTGTCACGGCGCTGCCCGAGACTGGGTGAACATCCACCAAGACTATGGTGGCGGGGACCATGAGACGGAAACTCCGGAGCACAAAGCGATGCGCGTCGCCCAGAGCATCGAAGGAGGCATGCTCCGCCCATCTTCCGACCTCTACGCCGTCGCGGCTAACTGCTTCGAGTGCCACACGGTCCCCGAGGAAGACCTCATCAACGTCGGCGGGCACCCGAGCGGCAGCGCGTTCGACCTGATCGAGTGGAACAGCCAGATCGCCCACAACTTCGTGCAGGCGCAGTGGGGTGGTCCCGAGGTCAATCGGGAGGTCACACAAGAGCGTAAGCGGCTGATGTTCGTCGTCGGCAAAGCGCTCGACTATGAATACAGCATCCGAGGGGCTGCGCAAGCGACGAAGGCAGACATCTACTCGAAGGCGATGGAGCGCCGCGTTAAGACCGCCCGTCGCGACCTCGACCGGGTGCTCCGGGTCGCCGAGATTCCCGAGGTCGCCGAGATTCTGAGGATCGGGCAGAACCTCTCGATCACACCAAACAACGAGACAGCGCTCATCGCCGCTGCCGATGCGATGAGCGCGCAGGCGCAGCAGTTCGCACAGCAGAACGACGGCTCCGAACTCGCTGCGCTCGACCCGCTCGTGGCCGGTGAGAGCGTGCCGGAGGCCGAGCCACTCGATGAAGACCCCGTCGTTGCCGGTGGTCCGGCTCCCGGCGACTCGGGTGCCGCGCTGCCTGCCGTCGATCCCGGCTCTGACCCTGTCGCGTCCGGCCCGAGTGCGCCCGCAGCTCCGACCGTGCAGGGCGAGCGACGGACACGCCCGGCATGGTTCCCTCGTCTCAACCAAGAAACCATTGCCCCCGGCGGCTGCGGCTGCCACGGCGACCAGCTCCGCTGGCACGGCGACGACGCCCACAACTTCGCTGCCGAGCCGATTCTCAACGAGAGCGGACGCGCTGTAGAGATCGCCACACTCTATGGGCTGAGTCGCTCGCAGATGAAACGCGGCAACCAACTTTGCATGAACTGCCACGGCACCGTCGTCTCGGGCGACGAGTCCGAGGAGGTCTTCGACGGCGTCGGTTGCCAGAGTTGCCACGGCCCAGCGGGCGAGTATGCCAGCAACCACCAGAGCGACGGCTATGACCAAGGGGCCCCGCTCGGCATGGTCCGGCTCGAACAGGCGTCCGCCCGCGCTCAGAACTGCGCCCGCTGCCACCACATCACCGACGAGCGCCTCCTCGCCTCCGGCCACTCCGACGGCACCTCGTTCCAACTCGCCAGCCGCAACGGGGCCATCCAGCACTGGGAAGCCCCCAACCTCAGCGCGGGCGACCTGAACAGCGCCTACGGCTCCGCTATCGCCTCGCGGCCTGTCCCGAACGTGCAGGTAGTTTCGCTGCCGAGTCCCATCGCTTCGGCGGCTCCCTCCGGTGGAAACGCACGCACGCCCCGAGCGCCGACCGGGCGACCCGTCGCCGCACCTCCGCCGCCGCCGCGTGCTCGGCCTGTGGCCCGTAGAGCCTCGCGCTCTGCCGCACCGAACATCGACCTGCCCCCCCTCCCCGCCGTCAGCGACAGCACGGCAACCGAGGACATCCTGCTGATTATCAAGCAGCGACTGGAACGGCTCTCCCAAGCACTCGGCGGAGGATGAGATGAGCATGGGTCCACACAGCGGCACAGCCGAACAACGGGTGCAACTCTACGAGGACCGCTGGTCGTCCTATGGCGACTCGACCGGTCTCGCCGATCTCTCCGAACGCCCGACTGCAAAAACACTCAAGGCGTTCGACCTCTTCAAAGAGTTCGATGACGAGGTACTGGAGACGCTCTCGCAGGATATCTCAGTGGCGAAGTGGGAAGCCGGAGCCATCCTCTTCGAGGAGGGCAGCTACCTCGACCTCGCGTTCTACATCGTCGAAGGGTCGGTCAGCCTCTTCCTGCAAAAGCACGCGGATGCCCCGCCGCAACCTATCTATACGACGCGGATGGTGACTACCCCGGAGGGTGGCGGGGGGGCAACGAAGATGTACGACAAGACGGTCTTCGAGGAACAGATCGAGGCGCAGAAAGAGCATCAAGCGAAGGATGCGACGAAGATGACGATGCTCGCGTCGATGGACTTCGACCTGAGCAAAGGCGAGGAGCGGACGCTCGGTTCGGGTGAGATTTTCGGCGAGATCGGAGCGCTCAACGGGTGGCCGCAGTCGGTGACGGCGCGAACGGCGTCGGACTGTACGCTCGTACAGATTCGGTTGCCTGCGCTGCAACAACTCAAGCGCAAGTCGAAGGACTTCAAGGCGTGGACCGACCGGCTCTACCGCGAGCGCTCGCTGTGGCAGCAACTCAAGACCACCCCGCTCTTCGCGGGTGCCGATGACGCCTTCCTCTCCGACCTGACGCAGAAAGTCGAACTGGTCTCGTGCTCACCGGGCGAGGTGGTAGCGCAGGAAGGTGAAGCTACGGACGCGCTCTACCTCGTCCGCTCCGGCTTCCTCAAAGTCTCGCAGCGCCTCGCCGACGAGGACGTGGCGATGACCTACCTCAGCAAAGGGATGACCTTTGGCGAGGCCGAGTTGCTCATGGATGGCCTCGATGCGTGGCAGTTCACCCTTACCTCGGTCGGCTATACCGAACTCGTCCGCGTTGAACGAAGCGACTTCGCCCGCCTCGTTCAACGCCACCCTGCTGTCGAGCGTCACCTGTGGGAAGCGGCCGTCGCCCGGATCAAAGAGACCGGCGCGACGAGGCAGCGACCGGAGAAGACCGACCTGATCGAGTTCTCACTCGAAAAGGGGCTCGTCCAGGGCAACAGCATCTTGGTCATGGACCTTGACGTGTGTACGCGCTGCGACGACTGCGTGCGAGGCTGCGCGAGCACCCACGGCGGGCGGCCCCGGTTCGTCCGCGAGGGCGACCGCTACGACAACTTCCTCATCGCCCGAAGCTGCTACCACTGCGAAGACCCCGTCTGCCTGATCGGCTGCCCGACGGGCGCGATCCGACGAGCCAATGTCGGCGAGGTCGTGGAGGTAGACGACAGCCTCTGCATCGGGTGCAGCAACTGCGCCAACAAGTGCCCCTACGACGCCATCGTGATGCACGAGACGGGCGAGACATGGCCGGACACGGCGCTCCCCGAGTGGCTCCGCGGCAAAGACCGCAAGGTGGCAAGCAAGTGCGACCTCTGCCACACGTCAGACGAAGGTCCGGCGTGTGTAACGAGCTGCCCGCACTCGTGCGCCTTCCGCATCAGCACGCTCGACGAGTTCCAACAGCTTCAGGCCATCAGCGGGGCGCAGCGATGAAACCGACCGTCCCCAAGAAAGCCTACCGACCGAGAGCGTCTCGCGCTGCCGCAAGCGGCGTGCTGAAAACGGCAGGCCAGACAACCAAGCGCTCTGGTGCGACCCGGTGGGCCAATACGTGGGTGCAGTCACCCAACTGGTTCTTCGGGTTCTGGATTGTGGTGGCGCTGTGTCTCGTGATCTACACGCTCAATGCGCTATTCGGTCAGGTCCATCCGGGGAGCGCGTGGGGCCTGAGCTACGGTATCGCAGCGACCATCCTGTTCGTGGCGGTCTTCCTGTACGCGCTCCGGCGGCGGCTGATGAAGGTGCGTGCGCTCGGGCGCTCATGGGTCTATCTCCAAGTCCATGTCTACGGGGGCGCGCTCTTCCTCCTACTCGTGTTCATGCACACCGGCTTCCAGTGGCCGCAGGGCGTGCTGACGTGGTGGCTCTGGGCACTGAGCATCTGGGTCGTCGGCAGCGGCCTGCTCGGGATCGTCCTCCAAAAGTGGCTCCCGACGCTCCTCAGCAGCGGCCTCACCACCGAGGTTCACTACGACCGCATCCCCGACCTCGTCAGCGAGATTCGTCGCCGCGCCGAGGCGCTCGTCGAAGACGCGGACTACGCGATTCGGACTTTTTATCGGGATGACCTTGCCCCCTCCCTCACCGGGCCGGAGACGCACCTCGCCTACTACCTCGGAGCCTCTGACGTGAACGGGCGCAGCCGACAGTTCGACGCGCTCGGCGCGATGCTTCCAGCGGAGGAGCGCGCCAAACTGTCGGAGCTTCGAGAGATGGTCCAGACGAAGCAGGAGATCGACGCGCACTACACGCTCCAGAAAGCGCTGCGCGGGTGGCTCCTGCTGCACGTCCCAGTCTCGGTCGTGCTCATCGTGCTTCTCGGATTCCACATCTTCTCGGTCTGGTACTGGTAATGGCGGCTAAACCGAAACGCAAAGGATTTTTCAGCCGACTCCGCCTGCCGGTAGCGAAAGAGTACGTCTACCCATCGTCGCGCACAGGAATGTTCCTCGTCGGCGGTGTCGGGGCAGCGCTCGTGCTCGGGCTGTTCGCGTTCAACGCCTTCGTTCAGGAAGGGGCGCTCGTCTCAAACGGGCCGCTGTCCTCGAACCACGCGAGTTTCGGCGGCGACTGCCAAGCGTGCCACACGCCATTCCAAGCCGTCACCGATGACAAGTGCTCCGTCTGCCATGAGAAATACGGCGATGAGATCGGCGTCCACACCTTCGAGTCGCACTACCTCTACCGCTCGGCGGACTTCACGCGCGTCGTCCCCCAACCTAATGAGCCTGCATGCTTCAACTGCCACAACGAGCACGTCGGGCGCGACGCGCCGATCACCGAGGTCGCCGACGCGCTCTGCCTCCAGTGCCATGAGTACGGCTCGTTTAACGACGGGCACCCGGAGTTCCAAGCCGTCGCCGACAGCCTCGAAGACCCGAACCTAAAATTTCCCCACACGCTCCACGTCAACGAAGTCAGCGACCGCGAGGACTTGGTCGATATCGAACAGGCATGCCTCTACTGTCACAACGCCGACGACGAGGGCAAAAACTTCCAGCCGATCTCGTTCGACCAGCACTGCGACACCTGCCACCTGACGACAAGCGTGGCGACGCCCTGGATTCCGGTGGCCTCGGGCAATACGGTCGGCGTGCTGACACTCGAATCGCTCCGGTCGGACGGGCGGCCCGGTTCGCTGTGGACCTATTACACCAACCCGGGTGAGTTCCAGAATCGGGGCGAGACCGTCCGCAAGACGCCGGTCTATCACCAGGACCGATGGGTGATCGCCAACCTTCAGCGCCTCCGCCGCCTCCTCTATCCCTCAACAGGCCTCGCTGACCTCCTTCTCGCCTCGGGCGATGTGGACACCCGCGAAGCACGAGCGCTCTACGACGAAGCCCTAGCCACCCTTCGCACCTACGCCGAGGAACTCAGAAGCTCCCCCGAGCGCACGGTGCAGCGCGAGCTATCCCAAGTCGAGGACTTGCTCGCCGTCGTGGAGCGACGACTACGCGACCCCTATGCCCCACTCGACGAGACCAAGTTCGCCGTCTCTCTCGCCGAGCGCGACACGTCGCTGACCGACGACGAGGTGGACGTGTACGAGAGCGTAGTGGCCCAACTCACGCAGCCGTGCCAGCAGTGCCACTACGTCGAGAACGCTACCATTGTCCGGGCCAAGGCCGACCAGCGCACCCTCATCCGCGCCGAGTTCGACCACAGCGCCCACATCACGACCACGCGCTGCCTCGACTGCCACAACGCCATCCCGATCCGCGAGTTCAACGCGACCGAATCGACGCCGCCCCCAGCTCAGGACCACGCGGGCATCCAGAATCTCCCCTCCATCGAGTCCTGCTTCACCTGCCACGACAACGGCAAGGCCGCGAACACCTGCGTGACGTGCCACCTCTTCCACCCCGACAAGTCGCAGCATTCCAACCTGCTGCTATATCTGGAATGAGAGTTGTTTTTTGCCCTCTGCCTTCTGCTCTCTGAACCCATGCCAGCACGCCTTTTTTGCAAGACGGGAGAGTTCGCCGGAGCCTCGTTCGAGATCGGCACGGAGACGACGATTGGACGCGGGCCGGACGGTGGGGCGAGTATTCCATCAGAGGTCGTCTCGGGTCGGCACGCCCGGATTTTTTTCGATGAGAGCGAAGGCAGCTATTTCCTCGAAGACCTTGGCAGTAGCAATGGAACAAAGCTCGATGGACTCACGGTCAATGCCCCCGTTAAGCTCGGCGCGCTCCACGTCGTTACTCTCGCCGACCGAATCGACTTGATCTATCACGCTGTGGAACGATCCGCGGCGGCCCCTGCAACCCTGAAAGCCGAGGTGGGCAAGACCGAGTTTGCGCCGGTGCCCGTGATTGACCTTCCACCGGAGCAGGAGGATGAGGCGAGAAGAACACGCATCGCTGCCTCCCCTTTCATTGGCCTGCCGCCTGAGCCAGAGGCTGCGGGACGTGAGACACAGCCAGAAGACATTCACCCACCCGCCCCTTCCGATCCGGGACCTCTAGAGGCACCCACGATTGTCGAACCGCCGCGCTTCGCACTCGACATCGCCCGACTGGATGATAACCCCAAGACCTTTCTTCTCATTGAAGGCGAGAATACCGTCGGGCGCTCGCCGGAATGCACCATCATGGTCGACGCTCAGTCGGTCTCTCGGCAGCACGCCGTACTGACCGTTCGCGGTGGACGCATCACGGTACGCGACTTCGGAAGCCGCAACAAGACGTTCCTTAACGGGAATCCCGTGGACGCCGAGACAGAAATCCAACCCGGTGCATCTCTCCGGTTTGGGATCGACATCGAAGCCACACTCCGCCGCGCCTGACTTATTACCACCCGCCGCCATGCCTTCCTCGGAGATGACCAACGGACACACCGACCTGCCCGATGTGCTGGACCTCCTCATCGTCGGCGGCGGACCGGCAGGGACGGCGGCGGCGTTCCGCGCCCGCGAACTCGGCCTGAGCGCGCTCGTCATCGACTACGATGACTTGATGAAGCGCATCCGCGACTACGCCAAAGACAAGCAGATTCTCCCTCACTTCGGCGGCGGCGACAAGATGCAGTTCCCGCAAGGCGGCGACCTTGTGGCAGACCTCCACTTCAGCCCCATCGACAAGGACGACATGTGCGCCGAGTGGAAGGGGCTATACAAGCAGCATGACATTCCCGCTCAGACCGGCGTCGAGTTGACCGGATTGGAGGCAGGCGAAGACGGCGTGTGGGATGTCAAGACGTGGAATCATCGAGCGAAGGCAGAGCAGACATTCCGTGCCCGCCACGTCGCCCTCGCCATCGGTCGCGGTGTCCCGCGTCGGTTTGATATTCCCGGCTCCACTGACGGCATCGCCTACAAGCTTGACGACGCGACGCAGTACGTTGGGCACCCTGTCTGCGTAATCGGCGGCGGAACGTCGGCAGCCGAAGCCGTCATTGCCCTCTCCGAAGCCAAGGCTGAGGCCGGTGATGAGTGCGCCGTCTATTGGTCGTATCGCGGCGACAAGTTGCCGAAAGTCTCCAAGGCCCTCGCCGACGCGTTCTTCAATGCCTACATCGGCAACGGCAACATCCGCTACCAGCCCGGCTCCGAGCCTGTCGCTGTCGTGACCACGCCAGAGAAAAAAGAACACCTCTCGATTCGCGTGGACCGCAAGACGCCCGCCGGGCGGCCCAACGAAACGATCCACCTAGAGTTTGAGAAGACGCGCTGCGTGGCGTGCATCGGCGAGGACATTCCCGAGGCGCTACTCAACTCGCTCGGCATCTACCTCGTGACCGGCGGACCGAGCGACAAGAAGCGCATGGTGGTAACGCCACTGCTGGAGACGCAGCAGCCCAACGTCTACCTCATCGGCGACCTCTTGAGCCAGGCTTATCTCGAAACCGATGACTTCGGAGGCGCCCCGTCGACGTTCCGCGAGATCAAGCACCGGGGCAACATCAAGTCGGCCCTGCGCGATGGTGTCTTCGTGGCCGAAGTCGTCAAACAGAAAATCGAAGGGCGCGAGGTGATCGAGGTCAACCTTGACTTTACCGACGGCCCGGCAGAGCCGAAAGAGCAGACCGCGTTAGAGCTAGCGCCACCGCCTACCATCGCAACAGCGGAGGGGCCGCCAGAAGAGACTATCGCACCGGAGCGCTCGGTCGAAGCTACAGGCAGATTCCTTGTTCGCATCACGGCAGGCGGGATCGAAGAAGATGAGTTCGCTTTGGAGACAGACGGCACCACAACAATTGGCCGCAGCGAATGCACGATCTCTTTCCCCGAGGATACTACCCTCTCCTCGCCCCATGCCTCCGTCGTCCACGGACCAGATGGCTACCTCCTACGCGACAATGGAAGCACGACCGGGACGTTCCTCCAGCTTCGCCCTGGCTCGTCCTATACCGTCAAAGACGGCGATCTGCTCCGCCTCGGCCAGCGCTTCCTCCGGTTCCATGTAGAGGGCGGCACCCACGCCTTTACCCACTACGACGCGACCGGCCAAGTCGTCCAGCAACAATCCGTCACCGAGGGCACCATCGTCCTCGGACGCGAGGCTCCCGACGTCACGCTCGACGAGCAGGACATGGTGCTCTCGCGTCGCCACATCTCACTATCGCTCAAAGACGGTGTACTCCGCGTCAAAGACCTGAAGAGCCTCAACGGAACCTACCTCCGTGTCCGCGATGCTATCGCGCTCGAGAGCGACGACCAGTTCCGTGTAGGCCAGCAACTCTTCCGACTGAACGCCAAGGAGGAGGTCACGAAATCCGGCAGCACGACATTCCGGCTCACACCCTACAAGCCAGAAAACGCTACTGAGGAAATACTGGCCGTTACGTCTGCGCCGTCTGCCGAATTAGAGACATCACCTGCCGAGGCTCCAGCATCTTCTGCGGAGCACGAGGCTCCCTCCGTGACGTTCAAAGGAGACGGCACAACCATTCCTGTGAAGCCGGGCCAGACGCTATGCGACGCCGCCGAGGCACACGGCATCGAGCTTCAAGCGGAGTGCCATGCAGGCATCTGCGGCAGCGACCCCATTCGCATCGTCTCCGGCGGCGAATACCTCGACGTACCGGGCGATGAGGAAGCGGGAACTCTCGAAGACATCTGCGACCTCGAAGCAGGCAATGCACCCGGCCGGTGCCGCCTCGCGTGTATGGTTCGCACCACCGGCCCCGTTGTCGTCGAGCGTGTCGGTTAACAACGACGAGGGGCGACCAAGTGTCGCCCCTCGTTATGTGCAGCGCTATCTAGGCAGCACTCAACTGGCGTTTGGGCGCTTGAGCAAGTCACGAATCTCGGTCAGCAGTTGCTGATCAGCCGTCAGTTCAGGCTCGGCTTGTTCTTCAACGACCTCTTCCTCAGCCTCCCTCTTCAGGTTGTTGACCCACTTGACGAAAATGAACACGGCGAAGGCAACAATCAGGAATGAGATAATCGTGTTGATGAACACGCCCCAACTCATCGTGACCGCACCAGCGGCGCTGGCCGCTTCAAGGGTGGCGTAGGGACCAACAGGATTGCCCTGTTTCAGGACGGTGAAGATGTTGGCGAAGTCGACATCGCCAAGAAGCAAGCCGAGCGGGGGCATAAGAATGCCATCGACCAATGCCTTGACGATCGTCCCGAAGGCCGCACCGATGATGATGCCGACGGCCATATCAACCACGTTGCCCTTGACGGCAAACTCTTTGAACTCGTTCCACATGGCAGGAGAGGGTAGGTGGTGGGTGAGAGTGTGTCGCAGCCGACACGCTGCGGTTCCAGTAGCAGAAGGTATTCATCGCGCACCACTTCTCCAACAGACAGGGTATTTCGACACGCTCCGGCGTTTGCTGGCCCGCCGTGTCGTAATGGATGGCGATAGTCTAGGTCTATTGAAGGGCGACTTTTCTATCGATAGATGGAGTCCGAAACTTGGACCAGTCCGAGTCCCGCGTCGGGACCCGGTGTATCTCTCGAAGCCGTCCTCATGCCCGCATGAACCGTCGTCGATTTCTCTCGCTCGCCCCGGCACCCGCTGAAGCGCCTGTCGCTGCCACACCTCCTCCTGTCGCTGGAGGTCTCGAACCGTTTGTGCCGTCCGCATCCGCACCGTGGGACGAGCGCCGGGCTGCCCACCTGATCCGCCGCCTCTCCTTTGGCGTCGCCGTGCCAGACTTGAACGAGGCGCTCTTCCGCAGTCCGTCGGATGCCGTCGCGTTCTTCGTCCAGCAGGCCCTCAGCCGGCCGCTCCCCGACACACCGTCGTGGTACGATTCCCACCCGAGCGGTAACGAGAATATCGACTGGCTCTACGAATGGCAGGAAGGCTGGTATGCCGAGATGCGGGCAGGCGGTCTGCGCGAGAAGATGACGCTCTTCTGGCACGACCACTTCGCCACCGAATCGAACGTCTACGGTCTCGCGCCCTACGCCTATCAGTACATCACCCACCTACGCACCCACGCGCTCGGCAACTTCCGCACGCTCCTAGAAGGCGTCGGCAAGCTTCCGGCGATGCTGATCTACCTCGACGGGCGCTCGAACGTGGTCGGCAATCCGAACGAGAACTACGCCCGCGAACTGTGTGAGCTGTTCACGATGGGCATCGGCCACTACTCGCAGGAAGATGTGGCCGAACTCGCCCGTGCCCTCACGGGCTGGCGCATCAATGAGTCGGCGCTTTCATCCTACTTCGACGCCGCGCAACACGACGACGGTAACAAGACCATCTTCGGGCAGACGGGTCGATGGGACTATGACGACGTGCTCGACCTCATCTTCGCGCACCGCTCGCTCCAGACGGCGCGTCGCCTCTGCCGCAAGCTCTATGAGTGGTTCGTCTATGGCATCCCGAATGAGACCATCGTCAACCAGCTTGCCAGTCACCTGATTTCCAACGGCTGGAATCTCGCGCCGACGGTCCAACTCCTGCTCTCCAGCGCCCACTTCTTCGACGACGCTTTCATCGGGGCGCGGATCAAAGACCCGAGCGAGTTCCTCGTCGGTCTCGTCCGCGAGTTCGGGATTCAGCCTTCGAGCCAAGTCTGGTCTTCCTTCCGCGAGTTGGGCTTCGCCCTCGGCCAAGAGCTACTGAACCCGCCGAACGTCGCGGGCTGGACGGGCTACCGGACGTGGATTACGACCGGCACTGTCCCCGAGCGACAGATCGTCACGGCCCGCGCTCTCTTCGGCGGCGGCGCCTTCGACGAGTACGACCCACTCCCGCTGCTCGACCAGATCACCGACTCGACCAACGTCTACTCCATCGCGGACGACCTCCCGGCCTTCCTCTTCCCGACCGCTGACTTCAGCGACGAGGAGCGCGACTACCACATCGAGCTGCTGCTCGTCGGCGCGCCCTACTACGAGTGGCCGTACCTGCTTCAGAGCACGCCGGAGACAGCGCGTGAGCGTCTGCGGACCCTGCTCAACCATCTCGTCTCGCTCCCTGAGTTCCAACTGACCTAAGCTATGTGCGATCATCACCACGCGCCCCCGAGCGCTGAGGAGCGAGCCATTGCCCTCGAACACGGACAAGCTCACGACCGCGACCACGCGGCGTGGAGCCGCCGTGACTTCCTGACCCGGACGAGCGTTGCCGCCGGTGCTGCCCCGTTCTTGCTTGGCGGACGGCAGGTGCAAGCCTTCGGGCACTCGCCGCTCTTGCAGCGCCTCGCTCGGCTTACTGGCGGACGCTCGCTCGTGATCGTCCAGATGGCGGGCGGCAACGATGGGTTGAACATGATCGTCCCCGTCACGAACGACCGCTACTACCAGGTCCGCCCGACGATTGCGATCCAGGGTAACCAGACCGTCTCGCTCGACGCCGACACGGGGATGCACCCGGCGATGGGAAGCCTAGAGTCAATGTGGGGCGACGGCGAGATGGCTGTCATCCAGACGGTCGGCTATCCGTCGCACAACCTCTCGCACTTCCGCTCAACGGACATCTGGGCCTCGGGTAGCGGCTCCGATGACATGGTTCGCAGCGGATGGACCGGGCGCTACTTCGACCAGCAATTCCCCAACTACGCCTTCGATCCGCCGGACTACCCTGTCGCCATCCGCATCGGCGGGGCGACCTCCACCCTTATGCGTGGGGGCGACCTTACGATGGGCATGAGCCTGTCGAATGCTCGGCAGCTTGCCGATCTCGCTGAGGATGGCGTGATCTACGACGAGGCTGCCGTGCCTCCGGGTGCCCACGGCGATGAGTTGAGCTTCATCCGCTCCATTTTCAATGCCTCATTCCGCTACCGCGACTCGGTGGTGGCAGCAGCCGAGACCGGCACGAACCGCGTCGAGTATCCGGCGGGGCAGTTTGCTGAAACGCTGGCGGTGATCGCCCGGCTCATCAAGGGCAACCTCGGAGCGCGGCTCTATGTCCTCCAGATCGGCGGCTTCGACACGCACTCGAACCAGTTGGCGCGTCAGGGCCAAATCCTCGGCCAGCTTGCCGATGGCATGAGCGCTTTCTACGCTGACCTCGCAGCCGACAGCGCTGCCAACGACGTGCTCACGATGACGTTCTCCGAGTTCGGGCGGCGCGTCGAGCAGAACGGCTCCGCCGGAACCGACCACGGCACGGCAGCCCCGATGATGCTCTTCGGCGGCGGCATCAACGGCGGATTCTATGGCGACGCGCCCGACCTGCTCGACCTCGATAACGCAGGCAACATGCGGCATTCGGTCGATTTCCGGCAAGTCTACGCGACGCTCCTCTCCCACTGGTTTGGCCTGACAGCAAACGAGGCGGCGCAGGTTCTCTTCGACGACTTCGAGACGCTTCCCTTCGTGGCAAACCCTGTCTCCACAAGTGACGCACCGGCCACGCCTGACTTCGTTATCGATGGCAATTATCCCAATCCATTCACAGCCCGCACCACAATCCGCTTCCGCCTCGCCGAGGCGGGGCCAATGCGGCTCCGCGTGCTCGACGTGCAAGGCCGCACGGTGCGCACCCTCGCCGACGGCAACCACGCCGCCGGTTCGCACGCCATCCCGTTCGACGCCCGCGACCTCCCGAGTGGAACCTATTTCTATCACCTCGACACCCGGCGCGGCTCGCAAAGCCGACCGATGACGCTCGTTCGCTAACCGGCACCACCACCTGCCTCTTGCCATGTCTAGACTCTCACTTGCTACTCTCTTCTTTGCCACCCTGCTGATGGTTGGCTGCGATGCCGCTGAGGATGACGGTTCCGGCGGTGGTGGTTCATCCGCTGAAGCGCCCGGCTATCCCGTCGTCATGGACGAGGTGTGGGGCTTCGTGGATGCGCGCGGCAGCCTCCGCGTGCAGCCTCGCTTCGACTCCGCAGACGATTTCTCCGAGGGCCTCGCTGCTGTGCGCGTAGGTCCCTTCTGGGGCTTTGTCGATGAGGGAGGGTCCATCGTTGTCGAACCACTGTACGACTTCGCCGGGCGCTTCGCCGATGGGATGGCCCCCGTCCGCACCATTGACGGATGGGGCTATATCGATGCGACCGGCATGGTGGTCGTCGAGCCGCAATATGACAACGCGAGGATGTTTGCCGAGGGCCGGGCCGCCGTGCGCGACGGCCTCCGCTGGGGCTATATCGATGCGACCGGCACGATGGTCGTCGAACCACAGTTCGCTTTCGCGGGTGATTTCTCCGAGGGCCTCGCCCCCGTCGAAACCCTCGATGGCTGGGGCTTTGTCGATCCGGCGGGCAGCCTCGCCATCGCCGCGACCTACGGTGAAGCCGGTGCCTTCAGCGATGGGCGAGCGCCGGTACTGATCGGCGACGACTGGGGGTATATCGACACCCGAGGCAGCGTGGTCGTCAACCCACGCTTTGGGTCTGCCGGTTCCTTTGGCGAAGGCATCGCTCCGGTGCGCGTCGACGAGCGCTTTGGCTACATCAACACGTCGGGCGAACTCGCCATTACGCCTCAATTCGATGAGGCGATGTCGTGCGAGCAAGGCCGCGCCGCCGTCCGTCTCAGCTCGCGGTGGAGTTACATCGATTGCGCAACTGGTCTCGTCATCACGACGCCGCGCTTCTCCGCCGCCTACCCGTTCCAAGGCATTGCCCGTGTCGAACTCGATGAGCGCATCGGCTACATCGACCGCGACGGCGAGTACGTCTGGCTTCCCACCGACTGACCTCGCTTCTCTCCATCCTTCTCGTGACTGCTATGAAACGCGCCCTCTGGCTTCTTCTCCTCCTCCCCCTCTGGACCGCCTGCGACTCCGCCGACCCCGACAGTCCGGATGGCGATCCGATTGGCGGCGATGAGCGTCCCTCGCTCTTTCCCGTCGAGCGCAACGACCTCTGGGGTTACATCAATGCCGACGGCCAGATCGTCGTCCAGCCCGAATACTTCGCCGCCCGCGACTTCGTCGGCGAGGTGGGTCCGGTGCGAGGCCGCCGCAACAACTCCAACTTCTGGGGCTACATCGACGCCGAGGGCACCCTCCGCTTCGATCTACCCGTAGACGAGGCATTCCCGTTTGCTGGCGGACTCGCCCGCGTGCGTGTGGGTGGCCGGTATGGGTTCGTTGATACCGAGGGGCGCTATGTCATCAACCCGTACTTTGAGCAGGCCGACGATTTCTCCGATGGCTTGTCTCGCATCAAACTGAACGGGCGCTACGGCTACATCGACCGCACGGGCGCGCTCGTGATCGAGCCTTCCTACTGGCAGGCCGAGCCGTTTGTTGGCGGTCTCGCCCTCTTCGAGGATGAAGACGAATATGGCTATCTCGGCCCCGATGGCATGATCGCCATCGAGCCGCAGTTCGACCAAGCCCGCTCGTTCTCCGACGGTCTCGCCGCTGTGAAGGTTGGTGACAACTGGGGCTATGTCGATGTCACGGGCAGCTTTGTGATCGACCCTCAGTTTATCAGCGCTGGCGACTTCGGCGATGACCTCGCGCCGGTTCGTACCGAGAACCAGTGGGAGTACGTGAATCGGCAGGGGCAGCGTGTGATCGGCCCGGCCTATGACGAGGCGCGGACGTTCTCCGAGAGCCGGGCCGCCGTCGCAGTGGACGGTCAGTGGGGCTTCATCAACGAAGAAGGCACCTTCGTTCGCAACCCCGTCTTCGATCAGGTCGACTCCTTCCGAGGTGGCGTGGCCCGCGTATGGGACGGCGAGCGAATGGGCTATGTCGGTCCAGACGGGCGCTACGTTTGGCTCCCCGAATAAGGAGACACGAGAAGGGAAACAAGAAGGGGATGCCTCGTGCGAGGCATCCCCTTTTCCGTTGTGCGGCAATCCTTTACGCCTTCGAGGACGCAGGCTTGCTCTCCGGCTTCGCGGTCGAAGCACCATCGCCCCGGCTGTCGCTGTCGGCGGCATAGCCATCGCCCGGGAATTGTTTGATGGCCTCCGTCTTGACTTGGCGACCCGTACCCTTCGAGGAGGGTGAGGACTCGTGGATGTAGAAGTCGCTGTTGGGCTGCGTGTCGGTCAGTGCGTACTGTGCCTGTGCAGCCTCGACCATTGAAGCATCCGCGTTGCGGCTGAGACCGCGCACGTTCTCGCGGATCTGGAGGTCGGCGAGGCGAAGGAAGTGAAGCGCAGCGGCTTTATCGCGCTCGAACTCGGCTCCCCGTTCGCCGGTGCGAAGCTGCTGGTCGAGCTTCGAGAGGGTGCAGGCCCACGCGAACATCAGGATCGCATTGTCAGCAAGGCGGGCCTGCATGGCTTGGCGCGTGACGATGGTCTCTTCGAGTCGCTTCGAGGTCAGCTTAAACTCGCGGCTGTGAACCTGAACGTGCTTGGCAAGAAGGTCAGCCTGTCCCTGAAGCGCCGGATGGAGCCGTTGGACCGCAGCCTTCGGACGCTTCTTGCCAAGGAAGATCTCGGCAGCCAGCGGTGTGCCCTTCTTCACGATGTCGGGGTTGACGGCACTCGACACGATGCGCTTGAGGTTGTCGAGCGCGCCGGAGTCCTCGTCCCACTCGACCGCGTTCAGCACACCGAGCATGTACTCGGCGAGTTGCTTGCCGCCGTAGGCGAAGACGAACGACTGCATCACCTCGTTCGAGCCTTCGACGATGCGGTGGATGCGATTGTCGCGCCAGATGCGGTCGTACTCGTTCTCGGTGACATAGCCCTCACCGCCCATAATTTGCATCCCGGCGTCGATGACCTCCCAACCGTAGTGCGAGCAGAACACCTTGCACGCGGCGGTCTCGACCATGATGTCCTCGTCGTGCCGGTCGAGGAAGCCACAGGTCATGTAGAGCATCGCGTCCATCGCGTAGCAGTAGGCCGCCATCTTGGCGACGTGCTGCTGGACGAGTTCAAACTCAGAGAGCGGGCGGTTGAACTGGTAGCGGGTGCGAACCCATTTGGTCGCCTGATCGCGCGCCTGCTTCGCGGCACCGGTGACACCCGCCGAGAGCGTGCAGCGGCCGTAGTTGAGGCACGTCAGCGCCACCTTCAGGCCCTGTCCCTCTTTGTGCATCCGGCGCTCAACCGGCACCTTCACGTCGGTGAAGCGGATGCGCGCCTGCCATGTACCACGGATGCCCGTCTTCGAACGGTTCTTCTGGAAAATATCGACGCCTTCCATCTCCGGGGTGACGATGAGCGCCGTGACACCGGTCTTCGTCTTGCCCGTTCTCGGGTCGGTCAGTTCCTGCTTCGACAGCACTGTGAAGAAGCCCGCGAGTGCGCCCGAGGTGGACCACTTCTTCTCACCGTTGAGGATGTAGTGCGTGCCGTCGTCCGAAAGTCGGCAGGTCGTCTCCTGCCCAGCGGCATCGGAGCCAACTTGCGGCTCGCTCAGGCAGAACGCGGAGAGCTTCTTGCGCGCCACCATCGGGAGAAACTCTTTCTTCTGGTCCTCCGTCCCGAAGAGCATCAGCGCCTTACAGCCAATCGACTGGTGCGCCGAGACCACAACGGCCGTCGAGCCACACGTCCGTCCGATCCGTTCGAGCACCCGGTTGTAGCTCCCGACGCCGAGACCGAGTCCGCCGTACTCCTCGGGGATCGTCATGCCGAGTACGCCGAGATCGAAGAGCTTGTTGATGGCCCACTCCGGGATCTCCTCTTCTTGGTCAATCTGGATTGTGGGGTGCTCGTTTTCGAGGTAGTCGTCGAGCCGTTCGAGCAGTTCATCGCACGTCGCTTTCTCGGCCGCAGAGACTTGGGGATACGGGAAGACGAGGTCTTCGCGGATGCGGCCCCAGAACATGTTCTTGATGAAGCCCATCTCTTCAGGCTCCGGCCCCATCATCGACTCGGCGTCTTGGATCATCTGCTGATCTTTGGCGGCGACGCCTTTCATCTGGGAAAGGATAGACATAGCGTGGTTCGGTAGGTGATAGCGTTAAAGAAAGGCGAGAGCAGCGCTTTGGAGACGGAAGCGCTTCCGTTTGAAACGACCATGCCCACGGTCGGGTCCGGCAGCGACGAAGAAAATACGGTACAGTCTCGGGGCGCTCCGTACCTATCCTAGCTCCATTTTTCGTTAATTGGGTGCTGTTTCACTCACCCTAGAGGCCCCTTATGCGCTTTGCGCTCATCCTGTCGCTCCTCGTCGCCATCATCGCGGTCGTATTCGCATTCCAGAACCCGGAACAGGTAGACGTCGAGTTTCTGACGTTCCAGAGCATCCCGGTTCCGCTCGCGCTCGTCATCATCGTCGCCCTACTCGTCGGGGTTATTGTCGGCTCGATAGGATCGCTGCCGAGTCGCCTTCGCTCCCGCGGGCGGATCAAGGCGCTGGAGAAGCGCATCGCCGAACTGGAGACGGCTCCCGCCGCACCAGCGGTTGCCGAGCAGCGAACGCAAGTGGTAGATAGCCCTCCGCCCGCCGCCGCGTCGGGCGGAGCCGCCGAAACGGAGCGCCTCGCCGCTGAGACCCGTCAGATGGCTGAAGACGCCAAGCGCCGCGCTGACGACGCGGGACTCTGACATGGCTAAGGATTCTCTCCCCGAGGAAATCTTTCGTCAGGCCCGCCGACAAACACGGCGACTGGAGGCGCTCGGTCGTGGCCTCGTCCGACTCCCTCTCCGCGCCATCGGTCTGACTGAGCGCCCGACGATCCCGCGCCGCGTCGGGCAGATGCCGGGCGCACTCCCCGAACTGAGCGAGGAAGAGCACATCCCCTCGCGCCTCTCGATCATCCATTACAGAGAGGACCACATTGACGAAATCGCCGATGCGACTGTTGCGGAAGCCGCAGCCCGTAGCAAAGAGGATGGCGTAACGTGGGTGGACATCGTCGGTGTGCGCGACATGGGAACGATCCGCGCCCTCGGCGAGGCGTTTGGGCTACACCCGCTCGTGCAGGAAGACCTCGTCAATACGACGCAGCGGCCCAAGTTGGAGACCTATGATGACCAGCTCTTCATCATCGCCAAGATGATCCAAGCCGGTACATTGGACGACTTATCAGGCGGCCATGCAGCGCGGCAGGACGTGCGCGTCGAGCAGGTCGGTATCGTGTTCGGGCCGGGCTACGTACTTTCGTTTCAGGAAACCGAGGGCGATGTGTTCGAGCCAGTTCGCGAACGCCTTCGCGGTAGCGCAGGGCGTATCCGCTCGGTCGGGCCGGACTATCTGGCCTACGCCCTCCTCGATGTCATCATCGACCACTACTTCGTCGTGATCGAGGGCATCGGGGAGCACATCGAGATTCTGGAAGAGGTCGTGCTCACCGACCCGCGGCCGGAGGTGCAAACTGAGATCAACAATCTCCGCCGCGAGGCGATCTTCCTCCGCCGCTCGATCTGGCCGCTCCGCGAAGTCCTCAGCGCGCTGCTCCGCGACGAGTCGCCGCTGGTCGAGGAGCGGACCAAGCTGTTTCTCCGCGATGCCTACGACCACACGATCCAAGTCGTCGATCTGATCGAGTCATTCCGCGATGTGCTCTCCAGCCTCGTGGACCTCTACCTCTCCTCGCTCAGTCACAAGATGAACGAAGTGATGAAGGTGCTCACGGTCATCGGCTCCATCTTCATCCCACTCTCATTCCTGACGGGACTCTACGGGATGAACTTCGCCTACATCCCCGAGCTTCAGGTCGAAAACGGCTACTTCTATTTCCTCGGTACGATTGGCCTCCTGCTCATCGGCATGCTGGCCTACTTCAAGAGGAAAGGCTGGATGTAACACCCAAAGGCCACCCTCCGAAGAGGATGGCCTTTGGGTGTCTAGCACAGCAACGAGGATCAACCGGCGTTGGTGACCTCTTGGGCCTGGAGGCCCTTGCGGCCCTCGCCGACGACGAACTCGACCTTCTGCCCCTCGTCGAGGGTGCGATAGCCGTCCATCTTGATCTCGCTGTAGTGAACGAAAATGTCGCCGCCGGACTCGCGCTCGATGAAGCCAAAGCCCTTGTCAGCGTTGAACCACTTGACCGTGCCGGTCTCGCGTTCTCCCATGGTAGTAATGCGTCTTGCGTGGTTGGATACGGGAGCAGAGGTACTTTCGAGGTCCGGCTTGCCGATCATGTGACCGAGGTGCTAGCGGAGATCGAACTATCTGCTTACGATGCTCGTGGCATCGGATGCCGATGCATCACCGGCAACATAGGCATTTTCTACCTACCAAACAAAGAATTCTGCCCGGCCACACAGTTAACGCTCATAACCTATGCCCATCGGCCGCCTCCACGTCCTCACCGATTTCGTCTTCCAGCAGCGCTTTTCTCACGCCGACCTCGCCGCGCACGCCATCGCCGGAGGAGCCGACACGGTCCAGTTTCGCCAGAAAACAGGCCCCATCCGCGCCCGACTCTACGAAGCCGAACGAACCGCTGCCGTCTGCCGCGAAGCGAATGCTCCTCTCCTCATCGACGACGACCTCACGCTCGCGCAGGCTGTTGATGCGGCGGGGGTGCATCTCGGTCAGGATGATTTGCCAGTAGCTGTGGCACGGCACATCCTCGGGCCGGACGCTATCATCGGCGCGACGGTGACGACGGTGAATCAAGCGCTTGACGCCGAGGGTGCGGGCGCGAGCTACCTCGGCTTCGGCCCTGTCTTCCCAACCCGTTCGAAGCGCAACCCGGCCTCGGTGAAAGGACTCGACGGCCTCCGTGCCGTGTGTGGGGCCGTGCAGATTCCGGTCATTGGTATCGCAGGCATGACACCGGAGCGGGTACCGTTCGTGCTCGACGCTGGAGCACACGGCATCGCCGTGATGACCGCCATTACCACTGCCGACGATCCCGAAGCGGCGGCGGCAGTATTCCGTGCAGCGATAGAGTCAGCAGTATAAACAGAGACGCCCGGCGGCTTACGGGCCACCGGGCGCTCGGGGTGATTGTTCGAGGGCTCGTTACCGACCTGCACCAACGCGACCCATCGCGAGGCGGGCGCGGTTACGGGCACGCTCAAAGGCGGCTTCTGCTTCGGCGCGCTCCTCGGGCGACTGGCTCTCGCGGATGCGGTCGCGGGCACGCTCCTCGGCCTTCTTGGCGCGTTCGAGGTCAATCTCATCGACCGGTTCGGCACTCTCAGTAAGCATGATGACCCGGTTGCCGAGGACCTCAACGAACCCGCCGGAGGTCGCAAACTCGACCTTCTCCCCTGTCGTCGTCGTGATGGTCACGGGACCGACGCCGGTGACGGCGATCATCGGGGCGTGGTTGAGGAGCACCTCGAAGGACCCTTCCGTACCGGGGGCGCGAAAGCTCGTGGCTTCGCCCCGAAAGGCGTTGGTGTCCGGTGCAACAATCTCGACGTAGAGCGGCATGGTTGGCTTTTAGCTTTTGGCTATTGGCTTTAGCTATCAGCCCTCGGACGAACAGCCGAGAGCTAACAGCCAAGAGCTTCCTTACGCTTCGGCGAGCATCTTCTCGCCTGCCTCGATGACCTCCTCGATGGCACCCTTGTAAAGGAACGCCTGCTCGGGGAACTGGTCGAGTTCGCCGTCGAGGATCATGCGGAAGCCGCGAATGGTGTCGTCGATCTTGACGTACTTGCCGGGGGTGCCGGTGAACTGCTCGGCCACGAAGAACGGCTGGCTCATGAAGCGCTCGGCCTTGCGGGCACGGCTCACAACGAGCTTGTCCTCGTCCGAGAGTTCGTCCATGCCGAGGATCGCGATGATGTCCTGCAGTTCGCGGTAGCGCTGGAGCAATTCCTTCACATCCTGCGCCGTCTTGTAGTGCTCGTCACCGAGGATACGCGGGTCGAGAATTCGGCTGTTCGAGTCGAGCGGGTCGATGGCCGGGTAGATCCCGAGCGACGCGATCTGGCGCGAGAGCACCGTCGTGGCGTCGAGGTGAGCGAAGGTCGTCGCCGGGGCGGGGTCGGTAAGGTCGTCCGCCGGGACGTAGACGGCCTGCACGGAGGTGATAGCACCCTTCTTGGTCGAGGTGATGCGCTCCTGCATCTCGCCCATCTCGGTGGCGAGGGTCGGCTGGTAGCCCACCGCGCTCGGCATCCGACCGAGGAGAGCCGACACTTCAGACCCGGCCTGCGTGAAGCGGAAAACGTTATCGACGAAGAACAGCACGTCGCGCCCCCCGAGGTCGCGGAAGTATTCGGCGATGGTGAGGCCGGAGAGGGCCACGCGGGCGCGGGCACCGGGGGGCTCGTTCATCTGCCCGAAGACGAGCGAGATGTTCGACTCCTTGACCTGACTCATGTCTACCTTCTCGAGATCCCACTCGCCCTCCTCCATGGCGTGCATGAAGTCTTTGCCGTACTGGATCACGCCGGACTCGAGCATCTCGCGCATGAGGTCGTTCCCCTCGCGCGTCCTCTCGCCGACACCAGCGAACACCGAGAGGCCCTCGTGCGCCTTGGCGATGTTGTTGATCAGCTCCTGAATGAGCACCGTCTTGCCGACGCCTGCGCCACCGAAGAGGCCGATCTTGCCGCCTCGGGCATAGGGCTGGATCAGGTCGACGACCTTGATACCCGTTTCGAGCATCTCGACGCTCGTGGCAAGCTCCTCGAAGCTCGGCGGCGTGGTGTGGATCGGGCGATAGTCCTCAGCCGGCGGCTGCGGGAGACCGTCGATGGCTTTGCCGACCACGTTGAACAGGCGGCCCCGAATCTCCGGGCCGACGGGCATGGCAATCGGACGACCTGTGTTCAGAACAGCGGTGCCGCGCGTGACACCGTCGGTCGAGTCCATGGCGATGGCGCGGACGCGGCCTTCGCCGAGGTGCTGCTGGACTTCGAGGACGAGCGTGCCTTCCTCGCCGCGGTCGATCTCAAGGGCGTCGAGAATGTCGGGGACGGACGTGCCGGAGAAATCGGCGTCGACGACCGGGCCGATGACCTGAACGACTTCGCCGTTCGTGCGGGAGGTGCCTGCGTTCGGAGTGGTTTCCATGCGTCTCGGAGAGAGGGTGCGTGCGGGTGACTAGAGGGACGACGAAAGATACCGGCCCCAGTTGTGGACACGCGGTGGGGAACGGTCGAAGAAACGGGGAAATGGCAACGCTACGGATGTATGTTTGACAGACGAGGCACTCTGAAAAGACTTGCTGCCGCGTTGACTGACACCGAGTTTTACCTAGACCCACTAGACCTGTTTTCTTCTATGCCCCATATCCTGCTCGCTGTAGGCTTCTTGCTCGCTGGCTGTTCGCTTTTCGGCGACGAACAGGAAGATCAACGAACCACGTCTGCACGCGCTACCGATGTGAGCGTATTCATTGTCGAAGGCCGTACTGTTCGCTTCGACTACGTCGGCTGGGTACCCGATCCATGCTGGGACTATGATCACCTCAACGTGGACCAACAGTCGTTCTCTGTCTTCGTAGACCTCCGCTACCGTCGCGATGAATCTGCTATGTGCGCTGCCGTGGCAACGGCGGTCGAGCAGGAGATCAGCGTGCAGGTACCGACGGAAGGGATGTACACGTTCCGCTTCCCTTCTGGCCCAGACGAGACCTTGGATGTGGATGTCTTGGTCCCCTGATTAGCCACTAGAAGTGCCGAAAGCCCGTCGCCTCCAGCGGGAGCGTTGCGCCATCGGGCATCCCGATCACAATGTCAGGCGAGGCCGTCACCGCCCCCACCACGGCGAAGCTGTCGCCGGGGAGTTTCTTGGCCTGGGCCTCGGGCAGTGCGAAGAGGAGTTCATAGTCCTCGCCGCCATAGAGCGCATAGGTCTCGGGCCGATCGTCGAAGCGCTCGGCGGCTTTGAAGGTCTGGGCGTGGACGGGCAGAAGCGCCGCTTCGAGTCGCGCCCCGACGCCGCTCGCGTGGCAGAGGTGGTGCACCTCCGAGGCGAGACCATCGGACAGGTCGATGAGCGCATGCGGCTGGACACCTGCCTCGCGCCACTGCTGAAGCCGGTCGAGGCGAGCGTGCGGCGCGAGTTGACGTTCGACGATGTAGCTCCACTGGCGAAGGTCCGGCTGCGCATCGTCTGTGGCGAAGGCATCTTTCTCGGCGAGCAGCACCTTGAGACCGGCTGCCGCGCTACCGAGGTCGCCGGTCACGCAAAGCAAGTCGCCGGGCTGCGCGCCGCTGCGGAGGATGACGGTGTCTTCGTCGGCCTCGCCGATCACCGTCACCGAAACCAGGAAGCGCTCGGACGCCGTGATGTCGCCACCGACGACCGTACAGCCGTACTGCTTGCAGGCATGGGCGATCCCGTCGTAGAGCGTCTCGACAGCCTCGACGAAGACGTTGTTCGGCAAACCGAGGGCGACCGTCGCCCAGCGCGGCGCAGCGTTCATCGCCACGACGTCGCTGACGTTGACCGCGATAGCCTTGGCACCGAGCAGGCCCATCGACATGAACGACCGGTCGAAGTGGACGCCTTCGACGAGCGTATCCGTCGTGACGACCTGCACACGCCCGTTGCCGATGCGAACCACCGCCGCGTCATCGCCGATGCCGTGGACAAGGTCGTCGGACGGTGCCGTGCCGAGCGCATCGCGGAGCCGGTCGATCAGGCCGAATTCGCCGACCTCGGAGATGGGGGTAAAGTCTGTCATACTTCGTCGCCGACGGCGCGGTAGGAGCGGGCGTAATAGAGAAGCGGTCCGGCGGCCTCTCCTCCATCGACGCGCAAGACGCGGCCGAGGAAGAGCGAGTGATCGCCTGCATCGTGAACGGCCCACGGCTCGCAGTGCAGCACGCCGAACGTGCCACTCAGGATAGGCAGACCATCACCGTTTCGGGTGTGCGGCACGGTGGCGAACTGCGCCTCGTTCTCCACATCAGGGATCGCGAAGTGTGTGGCAAGGTCAGCCTGCGCTTCGCCGAGGAGGTGGACGGCGAAGGTCTCGGCCTCACGAAGCACAGCGTGGAAAGCCGACGGCTTCTGGACGTTGAACGAGACCAGCGGCGGGTCGAGCGAGACGCTCGTGAACGAACCGATTGTCGCGCCTCGCGCCCTCCCCTTCGCTGCCGCCGTCACAACGGTCACAGGCGAGGCCACGCGACGCATGACGGCGCGGAGCCGCTCGCCACCTACATCGTCGGTGTGCTCTTGGTAAAGCTCATCGACGGGCGCGGGATCGTGATGGTGGGCGGCGGAGTCGGTCACGAGAATACGTCCTTGACTTTGCTGAAGAACGACTTTTTCTCTGGCTCCTCGTCCGGTTTGGGCTGGAACGAAGGCGCGTCCCGGAGCGCTTCGATGTGCTCGCGCTCTTCGGCCGAGAGCTTGGTCGGGGTCCACACTTGCACGGTGACGAGTTGGTCGCCGCGCCGCGCACCGCCGAGTTCGGGGATGCCGCGCCCGCGCATTCGCAACACGCGCCCGCTCTGGATACCGGGGTCGATCTGAAGCCGGGCACGCCCTTTGAGCGTCGGCACTTCGACCTCGGTACCGAGCGCGGCGTCGGGGAACGAGAGGTGGAGGTCGCAGCGCACGTCGAGGCCGTCGCGGGTGAGGTGGTCGTGCGGCGTCTCCTCGATCTCGACACGGAGATCACCGGGCGCTCCGCCACGACGGGCGGCATTGCCCGCACCGCGAATCGAGAGGAAATGCCCACCCCGGACGCCCGCCGGAATCTCGACGGTCGTGGTGTCCTCGCCTTTGACGCGCCCTTCGCCCTTGCAGTTCGAGCACGGATCGGTGACGACCTGTCCTTCGCCACCGCACGTTGGGCACGCAGCAACGTTGACGAACTGGCCGAAGAACGTGCTCGACACCTGCCGAACCTCGCCCGCGCCGTTACAGGTTGTGCAGGTCTGTACGCCAGACGCCCCGCCTTCAGCGCCGGTCGCATCGCACACCTCACAGGGCATGAACTTGCGGACCTTGATCTTCTTCTCGACGCCTTCGGCGATCTCTTCGAGCGTGAGCGCAAGCCGAACCCGGAGGTCCGAGCCGGTGCGCCGACGCGGGCCGCGTCCGCCGAACCCACCGGCACCCGCCCCACCGAAAATGTCGGAGAAGGCGCTGAAGATGTCCGAGATGTCCTGGAAACCACCGGGCTGCCCGGCTCCGCCGTTGACACCCGCGTGGCCGAAGCGGTCGTAGCGCTGGCGCTTCTCTTGGTTGGAGAGCACCTCGTAGGCCGCCGCCGCTTCCTTGAAGTTGGACTCGGCCTCGGCGTCGCCGGGGTTGCGGTCGGGGTGATACTGAAGCGCTTTCTTACGGTACGCCTTCTTGATCTCCTCGGCAGAGGCGGATCGCTCGACGCCCAGCACCTCGTAGTAATCCCGCATGGTTTGCTCGGTGGTTCCTGTCATGAAATCGAATGGTCGCTACTGGGCCACGATGACGCGGGCATGGCGGAGCACGCGCTCGCCCATCCGGTATCCTTTCTGGATTTCTCCGACGACCGTTCCCGCCTCCGTGCCCTCGACCGCCTGCTGCATCATGGCCTCGTGTAGGTGCTCGTCGAACGGCTCGCCGACAGCGGTGATCTCCTCGACGCCGAGACTCCGAAGCGTGTCCTCGAACTTCTTGTAGACGAGGTCCACGCCGGTCTTGAGCGCTTGGTAGGTCGGCCCGCCCTGCTCTTGTTCGGCGGCCTCTTCGGCGGCATCGAGCGAGCGGCGGAGATCATCGAGTACGTCGAGGAGCGGGAGGATGACCTCGCCCCGACCGCGCGTGGCGGCTTGGCCTAGCTCGACCTCGGTACGGCGGCGGTAGTTCTGAAACTCGGCAGCGCGCCGGAGGAGCTGCTCTTCGAGTTGGCGCGTCTGCTCGCGGTGGCGTTCGAGTTCGGCTTCGATGGCATCGAGGCCATCCTCTGCCGGAGATGCCGCCTCGGGCTGCTCGACTACGTTCGGGTCAAGCACCTCGTCTGTGTGCGGCGCGGTGTTCGTTTCGTTCTCGGTCATGCGTTTCAAACAGCGTTGCAGTCTGGAAGTAGTTAGGCGTCGGGCGCGGTGCCGCTCAAGAGACCGGCGAGGTATTCGACGAGCGTGACGGCGTAGGCGTAGTCCATCCGCTTCGGCCCGATCACGCCAAGCGAGCCGGTGGTGTCGCCGAGGCGATACTGCGCCTTGACGACGGAAAAGGTTCCGCCGAACCGGTCGGCGAGACCTCCCTCTTGCCCGATCTTCACGACGGCCCGTCCATTCGCGTCGAACGGCGCAGCGTCGGCTTCGAGGAGGTGAACGATCACGTCTTGGTTCTCCAGCAGTTCGATCACGCTCCGCACGTCCTCAGCGGCTTGAAACTCGGGCTGGGTCACGATCTGCTGCGCCCCGCCGACCTCGGCCTGCCGCTCGTCCGGCAACTCGGCGAAGAGGGTGGCAGCCTGATGGAGGACGAGGCGAACGACGCCCGTGCGGTCGCCCGAGTCGAGGTCGCGCATCCGCTCGGCGGCAGTGGCGCGGACTTCTTCGAGCGTCAGTCCGGCGAGACGTTCGTTCATCGCTTGCACCACGCGGTCTAGGTCAGATCGGCGCACCTCAGCGTCGAACTCGGCCATGATGGTCTTGACGAAACCACCCCGGACAGAGACGACGAACATCAGGCGGGACGACGAGAGTGGCACCACGTCGATTCGTTCCAGCACGCCGGTGGCGAGGCGTGGGCTGAGGACGACGCCCAGCAAGTTGGTGAACTGCCCGAGCAGCCGCGAGGTCTCGCGCATCAGCGACTCGACATCGCCGTAGAGTTGCTCCAACCCAGCACGGAGGAGCTGCTGCTCGACAGGGGCGACGCCGGTGCGGTCCATCAACTCGTCCACGTAGGCGCGGTAGCCGAGGTCGGTCGGGACGCGCCCCGCCGACGTATGCGGATGGTCAAGGTAGCCGAGGCCTTCGAGCGTACTGAGTGTGTTGCGGATACTCGCCGAGGACAGGTCCACGACACCTTCGACGGCCAGCACTTTCGACCCGACCGGCGCTGCCGTCTGAATAAACCGGGTCACGACCGAGCGCAGGATCACCGCCTCGCGCTCGCCAAGAGGCGGGCGCTCGCGGTTCGTGCGTCGGTTGTCGGTTCGGTCTGCCATCGGGGGCGTTGGCGCGGTAGAAGCGCTCTCTGATACCGGCCTTGGGGCCGTGTGTTCAGCCCGGCGAGGTGTGTTTTTTATGGAGCCGAGCAGAGGAAACAGGGGGTCTTACCCTGTTGCGAGTCTATCAGGATTCGTCATCCCGAGCAGAGTCGAGGGATCTTTCCGGGGAATACGGTTTGCAGTCTGGCAGTGCCGTGCCCGAAGAGATCTCTCCACTCGCTGCGACACGCTGTGTCTTCGCTCGGTCGAGATGACAAGATGGCGAGAGTTGCAACAAAGCGAGGTTTCTCAGCCCGGAATACCCCATACCATCTGCCCGCCGAGGTGCCCCGTCATCGCCACGAGCACCGCCGCTGCAACCGCCAAGATCGCCACCGCGATACGCAGTGCGATAGGGTCCGACTCGGTCCGCCCCGTGCGCCATCGCCAGACCGTCGTTCCGACCAGCAAGACCAGCACGGCAGCGCTGACCCACAGGGTCCACTCACCCAAGTCCTCGTGCCGCCCGACGAGCGCTTCCACCACCGGCTCACCCTCGACCGCTTCTTCCAGCGTCTCCCCCGTCCATACCGCCGCCCACGCCCCAACCGTCCCGGCCGCGAAAGCGAGGAGCGCTACGCCCCGCCAGAACGCCCGTCCGAGCACGCCATAAACCACCGCCGCCGCCGCGCCGAAAAGTAGTAGCGCAATCGGAAAATGCACGACGACGGGGTGCCAGTAGGGAATCGTGAGGTCCATGTGGTTCCGAGGGCAGAGGGCAGAGGGCAGAGGGCAGAAATTAACGGTCGCACTAACTTGAAGGAGTTTGCTTGACTCCCTCCATTCCCAGACGCCCGTAGCTTCCGCCGTCTCCCTTTTCGCCTCGCACTCTCCATGCGCCATTTCCTCGTTACCCTCTTTGCGGGCTTCCTCGGTTCGCTCTTTGCCCTCTTCGCGTTTGTCTTCCTCGGCCTCGCGTTCATGGTGGCCCTCCTGATGGGCAGCGATGCGGCGACGTTCGTCGAGGACGACTCCGTGCTGCTCCTCGACCTCGCCGGGCCGCTCCCCGAAGAGGCTCCATTCGACCCGCTCGGCGCACTCCTCGGCACGTTCGAGGTGACGCTGCTCGACGTGATCGACGCACTCGAAAAGGCGGCGGTGGACGACCGGATCGAGGCGGTGTGGCTCCGGCCCGATGGCGTGATGGCGTCGTGGGCCACACTCTCTGAGGTGCGGGGTGCGCTCGATGGCTACCGGGCGAGTGGCAAGCCGCTCTATGCCAGCAGCGGCCCCAACGGGTTCGACGAAGCGGCCTACTACCTCGCCTCCGCTGCCGACTCGATCTTCACGCCGCCCGAGGCCGGGTTCGAACTCAACGGGTTCTACCTCTCGGCTCCGTTCTTCGCCGGGACGCTCGACAAGCTCGGGATCGAGGCGCAGGTGGTCCGCGCTGGAACGTACAAGAGCGCGGCCGAGATGTACACCAACCGGGGCTTCTCGCCGGAGAACCGCGAGCAGTACGCCAAACTTCTCGACGGCGTGAACACCACCTTCCTCTCGACCATCGCCGACGCACGCAGCCTGTCCGCCGACGACCTCGAAGCCGCTATCGACGCAGGCGGACTCTACGAGGCTGAGGAAGCGCTCGAGGCGGATCTCGTGGACGACCTCCTCTACGAAGCCGAGGTGCTCGCTGTCATGCGCACCCTCACCGGACAGGACTTCGACGACGACCTCCGCACGGTGGGACTCTCGGACTACGCCTATGTCTCGCGCACTGAGGCGGGTCTCGACGCGGGCGACCCCGACAACGTGGTTGCGGTGGTCTATGCGGTCGGGCAGATCATCCCGGGCGAGAGCCAGCCGGACACGGGCAACGGGGCTTTCCTCGGCTCGGACAGCTTCACCGAAACGATGCGCGAGGCGGCCCGCGACGAGGACGTGCGGGCGATTGTCGTCCGCGTGGACTCGCCCGGCGGCTCGGCGACGGCCTCGGACGCGATGTGGCATGCCGTCGCCGAAGCCAGCGAGCAGGTGCCGGTCGTGGTCTCGATGGGCAGCGTCGCGGCCTCGGGCGGGTACTACCTCGCGGCCCCCGCCGATACGATTGTGGCCGACGCGAACACGGTCACCGGCTCGATCGGCGTGATCTCGCTCTTGTTCGACGCGACGGAGTTCTTGAATGACAAGCTCGGCGTCACGCTCGACGTGCTCCAGACCGGTCCGACGGCGGGGGTCTACGCCCTCGGCGAACCACTCGACGCCAGAGAGCGCGCCGTGCTGGAGCGCTCGACGGAGCGGGTCTACGACACCTTCGTCACCCGCGTCGCCGACGGGCGCGGCCTCTCGCCCGAAACCGTCCGCGCCCTCGGCGGGGGCCGCGTCTATACCGGAGCCGACGCGCTCGACCTCGGCCTCGTGGACGTGCTCGGCGACCTCAACGACGCCGTCGCCATCGCCGCCGACATGGCAGGGCTGGAGGTGGACGACTACCAGCTCTGGTTCCTCCCGCCCGAGAAGTCGTTCCTCGAAGAGCTAGGCTTCGTCGTCAACGCGCAGGCCTCGGCCCTGCTGACGCGCCTCCGCCCGCTCTCGCCTGCCGAAGAACTGCTCCGCCGCCAGACCGACTTGCTCCACGACGCCTTCCGCCTCCACGCCACCCCGCACACCCGCTTGCTCTCCGACGTGTGGGTGAGGTGAGGCTAGGGCCATGTTTATTCAGTCAATCCACGGCAGCAGGTGATTCGGCATACTCGAAACTCCTCGCGACCGAGTGAAAGGCACCCATGAAATCCTCCTCCCGTTCAGCGCCTACCATCCCGACCATGATGTAATAACTGAACGCGGACCTCGGAACTATGATCTGATAGACCCTGAGGAGTACTCCACTTCTCTTGTCAACGGCAGCCCCGGTCAACTCATAAGCAACTCGCCCCCCGATCTCTATTTGCTCGAACCCAGACTCAGAGAAATCACTTAGCGTGACTATCCTCTTCGCACGCTCTACCGCTTTGCGCTCTGCATCCTCTTCTGAGATTGCCCCCTCTTCGAGCGCGATAACCATTAGGGCTTCCTCTGGTGAAGCAGGTTCGGCCTTATCCGACTCAGCGAGCGAAATAGCTCCACCAAGTCTACTTTGCCCCTTGAACAGAGGAGGAATCTCCACATGAAACGGCAAACCCTCAAACACATCTGTGACAGGTGCATCAATCCAGTCTAGCGTCATCAGTGCATCGTTGAGTTTCTCCGTATGCTCAGCAGCAGAGACTTCTGGGTATGTAGCGACAACCATGAATGCGGCCTTGTCGTCTGAGGTAATGAGAATCTGCTTGTGCATCACAGAGCCGTAGTAGGGTTGCTCTGCAAAAACCCACAGCCCCTGTGCTCCATTGACCTCCACAGAAGTAGAGTCAATCAGCTTCATATTCTGAGTAGCTAGAGCCTCCACTGTCACTGCTTGTCTCAGTTCATCGAATGGAGCACCCGGCATCTCCATCACCATGATTGAAGCTTCAGCTTCTTCGTTCTGGAACCCAGAGAAGTGAGTTGCAGGCACGAATCCGTCAGGTGGGGCAAGGCGCGCTCGTGAACCTGACACCTGCTGCTGTTGAGCCAAAGCAGGAGCAACAATGAACCAAGTAGCCGCAGCTACCAAAAGGAACCGAAAGGAATCAAACCGAAGCATAGATTTAGTTCTTTGTTAGTCGGAACGTCACATCAAGCCCGCACCCAAGTCTCGAAGCGGAAGCCATCGTGCGACTCGCGATGCTGCAGCTCGAACTCTGTGCCCAGGAGGTGCTCGACGGGCGGGAAGAAGGTGTCGCCGTCGTAGTCGCCCTCAACGAAGGTGAGTTCGAGGCGGTCGGCGAGGGGGAGCGTCTGCTCGTAGATCGTCGCGCCGCCGCCGATGCAGATATGGTCGCGGTCGGCGAAGGCGTCGAAGGCGGCGTCGAGCGACGGGTAGACGTGGATGCCGGGATGGTCGACCCGAACGGGATGATGCGTGAGGACGACGTTCTCGCGCCCCGGCAGCGGCCCGCCGAACTGGTGCAGCACCGACTCGAACGTCCGCCGCCCCATGACCAGCGGGTGCCCGAGCGTGAGCCGCTTGAAATGCTTCAAGTCCTCGGGGATGTGCCACGGCAACGCCTGCCCGTCGCCGATCACGCGGTTGGTCTCCGCGAGCGCAGCGACGATGACGATCTCCGGTCGGGTGTCGAAGGTCGAGGGTTGGGAGTCTTGGGAGGTCATCTCAAACGTTGCATCTTGTCATTGCGAGGAGCCTGAAGGGCGACGTGGCAACCCGAAGGCTCGGCGAAGCCACTCTCCAAATGGATACGACTACTTCGGGAGATTGCCGCGTCGTTCGGCTACGCCTCTCTCCTCGCAATGACAGCATTTTTTTTCAGAGGTTGCCAACGTCAAACCTCAAACTGCCACCGCAAAGCGGATGGTCTCGTGATGCTGATAGCCATCGAGTTGGACATCCTCGAAGGTCAACTCGTCAAGCGGCTTGTCGGCAATCGTGAGGAGCGGAGCCTCGAACGGTTCGCGCTCCAACTGTTCCCGGAGGCCGTCGACATGGTTGACGTAGACGTGCGCGTCGATGAGCGTGTGGGCGAAGACGCCCGGCTCCATGCCAACCTGCTGCGCGATGGCCTGAGTCAGCAGCGCATAGCACGCGAGGTTGAACGGGACACCGAGGGCGAGATCGGCGGAGCGCTGGGTGAGGTGGCAGTTGAGGCGTTGCCGCCCGTCTTCCGTTTCCTGCACGTTCAGGACCCACGCGAAGTGGCACGGCGGCAGCTTGCTCACCGCTGCATTCGCCGGATGCCACGCGCTCACCACGAGCCGCCGCGAGGTCGGGTTGCGCCGGAGTTCATCGATCACGTAGCCGACCTGATCGAATGACAGTGAGCCGTCGGCCTCCTGCCGGACGTTCGGGTGGTCCGGCCCGACGAAGACCTCGCCGTCGAGCGCCGCGCCCTGGGCCGGGATCGGGAAGCGCCGCCAGAACCGACCATAGGCCGTTTCGAGTCGCCCCTCATCGTCGGCCCACGCATCCCAGATCTTGGTGTGGTCGCGGAGGTCGCGGATGTGCGGTTCGCCGGAGAGGTACCACAGCACCTCGCGCAGCATCGAGTCGAAGTAGACCTTCTTCGTCGTCAGCAGCGGGTAGCCGTCGGCGAGATCGACTTTGTAGAACTCGCCGAACGACGAGATGGTGTCGGTGCCGGTGCGGTTGCGCTTCAGCGTGCCGGTGTCGAGCACGCGGCGGACGACGTCGAGGTAGGCGCGGTCGGCGGCGGAGGTGACGATTGGGTCGGTGACTTGCATGGGCGGCGGACGGTTACAGCAGCGGATATCAGAGGATACGGACGCGGGGCGCTCGGCTGAAGTTGGAGTTTTCCACAAACGTGGAACGGAGCGGCGTCTCCCCTATTCAACCGATCCTCTCTTGCTCAGTTGACAAGCCCGAATCTTGTCATCTCGACCGAGCAGAGCGAGTGGAGAGATCTCTAGTGGCATCACAGTTGGTCTCACTAGAGATCCCTCGACTACGCCCCATCGGGGCTTCGCTCGGGATGACCAAGTAAGAGATTGAACAGCAGCCCCCCTCCTCACCAACACCTGCACCGATGGACCCCGGCCTCCACGTCAAGCAAGCGATCAACCACCTCGACAAAATCCTCGGGTACTATCCCTACGTGCAAGAAGGCGACACGGCGACCGTCGCGCTCACGCCCGAAGACTGGCAGGTTGTCGCTGACGCGATGTTCCGAATGAGCACGCCGAGGGAGGTTTTCCCCGACGCCATCGAGGACTACACCCTCACCGACGACCAGCGAGCGATTTTGCTGAAGACCGCCGACTGCACGATCACAGTGGAGATGGGGTAGGAGAGCTTTCAGCTGTTAGATTTTAGTTGCTCATCTTGGGAGCCAAAAGCCAAGAGCTGAAAGCCACCGGCTAATTCGCCGCGGCGCGGAGGTGGAACAGCGGAATCTGCGCGCGGAAGCGGGAGCCGTTGGGGCGCTGCATGAGGTAGGTTCCCTCCATTGTACCCGCCATCGTCTCCAGCACGCAGAACGAGTTGTAGGTGTGCATCCCGTCCGGCGCAATCGCCGGTTGCTGCCCGACGACGCCCTCGCCTTCAACCTCGGTCGAGCGCCCGTCGCTGTGGCGGATCACCCAGTGGCGACGGAGGAGCTGCACCTCGGTATCGCTCTGATTCTCGATGCGGATGAAGTAGGCGAACACGAACCGACCCGCGAATACGTCGGACTGATCGTCGAGGTAGACGGGGTCGACCGAGACGGTGACTTGCTCGGTGGTGGCGGCGTAGTGGGACACGGCGGACCTCCTATCCGATGGCGCTGTACGTGCTGCGCGCGTGCTCGGCGACCTCCACGATGTGCTGCACACGGTGCTCGCAGACGGGCGCGTTCCAAACGCCCCCCTCCTTGAACGCGCTGCCGATGATGAACCCGTCGGCGCATTGCACGAGGCGCTCGATGTTCTCCGGCGTCACGCCACTGCCGATCAGCACGGGGAGCGGTGTCGCTTCGCGGACGGCACAGAGGTCGTCCATGCCCGGCTCTTGCCCGGTACGAACGCCCGTGACTACGACCCCGTCGGCGTGGTGGAGCTGCATGAGTTGGGCGATCTCTTCGATAGGAACATCGCCCGTCCAAGTGTGCGAAGCATGCTTCTTCTTGACGTCGGCGAACACCGGAATGTCGTGCGCACCAATGGCACTGCGGTAGCGGAGGACGGTCCCCGCGCACGCTTCGGCGATGCCCTTGTCCGAGACGTGGGCATAAGTCCAGCCCTCGGCCCGGATGAAGTCGCACTGCGCCGCGAGGGCGACGGCGAGCGCCGTCTTGTTCGCCTGAAAGAGGACCTGAATCCCGACGGGCAGTTGCCCGACCTGCCGCTTGACGCACACCGCGACGCGCGTCATGAACGCCGCGACCTCCGGCCCCTGCTCGCGCTCGTGGATGCACGGGAAGTCGTGCATATTCTCCAGCACGAGGCCGTCGACGCCGAGGTCGGCGTAGAGCTTGGCCTCGGTGACGGCACGCTCGACGGTGGACTCGATGGACCGATAGCCTGGTGCACCCGGTGAGGGGCCGGTGTGCACCATCGCCAAGATGGGCTTCGGCTTTCGGAAGATCCGACTCATCGTCTTCAGCATCGGGCGTACCTCTCAGATCGGAACGGGCGAAGGAATCGTGTGAAGTCCGGGTTAGACGGCGCGGTTCACTGCAACCCAACCGGGAAACACGCTGTTCCGAAGATTCTGCAACCCGCCGCGAAAGAGACCGCCCCGTTCCCGGCACGAATCACCCGGCCCGCACGGGCGTATGCTAGTGTTGTCCTCGCACGACAGCTTGCCGCCTCCCGCCTTATGTCTGCTCTCGACCTCCTCCCCGCCGACGCCGCTCGCACTCCTGTCCTCTCGCTGCCCGAGGTCACCATCCTCTTCGCAGGCGACTCCGGCGATGGGATGCAACTCACCGGCGGCCAGTTCACCCTCGCCACCGCGAAGGCCCGCAACGACCTCGCGACGCTCCCCGACTTCCCCGCCGAGATTCGTGCCCCGGCCGGGACCACCTACGGTGTCTCCGGCTTCCAGCTTCACTTCGGTGCGACCGAAATCTCAACGCCCGGCGACGAGGTAGACCTCCTCGTGGCGATGAACCCCGCCGCGCTCAAGGTCAACCTGCACCGGGTGCGGAAGTCGAGCGAGGGCAGCGGGGCTGTGCTCGTCAACACCAACGCCTTCGAGCAGCGCGACCTCAACCTCGCGGGATACGAGTCGAACCCGCTGGAGGATGGGACCCTCGACGGCTACGAGGTCTTCCCGGTTGAACTAACGCGCCTCACCCGCGAGGCCCTCGCCGACTTCGACCTCTCGACGAAGGAGGTGGACCGCTCGAAGAACATGTTCGCGCTCGGCCTCGCGCTGTGGCTCTACACCCGACCCGTCGAGCCGACGCTGGAGTGGCTGGAGGCTAAATTTGCCACCAAGCCCGACATCCTCGAAGCGAACCGGCACGTCCTCACGAAGGGCTACCATTTCGGCGAGACGACCGAGACCTTTGCGGCCCGCTACGAAGTGGCTCCGGCCACGCTGCCGCCCGGCCTCTACCGGGCCATCCGGGGCAATGAAGCCCTCGCCCTCGGCCTCGTCACCGCCGCCGTGCGGAGCGGGCTGGAAATCGTTTACGGCTCCTACCCCATCACGCCCGCCTCGGACCTCCTCCACGCGCTCTCGAAGCATAAAAACTTTGGCGTACTGACGGTGCAGGCCGAGGACGAGATCGCGGCGGTCGGTGCCGCGCTCGGCGCAAGCTTTGCCGGGCGACTTGGGGTGACGGCGACGAGTGGGCCGGGCCTCGCACTCAAGACGGAGTTCGTCGGCCTCGGCATCATCACCGAGCTTCCGCTCGTCGTGATCGACGTGCAACGCGCCGGACCAAGTACGGGGATGCCGACCAAGACCGAACAGTCCGACCTCCTCTTCGCGCTCTACGGTCGCAACGGCGACGCGCCGCTCCCGGTCATCGCCGCGAGCACACCGGGCGACTGCTACGAGGTGGCTTATGAGGCGTGCCGGATCGCGGTCAAGTATATGACGCCAGTGATTCTGCTCTCTGACGGCTACCTCGGCAACGGGGCCGAGCCGTGGCCCATCCCCGATCCCGACGCGCTCCGAGACTTCCCCGTCACCTTCGCCACCGAGCCGAACCGCGGCGACGAGTTCCTCCCCTACCTCCGCGACGACACCACCCTTGCCCGCGCGTGGGCGAAGCCGGGAACGCCGAATGTGGAGCACCGGCTCGGCGGGCTGGAGAAAGACCGCGAGACCGGCGGCGTCTCTTACGATCCCGAGAACCACGAAGCGATGACCAAGCTGCGCGCTGCGAAGGTCGAGCGCGTCCAGCAGGAGATTCCCCCGACGGAGGTGTATGGCGATGACTCCGGCGACGTACTGATCGTGGGCTGGGGTTCGACGCGGGGCAGTATCGAAGCCGCGGTGAAGTCGGCTCGGGCCGATGGCCTGACCGTTGGGCACGTCCATATCCGCTGGCTGAACCCGCTGCCGCCTGACCTCGGCGATGTGCTCAGCCGGTTCGAGCACATCCTTGTGCCAGAGCTGAACAATGGACAACTCGTCCACGTCCTCCGCGACCGCTTCCTGCGCCCGGCAGAGAGCCTCGCCAAGATTCAGGGCCTCCCATTCAAGGCCAGCGAGATTGCCAAGCGAATCCGCGAGATGATTACCACCGAGCCTTAAATCCTGACTGTAGGGGCGAACCTCCGTGTTCGCCCTGCGCCGTGTGGTCGCCCTGTGATCGGGCAGGCACACGGGCCTGCCCCTACGACCCTGACGATCATGGCTGACAACGAGAAAAAACCGACCCGCCCGCCCGGCACGAAGAAGCCAACACTGGCTCCGAAAAAGGCTTCGCTCCCGACGGGTAAGAAACCAACGCTGCCGCCGAAAGCCGGAGGACCGAAACGCCCGCCCGGTGCGAAGCCGTCGCGCCCGCCTGGTCGCCTCGTCCCCGATCCCGGCGGCGACGGTGCACCCGCACTCACGAAGAAAGACTTCGCCTCCGACGCCGACGTGCGGTGGTGCCCCGGCTGCGGCGACTACGCCGTCCTCGCCGCCGTGCAGCGCGTTCTCCCCGATCTCACCGAGAAGAAGGAGAACACCGTGTTCATCAGCGGGATCGGCTGCTCCAGCCGCTTCCCGTACTACATGAACACCTACGGGATGCACACCATCCACGGCCGCGCCCCGACCGTCGCCACCGGCCTCAAGTGCGCCAACCCCGACCTCGACGTGTGGCTCGTCACCGGCGACGGCGACGCACTCTCCATCGGCGGCAACCACTTCGCCCACCTGCTCCGCCGCAACCTCGACGTGCAGGTGCTGCTGTTCAACAACCAGATTTACGGCCTCACAAAGGGTCAGTACAGCCCGACGAGCGAACCGGGCAAGGTCACGAAGTCCTCGCCCTACGGCTCGCTCGACCACCCGTTCAACCCCGTCTCGCTCGCCCTCGGAGCCGACGCCTCGTTCGTCGCCCGCACGCTCGACCGCGACCCTAAGCACATGCAGGCGATGCTCCGCGCCGCGCACGCCCACACCGGCACCGGCTTCGTCGAGGTCTACCAGAACTGCAACATCTTCAACGACGGGGCCTTCTTCCGCTACACCGAGCGCGATACGAAGCCGCACACGACCCTCTTCCTCGAAGACGGCGAACCGCTCGTCTACGACGAGGGCACGAAGGGCCTCCGCCTCGACGGGCTACGGCTCGAATCCATCGACCTCACCTCGGGCGATTGGTCCGCCGACGACTGCCTCGTTTACGACGCAACCGACCGGACACTCGCGGGGATCATGAGCCGCCTGTTCTGGGACGAGGAGCTACCGCAACCGTTTGGCGTGCTCTACCGCGAGGAGCGTCCGACCTACGAGCGGCTTCTCCGCGAGCAGCAGCAGGCCGTCGTCGCCAAGCGCGGCACGGGCGATCTGCACGACCTCCTCCGTTCGGGCGAGACGTGGACGATTGAGTAGCAGCGCTGTCACTTATTCGACGTGGAGCACCTTCAGTGTCTCCGTCTGTCTGGCCGTTGCCAGCCGGACGAGGTAAAGGCCCGAGGGCAGCCCCGCCCCGTCGAATGTGAACGTCTGCTCGCCTGCTTCGAGCACGCCCTCAGCCAGCACGACCACCTCGCGGCCTAGCACGTCGAAGACCGACAGTCGCGCCGTGCTTGCCTCCTCCGGCACGGTCAGCGTCAACTCTGTCGTTGAGGTGAACGGATTGGGGAACGGACGCGACAGCCCGAAGGCATCCGGCAGCGCTGGCTGCGGCGGCACGGCTCCGACGCGCTGCGGGTCGAAGAAGCCGAGGTCGTAGGCGTCCTGGAGGAAGCGCGCCGCCTCGCGGAGCTTGACGACCGAGTCGAGGCGGTCAGTGCCTTGGGCGAAGGGAATAGCGAAGACGACCTCCGTGCTCTCGCCCGGCTCCAAGCGGAAGGGACCTGTTACGACGACGAATCGGCGGTCGCCAGATGGGTTCGGAACCCCATCTCTGTTCGGATTCTCTTCACTCCAAAACTGAGCAGCTACAGGTTCCCCAGGGAAGCTAAATGCGACAGGTGTGCCTGTTTGGTCCCCTCCGTATCCGCCCTCTGTAAGGGGCGTACCATCGGGCCAGAGTCCGTGCATACAGTTGTACTTCCCGATACCATTTCCAGGCTCTCGCGTTTTATCGTGACACGGAGATGCTGTCATTTTCAGACGCTCTCCTAGTTCATCCACTTCGCCATCCAAGTTGTCATCTCTTCCGTTCGGCAATCCCTCCGGGCCTTGGATGATCTTTAGCCCTACTGCCGGGGGCACGCCATAGACAGCATCCTCTTCCGCTTGATTGTACGTGAACCCCATACTGAGCGTTGTGTCACTCGCGACGAAGTCGTCGGCTGCGTCACCAAGGTCAGCATCGACGAAGACGGCCACGTAGGCGCTATCGAGCGGCTGGCGACCCCGATAGGTGAATCGGTATCGGTAGAGGGTGGCCTGATTCAACGCGAGCCAACTAGATCGCACGGCGAAGGCACTCACTCGCGCTTCCAAGCCAATGGGATCTGTCTCATTCTCCAAGTGCTCATTGCCCGCATCGTTCATCACCCACCACGCCATCTGCTCCCCCGAGATTGCAGGCTCGTCGCCGCCTGCGAGGTTGTAGTTACCCTCGACGCCGTCGCCATCAAGCACCGGAGCTCCGAGATGAGCGGGCCAGTCACGCAGGTCGTCGGTGGCCTCGCCCGTTTCGAGGTAGCGCGCTACGTCGCCTCGGCTGACCCGATAGATGCGGTCGTAAACTGAGCAGTCTTGCGGTGGGTTGCCCTCGTCGTCGAGCGGTCCCGGCCAGAACTCGAAGTCATCGTATCGCGATCCAGCAACACGAAGCTCTCCGCCCACTTCCCCACCTACCCACAGACTTGCTGCGAAAATTGGCGGCAAAGTTCCGTCCTTGGGGACGAGATAGCCTAAACCGTTCGTCGTGCTCCCACCATAGAAAAGGTTGCCGCCATTGAAAACGAGCGCTCGAACATCGTTGATGTCGAGTGCCACCTCTGCGGTGCCGGGGCGGCAGTCGCCGACTGATTGCGCCGTGGCGGGTAGCGCGCACAGCAGCAAGGCCGTCAGGAATAGAAATCGAATCGCAGGGGTATCGAGCATCATAGAGCAGGAGGAATAGAGATCAGCAAACCTAACCTATGGATTCGAGCGTTACCGCGCAGGGCACTTCCGCCGCCCCGTATTTTGCGGCAATTCCGTCCACCCTACCCGTCTGCCGCGTGAACGTTCTCCGCCTGCCCCTCTTCGCCGCCCTCGCCCTGCTCGGCCTCGCCATGTGCTCTAGCGCGCCTGAGCCAGCGCCCCGCGCCTTCGTCGCCACCGACACGCTCGACAGCCGCGACGGCGGCACCATCCGCCTCGGCGAGCCGGCCAAGAGCCGCTTGCTCGCGGAAGACCCGCTCTGGGAACGCGCCCTCACGCTGCACTACGACGCCATCGTCACCGACGGACACATCGACACGCCAAGCCTGATGCTGGACGATGCGTATGCCTTCGGCACACGCCACACGCCACGCTCGGGGTCGCACCACGTCGATCTCCCGAAGATGATCGAAGGCGGCCTCGACGCGCCGTTCTTCTCGATCTACGTGTCGCGCACCTACGGCGAGGCCCCTGCTGCTACCGACCGCGCGCTCGCCATGATCGCCGAGGCGAAGCGGCAGGTCGAGGCGCTCGATGGAATCGAGATGGCGTATTCGACGGACGACGTGCTGCGCATCACCCGGAGCGGGAAGAAGGCGGCGCTGATGGGTCTCGAAGGCGGACACGCGCTGCGCGGCTCGAAGGACGTGCTCCGCCTCCTCGCCGACGGCGGTATCCGCTACGTCACCCTCACCCACACGAACACGAACAGTTGGGCGGACGCGGCGACGGATACCGTCCGCTGGAACGGTCTCAACGACACGGGCCGCGACCTCATCCGCGAGATGAACCGCCTCGGCGTGCTCGTGGACCTCTCGCACGTCTCGGACTCAACCTTTTACGACGCCCTCGCCGTGAGCGAAGCGCCGGTCATCCTGAGCCACTCGTCGGTCCGCGCCCTCACCGACCACCCGCGCAACATCACCGACGCCATGCTGCGCGCCCTCGCCGACAACGGCGGGGTCATCATGATCAACTTCTTCTCGCGCTACATCGCGCAGGACGGCAGTACGAGCGCCACACTCGACGACATCATCGACCACATCGACCACGCCGTCCAGATCGCCGGGGTCGACTACGTCGGGCTAGGGAGCGACTTCGACGGAGTGCCGTTTCTGCCACGCGGGATGGGCGACGCGACGCGGCTGCCGCACATCACCTACGGCCTCCTCAAACGCGGCTACAGCGACGACGACGTGCGGAAGATTCTCGGCGGCAACACCCTTCGCGTCCTCGCCGAGGCCGAGCGCATCGGGGCCAAGCTTCGCGGTGAGCGCTAGACCCTACTCAAAGTCCGTGTTGAGACGGTAGCGGGCGATCCGGTTGTTGCCCGCATCGGCGACGTAGACCGTCCGGTCGAAATAGGCCACGCCCTGCGGATCGTTGAACGAGAGCGTCCCGCTGCCGGTGCCGCCGAATGACACTTTGACCGGGCGAAGCGAGCCGGACGCGGGCGGCGGGGCCACGCCCTCGATCCCATTGCGGTTGAAGATGTAAAGGCTGTCGGTCTCCTCGTCGGTAGCGAAGAGGTAGCCCGTCTCGTCCGCAGCGATGGCGAGGCTGGTCGGGCCGCGCATCCCGAAGTCTTCGTAGAGGAAGCCATCACCGTTGTCCGGGTTGGCGCTCGCACCGAGGCGTCCGATATCCACGCGGAACTCCGTCCCGAGCGACGTCTCGACCACGAGCACCGAGAGGACGGGATAGCGGACATCGAGACCCGGCGGGTTCTGGGCGACGAAAAAGTCTTGGGCCTCGGTGAACGCCGAGCGCTGCGGCGGCCCGATGGGGGTAGCTAGTGCCGAGGGATAGACCGCGCTGAGGAGGCTCGGCTGCGTCGGGCTGAGGTCGCTGATGAAGCGCGTATTGGTCCCGTCCGGGGCGAAGGCGAGCACGCCGTTGAAGGGCTGCACGCGGCTGTTGAGTCCGTCGGCTTGGGTGTTCACCGGCCCGCTACGCGACACATAGAAGCTGTTGTCGGCCAGCACGGCGATATCCGTGAAGCTCGCGTCTTGGTCCGACAAGATCACACTGCCGTCCAGCGCGGCCCGGTCGCACTCCGACACCGATACGAGGTAGCACTGCGGGTTCCGAAACTGGTTGCCCGAGCGCGAGCGGTCGTCGAATGGATGCCAGACGATGTCTTCGACGGTAGGCATACCGGTAGTAACGCCGCTGAGGCGATACACAACTGGCAGGTCCCACGTCAACCCCGCCAGCGTCGTATCGCGCCGTGCCACGATCAGCAGGTCAAGGCTACGGTCCTGAATGAGAGCGGTGATATCGCGGAGCGGCTGGCCTTCGAGTTCGCCAATGAAGGTCTGAGGGCGACCTGCGAGGTCATGGACGTGAAGACCCTGCTCGTCGCCGACGTAGATCAACTCGTCGTAGCCGACATAGACATCCACCGGGCGCTGAAACGAGCCGCCGTTCGCGCCCTGCGAGTAGAACGGGTTGAGCGGCACGTACCCCACCTCGTCGAGTAGCGTCGGGTCGACGGCCCCCTCGTCGAAGATTTCGTCGGTGGTCACGTCGTCCTTCGAGCCGAAGATGCTGTCGCAGCCACTGACGACGAGGGCGAGGCTAAGAAGCAGAAACGTGGAGCGCATAGGCAGAGCGAAAACAGGCAGCATATTAGTTCAGCCGGAGGTTCAGGCCGATGCGGTGGATGTTGCCGAGCCGGTCGAGCCGGTTGAAGCCATAGTCCACGCGGAGATCAGGGCCAAGGCCGGGGACAAGAAGACCGAGTCCGAACGAGGGCACGGTCGCCTCTTCGAGACCGAACTCGTAGCCGGTGCGGAGCATGAGCGTGTTGTTCCACGCATACTCGGCTCCGAGGTTGAAGCGCTCGGCGTTGTCGTTGGGGTTCGTGAGCTGGCCCGACACCGTGAGGTCGTGCGGTCCCCCATCGTTGAAGCCGAGGACGCGGAGCGGGCGGTAGCTCACGCCGAGCAGGAACGTCGTCGGCGGCTCGATACCGTCGAAGCTTTCCTCGATCACCTCGCCGCCGAGGGTCTCTCGCGTGATCGAACCGCCGGGGCTAACGTTGAATCCGAAGTTGCGGATCGCCACGCCGAAGCGGACGCCCGTGTCACCGACGCGGTAGGCCACGCCGAGATCGACGAGGCCAGCGGTGGTCGACACCTCGGCAGCCGACTCGCGGACGAGCTTGCCGGTGATGCCGTAGGAGAAGAGGTCCGTCAGCGACTGCGCCACCGTCAGGCCGAAGGCGAGGTCCACGAGGCGGAAGGTCTCGCCCGTACCTTCGGGGCCGGAAAACTCGGTCGTCACGTCCATCTCACCGGAGTCGAGAGCCTGCACGCTGAAGCCGAGCGTGAGCGTTCCGAGCGGCGAGTTGACGGGCGTGTAACCCGCTGCATAGTGGAGCGCGATGTCGGCGACGTAGCTCGTCGTAGCGAGGCCCACCTGGGTGCCGCCGCGTGCGGCGAGGGCGGGGTTCCAGAACAGCGCGCTTGCGTCATCGGCGGTAGCGGCGACGGTGCCACCGAGCGCCGCCCCGCGTGCGTCGACCGGGACTTTTAGGAATTGAAGGCCGGAACCTCCGGTGCGCTCCTGTCCGAAGGCGGGCAGCACCTGCGCTTGAACCGGGGCCGCAGCCATCGCCCCGAGCATGAGAATGAGAAGGAAAGTGCGCATGGGTGGCCGGGTTAAAACTCGAAGCTGACGCCGAGCATGATGTGGCGCGGCGGCAGGAAACGGGCGGGGTTGAGCGGCGGCAGCCCGCTCGTGTTGGGGTCCTCGTAGCGCGGATCACGGAGGTTGCTCGGCACATCGTAATCGCCGTTGCCGCGGAGGTCCTCGAAGTTGGTGCCCGCATCTACGTCGGGATACCCCTCGCCCGTGACGGGGTTGACGAGGACTGCGTTCTGCTGGTTGAAGACGTTCGTCACTTCGAGCGTGAACACGAGGTCCTGCCCGACGATGCCGACCCGTCGCTGGAGGTTGAGGTCAAACCACCACCACGGCTTGCCGACCTCAGAGAAGCGCTGCTCGGGATCGTCGACGGTTTCGAAAATGGGTCGCCAGTCGCGCTCGCCGGTGAACGGGTTAACCTCGTTGCCAACGAAGCGGACGGGCGTGTAGCGCTGGCCGCTGCGGAACGTCGAGGCGAGGTAGAGCCGGAAGCGGTTGAGGCCGGGGACACCCCAGAGCGGCTCAGTCCGGTCCCACGAGAAGGTTGTGCTCGCTTTGATGTCGAGCGGGCGATCCCACGCGAGCGGCGTCTCGAACGTGTTGTCCACATTGCCGTCTTGGATGAGGTCGGCGAGCGCCTCGGAGTTGGTCGAGGCAAGGCCGGTGGCACGGGAGTACGAGGCGTTGATCTGCCCCCGGAACCAGTCGCCGATCCGCTTGAGGTAGCTCACCTCGATGCCCCGGACGCGGGCGAAGTCACCGTTGACGCGGAGCGCGCGGCTCGTCTCGCGACCCGTCCCGTCGGCCACGATCACGTCGGTGACCGTGATGAAGTCAAACTTATCGCGCCAGAACGCGGTCAGCGTGAGTGCATCGTCCTTGGTGATCTGGCTACGGAGACCCAGTTCGTAGGAGATGTCCACCTCGGGGTTGAGGTTCGGATTCCCGAGGTCGCCGAAGAACGAACGGTCCTGATAGAACGGGTCGAGGTTGGTGTAGAGGAACGTCGGGTGCGGCAGCCGGGTCGAGTGACCGTAGTTGAAGAACATCACCTGATTCTCGCGGACCGGGAAACTGACCCGGAGCTTCGGCAAGAGCCGCGCCTTCCATCGCAGCCCGAAGAGGCCGACCGATTCGTCGAGATACCCCTCGCGGATCGCCTGTGGGATCGTAAAGACGCTGTCGGCGACGAGGTCATCGACGTACTTACCCGGTGCCCAGAACTCGGCGCGGAGACCGGCATTGGCGATCAGGCCGTTGTAGCGGAACTGATTCTGGACGAAGAGCGCGGCGCGGCGCGGCTTGACCCGCCACACATCGCTCGCCTCACCGAGCCGGTTCGAGCTGGTCGTATCGCCGTCCGCCGTCACAATCGGGGCACCGATCCACGGGCGGATAATGTCGATCCACTGGTAGTCGTTGAACTTCAGGTCGAAGCCCGCCGTGACCTCGTAGCCCCGGTTCGCCGTGAAGCGGGTGTAGCTCCCTTTGAGTACGGCCTCCTCGGCAAAGTGGTCGTGCCAGCGCGTGGCGACGCCGCCGTTGTTGAACAGGCCGGGGCCGGGTAGCACGAACACCGCGTTCGGGTCGATAGGATTGCCATCCTGATCGAGGAACAGCGAGGCCGGAAAGTCGACGATGCTCGCCGGGTCCAGTTCTTCGCTCACGTCCTCAGGCCGCCAGTCCCGCCCGTTGGCGTCGGCGCGAAGACGAGTAAAGAGGCGACTGGCCTGCACCTCGTAGTACGACTGCGCGTTCAGGACGTGCGTCCACTTGAGGTAGGCGAGGTTGTTGTCGTGGGTGTACGTGTTCGCGTTGTCGGGCTGGAGCGCGAAGGCGTACTGGTAGCCGGGCCGGATCACGTCATCGTTGCCGGTCACCTGAAGCATCCGGGTGTTCTGGTTGACAGCGAGCGAGCGCTGGTAACTGCCTTGGAGCTTCATTCCCGGCTTGGGCAGGTAGGTCAACTTACCCAGCCCGCTCCAGCGGTTATCCTGATACGGCATCCATCCCGTACCGTCAAGAAGCGACGAGCGGACCTGATCCGGTGTCGAGACGAAGCGCGTGAAGTTGTCGGAGAACTGCGCCTGCCCCGAGGCGAAGAACCGAAGCTTGCCGGGGAGGATCGGACCGGAGAGCGAGCCTTCATAGACCTGCTCGTTCCACGTCGACCCCCAATCGTCGTTAGCCCCGAAGTTGTCGCGCTTGGTCGAGAACGAACCGGCAAACTGGTCCGTCCCGTCACGCGTGGTGACGGAAACAACCCCCGACGTGGCATCGCCGACATCAGCCCCGACACCGCCCGTCGTGACCTCAACCTCGGCGAAGGCGTTGGCTCCGAGGTCGAGGCCGAAGCCGGTCCCGGAGAGCGGGTCTTTGGCGCTTACGCCGTCCACCACGAAGCCGGTCTCATCGGCCCGCCCACCGCGAATGTAGAGGCCTGTCGGGTCTCGCACGACCCCTGCCTGTGTGGCAACGACCTCCTGCACCTCGCGTACTGGCGCAGCAGCGATGGCCTCGCGGTCGATGGTATAGGCGCTCGACGACTGCTCCACATCCACCAGCGGCCGCTCGCCGACGACAACGATCTCGCCCTCGGTCTGAAGCACGGCCTCGCCTAGTTCGATGTCCAGCGTGGTGGTGCCACTCGAACCCACCGCGATCCCCGTGAACTGCTTGGTCTCATAACCGACGAACGACGCTTGTACGGTGTACTCCCCACCCCGCAGACCACTGATCGCATAGCGCCCGTCGAAGTCCGTCGCCGCGCCGAGGCTCGTGCCGAGGATGAGAACGTTTACGCCGGGTAGGCTCTCACCAGTGTCGGCGTCGGTGACGGTGCCTACGAGGCGGCCCTGGGCCACAGCGGGAAGGGCACTGATGACAAGGAGTAGCGAGAGAAGCGTGAGGCGCATGGGCGTGCAGAAAGAGGTCATCAGCGTGGGAATCCGAGCGCTTCGAGCATGAGCTTGACGGCATCGCGAGGCGCTTCTTCGCTGCCATCGGCACCGACGAAATAGGGACCGCCCGTGGTTGCGCGGACGAGCGGAACGGCAAAGAGTGCAACACGACCATCGTCACGCAACGAAGCGAGCGTTGAGGGACCGGGCCACGGCACCTCATCACCGCTACTCTCTAGTTCCGCCGTCAACTCGCCCGTGTAGAGCGAGATCGTGCCCGACCCAATCGGATAGCTGTACACATCAACAGGTCGCGTGATCTCCAGCGCGGGAAGGACACCGCCGCCGGGCAGCGCCTGCGCCGGGTTGAGAGCTGCCCCCCCCTCCAGTTGAAGGTCTTGCTCGTACTCATCAAACTCGCTGTCCGGGCCAAAGTCGAGCAAGCCCGCGAGTGGAAGAATAGCGAGCGCACCATTGCCGAGGTTGTCCTCTGGCTCCGAGGGCAGATCAATCGGCACATTCACGAACAGGCTCCCGCCATCGGCGAAGAACTCGTCGAGGAAGTTGGCGACGAGCGGGAGGTTATTGCCAATGGAGCGGTTGGTCGCGTTGTTCGAGACCCAGTAGATGTGGTCCCAGAAGCGTAGCGTCTCGCGCAGCGTCGGATCGGGATTGACCGGCAGGTTGTCGCTGTAGAGCAGCACGACGCTCGACCCGGTCTGGAACGGCTCGGCGAGGTACCACTCGTCGTAATTCCCCACTCCGCTATACTCGTCGAGGATGCCCCGGTGATACGGGAGCACAAGGCCGTTCCGGTTCGTCCGGTAGTCGTTGACAAGAAGGATCGAACTCGTGACGCGGCGAACGAACCACGCCTCTTCAGCGTCGGGGTCCGGGTCAGGATAGATGACGGTCTCGCTTCGGAACGCCGCCGCATCGACAGCGCGGAGGTACAGTGTGTTCGGCGAATCGGTCAGGAGACCCGACAGCCGGAAGTCCGACGGAACGCTCCCCCGACCGAGCAGCAAGCGCGCCTCGGTTTCCGCCGCACCGGGGTCCTCGGCCACGAGCGTGATGAAGTCCGTCTCAGCAGGCAACCGGACGAAGCCAGCGGTCGTGTCGTTGAGGGCGACCTCGATAGCCGCGATGTTGGCAATACCATCAAGGTCTTCGGCAACGAAGGCGAAGGAAGTCGCGGGCCACGTCGTGTCCGGTGGCGCTTCAGCGGTGCTGATACGGAGCGTGGGGGGTGAGTTACGCACCGGGAAGACAGTACGAGCGGGCGTCTGGTCGGTCGCATCGTCGTTGTCGATGGCGCGCACCTCGAAGGCAACGTTGGCGACCGGTGCGCCTTCGGGGATCGGCAGGAGCACGAGCGAGTCGCGCGAAGCCGTGCGCGCCCACCCGACCTCGTTGCCGATCATGCCGGTCTCATCATTGTCGTAGAAGCGAATCTCGAACGCCTCGACGTAGCCGTCGGGGTCGGTGCCGGACCAGTTGACCTCGACGAGACTCGTAAAGCGCCGCGTCTCTAGCAGCACCTCGGTGACGATGGTCGTATCGCCGCCCATGATGAGCGTGTCGCCGGGCACCGCGAGGGTGTCGGTGAGCACGTCCGTCAGGTCGGCAGCCTGAACGGCGAGCGCGGTCTCGGGCGCGAGGTTCTCGCCTGCAGTTCCCTCGAAGCCGCTGTCACACGCCGCCAGCAGCGCGGGCACAGCGAGGAGCGCGAGGCCGAGTAAGCGGACCGTCAATCGGTGCATAACAAACAGGTATTCGGGAGATGAGCGAAGGGGCCGAGCCGCTGTGGCCCGGCCCCTCGCCCTCATCATGGAGTTACTTGACGAGCGTCACGCGACCGGTGAGGGTCTCGCTGCCCGAGGTAAGGCGGTAGACATAGACGCCAGCGGCAAGGCCGCGTGCGTCGAGCGTCGCCTCGTAGCGACCGGCGGCAAGCTCGGCATCCACGAGCGTGGCGACCTCGCGGCCGAGCGCATCGTAGACCCGGAGCGATACCGGACCTGCTTCGCCGAGTTCATAGGCGATGGTGGCCGCGCCCGCGAACGGGTTCGGGTAGGCGCGGTCCAGCGCAAACCGCCCGGCCTGCGTGCCGTCTTCGTTGGCGACCGGGAAGCCGATGTCATCGGGGCTTTCGGGGGCCAGCTTGTAGTTGCCGAATGAGAACCACCACAGACCACGGATGCCGCCAATGTTCTGGCCCACCGTGAAGTTCATGATGTTGAAGTCCTGCGGTACGGCGTCGGAGACATCATCGGCGCGGACCTCGTTAGGCTCGGTGCCGTCGGACGAGAACTGCCACTCGCCAAAGCCCTGCTCGGCGTCGTCGCCGTCGGCGTTGACATCGGTGATGGTGACCCCGTTGAACTGAAGCCCCATGCCTTCGTGCGCTTCGGCCACGTCATCGTCTTGGAGCACGTTCGTCGTGACGACCTTGTAGGCATAGGGAGCACCGGAACTCGTCCGGGCAATCGTAGCATCGTCGAGTCGGGTGACACCGAAGTTCTCGGCAATCGTAGCGGAGCTGACCGTGACGCGGTCTCCCGGTGCTAGCTCCAGCAGCGCGATGTCGGTCGTGACTTCGACGAAGACGCCGGTCCATGCGGCGAGGCCCTCGTCGTCCTGAATCGTGAGCAGACCAGAGGTCGCCACGTCGCTCATCACGACAGCTTCGATGTTGATGTTGTCGGTCGTGATCCCGGCGAACGGGCTGGAGCCGGGACCGCCGCTCGCGGTGAGTTGCACGTCCTCGATAGAGTCGATACCATCGAAGAGGACTCGGTAGGAACTCGACGGGCTTTCCGAGGAAGCTCCTTCGCTGTCCGTCGCCTCGATGGAGTAGGTCACGAACGCTCCGTCGGCCTGCGCGGGGATGTCACCCGAGTAGACACCCGAACCGTTGTCGGTCAGGGTCACGGCACCCGCTCCACCGGGCGTCGCCTCATAGGACAGCACCACACTGGCAATCGGGCTGGAACCTTGCGTGACTTCGACCGAGATCGTCACGGGCGCGTTGCCCGGCACATCGTCCGGCCCTGTGATGGCTCCGAAGATCGGCGGAGACTCGAGTGCTTGGAGATCGTCATCCTCGAACGGCGCAACCGACATGGCGTCCGTCGAGATGTCGTTGTCGAAATCGAACGCACGGAGCGCGGCGAAGCCTTGCACCTCGATGACGGCACCGGTGGCAGGCGGAACGAAGGGGTCCTCTACGGGACGCGTCGCGTAGGGCGGATTCGGGTAGCCATCGCCGCCCGACCGGTCGTTGCGGAAGCGAAGCGAGATGTCGTCGCCGTTCACCACCACGTCGGAGCCTGCGGAGCTAAACTGCCAGTTCGGGCGACCCGTGTCGTCGGCAACACTGGCTTCGACGACCGCGCTCTCGAAGCGCACGTACTGGTTGTTGAAGTCGTTGAAGTTGGTCCAGTTGGTCTGGTACAGGTCGTTGCCATCACCGTCCTGCCCGACGACCCGGTTGAGATCGTCCGTGGTGATGACGATCGGCTCAATGATCGCATCCGGCAGGTCGAGGTCATCATAGTCACCGACTTCCTCGAAGACCGAAGGGGCAACCTGAATCACGTTGTTGAACTCGCTGACGGTGCCGATGATGTCGTAGACCACACCGACCTCCATATCCAGAATCGAGGCGGAGCCATCGACGAGCTGGAGGTTCATGCCTTCATAGCCCTCCGAGTTGGCCGTCGTGTCACGGACAAAGACATGGACACGCCCCGGCACGTTGGCGTCGCCGTTCCACGAGGCGAGGCCGGAGTTGAAGGGGTTGGTGAGGACAACCGCCGTGAACGCGACTTCGTTGCCATCCTGCTCGAAGGTGATGAGGTTGTCCACATCGTCGCCCGTAGCATCAATACCGAGGGCTTGGAGTTGGTCGAGGTTGGACTGAGGGACGCGGATAATTTCACGCACGGTAAGGTCGGTCTGCGCCACGGCAGTCGTCGAAAACACGACCGGGGCGAGCACAGCCACGAGCGCGAGCAAGCGGGTAGCGATCTTCATGGTGTTGGGGGATTAAGTGAGGGGTAAAGGGTTAGCGAATCACGACGAACTTGCCCGTCTGTGTGTCGCCGGTGTCGAGGTCGCGGACGGAGAAAAGGTAGAGGCCGCCAGCGATCTGGAGGCCGTTTTCGGAGAGGATATCCCAAGCGTGCTCCCCACCGGCGGTCACGCGGTTCTCGCCGCTGAGAGCGCCGTACCAGCCGATGTCGCCGCCGGACGGATCCGCCGCGTCGTGCTGCATCTCGGCGACAATCTCGCCCGCGACGGTGTAGACGCGGATTTCAGCGCGGGCCGGGAGGTTTGAGAAGTAGAGCTTGCGAGCGCTGTTGCTCTGCCCGTCCCATGCTGCCTGCACGCGGTACGGGTTGGGATAGACGACGGGCGCAGGTCGTTCAGCGCCCGTGACAGCAGCGCTGCCGGGGAAGACACGCACGGCGTTGGCGGTTCGGCTCGACTCGAACGAGTCCAACCCAGCCTCGCGGTCACCCTCGTCGAAGGCGGTCACGGCGAAACCATACTGCCAGCCACTCAGCAAGCCCTCGGCCACATAGCGGTACTCGTAGGTCCGATCATCGCCGGGGAAGGTGACGGGCGTTTCGAGGCGGACGGCATCAAAGCCGGTGTTGAAGCCAATGTCATTGCCCCGCCGGTCGAACTGTACGAGGAGATCGGCCTGCCCGAAGAGGTCGCCTGCGAGGTCATCTCCGGGATCGGTACGGTAGATACGGTAGCCCTCGAAGTCGCGGCGGCCCGTGATGGGGTCGACGCTTTCCTCGGACGAGGTGTCCCAGTAGAGAATCGCCCGACCGCGCTGCGCCTCGACGCGGAGAGCGGGCGAGGCGGGCGGTTCGGGGATCAGATAGCGGTCGAGCACACCATTACCGTTGATGTCTTCGCCCTCGTCGAGTTCGCCGTCGTAGTCGAAATCTTCGCCAGCGTAGGTGCGCTGCGCCCAGAACACGTTGTTGCGGAGCAGTTCGCGGCTGGCCTCGTTGTCGATGGGCTTGCCGCTCTGGCCCTGAAACTCTTCGGGCTTGAGCGCCGAGACGAATGCCCACGTCACCGTGATCGAACCGCCGGGGGCCACCTCGGTGAACGGCCCGACCGAGAACACGCTGATCCAGTTGCCCTCGGCGGTCAGGCCATCCGTGGCGAGGCGCTCGCCGAAGGACACGGCATCGCCCGGCAGCGGCTCGTTGAGCGGCGTCGGGATGCTCATGCGCTCGTAGCGGTCGAGGTCATTCTGGGGTCGATCGAGAATGTCCGTCGCGCCGGTAAACTTCCACCAGCGCGGGTTGGCGCGCGGCACGGGCAGGCCGTCCGCTCGGTAGGCGTCCTGCACGAAGGGATGGAAGAAGCGGCTGCCACTGTTGGGGTCGTCCCACTCGGCACCGAGGAAGGCAATCGCGCCGTAGGTGTTCAGCGTCTCCTCCGTGCCACCTGCGTTCCAAGCGTAGGAAACGAACTGGCTGTCGGTCGCAGCATCGCTCACCGAGCCGTCTTCCGCGTATTCGGGATAGCCCAAGAAGCCACGTCCGCTCTTGTTGAAGAAGTTGCCGCCCTGATCGGTCGTCGTGATGATGTTGCGGACGACGAGGTCGTCCCACATGCCGACGTAGACCGAGTCCCACGGCTGGTCCGAGATGTTGGTGATCTCGTGCTCGACGATCACGAAGTATTCGGTGAAGGGGAAGCTCCACGCATAGGACCGGCTCTCGACCGACATGCCGAGTTGACCTGCTGGGTCCGGCGTCGGCGTGAACGTCCCCGGCACCACGCTCGCCGTGTCCACGAAGGTCGATAGGAAATCCTGCTGACTCACCGAGAGCGGCGTAAATGACGGGTCCGACGGAATCGACGAGCGCCCTTGGATCAGGCTTGCCTGCGTCATCTCATAGCCCGTGTTACCGGGACTATAACCTGCTGTACTCGTGATGGCAGCGGTGCGGACCGTGATGAGGCCATCGGCGCGGAGCGCTCCAACCCACAGACCGGCCTCGAAGAGGTGCTCAATCCCGCTCTCCAGTGGATATTCCAGCGAGGGCGGCGCAGCCCCAGCGCTGTTCCGCACGTCCGAATTGCCGTAGAACCCGGCGTTCGACACCGTCATTCCAATGTTGCCGACCTCGTGGGTGGCTTCCTGAAACGGCTGCGCCATCGTCTCGGACGCAACGAAAGCACCGAGAGCAAACAGCGGAAGGGCGAGGCGACGGACAGACGCCAGCAGCGAACGGGGCATACGGAGTGGCGGGAGGCGGGAAGCGGCGGAAGCCCAGAAACCAAAGCCCTGAGCAAAGGGCAACATACACCTCCCACACCCCCGGAGTAAAATCCGACGGAGGGCTTTAACGGAGGATTAATGACTGGCCTCGCCTGACGCCTCCTGGTGCCGCCCTACGGCATGACCGTTACTCGCTACCGCTCGGCGTCGGGCGCGGACATAATCGGAGACATGATCACCGTAGGACACGACGAATGGCCCCAAGTGGTCGGACCCACGAATGGTGTCTCGGCAGTTGGTGGACCCGCAGGTACAGGCAAAGTCAGGCATCGCCGCGCCGTAGAACGTTGCGTAGTCCACCGTGACCTCCTCCCCCGCGGCGAGCGGTCGGCGAGCGACGAGGTTGAGGCCGTCGATCCACGCGGTCGGGTCGCAGGCGTGGTTGATGGGCCGCCAGTCTTCGGGATCGTCGTGCCACATCACCCAGACCTCGTCGGTCAGCGGCCACGCATAGCGGGCAAACCAGTCCTTGCGGCGCTCGTCCCAGTGCCGCTCAACGTGGCTGCGGGTGACGAGGACATGCGGCTGCTCCTCATAGCGCTGAACGATGTCGCCCTCGGCTATCGGCTCGGTGGCGAAGGTGCCATAGTTACCCTCACGGTCGGCGCGGACCTCCCAGCGCGTTCGCTGCCGCCGGCTGCGGGCGAGGGCTGCCGCGATGATCTGATCAACGAAGCCTTCGTGTCCCGCCGGATCGTTCTGTAGGATGAGGTCGGCGCTGCCGGGATCAGAGGGTGGATAGAAGATGGCGCAGTTCGGGTTGATCTCCAGCATCCACACGTCGCCCTCGGCATCGACCCGGAGGTCGCAGCGCCCGTAGCCTGCCCCGCCGAGTCCGGCGAAGAGGCGACGCGAGGCTTCCTTGAGTCGCTCTGCGAGATCGGCGTCTTCTACGGGCCGGGCATGCATGCCATGATACTCGACCCATTTCAGGTCATAGTGCTTGAACGTCTCGCCCTCGGGAAAACGGTAGGCTACCGGCGTGTAGGCGGTCGGCTCGCCGTCCGGATGCTCCGCGACGAGAACCGTGAACTCGCGCCCCTCGATGAACTCCTCGACGAGGGCCGCCCCGCCGCCGTAGCCCGCCTGCATCAGCCGGACCTGCTCGCGCAGTGCCTCCGGTGTCAAGACGCGCGACGCCTTGGTCATCCCAATGCTGCTGTAGCTGTTCGGGTGCTTGACGATCAGCGGGAACTGGAGCGTCTCGATCGCACGGTCGAGGTCGGCCTCGGTGCGGACCTGCACCCCGGCAGGCGTCTTGACACCCCAGGCGTGGCAGACGCGCTTCATCGCTTCGCGGCTCGGCTCGTAGCACGCTGAGGTCGCCCCGGTAAACGGCAGGCTGAGCCGTTCGAGCGCCTGCACCACCTCGATCCCCGGCGCATCGCCGTCCCACGACCCGTCGCACAGATTGAGGAATACGTCATAGTCCTTCTGCGCGAGACCGATGATCTGCGGCACGGCCGTGGCCTTCGTCAGGTAGACCATCTCTGCCTCGTGCCCGTCGAGGTAGACCGTCGGATCATAGGGTAGGTCATCCTCCGCGAGAGGCGACTCGGACTCGTCGTAGGTGTAGCAAAGAATGCAGACGCGCACTAGGCAACAGGTCAGGAAAGCAGCAGGACAGAGCGACGGGGCACCCGTAGTTTACGCGACAGGTACCTGATGAAGCATCCCCATCCTATCTGACGCGGACTACCCGACCATGCCCCGCCTCGACGACAACGGTACGACCGTTACTCTTGACCTCCACGGTGCAAGCGTGAACGACGCGCTCGACCTCATCCGGCGCACAACAGCCCTTGCTGCCGAGCGCGGTCGAACGACGCTCCGTGTAATCCATGGCTCCTCTACTTCTGACGCACTCGCACGCAACCGTACAATCAAGCACGCGCTGCACGACCTTCTTGACGACGGCGACCTCCCCGAAGCGCAGAGCGATGTGCGGTTCGAGAGCGAGACCCTCATCAGCCTTCCCCTCACCAGCACCCGGTCGTCTGCACCGATTCGGCTCCTCGATGTGAACCGATAAACCGCCTAGATTTTTATTTCTCGCCCTGCCCTTTCTGACGTCCCGCTGGTTTAGTTAAACTATCGCTCGAACCACACTATTTTCCTCGTGCCCCCTCGCCCTCGCATAGGCATTACGACCTCGCTTAATGACGGCGAGCAGCGCCTCGACCGGCGCTATGTACTCGCTGTGGAACGCGCGGGCGGCCTGCCTCTCATCGTCCCAATGCTGGAGTCGGACGAGGCCGCCGAGGCGTTCGCCGCCCTACTCGATGGCCTCGTTGTGACCGGCGGCCCGGCGATTACGGACGGCATGGTGGGTCAACTTCCGCCCGACATCGAAGAAACTGCGGCGGCCCGTCTCGCGTCTGACGTTCGCTTACTCTCTTCCTTCTTCGCGGCTCGGCGTCCTGTGCTCGGCATCTGCTACGGCATGCAGCTTGGCAACGCCCTTGCAGGCGGGACGATCTATGCCGACGTGCAAGCGCAGTATCAGGAAGCCACTGCCCATAGCCAGAAGCGGGGTGCCACAAACCATGCGGTTCTCGTAGAGCCGGACACCCACTTAGGCCAATTGCTCGGCCACGACGCCTTCTCGGTCAACACGCGCCATATCCAAGCCATCGAAGAGACAGGCAACGGTTTCCGCGTGGCAGCCCGCGCACCGGACGGCGTGGTCGAAGCCATTGAGAGCGCGGATGGCCTGTTCATCGGCGTCCAGTGGCATCCCGAGCGAATGGACGCCTCGATGGACGCCCTTTTCCGCGATCTTGTTCAGAAAGCCGCCATGCACCCCTCCTCGGCCTGAATTTTGATGTTGCAGCACCCGATCTTGCTCTGTTCCTCCGTTCTTTAATCCTCCACCCTATCAGCGTCCCGTACCGTCCATGTCTGACCTCCCCCCTGGGTCCTCTCACCCTACCAAGCGCTCATTCGCGGACTATCTCACGGACCCGAGTGCCCGACGCATCGAGTGGCTCGCGCTGCTGGTCATCGTGGCCTTCGGCGTGTTCGCCCTCGTGATTACACGGGCCGACCTCGTGGCGCAAGGCGTGGCCCCGAGCGAACAGACGGAAGAAGATGCTACGGTGGCGGCGGAGCTGGAGATGCTAGAACCGGTGGTGCGAGGGCCGTTCACATTTGCATCGCTCGATATCCACCCGGACCGCACCTATGCGCCCTACCTCTCGGGTGCCTTCATGCAGTCGGCAGACTCCACCAGTTCGCGGGATGTCACCTTGGATGACTTCCGCGCTCAACTCGACATCTACGAGAAGCGACAAGGCGTAGATGACAACTTCTCGATCCGGGTGATCGACAGCCGGACAGCGCAGACGCTGGAGGTGTTTACCCTCCGCGCTGAACGCGACCACTACGAAGCGACGGGCGAAGCTAACTGGGATGTGATCGACCGGGCACGCCGCCCGGCAACCACGCAACTCATCCGCAAGTGGGTGGCACGCGGCGTCCCCAAAGCAGACATCTCGATTCGCTGGGGTCGGGCCAACCAAGTGCAGGGTGCCCGCGAGCGCGAGCGGCACACCATCGAGTACGAGGTCCGCTACGCGCGCCAACTCGGCCTGAGCCTGCTCACGACCGAGATTGGCACCGTTGAGACGTTCAATCAGGACTGGCTCGTTTCTCCCGTTGGAGCTAAGGGCCGGTACCAGATGATGCCGGACATTCTCGACCTCTTCGATGTCAATACGTACACCCTTCCGGCGCAGGCAGGCGCGGTGGAGGTCCGCGAGGAGTTGAACCCGCTGCTCTCGCTTCAGGGGTCGTTCCTGCTGGTGCGAGGCTACGCGAACGCGGTCGGGCATGAGATCCCCGGCGTCTCGGCGTACCACACCGGGCCGGGCAACATCTTCCACCTCTACCAGACCTACCTCCGGGCCAACGCGGGCGAGGAAGCCCTGCCTGCCAAGACCGTCACCGACGCCTACATGTGGGGCGTAACTGACGGCTTCACCCGCGTTCGCAAGCAGTCCTCCTTCGGGCCGCACTCGCGGGCCTATGTGCTTCAGGCTTACGGCTCGCTCCGCGCTGTGGAGCACGAAGAGATTGACCCCGACCAGACGCTCAAGACGGAACAAGTCACGCTGAATTCCGGCGTCTCGATTACGCTCCGCGATCTCCTGAGCACCCTCCAACCGCACGACACCCGCCTCGATTGGGGCTCGGACAACGACTATGCGAATCTCTACAGCCGCTTCCGTGCGCTCAACCCGCACATGAAGCTCCCGGTCTCGGGCAGCGACGAGGCGGTGAGCGTACCGGCAGCAGGCAACGTCACCCTCACCCGTGCCGTGGACGGTAAGCGCATTCGCTTCTTCCTGCCCTACGGAGCCTCCGAGGTGCTGACCCAGATCGGCAATGACATCCTCGATGGGGATGCGCTCGTCCGATTCGATGAGGCCACCTTCGCTGACCCGGCGAAGACCGGCGAGCAAACGCAGTACGACCGGGCCTACGATCGCCTCGTGCAGGACACCGGGCGCTTCGGGTTCAACAGCGCCAACAAGCGTCGCCTCGACGCGCTCTACACGAGGTTCCGGCAACTCGCCGATGAGAACCCAACGCCGTACCGCATCGCCCAAGAGAAAATCATCACGATCCACCGCCGGACGTGGGGCACTGCTGCCTTCCGTGAGCTTGCTGCGACCGTGGACAACGTGCTCGCCTCCCACGCTACCCCAGCCGCAGCCGCTACTACTGCACCGTAGCCATACACGACACGCTGCTACTTCTCGATACGCTCGATGCGGTCGCCGGAGCGAATTGTGCCTCCGCGCTCGACGATGAACAGCGCGCCCCGGTAACGCCGCTGCCGGACGACAGCAAAGGCCTCAGCACTCGTCCGCTCACGGAAGACCGAGCAGGGTCGGTGCTCACGCTCGGACCGGGCCAGCACGACCTCCTCCCCTACGCGCACCCGGTCGCCCGGCTCCAGCGCAGCGAGGTCGAATCCTTCGGTGATGAGGTTGTCGCCGATGACCATCGGATCGACCCCGAGCACGCGGAGCGTGTCGAGCGCGATGGCAGACACCTCGCGGCCGGGGACGTGCTTGCCGAGGTAGAACGACTTGCGTGCATGGTCGCCTGCGAAGCCTTTGCCCGGCACGGCGGTCACAGAGTCCCGCTCGATGTGCTCCTTCGGTCGCGGCGTCTCGACGAGCATCGCCACGGTCCCGGTCGCCCCAAGCCGCTGCTGCTCCAGCTCGGTCAGCCATGCCTTGACAATGGTCAAGTCTGGGTTCGATGGTTTAAGCACGTCGCTTGATGCGCGCTTCACTTGAAACCTCCTGCATCAACTTCCGCAGCCTAAATAGCGAAATCGAGCGTTGCCCATTGCTCTGCATCTTCCCTGCGCTTGACCAAGCTAGTCCCCCTGGTCCATTGAACTCTTCGGAGAAGCTTCCATCAGGGTAAAGCTTCAACACCAGCAGATAATCAGGCTCTGAGCGTATACCTACTTGGCTTCCCTGCGTTGCCTTGATTTGGATGTTTCGTCCATCAGGACAACAGGCATCGTGGGTTTCAGTAGAAGCTGTATGCAGTTCAAGCCCATAATGATGAGCAGCTAGCACCTCGCCGATACTTCCTACAAGATGCCCGTCGGGGGTGAACCGACGACCGGGAAAATGATCTTCGAGTTGCTGAACCACATCGTAAAGCTGTTCAACGAGTGCAGGAATGGCACTGATCGCATCTCTCATCTTGCCTTCCTCATAAATCCCACGGCAGGTCTTCTTCGACAGCGCGCTGGAGGGCACGGTCCATCAGCACATCGTGGAAGGCGCGGACCTTGTCCTCGCCGGGTGTGCGCTGTGTGTAGAGACCGTCGGCATCGAGGTCCCACACGAGGCGGTTGTCCTTGAGGCAGAACTTGAGCGTCCTCTTGAGCCGCCCCTGCACGTCCTCGTCCTCGATAGGCAGCGCCACTTCGACGCGGTCTTCGAGGTTGCGGCGTTGCCAGTCGGCGCTCGCGAGGAAATATTTCGGGTCGCCGTTGTTGCCGAAGTAGTAGATGCGACTGTGTTCGAGGAAGCGACCGATGATCGAGATGACGCGGATGTTCTCTGAGAAACCGGGGAGACCAGGCCGGAGGCGACTGTGTCCACGCACGATGAGGTCGATCTGAACACCGGCCTGCGAGGCCTTGTACAGTTCGCGGATCATCACCGGGTCGTCAAGCGCATTCATCTTGCAAATGATCCGTCCGTTGCCGCTCGCCTTCTGGTGCTCCATCTCGGCGTGGATCATCTCGATGAACGCCGGACGCATCCGGCGCGGGGCGACGAGCAGCTTCCGGTAGCTTTGCTCTGGCGCGTAGCCGGTGAGGTAGTGGAACAGGTTGACGAGATCGGCTCCGATGGCCGGGTTGGCGGTGAGCAGGCCGAGGTCGGTATAGAACCGGGCCGTCGTCGGGTTGTAGTTGCCAGTCGAAATGTGGCTGTAGGTCCGCAGCCCATCGGCCTCCTCGCGCACGACGAGGGTCGTTTTGGCGTGCGTCTTTAGCCCGACGAGGCCATAGGTAACGTGGACGCCCGCCTTCTCCAGCAACTGCGCCATCTCGATGTTGCGCTCCTCGTCGAACCGCGCTTTGAGTTCGATTAGAACGGCAACCTGCTTACCCTCCTCTGCAGCCCGGCGAAGCGCCGCCACGACCGGAGAATCGCGGCTCGTCCGGTAGAGTGTCAGCTTGATGGCGAGCACATTCGGGTCCATTGCCGCCTCTTCGATGAAGCGAAGCGTTGAGGCCGAGAACGACTCGTACGGGTGGTGTACGAGCAAGTCGCCCTTTCGGATGACCGCGAAGACGTTGGCTTGGTCCTCGCTCTCGCCCTCATGCCGGAGACGAATCGGCACGATGGGTTCCCACGGCTTGTACTGGAGGCGTGGCAGCGGCAAGTCCGCGAGGTCCATTAGGTCGGCGAGTTCGAGGAGGCCGTCGGAGACGTAGACGTCCTCTTCTTCCAGTTCTAGTTCGCGCACGAGCAGCGTGCGAACCGTCTTCGGCATCGCCGCCTCCACTTCGAGCCGAACGACGTCAGCGAAGCGGCGCTCGCGGACCTCGTCGGAGATCATAGCGAGAAGGTCGTCGGCCTCTTCCTCGTTGCGGCGCACGTCGGCGTTGCGCGTAATGCGAAAGGCGCTCACCGCGACCACCTCCATCCCCCGGAACAACTCGCCGACGTTGGCGCGGATGATCTGCTCAACGGGGACGAAGTGATTGACCTCGCCGGGAATCGCGATCCAGCGGCCCCGCGAGATCGGAACTTTGAGCCGGGCGAAGTGCTCGGTCCCACGCGCCGGATGGCGGAGCATCACGGCCAGCGATAGCGAGAGGTTGGAAATGAACGGGAACGGGTGCCCCGGATCGACCGCGAGCGGGGTGAGAATCGGGAAGATGTGCGTGTGGAAATACTCATCAAGGGACACTTGCTGCTTGCTCGACAGGTCGTCGTAGTCGCGCACGACGATCCCGGCCTCTTCGAGCGACGGGCGCAGGCCCTCCTCCCAGACCTGAATGATCGTCTCGTACATCGGCGCGATGGCCTCGCGGACGAGGTCGAGTTGTTCGTCAGGCGTCCGACCGTCCGGCGAGAGCGAACGGACCCCGGCGGCCTCCTGCCGCTTCAGGCCGCCGACACGCTTGCGGAAGAACTCGTCGAGGTTGTTGGCCGTGATGGCGAGAAAGCGAAGCTGCTCCAGCTTTGGCGTCCGCGAGTCGAGCGCTTGGGCGAGCACGCGGGCGTTGAAGTCGAGCCACGAAAGCTCACGGTTGAAATAGAGCGCTGGGTCCGTGAGGTCGGCACCTTCGGCCACCGGCTGAGGCTCGACGGCACGCGGCACGGCGAAGTCCCACGCGGGAACAGCAGGCTCGACACGTACCACGTTGGGCGTAGACGCGACAGCTCCATCGCCGCTTGGGGTTTCGAGCGCTTCGTCAGCGTTGGTGTCTAGCGGGGTTGGCTCCTGCACGGGATCGGTTTTTTCGGACATAGCGGCGGGCATCGTCGGGTAGAAGGAGCAACATACGCCGGACCTCCTCCGAGGTGCCGATCACGCTTCATTCTCCGCCGGGGCTTCCTGTCCCCACGCCAGAAACTCCCGGCGCTCGATCTGCGCCTTGAGGTGTTGCAGGTCCTGCATCTGCCGTTGCAAGTCCGTCAGGTCGTCCCCAGCCTGCTCCGCCGCGTAGGTCTTGCGAATGATGAGGGCGATGGCTTCTTCCACACGGTCCAGCTTGAGGAGCATCATCGCGCTCGCCGCCGCGTCGTAGGGTTCGCCGTTGAGTTCCGGTACGCCGATCCCGGCTAGCTTTTGCCAGTTCTTGGAGACCGCATGCCGATCCATGAGCACACCCGTCGCGATCTGCTGCACCGCTGGACCAAAAGCTCCTCCGATAAACGCCTCGCGGTCGATCTGCCCCGTCTGGTATTGCTCCAGAACCTGCTCAACGATCTGGCGCACCGGGCCTTCCGAGAATTCGTCAAGCCCCATGTGGCCGAGGACGTGCTCGACCATCGGACGACCGTGCTCCAACATCAGCCGGATCAGCGCGCCCTCCTCGGGCCGCATCGCAATCGTGACGGGCGTCGGCAGGCCCTCATCCGGTGGCGGAGCCTCGCGTGGCGGAGGCACAGGAGTAGACCGCCTACCTCCCTTGACAAGGTCTCGGAACTGCACGCGGAGGTGGATATCCGGCACGCCGAGTTGCTCGGCAGCGACGCGGATGTAGCCGTCCTGCGCGACCGTGTCGGGAATCTGAGCGATGGATTCGAGCACCGAGCGCGCCGCCTCGGCTTGGCCTTCGGGCGTGCCGAGTGTCCCAGCACGCCGCGCGGTGGCGACCTTGAAATGCACGAAGCTCTGTCGGTTCTTCTGGAGGTAGTTGCGAAACGCCTCGCCGCCAAACTGCTGCACGAACGAGTCCGGGTCCGACCCTTCGGGCAGCGCGACGACATAGGCCGCCAGCCCTTCGCGCAGAATCAGGTCAATGCCTCGGAGCGCAGCAGCGGCTCCTGCGGAATCGGCATCATAGAGTAAGAGGACACGCTTCGCGTAGCGCCCGAGCGCCTTGACCTGCTCCGGCGTCAGCGCCGTCCCGCTCGACGCGACCACGTTCTCGACATCAGCTTGGTGAAGCGAGATCACATCGGTGTAGCCCTCAACGAGGATGACCTCTTCTTCGCCCCGGATCGCCTGCTTGCCTTGGAACAGCCCGTAGAGCACGCGGCTCTTGTGATAGACCCGCGTCTCGGGCGAGTTGATGTACTTCGGCGGGACGTAGTCGCCTGTCGGCGGCGCGCTGTCGGGGAGGACACGCCCGCCGAAGCCGAGGACCTTGCCGACGTGCGAGAGGATCGGAAACATCGCCCGCTCGCGGAAGCGGTCGTGGAACCCATCGCTGCTTTTGTTCGGGAGGACGAGACCGGCGGCGTCCAGAATCTCCGGCTTGATCTGCGCGGCCTCGGCAGCTTTCAGGAGACCATCCCACTGGTCGGGTGCGAAGCCCAATCCAAACTTCTTGATCGTCTCCGCCGAGAGACCGCGCCCCTCGAAGTAGGCCAGCCCGCGCTGCTTGCCGGTGTCGGTGCGGGTGAGTTGCTCGAAGTACCACCGGGCGGCAAAGCGGAGCGCGTGGAGGACCGACTCCTTCTCGTCGGCGTGTGGGTCCTGTGCGCCCTCCTCGGGCAGTTCGATCCCGGCTTTCTCGGCGAGGAGTCGGACGGTCTCGGTGAAGCCTAGCCCCTCGACCTTCATCAGGAACGAGATCGCATCGCCGCCCTCCCCGCAGCCGAAGCATTTATAGATCCCCATCGACGGGTTGACGTTGAACGACGGGGTCTTCTCGTTGTGAAACGGGCAGAGGCCCTTGAAGTTGGAGCCTGCCTTTTTGAGCCGAACGTAGTCGCTCACCACGTCCACCACGTCGGTGGCGGCCTTGACCTCTTCGACCTTGTCTTCGGGAATCATCATGGGCGTTCGGGGCGGGTCAGAACATACGCGCAGCCGACCGCTGCGTTCACGCCAATCGAACCGAATCGCCGACACGGATTGTGCCCTCGGTCAGCACCTCGGCGCGCAGACCACCACGCCGGACGAGGGCGTCGAAAATCGCCTCCTGTCCGGTCACGCGGATGAGGTATTTGCAAGGCGCACAGACCCGCACGCCGCGCATTCGCACACCGCCAACAGTGAACTCGCGCTTCTTCCAGTCGGCCAGCGGAGCGCCACGCACGACGAGGTTGCGTCGGTGCTCTCCTGCCGACACCTGCACACCGAACTCGGCTTCGGCGGCAGCCAGCGCGTCCGCGTCGATGAGCGTGACCTCACGGAGCGAACCGGGCCAGCGGCTAAACGCGCCCTCCCCCTTCCAGTAGCGGTCGCCCTCCAGCCCGCGCCCCGGCACCGCCCGGACAGCCTCCACCGACTGCATCGGAGCCTTTGCTTCGGGGGCGATGAAAATCGCTTCGAGCGAGCCGGTCTCGTCGGGGATCACATCCATGCCGCAAAGTACGGCCCGATGAAAATGAAAGCCGCCCGACCTGCGCGTGCAAGTCGGGCGGCTAGAGCCACGGATTCCTACCCCCGAAGGCTCAGAAGTCGCGCGTGACAATGTCTTCCGTCAGCCCGCCGCCAACCGAGGAGCGCGTGAGCTGGAAGTTCCCGTTCGGGCTGTTCACGACGATCGTAATGGTCTCGACCTCAGGCGGGAGCGGGAGATCGTCCTCGCCTTCCTCATCACCCTGCACAACAGCAAACGTGAATTGCGTGGTGCCGACTCCGGGGCAGAGAAAGTCACCCAACTCCACGTCCACATCGCCCACAGCCTCGACGTTCACACCGTCGGCGTTCACACTGATCACCGAACCCGGCGCGAGTGGGTGGCCGAATTGGTCGGATACCGTAAAGGTGTAACCCTGAAGCTCCAAGCCCGGTGTGTCGAGCGTAACGCTGGTCGTGCCCGAGAACAGGATCGGCGCGAGGGCTTCCACCGTCTGCTGATTCATATCCGAGGTGGTGGCCGAAACCTGACCATACCCTCTGGGATCTGCGCCCGGACAAGCTGCCGGAGGCTCACCCGTATTGAAGGGCGGAGCCGCGAGCAGCGTGACGGTCGTTCTTCCCAGTGGATCCGTCGTGCCTGCACCTTCGATGATTCCGGTGCTCGTAGTGAAATAGACGGCCGTACCGGGCTGCACGGGGTTGGCATAGATATCACCGGCAATGGCCGTGACCGGGCTTTCTACGCCAAGACGTTGGTAGCCTGGAATGTTGTTCTGTGGAAGCCCCAGACCGAAATGGTCCTGATCCGGCAAACCGCCCGTGATGGTAATGATGACGGGATACGAGACAATCTCGTCGCCATCACTGTTGGTCGCTGTGGCGAGAATCTGGACGGTGCCTGAAACGGTACCACTCGAAAGGGTGGTCTGCACTTGACCTAAGGCGTTGGTCTCGTCGCTCGCAGGCTCGAGGAATTCGCCGCCACCGGGACCATTGGCAATCGAGAAGTTGACCGTGATCGCGTTCTCGGTATCGACTGCGTTCCCGAAGGCATCGAGCACGACGAACGTGAGCGTCGCCGTCTCGTCGGCCCCCGCACTCCGCACCGCAATAGCTGTCGATGACCGGTCAAGGAGCGTGATGCTGGCCGCGGGGCCGGAGCCTTCATCCGCCCCATCGTCAGGGCCGCCCCCGCCTCCACCGCCATCTCCTCCGTCGCCGTCGCCACCGATTCGAGTGAGCACAATCGCAGGAACCGGGGTGACCTCATCAACAAAGACCGTGACACTGCGCTGGGGAGCTTCCTCGAATCCGTCAGCGAAAATGTCGAGGGTGACGACCGCGCGCGAGCTGTCCACCTCAACATCGAGCGTGTAGTTACCCTGACCGTCGGTGACGGTCGAGGCTCCGAGGTCCGTGGCGACGACGTTGGCACCGCCAACAGCGTTTCCGGCGGTGTCTGTTACGCGGCCGGAGAGCGTAGCGATGCCGCTCTCATCGGTCGAATCACATCCAGCAACGAGCACGCAGAGCAACAGCGTGCAGGGCAGGAAATAGCGGAATAGGGTAGGCATGAAACTGGGCGTCTTGGGCTTGAGCGAGGTAACGAGAGTCACATCGCTGTGGGGTAGGTTTGGACCTGCCATTGGGGTATAGCGGGTCATGTTCCATATCGTCCGCCGACAGGCCGACCTTTATCCCGCGAAGTCATTTCTCTCCCTCGCTTCCCCAACGACCAGTCTGGCAACACCCTAAAATGCGTAGGGGCGACCTCGCGACCGCCCCTACGCTATCTACCAGCCAACAAAATCTTCTGGCCTAAAACACGGCCTTCTCGAATACGTCCTCCACCGGCACAATGCGGATGGCATCGCGCTCAATACCGAGTGGATACTGCTGGATCACCTCATCCTCGGCCATGATATCATCGGGCTTGGGGGCGTTGTAGGTGATCGGCGACGGCGTATCGCTGGCGAGCCGCTCGGCGAGATCATCGGCACCAGGCGTGATGACGACGAGCGCAATGTTATCGGTTTGCAGGTGCTCGCGGAGGGCGCGGTTGACCTCATCAAGCGTGAGGTCCTGCAAGCCCTTCTTGATGAACTGCACGAACGGCGGATTGCCATAGAACTGCGAGTCGAGCGCATAGCCGATCTGCCGCCCCTGGCTCTGCGTGAGCACGTTGACGTACTTGAGGAGATAGTTGCGCGTCGCCTCGAAGTCTTCCTCGGAAAGCCCCTCGCGCACCAGCTTGTCGAACTCAAACTTCGCCGCACGGATGGCAAAGTGCGTCTGCTCCGGCGGCACGGGGCGAATCCAGATCTGGAAAATCTGGCTGTAGCGCCCGAGGTTGGTGTCCGGGTGAAACTGGAACATCCCACGCGGGAAATACTCGATGTAGGCGTAGTCGCCGTAGTTCATCCCCCGCGCCTCGCGGATGCGCTGGTAGAGGTGCGAGTTCGAGGACCGGTGCTCGCCGAAGTAGGACCGGACAAGCCAGAGTGCTGCGAAGTCCGGATGGGTGCGCGTCACCTCAATCGGGAAGCCCATCGAGATCGCCGCACCGCGCGTGTCCTTCTCGACGAGCGTGACCTCCATCCCCTCCGGCATCGTGGGCATGGTGATCGGAGCCTGCCGCGTGATCTGGCCCTCGGGGAGATTCGTGGCGATGTCTGCCTGCACAAGTTCGAGGAAACCCTCCGGCACATCGCCCGCGAGACCGAGCGTGAGGTTCCGTTGCGTGTAGTTCGCTTCGTAGAACGCGCGCACGTCGTCCAGCGTGAGCGCTTCGACGGCTTCGGCGTGGCCGAGGTTGAGATGCCCGTAGGGGTGCCCAGCGTAGATCATCTCGTAGAGCACCTCCTTGCCTAGCTCCTCGTCGTTGTTCGAGCGGAGGCTGACGCGGATGTCGTTGACAAGGTTGCTCTTGACGCGGGCGAAGTCTTCCTCGCGGAAGCCCGGATGCAGCAGTTGGCCGGAGGCGATTTGGTAGTAGCGGTTCAGGTTGTCGCGGTGCGTGCGCCCGCCGAAGACGGTCATCTCCTTGTCCACCTGCGTCCCGAACCCGGCGGCGAGTGGGAAAAACGCCTGCTGGATGTCGCTGTAGGTCATCATCTCGCTCCCGGCATCTTCCACCATCCGGGCGGTGAGTTCAGCGAGGCCCTCCTTGCCTTCGGGGTCGTCGGCAGCGCCTGTCGTGAAGAGAAACCGGAACTCCACGAGCGGCGAGTCGGAGGCCTGCATGATGGTCTCGAACAGCATCGGCTCCGTCGAGCCGCTTGCTTCCCTACCGACCTTCGACGGAACCGTCACGGAGGTCAGTTCGGCGTTCGGTCCCGACCCGGCCCCCATCGCTTCGCCTAGCATCGTTCCGGCTTCGGCCACGAGTTCATCGACCGAACCGACGGTCGATTTACCTTCCGGCAGCGGATCGTGCGAGAGCGTCGTGACCACCATCCGGTCGTCGGTGAAGTACGTGTTGGCGGCGGCCTGAACGTCGGCGGGCGTGAGTGCGTCGTAGCGGGCGTAGACCTCGTTGATGGTCTCCACGTCCCGCGTCACGGCGACGTAGGACGCGAGCGCCCCGGCAATCGTGGGCGAGTTGTCGAGACCGTTGGCAAAGCCGTACTTGAGGTTGCTCTTGATCGCCGCCATACGCTCGGCATCGACCCCGTTGGCGCGGAGATCGGCGAGGGTCTGCTGGATCGCATCGCGGACCATCCACACGTCGGCAGGGTCTTTCACGCGGGCACCGATGGTCAGCAGCGCCGGGTCGCGGCGGTCCGGGAAGAACGCCCAGAGTTGATCTGCCACTTGCTCCTCGACCACGAGCCGCCGGTAGAGATCGGACGACTGACTAAAGGCGTAGCTCGAAATCACATCGGCGGCGCGCATGTCGGCGTCGGTCTCGCCGTAGGAGGCCGGGCCGTGGAACGCGACCGTCACCCACGGCGGGGTCGGCGATTCCCACTCGACGTGGGCGTAGACGGCCCCATCCGGCTCCGGCTCGGTCGGGATCGGCGAGGTGTAGCTGCCCGGCTCCCAGTCGCCCCAGTATTGCTCCACGAGGTCGAACACCCGCTGCGACTCGATATCGCCTACGACGATCACGCTCGTGTATTCGGGCCGGTAGAAGCGGTCGAAGAACTGACGACTGTAATCGAACTGGTCCGGCATCGCCTCGATGTCTTCGATGAAGCCCATCGTGGTGTGGCGGTAGGTGTGCTCCTCGAAGGCCGCGGCGCGCTGGACCTCGAACAGCTTCGAGATCGGGTTTGCCGAGTTCTTGTTGTACTCGCCGAGGACCGCGAGCGCCTCGGTGCGGAAGTCAGCCTCGGAGTAGGCGAGGTTCTGGAAGCGGTCGGCCTCCAGCATCAGCATCGTCTCCAAGTCGTCCTTCGAGAACGTGATGTGGTAGACGGTCCGGTCGTCGGTGGTGTAGGCGTTCTGGTCGGCCCCGGCGTTCTTGAGGAGCTGCTGATATTGCGCCGTCGGGAACGACTCGGTCCCCCTGAACATCATGTGCTCGAAGAAGTGCGCGAAGCCAGACTTGCCCGGCTCCACCTCGTTCCGGCTCCCGACGGAGACGGGGATGTAGAGCGAGACGATCTCGGGGTAGTCTGTCGGAATGGCGATCACGCGGAGGCCATTGTCGAGGTCGCGGACTTGGTACTCGTAGGGGAAAATCTTGCTGTCCTGCGCCGTCAACGGAACGGCGACGAGCGCGAGCAGGCAGGCGGTGAGCAGTGCTTTCATCGGGAAAAGTCGGAGTGGGAAACAGCGGAGGGGGCAACATGGTCGCCGGGGTTTCAACGAGACCTAGGGCTGGATTTGTGCCCGGTCTAGGCCGAAACCAACGTGAATATCCGCAGGCAGGATGCGACCACCCCGCTCCGATGTTGCCGGACGGCTTTACCGCATCGTGAAGCGCGGCAAGCACCGCTGCGGTAGCTTAACAATCTGTCGTTGCGAGCGACCGAAGGAAGCGAAGCAATCTCCCGAAGTCTACGAGTTCGTCGGGAGATTGCCACGTCGCTGCGCTCCTCGCAATGACAAGCCCTATTCACTGTCTCTACTCAATCATGGAAATTCCTGCCGACTTCGCCGAAGTCTTCGACCACCGCGTCACCGTCCACACGCCCGCCTCGGGCTTCCGCAGCGGCATCGCCATCCGCCAGCACTCGCTCGTCGCCGATGAACCGGAAGAAGTCGGCGGCACCGACCAAGGGCCGACGCCCTACGACCTCCTCGGAGCCGCCCTCGGCACCTGTACCGCGATGACGCTCAGGATGTACGCCGACCGCAAGAAGTGGCCGCTCGAAGGCGTCACGGTCCAAGTCGAGCACGACCGCCTCCACGCTGCCGACTGCGCCGCCTGCGAGACCAAGCAGGGCAAGATCGACCGGCTCCGCCGCACGCTCACCCTCGACGGCCCGCTCGACGACGGGCAGCGCGCCCGCCTGGTCGAGATCGCCGACCGCTGCCCCGTCCACCGCACCCTCGAAAGCGAGATCATCGTCGAGACGTCGCTGGCTGGTTCGGAGGCGTAATCAAGAAACGTCGCCATACCTCGCGTCTCCGAGTTCTCGTGAGCACGGTGTCTGTGACTAAATGACTTGACTTCTAAAGATGCACGAACGCAGTCTCGCAATATTGCTTTTTTCTGGTGTGGCTGTTCTCATTTGGATCGGCTTCTTGGTGTTCGTTGCCTCACCAGAAACGGGAGCTTGGTTGCAAGTCGGTGTTGGTATTGCCATAATGACAGCGACTGCGTTTGTGAGTGCATGGCTTGCGCCAACTCTCACGGTTGAGGCTCAAAGGGGCGCAAATCTCTGGAAAGGGGCCTACCTCGGTGCCTTCATCGTATTCGCCAGTTACGCGATAGCCGCTGTATTACTTGCAGTGGGCATTACGCTTGTAGCGACGGTCGGAGAGTCAGGCTTTACAGTTCGCCGCGCATTTGAGAGTGTTCTGTTCATTGCGTACCTAGGCTTCGCGGGTGCCATTACAATACTCAGCCCCGGACTCGTTCTTGGTGCTGCTGCCGGTGCGTTGTTCTACCGGATCACACGTTCACTGCAAACGCGGGCCCCAGAATCTCCACCTGAGCACTCGGCTATTTGACCTAGGGATAGAACGTGACACCGCGTGGTGCGTAGGAGAAGCCCCGTTACCCATCGCCACCACCATGCCCGTCCTCGCCCCCTCGCTTGACCGTGAGACCTTCCTCGCGCTTCCGCTCGCCGAGCAGTACCACACCGTCCGCGCCTTCACCGAGCACCTCACCGAACCGCTCACGACCGAGGACTACGTCGTCCAGTCGATGGCCGACGTTAGCCCGACGAAGTGGCACCTCGCACATACGACGTGGTTCTGGGAAACCTTCGTCCTCGGCGAGTACGCCGATGGCTACGCGCTCTACGACGAAGCCTACCCGTTCCTCTTCAACTCGTACTACGTGCAGGCGGGCGAGCGTCACTGTCGGGCGCAGCGGGGCTACCTCTCCCGCCCCACCGTCGCCGAGGTCTTCGCCTACCGCGCCCACGTCGATGAGGCGATGCAGCGGCTCCTCGCTGGCATTCCCGGCGATGCGGACTCAACGCTCGCCGAAGTCGTCCGCGTGGGCCTCAACCACGAGCAGCAGCACCAAGAGTTGATGGTGACGGACATCAAGCACGTCTTCTCCGTCAACCCGCTCCGCCCGGCCTACCGCGAGCGGTCGGTGACGCCCGCCCCCGACCCCGGCCCGATGCAGTGGATCGCCTTCGACGCTGGGCTGCACGAGGTCGGCTACCTGCCCGAGCGCGACGGTGTGTTCTCGTTCGACAATGAGACGCCGCGTCACCGGGCCTTCGTCGAGACCTTTGCCCTCGCCGATCGGCTCGTAACATGCGGCGAGTTCATGGCGTTCATGGAAGACGACGGGTATGAACGCGCCGAACTGTGGCTCTCCGAGGGCTTCGCTACGGTGCAGGCCAATGAGTGGACCGAGCCCTTCTACTGGGAGCAGCGCGACGGTGAGTGGCAGCACTTCACGCTCGCCGGGATGCAGCCCGTCGACCCGCACGCACCCCTCACGCACATCTCGTACTTCGAGGCCGACGCCTTCGCCCGCTGGGCCGGGGCACGACTCCCGACCGAGTTCGAGTGGGAAGTCGCCAGCGAGGGACTCCCGATGACGGGCAACTTCGCCGAGGATGACGTGCTCCACCCGATGCCACCGGAGTTCGTTGCGTCGGGCGGCGACGGAGCACCCGCAGCGCCCCAGCTCCGCCAACTCTTCGGCGATGTGTGGGAGTGGACGCGGAGCCAGTATTCGCCCTACCCCGGCTACAACCCGCTCCCCGGCGCGCTCGGCGAGTACAACGGCAAGTTCATGTCAAACCAGTTCGTGCTGCGCGGCGGAAGCTGCGCGACGAGCCGAACCCACATACGCCGGACCTACCGCAACTTCTTCCCCGCCGATGCAACATGGCAGTTCACCGGCATCCGGCTGGCGAAAGACCTCTAGCCCCCCTCCTAAGCTTCTCCTTTATGCAACCCGCCCCACCTGCCACCACCGAAGAACGCGACGCCTTTCTGCGCGATGTCATTGAGGGCCTGTCCGCCTCGCCGAAGTCGGTCCCCTGCAAGTATTTCTACGACGAGGTCGGCTCTGCACTCTTCGACCAAATCACGGAGACGTCGGAATACTATCCGACGCGGACCGAGCTGGCGATCATGCAGGCGCACGTCAGCGAGATGGCGGACCAGATCGGAAGCGGGGCCGTGCTGATCGAGCACGGCAGTGGGTCGAGCCTCAAAACCCGCGTGTTGCTCGATCACCTTGGCGACCTCGCAGCCTATGTCCCCATCGACATCTCGCGCGAGCACCTCCTCGCCACCGCCGAGCGCTTGAGAATGGCCTATCCCGACCTTGCCATCCTCCCCGTCGCCGCCGACTATACGTCTGCCTTTGCCCTACCCGACTTGCCTGACGGCAAGCGGGTCATTTACTTCCCCGGCTCGACGATTGGAAACTTCGATGAGGAGCAGGCTTCGGCGTTTCTGGAGCAGGCCGCCCGCATCGCCGGGCCGGGTGGTGGCCTCCTGATCGGTGTGGACCTGAAGAAAGACCCTGCCGTGCTCGAAGCGGCCTACGACGACGCAGCAGGCGTGACCTCGGACTTCAACCTGAACCTCCTCGACCGGATCAACCGCGAACTCGGCGGCACTTTCGACCGCGACCAGTTCAAGCACCGGGCGATCTGGAACAAGGCAGCGAGCCGGATCGAGACCTATCTCGTCAGCCTCCGCGACCAGACCGTAGAGATAGATGGCAAGGCGTTTCACTTCGGCGAGGGCGAAGCAGTACATACCGAGAACTCGCACAAGTACACCGTCAAGGGCTTCGCAGCCTTCGCAGCCCAGCACGGGTTCCGCGTGCGCCAGTGCTGGACCGATCCCGACGACCTGTTCAGCGTACAGTATTTCGAGACGGAGGCGTAGCTTCCCGTCACCGCACGCACTGTCCAGCACATGGGAAACAAGAAGAAGCCGAAGGTCGTGCTCGGCCTAGACATCGGCGGCACCGGCATCAAGGGGGCGCTCGTAGATACGAGAACGGGAGAACTCGTCGCACCTCGCCACCGCATCCCGACGCCGCAACCTGCCACACCGAAGGCTGTTGCCCAGACGGTCGTCGAGATCGTCGAGCACTTCAAGTGGAAGGGCCGGATGGGATGTACGCTGCCCGCCCGCGTCCGCAACGGCATCGCCGAGACGGCGACCAACATCGACGATGCGTGGATCGGCAAAAAGGCGACCAAGCTGTTCGGCAAGAAGACCGGCCTGCGCGTCCGCCTTCTCAACGACGCCGACGCCGCGGGCCTGGCCGAGGCGCATTTCGGCGCTGGCAAGGGCAAGAACGGCAGTATCGCCGTGCTCACCTTCGGCACGGGCGTAGGTAGCGCCCTCATCATGGACGGCACCCTCGTCCCCAACACCGAGTTCGGGCAACTCTGGCTCAACGGGACGACGCTCGAAAAGTGGTCAGCCAATTCGGTCCGCGAGCAGCACGAGCTATCGTGGGAAGCGTGGGCTGAACGGGTTCAGGATGCCCTCGACCACATCGAGTATATCCTCGCTCCCGACCTCATCGTCATCGGTGGCGGTGTGAGCAAACCGCACCGATGGCAGCAGTTCGGTCGGCTCCTCAAGACCAACGCGAAGCTCGTCCCGGCTCGCCTCGCGAACGAGGCTGGAATCATTGGAGCCGCGTGGTACGCCCGCAAGGGGTGACCACTATTCTCGGATGGCTACCCGGTCTGGAACGATAAAGGCCTGGTCAAACCGTCGCCGGATGAGGGGCAGCGCCGCCTCGGCCTCACGGCGGTACTCGAAGGCTCCGAGCCGGACCCGGTAGTAGGGTCGGTTGAAATCGAGATTGGCGTCGAGGCCCTGCCCCATCGTCTCGATGGCATCCGGGTCGTTGCGGACAACACGCCACCAGCCCATGGCCTCGTCGCGGACCTCCTCTGCTTCGCCCTTGTCCGCCGACGAGAAGATCTGAACCCGGTAGCCTTGCACCACACGCGGGCCGGTGGATTCGGGCATCGCGATGGTGCCAGCCATGAGCACGTCCGGCACGTCGTGCTGGACCTCCGCGCTGGCCTCGGGCGGCTCGTCGTCGTAGCCCGACGGATCAAACGTCTCATAGGCCGGGTGCTCACGCTCATCTACCGTCGGAAGAGACGGCTCCGTCACCTCTTGGGGACCGCTGCAAGCCGTCAGGGTGAGCGTGGCGAGAAGTAGAAAGGCTGCAGATTTCATGGGATCGTTGAGCTAGTAACCATCGCCGCCGGACGCCGTGCCTTGCACGATAGCGACCGACGCGCTCGCCCCGATGCGTGTGGCTCCGTGCGCAACCATCTCGCGGGCATCTTCCAGCGAGCGGATTCCGCCCGAGGCCTTCACGCCCATCCGATCACCCACCACGCGGCGCATGAGTGCCACGTCCTGCGGACTCGCGCCGCCCGTCGAGAACCCGGTCGAGGTCTTGACGAAGTCAGCTTCGGCATTCTGGGCGAGGACGCAGGCGACGACTTTTTCTTCGTCGGTCAAGAGCGCCGTTTCGAGGATCACCTTGACAACGGCCCGCCCGCCCGAGGCATAGCGCGCCGCCTCGACGACGGACCCGATATCGGCCTCGACCTCGTCGTACAATCCGCTCTTGAGGAAGCCGACGTTGAGGACCATGTCGAGTTCGTCGGCCCCGTCGCGGTAGGCCTGTTCGGCCTCGGCGGCTTTGACCGGCGACCGGCTTGCGCCGAAGGGGAAGCCAAGGACGGTGCAGACAGCGGACGTGGCCCCGCGCAGCATCTCGGCGGCAAGCGGGACGTAAGACGGGTTGACGCAGACGCTGGCGAAGCAGTAGGTCCGCGCCTCCTCGCAGAGCGACCGGATGTCATCGGCGGTCGTCTCGGGCTTGAGGACCGTGTGGTCGATCATCCGGGCAATCGGCGGCGCGAGGGCGCACGCCTCCGACGCCGTCCCGTTGGCCGAGGCCCGCATCCCGACGCGCGCTGCACCGACGCCGAGCATCCGCTCCAGCGCCTGCTGCAACTCCGTAGCGGATACGCTACCGGGCGTCCACCCCGCCAGCCGTCGTTCGAGTTCGCTTTTTTCCTGTTCGGTCAAGGGTGCGAAAAGTTGTGAGTCAAGAGATAGCTGGAGACAAGATAGGAACCACCTCACCGACTGGACTCATCGCATTCCAAAACACAAAGTCTTCGGCGTTGGCAGTGGAATAAATAATCATACCGTCGCCTTTAGCCTTGACACGAGCAATAGGAAGCACGACGACGACAGAGCCGCTGAGAGGCAAACCGATTCTATCACCTGTTGCAAGCTCACCTGAAGCGAGCGTTCCCTCTATACAGAGAAAGCCAGACGTGGTCAAGTCACGAAGTGTTTGCACCTCAAAAGAACCACGCTGCTCTTCCGCCCATGTCGGACGGTACACCCATTCTTCCGACGGGTAGAATGGATTGCCATCCAGTTCGGACTCGAAACCCAGTTCGGCGAGACGTTGAGCAGTCTTTTCCCCACTTGTCTTGCCCGACAGCGGTATCGTCCGCTGCTCCCCGCCGAGCACGGCATCTATTGTTTCTTTCGCTTCTTTTAGTCCCCAGTCCGCAGCACGGCGGACTGTTTTGATCGCGTCGATCTTGCGTGGATAAGACTTGGCTCCAGTAATGGTAAGGTGCGAGGATGAAGCCTTACTCATAACTCATGCCCGTACCCATCACGCGCTCTCTAGCTCTTCGTCAAGGTTGTACTTGCGGCGCTTCTCCCAGAGGGTCTTCTTCGAGATGCCGAGGATGCGGGCCACCTCGGCGTAGGACGTGTCGGTCGTGCCGAGGATGTGGCGGATGTACTCGTGCTCTAGGTCTTCGAGCGAGCCGCCGCTGCGGAAGCGGAAGTAGCCGTCGGCCCCGGCGTCCTCGAAGCCCTCAGTCTTGAGCAGGGCAAGATCGGAAGCGTCGAGCGTCGAGCCGCGCGTGAAGATCATCGCCCGCTCCAGCACGTTGCGAAGCTCGCGGACGTTGCCCGGCCACTCATGGTCGAGAAGCTTCTGCTCGGCAGCCTCGGTGAGGGTCTCGACGTCGCGCTTGAGTTCCTTGTTGAAATACTTGATGACCTCGTGGGCGATGAGCAGGATGTCCTTGCCCATCGTCCGCAGCGCGGGCAGCTTCAGCGAGACAATGTTGATGCGGAAAAAGAGGTCCTTGCGGAACGTCTTCTCGGCGACGCTCTCTTCGAGGTTGGCGTTCGTGGCGCAGACGATCCGGGTGGCGACGCGGATGTCATCGGTGCCGCCGACGCGGCGGAAGGTGCGGCTCTCCAAGAACGAGAGGAGCTTCGCCTGAAGCGGCATCGACATCGAGTCGATCTCGTCGAGGAAGAGCGTCCCGCCGTCGGCGATTTCGAGGAGGCCGAGCTTGCCTGCCCGGGCGTCGGTGAACGCGCCCTTCTCGTAGCCGAAGAGTTCGGATTCGAGGAGGTTGTCCGGCAGCGCGGCGCAGTTGATCTCCATGAACCGACCGGCGTTCCAGTCGGAGTTGTAGTGGATCGTCTTGGCGACGAGGTTCTTGCCGGTCCCCGTCTCGCCGCGGATCAGGACAATGGTGTTCGGGATATCGCTGAGGGTTTCGATGGTCTCGCGGACCTTCTCGATCTCGGCGCTGGTCCCGACGATCTTGTCGACATCGTGCGCCTTCTTACGCTCGCGCTTGATCTGCCGGAGTTCGACCTTGTCCGAGTAGAGGTCGAGCGCCTTGGCAAGCAGCGCCCGCATCTCTTCGAGGTTGACCGGCTTCTGGAGGTAGTGGAACGCCCCGAGCCGCATCGCCTCGACCGCCGTCTGCACCGATGAGTGCGCCGTCATCATGATGATCGGCAGGGTGAGGTCGCGCTCGCGGAGCGCTTCGAGGAGTTCGATGCCGGTCATCTCCGGCATCATCAGGTCGGTCAGGACGAGGTCAGGGACCGCCCCACCGTCCAGCTTCTCCAGCATGGTGACCGGACTGGTGAAGGCCTCGGCGTTGTAGTCATCACGGCGGAGGACCGTGGCGAAGAGTTCACCGATCTTGGGGTCATCATCTACGACGTAGATTGCCTTTTTGCTCATCGCGTGTCCGTGGGGCTAGGGGGCTTACTGCGGGGTGGGAAGGGCAGACTTATCGAGTCCATAAGTCAGACGTCGGGAAATATAAACCGTTTCCATTCGTAACGTTCATCTTTTCACATCCTGCACCGCGGCGGTGATATCCCGTTCCCGTTGACAACCTATCGTCACGCTAAACCGATCTAATGCGCCCTCCTTCTTTGCTTATCGGCACCCTCGCCCTAATCTTTACTGCCTGCGAGCCAGAGACTGTCCCGCTCCCAACGCTCGACACACCGCCTCTCCACACGACGACGGTTTCCGCACTCGACTCGCTCGTTGGAACAGAGGTGTCGGTGAATGGCCGGGTGCTCGATCAGACCGCCGGAACTCCGACCTTGGTGCTGGACGACGGGACCGGGTTGATCCGAGTAGCAATGCCCGAGACGCCACCCGGCCTCGTGGGGCATCGGCTATTCGTGCGCGGAACCGTGACGGAGGCCGATGGACAACCCCTTCTCGAAGCGATTGAGTGGCTTTACGACTCGACGGCGGTCTCTGTCCGTTCGGACTAGAAAGGCAACCGTTCAGGCCAAACCGTTTGATTGCGCCCAGCACGCGGGCTATCGTTCCCTTGCGGCTGCATTACGTGGCCGTGGGGATGACCACCCGCAGGGCGCGCCCCGGACCTATCGGCCAGGACCTATGGAGTATACATCGGCTCACCTCTCCGAGAATCCTCTCGAAGGACTCGTCAGCGAAGACATCTACCAACGCCTCGTTGAGCACAACCTCCTGAGTGAGAAGGGGGTCCGCGACTTCAGGATCCGTGAGGCCTTCCGGGCGATGCGTCACCGGGACACCCCGGCCTACGAAGCCATCGAGGCGCTCCGCGAAGAGTACCCCTACCTCCAATTCGACACGATCCGCAAGATCGTCTACGGCCTACGCAATAAGAAGTAGGCACGCCCCGTTCTTAACCACGATTCTCAAGGGGGAAGGGAGCCAGCCGGGCCGTAACCCGGCTGGTACAAGACGAAGCGCGCAGAGGGTGGCATGGCACGCCCTCTGTGCGCTTCGTCGTATGTAGCGCCTACCCCCGCTCGCGCACCGCAGCGAACAAGGCTACCCCAGTCGCCACCGAGGCATTGAGCGATTCCGCTGGGCCGCGCATTGGAATCGAGACGAGGTAGTCGCACGTAGCGCTGACCCGAGGCCGCAACCCCCGCCCCTCACTCCCGACGACGAGCGCGATGGGCCGGTCCCAGTCGAGCGTCCAGACGGTCTCCTCTCCCGCTCCGTCGAGGCCAACCACCCAGTAGCCACGCTCCTTGAGTTGGATGAGCGCGTCGGCGAGGTTCGTCACGCGGGCGACGGGGATACGAGGCGCTGTGCCCGCACTCGCCTTCAGGGTCGTCGCGCTGAGCGGCGCTTGGTTGCGGTCGGGGACAATCACACCCGAGGCTCCGGCGGCGACAGCGCTTCGCAGGATCGCCCCAAAGTTGTGCGGGTCGGAGACCTCGTCGAGCACGACGAGGACGGGCTGCGCTTCGCGTACCACGTCCGGCGTCGGCGCGACACCGTGCAGCATCGCTTCGAGGTCGGCATACTCGACCGCTGCTGCCATCGCCACAACGCCCTGATGGGTGATGCCCGGCGCGAGGCTGTTCAGCTTCGCCTGCGGCACAAACTGCACGGGCACACCCGCCTCAGTCGCCGCCCGGCGGACCTCTTCCAGCGCCCGCGTCGGGCTGCCCTTTGACTTCGCCAGCAGCACCTTCTCGATGCTGCGCTCGCCCCGCTCCAGCGCTTCGCGGACTGGGTTGCGCCCGGCGATGATCCCCGTCGTATCAGCCATGCATGACCTCCGTGCGGACACGTTGGGCGAACGTTTCGAGCCGGTCGAGCAACGTCCCGACATACTCCTCGTGCTCGGGCTTCATCAGGACCGAGCGCAGGATGCGGACATGCTCTTGGTCCGCTTCGAGATCGGGGTAGCGAGCGCGGATATCCTCGGCAGGAACGCGGTAGAGACTGAGGAAAACCGGATCGTCTTCGTCCTGCATGGCAAGGTCGAACAGTCGCTGACTCGCCGCATCTACTGCCGACAGCGTCGCCTCCTCGGTTCTCGGAAAGAACGTCACGATGTCGAGTTCGGGCAGCAGGTAGAGATCGAAGTCGTCCGACGCCTTCAGTTTGTCGGCAAACGCACGGGCGGCGCGAAGACAGGCTGCTAGGGTCAAGCCGAGGCCATCGTCGGGCCGAAGTGGCAGAGCACGGAGCGTCAGCCAGAGCGCCCCAGCCGCCGCACCGGGCCGCGAGCATTCGAGCGAAATCTCACCAAGGTGCAGTTCGTCGGAGGTAAAGTAAGTGTACGGCGAGTCGTGCCGGTAGAGTCGCCCGACACTCGGATCGCGGAAGAGCACACAGCCGCACCCGTAGGGCTGGAGTCCGTGCTTGTGGGGATCGACCACCACCGAGTCGCACGCGGAGAGCGCGCGAAAGGCGTCGGCTGGGAAGTCTCCGGGAGCCCCGCTACCCGCTTGCGCCATCAAGCTAAAGAACCCGCCGTAGGCCGCGTCGGCGTGGAGACGGACACCGTAGCGCTCGCGCAAACCCAGCGCCTCGTGGATCGGATCGACGCTGCCCAGCCCGGTCGTCCCCGGCGTGAGCACAACCGTCCCGATCCGACCCGCCTTGAGTTCGTCTTCGAGCGCGTCGAGGTTGAGGTGCCCGCGCCCGTCCGTCGGGATGGTGACCGTGTCGAGGCCGAGCACTTCGCTCATCCGGCCGTGCGTATAGTGCGCGTCGGCGCTGAAGGCGATGGCCTTGTCGGGGTGCAGATGGCGGGCTACCCACAGCGCTTCGAGGTTTGCCATCGTCCCGCCACCCGTCAGGTGACCGAGCGTGTCATCCGGCAACCCGAACATCGCGGCAAGGTCGGCGACGACCTCTTTCTCCATCTGGCCCGTTGGGGGGCCGCCGTCGAGCGCGTGGTTGTTCGGGTTGATCCGCATCGCGGCGGCGTAGGCGGCAACGGCGACCGGGTGCGGTGGCTTGAGCATCTGCCCCGCATAGCGCGGGTGAAAGAACGGGTAGTTGCCTCGCAGCCGGTCGAGGTACTCGCCGAGGGCCGCATCGAGCCGCTTGGCATCCACCGCCGAAGCAGGGTGCCGCTCATACTCGCCCCACGACGCTTCCCACGCGGCCACGCTGGCGAACGCACGGGCGACAAGGTCGCCGGTCTCCGGCTGCATCGTCATGGGGCCTCCCCTTCGCCGAGGAGATTCGTGAGGGTCCGTTCTAGGTTCACCCCGCGCAGGTCGGCGCTGGAGGTAGCGATAATCGTCCCGTCCGGCCCAATGAGGACCGGCTTGGGCAGCGCCCGAACCTCGAACGCCTGCGACATCCCGCCGCCGAACCCGTCGCCGTTCCAGACGTGCAGCCACGGCATCGGGAAGCGCTCGGCGCGGAAGCGGCGGGCGACCTCGGGGCTGTCGTCCATCGAGACGGAGAGAATCTCGAAGCCGCTCCCGGCGAAGCGCTCGTAGGCGGCGTGGAGCGTCGGCATCTCGTGGATGCACGGCAGGCACCACTCGGCCCAGAAGTCGATCAGATAAACCTTGCCTTGGAGCGATTCCCGAGAGACTAGATCGCCCCCATCGAGTGGCGGCATGGCGAACTCCGGCACCGGCGCGCCGACACGAACGCGCGTCGCATAGCGACGGAACACGCCGTCAGCGACTAGACCCGGCTCGGTCTCGAAGAATCGGTCGGTCTGTAGCATATCGAAGTAGCGCTGCGCCCGGCCCTCTTTTCTGGCGGCGTGCGACGTTTCGAGGCCGTAGAGCAGGACATACCCCTGCACCTCGACATCGGCATGCTGCTCAAAGATCGCGCGGGCAGCGGTCGCTGCAGAAGTCGAATCAGCCTCCGTGGCGAGGGCGAGGGCGCGCTTGACGAGCATCGGACGGTGCGACCACAACTCGTCGGCTGGCCCGATCTCTTCCAGCGTCCGCACCCCGAGCGCGGCGTCTTTCGTGTGAGGATCGGTCTCGATGGCAACGTAGCTCAACAGCAGGGCTTGCCGGACTGTCGCATCGGTTTCGGCTTCGATGGCCGCCGCGAGGTCCGCCTGCTCGTCGGTGAAATCGAACGACGCGGTAGCATCGTCGAGCGCGCGCTGACGCGAGCTAGGCGACAGGCCCTCGGTCGCCGCCATCACCTCACGACGGGCCTCCTCCACGCGCTCGCTCCGCTCGTCGAGAGCACGAAGTACCTCGGCCACGCGCTCCGAGGTGTCGGACTGCGCGAAGGTAAGAGGTGCCAGTAGACAAAGGCAGAGGAAGATGGCACTCTTTCCCATCCTGTCATTTCGACGAGCGCAGTGAGGAGAAATCTCCTGTGCTGGCGTCATGCAATACCTCATGGAAGGAGATTCCTCACATTCGTTCGGAATGACAAGTTCAATGTGATTAACCGACATCATCAACTCACTGGAACGGGATCGGCGGCGCGGCGGCGCGTGGTTAGGGCCAGCCCGACAACGCCCGCGAGCACGATCAGGATGGCGATGAACTGCGCCTGCGACAGCGCGATCCACGACAGCTCCGGGTTGAGACGGATCGTCTCGATCAGGAAGCGCTCAACACCGTTGAAGACGAGGTAGAGTGAGAACAGCCAGCCCGCCTTGAACGGGTGCGTCCGCAGCGCCCACAGCACGGCAAAAAGTATCGTACCGAGCGCAAACTCGTAGAGCATCGTCGGATACACGCCCGTCGCGCCCTGACACACCTCGGTGGACATGCCGTTGCGCTCCATCTTGGTGATCGTGTCGGCGACCACGTCTACCTCCAGAATGTTGCGCGGGAAGGTCTCACTCCAGAGGAAGCTAGGAATCCAGCCGGGCTTGTCGGCGAGGTTCGAGCAAATGCCCCAATCGCCGTCGCCGGAGAGGTAACACCCGATCCGACCGATGCCGTACCCGAGGATCAAACCCGGCGCGACGGCATCGGCGATGAGTGGGACGCGAAGGCCCTTTTTCTTGGCGTAGTAGGCAATCGCGAGGCCCGCGCAGATCAGCCCGCCGTAGAAGGTCAGTCCCGAGGTCGAGAAGATGATCGAGACCGGGTCAAGGACGAAGCGCTCCCAGTAGTCGATGATGTGGAACAGCTTCGACCCGGCGACGCCGACGACGGCCGCGATCAGCAGCATCGTCCACACGAGCGCCGACGGACTCGCCTTGACCGTCTTGACGCGCCCGTTCTTGCCCGGCTCCTTGATCTCGACGGCCTTGAGTTGCCCCGCCGCGTACATCCGGTCCATCTCTTTTCGCGCCAGCCACGCCGCCGTCAGCAGCGCCGTCGCCACCATCAACCCAAACGAGAAGAGCGGAACGGGGAACTCGAACCCGAAGAGGTCGGAGAAGATGTCGGTGATGCGAGGATACATACGGCGGAGTGATGGGAATAGCGAGAATCAGGACTTGCACAGAGGTAGCGTACTTGTCATCCCGAGCGGAGTCCTGCAAGAACGTAGTCGAGGGATCTTTCTGGGCAGAACTGGAAGTGATTACCGAACCCGTGCCCGCAGAGATCCTTCGACTCCGGCCGATGGCCTTCGCCCAGGATGACATGCTCTTGCACCTTCAGACCATTGCAATGATACGGGCCGAACACTGAACGCCGGAGACCGGACGATCATTTCACTTGCACTCAGAGCGTGCTCAATGATTCACCTACCCCACGTTAATGCTAGTCATCCCCGCGCAGGCGGGGACCCACCGGGCTTGCTAATCCTCTGGATGCCCGATCAGGGTCGGGCATGACTGTTTTCTGTAGAGCAGCTTCTCATACCTCACTCCTCTTGAGCGCTTCCGCCAACTCATCGAACGGGACGCTGCACTGCTCGCCGGTCTCCATGTCCTTGACCTGCGCCGCCTGCGCCGCCAGTTCGTCTTTGCCGACGATGACGGCGGTGCGGGCGTTCTGCCGGTTGGCCTCTTTCATCTGCGCCTTCAGTGAGCGCCCCCGCACGTCGAGGCCGACCGCGAGGCCCGCCTTCCGCAGCCGGTGCGCGGCGGCGAACACCCACCGCTCGGCCTCCTCCCCGAGCGCGACGAGGAACGCCGCCGGATCGGGCCGGTCGGGCAGCGCGACCTGCTGCGCTTCGAGGGCGAGAAAAAGCCGCTCGAACCCGGCAGCGAAGCCGACCGCCGGAACGGCCTGCTTGCTCCCGACCGCTTCGGCCAACCCATCGTACCGCCCGCCGCCCGCAAGCGCACTCTGCGCGCCGAGGTCGTCGCTCTCTAGCTCGAACGCCGTCTGCGTGTAGTAGTCCAGCCCGCGCACGAGCCGGGGGTCCTCGACGAAGTCGATGTCCAGACTCGTCAGGAGCGCCTTGACGGTCTCGTAGTGGGCACGACTCGCGTCGTCGACATAGTCGATCAGTAGCGGCGCGTCCTCCAGTAGGGTCTGCTCGTCGGGACTCTTGGTGTCGAGGATGCGGAGCGGATTGGTGTCGAGGCGGCGGCGACTGGTCTCGGAAAGCTGGTCGGCGTGCGGGGCGAGGTGGGCACGGAGCGCCTCGCGGTAGCGCGGGCGGCTCTCGGCGTCGCCGAGGGTGTTGATCCGCAGCCGCGTCCCGGTGATGCCAAAGGCGTCGTAGACGGCCACCATGCAGGCGATGGTCTCGGCGTCGGCGCGGGGGTCGTCGGTGCCCAACGTTTCGGTGCCGAACTGGTGGAACTGGCGGAAGCGGCCCCGCTGCGGGCGCTCGGCGCGGAAGCACGGGCCGATGTAGTAGAGCTTCTGGGTCCCGCCGCGCTGGGCGAGGTGGTGCTGGAGGTACGACCGCATGACCGGCGCGGTGATCTCGGGCCGGAGGACATAGTCGGTGCTCCCCTTCGTGAAGGCGAACATCTCCTTCTGCACGATATCCGTCGTGCCGCCGACCCCGCGCGCGACGAGGTCCGTCGGCTCGAAGACCGGCGTGCGGATCTCCTGAAAGCCGAAGCGGCGCATCACGTCGCGTACCGTCGCCTCAACGTGCCGCCACGCCGCGCTACCGTAGACCATCGCTCCACCCGCGTCGTAGGCGTCAGGCAAAATGTCGAACGTGCCGGGGATGTTCTGAAAGGTCATCTGCTCTCCGCTCAAGTATCAGAACTGGCGCTGCTTGACACGATAACATCTGGACCATCGTGAGGCCAGCCATCGTAGTGATCTCGAAGATGGGCGTGGCTAAACTGATCTCCCCTCTCTTCCATGAGATCCGCTACCTCACTAAGGAACGTCGCCAAGAGGCGCAAATCTCTCGACGTGGAAGAAAAGATGACAGAGTCAAGCGAAACGAGTTCGTGAGAGGGTAGAGCGTAACCTTCTGCGATCATGATTGCTGAAAATGTAAACTATACTGCAAGCTCCGCCTCGGCTTCGCGGAACAGAGCGAGCGCCTCGTCCGACGTCTTGGCAGCGAGAAGGGCGTCGCGGAAGTCGGAGCGGTTCATTAGGCGGGAGATGCGGCCGAGCAGCTTGACGTGGTGCCCCCGCTCCCCCTCCGGCCCGATGAGCAGGAACAGCATCCGCACCGGCTCGTCGTCGTGCGACTCGAACGGGACCGGCCCGGCGGTCGTAGCGAAGGCAGCGACGGTCCGGCGCACGTCGGACGTCCGGGCGTGCGGCAGCCCGAGGCCGAGACCAACGCCCGTGGACAGCTTGGCCTCACGGACGAACACGTCCTGCCGCACCCGGTCGAGATCGACCACATCCTCGTGCCCGACGAGCAGGTCGATGAGCGCGTTGAGCACCTCCGGCTTGTCCGCCCCCTCCAGACCGACGCGGACGGTCGCGGGAGTCAGCAGATCGGCGATGGAGAGGGTATCGGTGTCGGCGTTTGGCATGGCGGCAGAATATACGCGCCGGAGCCGGGGTCGTTCAGATGCCGCAAACCATTCCATCCTGTCATCCTGAGCGAACGAAGCGAGTCGAAGGATCTCTGGTGAGACTGCCAAGAGAGATCCTTCGACTTCGGCTCTCCGGGCCTTCTCGGCTCTCCGGGCCTTCTCGGCTCTCCGGGCCTTCGCTCAGGATGACAAGCGCTATCGAAAGGCTATGCCCCCTCCACCGCCCGCAGCCGGTCGAGGACGTGCTGCATGTCGTCGGGCAGCGGCGCGGCGAAGTCGAGCGCCTCGCCGGTCGTCGGATGCGTGAAGCCGAGGGTCGCGGCGTGGAGCGCCTGCCTCGGCATCACCTCGAAGAGATTGCGGAAGAACTGCCGCCGCTTGCCGGAGTCCAGGCCGCTCCGGATCGCCGTGCCGTCGTAGGTCTCGTCCCCGAGGATCGGGTGGCCGAGGTGGCGGGCGTGGACGCGGATCTGGTGGGTCCGCCCGGTCTCTAGCCGGAACTGCACGAGCGCCGTGTGCCGCATCGCCTCGACGGTCTCGAAGTGCGTCACGGCGTGCTTGCCCCGGTCCTCCGGCACGACCGCCATCTTGCGCCGGTCGCGCACGTCGCGCCCGATATAGGTTTCGACCGTGCCGGATTCGGGCGGCATCCCCCAGACGATGGCGAGGTAGCGCCGCCGCGTCGTCCGGTCCATGAACTGCCGGGCGAGCGCCGCGTGCGCCGCATCGGTCTTCGCCACGACGAGCAAGCCCGAGGTGCCTTTGTCGAGCCGGTGGACGATGCCGGGGCGGACCGTCACGTCGCCGTCGAAGCGCGGGGCCGCCGTCGCAGTCGAGAGGCCGACCTCGTCATCGTCACCTTCCTCCTCGTCCTCGAACGAGAGCGTCCCGCCACCGACGTGGTGCAGGAGCGCGTTGACGAGCGTGCCCGTCCGGTTCTTGTGCGCCGGATGCACGACCAGCCCGGCAGGCTTGTTGACGACGAGGAGCGCGTCGTCCTCGAAGACGATGTCGAGCGGGATCGCCTCGGGCTTCGCCTCGATGGGCGGTGGGCGATGGAGCACGAACTCGATCCGATCGTTCGCTGCGACGGGCGTCGAGACTTTCGTCTGCACCGTCCCATTGACCGACACGTCGCCTGCCTTGATGCCGCGCTGCACCTTCGCGCGCGAAGCGTTCGGGAGGTAGTCAGTGAGATACACGTCGAGCCGCTGCCCGGCGTGATAGCCCTCCGGCACCTCGACCACGACGAGGGTTTCTTGCTTTTCTTCCATGATGCAAGGTAGGGGCAGACCTGCGTGTCTGCCCAACCAGATTGCCAAACTTGGGATGGGCGAACACATGGGTTCGCCCCTACGATGGCATTATCAACTTGCTTGGGCAATCCGAGTCGTGCTCACATCGGCGACGACTTCGAGCGCTCGGTCTACTTCCTCCGGCGTGTTGTAATAGGTCGGCGAGAAGCGGAGCTTGCGGTCGCGCACGGCGATGGCGACACCGCGTTCTTGGGCGAGGTCGAACACCGCTTCCGGGTTGGGATGCTCGACCGCGACAACGCCCGAGGCATGCTTTGCGTCTTCCGAGCCGTAGCGCCGCAGCCCGAGCCGATCCAGCCCGTCGGCCATCTGCTCACGTCGTTCGAGCACTTGCGCCTCGCACCAGTCGCGCCCGGCGCCGAGGTGTAACCCGACCGCCGCATCGAGCGCGACGATGCCCGCATGGTTCAGCGTGCCGATGCGGAATCGCTTGGCGTCCTCGTGGAAATCAGTCGGGTAGGCGAGAAAATCGTCCCAATCGATGGGTCCATTGAGCCAGCCGCGCACGGGGCGAAGCTGGGCTTGCAGCGCTTCGGTGATGTAGAAAAACGCCGTGCCCTGCATCCCCATCACCCACTTGTGCCCGCCGCACGCGAGGAAGTCGATGGGGAGGTTTGCTACGTCCATCCTCAGTGCTCCGACACCTTGGATCGCATCGACCGAGAAGAGGACGCCCCGGTCGCGGCAGAGCGATCCGATGGCGTCGAGGTCGGCGCGGAAACCGGAGAGAAACTGGACCCAGCTAACGGAGACCAGCCGCGTCCTCGGCGTGATCGTCCGCTCGACGTCTTTGACGGTAAACGTCCCCCGGTCGTGCGGGATAAAGTCGAGTTCGACGCCGCGCTCGCGCAGCCCGAGCCACGGGTAGACGTTGGCCGGAAACTCGCAGGCCGGGACCGCGATCCGGTCGCCCGCCTGCCAGTCCAGCCCCTGCGCGAGGACGTTCAGCGCCGACGACGTGTTCGGCGCAAACTCGACCCGCTCGGTCTCGGCTCCAAGCAACAGGGCGACACGCGCGCGGGCGCGCTGGACGATAGGCTCGACGTCGAAGTAGTTGTTCGGCTTCGTCCGGTGGCGCTGGTCGAGAAACGCCCCGACGGCCTCCATCACGGGACGACTGAGCGCGCCCGTCGAAGCGTGGTCGAGGTAGGCCCACTCGTCGGTGTGTGGAAAGTGGCGGCGAAGATCGTCGAGCGTCATCGGTCTTGGTGTTGTTTTTCGCGCTTCTCTTCGGGCGTCTCCTCAGCTTGTGCCTCGGCAGCGTCTTCGAGGATGTCCTCGGCAGCCTCCCGGTCTTCGGCGTCGGCTTCGGGGGCAACCTGTTCATCGCTCCGCTTCGGCTCGTAGGCGAGGTCAATCATGATCGGGAAGTGATCGCTGCCGACGTGCCCAAGGCGGTCGAGATAGATGACCTGAAGATCGCTCGAGTGGAAGACATGGTCGAGGGGCCAGCGCATCACGGGATAGTCCGCATGGAACGTCGAATACAGCCCGCGTCCGATGCGTGGGTCGAGCAGGCCAGAGATACGTTGGAAGAGGCGCGTCGTGTAACTCCACGCCACGTCGTTGAGGTCGCCCGCGACGATAACCGGCCCAGTGGCATCCTCCAGTTCTCGGGCGACGAGGACAAGTTCGGCATCGCGTGCCTCGGAGTCCTGCTGGATATCGGGTCGCGGCGGACGCGGGTGAATGAACGCAAACCGGACCCGGTCGCCGCTCGGCAGTTCGACCTGGCCCCACACCGAGGGCACGTCCTCTTCGACGAGGTACCGCGTCTCGACCTCGTGCAGCGGCCAGCGTGAGTAGACCAGCATCCCGTAGGTGTTGTCGAGTGGCTCCGACACGGTATGCGGCAGATCCGCCTCGAGCACCTGCGCCTGCTCGGCCCACCACGCATCGGTTTCGACAGCCACCACGAGGTCTGGCTCAGCGTCGCGGATCACGCGGAGCCACTGATCGGCCTTGCGGTTGTCCATCAGCACGTTCGAGACAACGAGGCGGAAGGTCCGGTCGCCCGCTGTCACCTCCGCATCGGACGACTGCACGGGATAGAGCGCGGTGTACGGCCAGATGCGCCAGAGCTGAACGGCAAGGCAGAGCGTAAGCGCCCCGACCATCACGTAGTCGAGCCAGTGGCCCCGCTCGACGGACAGCACCAAGGTGATGAGCGTGATAACTCCGAGCACGGTGAGTTGAGCACGGGGAAAGTCGAACATCCGAATCCACCAGTGCGGCTCGCGAATGAACGGCAGCACGGTGGCACCGATGACAAACGTTGCCACAATGAGGAGGGCGACTTTCATGAACGGAAAAACTGCTTGCCCGCAAGCTGCCGGACCAACCCTTTGAACTCAAGCGACAGCAAGTAGACCAACGCCGACGAGCTATCGAGACCGGCGCGCTCGCAGAGGGTATCAAGGTGAACCGGCTCGGTGGTGAGCGCTTCGTAGAGCTTCTTCTCGGCTCCGTTCAGCACAGGCGGCGCAGGGCGTGCTTCGGCTTGGGCTTCAGGCTTGGTTTCTATCTGGCCTTCGAGTTCTTCGAGCAATTCGTCCACGCTCGTCACGAGGGTCGCGTAGCCCTTGCGGATGAGTTGGTTCGTGCCCTCGCCCGTCGGGGAGAACAACGCGGCGGGCGCGGCCCACACCTCGCGGTTCTGCTCCAGCGCCATCCACGCCGTGATGAGCGCTCCACCCGTCGCCCGCGCCTCGGCGACGAACGTCCCGAGCGATAGGCCCGCGATGATCCGGTTCCGCCGTGGGAAGTTCGGCGCATCAGGTGCAGCTCCGAGGCCGAACTCGGAGAGCACTCCGCCCTGCCCCACGATGATCTGCTCGACGAGCGACCTGTGCTTCGCCGGGTAGATGCGGTCCACGCCGGAGCCGAGGATAGCGAGCGTCCGGCCCCCGGCTTCGAGTGCCCCTCGGTGCGCCGCCGCGTCGATGCCATAGGCGAGACCGCTGACAATCGTGAACCCGCGCCGCGCCAATTCAAAGGCGAAGTCGTGGGCAACGCGCTTGCCGTAGTCCGTCGCTTTTCGCGTCCCGACGATGGCGATGGCTCGCTCATCTTGCGGCAGCAGATCGCCACGCAGCCAGAGGACGGCAGGCGGATCGTAGATCTGCCGGAGGAGCGAGGGGTAGCGCTCGTCCCATAGCGGCACAAGTTGGGCCCCGATCTGCTCGGCGCGGACGAACTGGTCGTCTACTTCCGCCTCGCCCTCGAAGTCAGCAATCGCCTGCGCCGTCTTCCGCCCGACCCGTTCCACGCGAGCCAGCGCCTGCGGGGGAGCCGACAGCACCTCCGTCGCCGAGCCGAAGTGCGCCAGCAGCGACCGAATCCGACCCGGCCCCACCCCCGGCACGAGCGAGAGTGCCACGAGCGCCCGCAGTTCGTCAACGTCAGTCGGTGCAGTGCGGGCAAAGAGATCCACGTTTCAGGAGCGGAAGAACGGAGGAATGAAAGAGCGGAAGATAGGGTGCTCTACTCCATCGCGTGCTCTGCTTCCACGCGCTGCCACAACGCCTCTTTCAGCCGCTCCAGACCACGCTGCGCCACGGCGGAGACGGGCAACACCTCGATGCCGTCGGGAAAGCCACTCCGGGCGTCGGCGACGAAGGCGTCGAGCATATCCGCCGGGAGGAGGTCGGTCTTGGAGAGGGCGACGAGGCGGGGCTTATCGAGGAGATCAGGGCTGAACGCTTCGAGTTCGGCGAGGAGGGTTTGGTACTGCGCGCCCGGATCGTCCCCATCGGCGGGCACGACGAACAGGAGGACGGCATTGCGCTCGATGTGCTTGAGGAAGCGGATGCCGAGGCCCTTGCCGTCGCTCGCACCTTCGATAATGCCGGGGATATCGGCGATGACGAACGAGCGGTGGTCGCCGAGGTAGACCATCCCGAGGCTCGGCTCCAGCGTCGTGAACGGGTAGTCGGCCACCTTCGGCTTCGCCGCCGAGAGTGTGGAGACGAGGGTGCTCTTGCCCGCGTTTGGAAACCCGACGAGGCCGACATCGGCGAGGAGCTTGAGTTCGAGCGTGACCTCGCGCTCTTCGTTCGGCTCGCCGGGCTGGGCGTAGGTCGGAGCTTGGTTGGTGGCACTCTTGAAATTGACGTTGCCCAGCCCACCACGCCCGCCCTGTGCGAGCACGACCCGGTCGCCATCTTCCATCAACTCGCCGAGTAACTCGTCCGTCTCCGAGTCGCGTGCGACAGTTCCGGTGGGCACTCGGAGGACGATATCATCCGCACTCTTGCCGGTCTTCTGCGCTTTCTGCCCCGGCTGCCCGTGGTCGGCGAAGTGGTGGCGGTTGTAGCGCAGATCGAGGAGCGTGTAGAGGTTCTTGTCGGCTTCGAGAATGACCGAGCCGCCGGCTCCCCCATCGCCACCGTCAGGTCCGCCCTTCGGCTCGTACTTGGCGCGGCGGAATGTGGCCGCCCCGGCCCCGCCTTTACCGCTTCGGACGGAGATGGTGACATAGTCGACAAACTTCATGGGAGCACAGGTAAACTGGAGAGGCTTTCACAGGAACGATGGGCCGGGTGCAGTACGTTGCTTTTCCCGATAAGTCCCGCCCGCTTTCCCAACCCTCTGTGAAACACGTCACCCTCTACACCGACGGCGCGTGCTCCGGCAACCCCGGCCCCGGCGGCTGGGGCGTCCTCCTCCAGTCCGGCCCGCACGAGAAAACTCTCAAAGGCGCGGAGCCGGAGACAACCAACAACCGGATGGAGCTGATGGCCGTGATCGAGGGACTACGGGCGCTGAAGAAGCCATGCCGAGTTGCCGTCCACACCGACAGCGCCTACATCGTCAACGCTTTCGCCGAGGGCTGGATCGATGGCTGGCAACGGCGCGGCTGGAGGACGGCGGGCAAGAAGCCCGTCAAGAACCGCGACCTCTGGGAAGAGCTACTCCGCCTTAAAGCGATACACGAGGTCAAGTTCGTCAAGGTAAAAGGTCATGCAGACGACGAGCGCAACAACTACGTCGATGGCATCGCCGTCAGCGCCATCGACGACCTGCGGATCGAGCTAGGGCTGAAGTAGGGCACTCCTTTCCATCCATGCTTGTCATTGCGAGGAGGCCGCAGGCCGACGTGGCAATCTCCAGAGAAATGGAGGCGACTTGGGGAGATTGCCACGTCGCTCGGCTTCGCCTCGCTCCTCGCAATGACAGCAGGTGGCGCAAGTCCCGATGCGAACGCTAGCTTCCGGGCGAACTCACTACACCCTTTTGCTCCGCTTCGCTCATACCATTGACCGGATCAACGCCGCCATCGGCAAGGTGGCGTGTGGCCTATTGCTCGGTATGATCGGGCTGGGCGCACTGACGGCATTGCTGCGCTACGTCGGGCGACCGCTCGGGCTGTCGCTGACCTCGAACGCCTTTCTCGAAGGGCAGTGGTACCTCTTCAGCGCCGTCTTCCTCCTCGCCGCGGCGTGGGCACTGCGCGAGAACGACCACGTCCGGGTCGATGTGCTCTACGGTCGGCTCGGTCCGCGTGGGCAGGCGTGGATCGACCTCCTTGGAACGATCCTCTTTCTGATTCCCTTTTGCGGGCTGATGCTGTGGGCGACGTGGCCGAGCGTCGCCGAGTCGTGGGCCGTGCGCGAGGTCTCGCCCGACCCCGGCGGACTCCCCCGCTACCCGATTAAGGCGCTCGTCCCCGTGGCCTTCGTCCTGCTCCTGCTGCAAGGCATCGCCGAGGCGATCAAGGCGACGGACCGGCTGCGAGGCGGGACCGCGCCGCCGGAGCATCACGCGACGGAGGGTGTCTGATGATGAGTATGAGTGTCTGTGTGTTTGGGGGTGTGAGGGTACCGTCGTACTTGCCCCACTCTCACACTCCCACCCTCTCACACCCCCCACCGCCGTGACCGCCGACCTCCTCGGGCCGCTGATGTTCGCGGCGGCGCTGCTCCTGATCTTCAGCGGCTACCCCGTCGCCTTCGCCCTCGGCGGGACCGCGCTCGGCTTCGCGCTCCTCGGCGTCGAGTTCGGGTTCTTCGAAGGGCCGTACCTCCTCGCGATGGCCGACCGGACGTTCGGGGTGATGTCGAACGCGATCCTGCTCGCCGTTCCGTTCTTCATCTTCATGGGGACGATGCTCGAAAAGAGCCGCCTCGCTGAAGACTTGCTGACGACTATCGGCGCGCTGTTCGGGCGGATGCGCGGCGGGCTGGCCTTCGCCGTCGTGTTCGTCGGCGCGCTCCTCGCGGCGGCGACGGGCGTGGTCGGCGCGAGCGTGGTAGCGATGGGGATGATCTCACTCCCGGTGATGCTCCGCTACGGCTACGACGCCTCGCTGTCGGCGGGCGTCATCACGGCCTCGGGCACCCTCGGGCAGATCATCCCACCGAGCGTCGTGCTGATCGTCCTCGCCGACCAACTCGGCGTATCCGTGGGCGACCTGTTCGTGGGCGCGCTGGTGCCGGGAGTCATGCTGGCTGGACTGTATGCGCTTTACATCGTCGGCGTCGCGTTCTTCAAACCGGAGGCTGCCCCGGCCCTGCCCGCCGAAGCACGAAGCGAACACGGTGCGGCGCTCGTGGGGCGAGTCGTCAAGGTGCTGCTGCCGCCGCTCGTGCTGATCGTCGTCGTCCTCGGCAGTATCTTCGCCGGGATCGCCACACCGACCGAGGCGGGCGCGCTCGGAGCCGTCGGCGCGACCGTCCTCGCGCTCATCAACCGGCGGCTCACCCGGTCGGCACTGTGGGAGACGGCCAAGACGACGACACTCCTCACCACGATGGTCGTCTTCCTGCTCATCGGGAGTACCGCCTTCGCGCTCGTCTTCCGCGGCCTCTACGGCGACATCTGGATCGAGGACTTGCTCACCAACCTGCCGGGCGGCGTGATCGGGCTGCTCATCGTGGCGAACCTCGTGATCTTCGTGCTGGGCTTCTTCATCGACTTCTTCGAGATCGCTTTCATCATCATCCCGCTTCTCGCCCCCGCCGCCGCGCTCCTCGGCGTGGACCTCGTGTGGTTCGGGGTGATGGTGGGGATGAATCTCCAGACTTCGTTTCTGACGCCGCCGTTCGGGTTCGCGCTGTTCTACCTGCGCGGCGTCGCCCCGCCCGAGGTCAAGACGACCGACATCTACCGGGGCGTGCTCCCGTTCATCGGCATCCAACTCGTCGGGCTGCTGCTCATCATCCTCTTCCCCGAGTTGGTCACAGGACTGCTGGATTGAGGTTATACGTCGAGCTCCTCGACCTCGGCGGCGTGGGACATGATGAACTCGAAGCGCGGCGTCGAGTCGCGGCCCATGAGGTCGGAGATGGTGTTCTCGGTCTCCAGTTTCTCGCCATCAGGGATGGTGACTTGCAGGAGGCGGCGGGTAGCGGGATCGAGGGTCGTCTCGTTCAGTGTGGCAGGCATCATCTCGCCTAGCCCCTTGAAACGCTGAATCTCCGGCTTCGCCCGGCCCTTCGCCAGCTTCTTAAGAATCTTCTCTCGGTCGGCCTCGTCGAGCGCCCAGTAGGTCTCTTTCCCGGCATCGATCCGGTAGAGCGGTGGCTGCGCGATGTAGACATAACCCTCGTCGATCAGCGGGCGCATGTAGCGGTAGAGGAACGTCAGCAGCAGCGTAGCGATGTGGTGCCCATCGGAGTCGGCATCCATCAGGAGGATGACCTTGTGGTAGCGCAGCTTGCCGGTGTCGAGGTCGTCGCCCAGCCCGCAGCCCAGGGCGTCGACGATGTTCGAGAGTTCCTTGTTGGCGCTGACCTTCGCGGTCGTCGCCTGCTCGGCGTTGAGGACTTTGCCCCTGAGTGGAAGGATGGCTTGCGTGTTCCGGTTGCGCCCCTGCTTGGCGGAACCACCCGCCGAGTCGCCCTCAACGATGAAGAGTTCGCTCTCGGTGGGGTCGGTGGACGAGCAGTCGGCGAGCTTGCCGGGGAGGTTGAGACGGTGGCTGACAGCGGACTTCCGGCGGGCTTGCTGCGCCGCCGACCGACTCGCCACGCGCGCCTTCGCGGCCTGCACAATCCGGGTGACGATGGCCTCGGCAACGGTCGGGTGGGCATTCAAGTATTGCTCGAAGTCGATCCGCAAAACACCCGACACGACACTACGCGCCTCGGGGTTGTTCAGCCGCTCTTTCGTCTGCCCCTGAAACTGCGGCTCGACGATGAACAGGTTGACGATCCCGTACAGCCCCTCGCGGATATCGTCGGCGGTGATGTCGAGCTTTTTCTGGCCGAGGTCGTGCGTGTCGATGTAGTTGCGGACGGACTTGGTGACGGCGTCCTTCATGCCCTGCTCGTGTGTCCCACCAAACCGCGTCGGGATGCCGTTGACGAACGAGTGAATCTGTTCTTTGGGCGCTTCGGTCCAGTGCAGCGCCACCTCGATCCGCCCGCCCTCTTCCAATTCTTGCCTAACGACAAACGCTTCCGGGTGGACGGGCCGTGCCGTGTCGTCAACGATCAGCTTTTCGAGGTACTCGGCGATGCCGCCCTCGTGCTCGTACTCGTGCCGCTGCCCGTTGACTTCGTCCTTGAAGACGATCTTCAGCCCAGCGTTGAGGTAGGTCTTGACCTCCAACGTCTCGGCGATCACCGCCGGGTCGAGCGTGACGGTCTCGAAGATGTCCGGGTCGGGCCGGAAGAAGATGCTGGTGCCGGTGCCGCGCACGCCCGTCTTGACCTTCTTCAGCTTCGAGGTCGGCGCGCCGCGCTCGTAGGTCTGCCGGTAGAGCGTCCCGTCGCGCTTGACCTCGGCGACGAGTTCCTCGGAGAGCGCGTTGACGACGGACGACCCGACACCGTGCAGCCCACCCGAGGTGATGTAACTCGCCCCGTCGAACTTGCCGCCCGCGTGGAGCGTGGTCAGGATGACCTCGATCGTCGGCACCTTCTTCGTCGGGTGCTTGTCGACCGGGATGCCGCGCCCGTTGTCGGTGACGGTCAGGCTCCGCCCGTCTTTGTGGAGGACGACCTCGATCTGCGAGGCGTACCCGTTGGTCGCCTCGTCCACGGCGTTGTCGACGATCTCCCAGACGAGGTGGTGGAGGCCCGCTTTGCCGGTCCCGCCGATGTACATACCGGGGCGGCGGCGGACCGGCTCCAGCCCTTCGAGGACCTGGATGTCTTTGCCTGTGTAGGTGGTTGCTACTTCTGCCATGTTGAATCAGATGAAGTCGCGCGCTCCAAAGACCGCTGAGTTAGGAGGAAATGGACTGCTCGAATGGTGTTTTCCTCGTTGTGAGCCAAGCCAAGTGACCGGCCAACTTTTGCCAGAGTTCGGGGCGGTCGAATCCGGGGTCAGCCACGATGTAGTCTCTGAATCGCCCGTAGCTCACCACTTCCTTGTCTCTATTGTGCCACAGGACATAGTCAATAGATGCCCAGGCCGTCGGTGGACTCATGCCCATCGACGGATTGGGGTGAGGAAACGCTTTGCTGGCACTAACGTTCAACTCGGAGATTAGCATGACGTAGTCAGCCTCGCCTCCCGACAGCGTAAACGAGACACCCTCTGCGGGAGCATCGAAGACTTCGTATTTGTTGCTTGCTACCCGGTAGGTGCCCTGCTTTACCGCAATAGGAGCGTCTTCTCGTCTCGACTCCACGGAAGAGAATAAGCCGTACGTCATCAAGCTATCTCCAAAGCTGTCTAGGAAGAAAGGGGCGAATGCATCGATACCTTCCAAGTCAAACGAATCCGATGCGTTACCCCCGATAGAAAGGTCGCCTTGCTGTAGCACAACTGCGAGTGATCCCGTATCGAGGTCTGCATCTGCGTATGACGGGGCGGTGTGTGGCGAGGGCTTAAAAGCGCTGCCAATCGATGAACACCCTGCCGTCGCAACGATGAGAACAAGTAGGTATGAGAGTGAAATGAGCCGCATAGCCTTCATGGATTGACTGATTAGGGAAGCAAGTCTTCGACAGCGATGGGCGTCGAGGTCTCCGGGGCGATTAAGTTTCTGTCTTGTTTTTGCATCGCGGACCTCAGTCGTTACCGCTCAAGTGTAACTCGACCGGCGGCGGGACGACGCGGCGGAGGGTGCCGCGCTGGATCACGTTCTTGCCCTTATTGCCCCGGTTCGAGACCTCGAACTTGGTCGTCCGCACGATCTCCGTCCGGCCCCGGTTGGTCTCGACCTCGAAACCCTCGCGGGCGGCGTCGGAAAGGACAAACCCGAGCACGCGGTCCTTCTCGTCGAGGCGCATCGCGATGACGCCTTTCGCGGCGTTCTTGAAAACGGGAATCTGCGGCGCGGGGAAGATCAGCGCCCGCCCCTCGCGCGAGGCAAGGCACACGTTCTCGTCGCCCCGGCTCACGCTCGCGCCGACAACCCGGCTGCCCTTCCCGACACGCATAAACACGCGCCCGTTCTTGTTCGACGGCTCGGCGAAGGCATCGAGCGTGAAGCGGACAGCCATCCCATCATCAGTGAGGGCGACGCCGAACGGCCCCATGTCGAGGTCGGCGGGCGCACCGTCGCCGGAGAACAGTTCGGGTTCCATCTCTTCGAGCGGCACCGGATCGGGCAACACCCGCTCGTCGAGCGAGACCACACCGACGACGTGCTCCTTGTCCTTGAAGTCGAAAAACTTCTGGACGGGATCGCCATAACCGGTCGTCTGCGGGAGGTCGTCAATGCGGGCGGTGAAGACGCGGCCCGCACTCGTAAAGAAACCAACGGTAGCGCGGGTCGATCCGGCAAGCGCATAGGCTACCTCGTCGCCGTCGCGGACGCGAATCGCGTCGAGTTCGGTGTAGGAGCGCTGGCGCTTGACCCACCCGTCGCGCGTCACGATGACGTAAACATCCTCCTTCGTGATGTAGTCCTCGGCGGAGTATTCCAGCACCGCGTCGGGGCCGATGACCCGCGAGAGGCGGTCGGTGGCGTACTGCTTCTTGAGGTCGCGCAGTTCCTGCTTGATGAGCGTCCACAGCCCCTTCTCATCGCCGAGGAGCTTGCGGAGTGCCTTGGCCTGCGCCTCCTTCTCGGCGAGTTCGGCGCGGATCGCGTCGATCTCCATCCGAGCGAGGCGGTAGAGCTTGATCTCCAGAATCGCGTCGGCCTGCACGTCGTCGATCCCGAAGCGGTGCATGAGGCGCTGCGCGGCGTCGGCCTTGTTCTTCGAGGCGCGGATGAGCTTGATCGCCTCGTCAAGTGCGTCGAAGATCTTGACGAAGCCCTTCAGGATGTGAATGCGCTTCTCGAGCAACTCGAGGTCGTACTGCAGCCGCTTGACGATGACTTCGAAGCGGAAGTCGAGGAAGGCTTGCAGCGCCTCACGAAGATTGACTTTTTTAGGGGCCGCGACCTCCGGGTTGTCAGTCGGGACGAGGCACGTCATGTTGACGTGGAAGCGCGTCTGAAGCGGCGTATGCTTGAAGAGATACGCCATCGCCGCCTCCGCATTGGCCCCGCGCTTGATCTCAAGTACGATGCGGACTTCGTCGGTGCTCTCGTCACGGATGTCGACGATCTGCGGAACCTTGCCGTGCCGGATGTGGTCGGCGATTTTCTCGATGAGGTCGGCTTTGGCGAGGCCGTAGGGCACTGAGGTCAGGATGACCTTGCTCTTGCCCTCCATCTCGTAGCCACCGCGCAGATCTACCGGTCCCTCGCCGTTCTCGTAGATCGCCACGAGTTCTTCGGGCGTGTTCAGGATGCGTCCACCCGTCGGGAAGTCCGGGGCCGGGACGTATTTCTCGACGAGCGTCGAAGTGCGGGCGTTCGGGCTGCCGATCAGGTAGATCGCCGCGTCAATCACCTCGCCAAGGTTGTGCGGCGGAATGTTCGTCGCCATCCCGACCGCAATACCCGTCGCGCCGTTGACAAGGAGGTTCGGGAACTGGGCCGGGAGGACGACCGGCTCGAAGAGGGTGCCATCGTAGTTCGGGCGGAACGGGACCGTCTTCTTGCGGATCTCCTCGGAGAATGAAGTTCCAGGAGGCGTCAATCGTGCCTCGGTGTAGCGCATCGCCGCCGGGTTGTCCCCGTCGAGCGAGCCAAAGTTGCCGTGCCCGTCCACGAGCGGGACACGCATACTGAACGGCTGTGCCATACGTACCATCGCGTCGTAGATCGCCGAGTCGCCGTGAGGATGATACTTCCCCATCACCTCGCCGACGACCGTGGCACTCTTTCGAGGCCTTGCACCGCTTACTTCGTAGATCGCTCTAGCAAAGCTGGCAGCCTTTGCGTCAGAAACCGTCCCAACTCGGCCTCGGCTTTTTGGAGGCAACTGAGCCTCTGTGCCGAGCCTAAGGTTGGTGTACATCGCATACAGGATGCGGCGTTGCACCGGCTTGAGGCCGTCGCGGATGTCGGGGAGCGCACGGCTAGTGATGACCGAGAGCGCGTAGTTGAGGTAGCGCTCTTTCGCAGTCTCGTGGAGGGGGATGACGTCGACGACGGGCACAGGCAGGGCAGTCGGGTTTCAGGGTGGGATGCGCTCTAACCTACGCGCAAGTCAGCAGATGTCAATGGCCTTGCAATAACAGACACAAGTGCCAACTTCCTGCCGGGACCGCAACATACCACACGGGGGTGTCAACCCGTGTCACTCCGCTTTCGATTTGCAAAAACGGATACCTACCCCCTGCTCTCTCCGCTTCGCCGCACTAGCAAAGCAGGGGGTCACTCTACATCGTAGGCCAGCGTGAAGTAGTCGGCCTGCTCGTTCGGGTGCAACCGGAGCAGGTTCGCCTTTGCCAGCAGGACAAGCGTCTGCGAGGCGCGGCGCTTCGGAATGTCGACGAGCCGGGCGAAACCCTCGACGGTGATCTGCTCATGGCGGTCGAGGTAGCGCATCAGCACCCGCTCCTTGTCGCCGAACTCGAACCGGACGTCGCCGGGCGCACGCTCGTGCTTCATCAGCCGGACGGCCTCGCGGCTCGCCTCGATGCTCTGGTCGCCAACGCGAACGTAGGGCGTCCGGGCACGCCCATTGCCATTGACGATGCCGACGAGGTAGTGCGGCTTCTCGCGGCTCTCGGGCACGTCGAGCACGAGTACCTCACGCTTGCGCGTCACGGGCACCCGCTCCATCGCGTAGGCCACTGGAGGGTCGCAGTGTGTCTCCAGCGCCTGCCGGAACGCGAAGCTCTCCTCCTCCACATCGCGTACCCCGCGGATCGTCCCATCGTCTTCCACCCCGACGAAGAGCTTGCCGCCTCGGGCGTTAGCGAGGGCGATGATTTCCTTGGCGATCCGCTCAGGCCGGGGGGCGCGATGCTTGAACTCGATGTGCTGCCCCTCGCCGAAGCTGACGTACCGTTTGATGTCGGACAGGTCCATGTCGGAGATATGGCTGAAGCGGGGCGAGGTTTCGGGTAGAACGTCTCATAACCCGCGCATCATCTGTGCAAGAGCATCCTCGCGCTTGGCCGCCCGCGTCATCAGTTCGTAGACCGCATCTTCAGGACGGAGGTGGTTGAACAGGATGTTGTAGACGGCTGCCGTAATCGGCATCTCGACGCCGTGCCGCTCGGCGAGAGCCTTGGCCGAGTTGGTCGTCTTAACCCCCTCGGCGACCATCCGCATCTCCTCCTCGACCTCTTCGAGCGAGCGTCCCCTGCCGATCTGCTCGCCGAAATACCGGTTGCGGCTGTGGCGGCTGAAGCACGTCACGATGAGGTCACCGAGTCCGGCCAACCCGGAGAACGTCAGCGGGTCCGCGCCGAGAGCGAGGCCGAGACGCTTGATCTCGGCGAGGCCGCGCGTGACGAGCGCCGCTTTCGCATTGTCGCCCAACCCGACGCCGTCCGACATCCCTGCCGCGAGCGCCATAACGTTCTTGACCGATCCCGCGATCTCGACCCCGACGAGGTCGGCGTTGACGTAGACCCGAAGCCGGTCCGTCATGAAAGCCGCCTGTGCGTCGTGCGCCACGTCGTCGTTCGGCATCGCCACTACCACCGTCGTCGGTTTGCCTGCACCGACCTCTTCGGCGTGGCTCGGTCCATAGAGCACACCAACCTGATCGGGGTTCGCGTCGGGCAGCGCTTCGCGGAGCACGCCGGTCGTCGTGAGGAGCGTGCCGATCTCGATGCCCTTGGCGACGGAAATCACTGCATGCTCGGAACCGACCTTCCCGGCAATGGACTCGGCCACCGCACGGACCGACTGCGACGGCGTGGCGAAGACGATGAGTGCACACCCGTCGATGGCCTCCTCGATATCCGACGTGACCGTGACGCGCTCGGGGAGCACCGCGTTGGGGAGATAGTCGAGGTTGCGCCGTGACTGCCGGATCGTCTCGACGAGGGCGGGGCGGCGCGCCCAGAGCCGGACATCATGCCCACCGTAGACCGAGAGACTGTGCGCGAGCGCGGTGCCCCAACTTCCGGCTCCGAGCATCGCGATGGGCGTGGCAGCGAGATCAGACATGGCAGCTTATCCCGTGACGTGGCCGATCTCGAACGGCGTCTCCCCCATCGCGTCCCACACGGCGATAGCGTGCGCCCGCTTCTCCGGCGGCACCACGGCGACCAACCCCGCGCCGAGGTTGAAGGTGCTCCGCATATCCTCCTCCGGCACCTCGCCGAGCCGCCCGATCAGATTGAAAATCGCAGGTCGATTCCAGCTATCCCAGTCGATCTCCAGCCCGAGGCCGTCCGGCACGATCCGGCTCGTATTGCCTTCGATCCCGCCGCCCGTGATGTGCGCGAACCCGTGCGCGAGGTCGTCCGCGATCAATGCTTGGATCGCGTCGAGGTAGGATCGGTGAACCCGCAGCAGTGCCTCGCCAACCGACTCGCCGCCGAGTTCGTCGGGCCGGTCATCGACCTCGAAGTGCTCGAAGAGAACCGCACGGGCGAGCGAATACCCATTGGTGTGGAGGCCCGTCGAGGGCAGCGCGAGGAGTACGTCGCCCGCCTCTACGCGGCTGCCGTCCACGACCCCGTCGCGCTCCACGATCCCGACGATGCAGCCCGCGAGGTCGTAGTCGCCATCGTCGTAGATGCCCGGCATCTCGGCCGTCTCGCCGCCGACGAGCGCGCACCCGTTTTCCTTGCACGCCGCGACGAACCCGCTCACGATCTGCTCGGCTACGTCGGGGTCGAGCCTGCCAGTGCCGAAGTAGTCGAGGAAGAACAGCGGACGGGCACCGCAGACGGCGATATCGTTAACGCAGTGGTTGACGAGGTCCTGCCCGACGGTGTCATGCTGTCCGGCGCGCACCGCCACTTTCAGCTTCGTCCCGACGCCGTCGATGGACGAGACGAGCACCGGGGCTTGGTAGCCCGAAGGCAGTTCGAAGAAGCCACCGAACGCGCCGATGTCGGCGAGCACGCCCGGCGTGAAGGTCTGGCGGACGAGGCCCTTGATGCGGTCAACGGTTTCGTCTCCGGCAGCGATGTCGACGCCAGCGTCGCGGTAGGTAGTCATGAGCGGGATAGCGAAATCAGGTAGGGCTGCAAGATAGGCGCGAGCGCTCGGCCCGGCGGGTTAAAAAGTTGAGGCCGTCTACCGGCCGCTCCGCCACGGCGGGTCGGTCTTGCCGAGGAACGCGGCGATGCCTGCCTTGCAATCGTCGGTGCCCCGCGCGAGGGCGTTGAGTTGGACGGCGTGGCCGAGTGCTTCGTTCAACCCCATCCCCGGCACATCGGCGAGGAGTTGCTTGGTGAGCGCGATAGCGGTGCCACTCGTCTCGGTCGCCAATTCGTGGGCGAGATCAGCTACAGCCTCATCAAGCTCGTCCGGTGCGACGACGCGCATGATGAGACCGACCTCCGCCGCTTCGTCCGCCGTGATGAGGTGCCCGCGCAGCATCAGGTCGCGCGCCGCCGCCTCGCCGAGCTTGCGGAGGACGAAGACCGACACAATCGCCGGAACGAACCCGATCCGTGTTTCGGTGAACCCGAGCTTGGCGCGGTCCGAAACGAGCGCGATATCGCACACCGCCGCCAGCCCGCAGCCCCCGGCGATGGCATGCCCGTTGACCTTCCCGATGACCGGCTTCGGGTGGCGATAGATCGCCTCGAACAGTTCGGCCAAGTGCTGCGAGTCGGCAAGGTTATCCATCGGCGAGGCCGTCTGGAGCGCGTCCAGCGCCGCGAGATCGGCTCCGGCGGAAAACACCTTGCCCGCGCCCGTCAACACAACGACGCGAACGGCCTCCTCGGCGGCAGCGTCAGCCAGCGCCGCTTTCAGCGCCCCGACGAGATCGGCGCTGAGAGCGTTGCGCTTGTCCGGTCGGTTGAGGGTGAGCGTGCAAACGGGACCGTCGCGGTGGACGAGGACAAAGTCAGACATAGGTTTCTCGTTGGGCAGAGCCGAAGGTGTGTACCGAACGAGAAACTATGAACGCGACACGTCTTCTCCCACCCACCACTGATAGAGCGACCAAAGCTCGGCCTGTGCGTCGATGGCGTGGCGCACGAGGTTTGGCCCGGCGGCGAGCACGGCATCCCGCGACAGGGTGCGGCGAATCCACAACCCTTTCGCTTGGGCGAGGTCATCCGGTAGCGATGCAAGAGGCTCGGCGAAGGTAGGCGACACCTGTTGCCTCGTCACCGTCGGCGCGTAGGTGAACGTATAGCCGTGCCCGACGAGGTCGTTGATGAGTGCGAGAGTGCGCTTCGGCTGATCCAGCATCCGCGCCTTGGCCTCACGAAACAGCCCCTTCGCATACTCGCCGACGTAAAGGCCGAACGCGAACCCGTCGGGATAGAGACCGTGCGAGAGCTGCACGTCGGTGAGGCGACGACGTGGCGGGCTGTAGAACGCCATCCACAGGTGATGATGACACCCGCCTGCACCGAAGTCGTTTTTGAGCAATCGACTGAAAACATTCTTCTCCGTCTCGAACGGCAATCGGTTCGGGATCACCCAGTTGAGCACGAGGTCATCGCGGTAGACTTTGAACGGCTCGGTGACAAACCGCTTAATAGTCTCTTTTTCTTTCCGATACTGCCCGATGTGAGGCTGTGCGCGGAGGCGTTCTAATAGGCCGAAGGCCTCTTCGCTGAATCCCTCGAAATGCAAATCCAGCGGCTCCGGTGCAACAAAGACTGGAGCCAAACGAACCCCAACGTGACCCCTCAAGCCATCAAGCGCGTCAGGCATTCGGTTTATCACATGAAGATGTGGTTCCATTAAATGACCCGCGCTTCTTATTATTGTCGTGATGGATTGGGGTGCTCACCCCTCTACGCGATACCGCTACGCTCGTTCACCCTCGTTCAACCCAAACCCTCAACCGCTATGCGTAAAGCTTCTGCTCTGGTTCTCCTGCTCGCTCTCGCTTTTTCCTTCACCACCGCCCAGGCCCAAGCCCAGGGACTTGTCTATGCGAAGAACACGCAGACGCAGGAAACCCTTCCTGAGGGTAGTGCGATGGCGTCGGGCTTCGTCATTATCCCTTACGTCGGCTACAACCTCGAAGATGTGGTCGGCGGCTTTCTCGTCGGCTTCGGGGCCGAGTTCGTCGCTCCGTTTGCCATCAGCAACCTCGACCTCAGCATCATGCCGTCGGTTGAGTACGTGTTCTCGGAAGACTTCGGCGCCGGTTTTGGCGGCACCGTGAGCACCTCCGTCTTCCAGATCAACGGTGACATCATCGCGAAATTCGCCCCCAGCGGCTCCATTGCACCCTTCGCCGGTGCCGGTATCGCGTATGTCATCTTCAACGTCGATACCGACACAGCATTTGGTGGATTCGATGCCAGCAGCTCGGACATCGGGCTAAACCTGCTCGGCGGTGTTTCCTTCCCCGGCGCGTTCGGCAACTTCGAGCCGTACGTGATGGGGCGAATCACGCTTGCAGGCGGAACGGCTATCACCATCATCGGTGGCCTCCGTATCCCCCTCGGCGGAAGCTGATCTTAACCCCGTGGCTTGACCACGCCCCGGTCTGCTTCGGCGGGCCGGGGCGTTTTAGTACGTACCTGTTGTGGCGTCGGGGGCAGCCGACGTGAAGAGCGCCTTCATCATCACGCGCTCGGTTCGGGTGCGTTCGCCGAAGCGTACGCGCTTCAGATAGTCCATACCGAGCACCCGACCCCGCCGCCGGTCGATGCGGTACGTCGCTTGCTCCTCCACCCCGAAGCGTCGCGCGATCTCGGTAGGCGACAGCCGTGGGCTGTCCGGCGACACCTCGCGCAGCAGATCGACGATGACACGGGCGAGAGCTTGGGCGTCGGGCGTCTGCCGCCAGCGCACGGTGAGCACCGAATCGGTCGCCGCAAAAGCATGGAGGCGAAAGCTGGTGGTGGCAGCAATCGACGCCCCGCCAAACGGATTGGGGAGCAGCGAGCGGGAGGTCACGTCCCGGCCTACGGGGTAGCGCCCGCCGGAGGCAAGATAAAACCGCTCGGCATCAGCAAGAAGCATGTGCTCCAGCCCGGCGTCAGTCGACACGGTGGCGCGGACGGCGGCGAGGGCCGGGCGCTGCGTCAGCGTGAGGCGCGGGGCGAGCCGCCGGAGTGCGCGCCCGATGGCCGCACACAGACTATCCCCGTTGGCGATTTCGCGAGGCTGCCCGGTTCGGTCCGTGCGGAATACAATCGGGACCCCTTCGAGCGTGTTGGTGAGCAGATCAAAGCGGGCCCCACGCTGCGCGGCGTTGTCACGTCCGACATCTGTGTCCTCGGCTCGGTAGGTCCACGCAAAGGTGTAGCCACGCGGACGAACCGCGAGCACCCGCATATCCACCAACCACGTTCCACTCAGACTGTCGGCGAGGAGGTCGCCTTCGTGCTCGGCGAATGTTTTGACGATGCGCATCGTAGCGCGCTCTCCGGGCCGCCGGTCAAAGGGAACCTCGATGGTGGTGGAGGTTGCCGCTTGCGCTCGCCGAGCCGTCGAATCCGTAGTCTGGGCAGCGGTGGGAAGGGAGAAAAGAGAGAGGAGAGGAAAAAGAAAGAGAAGAGAGCGACGAAGCATGGTAGGCTTTCTAGTCTCTCTTTTCTTTCCCATCCTTCTTTTCTCTGCTACCCCTACAGCGTCCGCCGTCCGGCAACGAAGTCCTCGGCCATCTCGACCATGTCGGCACTGCCGATGTAGACCGGGCAGCGCTGGTGCAGCATCTCGGGCTTCACATCGAGGATCGGCTGGCTCCCGGTGGAGGCACGGCCTCCGGCCTGCTCGACGATGAAGGCCATCGGGTTGGCTTCGTACATCAGCCGGAGCTTGCCGCGCGGGTCGCGCACGTTGGCCGGGTAGATGTAGATACCGCCCTTGAGTAGGTTGCGGTGGAAGTCCGCCACAAACGAGCCAATATAGCGCGACGTGTAGGGGCGGTTCGTGGCCTTGTCCTCGATCTGGAGCCACTTGATGTACTCCTTCGTCCCGTCCTCCCACGAGCGATAGTTGCCCTCGTTGATCGAGTAGATCTTGCCTACGTTCGGCGTCTGGATGTTCGGGTGCGACAGGAGGAACTCGCCGATGGAGGGATCGAGCGTGAAGCCATTGACGCCGTTGCCTGTCGTGTAGACGAGCATCGTCGAAGACCCGTAGACGACGTAGCCTGCCGCCACCTGGTCGCGGCCCGGCTGGAGAGCGTGCTCGGTGAGCGGCTCCTCGCATCCGTCGGGCAGCCGGTAGATCGAGAAGATGGTGCCGATGGAGACGTTGACGTCCACGTTCGAGGAACCGTCGAGCGGGTCCATCAGCACGATATAGCGCCCGGAGTGACCATTGGTCTTGATCGGGATGGCCTCGTCGTGTTCCTCGGAGCCGATCATGCAGACCTCGCCGCCCCGGCGAAGCGCCCGGACGAACTCTTCGTGGGCGAGCATGTCGAGCTTCTTCTGGGTATCGCCCGTCGCGTTCTCGCCCCCGGCCTCGCCGAAGATGTCCACCAGCCCGGCCTTCCGCACGTCGCGGTCCACGATCTTGGCCGCGAGGGCGATGTCGCGGAGCAGGCGCGAGAACTGGCCCGTCGAGCCGGGTACATCGCCTTGGCGCTCGATGATGAACTGTTCGAGGGTCTTGAGCTTGCCGCCGCCGTTGGCGAGCGACTGCTGGGTCGGAGCGGTTACGGTCTGCATAAAAAGGTAGGATCAGGATGACTCAACCTATCGGCACAGCCACTGGAGGGGTTAAAGAGTCACAATCTACACTAAGTCCCTGTGCTTCTCGGCGAGGGATGCGAGGAGTTCACGGGTTCTGCGTGGCGCGTTCACAGCCTCGTCCGATGCCAAGTCGGCGATGAGGCGGCGCAGCGCGTCCGGTGTGTCCACATCGTACCACGCAGGCAGTACGCTGACAGCAGCCCCTGTGGCCTCGGCCCGCTCCAAGGTCTGCACGAACACATTGGGGTGGCTGTAGGCCATGCCCTCGAAAAGCCGTGGGTAGACCTCGTTCATCCCGAGCAGGTAATACCCGCCATCGTCGCTCGGCCCGAGGACGATAGAGAGCGGCGCGTTCAGTTCCTCAAACCCGCACTCGACGAAAGCGAGCGGGAGCGTCGGGTGGTCCGTCCCGATGATGACGACGCACTCGTAACCCGCCACGAAGGTCTCGACGAAGGCGTTGAGCATGCGGGCACCGAGGCCCTTGCCGCGCTGCGCATGGACCGAGACCCCATCCGGCGCGAAACCCTCTGGAACGGGCGTCTCCGATGGCGCGAGGTAGAGCCGTACGTCGGCCTCAAGATGACCGTAGGCGTCGAGGCTGTCGTGGAGAAAGGCCTCGTAGAGGTGCGCCGCCTCAGTCGGCGTCAGTAGCGTCGTCAGCCGGGTCTTGACGGCACCCGGCTCCGGCAGCTTGGCAAAAACAATGAGCGCGGCGCGGCGAGCGTGAGGGTGCGTCACTCGGAGGGCAGTTTGACGAGCGACAGCCAGAAGTCGTCGATGGCCCGGACCACTTCGAGAAACTGGTCGAGGTCAACGGGCTTGGCGACGTAGCAGTTGGCCGCGAGGCTATAGGCCGCTGCCACGTCGTCTTCGCTCTGCGAGGTCGTCAGCACGACAACGGGGATGGTCTTGAAGCGCTCGTCGGCACGCATCGCGGCGAGGACTTCGCGCCCGCCCATCTTGGGCATGTTGAGGTCGAGCAGCATCAGGTCCGGACGCGGCACGTCCTCGAATGTCCCTTCCTTGCGAAGAAACCGGAGCGCCTCTTCCCCGTCGCGGGCGACGTGGAGGTTGTTGGCGACCTTGGCGTCCCGCAGGGCTTCGATGGTCAACGTGACGTCGCCGGGGCTGTCTTCGACGAGGAGGATTTCAATGGGGCGAGTGGTGGCATCAACCATGGGCAGGGTCCGAAGAAGCGGCGGGAAGAGTGAAATAGAACGTTGTGCCCGGCGCGGCGTCGGGATCGGATTCGAACCAGAGGCGGCCGCCGTGGCGCTCGACGATCTTCTTGCACATGGCAAGGCCGATGCCCGTTCCCTCGTACTCGTCGCGGGTGTGGAGACGCTGGAAGATTTGGAACACGCGGTCGGCGTGGTGCGATGCAATGCCAATGCCGTTGTCGGCCACGGCGAAGCGCCACATCGCCCCCTCTTCGATCTCTTCAGCCCAAACCCGAACGAGCGGCACGGCCTCACCGCGAAACTTGATCGCGTTGGCGACGAGGTTCTGTACCAACTGGCGCATCTGCGTCTCGTCCGCCTCGACCGTCGGCAGGTCCGCCACCTCTATCGTTGCATCGGCTTCATCTAAGGCAGGACCGAGGTCCGTCAGCACGGTCTGGAGCGTGCGCTGCATATCGACCGGCTTAAACGCCTTGCCACGCGTCCCGACCTGCGAGTACACCAGCAGGTCCCGGATCAGCGTCTGCATCCGCTTCGCCCCGTCCACCGCGTAGGCGATGTACTCGTCGGCGGTCTCGTCAAGCTGGTCGGCATAGCGGCGCTGGAGAAGTTGGAGGAAGCTCGACACCATCCGCAGCGGCTCCTGCAAGTCGTGTGATGCGATGTAGGCGAACTGTTCAAGTTCAGCATTGCGCTCCTTGAGCTGCTCGGCGTTGCGCTTGAGGGACTGTTCGACGCGGAGTTGCTCGGTTACGTCGCGCTGCGTAGCGACCCAATGGGTGATCTGCCCCGCCCCGTCTTTGATGGCGGCAATGTCCCAGTCCATGACGAACGTCGTGCCGTCCTTGCGGTAGTTCACGGTCTTGCCCGAAGACAACTCGCCGCGCTCCAGCTTGTCCCGAAGCTGGTCGATGACGGCGCGGTCGGTTTCCGGTCCTTGGAGGATGCGCGGGGTCTTACCGAACACCTCGGCGAGCGTGTAGCCCGTCAACTCGGTGAAGGCCGCATTGGCGTAGACGATGCGCGGCCCCGGCTCGTCGAGGTCGGCGTCGGTGATGAGAATCGAGTCGCGGGCGTGCTCGACAGCGCTCGCCAGCAACCGCAGCCACCCCTCGAAGGCCTCGTGTTCGGCAGCGGGGTCGTGGGTATCGGGCGCAGGCGGAAACATGGGGACGAGAGGTGTCGAAACCGTGAGGGGCGGTGGCTCCAACGGCGCACGCGGTTCGCTGATCCGGGCTATGCCACAACCTCGGCGAGGGCGTCGCGGAGACTGAGTACAGCAGCGTCGTCACCGAGTGCCCGGTCGAGCGTTCGCTCGAACACAGAAGCCTGGCCGGGGTAGTCCACCTCGTCATAGATCGTGTTGTGCCAGAGCAGTACGCACACTCCTCCTACGCGATGGCATGCAGCGAAAAGGTCAAGGATGCTCCGCTCGGCCTCGTCGGGCGACAAGCCCTGATGCGCGAAGAGCGTGGTGTCCATCACCGTGAGCGGCAGTTCCCACACGTCGAGCGGCGCGTTCGCCTGCACATCGAAGAGCGGAAATGGAAAGCAGGTACCACGCCGGAAGCCGGGCTGCCGGGCAAACCCGAGCGTCGAGTCGAGACGAAATCCAGCGACTTCGTGCAGCCTCGGCGTCATAGCCTCGAAGCGGAGGAAGTGTTGCCGAACCGAGGCAGGCGGTGCGCCGGTCAGCATCGTGAGCAGGTCGCGCTCCTCGATGAGGTGCCCGAGGTGGTCGTGTCCGAAGTAACTCGGGTGCAGCCCGACCTCGAACCTGTCACGCGCCAACCCCGCGACGAAGCGCCGAAGCCAAGGGCTGCGCGTCGAATACGGTACGTCCCACGGTCCGCGTGCGGCGGTTTTGAAGAAATACGTCGCCCCCACACCATGCGCCCGCTCGGCCTTGACCATGCGCTCCAGACTCGTGCGCCGAGGGTTCGGAGCGAGCGTGGCCTGCCGGACGGCGGCTCCAGCCTGCCCATCCCGACGAAGCGCAGCGCGGGCGAGGGTGCCGAGTCGCCGCTTGCGAAGCAGGTCCACATCGTGCGTGAGCGCCACGGCCCACGGCTTGCCTTGCCATGTCCACCGCTGGATCGGCACACCAAGCGCCGCTAGCTGCTCTGCCAACATTTCGCGGTATCGGTCCACGATGGGTTCCTCTGCACAACCCAGTTCTGCTTGGAGCGAGGCGCTGTACGGGAAGCGCCCGTGCTCGTCGCGTATCCGCGTCGCCACCTCTTGCCAGCCCGATAGCCAGAAAAAAGCCGAGGCGACGAGGTCTGCGGAGTCGGGAGCCGGGAAGTTGGGCGATGCGCGTCGTGGGAAAAGAACAGGGATGCCATCGAGCACCGAGGCGTCATCAGCGCGGTAGAGTTCGCCGGAAGCGAAGAAGGCCTCTGTGTTGGGGTCGAGATAGACCGTAAGGACACCGTCTGGCAGTGCCTCGGGCTGTGGCCCGTAGTAGAGGCTACCCGCCGCGAGATCGTCACGCTCTACCCAATCAGGTTCGAGACCAAGCGGTGCGAGAAGTACACGCAGCGCATACCGCGCCTTTGGCTCGAACGCCGCCGAGGCTTCGATGCAGCACGGTATGCGATGGGCTGAAGACAGAGGACGCTGGACAGTGAGACGATGGAAAGCGGACGATGAGACGGTAGCCTGCTATCTACCGTCTTCTGTTTCACCGTCTACTGGGATTGGCATTTCATCGAAAAATACCTTGGCTGCGCGGGATAGACGTGCTATTCTTGGCCCTTCCACGCCGGCCCCGTCGCTTGGGTGCCGGTTTTTTCGTCGCCGAAAGCGGTGGACCGCACGCGGTGGCGCGACTCTGATCCTACCGACTTAACACGAGCAATGACGTTATGGGCATGATGACCAAGATGCGCGAGAGCACAGGTGTGGTTCTCTGGATTCTCGTTCTCTCGTTCGGCGGCCTGTGGGTCCTTCAGGACTCTGGTGCCCTTGACAATATCGGCCTGCAACAGCGCCAGAACATCGCCGTCGTCAACGGCGAGCCTGTGCTCTACGAGGAGTATACGCGCGCGCTCGAACAGGAGGTCCGCAACTACCAGCAGCAGACGGGTGAGTCGGCCACGCAAGCCCTCCGCGATCAGTACTCCGACACGGTCTACGATCGCCTCATCGAGAACAAGCTGCGCGAGCGCGAGATGGACCGCCTCGGCATCCGCGTCACCGACGCTGAGGTCCAGAACCTCTTCACCGGCCCGAACCCAGACCCCATCGTCCGCCAGCTTTTCGCCGGCGCGGATGGCGAACTCGACCGGGGCCTGCTCCAGAGCGCCATCGACAACCCCGAGGCCACGCAGGACCTGATCGCCATCGAGGAATACCTCCGCAGCAAGCGCCGCGCTGAGAAACTGAACGCGCTCTTCGGGGCCGCCGTCCGCGTGACCGACGCCGAAGTTGACGCGGAGTACATCCGCCGCAACCGGACGGCACAGGGTCGCTACATCGCCCTCCGCTACGCCGAGATTCCCGACAGCGCTGTCGCGGTGACCGAGCGCGACTTCCGAGCCTACTACGACGACAACCGCGACGACTATGCCCGCGAGCGGACCGTCACCGTGGATTTCGTCACGCTCTCGCAGGAACCGAGCGCCGAGGATTCCGCCTCCGTCCTGAGCGACCTCGCCGACCTCACCGACGCCTTTGCCGCTGCCGAGGATGACTCGGTGTTCGTCCTCCAGAACTTCTCGCAGGTGCCCTATACCGGAGCCTACGTCGGGCCGGGCAACATGGACACCGCCTTGGCTGAAGCCATCTTCGCTGACCCGACGGTGGGCCGTGTCGCTGGCCCGGTGCTCGTTGGCGATCAGGCACGGCTCGTCAAGATCACGGATGTCCGTTCGACCGGCAATACCGCCGTCCGCGCCCGCCACATCCTCTTCGGCAACCGGGGTGACACGGACGAGCAGCGCGAGGCCCAGCGCCAGCAAGCGCTCGACATCCGGCAGCGCCTCCAGAGCGGCGAATCCTTCGAGACCCTCGCCCGTCAGTATTCGCAGGACCCCGGCAGCGCCGCACGCGGTGGCGACCTCGGCTGGTTCGGCGAGGGCCGGATGGTCGCACCGTTTGAGGAAGCAGCCTTCGGAGCACGCATCGGCGATGTCGTCGGTCCCGTAGCGACAGACTTCGGGTTCCACCTGATCCGCGTCGAAGAGCGCACTGACGTTGAAGTCCAATTTGCGCAGGTTGCCCAGTCCGTCGGCGTCACCTCCGCCACCCTCCGCGCCGTCCGCGACAAGGCCGACGACCTGACCTACTACACCGAGGAAGGTGGCGACTTCGCCGCCGAGGCTGAACGCCTCGGGCTGGACCTCCAGCAAGCCGTTGTCCAAGGCGACCAAGCCTTCATCCCCGGCCTCGGCAACAGCCGCGCCGTGCGGAGCTTCATCGCCCGTGCCCAACCCGGCGACGTGTCTGACGTAATCGACACCGGCACCGACTTCGTCGTCGTCCGCGTGGCCGAGGTCGAGCCGGAGGGCTTCCGCTCCTTCGAGGACGTGCGCGCTGAGATCGAGCCGCGTGTCCGGCTGGAAAAGAAGAAAGAGGTGCAAGCCGCCAAGCTCCGCGAGGCGAGCGGTGGGCTGGACCAACTCGGTGCCGCTGTGGGTGCCCCCGTCCGCACCACGCAGGACCTCGCGCTCTCAGCTACGACGGTGCCCGGTCTCGGGCGTGAGCCTGCCTTCATCGGCACGCTCCTCGGGCTGGACCAAGGCGAGACCTCGGGCGTTGTGACCGGCGAGAACTCGGTGTTCGTCATCGAGTCCACCAGCGTCACTGACGCCGACGTGTCGGCTATGACCGCCGAGGAGCGGACGGCGCTGAAGACCGAACTCACGAACCAGCGGCGGCAGCGCCTCCAGTCGCAGTGGATCGAGAAGCTCCGCGACGCCGCCGACATCGAGGACCACCGCTCGCTGTTCTTCTAGGACCGTACTCCTCGATAGCACCCAAAGCTTGTGTAGAGGCGACCGACTGGTCGCCTCTATGCGTTTATATCTCCAGCATGCCCTGATACACGGCGACGGCGGGGCCTTCGAGCCAGAGGTCGCGGACGTGCCCGTGCTCGTTGAGGGCGAAGCCGACACGGAGCGTCCCGCCGCGCGCGACGACCTCCACCTCCTCCCCGTCAACGCGGTCCATTAGGCGTGCCACAAGCGCCGCCGCGAGCGCGCCCGTCCCGCAGGCCAGCGTCTCCCCCTCGACACCCTTCTCGAACGTCCGCACCTGCACCTTCGCCGGAGCCGCTGACTCGATCTGCACGAAGTTGACGTTGGCTCCCTCCGGGGCCAGCGCTGCGTCGTGCCGGATGCGCGGGCCGATCTTCTCGACGTTCGCCGTCGCCACGTCGCGGACGAAGACGACCGTGTGGTGGGTGCCGGTCCAGATGTAGGACACCGTCCCGCCTGCCGCGAGCACCCGCTGCGCGTCGAAGTGCTTCGGGTTCGGGACGAACAGGCGCACATTGGCCTCTGGGTCGTCGGGGACAGAGGCTTGGTAGACACCATCATCGGAGGCGAAGACGAGCGGCTCGGAAATCAGCCCTCCGGCGCGGGCGAAGCGGGCGAGACAGCGCGCCCCGTTGCCGCACATCCCGGCCCGCGAGCCGTCGGGATTGACGTACTGCATCCGGTAGTCGTGCCCCTCCTCCTCGGGCGAACTCAGCGCGAGCACCCCGTCGGCCCCAACGCCGAAGCGGCGCGGGCAGAAGCGCCGAGCGAGATCAGCCAGTTCATCGTAGGAGAGGTGGAGGAAGCGGTTGTCGAGGACGATGAAATCGTTCCCCGCACCGTGCATCTTGGTGAACGGGACGACGAGCTTGGGCATTGGGTGATTGACTGACTGAGTGATTCCTTCGGAAGCCTAGCGGGTGGGCTGATTGAAGAGCCAGAGTAAACCACTAAACTAACCCCTCCGGCAACTCACAAGGAAACCAATCACCCAATCAGCGAATTACCCAATCACCCAATAGACATCACCCTATCCACTTCTCGCTTGGCCGAAAAAACTCTCACCATCGAAGGCGTCGAGCCGCTCCTGCTGTTCGGCTTCAACGACACCTATCTCCGCACCATCGAAGCGGCATTTGCCGACACCCGGATCACGGCGCGCGGGCAGCAACTCTTCCTCAAAGGCGACGAGGAGTCGATCCGACGCATCGAGCAGGTGCTCGGCGAAATGACGCGCATCCTGACGCGCAACGGCAACCTCACCGAGCGCGACGTGGACACCGTCCTCGACCTCACGACGGTCGGCAACGGATTGCCGCGTGCGGACACGACGGACGTCGTCCTCTTCACGCCATCGGGCGGCGTCATCAAGGCCAAGACGCCGGGACAGGTTCGCCTTGTCGAATCGGCGCGACAGAACGACATTGCGTTTGCGGTCGGTCCGGCGGGGACAGGAAAGACCTACCTCGCGGTCGCCCTCGCGGTCTCGGCGCTCAAGAGTCGGCAGGTGAAGAAGCTCATCCTCAGCCGCCCGGCGGTCGAGGCAGGCGAGAGCCTCGGCTTCCTGCCGGGCGACTTCCGCGACAAGATCGACCCCTACCTCCGCCCGCTCTACGACGCGCTCGAAGACATGATTCCGCGCGACAAGCTCGCGGCCTACCTCGACCAGAACGTCGTCGAGATCGTCCCGCTCGCCTACATGCGCGGGCGCACCCTGTCGAGTGCCTTCGTGATTTTGGACGAGGCGCAGAACGCGACGGCGGCCCAGATGAAGATGTTCCTCACCCGCCTCGGCCCCGGCTCCCGCTGCATCATCACGGGCGACGTGACCCAGACCGACCTCCCGAACCGCGCCGACAGCGGCCTCGTTCACGCCACCCGCATACTGCACGGCGTCGATGGGATCGACTTCGTCGAGTTCAACCGGGGCGACGTGGTCCGCCACCGCCTCGTGATGGACATCATCGAGGCCTACGAGAAGCACGAGGACGAGAAGGAGTGATTGAATACGGCGACCTTCGCATCTGGCCTCTCCCCGAGGGCCGCTTCACCGTCGGCTGGGACAAGCGCTTCGTGCCGCACGTCGAGGGCGAAGCACAACCTCCGGCGACGCTGTTCATCTCCGTCACCCCGTTCCTCGTCGAGACGCCGAGCGAGGTGCTCCTCCTCGACACCGGGCTGGGTGAGTACGCCCACGGGCGCGACGCGACGTTCCTCACCGACGGTATCCGCCGCGCCGGGTTCGAGCGAGAAGCCGTCACCAAAGTCCTCCTCTCGCACCTCCACTTCGACCACGCGGGCGGCACCGTGCTCGACGCAAGCGGCATGGACCTCCCCACCTTCCCGAACGCCGAGTATGTTGTGCAAGCGGGTGAGATGGACGCGCCCTATTCGGGTGTCTCCGCCGAAGCTCGCGACCGTGTAATCCACACGCTCGACACGGCGGGCCAACTCGTGACCGTCGAGGGCAGCGGCTGGCTGACCGACGAGATCGAGTTTGAGCGTACGGGCGGTCACACGCGCGACCACCAACTGTTCCGCCTCCACACCGCCGGGCGCACCCTCGTCTTCGGCGGCGACGTGGTGCCGAGTCCGGGCCAGATCACCCGCTCGTTCCGGGCCAAGTACGACTTCGACCCCGAGCGCTCGCAGGCCGAGCGCAAGCGGATCGTCGGCGATGCCGCCGAGGGCGGACACCTACTCCTACTCTACCACTCAACCGAAGCACCCGCCGCGTTCGTGGACGAAGCCACGCATGGCTTCCGCGTCGAGCCGGTGACCGTCTAGCCATCAGTAGTGCTTGGCGAGCAAGAGCATCTCCTACCACAAAGACAGAAGGGGTTTATTGCCATGAAGACTTCGTTCCGTTCAGCAGCCAAAGCGACTATCGAAGTAGTGGGCCTTATCGCTGTGGTCTTGTCTCTGCTACTGGTAGCCTATGAGGTTCGCCAGTCCAATCTTATAGCACAGGCAACCATCACGTATGAGATCGGGAGGGACGTCAACCGGTTCAACGAACGGGGCTATGCCGATCCGCAGTTCACCGAGTTGCTAGTCAAGCTTCAGGATCCGGCCTTTGTGCCCTCCGAGGTAGACGCTATGCGGACGACCCTTCTCGCGCACCGATTCGTGAACATCTGGACCGTCCAGGAGAAGGCTCACCGCAATGGCCTTCTCTCAGACGAACAGTTTGCTTTTACCCGGGCCGACGTTATAACGGTCATGAATGCGTTCCCTGCGCTTATTCGGTCATGGAAGTACGTCCTACGTGACCAACCGAGCCTCAAAGAAAGCCTCGTTCTCGAACCTATCGTGACGGCCGTCTCAGCAGAGGACTCGTCCGCGAGCACCATCGCCCCGGACAACGACCTCTAACTGCCGCGTGTCACGAAGCAGTCAGGCTGGCAGAACTTCTGCCGCCTCTAGTTCGCACGTATGAGCGTGACAGTGCGACAGTGAGCCAAGTCAGAGCGACCGAAGCGCCTGCCAGTAGGCGTAGGCAGACTTAGCCGTGCCATCGTTCTCGCGGAGACTCACATGGTTGAAGACGCCACTCGCCGCCTCCGTGTTGGGGTCGTGCGGAAAAACCCAGATGAGTGCCTCGACGGACTCATCGCGAGTGATCGTCAACAGGCGAAGCAGATAGTCAATTTGCGCCTGTTCGCTCGTTTCCACCATTGGTGCCGCGATCTCCTCGGACGGCCAGCCGGTCTCCGTGATCATGAGAGGTCGATCCGTGTAGGCGCGCAGCGCATCGAAATAATTGACCGGCACATCGGCAGGGCGGTTGAAATCGAGCCAAGGATAGGTCGTAATCGTGATGAGATCGAGCCGTTCGCCAAAACGCTCAATGAGGTAGAGGTGCTCCTCATGCGGTTCTCCCGTGAGGAAGGCCGCCCCGATCATCGTCTCATACTGGAGATTGGTTGCTACAAGTGTACCGGGCGATACGGCCTTGATGGCGTCATAGGCCTCCGCGTAGACCGCAATGAAATCCTCATAGCCCTGCTCACTCTTCTCGAAGTAGCGGTTGCTCTCGACGCCGAGCAGGAGGATCTCTGGCCGGTGTGTCGCTGCAATGGCGACGGCAACCTCTCGGAAGGCGTCCCCATTCACCTCGAAGTAGGTGTCAGCCTCTTGCTGCGTCATCGCGTCCGGCTCGAAACCAAGCGCGATGTAGGGAACTGTGCCTGTACCCGCCGTGACCGTGTACGCGAGGTCTACCTGCGTCGGGATATGCTCTGCTGTCAAGTCGGCATCCCAAGCGACATGCACGCCGAAGCGCTCTCCATAGTCCGGCAACCTAGCGAAGAGGTCTTGCCAGTCGTCCTCTACCGGATTCGGCCAGTTTCGGGGCACGAAACCCGCTGTGCCTATCGAAAAAGATCGCGCCTCGATGGGCAACTCATCCACGAGCGGATCGGGGTCCAGCAGCGGGGCTGGCTCCTTGCTATCGCACCCAGCAAAAGCCAACGCAACGCCGAGAAGAGCCAGCACGATACGATTCATAGTTGACCTCCCTCGCGTTTGATCAAGACAAGCAGTTCGGCGAGCATCATCGCCGTCGCACCCCAGATTCTGAAGTCGCCGAACGCGAAGTAGGGAATCTCGATTTCGCGCCCCCGGATCGTCCACAGGCCCGAGGTGCGGCTCGCCGGGTCCAGAAGCGCAGGCAGCGGGACCTCGATGATCACATCGACCTCCTCCTCCTGCGGTCGGAAGACCGGTCGCTCACTGATCGCCGCGACGATAGGCGTGACCGTGAAATCAGACGGCGGGATGTAAAGGTCGGTCATCACGCCGAGCACGTCTGGCTCCTCGGGATCGACCCCGATCTCCTCCCACCCCTCGCGGAGCGCGGCTTCAATGGGGGTCTCCCCTTCGTCGATGCTGCCACCGGGGAACGAAATCTGGCCGCTGTGTGCCTTGAGATCCGCGTTGCGCTGGGTGAGCACAACGGCGGTGGTGCCGTCCATCGGATAGAGCAGCGCGAGGACAGCGGCGCGGCGAGCGTTTTGCTGCGCCTCGTCCCACTGCTCGGGCGCGCCTCGCTGCGGCGGCCCCATCGTGAGCTGCGCGTCCAGCCCAGGCAGCGGCCCGGCCAGCCGCTCACGCAGCACCTCTACCAATTCAGCGTGCGGCGGCAGCGTCACCCCTCCTCCCGGTCGATGAGAGAGACCGACGACTGCGCGGTCGGCATCATGATGACTTCGGCGATGTTGACGTGCGGTGGTCGGGCGGCGCACCAAACAACAGCCTCGGCCACGTCTCTGGCCTGAAGCGGGGTCGTGGTCGAGTAGACGGTATCGGCACGGTCGGCGTCGCCGTCGAAGCGAACAAGCGAGAAGTCGGTCTCGGTGAGACCGGGATCGACGGTCGAGACGCGGACGGGCTTGCCGTGCAGGTCAACTTTGAGGCCCCGCGTGATGGCATCGACGGCGTGCTTGGTGGCGCAGTAGACCGAACCGCCTGCGTAGACACCGTGCCCGGCGGTCGAGCCGATGTTGATGATGTGCCCGCGTCCGCGCGCGATCATCCCCGGTACGACAGCCCGCGTAACCCACAATAACCCTTTCACGTTGGTGTCGAGCATTGTGTCGATCTGCTCGTCGGTGTGCTCCCACACCGGCTGGAGGCCCCGCGAGAGGCCCGCGTTGTTGACGAGCACATCAATCGCCTGCCACGCCTCGGGTAACCCGGCGATGGCTTCGTTCACCGCCGATGCGTCACGGACATCGAGCGCGAGGAGGTGCGTATTCGGACCTAGCTGCGCCGCGAGTTCGTTCAGCCGATCTTCGCGCCGGGCGGCAAGAATCAGCCGCGCCCCGACCTCGGCGAACGCTTCGGCGCAGGCACGCCCGATGCCTGCCGAGGCTCCGGTAATGAGAACGGTTTGGTCGCGAAGCATCAGCTTTGGGAGTAGTCGTAAAACCCACGTCCCGACTTCCGACCGAGTCGCCCGGCGACGACCATCTTCCGCAAGAGCGGGCACGGGCGGTACTTCGAGTCGCCGAGTTCGCGGTGCAACACTTCCATGATCGAGAGACACACGTCAAGGCCGATGAAGTCGGCGAGCGTGAGCGGCCCCATCGGGTGGGCCATGCCGAGCTGCATCACAGTGTCGATGTCCTTCGGCTCGGCGACGCCCTCCATCACGCAGTAGATCGCCTCGTTGATCATCGGCATGAGGATGCGGTTCGAGACAAAGCCCGCGTAGTCGTTCACCTCGACCGGTGTCTTGCCGAGCTTCTCCGATAGGTCGTAGATCGTCTGGAACGTCTGGTCCGAGGTCTCCAGCCCGCGCACAATCTCGACGAGCTTCATGACCGGCACCGGGTTGAAGAAGTGCATTCCGATGACCTGCGCCGGGCGCTCGGTGTCAGCGGCGATCTGGGTGATCGAGATGGACGACGTGTTCGAGGCGAGGATGGCGTCGGGCTTCGTCGCCTTATCAAGAGCGCGGAAGATCTCGGCCTTGATGGTCGGATTCTCCGTTGCGGCTTCGATGACGAGGTCAGCTTCGGCGGTGTCGGCGGAGAGGTCGGTTGCACAGGTGATCCGGGCGAGGGTCTCGACCTGCTCGGCCTCGGTGATCTTCTCCTTGCTGACCTGCCGGGCGAGGTTCTTCTCGATGGTGGCGAGGCCTTGGTCGAGGCGGTCCTGGTTGACGTCGATCAGGGTGACGTCGTGTCCAGCAAGGGCGCAGATGTGGGCGATGCCGTTGCCCATTGTGCCCGCGCCGATGACGGCGATGTGGTTGATGGTCATGGGTGAGGTGGTTGAGACTAGCTGTTTCTAGAGATCACGCCTGTCATTGCGAGGAGGCTGAAAGCCGACGCGGCAATCTCCAAAGGACAAGCACGCCCGAGGAGATTGCTTCGTCGCTACGCTCCTTGCAATGACAGCTAAAGGCGAGGGGCTATAGGCGTTCGACGATGAGCGCCGTCGCTTCACCGCCACCGATGCAGATGGCGGCGAGGCCGCGCTTGGCGTCGTGCTCCTCCATCGCGTAGAGGAGCGTCGTCAGGATGCGCGCCCCGCTCGCGCCGATGGGGTGGCCGACGGCGACCGACCCGCCGCGCACGTTCAGCTTCTCCATCGGAATCCCGAGCGCGTCCTGCGCCGCGAGCGCGACGACCGCGAACGCCTCGTTGACCTCGAACAGGTCGATGTCGTCCATCGTCAGCCCGGCCTTGTCGAGCACCTTGCGGACGGCCTCAACGGGGGCCGTCGTGAACTCCATCGGGGCCTGGCTGTGCTGCGACGAGGCGACAATCCGGGCGACCGGCGTCTTGCCATTGGCCTCGGCCCACGCCTCACTCGTGACGACGAGCGCAGCAGCCCCGTCGTTGATCGTGCTCGCGTTGGCAGCGGTGACGGTACCCTCTTTCGAGAACACCGGGCGAAGCTGCGGGATCTTGTCGAAGTTGGTCCGCGCCGGTTCCTCGTCCTGCTCAACGACCGTGTCGCCCTTGCGCCCCTTGATGGTCACGGGAACGATCTCTTGGGCGAATGCACCGTTCTCAACCGAGGCTTGGGCGCGGGTGTAGCTCTCGATGGAGAAGGCGTCTTGGCGCTCACGCGGGACGTTGCACGTCTCGCCGCACTTATCGGCGGCGACGCCCATCGCCACGCCGTCGTAGGCGTCGCGGAGGCCATCGTGGAAGAGACCGTCAATCAACTCGCCGTTGCCGTAGCCATAGCCGTAGCGCGCTTTGGCGAGGTAGAACGGAGCTTGGCTCATGTTCTCCATCCCGCCCGCGACCACCACTTCGGCATCGCCCGCGCGAATCGCCTGATCGGCGAGCATGACGGCCTTCATGCCACTCCCGCAAACCTTGTTGATCGTCATACAGTGGACGCCCTGTGGCAACCCGGCCCCGAGCGCGGCCTGCCGGGCCGGAGCCTGTCCCTCGCCCGCCGTCACGACATTGCCCATGATGACTTCGTTCACTTGGTCCTTACCGACCCCGGCACGGTCGAGCGCGCCTTCGATGGCGGTCGCGCCGAGCGTGGGCGCGGGAACGGACGAGAGCGCACCGCCAAAGGAACCGACGGGCGTGCGAGCAGCGGAGAGAATGACAGAAGCCATGGAGAGTCGTAGGTCGAAGGTCAGGGGTCGAGAGTTGGGCGCGAGATACACTCGGTGCGCCGCGATGAGATGCTGGCTAAAAGCGCTTCCGAAAGATACCGGGCGCGGCTAGGCTAGTAGAGCCGAACGGCCCTGCGGGGTCCCAGCCTGACGCATTCTTCACCCGACCTCGGCTCCATCAACCAGGCACGTCGAGGAACGTGTTGTCGATCAGCCGCGCCCCGCCGAAATAGACCGCTACGGCGGCGAGCGCTTCTTGCCCCGGCTGGAGCGTCTCGATGGGTTGGAGCGTCTCGGTATCGACGACCTCAGCATACTGCAAACGAGCTAGTGGGGCCGACCCAATCCCCATCTGCATCGACTCAACGAGCACCGCCGCCTGCCGCTCCCCAGACTCGACCTGTAGCCGCACGTCAGCCAGGGCCTTCGAGAGCACGACGGCCTGCTCACGCTCCCCCGCGCTGAGGTAACGATTCCGCGACGACATCGCCAGCCCGTCGGCCTCGCGCACCGTCTCGACGCCGACCACCTCGACGCCGAAGCCGAGGTCGCGGGCCATCCGGCGGAGGATAAGGAATTGCTGCGCGTCCTTCTTCCCGAAGACGGCGACATGCGGACGGCACGCCAGAAAGAGCTTGGTCACAATAGTCGTCACCCCGTCGAAGTGGCCGGGCCGATGCGCACCGCACAGATGGTCGCCCAGTCCCTCGACCTCGACCGAGGTGGCCGCGTGCGCACCGTACATCTCTCCCACCTCCGGCACGAAGACGAGGTCAGCCCCACCGACGCTGCGGAGCGCGTCGAGGTCAGCGTCGAGGGTGCGGGGGTATGACTCGAAGTCCTCGCCCGGTCCGAACTGCGTCGGGTTGACAAAAATGGAAACAGTGACGTGATCGGCACGGCGGCGGGCTTCTTCGACGAGGGCGAGGTGCCCGGCGTGCAGCGCGCCCATCGTCGGGACGAGCGCGAGCGCCTGCTCGGCGCAACGGGCGGCATCGGCGCGGGCCTGCATCTCGGCGACGGTGTGGACGAGGTTCATTGGGTGAATGAGTGACTTTGCGATTGAGTGATTTGGGCTGCCAGCCCATCGCGTTGCGCTCGGAAGATCGGCACCGCAACCGGAAACGTCATAGTTTAGCAGCCTCTTCCCTCGCAGCTTCTCGAAGGAACTACGCCAATCAGCCAATCACCCATTCAGCGAATCACCCAATGTCCCAGACTCGCATCGAAAAAGACTCGCTCGGCGAGGTCCACGTCCCCGCCGACGCCCGCTACGGCGCGCAGACCCAACGCGCCAAAGAGAACTTCCCGATCTCGTCGCTCCGCTTTCCGCGCCGATTTATCGAGGCCCTCGGGACTGTCAAGCGCGCCGCCGCGCACGCTAATAATCAGCTTGGCCTCCTCGACGCCGCCAAAGCCCTCGCCATCGCCGACGCCGCCGACCGCGTGGCGAAAGGGCACCTCGACGGCGAGTTCGTGCTCGACATCTTCCAGACGGGCAGCGGCACCTCGACCAACATGAACGCCAACGAGGTGATCGCGCACGTCGCCAGCGAGTCGATGGGCAGCGACCACGGCGTCCACCCGAACGACGACGTGAACATGGGTCAGTCGTCGAACGACGTGATCCCGACAGCGATGCATGTCGCCGCCCGCGTCGGCATCGAGCAGGAGTTGATCCCCTCGCTGGAGCGGCTCCACGCCTCACTCGCCGCCAAGGCCGAGGCGTTCGACGATGTCCTCAAGAGCGGGCGGACACACCTGATGGACGCGACGCCCGTCCGGCTCGGGCAGGAGTTCGGCGGCTACGCAGCGCAGGTCGAGCACGGCATCCGGCGGCTCCGCAACGCGAGCGAGGAACTTAGCGAACTCGCGCTCGGCGGGACGGCGGTCGGAACCGGGATCAACCGCCACCCCGACTTTCCGCGCCTCGCCATCGAGCGGATCTCCGACGCGACGGGGATCGCCTTCCGCGAGGCCGAGAACCACTTCGAGGCCCAGGCCGCGAAGGACGCCTACGTCTCGGCGGCAGGCGCACTGAACACGCTCGCCGCCTCACTCATGAAAATCGCCAACGACATCCGCCACCTGTCGAGCGGCCCGACGAGCGGCCTGTCCGAAATCCAGCTTCCCGCCGTCCAGCCGGGTTCCTCGATCATGCCGGGCAAGGTCAACCCGGTGCTCTCGGAGGCGCTGATGATGGTCTGCGCCCGCGTGATGGGCAACCACACGACCATTACCGTCGGCGGGCAGCACGGCAACTTCGAGCTGAACGTGATGATGCCGGTGATGGCCCACGCCATGCTGGAGAGCATCGAGATTCTGGCGAACGGCTGCGACGCCTTCCGCACGCGCTGCCTCGACGGGATCGAAGCCAACCGTGAGCGCTGCCGCGAGCTACTGGAGAAGAACCCCTCGATTGCCACTGCACTCAACGATGCCATCGGCTACGACGCGGCCTCGAAGATCGCCAAGCAGGCCGCCGCCGAGGGCCGCTCCGTCCGCGACGTGCTCGAAGAGAAGGCCCCCATCCCCGCCGACGAGATCGATACCGTCCTCGACGTGCGCTCGATGACCGAGCCGGGCATTCCGGGAAGATGAGACTGGGCGTGGTGCCTCCGCTGCCGTCAGGCAACCACGCGGAGCCATCGTGCGTTCTCTATGGCAACCGACCGAGCTAGCCATGAATCCTATCGTCGTCCGAGACCCCGACATCCTCGGCGGAACGCCCGTGTTTGCCGGAACCCGCGTGCCCGTTCAGAACCTCGTGGACTACCTCGCCGCAGGGGACGACCTCGGCGAGTTCCTCGCGGACTTCCCGACGGTCCGCCGAGAGCAGGTCGAGACGTTTCTAGAAAGGGCGAAGGACGCACTCCCCAAAGCCGAGGCTGCCTGAGCCGTGCGTGTCCTGCTCGACGAGTGCCTGCTAGGCCGGAAGCTCAAGCCAGGCTTTCCCGCCCACGATGTGCGGACGGTCGCCGACATAGAGACGTATTTACAGATGAACAATGAAAATACTAGGTGCCATATCAATAATCGCCTCTATATTACTTGGTTTTCTTAGTGATTATTTTATACACAAGAGAGAACTGGAAGTTAATTTCTCAAAAGAAGAAAAAGAGAGCACGTATTCTGATCGTGGTATAGCATATCATATGTTTAATCTTAAAGAAAGCTTTAAGAGGAGTTGGGGTTTCATGCACGGTGACGATGCGATGCGGTCTCGTAATATAAGAATGTCTAAAATTTGCAATAGGATAAGCTTATTACTATTTGTTCTAGGTCTGGTCCTTGTCAGTGCATAGATGCTACGTGGGGGTTGAGGGTCCGTTGGTTTTGTCAGAGTGGAGATGCCTTCTTCACAGCGGATTTGCTCTCACGAATTGCTACACTCGGTCTCAGTTTAAACATCAACCTGTATCCTCCCGGCAGTTCCCTCGCACTCCGTCGGTACGAGCGCCTACGAGCGCTCAGATGAGGCTCCGCCCGTAGGCATGCAATAGCTAAAGCCTGTCGCGCATTGCTAAAAAAGCAGCACGCCGCATACCAACTCCGCTGCTCGCGTCGTTAACGCCTCGCACCCTCCGAACAAACCCGCTCGCGGGTCATGCAGCGTGGCCCCGGATAGCCGGAGGTTCACGCTGCATGTTTTTTCGGTGGAAGCCGCCGACGCGGTAGACCGGCCCGACACAAACCGCCGCGCCCGGCGTAGTACCCCCGACCGTTTCTCTACGCAACAACCTGATCATCGCCATGAGCACAGGCACTTCTCGTAGACTCTCCGTCGCGCTCCTCGTCGTCGCCGCGTTCATCGCGGGCGTGTTCTTCGTCACGTCGAGCGGCGCATTCCTCGACGGCACCCTCTTCGGCTCCGCCGAGGCCCAGCAAGCCCCCGCCGTGCGCGGGGACGTGTCCGAAGGCATCGAGACCGCGACCGAACTCGGCGAGGCGTTCGCCGCCGTTGCCGAGGCCGTCAACCCCGCCGTCGTCTCGATCTCCTCAACCCAACTCGTCCGCCAGCCAACCGGCGGTAGCGGCGGCAACCCATTCCAGGGCACACCGTTCGAGCAGTTCTTCGGCGATGGGTTCGGGGGCGGCAACGGACAGGCGATCCCGCGCTCCGGCCTCGGCTCCGGCGCAATTGTCCGCCCCGACGGCTACATCGTCACCAACAACCACGTCGTCGAGAACGCCGACGAACTCGTCGTCCGCTTCTTCGACGGGACCACACTCCCCGGCGAGATCGTCGGGACCGACCCATTCGCCGACCTCGCGGTCGTGAAAGTCGACGCCGACCGGCTCCCCTACCTCGGGTTCGGGAACGACGACGAACTCCGCGTCGGGCAGTGGGTGATCGCCGTAGGCAGCCCGCTCCAGCAGTCGCTCTCGAACACCGTCACTGCCGGAATCGTCTCGGCGCTCGGGCGGGCACAGGGCATCAACGGGCTGGAGAACTTCATCCAGACCGACGCCTCGATCAACCCCGGCAACTCGGGCGGCCCGCTCGTCAACCTGCGCGGCGAACTGATCGGGATCAACACCGCCATCGCCACGCGCACGGGCGGCTTCCAAGGCATCGGCTTTGCGATCCCGGTTGACATCGTCGAAAACGTCGTCGGCCAACTCATCGACACGGGCGATGTGGAGCGCGGCTACCTCGGCATCAGCTTCGGGCCAATCTCGCAGTCGCTCGCCCGCGCGCTCGACGTGCCGGTCGGCTCGGCGCAGGTCTCGTCTGTGCAGGACGGCAGTGCCGCGGACGAAGCCGGGCTTGCCGACGGCGACATCATCATCTCCGTCGGCGGCGAGGAACTGCGGACCAGCAACGATCTCCTCGCTATCGTCGCCAACCAGCGCCCCGGCGATGCGCTCGACATCGAGTACATCCGCGGCGAGGACCGCCGCACCACGACCGTCGAGTTGGGCATCCGTCCGCAGGACGAGCAAGCCCAGCGGCAGCGCCGCGATCGGCGCAACGACGACGAAGAACCCACTGGGCGCTCGATGGACGCACTCGGGATGGAACTGGGCGAACTGACCGCCGGGGCCGCCCAGAAATTCGGCTACGGCAGCGAAGCGGCAGGCGTCTACGTCACCGACGTGGAGCGCAACAGCGAAGCCTTCCGCGATGCCAACATCCGCCAGGGCGACCTGATCGTCAACCTCGACGGCGAGCCGGTCCGCTCGCTCCGTGAGTTCGAGCGCATCTACGACCAGATCGAAGACGGCGAGACGTTCCTCCTCACGCTGGAGCGCGGCGGGCAGGACGGTCGCCAACTCTACCGGACGGCGCTAACGAAGTAGGCCCTGCCCTCCTCACCTCCTCAACGCCAAATTCTCCGTCCGGGTGCGAACCTCTTTTGCGCCTGGACGGTTTAGGTTTATTGCCCCCGACGAAACCACCAGCTTTAGCCCCTATGCCGACGACGGAAACCAGCAGTAGCGTCACCGACCAACTCCGCGCCCTCATCCGCCTCCAGCACATCGACAGCAAGATCGACCAAGTCGAGAAGCTGCGCGGCGACTTGCCCGAAGAGATCCGCGACCTCGAAGACGAGAAGGCCGGGCTTCAGACGCGCATCGACAACGCGAAGGACGAGGGCCAGCAGGCCGAGATCCAGCGCCGCAAGCTCCAGATGGACATCACCGAGAGCGAGGGCCTCATCAAGAAGTACGAGGAGCAGCAGCTCAACGTCCGCAACAACCGTGAGTACGACGCTCTCACGAAAGAAATCGAAGCCCAGCGCCAGCGCATCGAGCAGGCCGAGGCCGACATCGAATCCCACACCGAGCGCGACGGCGCGAACGAAGAGATCGTCGCCGAAGCCAAAGAGCGACTCGGGGAACTCGACGAACTCCTGAAAGAGAAAAACGCCGAACTCGCCCAGGTCGTCGAGGAAACGGAGAAGGAGCAGAAGTCCTACGTCTCGCTCCGCGACGATGCCGCCGAGGCTATCGAGCCGCGCTACCTCCGGGCCTACGAGCGCCTCCGCAACCGCCTCCGCGATGGCCGCGCCGTTGTCCCGATTGAGCGCGGGGCTGCCGGATCGTTCATGGTCCCGCCGCAGCGCCAAGTCGAAGTCCGTCAGCGCAACCGCATCGTCGTCTGCGAGCACACCGGCCGCGTGATTGTCGACGATGAACTCTTCCGCGAAACGACGGACGACATGAAGATCTAACCCCTTGCGTGCCGGTCGGACCGCCGCCTCTGACAGAGCAATCTGCTCAGGGGAGGAAAGTCCGAACACCGCAGGGACCCGTGCTTCCTAACAGGAAGGCGTTGAGAGCTTCGGCTCTTAGCGACAGCATGTGCAACAGAGAACAGACCAGCCGATGGACTCCGGCCTCCGGTGTCACAGGTGATGGGTGAAACGGTAGGGTAAGAGCCTACCAGCGCTCTCGGCGACGGGAGCGGCTAGGCAAACCTCACGGGGTGCAAGGCCAAACAGCGCCGCCTCCAGCTTCGGTTGGGGAACGGGTGCCCGCCCGAGGCGCGGGTAGGCCGCTCGAGGCTGTCGGCGACGACGGTCCCAGATAGATGGCGGTCGCTCCGACGCGGTTCACGGCAGCCGCCCGGAGGCACAGAATTCGGCTTACAGACCGGCACGCGCCGTTGATGCGGAAACCCGCATGACACACGACGCCCCGCTTCTCCGACGAGAAGCGGGGCGTCGCTACGTAAAGCAGGAAGCGTGTTACTCTGACTCGACAGGCGGCGCTTCAACCGGGGCCGGGGCCTCACTCTCCACCGCGCCCGGAGGCAGCGTGCTCTCGATGGGGGCATTGGCCCCACCGCCCTCTTGAATGACGCTTCGCTGTGCGTCCGACGGGTTGGCGAAGAAGTTGGCGAGGATGCAGAGCACGATGAAGACCGTGCCGAGCGTCCACGTTGCCTTCTCCAGCGTGTCGGGAGCCTGGCGGGCACCGAGGATTTGCGTCGTCTGACCGCCCGCTGCGATACCGGCGAGGCCACCGCCCTTGCCGCTCTGCAGAAGGACAGCAATCGCCATCAGCAGGGCGATCAGGGTAATGATGATAACGAGAAAGATGTACATGGGAAGGCGCGGGCCGGTTGGAAGAAAGCAGCAGGAAAGGTAGCACCCGAAACGCCCGAGCGCAGGCAAGCGTGTGTGAAAAAACGGGAGGTGCTACGCCGAACGGGCCTCAACTTCAGCCCCCGCCCGCAACAGCGCGATGGCGCTTTTTGTGTCGAGCACCTCGCCGCGCCGTGCCATCGCGACGGCCTCGGCGAACGGCAACCGGAACGGCTCGACGAACTCGTCGTGCTCAAGCTCTGCGGAGGCTTCGGACAGGTCTTCGGCGAGGAAGAGGTGAATGACCTCATTGCTGTACCCGATGCACGGATAAGTCGGGCCGAGTGGCGTGAGGGTCTGCGCCGTGTAGCCCGCCTCTTCCTCCAACTCACGTACCGCCACGTCGGCAGGGTCCTCGCCCGGCTTGTCGATCTTGCCTGCCGGAACCTCGATGAACTCCCGTCCGGGTGCGTAGCGGTACTGCCGGAGCAGGATCGTCGTCCCATCTTCGAAGAGGGGCACCACCGCCGACGCGCCGGGATGCTCGATCCACTCGCGCACGGAGGTCTCGCCATCGGGCAGCGTGACGGTGTCACGGTAGGCTCGGAGCAGAACCCCGTCTACGAGAAGGTGGCGATCTTTCAGGGTCTCGGTGAGATCCATCGTTTCGTTTCGATCCAAAGAGAAAGGCGCGTCGACCTAAAGCGACTTGTGAAGCATAGCGACCGAAGCCGCAGCGATGGCGGCAGTCTCAGCGCGCAGGCGACGCGGGCCGAGTGAGGCGACGGTCCACCCTGCAACCTCTGCGTCGGCGACCTCGCTATCGCTGAACCCGCCTTCGGGACCGACGAGAATCGTAATGTCCTGCGCGGGGTTCCGCGCCAGTACACGCGGAAGTAGTGGTTCTGGGTCAGCGGCTTCGTGGCAGAGGATGCGCAGCCCCTCGGCGTGTTCGACCAGCCGATCGGCGAGGGGCTGCGGATTGGTCAGGGTCGGCAACCGGCTCCGTCCACTCTGCTTGAGGGCTGCGATGAGAATATTATCGAGCCGCTTCGCCTTAAGAATCGACCGCTCCGTCCGCTCTGTCACGAGCGGGACGATGTCGGTGACGCCTAGCTCGACCGCCTTCTCGACGAAGGTCTCGAACCGCCCGGCATTCTTGAGCACGCCTAGCCCGATGATCAGTCGGTGCGTCGGCTCACCGACATCGCGCTCGGTGCCGACGATCTCCCCTGCCGCGCCGCGCTTGTCGGCCTCGGTCAGTCGAACCCGGTAGCGTCCACCCGCCCCGTCCACGACGACAATCTCGTCCCCGACGCTGTGGCGGAGCGCTCGGACAGCGTGCCGGGCCTCATCATCGGGCAGGACAATCCGACCGTCGGCGATATAGTCAGGGGGAGCGAAGAACGTGGTAGTCATCCCAAAAGCTACAACCCGACAGAGAGGCCGATGTGGACCTTGCCGCGCGTCGGGCCGTCGTCGGGATTGAACGCATAGCTGACCGCGACGAGACCGAGCGGCGTGCGGTACTGAAGACCGAGACCGTAACCGGGGCGGAACGAGCGATTCGCTGGAATTCCCGCTGTCACCGGGCGCTCGACGTAACCGAGATCGGTGAACAAAAAAGCGTAGGAGGTCCGGTCGATCTGATAGCGATATTCGATGATCCCGCGCCCGACGATGTTGCCCCGGAACCGTTCCTCGTCGTAGCCGCGCAGCGAGGTCGCCCCGCCATAGCGGAACAGGTCGCTGTCGTCGTAGACATCCCCGAGCAAAAAGGCCGCATCGCCGCCGAGGACCAGCACCTGTCGCCGGAGCGTTGGGATGAACACGCGGGCCTCGGCGCCGAGCCGCTGCTGGCTGATGTTGACCGGCTCGGCGATGGCGGCGGTGTCGGCAGCGAGGTCGCGGCGCTTGACGCCTTGCTCCAGCGAGGTCTGGAGCCACAACCCTCGCCGGGGGTTCAGCCGCGCATCGACGCGCCGGTAGCGAACGCCGACACCCGCGAAGAACGCATCGGCCTGCGGGATCCGCTGTCGCCCCTCGACGAGCACCACACCCGCAATCCCCGCCTCGACGAATTCCCGGCTGGCGGTCACGAACCCTTCGAGACCGGGCGCAAACCGATAGCCTGCCTCCACCCCGAACCGCTGGCGCTGGAAAGTTGAATCCTGCTGATAGCCTGCGAACTGTGCCTCCAGCCGGAGCGGCAACCCGAACACAAAGGGGTCGGCGACGCGCACATCAATCGAGGAAACCAGACCGGGGTTGCGGACGAGTTGCAGCCCGAGGCTTCGCCCTCTGCCAAACAGGTTCCGCAGCAGCAGCGATCCGTTGCCGACGACCGAGCCTCCCTCCTCTCCTGAATTTGGCGGGAGATACCCGAAGACGAGGTCGAATGTGCCGGGCGGCGCTTCGGTCGCAGGCACCCGCACGGTCGCTGTGCCATCGGATCCAAGCGCCAACTCCGGCGTCCCGACCGATTCGAAGAGGCCGGTCTCCTCTAGTTCGCGCCGGATGCCGTCGGGATCGAAGGCTAAAAGCGGAGTATCGGGCTGAAGACCGGCGGTGCGAGCGGCGAACACGGGCGAGGTACGCCCGGCGGGAACCAGTTCGATGCCGCCGAAGGCGGGCGTCTCGCCCTCCGTCACTTGGATCGTCAGGTGTAGCCCCACTTCGTCGATGGCTACATCGGCGAGGGTCGCCTGCGCGAGGGGGTAGCCTGCCCGCTCGTAGTCTGCCAGCAGGGCATCGAGATCGGTACGCAGCACGTCGGGATCAAGGGGGCGACCGGGGCGCGTCTCCATCTGGTCCCGCAGGCGGTCGGCGTCGAGCGTTGTCACACCTATAATCTCCACCGAAGCAATCTCCACACGAGGTCCCTGCGTGGCGAACAACTTCACAGCCTGGCCCTCCATCCGTGCAGAATCGATGGAGGCATAGTAATAGCCGTCTTGCTGGAAGCGTTGTAAGACCGCCCTCGCCACGGCATCGAGACTGTCTGCCGGGAGCGGTCGGTCAAGCGACCATGCGACCTCGCGTCCGTCAGCCATGAGCGTCCAGCGAACCGCCGCCGTGTCAGCGGGCTGCGCGATGGCAGACGGCATGCACAGCAGCGTGCATGCCGCCAGAATGGGATAGACCATCTTCATAACGGTCGCCTACCTTCCAGCTCGCTTTCTGTTCTCCGTCATCCGATCCTGCTCATGCGTACGTCCTGCCTACTTGTCTTCACGTTTTTCGCCACCCTCGCCACGGCGCAAGACGCTGACCGGGCGCATAGCACCGAACGCACGATCAGCGTCTATGGCACTGGTTACGTCGAGGGCGACGCCGACCGCGCCACAGTGACCCTCACCCTCGAGGGCGAAGGCTCATCGCTTCAAGAAGCGATTGCGGACGCCCAAGAAAAGGTAGGCCAGATTACTGGCTCGCTCCAGCAACTTGGGCTGCCTGAGACCGCCTTCGCCACGTTACGCTTCACCGGCTATGACGGCGGGCGTCCGTTCCTGTTCGCTAAACGCGAGTACAAGTCGAGCATTGCCCTCACCATCACCGTGGACGACCTCGACCTGCTCGAAGCGGTCGTGCTCACACTCAGCGAGAGTCCGGTGGAACGCATCGCCGGTATCCAGTTTTCGCTGCGCGACCTCGACGCGCTCCGCCGGGCCGCCCGCGAACAGGCCCTCGCCGATGCTGAGGCGAAGGCGGCAGCGATGACCGCCCAACTCAGCCTCCGCCTTGGGCCGGTGCTCCACATCGAGGAGGAACCTACGATTCGCCAGAATTCCCATATGGGCTACTACGCGGCAGGCCTGCACATGGCCGAATCGATCGTCGTGGAATATGAACGACCGAGGGTGCCAGAGGTACAGATTTTCGCGCAGCGCTTCGCCGTGCAGGCAGGGACACAGGTGACCTACGCTGTGTCCGGCGAGTGACGCCTCCGGCACAGCGGTCGTACCTTTGGCCTGCCCATCCCACCACGCTCTCCGTGCGACTCCTCCTGCCCCTTTTCGCCGCTGCCCTGCTCCTCCTCGGCACGGCCTTTCACACGCCACCGACGACCACCGCCGCCGATCGTCCCGCCGATACGCTGCGGCTCTCGGTGCGCTCGGGCGAGCCGCTCGTGACGCTCATCCCCGGCGGAGATGACGACACCTTCCGCATGCTCCGTGCCCCGGCGCTGAGTTGGCTCGTCGGTCGGTCGTTCTACTGGAAAACACTGGCCGACGAACGAGGACGCGAGTTCGTGCTGATCGAGCGGCGCGTCCGAGGCGAGGTTCGAGACACACTCGTGCTCGTGATTGATGTAGCGCCTTGAATGAGAGCGCATAGACACTCCTCACCTAGGGAGACGCTACGCCTTCTCAACGAGACCACCAAGTCACCGGCAGTACTCCCGGTAGGCCGTGAACGCCACGTAACAGGTCAACAATTCTGCAAGCGCGATGAGCATACCTAAAGCTTCCATTTGGCTAGGGACTCCGCCCGGTTGGACTGGAAGGTGAGGAACATGAGCACGCATCGCCGCTCTCTGTTCCCATTTATCGTCTGCAGACGTAGCGCTGAGATTCCCAAACGGTGTGCCCAAACAGCCCGAGCCGGGAGGAACGCACTCCTCCTCTCCTGTTGCCTTCCCCAAAGGGGCGCTAGACACCGCCTGAGCAGCTATCTACAGAGCAGATCAAGCCAAGACCTATGCCCATAACTCGTTGGACAATGGCAACCTAAAGACGTCAGGTAGGAAAAAACGTAAACGAGCATACCCAAAAGTACAGGATGAACGACGGATACATTGAGCGCCTTGGGGAGCGACATCGCGCCGCATTTCATGGCCCGCTCGCCGACTGGTTCAAGGCTGTGCAACGCCCCATGCCGTGGCGCGAAACCGGGCCGGACGGACGGCGCAACCCGTACCGCGTGTGGCTCTCCGAGATCATGCTCCAGCAGACCCGCGTGGATCAAGCGCGACCTTACTTCGAGCGTTTCATCAACACCTTCCCAACCGTTGAAACCCTCGCTGCTGCTGACCTCGATGAGGTGCTGAAAGCATGGGAAGGACTGGGCTACTACAGCCGGGCGCGCAACCTCCACCGGGCCGCACAGCAGATCGTCGAAACATTCGACGGGCAGATGCCGGATACGGAGGAAGCCATCCGCAGCCTGCCGGGCGTCGGGCCGTACACCGCCGCCGCCGTACTCTCGCTCGCCTATGGCGTCCCGCTCGCCGTGCTCGACGGCAACGTGATCCGCGTCCTCACCCGTGTCTTCACCATCGAGGACGACGTGACCTCGGGTCGCACCCGCCGCCACCTCCAAGTCCTCGCCGACGCACTACTCGACCCGGACCATCCGGGCCGGTTCAATGAGAGCGTGATGGAGCTAGGCGCGACGGTCTGCACGCCCTCCGCGCCCAGTTGCCCGAGTTGTCCTGTCAACGATGTCTGTGCTGCCTTTGCAGAGGGCGAGCCAACACGCTACCCCGTCGCCAAAAAGAAAAAGCCGGTACCCCACCACGATGTCGCCGTGGGCGTCGTCACCGACGAGGCAGGCCGCGTACTCGTGCAGCAGCGTCCGACCGACGTGATGCTCGGCGGGCTGTGGGAATTCCCCGGCGGCAAGGTCGAGCCGGACGAAAGCTTCGCCGAGGCATGCCGCCGCGAACTGAAGGAAGAGCTAGGCGTCGAGGTCGAGGTCGGCGAGTCGCTGGATCGAATCGACCACGCCTACTCGCACTTTAAGATTACGCTCCATGCCTTCCGCTGCCGTATCGTGTCGGGTACGCCCGTGCATCACGCGGCGCAACCGATTCGCTGGGTGACCGTCGAAGACTTGGGCGATCTCGCCTTTCCCCGCGCCAGCCGCCACCTGATCGACACGCTCATCGCCCGCGAGCAAAACCCGACGCTGTTCTGAACTGGCTTCGTTCCGAGCTATGGATTTTGACCTGATCGTCTTCCTGCTGATCTTCCTTTTCCCGCTGTTCCAGCGGCTGTTCGGGAAGAAGCAACCGCAACCGTCGAAGTCCAAGCGCACGCCGCGCGAAGTGGAATCGACTCCGTCTGAACAGATTGAGGACCCGCTCGGCGAGGCGCTACGCCAGATCCGCGAAGCGCTCGGTGAACCGACAGAACCGACACCCGAACCTACCAAACCCGTCGTCGCCAAGCGAGACGATGAGTTTCGGGAGATAGGCGATTTCGAGCATGAGGCACATGGGTTCGGGCGAGAGAACCCAATCTCGGAGGAGGTCTTCGAGCAGCGTCCCGCCTTCCAGACACACCGTAGCACGAAGCGTATTCCTCAGAAAACGCTCCGCCAAGTAAACCTCTCGACCCCGCTGGAAGTCAAGAAAGCGGACGACACAGCCACCTCATCACGCACCGACCTCACGCGCCGATTGCGCCGTGCGAGCAGCGCCCGCAACGCCTTCGTGCTCAAGGAAATCCTTGATGCGCCCCGCAGCCAACGACCAATCCGCTAGAATCCCGGCTCTGTCGGTTCCGGCCCGCCCTTCTTGAACATCGCGGCTCCGACGGCTCCGCCGATGGCCCCGCCAATGGCGCCAAGCACGCTCCCGATCAGCAGAAAAACGATTGGTGAACTGAATATCTCGGTCATCTCCTGCGCCTCCTCGATCTGCTCACGCGACATCCCGCGCTCCCGCATTTGCTCTGCCGCCGCAACCGCCGGGTCCGGCAGCACCCCCATCTGGATCAAGGTATAGCCGATGAGGCCGCCGATGATAGCCCCGATAATTCCAACGAGGGTGCCCATGCTGGCTCCCGTTCCACCAGGAATCGTGAGTTGATGGGTCGAGGTGTAGTGCCACACAGCTACCATCGCACTGGCGATCAGGACGAGGCAACCCAGTAACCCCGCCGCCGGGCCAGCCCCTGCAGCAAACACGTTGATGAGCAGACTGAGAAACACGTAGGCGAGAGCACCGATCAGGATAGAAGTCCACTTGCTAGGCATGGCACAGGAGGGCAGGTGAGCAAAGTGTCAGCAGACAAGGTAGGCGGTTCGGATGATTCGTGCCAACGGGCGACAGGTTACACCGATGATTCGGCCGCTGCCTCGTGTGCCGGGCGACGCGCCAGCGCACGGGCGAAAAGCACGCCCGCGACGACGCCAAACCACAGCCCCGTGACGAAGCGCGTCCCGACTGTGTTCGCCCACAAACCGAGCACATCGCCCCCCCAATCAACGGCTGCCGGAAGCATGGCGGCGAGCACCCACAGGCGCTCTTGATGGGCGAAGTCCACGAGGCGGTTGCGGAGCAGCGGCAGCGCAAGTACACCGAACACGAGGCCAAGGAAGATGCCCGTGCATCGGTAGCACACGGCGAAGGGCACCCCGTCGATGACGAACGACCGGCTCACAAGCTGATGGCAAAGCGGATCGAACGCAGTATGAAGCAGAGCTTGTGTGCCTGTCCCTACGAACGGCGGCAGCACCGCAGGGACCATCAAGGCCAGAACGGCCATGAGAGCGACGCCCCACCCAGCGGTACTCCATCGGCTACCGCTCTGCGGTTTGCTTAACGCACTCTTCATTGCGGTCTCGAATCCTCTCGGGAAACGTTCGGTATCAGCGCTGGCACTCTCAATCTAGGAGTGCTAAAGCTTGGGTTCACCCCGCAGTTTACACCCGCTCACTTCAACTACCTAGTACCTATGGCTATCAGCATCACGCCGCTCGCCGACCGCGTCGTCGTCAAGCCGCAGGACGCCGAGGAGACGACCTCCGGCGGCCTCATCATCCCCGACACCGCCAAGGAGAAGCCGCAGCGCGGCACTGTCCTCGCCGTCGGCACGGGCAAGGTCGAGAACGGCACCAAGATCGACATGACCGTCAAGGAAGGCGACACCGTGCTCTACGGCAAGTACGCCGGGACCGAGATCACCGTCGATGGTGACGAGGTCATGATCATGCGCGAGAGCGACATCCTCGGCGTCGTCAAAGGCTAAGCCGAACGCCCCCTCTCTCCTCTCCCCATTCTGAACCACACGACACACCATGGCTAAGCAAATCACTTTTGACACCGAGGCACGCAACAGCCTCAAGAACGGCGTCGACAAGCTCGCCAACGCCGTCAAGGTCACGCTCGGTCCGAAGGGCCGCAACGTGATCATCGAGAAGAAGTTCGGTGCCCCGACCGTCACCAAGGACGGCGTCACCGTCGCGAAGGAAATCGAACTCGAAGACAAGATCGAGAACGTCGGCGCCCAGATGGTCAAGGAAGTCGCTTCCAAGACCTCGGACGTCGCCGGTGACGGCACCACGACGGCTACCGTCCTCGCACAGGCGATTATGAACGCCGGGCTTCGCAACGTCACCTCGGGTGCCAACCCGATGGACCTGAAGCGCGGCATCGACAAGGCGGTCACCGCTGTCGTCGCCGAGCTGAAGAGCCTCTCCCGCGAAGTCGGCGGCAAGAATGAGATCGCCCAAGTCGGCTCCATCTCGGCCAACAACGACTCCGAGATCGGCAACCTCATCGCCGAGGCGATGGAGAAGGTCGGCAAGGACGGCGTCATCACGGTCGAGGAGGCCAAAGGCACCGAGACCTCGCTCGACACGGTCGAGGGCATGCAGTTCGACCGCGGCTACCTCTCGCCCTACTTCGTGACCGACCCGGACAACATGCAGGTCGCGCTCGAGGACCCGATGATCCTCATCCACGACAAGAAGATCTCCGCGATGAAGGACCTCCTCCCGGTCCTCGAGAAAGTTGCCCAGATGGGTCAGCCGCTTCTCATCATCGCCGAGGACATCGACGGCGAGGCCCTCGCCACGCTCGTGGTGAACAAGCTGCGCGGCACGCTCCGCGTCGCGGCCGTCAAGGCCCCCGGCTTCGGCGACCGCCGCAAGGCCATGCTCGAAGACATCGCCACGCTCACCGGCGGCACCGTCGTCAGTGAGGAGCGCGGCTACCGTCTCGAGAACGCTACGCTCGACTACCTCGGCCGCGCCAAGCGCGTCGTGATCGACAAAGACACGACGACCGTCGTGGACGGCGCAGGCACCGAGGAGACGATCAAGTCCCGCATCGGCCAGATCCGCGGCCAGATCGAGAACACGACCTCCGACTACGACCGCGAGAAGCTCCAAGAGCGCCTCGCCAAGCTGTCGGGTGGTGTCGCCGTTCTCAAGATCGGCGCAGCGACCGAGATCGAGATGAAGGAGAAGAAGGCCCGCGTCGAGGACGCACTCCACGCGACCCGCGCGGCCGTCGAAGAGGGCATCGTCCCCGGTGGCGGTGTTGCCTTCATCCGCACCCTCGCCTCGCTCGACAGCGTCGAGACCGACAACGAGGACCAGAAGATCGGCGTCAACATCGTGCGCCGCGCGCTCGAAGAGCCGCTCCGCCAGATCTCCAGCAACGCTGGGCTGGAAGGCTCGATCGTCGTCCAGAAGGTCAAGGAAGGCGAAGGCACCTTCGGCTTCAACGCCCGCACCGAGGAATATGGCGACCTCATCCAGCAGGGCGTCGTGGACCCGACCAAGGTCACGCGCACCGCGCTTGAGAACGCTGCGTCCGTCGCTGGCCTGCTGCTCACGACCGAGTCGGTCGTGGCCGACAAGCCGGAGCCGGAAGCTGCTGCCCCGGCGATGCCCGACATGGGCGGCATGGGCGGCGGGATGGGCTTCTAAACCCACCCCTCGGCATCAACGCCTGAGCGGGGCGGCTCTCTTCGGAGGGCCGCCCCTTGTTTTTTATATCCTTGTGTTCTACCATGATATCATCTTCCACAAACCGTTGTTGCCATGAACTTGTATCTACGCTTCCCTCTCGCGGCACTCGCTCTCTTGCTTGCCGCCTCGCCCGCCTTTGCCCAGTACCCCCTCCACGTCGGTGGCCCACAGAACGATGTCGCCAACGCGACGCACTATGATGACTTGGGCAACACCTACCTCGTCGGAGCCTTCCGAGGCGCGGCGGACTTCGACCCCAGTGTATTCTCCCTCACGCTTGGCTCGGCAGGTAACACCGATGCGTTCGTTGCCTCCTACGACCCCGGCGGCAACGTGCGCTGGGCCTTCGCCATCGGAACCCCCGGCCGCGAGGTCGCCAACGACGTGATCCATCAGGACGGCGTGATCTATGTCACCGGTCACTATGAGGGGACGCCCGACTTCGACCCGAGCAGCGGCACCTTCTTCGCCCCGGCAGGGGGCGGACTCGACGCATTCGTCGCCGCCTACGACGTGACGGGGGCCTTCCCCGTCTTCCTGTGGCTGGCTCCCATCTTCGGACCGGACGACCAGATCGGGCAGGACCTCGACATCCACCCGCTCCCACCGTTCAACGTATGGGTCACCGGCTCACTCGTGGATAACGCCGACTTTGGCGGGTCGATCCTCGCCGCGACGGGACCGAGTAGCGACATTTTCGTGGCAGGCTACGACGCGGGAAGCGGCCTCCTCTATGATGCCTTCGCTGTCGGTGGCAACGGCCTCGACGAAGGGCTGGGTCTCAGCCTGCTCCGGCCCAACCTGCCATGCATCACCGGGCGATTCCGCAACACGGTGGACTTCGATCCCAGCGGCGGCGTCTTCCTGCTCACGTCGGCGGCTGGCGACGATGGGTTCGCCGCATGCTACATCGACATTCCAGCGGGCACACCCACCCTCTTCGCCCCCTTCAACGCGATCCAAATCAGCGGCCCGAGTATCCAGCGGGGCTACGACATCCACGCTACGTTTAACCAAATCGCCGTGACCGGGACCTTTGTGGCGACGACCAACTTCAACGGCCCCTCCTTCCCGAGCAATGGGTCAGCCGATGCGTTCGTCGCTGCCTACGACCTAAGCGGCGCACCGCAGTGGGTGATCCCATTCGGCAGTTCCCAGATCGATGCCGGACTCGGCATTGATGCCGATGACTGCGGAAATGTCTACGCCACCGGCACCTTCCGCGATGGGCCAGTGGACTTCGATCCATTCGTTCTGGGGACCTACGACCTGCCGACGTTCGCCAACTACGATGCGTGGGTGGCGAGCTACGACGCGCTCGGCAACTTCCGCTTCGCCAATCGGATCGCCCGCAACCAGCGCGACGTCGGCTACGGGGTGGCCGTGAAGCCGACATCGGGTGCCCATCTCGCGGCAGGCGAGTTTGCCCAGACGCCCGTGTTCTCGTCGGGCACCGTGGTGAGCGCAGCGGCTCCGATTACCTCGAACGGCAACCGGGACGGCTACCTCGCCGCCTACAACACGAACGGCGCGCTCCAGATGGCGTCTTGCCCGGCCCCGCCGGTTGGCCTCGAAGCGTGGACTGACTACGACGCCTTCACCAGCGGCGTCTACCTCGACCTCGCCTCGGTACTCTCACCCGCCAACAACGGCACGCCCGTGGGCAGCGTTGTGAACGGCCCCGGTGCCGTGGGCGAAGCGGCCAACTTCACGGTCACGGGCGACCATATCGAGATCGCCCCCGACCCGTCGCTCGCAGTCAACACCGACGACCTGACAGTCGATGCGTGGGTGCAGATCGACCCGGTGTTCACCTCGGATTTCTTCACCATCGTCTCGAACCTGAACGCGCCCGACCGCAACGGCTACGAGGTGTATCTCCGCCGGGTCAACAACACCGATTGGGTCATCGTTGTCACCATTGGGGACGGCACGATTGGGTTTGACCTCGTCAGCCCGCCGTTCTTGATTACGCCGAGCACCTGGCGCTTCATTGCCGTCACGGTAGATCACGACATCCTAGCGACAACAGCGACGTTTTATCTCGATGGCCTCCCCTTCGCTACAGCGGCAGGGCCACCACTCGGTCCGATTACCTACGACGGACCGATGTACCAGCACCGCTCGGCGCAGTTCGGGCCAAACGACGAGTGGGGCTGGCTCGACGAGGTGGAGGTATTCCACGCGCTGCTGAGCGACAATGACATCGAACGGATCGCCCGGTTCGGAAAGTGCAAGCCCTGCTTCACCGCCGACTTCCAACCGACCTTCCGTGCCGCCCACGACGAGGAACTGGATGTAGACTTCGCGCCGGAGACTCCCTCCACGGCCGCCACGCCCGATATGTTCGCCCTCCCTCCGGCACGGCCCAACCCGTTCCGAGGCCAGACCGAGATCGACTTCTCGCTGCCCGAGGACGGACCCGTCCGCGTGCAGGTCTTCGACATGATGGGGCGGCGCATTGCTACTCTTGTGGACGAAGTTCGGTCGGCCGGATCGTACAGCGTCCGCTTCGACGCAGGCACGCTACCGAGCGGTGTCTACATCGTGCGGCTTGAAGGTAGCGAACAGATCCAAACGCAACGCATGACTCTTGTGCGTTAATCTTCTCGTCCCTCACGGCACGATGGGGCCTCCTCTGGCATATGCCGGGGGAGGTCTCTCACTTTGGCCTACCCGCTCGTGACGGCAACGCAATGACCCCTATCGATATCCTTGACGGTATCACGAGTCTTGGCGTCGGCGTTGCTCCGGCGAGACTCGCGGAGTTCGTCATCCTCCACCTGCGACGGCATAAGATCCCGTCCGCTTAGAGTGGCAGGTGAATGAGGAGGGCTGGTAGTTTGCACGAATCCGGCTCCTCGACTGGAACCGAAATACGCCGAGCGTCTTTCTCGCTGGAACCACCCGCCCCCCACCCATGTCTCCCTCCGTCCGCCGCTTCGTCGCCTTTGCTTGGGCGCTGCTCATCTACACCGTCCTCGTCATCCTGTGGGGGGCCTTCGTCCGCGCAACAGGCTCCGGCGCAGGCTGCGGGGACCACTGGCCGCTCTGCAACGGCGAGGTCATCCCTCGCGCCGAGACGATGGCAACGCTCATCGAGTTCGGCCACCGGCTGACGAGCGGGCTGGCCGGTCTGCTCGCGCTCGGGCTGGGCGTCTGGGCATTCCGGCTCTTCGAGAAGGGATCGAAGGTGCGAAAAGCAGCCGCTTGGACGGTCTTCTTCATGGGGACGGAAGCACTAATCGGGATGGCCCTCGTGAAGCTCGAACTGGTCGCCTACAACGTGTCCGTGCTGCGCGCTTGGGTGATCGCGGCACACCTGCTCAACACCTTCCTCCTGCTGGCAGCACTCACCGCCACGGCGTGGTGGGCTGGTGGAGGGCATGCACCCCGGTTCCGAGGGCAGGGTGCGCTCGGTGCCACGCTGGCGGCGACCGTGCTCGGCGTCTTCGTGCTCGGCGCGAGCGGGGCGGTCACGGCGCTCGGCGACACGCTTACCATCGGTGGCGGCATCGACCCGGCGACGGACCCCATCGTGGCGGCACTCGTCGGGCTGCGCCTTTATCACCCGTTGCTGGCTCTCATCGTAGGCGTGGGCGTCATCGCGTCTTTTCTACTGGTCCGAAGGACGGGGCGGCGCAAGGCGTACTTCTTCAGCCTCGGGGTGCTCAGTCTCTACCTCACCCAACTTGCCATCGGCCTCATCAATGTCCGGCTAATGGCCCCGGTCCCCCTCCAGCTTATCCACCTCTTCCTGACCGACCTAATCTGGATTGGACTGGTCGTGCTCTGCTGCACGGCACTGGGCAGACCGATCCCTGACCGTCGACCGGTAGCCTCTGCCGCCTAGCGTGCCGCGCGCGCTTTTCGGCTCCACCTTAGGCCTGCTGACCACGCCTCTCTTCTGGAATCACTCCACACACCATGAGAACGCTGCCGGGACAACGCTACCAACTCGACCGACGCAGTACCGCCGCCCAAGCGGTCTACCGGGTTCTCCGGCGCTCCCCCTTCTACCCCTCGCCCACGATCTACAACCTGACGATCTCGGACGAGAGAAAGTTCGTCTGGTTCAGGATTGCCAAGGTGGGGACGCGGACGATTTACAACCACCTCAAAGAGCACGCGAGTCCACTAACGGTCGATCACGTCGGGTCGGTCTACTATCCGGTCAATGCCTACGCGGACTACTTTAAGTTTGCCTTCGTCCGCAACCCGTGGAGTCGGTTGGTCTCATGCTGGCTCAACAAGGTCGTCGAGAACCAGTCGCACATCTTCCACGCTGACGAATCCTGGTTCGAGCGGATGCAAGACTTCGCCACCTTCGTGGACTATGTCGCGAGCCTCGATCTGGAGACGTGTGACCGTCACCTGCGCCTCCAGTGTCGGTTGATCGACCTGAGCCACGTCGATTTCATCGGGCGGCAAGAGTCGTTCAACGACGACTTTGCCTACGTCTGCCGTCGGCTCGGACTGCCCGAGCACGGAGGAAGCAGGAAGAACTCAACCTCCGACAAGAAGCCCTACTACGAATACTACACGGACGAGCTACGAGAGCGTGTGGGGCGTCTCTACGAGCGGGATATCAAAATCTTCGGCTACGACTTCCTAGCTTAATGATCACCGAAGCATTACGAACTAGGGAATCTGGTCGGCAAGCTGAACAGTAACCCAGCGGGCTCCTTCGCTAGTCAGGTGGCCGATGTCGAACCAGTACTCGGGTGCATACATGTCAGGGTAGCGAGTTGGATCGTTGAGCACAATGAAACGCCCTGATGGCAATCGCCCGGCAAGCACATTGGAGACGCCGATAGCTTCTACTTCGCCGATTTGCTCAACGAAGTAGACAGTAACGCCACGCGCTTCTAATCGCTGAAAAAGTTCGAGCCATATATTGGCTGAGACTGCATCTTGGGAAGTCGGTTGCTGCTCGGTGCGTGCCCGAAGCAGCATCACGTTATGGGCAAACTCGCGACGCCCTTTCGCTGAAAGAAATGCCTCGTGCCGCCGCTGTACCTCAGCAACTCGCCATTTGAGTCCCCCTCGCTCCTGCTGGGTAGAGAGAAGAGACGCGTAGCTCATAGCACGCTGTACTTCCTCTCTGAACGACGAGTACCCCTGCTCATCAAGGGGAGGCAACGGCTCCCACCCATGTATAGGTCCTGAAAAAAGACCTTCTGCCTGCCCTATAAGTGAATAATTCTGGAGCGCGATCACATACCGTTCCAGCGCTGCTTTCCAACGCTCAGCGTGCGGCATATTTGCGGCTAGGGCTACTTTCGCTCCGATTCGTGCCCGCCGAAGATCATGGTGATAGTAAGCCCGACGGGTATTCCGATTCTCGGACCGGACTGCCGGTTCAAACGCACGAACTTCGAGTACCAGCGTCTCAATGTATGGATACATCATCAGCCGCTCGGCCAAATAGTGTAGCTCTAGTGCACGACCACCTTGCACACCAAGATTGTAGCTGTTCCCGCCCCGTTTAAGACTATCGAAAAGCGCCGTATTCACGTGGCGGTACGTCCGGCTTGACCCGATGAAGACCGTCCTCGGCTGGAGACGTTCGATTTCTGCCAGCTTGTACCCGAGAAGCGAGATATCCTCTAGATCATCTTGACTTTTAACAACAAAGAGGATCATGCCCAGTCCAACGCAGAACCCGAGCAGCTTTAGGCTGACCTTGAGCATAGTAGGTACAGGTCAGAATTGAAAGTAGATAAAGGTCGTCTCGCCATACGATCCGAAGAGTATGATCACGGCCCCTAGGACAAGGTAGATACTCCAGCGCAGGGGCCACGCCATCGCGCCCAACCGCTCGGCGATGGAGCGACGGCGTTCGAGTAGGTCTACGAAGATCAGCACAACCACGGCCAGCGCCGTAATCACGAGGTTGAGCGTCGTAAAGCCCGGCAGGAAGGGCGAGGCATACGTCCCCGGCACAATCTCAAACGCCTGCTTCACCGTTAGCAGGGCACCCCGGAAGCTCTCGGCTCGGAAAAACACCCACGCCAGCAGCACAAGGTGGAACGTAAGGAACATCTGGAACCACCGCCTCACCGCACCGCCGCCGTCAGCTTTGACGCGCGCCCACAGCCGATCCCGGAACGACTCCGTCGCGGCCCCGAGGGCGAGGTAGCCGCCGTGGAGCACACCCCATACCACAAACGTCCACGCCGCGCCGTGCCACAGCCCGCTCACGGCAAAGACGATCATCATGTTGACGTACCAGCGCCAGCGCGGCACCCGATTTCCTCCGAGGGGAATGTAGAGATAGTCCCGAAACCACGTCGAGAGGCTGATGTGCCACCGCCGCCAAAACTCCGAGATCGACTTCGAGAAGTAGGGTCGGTGGAAGTTGTCCATTAGGTCGTAGCCCATCACCCGGGCCGTCCCAATAGCGATCAGGCTGTACCCGGCGAAGTCGCCGTAAATCTGGAACGCGAAAGCATAGGTCGCTGCCCACACCGCCGGACCAGAGAATCCGCTCGGGTCGCTGTAGACCACGTCCACGAACGGGGCCAGTCGGTCGGCGACGACACACTTGATGAAGAAGCCCCAGAGCATAATCCGAAAACCCGCCCCGATGCGCTCGCCATCCAACTGGAACGTCTGGTGGAACTGCGGCAGCAGGTGTTGGCTCCGCTCGATGGGTCCGGCCACCAACTGCGGGAAGAAGCTCACGTAGAGGGCGAAGATGCCAAGGTGCCGCTCCGGTTCCTGACGGCCTCGATACACGTCGATGGTGTAGGCCAGCGTCTGAAACGTGTAGAAGCTGATGCCCACCGGCAGCAGTAGTTCCAATACCGGAAATGGCACGTCACCCGCGACCACGGCCAGGAACCGCTGGATCGTGCTCGTGAACAGACCGAGGTACTTGAAGGCAAAGAGTAGCCCGAGGTTCGAGCATAGGCTCAGGATGAGGAACGGTCGCCGCTCAGCACGGGTCTCGCGCTTGCCCATTGCCAGCGCCGCGAAGTAGTCGACTAGCGTCGAGATGAGAATCAGCGCGAGGTAATCGACGCGCCACCAGCCGTAGAAGAAATAGCTCGCGCCTAGCAGCAGCATCCACCGCTTCCGCGGCGGGATAGCGAAATACAACCCGACGACAATCGGGAAGAAAACAAGAAACGCAAGGGAATTAAACAGCACGGGACGGCGTGGCTAGTAAGGAAGCAGGCAACTTAGGGGACCTGTGCGGCGAAAATGTCTGTGATCCGCCGCGCACCACGCTCGTTGAGGTGGCCCGTGTCGAACCAGAGATCAGGGTCGAAGAGATCAGGATACCGGTCCAGATCATTGATGAGGATGAGGCGCTCGGGCGGGACCAACTCACTTATCGCCCGAGCGAGGCCGCCCAACTGGGCCTCACCGATCTGCTCGGCGAAGTACACCTCCACGCCTTGGGCCTCAGCGCGCTGGTACAGGTCGAACCAGATCGCGGCCATCACCGAGTCGGCAGCCGCCGGGGCGACATCCCTGTTCCGAATTCGCTCCAGCTTCCGCTGAAAGGCCTGCTGCCCTCGCGGCGACAAAAACGCCTCGTTGCGCTGCTGGACATCGTCGGCATAGTCCAGTGCCAGAAAGCCCTGCCGGTCGAGCGGCGAGAACGACACAGGCTCGGCGGTCTTGCCCCTGATGAGTGCCTCGCCTTGGCCGGGAAGGAAGTAATGATCCAGCGCCACTTTGTACCGGCCACGCACAATCGCGAGCCGCTCTTTGAGGGGCATATCGAACGCGAGTGCCACCTTCGCCGCCAACCCAGCATGCCGGAGGTCATGGTAGTAGTAGGTCCGGCGCGTATCTCGGTTTTCTAGCTGCAACAGGGGCGGAATCATTCGAAGCTCGACCACCAGTCGCTTGACGTGAGGCAGTTCGAGCATCCGCTCTGCCTGATAATGCGTCTCCAGTGCCGAGCCACCACGGAACCCCAGATTGTAGCTGACGCCTCCGCCTTGCAGGCTGTCGAAGCGAGCCGCATCAATGTGACGATATGTCCGGCTCGACCCTACAAAGATCGTCTCGGCCTGAAGCTCTTTCAGTTCCTTCGTCTTGTAGCCTACCTCTTCGATGTCGCTATGGTCATCGAACTGCTGAAGCACCAGCAGAAGCCCCCCGAGCAGGAGGGCAAATGCGCTGGCTTTCAGCACAACCAAGCTAGCAGGGCTCATGATGTTGCAGGATCAAAGGGACAGAGCTACAAAACCAGACGTAGTCGTAGCGCGGCCCGAAGATAATCCCGCCTAGGCAGCCCGGTCCAGCGCAGCGTCAAGCCGAGCCAGCACGTCCCGCAGCGTGCGCGCGACGGGCGTTCCCCGGTCATCCTCGTCGATCTGTGCCGGTTCTTCCATCAGGTCCAGACCGACACCAGCCCAGAGGCGTGGAGCCGGATCGTCAAGCACCTCGTCGCGTAGGCGAAGCCCGTGCGCGGCCAGAATCGGACCTAGCGCACTGCGACGCTCGGCGAGGCTGCGGAGCGTCGCATGGTACGCATGTTCCACGACGGCCTTGCGCGAGTCGTAGGAGAAGACATTCGTGAAGAACATCTGATAGTCCTCCCGGCTCGGCTCGAAGAGGAGAATGTCCGCCCCTTGGTAGCGCGACTCGTAGGCCGCGATGCCGGTGGCGAGGCGCGAGTGGATCAGCGTGCGGAACGTCTGCGCGAGCACACCCGGCATGCCTCGGTCGATTAGCTTGCCGCGCCGCATAATCCCCTGCTCCACCGCCCGCGCTGTATCGACGGGCACGATTGGGTTGACACAGAGCACGAGGTCGGCCCCGGCGTCGAGGGCGACGGACGCATGAACCGTTTTGAGCAGCACGCCGTCCACGTATTCCCTGCCCTCAATCGAGACGGGCGGATAGACCACCGGCAGCGCCGTGGAGGCCTGCACCGCCTCTGCGATCCCGATGTGGTCAAACCCGGCCTCGCCGAAGCGAACGGCCTCTCCTGAGTTCAGGTCCGAGGCCACAATCGTGAGGTGCGCCTTCAGTTCGCGGAAGTCGTTCGTGCGACCCTTCAGCGAGAACACCTTGCGGAGATAGTCCCGAATCCCCGCGTTGCTGAACAGCCCCACCGGCAGCGCCCGCCCGAGGCGGCCCGTGAGCGCGGCAATCATCCCGCCCTCGAAATCATGCTTGAAGAGCCAGTCGGCCAGCCCCTCAACGACGTGCCCCGGCACCGAGAGGCCGCGCCGAGCGAGTTCGCCATAGGCCGGAACCATGAAAAGGTCGGGGCGGAACGGGTGCTCGCCCGGCTCATCGTGGACTACGCTCCGGCAGAGCTGCGCCGTGCCTATGCCGTTGGCGAGGCACGACCCGATGAACGCCCCGGCAGAGACGCCGACGTAGATCGGTACCTGCGCGAAGTCGATGCCTTCGATGGCCTCCTCCAGCGCCCGCAACGCTCCAATCTCGTAGATCGCCCCCTCCGGCCCCCCGCCCGCCAGCGCGAGGGCAACGGTGGGACCGTGCGAGGCATCGTCGGGATGAAATGTGGAGACAGGCATAGTGTGGAGGAGTAACGCACAGGGAGGGGTGCGAGCGGTGGGAGTTGGCACGGATGCCTGGTGCCCGCTCGCACCCCCGGTAAGATCGGCCACAGCGACCGGACGAATGGCGCGTTAGCGTTGCGCTTTCAGTCCGGTCACAGCGGCCTCGGCGGCGTCCTTACCCTGTACCTTGTCGACTACCAAGCCGTTGAGCTTGATCTGGTACCAGCCGCCGCCGCCCTTCACCATGTCGACGCCGGAGGTACGCTCGGTCGCGGTAAGCGCCGCGTTTTCGCGCTGGAGTTCGGCTACGCGCTCCACAGCCTCGTCCTCGCCATGCACCTTCTCGGTGACGATGCCGTGGACGACGATTTCGTACCACCCGTTGCCGGTGGTGCGAGCCTCGACCTCGGGCTGCGCTTCAGCAGCCACCGCACGCTCCTTCCGAAGCGCGTCGAGGTTCTTGGAGAGCTTCTGCACGCTGATGCGGAGCGAGGCAATCTCGTCGCGGGTCGGGATGCCGAGGCCCTGAAGGGCGACCGTGACGGCGTCCTGCACGCGCTGCTCGACGCCGTTGAACGCGCCGTCGGCAGCTTGCTTGACCTTGCCCACCTGCGTGTCGATCACCTGCTTGACTTTGCCGGTCTGCTGGTCCACGTCGCGCTTGACCTGCCCGGCGCGGCCCTCGACCTGCTTGCGGATCTGCTCGACCTGCTCTAGGCCAGCCCCGTTGTACTTCTTACCCTTCTTGACAAGCTTCTTGAAGAGTTTGCTGCCCTGCTTCTCGGTGACGGAGAGTGCGCCGACACCGGCGAGGAGGACGCGCTCGGTTGCTTCCTGCACGTCGCTCGGGAGGGTGTTCATTTTCGTCTTTGCCATGATGGAGTCCTCTGTGTTCTGTCTGTTGGTAAACTGAGAATGCCGCAGCGCGTTATGCCGCGCGGAGCTCGACGGCCTTCTTGTTGAGGCGCTCGACGCTCCGCTTGAGCGAGTCCACGTCGTCGCGCGTCGGGATGTTCATCCGGTGAAGCACAGTGCCGACCATCTCGGCGATGCGCTCTTCGACTTCGCTGCTGACGGCCTCGATCTGGTCGCCAACTTGCTCGATGTCTTGCTTGGCCTCGCGAACTTCGTCTTTGGCCTCAGCCACGACCTTCGCAGCGAGCGCCTTCGTGCGGCCTTGGTCCGCCTTGCGTCCTTCACGAACGAGCGCGTCGAATCCATCGACGATCTCTTCTTCGATCATGGCGACGAGGCCGACGCCCGCGTAGTACACCTCGCGCGCAGCATCAACGAGCGTGTCGGCGGTTTGACGGAAAGCTTGGGTGGTGTCTTGGAGGGTCTGGTTCATTTCGGTAGGATGTTGTGTTGGTAAAGGGAGCGGCGCTGTGGTGTGGGGCCGGGGTTATTCGGCGTTTTCTTGGTCTTTCTCGCCATCGGCGAGGCGACCAAGCGATGTTTCAAGGGCGTCGAGACGCTCGCGGAGGCGGGCCATCTCGTCCTGCATTGGGCTGGGCTGGCGGAGCTTGCCGAGCGTGCTGCGCGAGGCCTTCTGTACAATCCCCTCGACGCCTTGCTGAAGCTGACGGACGCCCGTGGTGACGGCGTCTTCTCCGGCTTGCAAGGCTTCTTCGCCCGCCCGAATCAGGTCGTGCAGCAGCGTGCTCGGGAACGAGTTGCCCCGCCGCCCCTGCTCGGAGATCACCTGCGTGAGTACCTGCACGGTCACGTCCTCGCCCGACTTGTTATCCACGACCTCGATCTGCTCGCCGGAGCGGATTAGCTCGGCCACCTCCTGCATGGAGATGTACCGGCTCTCGCCAGTATCGTAGAGCTTGCGGCTGCCGTAGCGTTTGATGAGTCGGGACATGGAGTGTGGTTGTTGGTTGCGGCCCCTATGACGCATCGCGGCAAGACGAGTTTCCAATCATGACGCAATGCGTCAATGTTCATGCGATCTCCTCAAAACAAGCGGGCTGCTCCCGAAGAAGCAGCCCGCCAACCCACCACATAGTGTCCCGCTCGTCAGCGCACGACGGTGAACGCGCGCGTCTGCTGCGCCCCGTCTGCTTGCAGCCGCACCACATACACGCCCGGCGCAAGGTCGCGTGTCTCGGCCACTACTTCGTGTGCCCCCGCACCTTGCACTTGCTCAACGAGTGTCATGACGGCCTTGCCAAGCACATCGTAGACCGTCAGCGTCACCGCGCCTGCCTCAGGAAGGTTGTAGCGCAGCGCGGCGTGTTCGTGAACCGGATTCGGGTAGACCGCCTCTAGCGTCAGACTAGAGGCTGAGGGTTCAGAGGCTGCGTCCGTTGCGGTGGCGTTGAGAATCGTGACGTAGGCCGTCGGGTTCTTGTCGAAGTCGCCCTCGCAGAAGACGGCTTCGACGAGAGCGTTGGCTCGCAGCTCGTAGCACACGGTGCTGAAGTCAAAACCCGCGACGGTCCGGGTTTCGGTGATCTTGACACGGAGTACCTCCACTGGCTCTTCGATATCCGGGACGAGCATGGAGCCCCACCCATCTACTTCGTACTCCATCGTGATGTCGGTACTGAACGTCGAGCCGCCGAGCATCGTGGTCTCGGTAAATGCGCCTGACCACATACTGCCCATCATCATCGGGAAGACAAACTCCGGATCTCCGTTGGGCGTGCGTGTCGTGGAAAACTCGATGGGGCCTCCGTTGAAGGTCCCCTCGAAAATGCCGCCCAAGTTGTAGTTGGTGTTGGCTGTCTCAAGGACGTAGTCGTAGATGATGCCTTCGTACATATTTCCTTCCTCCTCCAAGTTGAAGGGCAGCGCCAGCGTCAGCGTTGCTTGGTCCAGCGGCTCGGTGGCCGCCCCCGGCCCCACTGCACCGTCCGTGAGTGCATACTGGCCCGTGAAGAGGTCTTCGTAGTCGATGGTTGTCAGGTCGTAGGTCTGGTTTGCACCGGATTGCCCGACGAGCGTGTTGATGACCGTCGTGTTGGTGCCATCGAGGTTGTCCGTGTTGTACTGAGCGAATGGCCCCGTGCCTCTGGGAAACGGAAAGTCGTCGATCACGATTTGCGCCGTTGCCGCCAGAGGCATCAGCAGCAATCCGGTCAGCGCGTAGCGAAGCATCATCATGGCGTAGCTCCTGCTGGTTATGGAGAAAGTCCCTGCCTTTACCACGATACTTGGGCCCGCGAGAGGTCAGTTCGCTCTTGCTTTCGGTGCGCGCAACAACACGAGGGCCGGGACGTACATTCCCCCCGTACCCGATCCTGCACCCCATGAGCACGCGCACCCGGCACCGACAATCATCCGACGGCGAGGTTCACGAGGCGGACGATGTGTTTGCCTACGAAGCCGCCTACGGCCTCGACGATGACATCACAGACGATGACATCGAGGACTTCCTCCACTCGAAGGAAGCCGAAGAGGAAAAGCCCGGTATCTGGAACCTCCCGACCATCGCAGGCCTCTCCACGATCACTGTCGGCTCGGCGTATCTCTTGCAGGAACTGGGGCTGTTCGCCTCGGGGTTCGACTTCTCGGCGCTCGTCGGGCCGTGGCTAATCGGAGTGCTGATTATCCTGCTCGGCTTCGGGGTGCTCTCGTGGAGCCCCGACCGGAAGCGCCGGAAGCAGAAGCAACGCGAGAAGGCCGCGAAACGTCGCGCTCGCCAGCAAGCGAGTCGGTCGTCGTCCCGCCGTACTCGAAAGCAGGAGAAGCGCGAGCGTAAGACCGAACGCCGATCGGACCGGAAGGCGCGCTACGAGCGCCGCAAGGGCCGCTTTGTCAAGTCCCGCACGAACCGAAAGATCATGGGCGTCGCGGGCGGCATTGGCGAAGCGCTCGGCATCGACCCCACGCTCGTGCGGATCGCATTTGTGATTGCGATGATCGCTGGCTCTGGAACAGCTATCCCGATCTACTTCCTCCTCGGCTGGCTGATGCCGGACGCCAAGTCCACGGCGTCGTCCATCTCCGACCGCGACCTCGACGACGACCGGATGATCATCATCCGTTGACCGGCGTGATGCTCCCGCTCGGTGTCGCTCACGCGCCCCACCACGAGCGGTCGAGCGAGCGGTACTGCACGGCTTCAGCCAGATGCGCGCTCTCGATCCGAGCGCTCCCGGCGAGGTCGGCGATCGTGCGGGCCACTTTCAGCATCCGGTCGTAGGCACGCGCGGAGAGGCCTAGCCGCGAGAGCGCCATCTTCATCAGCGCCTGTCCCTCGGCGTCGAGCGCGCAGTGTTGGCGGACGAGGCGCGACCCCATCTGCGCGTTGGCGTAGACGCCCTCGTCCTCGGCGAAGCGCTCGGCCTGCCGCTCCCGCGCCTCGACCACACGGGCACGCACCGACTCCGACGGCTCGCCCGGTGCTCTGCGGTTGAGTTCGTCGAACGGCACGGGCGTGACCTCGACGTGGAGGTCGATGCGGTCCATGAGCGGGCCGCTGATTTTGGCGAGGTAGCGCTGTACCTGCGGCGGCGCACACACGCACGCCCTCGTCGGATCGTTCAGATGCCCGCACGGACATGGGTTCATAGAAGCAACCAACATAAACCTCGCGGGATACTCCACTGTACAGCGGGCACGGGCGAGGGTGATCTGCCCCTCCTCCATCGGCTGTCGCATCACCTCCAGCACCTGCCGCCGGAACTCGGGCAACTCATCGAGGAAGAGCACCCCGTTGTGGGCGAGCGATATCTCGCCCGGCAGCGGGTTTGACCCGCCGCCGCACAGTCCGGCGTCGGAGATCGTGTGGTGCGGCGAGCGGAACGGGCGCGTGGCAACCAGCCCGCGCTGCGCCGATCCGTTGAGGGCACCGCCGACGCTGTGGATCTTGGTCGTCTCGAGCGCCTCGTCGGGACTGAGAGGCGGAAGAATGGTCGGCATCCGGCGGGCCAGCATGGTCTTGCCCGCACCGGGCGGCCCGATGAGGAGCGCGTTGTGCCCGCCCGCCGCCGCCACTTCGAGCGCCCGCTTGACGTTCTCCTGCCCCCGCACATCGGCGAAGTCGACCGGGTAGTGCCGGGCCTCGTCGAAGAGCCGGTCGAGGTCGCGCCGGAACGGCGTGCCGGTGCCGTCGGCCAGAAGGGTGACCGCGTCGCGCAGGGTCTCGACCGGATACACGTCCAGCCCGTCCACAACGGCGGCCTCTGCCACGTTCCCCGCCGGAACGATCAGGCCGCGCTTGCCTTCGCGCCGCGCCCGCACCGCCGTCGGCAACACGCCGCGCACGGGGCGTAGCGACCCGTCGAGCGACAGCTCGCCGAGGACGAAGAGATCGTCGAGGCGTTCGGGTGGCAGCAAGCCACTCGCAGCGAGGAGACCGAGGGCGATGGGCAGATCGAAGGCGGCTCCTTCCTTCCGCACGTCCGCCGGTGCGAGGTTGACGGTGACGGCTCCGCGCGGCACGGGCAACCCCGCGTTTTTGAGCGCGGCCCAGACCCGGTCGCGGCTCTCGCGCACGGCCCCGTCCGGCAGCCCGACGACGGTCCACTTGGGCAGCCCCGGCTCGGTGTGGGTTTCGATCTCGATGGGGAGCGCGTCGACGCCGAGGACGGCGGCGCTCCAGACGTGGGACAACATGGCGACGGGGTCAGGTGGAGGGTCTCTCTCATAGACACCTTCATCGCACCCGCGTAACCTCGCACCAAAAAATCGCTTACTACCCGTTGACTTCTGAGTGAGTCGGTAAGCGATGTATCACGTCACCACCACGAGGCTATGCAAACCTTCTGTAAATGCGGTACACGACAGCCATTATCAACGCAGAGATTACAGCCGCCGTCGCATACAGACCAACATTCATTGCGACAGGATCAGACTCAGTACGGGCCATGAAATACACGACCAGAGGAGTCGTGTAGAACAAGAGGTTGATAATGACAACAAACGTTAAAACGGATATCAAACCAAACGTCACGAAGATGGCGAGAGGCTTCATCCACTTGCTCATCTGCCTACCATCCCGTCACATTCCGTGCGAGCCGGTACCCGATGAAGCCCGTCACGCCGAACATGATCGCGTAGAGCGTGTCGTCGTAGGCGTCCCCGGCGACGAGTTCGACCAAGAGCGCGGGGATGCCTGCTCCCAGCCCGCCTGCTACCGCGAATACGACAGCGTAGATGATCCAGAGAACAACGGCGCGGCTGGCGCTAAGGCGGGGTGTGGGCATGGCTGATCTTTGGTGGGTGTCCCTCGAAGATACCGCCCACGCCTTGCTCTATCTCAATGCTCAGGGTATGTCATTTCGACGTAGCGAAGCGAAGGAGAAATCCCCTACGTCGGCGTGCTCCAAGGCGATGGGGATCTCTCACCTTCGTTCGAGATGACACAAGGAGATAGGGTACACTAGAGCGACCGTGCCTCAGAGCGCGATGCTGACCCCGCCGCCTGCGGTGAACCCGCTGAAGCTGCCAAGCGTGTAGACGAACCGCCCCGACAGACTCAGTGTCTCGGAGACCTCGACCATCGGCATCAGGCCGAGGTCGGTGAGCGTCTGGCCCTCAGCGAAGAGCGCGCTCTCGCCGTAGCGCCGCGCCCGCGCCAGCACGCCGACGCGGAACGTCGGGGCCACTTGGAACCGGGCATCACCCATCACCACCAGTCGCGTCGGCACCGCCACTTCAGCCGCAGAAACAGACAGCGGCAAGTCTCCCTCGCCCCGCTCGCTGTACCGAGCCACGAGGCGGACCTCGTGAAGGCCGAGGAGCTTGAGGAACTGAAGCGTCGCCGCCGTGGTGTTGCCCGGCTCGTACTCCACTGTCCCCCACGAGTCGGTCCCGTTCAGGCCAAGCGATAGGTCGAGGGAAACGGAGGAGGTCGGCGTGATCTCGAGATCGGCCCCAGCGGTGAGGAGAATTTCCTCACCGGGGTCGTACTGGTCCGGCTGGTCGTCGAGCGGCTCGTAGGGCCCTCGGTACTGGTACGACGCGCCGAGACCGAGCGCGGTGCGGTCCCCTACCGGAAACGCATAGGTCACCGACGGCGAGACGCGGATGCCCTGCCCAAAGGTGGGGACCCGGAGATCGTAAACCGTCTGCCCGGCCAGCGTCGCCGTGCGGAACTCCTCGAATGACAGTGCGGTGTCGCCGGTCGAAGCGCTGAAAGCGAGGCTTACCACGAGGCTCCCGTCCCCGGCAGGCTGGAAGTAGCTCGTCACGATCTGCACGTCGCCGACCCCGGAGAGCGTCTCGATCTGGCTCCCGCTGACGGTGGCATAGTTGGTGCTCAACCCGAGTGCGATGTTCGGGCCGATGGGGAGATACACACTCAGCGGCACGCTGATCTCCGTGATGTCCTCGCCCTCATCCTCGAAGCGCTGGAACACGCCCTCGAATGTGATGCGAGGCGGGGGCGTGTTCCCTCTTGCGTAGAGCGCCGCCGGTTCTTGCTCGGTCGGCTGCCCGAGCGCGAGCGGCGCGGCGAAGACCAGCAAAAGGAGAGACAGGGCGAGAGGTCGCACGGCAGTCGAGGGTTAGCGGAGAACGGACACCCGGCGCGTGACCGAGGCATCGGCGGCTCGGAGGCGGATGAGATAGACGCCACTGGCAACGGGGCGACCCGATCCGTCCAGACCATCCCACACGGCGGTATGCGCTCCGGCGTCGTGCACCCCATCAGTGAGCACCCGGACGCGGCGACCGAGCAGGTCGAAGACATCGAGCGTAGCCGAGCCGCGCGTGGCGAGGCGATAGCGGAGTGTGGTCTGCTCGGCGAACGGGTTGGGAAACCCAGCATCGAGCGCAAACGTGACCGGCTCCAGCGGCGCGCCCTCGCTCTCGGACCGGGCAAATGCCTCGGTTCCTGCAATCAGCCGGAGTCGGCGCACGGGCGCGTCCCGGTCGAGTGTCACCTCGAACATACCGTCCGTCACCGCCAGCGCGGTGCCAAGGTCGCGGTCGATCACCCAGAGGCCGAAGCCGGGCTGCCGGGTGCCTTCTTCGGTGAGCGACAGTTCGACGCGGCGCGCCCCAGTCAGCAGCTCGTCCGAGGCCGTGACTTCGATATCCCACACCTCGCCATCCGTGGGCGCGGGCCGGAGGTTGCGAATCCACAGCTTGCCACCATCGAGCACAGTGACCCGCAGGTGGTCGCCGATCATCGGTGGCTCGCGGAGGTCGAGCCGGTCGTGACCCGCCGAGGCGTCTGCCGCGAACCCAATCACGTTTAGCGTATCGCCGTAGGCTCCCGACCACCCGCTCAGACGGACCGAGTAAGACGCTGCTACTCCCGTAGCAGACTGGCGGGCGGCTCCGGCCTCACGCGCAGGCACCATCAGCGTTACGGGCTGTCCGGTATCGTTCAAGACGAAGTAGCCCTGCCACGGTTCTAGGATCGTGGCCTCGACATACGGCGACACCCCATCGTAGCGCAGCGGCTGACCCACGCCTCCGTCCGTGTTGATATCGCTCCACGCGACCGGGAACGCGAAGGGGTTGCCAATCTGGTTATAGCCCGGTTGGAGCGTGATGGTGTTCATCGAGTCCGGCTGGGTCGAGGTCGCAATATCCACATCGAACGTCTCGTCGATTGCAGTGATGACCCAGAAGGCCTCGCCGCCCAAAATAGTCTGCGCAGGCGGCGTGTTGTAGCCTCCGTCCCCTGGCTGCCAGCGCGCAGCCCGCCAACGCGCGTCCTGCTGCTGCCCAAGATCATCGCTCAAGATCGCCGTGATCGACGGCGTTCCCACATCAACAGGAATCGAAACCATGCGGTACTGGCGTGCCACCAAGTCTACCCCTGACGACACGGAGACCGAGTAGGTACGCAGACGAAATGGATTGTCCTCGGGATTCTCCTCGGGGAACGTCGAGAGTTCTCCGTCTTCGACGAACTCGCCGTAGATATCCAATCCTCGCACCGTCACCACCTCCGATGGGACCTCGGCGCTGAAGATGGTCCCTCCCACGGGCGTGGCCGTAATCGAGGCATACGTGCTCGTCCCGGTTACGCGATAGAAGAGAGTCCCACTCTTAGTCGTCGGCTCATTGGCCGTCACCGTGACCATAATCGCCTGACCAACCACGGGAACCCCCGGATTGACCTCGACGGTGAAGTCATCAAATACGAGGATCTGTCCCTGGGCCCACGCCTCCGGCCCGGCGACGATCAGCAGCGTCGCAAGAAAGCCGAGTGTTCGTATGATGGAGCGTAGCGTCGTCATGCCAGCGATTAGTTGCCCCCCGGCGGGTCCGGCGGATCGGGCAAGGGGTCAGTAGGATTGCCGCCACTGCCGACTATGCCCTCGGCGGCCGGGTTTCGGGCGTCACGGCCCGGTCCCGGCACGAAGGCCGCCCCAACGCTGTTGTTGAGGTTGCGAAGTCGGCTGCCGACGAGGTCGATGCCGCCCAAGTCTTCGAGCGCGAGCGCCGCCGCCAGCCCTTTCTCGACCGAACCGCCTGACTTGGTCACGGCAGCGGTCTGCTCGGCGCGTGCGGCAGCTTGGCCGAAACCGGGGTCGAGCTTGGCTGCCGCCCGGAAGGAGCCAGTGGCTCCAGCAAAGTTGCCGTCATCTTCCTCTTGCAGACCGCGTGCGTAGAGAAGGAAGGCCTGGAGGTTGCGCGTCGGGACCACCTCCAGAGCAGCCCGCTCCTGCGGCGACAGCACGACCTGCATCTGCTGAATGATGGCGAGGACGATCTCCCGCTTTAGCCTGAAGAGCCGATCCAGCTCGTCTGTGCGAGTCTGAAGATTGGGCTGCGGGTCTCGCTCAAGGTTCCACAGCGCCGCGTCGATGCGGAGGTCATCATCGTCCACGTCGAAGGAACCGCCGACGGCACTACCGGCCCGAAGCAGTCGCCCGAGGCGCGGAGCCGTCGCGGTGTCGAACGCTTCGGACTGCGAGAGCGCGAGTTCGTCAAGGAGCGTCTGCAACCGTACCCGCTCGACCACTTGCAGCGCCCCGAGACTTGCGAGGTCCGCCGTCAGAAACTCGCCGAAGGCGCGCCCGAGCGGGGCAAACCGGGGATCACTGCCGAGATAGGCAAACGGAAACACCGCCACAACGCTCGGCGACGCGGCCTCGCCCGCGAGAGTATCTTCTCGGGCAATGAGCGCACCCATCTCCTCGCGGAGCCGCTCGCGGGCCAGCCATTCGTAGCGCCCCTGCAGCAGAGATCGGAACGGCGACCGGGGCGAGACCTCGGTGAACTGCCCATAGAACCGAAGCGCCTCGCCAGCGTTGCCCTCGGCCTCGACCGTCAGACCGAGGTAGTAGATCGTCTTCGGGTCACTCGGGCCGTCTACGTAGGCCTGCCGCAGATAGCCCTCGGCCTCCTCGAACTGTTCGGCCTGTGCCAGAAGCGCACCGAGGTCTCGACGTACCCGGACATTGGCAGGCTGACGGACGAGGTCCGCCCGTGCCCGTTCGATGGCTCGGTCGAGCGTTTCAGCGTCTGCCCCCACACGGCTCGGCGCGCACGCAGCCAACCCGCAGGCTACCAGCAAGGTCAAGAAGGCAAGCGCACGAGACATTAGCGAAGATGCAGCGTCATAGAGAAACAGGAGCCGAGCGAACAGACTAGCTCAGCAGAGGCCGAAGGCTCTCGGCTTTCTGGCGGGCACGGACGTAGTTCGGGTCGTATTCGAGGGCTTCGATGAACTTGTCGTAGGCCTGCTGATACTTTTCCTCCTCTAGCAAACCAAGCCCCTGCGAGTAGGCCAGCACGGCGTCCAGCGAGCGCGTCTGCCCACCTTCGCCCTGCCCTGCCATCTCTACATCGATGGCGTCGGCTACTTGCTCGGAGAGGTCTTCGACGAGATCGAAGAAATCGTCCTTCTTGCCGAAGATCTGCTCGGCGAGCAGGATCTCGCCGGTCTCGACCTTGACCAAGCGTGCCGAGATCCACATGTCCCGACCGTGGACCGTGAATGCACCGAAGAGGACCGCCGTCGCACCGAGTAGTTTGCCCGTCCGCACCGCCGATCCCTGATCCACGAGGCCGGGGTCCCGCTGAAGCTCCAGTTCTTCGAGGAGCCACTGGATGCGCTCGCGCTCGACGACTTCTAGGTTGGTGGCCCCTTGGAGATAGTTAATCATCATCGAGGCGAACCCTTGCTGCATCGGGTCGAAGCGCTCCTTCTCATCGACGGAGGCGTTCGTGAAGTCCATCACGGCGAGGGTCGTCATGCCGGGATCGGGCCGCTCGACCTCGTAGCCGGTGTAGTCACGGCGGACTTCGTAGTAGAGCTTCATGAGCGGCGGCGGCTCGATGTCCGGGTCGAGGTCCACCAGCGGCGGCTCCAAATCAAGGAGTCGATCAATCGTCAGCCGGGCATCCTCGAAGGCACGCTTGGCGACATAGGCGCGCCCGAGATACTGGAGCGCTTCTTTTTTCACCGTCTTGTCCGCCGAAGCGTCTTCAACAAGCCCAGAGAAGCCAGCGATAGCCCGGTCATACTCGGCCATCTGGTAGGCGTCGATGGCTTCCTGAAGCACTTCCTGATCTTGGGCGCGGGCTGGCAACGCGAGAAGAACAACCGCGAGGCATAGCCCCACCCAAGAGGTTCGATACGTGGTCAGGCTCATAGCGTGTATCTGTTGACTGAAGGAGGCATGATGGGTAGAGACCAACCTGCGCGCCCTACCCGCTTCTCTAGTAAACGGAGTTTCCTCTAAGGTAAGGCCGAGGCGGCACGTATCCTATTGTTCTTCCATCTCAAAGATAAGCGGCACCGTCTGTTGCTCCAGCGAGGGTGTGATGGAAATACTGCGCGTTGGCGGCGTGACACGGTACCCATCGCGGCGGACTTCGACTTGGTACGTGCCAGGCCCCAGCATAAGAGACGCTGGGGTGGTCTCTCCGGTGGAATTGCCATCGATCCAGATGGAGCCCCACACGGGATTCGCCTGCACATTTACGCGCGTGCGGAAATGACACGTCGCTGTCGTTCTTTCTCCCGAGCGAACGCGCACGGTTGCCTCGTAGGAGCCGTATTGCGAGCTTTCGCACTGAACACGGTGGCTGCCCGGAGGAAGGTTGAAGGTGCCGCTTCCATCGGCCTGTTGCCCAGCAACGCGGACCGTGCCGCCCGGATCGACGCTCAGAGCGAGAACGCCGGGAGTCTGCACCGGCGGATCTACGGGCGGCGGATCGTCATCGTCTGTTGTTGTTTCGGGCGGTGGCGAGTCTTCAGCCTGCGCACGCTGCAAGTCGGCAGTTAAGCGCACGGTTATATCGGGCTGTAGTTGCACGCCGGTTCGCTGCCAGCGGCGGTACCCCGCACGCTCGACGCGCACAGCTACGGGTACGCCCGTCGTGTCTTGATACGTCATCGGCGTCTGTCCGACACGTCTCCCGTTGATATACACGGTGGCAGCACTCGGCGTAGAACTGATCTCCAGCATCCGCGCCATAGCTTGATCCGACGCGAGGGCTGCGAGCGGAAAACGTAGCGAAACGGGTACCCCCTCGGCTAGCGAGAGCGACGTATCGACCGGTGCATAGCCAATGCGCTCAACCCGGAGTCGCCCCGTTCCATGCTCCACGGACTCGCGCAGCATCGGCGTCTCGCCGATGCGTTGATCGTTGAAATAGACAACGGCTCCGGGCGGATCGGTGATGATGCTGAGGGGCACGCCCCCCGAGGAAGGCCAGAACCAATACGCGAGCACCGCCACGAGCAGTGTCACCAACGTCCCGCCGCCAATCAACAGCGGGGTCGTCCTAGACCGCGACGCCGCCACTGGAGCGGGAGCCGATGCGACGGGCGTAGGGCTTGGCGCATACGGTTCAGGCTCTACAATCGTCGGTGCTTCGCGGCGAGGCGCACGGGCGGATGCAGAGCCAGAAGGAATGGCATCGAAGGCAGCCCGCATCGCCGCCGCGTTCGCGTAGCGTTCGTTCGGGTCTTTGACGAGGGCTTTCATCACCGCCTCGCTGACGCCGGGAGGCAAGCCAGGGACGAACTGACTCAGCGGCGGGTACTCCTTCTCCACAATCGTCCGCATTGTCTCGAACTCGCTGCCTCCCCGCTCAAAGGGTAGGCGACCACTCAGCATCTCGTAGACCGTCATGCCAAGCGCATAGAGATCACTGCGCCCATCGAGGTTGCGGTCGCCTTTGACTTGCTCGGGGGACATGTAGTAGAGCGTCCCGGCAATGCCTTGCGTGACCGTCGCCGTGCCATCACCCGTGCGGAGCTTGGCGAGGCCGAAGTCGGTGACCTTGACGTGGCCGGAATCCGTCAGGAGGATATTGCCCGGCTTGATGTCCCGGTGTACGACCCCAACGCCGTGCGCGTGTTCGAGCGCTGAGATCATCTCTAGGACGATGGGACGGGCGTCGTCCCACTTGATCGGCCCCCAGTCCATCTTGTCACTGACGGTGCCGCCCCCGATGTACTCCATCACGATGAACAGCCCGGCGTCGGTGCGACGCAGCGCGTAGATGCGCGTGATGTTCGGACTATCAATCCGGGCGAGGGCACGCGCTTCGGACCGGAAGCGCCGCTCGAACGAGGCATCGCTGGCGAGATCGCGGGCGATCATCTTGAGGGCGACAGTCCGCGCGAGGGCGATGTCTTCGGCTTTGTAGACAACGCCCATCCCACCGCGTCCGAGTTCTTCAAGGATGCGGTAGCCGTCGATCTCCTGGCCTATGAATGTGTCGGACACAGCGAAGCGAGAGCCTGAAAGCCAAAGATCGCAAAGTACGCCTGTTACTTCACTTTAATGACGACGACCGTCACGTTATCCTGGCCGCCGCGCTCGTTGGCAAGGTTGACGAGCCGCTCCGCTGCCGCCTGTGGCTCCTCTGCTTGGACGAGGTCACGAATCTCCGCATCGGTAACATGGGCGAGGCCGTCGGAGCACAGCACAAACACGTCGCCTGCTTCAGGTTCGGCGAGCCGCTCGATGTCTACCTCCACCGTCGGCTCCACACCGACTGCACGGGTGAGGGCATGGCGCTGCGGGTGGCGCTGCGCTTCGTCCTCGGTCAGCACCCCTTCGCGCCGCAGCGCATCGACGAGCGTGTGGTCGCGCGTGAGTTGCCGGATGCCCTCGCGGTTTACGCGGTAGGCCCGGCTGTCCCCGACGTGGGCCAGCCACGCGCCATTGCCCGTGAAGGCCACCGCCGTAAACGTCGTCCCCATCTTCTTCGGAACACTCCCCGCATTCGCCCAAGCATAGACCTGCTCATTCGCCGAAGCGATAGCTCCCCGAAAGCGTTCCTCTGCCGACGCTTCTTCCTGTTCAAAGTAAAACTTCCCGGCAATCTCGACGGCCATGCGACTCGCTCGCCCTCCGTCTTCGTGCCCACCCATACCGTCGGCGACAATGAAGAGGCAGTGGCCGTCTTCTTCGGTGCAGGCTCCGTCGGAAAAGCGCTCATAGGCGTCTTGGTTCTCCGTGCGCACTTGCCCGACATGCGTACACGCGCCGGAGCGTAGGGTGAGCGAGCGGTTGGAGCGCTTCCAGAGCATGGATGGAGCAGGTCAGGGCCGAGCGGGCGGCGCGTGGGCGATGGGTGAAGCCACAGCATCCTCAAGGTAGCGCTGCAGCGGGTTATCGAAGTCAAAGCCGAACAAACGAGGATTCTGGCCGATCACGGCGGCAGAGAAGATGTGGAGCACGTAGTCCTTCGTCTGGTCCGGCATCCGGTCGCGGTGCTCCGAGAGAAAGCGCCAATAGTTCCGCTCCTGCGGGTTCTGCGGGATGCCTTCGAGGTCGTGCTGCACCACTTCGAGCGGCGTCAGGTTATCGAGCCGCGGGCTAACTCGGTGCTCGCCCCAATTGTACGAGGCCATCACGAGCAAGCCCGACGCTTGGGCGAGTTCGGTGTAGATGGCAAGGAGATAGCGAGCGGCTGCGTCGGTCGCTTTCGGGACATCACACCGCTCGTCGATAGGATCGGGCACGCGCTGCTCCACGCGGGGACCGGGGACAAGGCCATAGTGCTGCCCCGTACTGGGGATGAACTGCCACATCCCCTTGGCAATACCCCACCGCGTCGGCGGCCCCACGGCGCAGGCGTCGAAGTTGCTCTCCTGAAGGGCGAGGTAGAAGAACTCGGGCGGCAACCCGTAATCGATGAACGTCTCGACGATGTCACGGGTGTAGCCATTGGCCTCGGCCCGCCGAATGGCATTCTGGAACCGGGTAGACTGCTGCCATTCGTCGATGATCTCTTGCACCTCACGCACGAAGCCTGCCGGAATGGTGAACTCGCTCTCATTGAAGATGCGTGCCACCCGGTAGATCTCGCGCTCCTCGGGCGTGAGCCTGCGATAGAGGCCGAGTTCCTCGACGTAGCCCGCGTAGCGCTCCGCGGTGCGACGACGGCCCTCCTCCAGATTATCGAGTTGGGCGGCGAGGTCGTCGTTGCCCTCCTCCTCAGCCAAGAGGCGCAGTTGCGCGATGGCGATGTCCTGCTCCTTCATCTCATAGAACAAGGCCACCGTGGACTGCTCCAGCGCCGCCACACGGAACTGCTGCCAGATCGCAAACCCAAGCGCGACGATCAATAGCGCAGCGACGCCCGCGATGACTTTGCCATAGGCCAGTTTCTGCTTCTGCTGAACCTCCTGAAAGGCCTGCCGGATCATCATGGTCCGTTCGCCTGCAGGCTCGTCCTTCCGCTCGTCGAAATAGTGCCGGATGACTTGGCTCACAGACGCGGGCGCACTGCCACCCGCACGCTCCCCTGTCCCGCGGGATACCGGTCCCGTGTTGTGCTGTGTGGCTCCGTTGGCGGATGAGCTGTAGGTGTCCGACTGCCGCTGGGTATCCTGCGCGGCGGGCTGTTGCGCGGTGCCGTCGTAGAAGGGATGGCGCTTGGCCTCCGGCTCCGTCGGAACCACAGCCCGCTCCTCTTGGCTCTCTGATATCCCAGCCCTCAAGGGCGCGTCTACTGACAGGTAGACAAACGGCCCATCCTTCCCCAAGCGTACCGTCGTCTCCCCGCTTAGGCTCACGCGCTCCACGCGTTCTCCGTTGTGGTATGTCCCGTTCGTGCTCCCGGCATCGCGCAGCACCCACGCTCCGCCTTCTTCAATCACCTCGACGTGAATGCGACTCACCCTCCCGGAGTCGATGTGCAGCGTCGCCTGCATCCCGCGCCCGATGTTGAACGGCTCGGTGAAGACGCGCTCCATGTTGGGAATGGAACTGCCCTCAATGCGAACCCGAACAGGGGGTCGCTTGGCGGTGGGGGACGACGAGAAAGACAAGGCTAAGGGAGCAAGATGCAGCCTACGTCACGAAAGAGCAGGCAGGATTAACTAATAGAAACGGAGTTAGAGACGGAATCAGGCCATGCCCCTCATGCACGCGGCACGGGAAGCCCCACCGCGAGGTGGATGGGGTGATGCAGGATATGACGAGGTGGCTGCAACCGAACCGCCAGCAGATCGTGACCCTCGATATCAGCGTCGGGGACTGGCTCGACCGTCACGGCATCGCCGGGCACGTCGGCTTCGGAAGCTCCGAGGAAGGTACGGAGCCGCTGCACGATGGCCTCTTGCTTCTCTTCCAATGAGTCTGTCGCATTGAGTTCGCTAGGAAGCTTGAGCAACCGGTGCGCAGCACGAGCCGCGAAGAGACCACACCCGAGCGTCGCATGCGCCGCCGCATGGGCCGTCTTCTTCGGGTCGTCGAAGGTTTGGGGCTTCGAGAGGTTGGCGGCATGAGCCACCTGCATCGTATCCCGGTTGGCCGTGCCCGTGAGTACAGCAAAACCGGCCTCGGCCAGTTCGGCGGCCTTCGCCTCCGGCAAGAGGGTTGCCAGCGGTGTCTGCCCGCGCTCCGTCGCGTGGATCGGCAGGTTCTCGATAGACTGACCGGCAAGATGGGTCGGCCATCCGGTCTTGGCAAACGACGCACCGAGGGCCACAGCGACGGCAAGCGCCCCCCCGCCCCACAGGAAACCCTCTTCCTCAAGCGGCACGTCCTTCGATGGATGGTTCGGGCCGTAGGGCGAGCGGAGCAAGAACGGTGGGAATGCGAGCGCGATGAACCGTGCCTCATCGTTCTCCCGGAGCTTGTTCCAGTGGATGTAATCCGGTCCCTCCACGAGGTGCGGAACGAGCGGAATCGTGGTCGCGCCATCGGGCTTATCCAAGCCGAAGAAGCCGGAGTCCGCCGAGGCGATGAGGGGCGCTTGTAGGCTCGCCCCGGTTCCGGCGAGGTCTTCCAGTACCGCCACGTCGGCCTGACTGTTGCCAAAGGCGAAACCGAGAATCACCGCTGAGAGCGGTGCCCGGTCGTCGTCGGCGCTGTGCTCTGGGAGGAGTACCTGCTCGTAGAGGGCTTCGCCGAGGTCGTCGCGCCCGGCGGGCAACACATCGAGTTGCACCCCGTCGCGGAACGGTAGGCGGTCCACGAGGAATTTTAGCCCGCGCCACGCTGACTCCAAGCGCCGGAGGCCCGGGTGCTCGAGGATCGCCCGGAGCTGGCCTCCGAGCTTCCGGTCAAAGTCCGCAATGATCCCGTCAGCGACGGCACCCGCAATGCGCGGCTCATCGCCACTGACGGCCCCAGCGATGGCGTCCCCGATCCCGGTCGTTTCATCGGCACTGCCATCGCCGGAATCCACCATGCCCATCAGCCGGTCGAGCGCGTCCTCTTCCGCAGCCGGTTTCGGTACGGGCTTCGGCTTGGGAGGTGAGACGGTAAGCTGGGCGTACAACCCATCGGCCGAGGCTTCGTCGACGCCAGCCTCGGCGAGGCGAGCGCGGAAGGTATCGCGGTCTGTGCCCTGCGTGCGGACCCCGTGGACCTCGGTGCGAATCGCCAGCAGACGAGCAAGGGCAGGCACCTGCCGCGCAATCCCACCCGGCGTGAAGTCTTTCAGCGACCGGAAGCGCAAGGCGATCTCCAGCGACTGCGGCTGCGGGCTGAGATGGTTCGGCACATCGAGCCGGAGCGCGGGCTGCTGTTCTTCCATCCACCCGGCAAACCCGTTGGTGTCCACCCGACGGACGAGCGAGGGGCCGCGCCAGTTGCTCCGTGCCTGCGGCGTCAGGTCAGCGACGAGCAACAGCCGGAGCGGCATTGGTGGCTCACGTCGCTGGGCCGCGGGGCCAGCCTGAGACATCGAGGTCGTGTCCGGGTCGGAGGTGATGCGAATGCCTACGTTTTTGTGCGGGTCGCTCATGAGATTCGGAGGGAGAGGGTTTAGGCGACGCGGAGGTCGATGCCTGCGATGGTGTCTAGGCTCAACGAAGGAAGGGGATACATCCCGCGCCAGACCTGATAGAATACACCCTCGTCAGGGAGAAACACGAGGGTATCAAGATGAGCCGTGAGCGGGTGGCGGTGCGACGGGCGCTCGGCAGGGTCGGGCACTTCGTCCGATTCAGCCTCGCTGCTCGCTTCGTCATAGACGTGGAGGGCGATGTCGGGGCGGAGACCGGGAAGCCGGAAGCGCCGGTAGCCGTCGGGGGTGAGATGGCGCAACTCGACCTCCTCGTTACCTGCCAAGTAGCCGGGGACTTGGAGCGACGGGTGGGCACCGTTGTTGAAGCCAAAGTCGTAGTCGGCGGGCAGGCCGAACTCAGGATCAAGATCGTTGATCGCCTGACCGGTGAGGGTGGCACGGGGCTGCCAGCTTCGACCGTAAAAACCAAACCCAACGGGTGCGGGCTGGTCGTCCCACGAACGAATCAGTTGGCGGGGGTCTTCGAGGTTCGGCAGGGCCTTGCCGTCCACCGACTCGCGCGTCTTCTTTCCGATAAAGCCCTGCCCGATGTGATTCTGCGCGCACCACCCTTTCCCCTTGTGGTCGAACCCGCCGAAGGCACGCTCGTAGACGAGCGGCATCTCGGTAAATGGCTCGGGGTTGGACATCGTCGGCACCATCACCATCCGGGTTGGGAACACCCACCGCCGATCACCAAAGACGCGGATCGCTTGCTGCACGCGACCGACGCGGAGCGCCACGTCGAGCGCTGCAACCGGCTTGCCGCCCGGCGCATAGGCCCGGCCTACGAGTACCACATCGGCGCGCGGCTTGAACGGCACCACATCGCTTTCGAGCCGGATGCTGCCCGTGACATCGCCCTTGAAGAACTCGTCACTGGCCGCGATTGGGAGTTGCTCGTCGGCAGCAGACGCGAGGGTGCCGTCGGCTCCATCGGGCATGCGAAACGTGGCCTTGAGCAGCACGGCGAGGCAGGGCTTGCGGTCCGGCCCCATACCCAGCGCAAGGCCATCGACAAACGGCGTGTCGTTCGTGACGTTCATTGGCTAGGATGGTCTGGTGCGGCGGCAGTCTGGCGATAAAGCGGTACACGCCGAATGGCGGGAGGCCCCGTGCCCGGTCCAAACGCAGGCTTGACCGGTTCGGGCATCCGCGCCGACTCGAAATCGCACTGCGTCCGCTGGAAGGCATCGAGTGAGGCCCAGTAGAAATCGGCCCCGAAGAAGCTGCACGTGGCGGCCTGCGCTCCGGCGAACTCGGCTCCGACGAAGTTGGCGAAGTTAAACGAGGACTGACTCAGCTTCGTCTCCCGCAGATCCGCATACTCAAACACGGCGTTCTCGACGGTGCTATGCAGGAATGTCGCACGGGCAAGCGAGGCGCGGATGAAGGTGCCGACGGAGAGCTTGGCTCCCGAGAAGTCACACCCCGAAAGGTCAGCGCGTTGAGCGAAGGTGGCGACGAGGAACGCGCTGCGGAAGATGGCACCGGGAGCGCTCGCATTTTCGAGGATCGCCCCGGAGAGCACAGCGTCCGTGCAGTCGGCTCCGGCGAGGTTGGCGTCGCGCAGCAGGGCCTGTTCGAGGTTTGCCCCGCCAAGCTTCGCCCCACTGAAATCGGCATCGGCAAAGATGCTCCTGGCGAGGTTGGCCCCGGCGAGATCGCATCCGCCCAGCCTCGCCGCCCCTAGCACGGATTCTTGAATCGTGCAGCGTAGCATCGAAGCCCCCTGAAAGTCAGCTCGCTCGACGGCACAGGAAGCCAGCACAGCCTCATTGAGCCGGGCGTTGCGAAACACGCTGTCTTCGAGGAGGCACTCGTCGAAGGCGGCCCCATTGAGGTCCGCGTCCGCGAGGTTCGCCCCGTTCATTAGCGAGCTAGAAAACTGAACACCCCGGAGGTTCGCTCCTGTGAAATTCACGCCTTCGAGCAAGGCCCCTGCGATCTCGGCCTCTTGGAGATTCGTTCCGGCGAGGTCAGCTCCCGTGAGATCGACACCGGCGAGAGGCACCTCCCGCAAGTCGGCCCCGCGCAGGTCTGCACCCGGCGTGAGCCGTTCGAGGTCGAAACCGAACGCCGTCGTTTCCATGAGTATCAGGAACGGGTGAGTGTCTGATAGAGCCGGAGCACGAGCACATCGGAGAGACTACCCGATGGGGTAAGCGGTGCCGATGCGAGGTAGGACCCGTGTGCCTGCCCTACCCATAGACGCGGGTGCAACACGCCCGTCCGATGGGAGCCGGTGAGTGTGTCGTCGGGTGAGCGCGCTGCATCGAGTTGGTGGTGCGGCAATGCACCGGGGAGCCGCCGCGTGAAGTGCGGGTCATAGCGGTCGCGGGCGAGGGCAAAGAAATCGAGCACGGTCCACGGCAACCCAAGCATCGTCGCGCTTGGAACCCCGGTCTCGAAACCTTCTGCCCGCGCGAGTGCCGACCATCGCTCCACAGGCGGCCCCGGTTCGGTAGATGCGTCAGCCAGCGCAGCCTCCGCCCCGAGAACAACGGTTCGGACGATCCGAGGGGCGAAAGGCATTTGAGGCAGCCGCATCTCCTCATACCCCCATAGTGGCAATGTGAGTGTCCCGATCTCTGCCACGAGCGCAGCCCCATGTGGCGCGACGAAGAAGGCGAGGCTGTCGCCCACTGCTACACGCTCCGCCGTGCCTGCCACCGTTCGCTGCTCCGTCCCGCCCGCAGAATGAAACACCGTGCATCGGTCGAGGGCATCATACTGAAACGTACAGCCGACCCCATCCCCCTCCAGCGCCATCAGTCGGTCGCCATCATCGAAGACAAAGCGGTAGGTCGCCTCACCTGCGTGGAGCGTTGCGGGTCGGAACCGGGCGTCATAGTCGAGCCGCAGCGTGCGGCCCTCTCCCCCCATCGTCGTCAGCAACCCATCGGGGTCGTAGCCCAACGTAACCGCCTCGGTGTCGTGCACGACACCGATGAGGTGCCCGTCGGCATCATACTCGAAGAACGTGCTGGTCTCATCGTCACCCTCCTCCTGCTCCACGGCGATGAGTTCACCCCTCGTGCCGTACTGGAACTGCCGATGGCGACTGTCGGGCGTGTGATCCTCCAGCAGTTCGCCGTGTACGCTGTAGACGCGGCGCTCCTCCCCGGTTGTCACGGTCACATGGCCCGCTGCATAGCCGAAGATCGCCGTGCGAGTCGGCCCCTCGACGCGCGTGAGACGCTCCTGATCGTCGTAGGCAAACTGAACCTCCCCCGCAGCACCGCTCGCTCCTTGCATCCGTCCAGCGAGGTCATAGGCCAAGCGGAGTGCCCCCTGCCTCGATTCGATGGATAGCATGCGCCCGAGGCTGTCGTAGGTCCGGCGGACCTCGGCCCGTTCGGAGTCGGCGATCCGCACTAGACGGCCCACTCCGTCGAACTCCCACGCCACGCGGTACCCGTTCCCGACCTCAACTCCAATGAGGCGACCTTCGGCGTCATAGCGAAAGCGCTGCTCGCGCCCGCGCCGGTCCGTGCGGACGGCAACCCGCCCGTAGAGGTCGGGCGTGAGGCGCAAGCGTATCCCTTCCTCGTCCTCCACAGCCAGCGCCATCCCCTCCCGGCGAAGCTCCACTCTCCGTCCGGCAGGGCTGACTACGGCGGCGGCGCGCCCTTTCCGGTCGCGCTCAAACGCCCACGCGGCACCGAGTGGGGTCGTGAGTCCAACGAGGTTAAACCGCTCGTCGTAATCGAAGGCATAGACTCCACCCGTTCCACCATCGACGGACTGGAGCAGCCCACCCGGCCCGAGTACCGCGTTCGAGAATCGGCTTTCGTGATCGATCTGGAAGTGCTCCCCACTCTCTGGATCGAGCCGCTGGAACATGGCGACGGTGCCATCGGGCGCAGAGTAGCCGATGAGATGCTGCGCCTCGTCGTAGTAATAATTGAAGCTCTCGCACGCCGCGTTGATCCGTTCGAGGACGACAGTGCCCGCAGTCCCCGGAGCGTAGCGGTAGAGCGTCTGCTGCCCATCTATCCCGATAGCGCGCGTCGTCTGCCGGAGCGCGTCGTAGGCAAGGTGGGTCACAGCCGTGCCGTCGGAGCGCCAGAGGGCGATGCAGCGGCGGTCGCCGTCGTACTGGGCGAGCCACGCTGCGCTCCCCGAACCGGTGCGAACCAGCAGGCCGTCTTGGTAGGCATACTCCGTCGTCTGCCCTAGGCCGTCTGTCTCGGCGACGAGCGTATTTCCCATCCCGTAGCGGAATGTCCGCACGGCGCTTGCCCGACCATCTGCCCCCGTCACAACGATCTGCCCGACGACACCGCCTGCGTACACGAATCGGATGCGCTGCCCACCGGAGCCGGTGATCTCGGCAAGGCGTCCACCGGTGTATCCAAACTTGATGCGGTTGCCGTTCGGGTCTACGAGGCGCTCAAGCGGAAGCACACTCCCGCTCGCCCCCTTACGAAAAACGTCTTGCACGAGAGGCGAGGCAAACACCACCCACACGTCGGCATGGTGCTGGAGCGTCAATCCGCTGGGATGCCGTGCCTCCATGCCCACACCGACCGGCTCGAACACGGTCTCGCGCCCCAAGCCATCGCGGTAGACAACCCGGTCGGCCATGACGTTGAGGGTGCGATCCAAACCGTGCTGCCAGCCCGCGCCGAAGATGCCCGACGGTGCCCCACTGCGGTACTGCCGCGCCAGCACAAGCGGGAGCGCCCCTTCCAACCGGAGGTCCGTCCGGTCAAGCGTGGTCTCGCCTGTTGCGATGTCGGCGCGCAGCATCATAGGTCAGACTCCTAGCATCAACCGACCAGTACCGTTGGCGCACCCATCACAATCGGGTTCGGTGGCGGGAGCGGAACAACAGCGCCTGGCTCCATCACCTGATCGCCGAGTCCAGCAGCAGGCTTGTTGTTGATGAGGACGGTAACGGCTCCGGGCGGCGCGGTTACGCCGGGACCGTGCGGCGTCCCCGGCCCCACCGGCGGCGGCGCATTCGGGATCGGGCATGTATGCTGGTCGCCGACACACCACGCCGGACGGTTGGCGATCAGCACAGTCGGCTGCCCCGCTCCAAGGAGCGGCGGGCCGTGCACGGCGTTGTCAGCGAGTTGAGCGGCTGGTTTCGGCATGGTGAGGTAGTGTTTCGTGTAGGGGTCAACGACGACGTGAGCATGAGAGCTCTCATGCTCCAGCCTTAACTAGGCTTCCCTTGACCGACGTGATCTTGCCCACGGCATTCATCATCGTACCCTCGACCGTCGCATCTAGGGAAGCCTTGAGCTTGATGTTCAACCCGTCCATCTTGTTGTTCATGTTGGCTGCCGAAGTAATATTGCTGCCCTTCATCGTGATGTCCGAGGTGGCTTGCTGGGTGATCTTTTTCCCTTTAATCATGATATCCCCGCTCTTTTTCAGCTCAATACTAGCCTGCCCGCACTTGATGAGAATAGACCCATCTTTGATGGTTATGCCACTATCATCTTTCTCGTAGTCACTCCCCACAACAAACTGGACAAGTTTTTCAGAGAAGCCTAGCAGCTCTTTCTCGTCGAGCTTAAGCCTACCCTTTGCTTTGTTGGGCGCAAGGTTTCTCAAGGCTGCTTTATCCTTCAGCCCGTCGCGAGACCCGACTTCCAATACGACGCCGTCGCCTCCAGACCATGCGTGAACCATTCCTTTATTAGCAAAAGCCTTGACATCTCCTTCGCCCTCGACGTGGGACATGATGTCGCCTGTGCCTTTCTGCTCCGACCCTCCCGTATGCAAGAGGATGTCCCCGTCATCGTTGTTAATGTCGATGGAGAACATCTCGTTGGGATCCTTGCTGAAGTTTGCGAAACGGGACTCAAATTGTCCGATGAACGCCTTCAGAGCCGGACTCACAGCATCGCCTAGCTTGCCCAACGCTTTGAAGATGCCCTTGCCTTTGTAGGGCCGTCCTTTCGTAGTGATCTTGATTCCTTCGTGCGAGCTGATCTCGACGCCCAAATCCGCTTTTTGCTCGATATTGCCGAAGGACTTCAGCGCCATCCCGCCCTGTCCGGCAGCCACGGAGGTGCTCTGAAGCGAGGTCAGTTTTAGCTCGCCCATCGACGAGACGTTGATGCCGGTGCGCTGGAGGAGCGTGAAAACCAGCGCACTCAACCGCTGCTCTTTGAAGTTCGACCGCCATTTGAACGCTGCCTTCACCTTCGGGTTGACGTGCGGATTCGTCTTGTACTTGTCCTCATCCTCCTTTGTGTCCATGATCTCGTCGGCCGTGCCGTTGATCACGTCCTGCCAGATCGTGTTGATGAGAAACTTCGAGATGGCCTCGGCCTGATACTGGTTTTTGCTGTCGTCGTCTCCGTTGAACAGGCTGGTGCTGAACATGCCAAAGAGGTTAGGCGATGTAATATTCACCCCATCCTTACCCGTGATACTTACATTCTTGTTCGTCCATATATTGACCCCAATAGGCGTCGTCGTCCCGAACGTATCGTCGACGTAGTCATCGGTCGTGATTTGGGAGGCCATGATGCCTAGGACTTCGGACGCCATGCCGGGGAAGTCTCGCGTGAAGACCGAGCGGAAGTAGCCAACCGCCGTGCTGATAATGCCGAGCGTCCGCTCTAGGTTACTGAGGTGGCGATACCCCCCCAACTCCATCTTGCTTCCCCAGTAAATGTCTCGGCCTGCACTGTTTTGAGCCTTCCCCACTTGGAATGTCATCCCGACGTTGGCTCCGGCGTCATTGTCATCCAAGATGATCTGATGCCCGCGCGCACTACGGATCACGTTTTTAAACTTGTCAAACGTGGACCTAGAACTCTCCGCCGCCGATCCCGTGGTGGGGTTCTGCGACCCTAGTCCATGCTCGGTCGTGGGCACGGGTGTGTGCGTCCACGGGTTCGCCACCATCGAGATGCCGAGAGGCCGATCCGGGTCGCCGTCGAGGCAGGCAAACACCATCTCGGTGTCCGGGCGATTCGGGAAATGGAACCCGTAGTCCGGTCCGGCATGCGGCTGGGCCAAGCGAACCCTCTTGGAAGTCCCCGACATACCAGCCCCGTTCTCGGGGTCAGGATCGAACGGGATTTCTACGTGATACCGCCCTTCAACATCGACGGGGCCCTCGTAAGGCAAGCGTTCATTGTATTCTGCTAGGTCAATATCGTACTGCGCTTTTGCCGCGTCGTATGCCGGTTTATCGACACCGTATGTAGGCGAGCTTGGGTCAGGAGGCACAGGGGCGACGGGCGGACTTGGGGCAACCACCTTCGCTGTCATCACACCGGGGACGCGCGGAACGGGAGTGATCCGGGGCGAGCGATACTGGATGCTGCTCGGCAGACAGGTAAACGTGTTCTGGTATACCGCAGGGTTCTGTTCCGTCAGCGTTCGTTCGGGATCGAGCGGCTCGAACCTGTGCTCTACCGCGGTAATCAGGAATTCGCGTGCCCCGGTCGACGGGAAACGGAAGTGCCCCACGAGATCGAAAAGGTGCCCGGCTTGGAGCCGCACGACGTTCGACGCCCCTTGCCCCCTGACCCGTTGTGCTTCTAACTCCTGCGCCCGCACCATGGCGAGGTGGGTTACCTGAGTCGTCCGCCTTGTGATGTCATCGTTGCCAGCGGCTGCCGAGTCAGGGTCGTTGCTCTTCTTGTAGTCACTACCGACGTGCTTCTGCTCGACGGTAAACAGCCCATGCTCATAGTGCGTCCCGACGCGGGCATACTCCGGCTCTGCCGCCGTCGTGTTCGCCATCGAGGTGTTGTGACTGACTTGCTCTGCGGCTGCAAACGACTCGTAGTCGTAGTCCCTTACCTCCACGGCTTTCGGCACAATGTGCTCATCGTAGATAAAGCGGTGGATATTCTCGCCGGTGGGATGCGGCCCTTCGGTGGTTTGGACAAAGTCAACTGACTTCGGGGCCTGTAGTGGATAGAGGTGGTCCTTACTGTCCGAGATGACGAGCACGCCCCCGTCGTAGAAGTAATACCACCCCTCGTGCTCCATGAGCCGTTGAACGAAGTCGAGATCGGTTTCCCGGTACTGCGCGCAGAACTCACGCTTCTGATAGGTCTCCTTGAGCTGGAAGGTATAGTCGCTTGAGCTGAGGACGGGCACGCCGGGGCTGACCTCCTGCTCAAAGACCCGCTCGATGATTCCCTTTACGTCAAGCCCCTGAAAGACGCGGCTCTGCTGAAACAGCTTCAGCCGCCACAGCTTAGGAACGAGAACAGCCTCACACTCTACGTACCGCTTCCCGTTCGTCTCGAAAGTTCGGTTCATGCGGAAGCTGGACACCACGCCTGCGGTCCTCACCGTCGTGGGGATGGCGGGCGATCCTGTGCTCTGCGCCATCACCAATTCGGCATTCTGGTTGACCACCTTCGAGAAGTCGAGTTGGGGGTCCGTGTGCCGAAGAACGAGCCGGTATTCGAATGGCTGTGAGATCCGCTCCTCTCCCCTAAACGATATGACGTCGAACGTCGTCTCCGTTGTATCGGTAGCGGTGACCTTGAAGGTGAAAGTAGGAGCAGGCATAACCGTCTCGAACGTGCAGCGTAGAGGGAAGTGTAAGTGAGGCCTACTGTGCTGGTGCTAGTCCTCGGCCGTTTCAGACTCAGCTTCTTCAGCATCGGCGTTGTCTGAGGCAACAGCATCCGACGTGTCAGCGACCTCATGCTCGACATGCCCGTTGGTTGAGAGGGATTCGTCCTCCCCACCGTAGCGGACACCATCGAAGGTGTAGGTGAAGTCACCGCGCTCGTTGATGCCGAGGACAAGTTGCTCAGGCACATGCTCATCCGCCATCTGAGCGAGGAGCGCGCGCGAGGCCTCGGGCAGAAGCGTCCGGTCGATGATGAAGTCGATGTTGCGGGCACCGGAGTCGACCTGGGTGCAGCGTTCGGCGATACGGTCCACGACATCGTCGCCGTACTCGAAGGCCATCCCGTGGGTCGCCCGGAGCCGCTTCCCGATCTTGTTGAGCTTGAGGCGGGTGATCATCGAGATCGCCTCCTTGTCGAGCGGGAAGTACGGGACCACCTTCATCCGGGCGAGGAGCGCAGCCTGAAAGTGACTGACGAGTTGTGGGTGGATCGCAGCGCGAAGCGTGTCGGCGTCTGGGCGCTCGCCTCCTGCTGCGAGGTCCACCACGGTCTCGCTCCCGATGTTGGAAGTCATCAGGATGATGGTGTTCTTGAAGTTGATCTCGCGGCCCTCGCCGTCGCGCATGAAGCCACTGTCGAGCACTTGGTAGAACAACTCCATCACGTCGATGTGCGCCTTCTCGGTCTCGTCTAGCAGCACGACCGAGTACGGACGCTGGCGCACGGCCTCGGTGAGCACGCCACCCTCGCCGTAGCCAACGTAGCCGGGCGGCGAGCCTTTGAGCGAGGAGACGGTGTGCGCCTCTTGGTACTCGCTCATGTTGATGGTGATGAGGAACCGCTCACCGCCGAACATCATCTCGGCGAGTTGTTTGGCCGTCTCGGTCTTGCCCGTCCCACTCGGTCCGACGAGCAGGAATACGGCAATCGGTGCATCGGGATTGCCCATCCCCGCCTTCGCCGTGCGGATCGAGTCGGCAATCTGGTCAAGGGCTTCATTCTGCCCTTTGATGTTGGCGCGGAGACGGTCTTCGAGTTCGAGGAGCATCTGCGCCTCGTCCTGTTCCATGTTGCCGACAGGAATACCCGTCCAGTCTGCGATGATCTGCGCCACGACATGCTCATCCACGACGGCATGAACGAGGGCTTCGCCCTTCTGCATCGCCGCCAACTCGCCTTTGAGCCGGTCTAGTTCGTCGTGCAGGTTATCCTGATCGGCTGACGCCCCATCGCCGCCGACACCATCCATGATCTGACGCCGCACGTCTTCGATCTGCTTGACGAGATCGCGCTCTTGCTCCCACCGTTCGACGAGCGCATCACGCGCTGCAACGAGATCACCCCGTTCAACTTCGAGAGCGTCGAGCGCTTCTTGGTCGTCGTTGAGGCCGGTTTCGATGTCCCGCTCCAGTGCCTTCGCGGTGATAGCAAGATTGAGCAGGCGGCGCTCCACATCGTCCACGGCCCCCGGCTTCGACGACTGACTCATCTTAACGCGAGCCGACGCCGTGTCCATCAAGTCCACCGCCTTGTCCGGCAGATGGCGACCGGTGATGTAGCGCTCTGAAAGTGCCGCCGCCGCGTGGGCTGCCGCGTTGGTGATCTGGACATCGTGGTGGTCTTCGTACTTCGCCTTGATGCCGCGCATCATGATGGCCGCATCCTCGACGGAGGGTTGTTCCACCTTCACGAGTTGGAAGCGGCGTTCGAGCGCGGGGTCTTTCTCGATGTACTTCTTGTACTCGCTCCACGTCGTCGCCGCTACGGTGCGAAGCTCACCGCGTGCGAGCGCAGGCTTGAGCAGGTTGGCCGCATCGGCGGTGCCCGCCGCACCACCTGCCCCGATGAGCGTGTGTGCTTCATCTATGAAAAGGATCGTCGGCTTGGGAGCTTCTTTGACTTCCTGAATCACCGACTTCAGCCGGTTCTCGAACTCGCCTTTCACGCCTGCCCCGGCCTGTAACAGGCCAAGGTCGAGCGCGACGATCTCTACTTCTTTCAAGCTGTCCGGCACGTCGCCCTGTGCGAGCCGAAGCGCGAAGCCTTCCAGCACAGCAGACTTGCCGACCCCAGCCTCACCGACGAGGATCGGGTTGTTCTTGCGCCGCCGACTGAGCACGTCGACCATCTGGCGGATCTCGCTGTCACGGGCGAACACCGGGTCGATCTTGCCGTCGCGGGCTTTCTGCGTGATGTTCTCGGTGTAGAGGTCGAGCGCGGTTTCGCCCTCACGAGGCGGCGCACCGGAGGCACGCGGTCCCCCCGCCCGGTGTGTCGCCTGATCCTCGACGGACCCCGCTACGATCTCGTAGAAATCGTCCCGCAGTGCTTCGGTTTTGACGGGTTGGAGCGCGTCCACCACCTCGCCCATCCGCAATCCCTCTGCTTCGAGAAGCGCTTCGAGCAAGAACCCGGACCGCAGTTCCGACGCACCGTGGTGCACGGACCCTGCTACCCACGCTTTCTCGACGAGATCAAGCATCAGAGGAGAGAACGCAGGCCGACCGGTGTTGCCAGTTTTGAAGCCTTCGAGCCGACTCATCAGCGCCTCCCACACCTTGCCGCTATCCACGTCGAAGCGGTCGAGGATACGGGGCAGATCACCGTCCCCGGCTTCGAGCAACTTGGCAAACAGGTGCTCGGTCGTGACCTCGTAGTGCCCGCGTGCGATGCTGAATCCAGCCGCCGCTTCGAGAGCGCGCGTCGTGGTTCCGTTGAGCTTCTGGAGGAGTTTCTTCAGGTCTTTCGAGATCATGGCTGAGGGAGGTCGAGGGTGAAGGGTCAGGGTTCAGGCGTAGGCGACGATGCGTTCGGTGAGAGCGGCTTCCGGCGGTCGCCCCACCCACGAGTTTTCGCCGAGGCGAACCTGTTGGTCGCCAAGACGGAGGGCAGGCATCTGTTGGGTTTCGAGTTTGAGGAGCACGTCGAAGTCGAGAAAGTCAGGCGCGTAGAGACGGACGAGGTAGCCCAGTGCCTCAGCCTTTTCGCCGCCGGGGAGATAGGACTCGAAGTCCTCCAGTCCCATCGGCCCAAGGACCACGCGGAACTTGCCTCCGGCGTCGAGCACCGTCGCACCGACAAGTGCGGAGCCGCCGAGCGTCGCCGGATGCTCCCCACCGCCAAGCCGAGGTCGATGGGCGACCTGCACCCGGCGCACCACGTTCTCGACGATCTCTAACTGCAACCCGCCGGTAAACGCGGTGAGCAAGGTGTGCAATCCTTCCACGTTGCGAACCCGCCGGTTGAGAAGTCCAGCCAACCCCGCGAGCCGCCCGATGGATACAGGGGTGTCAGCGAGCGCGCCCGACGTTCCCAGTCCGGCCATAGCGAGGAAGCGGGCCGTGCTGTCATCACGCCCCGCCTCCGCGATTGTGTCTGGGCGATACTTCTTCCAGGCGCGGTAGAAGTAACTGTAGAGTCGGTGGTTGAAGATGTCCAAGAAGTGACGGAGCGGGAGCGTGTCCTCTGCTTCGGTCGCCACGTCCTCATAGAGATAGACCGGCAGCGGCGAGGCAATCCCGTACAGGCCCATGAATGTCACGGTCACCTCTGCCCCATCTTCGTCCAGCGCCACCGACCGAACGTCGGACGGAGGGAATACCATGGCCGGGTGCGGGCGAAAACGGATACGCTCGTCGGCAGGATTAGCACTCATTCCCGGCGCAGGGGCATCGGGGTAGAAAGCTTCGAGAAGGCGGACAGCTTGGAAGAAATCGAACCGGTACCCGGTGCGGAACAGGTCCGCGTAGATGCCACGCTTCGGCGGCTCGACACCCCGCGCTGCCGTCTCTTCCTCGAGCGGCTCGTGCTCGGCGATATGGGGAGCAGGGTCCGTCATAGCACAGGCTGCTCACCACTGTCAGGCTCCCACGTCATCCGCGTCCCTGAAGGCAAGAGAATCAGCGTAAGATGCACAAACGAGTTAATCGTGGCATAGGCCGAGAAGAACCGACTGAGCACGAGGCCCAGCAGGGCAGCTTCCCCTATCTCGGCAAACCGTGTTTCATCGAGTTCGACGGTTACCTCGCTCCCGCGTAGCACCGCTCCCCGGTGGACGCGCTCCTTGGCTGCCCACCGAACGTCGCGGATGCCCTCAATCTGCCGCTTGTTCACCTCGGAATCCGTCCAGTCGTAGAGGCGCAACACACCCACGAGGGCTTCGCGTGTGGCCGCCGAGCGATAGTTGAGCGACCAGTGCGAGAGCATCTTCCAGTAGAAGTCTGCGTGCTGGTCTGTAGGCGGATAGCGGATGAGGGTGGGCTGAATGAAGTTCTCGACCTCAGCGCCGCGCACGTTGGGGGAAGCAATGCGCGTGAGCGATCCTTCCCGCAGGTGTTCACGCGGTAGGGTCCCGTTCGTACAGCGAAGTTCCAGCGAGAGTGTCTCGATCGGCAGCCGCCCGTCCGCCGGGGCGATTCCCTGAAGGGTGAGGGTCGTCGCATACCGAGAGACAAGACCACGACGCGAGGAGGCGGTATACGTTCGCCCGCCTGCGGCGCGCTCAGGAGAAAGGAGCGAACGGTACGGATGCCGCCGCCCCGTCACGTCTTCGATACCCGACACGGACTGCACGCTGTACACCTCGACGCCGTTGCGGTGGCTTGCGTTCGGCACCACGCGGTATTCAGCACTCCGGTGGTCCACACGCACCGGCTCGCTGTCTGTCTCGAACAGGTTGACGACGGGGCTGGTAAATAACCGGATCTGCTCTCGCCCGAACCGTTGCGGCTGAGGAAACGCCCGGTCGAAGTGAACCGTGACGCGGAGGGTGCCATGATCAGACTCCGGGCTAAATCGGTCGAGACCAAGTAGGTCAACGCACCAGAACTTGGCCCGGAAGCACAGCATCTCTTGCATCAGCCGAATACCAGAGAACGACCGCTCCGACTCAGGAAGCAGGGCTTCGCTCGGGTCGAGGCCACCGGGCCGGACCCATTGCTGACCGCGCAGGGTGAGTGCATCGTTCTGCCCGAAGCCCTCGATCCCAACGGCCAACCCACCCGGCAGCCCACTCTCGACGGTTACCTCGCGCACGCGCTGCGTAAAGAAGTAGTGCATCGCTGAAGCCGTCGCTGGCTCGGCATGGAAGTACAGTCGAAGCGAACGCAGGTCAAGAGACGAAAGGCTGACGCCCGCTCCGATCCCGAACGATAAGGTGACACTCGACGTACCATCCGGTGCCCATTCGAGCGATACGTCGTCGAGGCGGAAGGGCTGCAACAGCACGTCCTGCGTCGTCACAAACTGACACACGACGCCTTCCTCGCTTACCGGATTGGACTGCACTTCCGTTCCGCGCGGCAGCCGGGTCGTCTGTCGGATCTGCCCCACCTGTCCTCGGAACTCGACCATGGAGAGCGACGGCACAGGCCGGAGGAAGTGCGGAAACAGCAGTTCACACAACGCCTCCGTGTACTGCGGCAGTTCGTCGTCGAGTTGCTCGCGGATGCGCCCTGTCAGCAGCGCGAAGCCCTCGAAGAGGCGCTCCACATAGGGGTCGCGGTCGGTGACGCTGTCGATGTTGAGATACCGAGCCTGCTCGGGGTGCAAACGCGCGAAGTCCTTCCCCGCCTCGTGCAGGTAGCGCATCTCTTCGTCGAAGTAGCGTCGCTGACTCATGGCGGCGGGGGGACGCGGGGGCGGCGTTTACTGGTTGGCTATGACCGGCGTGACGTGGGCTTCTTCTTCCGAAGAGAATGTAGTCTTGAAGCGGACGTGGTCGCCGTCAAGTGTCTCGGCTGTTAGAAGAAAGACGAGTTGCATCTCATAGCGCTCCGTAGGCTCGTGCTCGACGTGGACCCGACGCAGGCGCGGCTCGTAGGTCTCGACGGCCGTTTCGATGGCTCGCTTAAGCTCCTCAAGCGACCCCGGCATATCTCGGTAGACCTCGGAGATATCTGGGAGACCATAGTCTGCCAAGTGGGACAGGGCCTCCCGCCGTGTGTTGAGCAGCCGGTCTAGGTTGGAGACTATGCTGTGCTCACGGCGTGCCGACGGAGACACACTCTCGACGGGGCGTCCGTCGCCGAATCGTCCGCGCAGCACATCGTAGAGACTTGCATTCATCGAACGCCCCTAGGGCTAGAGATGACGAACGCCGCGCGGCCCGGCGGGCCGAAACCCGTAGCCCGCGCGGCGTCCAAACGTCAGCGCTGGGTTAGGCAGCAACCGCAGCCCACTCGTCTTCGAACTCGTAGCCGTCGGCGTGCTTCCAGTTGATCTTCTCATAGAGGAAGCGTACGCGCTCCAGGTGCGTCTGCTTCTCGAGCGCCGGATCCTTCGTGTTCGGGAGCACGTCCGTCACGGAGGCCACCTTCACCCCATTCATCGTGATCGTGTAGTAGATCTCTTCCTTACCCGCCGGGGTGATCTTGTAGAAATCGATCTTGATTTCGTCGAGAGTCTGGCCGTTGCAGCAGGCCTGATAGAGCGACGGCGAGGCAGTGTCGATCTCCTTGGTGATGGAAGCAGCTTTGTGGACGCGGCTGCCGGTGACAGTGCCTTCCTGCTCATCGACAGGACTGTAAACCTGATGCTCGAACTCAATGACAGCCGAGGTATCGGCGCGGCCTCCCTTGGTGTTGGAGCCGACGATGTCGTTCGAGTAGGTCATGGCGCATTCGAGGGGCATGGTGAGAACCTCCGGGGGTCTGGTATGTGTTGCGGTGAAGGATGAAGCGCGTCCGAGTTGAGCCAGCGGAAGGAGCTTCAAGTGTCTGCTAAGGGAACGCAGGGTTTCCCCCTATGGGGACACAGTGGAAAGAAATAAAAAACACGTTACACGATGTGATAGAATCGTGAGACCTGAAGCCGGGCCGAGCGTGGCTCTGAGCAGCCCTAGGCTTCAGGTCTCACGTCCTCACTTCGCTTTAGGCATCTTGCTCACCATCGAGAGGTTGATGTCCATTCCCTCGATCTGGAAGTGTGGCATGATGGCCATCTGCACGCGGTAGAAACCGGGGTTGTCGTCGAGGTCGTGGACCGTCACCTGTCCGCTACGCAGCGGGTACTTGGCGATCATCTCCTCGGTCGGGTTCGGCATCTTAGTGACGAGACCGCTGATCCATTTGTTCAGTTCCTCCTCAATCTTGCCCGCGTCCTTCGTGGCTCCGATGTTCTCGCGCTGGAGCACCTTGAGGTAGTGCGAGATGCGCGAGCCGAGCATGATGTACGGAAGCCGGGCGTTGATCCGGCTGTTGGCCGTCGCCTCGGGGTCGTCGTAGAGGGTAGGCTTCTGCGACGAGTTAGCCGAGAAGAAGCAGGCGAAGTCCTTGCCCTCGTAGATCGAGAGCGGGATGAACCCGAGGTTGGCGCACTCGAACTCCAGCGTCTCCGAGATCGGGACCTCGGTGGGAATCTTCATCTGCTTTCCCTTGCCCACGTCATAGAGGTGGACTGGCAGGTCCGAAACCTTACCGCCGCTCTGCGGGCCACGGATCTGGACACTCCAGCCGTCGCGGACGTAGGCCTGAACCATGTTCGCGGCGAACGAGAAGGAGGCATTGCCCCAGAGGTACTTGTCGTGATCGGCTCCGGTCACATCCTCGTTGTAGTTGAAGTTCTTGACGGGCACCGTGTCCTCGCCATACGGCAGCCGGAGCATGAAGCGCGGGAAGGTGAGCGCGAGGTAGCGCGAGTCCGGCGTCTCGCGGAAGGCGTTCCACTTGACGAAGTCGACCGTCTCCATGTGGGCCGTCACGTCCGGGATCTTTTTCCAGTCCTCCATCGACTCCTTGCCGAAGAACTCGTGCCCGACCGAGGCGACGAAGGGGCAGAGCGCGGCAGCCGCCACCTGCGAAGACTGCTGCATCAGCGCGATGTCCTGCGGCGTGTTCTTGAACTCGTAGTTCGTGATGATCGCGCTGTACGGATCGGCACCGGGCTGGTCGTAGGCGTTGGTGTAGACGTGCTTGTAGAGTGCCGACTGAATCAGTTCGGGCGCATCCTCGAACGACTCAAGAAGGTCCTCTTTCGAGCAGTTGATCATCTCGATCTTGACATTCTTGCGGAAGTCCGTCCGGTCCACGAGGAACTTCAGGCTGCGCCACGACGACTCCATCTCTTGGAACTTCTCGTGGTGCATGATCACGTCGAGCTGCTGCGACAGCTTGTGGTCGAGCTGCGCGACCATCGAGTCGATAAGCTCCTTGTCCACCTTCTCGACCGGCGCTTCGAGGTCGTTCACGGCGTCCACGAACACGCGGAGCGCCGCCGCAACGACGGCCCCGCGCGGCTTGTCGGCATTGGCCGTCACATCATCGAACTCACCGACGTTGACGGCACTCTCAGGTGCGGCAACGGCGACTTGCTGAAAAATGGAATCGAGGATGCTGCCTTGTTCTTCGGTCTCGGCGGCCGCTGCGGCCCCAGCTTGTTGAGTCTCAGCCATGACAGGGTAGATTGGGGATTAGGGGTCGGAAGGGAAATCGGGGCAGTGTCGGCTCAGTCTTCGGCCTCTTCGTCGGCAGGGTCGTCGGTCTGGACGAACTGTTCGAGTTCAGCCGCGAGGCTTGCGAGGGCGGCCTCATCCTTGACGATGCCTTCGAGCTGCTTGCGGAAGTCGTTCGCCGAGACGACGCGGTTGCGGAGGTCCTGCAGAAGATTCCGCATGGCGAGCATCCGGTTGAGTTGGGGTACCTGCTTCGCCACTTCCTCCGGGCTGAATGACTTCATCGAGTCGATGTCGAGGTCGACTTTCATCTCCGCATCGTCGCTGTCGGAAAGCTCGTCCGGGACGGTGTACTGGAGCTTCACGTCCATCGACTTGAGGACGTCCTCGAAGTTGTCCTTGTTGAGGTTGATGAGTTCGCGCTCGGAGAGCGGCGTGTCGTCCGGGCGGCCTTTATAGTCACCCATCACCATAAGCCGCATCGGGAGTTCGATCTTTTCCTGGGCATCGCCCTTGTCCACTTCAAGGAACAGGTTGACGCGGGCCGGTGGTTTTTCGCGTTGGAAGCTTTGAGCCATGAGGTACCTCGGTTCAGGATGAAGCAGAATCCGTCGGCGTGTCGGTCAGGGTGAGCCGGACAACCAACACGTCGGGAAAAAACTGCGGGGCTTGGAAGGTAGGCAAAAAATATTACTATTCAAGGGGTTGACGAAATCATTTTTGAGATCAAGTCTTCTGAGCGGCCAGAACGGCCAGTGCGCGCGCCGGCTCTACAGCGCAGACTTTGTCGAAAACGCGGTTCGCAGCCTGCTGAAGCGAGGGCTTGTCTTCGGCGCTGGCCCCGCGCTGGAGGGCGGTGTAACAACCGTGAAGCGCAGCCCAGACTTCGAGAGCGAGTACCGGGTCCCATGCATCGAGCCGATGAGCAGCGATCTCCGCTTCGAGTGTTTCGAGGATAGGGCGTGCGACCGCAGCGCGACCACCGCGCAGACAAAGCGAGGCGAGGTAAAAGCGACGCCGGAAACGGTCGCGCCCCGAGGCGTCAGCCCCCTCACTGAGCGCCACCACGGCAGCATCAAGATCACCGCCTGCCAGATGCTTGCGCGCTTCGTCGTAGGCCTCATCGACAGCACTGGCCTCGCCGCTACCAGAGAGCGAAGGTCCCGTATCGCCTCCCCCACTGAGGGCCGGGCGGATGCGAACCTCGATCCACTCCTGCGTCGCCGCATCGGCGAACGGCGTGCCGTCATCGAAGGTCAACATCGGCACGTCCGGGAAGCGACGAATGAGACCGACGACATCTTCGACCACCCCGTCGCGTGCCGCAGCCAGCGGCGCTCCGAGCGCATCGAGCGCCGTCACGATGTAGCGCTGAAGGTCGAGCCAGAATGGCTGCTCGCGGAACGTTTCTTCGGCCTCGCTGGCGAGGTCGGCAAACTGGGCGCGACTCCCTAGACCGTCGAGAAAGGCTTTGCGCTGCTCAACGAACGGTGGGATGCGGGTCTTGCCGTCTTCGGCGGGCGGTGCGGCGAGGAGACCGCCCCAGTGAAATGCGCGGGCGAGACGGAACGGGGCCGGATCGGTTTTGTCGTGCTCATGCAGAAAAGCGGCGGCGGCCATGACGGCATCGGCAGCATTGGCCGGGCTTCGTAGCTCGGAAGGAGCGCTGGCACCAGCGGCAGTTGGCGTCGCTACCGCTGGCGAGGCTGCGCCGTCTCCCGCCGAGGGTGTCGGCTTCGGCGCTGGAGCCGGAGCTTTGGGGACAGCGCGGATCTTGGCATCCAGCAAGTTGGTCATCTTGCTGACGACGGGCGCGTGCTCCTCCATCTGCTCCATCGCGAGGGCCTGGAGCGCTTTGTAGCTGTCGCGGGCGCGGGTGAGCACCTCCTCATCGCCACGCTTCGGCTTCTGGTCCTCGAGCCACTCGTGCGAGCGGTCGATGAGAAGCTGGAGAGCGTTCTTGCGAGCAGCCATCCGGCGGACCGGTGGGTAGAGGTCGTCCCAGTAGGTCTCGCAGAGGAGCCGTGCCACATCCACGCTTTCGGCGAGGCCTTCGATGCCTTCAGTGCGGACGAGTCCGATCCCGAGAAACGCCGCCGCTGTCAGGTCTTTCGATTGCTCGGTCACCACCTTCTTCCCTAGCTCGACGATGCGCTCGAAGTCGGCGTCGCCGCTCGCGCTCTGAAGTTTGTCTACCTCTCCCTTGAGCTGCTGGAAGCTGTCCTCGTACTTCACGTCCTCGCCCACCGGGTTCGCATCCGAGATCGGCGCACGGACGGCCTGGAGCAGGGGCGATAGATTCTGCGCCTCCGTAGCGTCGGGTGTCGCCTCGGTCTCCTCCGCTGCTTCCTCCGAAGTCTCCGACACCTCCTCGGGGGCCTCGTCAGGCACCTCATCGGGCGTAGCGTCAGATGTTGTCTCAGGTGCTGTGTCGGACATGGCATATGGGGGCGCTGCTATGCAGTCCCTTTAGGTGTCGATACGTCGGATGAAGTCGAGCAGGGTCAGGCTTTCCTCTTCGAGGAGACTCCCGACATGGGCAGGCAGAGCGAGCGCTGCGAGGGCGCTCGGTTGTCCCCCAGCATCGTCGAGTGCAAGCACTCCGTCGGCAAGCTTGGCCCCGTGCGTGAAGAGGTCGCGCGGTGGAGGCGCAGTAGATAGAAGAAGCAGACTGTTGTCTCCCCCACTCGGCGTCCAGAAAAAAACGGGCGGGTCCGGCGTGGTGCCGAGCAGCCGCCAGCAAGCCTCCAGCCAAAAGCTCACGTCGAGGCCGCTAGACGATGCAGAGAGTGGCAACCGGAGCGAAGCAGGCAGACGACCTCGCCCCCTTTGCACCCGACTGAAGGCATCCGTGAGGTTTTTCAACACGACGTACTTGCGTCCGTCTTCGGAGTCGCCCCAGGTGCGCGCCCAGAGGTCGCGGGCCGAGGCCTGCCGGAGCCGAAACTCGTAGTTGACGGGGAACGGCGTCGCATCGTGAATCGAGCCGAGCGTGTGGAGCCGCCCTGTGAGTTCGCCATCATTGAGGCGACCCGTCACCGCGTCATCTACGAGCGTTGCGGCGGCCTCGTAAAATGCCTGGTAGTGCGTGGGCCAGGATGGAATTCGCTTCCCGTCGACCCGCCGCTTCTCTACCTCAACCGCCACGAGAAATGGGTAGCGCCGCCCGGTCCGGTCGCGACTTGGCCGGAACGCACCCGCGAGGACGTGGGGCGCACCCGGCACATCGGCGAAGAAGCAAAGCGTTGGGCCACTCGGCTCCTCCCCATTGGAGACCGACCGAGCCTGTACGATTCCCCGCTGCACCCACTCGTCGAAGATCCGCATCGCCCGACCGCCCGCGTGGTGACGGACGAAGTCGCCGTGCGTCGGCAGCTTGCCGAAGCACGCAGCACCGGGAGAAACGGTTTGCATGACTCAGAGGGTGAGGTGGCTCAGTTCAGCGTCGCGGGCGGGGCGAACGTGAAGAACCGAGCGGTGTCGTCGAACGGGATAGACGAACTGCGGGTGCGGAGCGTGTAGAGCGCGGTGACGGTGTACTCGCCGGGACGCCGGAACGACCAGCGCAAGTCATACTGCGTCGACGAGCGACGCCGTGCCTCGGCCTGCTGGATGAGCCGGAACAATGCCCAGTCGCCATCGAACTGCTTGGTCGGGAGATCGCCCTGGTTGGTCGAGACGGAGAGGCGGGCACCGGGGCTACCCGGCCATGAGAACGGAGTCGATGGCCGGTACGACCCCATGCCGTAGCTGTCGTTCTGACCGTGGATCGCGACCGAGACTTGGCTGGGCGTCGGCGCGTTGCCTTCGCGCTCAGGCACCTCGGCCTGAAGCTCGAAGTCGAGCCGCAGGGTGCCCCCGCTGAACAGCGCCGAACTGATGGAGCGAGCCTGCCGAAGCGCGACCTCGGCCTGGTTGGAGAGGCCGATGGAGCGCCCACCCCATGTGCGAGGCCGCCCGTCCCGTGTCAGGTACGGCGCGAGGGCTTCGTCATAGAACAGGGCGAGCGTGCCGTCGTTGGGGCGGAAGAACTGCTCGAAGTCACCGAGCGGAGCCTCCTGCCGACTGTTCGCGTCGAAGGGGTAGGTCCCGGCGAGGGTGCGTTGGAACGGCGTCTGCACCTCGGCCCGCCAGCGCTCGTTGAGGTAGCGCTGGGCACCGCTGAGGATGGTACCCCACGCGACGAAGACCGGCTCCTCGAAAAGCGTCTTCCGCACGTCGGCGTCGAGGCGCCGAAGCCCTCCCTGTACCTCACGGAGGGCATTGCTGAGTCGCCCTCCATCTTGGTCGATGACGGTGGCCGCGAACTCAGCGGCCTGCGCAGGGTCGGCGGCGGCTCCATCCAGAATGCTTCCTACTTGCCCGAGGGCCTCAAGGGCCCGATACAGTTCCGGCGACGCACCACCGCTGGCGGCCTTGTCGGCCGCTAGGGCGTGCAGCCCGGTGAACTGCCGCATCACGGGATGCACCGTCTCTGAAGCATTCAGCCCCGCATCCGTTGGGCGACCAATGGCACCGCGCACCGCTTGGTTGGCTCGGCGACGAACCGCGTCTACGGCTCCCTCCGCGAGAGCACCGCCCGGCAGTTCGCCAAAGGTCGTCTCGCTGGTGATGCGGGCGAGCAGGTGGAGTAGTGGCGAGTCGGTCGTGTTGGAGAGCTTGTCCAGATAGTCGACGGCAGTAGAGGCGTTACCGAACGACTGATAGCGGACGTCTGCCATGAACTGCTTCCAAGCGCGGGCATAGTCATCGTAGTAGAGCGTCTGGAGTTGGCCCAGCATCAGGTCGGACTCCAGCATCTCGGCCGGGAGTTCGCCTTCGGTCCGGCCCATCACCCAATCGTCGCGCGAGGGGTCTTCGCTCTCGGCCTCGAAGGCTTCGCTAGCAAAATCGTCCCAGCCGCGCTGGGTGAAGAAGCCCGGCACCCACGGTCCGCCCCCTTCCCCTCCGCCTAGCTGGAACATGAGATGGAAACGAGGCGGCACCACATCGGCGAGACGCACGGGCGCAAGTACAGCCACGCCCTCACTCCGAATGCGGTCGTAGACACCCTGAATAGACGGCTGCTCGTAGATCAAATCGCGGGTTCGCAGAACAAGGCCCGCGTCCGGCGCGAAGGGCGGCGTCTCCCCCGCCCGCAAGCTCTCGACGAACGACGCAAGGTGCTGAGCCAATCCCTCCGGCACCACCGACACGGCGGAAGACGAATCGACGCCATAGGCTGACTGGTAGGTCACATCGGTCAGGTAGCGTCGGAGGAACGTGGCATCCGCTTCATCTTCGAGGCGCGCCACGTCGGACGTCAGCAAGAGATAGGCCTTGAGGTCGTCATAGGTATCGCGCCGGGTCGCTGGGTCTCCCCCGGCACGGGCCAGCCGATTCCGCAATCCAGCAAGCGGGTAGGTCTCGACGAAGGAACGGGCGCGCGAGCGATACATACCCCGCGCCGGATCGAGCACAGCCCCACGCCTGTTCAGCCCGAGTTGCAACAACGGCGGCCCGCCGTCGAGCCGGTCGATCTCAGCCCGGAGATTTTCCATCCGTTCGAGGTTGGCGCTGCTGGGTCGCCCTTGCTCCCATTGCACGAGCGCAGCCTCAGAGGCGGCATCGCGGGCGCGGTTGAGATCGAGCTTGCTGCGGACAAGCGCCTGCGAGGAACCGAGAAGGAAGAGCGCGAGCGCGGCAATCGCGGCAATCGACGTACCGGCCCGGGCGAGGCGTTGCTGCGTCGCCGCCCGCGAGGTCCGCCGCCCGAGGTACTGGTCCGGGATCACCACGTCGGTGAAGACATCCTTGATGAAGTAGCTCTTGGTCTCCACCTCTGCACCGAGAGGCATCATCTCCGGCGGAAGATCGAACTCGGCTTCGATGGCGCGGATAACATGGTCAATCGGAACGCCCTCTTGGGTGCCGCTCGTGAAATAGAACCCCCGGAAGATGGGCGCCTCCTGATAGGGGTTCGGCTGGAAGAGGCGTCCGACGAACGGCCCGAGACTCTCGCGCAGCGAGGCAAACTGAAGCGGAAAGTTGTAGACGAGCTTGCGCTCCTCGCGCTTCATCGCCCGACGCAACCGCCGCGACCGGAACCCCGACAGTGATTCGGCCAACACATCGAACTCGCGTTCGAAGACGGCTTGGAAGCCCCCCTGAGCGGATGCTTCGGGTTCGAGCGTCGCCCCCCAGATCACCTCGCGCTCGCGCCGGTCGAACTCCCCGAAAAACTCGACGAACCCTTGGAGCAGGTCGGTTTTGGTAAAGAGAAGGTAGACCGGGAAGCGGATACCGAGGTGCTTGACCAGCTCGTCGATGCGGGCACGGACGGTGTCAGCGTGGCGCTCGATCTCGGCAGGCAAGGCCCCGGCTAGCTCGTCGAGCGCAATCCCGACCATCACTCCGTTGATCGGTCGCTCCTTGCGATGCTTCTTGAGGATCTCCAAGAAGGCGATCCACTCGTCATTGTCCTCCTGTTCAGTGATGTAGCGCCCGGCGGTGTCTAGGAGGATCGCTTGGTCGGTAAAGAACCAGTCGCAGTCGCGCGTGCCGCCGACACCGCGCACGCGGTCGGTACCGACGGGAAAGCTGAGGCCGGAGTTGGCGATGGCTGTCGTCTTACCCGCGCCGGGCGGGCCGATGAAGAGGTACCACGGCAAGGCGTAGAGCGCCGCCTTCCCTCCGCCCGGTCGCCATCCTGACTTGCCGAGCTTCGACTGCTTGAGTGTCTCGATGGCTCGTTCGAGATCGGCCTGCAGACGCTCGATCTCAGCCTGCTGGTCCGGGCGGACGTTGTACTGCTGGGCCTGAGCCTGCGCCATGATCTGCTGCTCCAACCCACTCGATGCCTGCGCCGCTTTCATCTGCCGCATCATCAGCACCATACCAACCAGCAGCAGGGCAACGGCGAGCGCGAGGAGTGTCACCACCAGCGACCACTCCAGCACGAGCGCCGCGAGGAGGATCACTAGGATGAGGAGGATCACGCCGATGCTGATCCAGAAGCCCTTGCTTGTAAACACCTTGATCAACCACGTCATGAGGCAGACACCATTTCCATGTCCTGCGCCACGTCGGCAGCGGTGCGGGAGATATAGACGCTCATGCCGAGGTAGATCACCAGACTGAGCACGACGACCGCCGCCACGAGTGCCCACGTCGGAATGCGGCTACGGACCTCGGTGGCCGCTTGACCGCGCGGCTGCCCGTGCGGAGCTAGCGCACCGGGGGCCATGCCCGGCTGCCGCTCCACTTCACTCTGCACGCCCTCGATCAGCGACCGGAGTTCTTCCTGCCCGTGCAACTGATACTTCCCCTTGAAGCCGAGCGCCATGCAGAGGTAATACACCTCCAAGACCTCGGCGTGGAGGCCGGGGTTGGCCCGCAGCCCATCGAGGCGGTCGAAGAAGGCCTCGCCCGCGTCGTAGCGGTCGTAGAGTTCGAGTTGGAGCGGGCGCGCCAGCCACCGATCCTTCTGGCTCCACTCCGACGAGAGCAGCGTTTCGTCGAGGAAGGCGACGAGGGCAAACTCGGCTTCCCGGATATCTTCCGGGGCAAGCCCGGTCTGCCTAGCCTCGCGGCGGGTCGTCTCCAGAAGCTGCTGGATGCGCCGCCGGAGTACCTCGGCATCGCCGTATTCGTGGGTAGCACGGAGTTGAAGTGCGAGCGAGAAGCAGGGCGCGTACACGTCCGCGAGCCGGGCGCTTAAATCGCCGAAGCCGCCGAAGCCATCGTGCAGAGAAGGAGAGGCTGCCGTCGTGGGCATAGGGTCGGGTGAGGTCAGGTGGCGATCAGTTCCATCTTCAGATGGCCGAACTCCGCAGGGATGAACACGGCGAGGCCGCCGCTGGCTTGAATGGCCTCCCAAAAGGGCCCCCGCTTCTGTAACTGGAAGTACGTCGCCTGATTATCCATCGGGACACCGGAGGGCAACCGGTTCGTGTGCTCGACGCTCAGGGCGCGGGTGTAGCTGCGCAGCACGGCGTCGATGGTGTCCGGCGAGGCGACCCGAATCATCTGCGGAAGCTCCTGCGTCAGGCGGACCTCGGAGAGATCATCGCTGCGAACAAGCAAGAAGAACTGCGCCTCATCCAGCAGCGGCCCGTCCGGGTGTGCGAAGTAGAGGTTCGGGCGCTGTTCCACAAGCGGCACGCGCGTGTAATTAGCCTTCGGAGCCGCACCGCCGAGGAGTTCCGTCAGGATGTCATCGAGCGCGTTGAAGCACGCGCCGAGGTCGGCGTGATTGTACACGGGGTAGTCACGCGGCGCAACCGAGACGCCGGGCGTGAACGCGGCAAGGTGACCGGCCAAGCCAAGGAGCGTCGTATAGAATGCCTCGGGGTGCGTATCGCCGCCCGCATGGTGGTGGTTGAGGAGCGGGACATAGGTGCTCATGGCGAGGTTCAGCCCGAGCACAGTCAGGTCGGCAGGCGAGAGTTCGCGCTGCTGGGTGACGCCGCGCCACCGCTCGGCGAGCGTCGTGCTGCGGGCCACGAGGAGTTCGAGCAACTTACGAGCAAACTGCCGCAATCGAGCCGAGGCCCCGATGCGGAGGCAGGTCGGGATGAACGTCTCGCGGAGTGCGAACAGACCCGTATCGCTGCGAACTACCTCGGCGATGGGCAGCGCGGTGAACTCCGGGAGCGACTCGGTCCCGAACCCCAGCCGAAATCTCGGCTGCGCGACCTCGACGCTTCGTTCGTCCGACCCGGTCGTGTCGTCAGGGAGCGAAACCGAGACACTGGTGTAGCGGGTCTCGCGGGCGACGGCCCCGTTGCGGGCCACGTTGCCTCCGCCGGGCCGCTCGGACGGAAGCGCGAGCACAACGGTAAGCGCATCCCCCGTAGCCGCGAAGTGCTCCCCTACCCCGCGTGGTTCTGGGAGTGGGCCGTCATCGGGAAGGTTGAACGGCAACCCATCGGGCATCACGCCCGCACACCGCAGCACCGCCAGTTCGCCGTTCGCCAGCCGTTCCTCGTCGATCAGCAACTCGCTCACCCCCCACGCGTGCCGCGTGAGCGACCCGATACGAGCGTGGACCACATCCTCGTGGTAGCGGTCCCACTGCTGGAGATGGTGAGGGTCGAGGGTCATCCCCTCGTACCAAACAACCTTGCCTCGGTCCTGCGCCATAATTCAGGTACGGGTGAAAGCGAGCGGAACGCGCATCCTCACGCTATTGAACAGATACAAACAGTCGGGTTTCGCCGACCCGCACGGCAACAGCCTTGCTGCGCACGTCGCCCACAGGATAGATAGCCCGCCAGTGGTCCGGGTCCGGGGTACGCAGGTCCACTGCAAACCCAACGAATTGCGCCCGATCATCGAGTGCCAGTTCAATGGTCTCGGTGGTATTGGGAAAGAGCAGTACCTCGCGTTTGCCACTGATTAGCTCGCTACCGAGAGCCTGCTCGTCGCTCTGCCAAAAGTCCTGCACGGAAGCACGCTGGAAGTTGGCATCGCCCGCGAGTTGGTAGATCCGGACGACCGCAGCGTTGCCCCCCGCGTTAAGGTCTGCTGTGCCAGTGAGAGTCAAGATGGTGGGCGGCGGCGGAGGCGGAGGCGGTGGCGGCGTCCGGCTGCACCCCATCACAGCTGCCAGCATCAGCCCACAGACTACAACTAGAACACTTCGCGCAAATGAAAAGGAGGACATTAGAATAGCGTTGGAACTAGGGTTGGGGGTTGTGGCGGGGTAGTGCGGTCTGTCACCTCGAAGAGTCAGATGGCTTCATGCTCTGCGCCTCGTCATCCGGGCGAGGTAGGCTTTGATAAAGGCCGGTCGGAAGGCACGTCGCTCCGCCACCGACCAGTCTTCGCCGCCTAGCTCATGGTGGATTTCCTTGAGCCGGTCGAGCACAGCCACACTCCGAAGCTGCGGCACCTTATAGACGGGGCTGCTTGCCTCAATCTCTTCTTCCAGCGGACCCGGAGCCACACGCTCAAGCAAGCGCCCGGCACCTTCCTGTACGCTGGCCTTGTAGCCATCGAGCAAAGCCAGTTGATGTACCACCACCGCCTCGGCGGCGTCCAGCATGACCGCGATGCGGCGTTCAGCTTCTGCCGGATCGCTCGGGTTGAGCAGCAGGGCTTTTAGCTCTGCAGGAGGGGTTTCGTAGAGAAAGGCCGCCTCGTCGGTCTGAACAATCGTCTGTCCGATGAACTCATGCCGGAACTGCCACGGGATCGAGACAAGCCGGGAGACGATCTCGATGAGCACGTCAAGTACCCGGTCCACCTGACCCTCTGGTGCCGTTTGCGAGGGCGGTGGCGTTGCCATCGGCGGGGGCGAGGCGGAGGGGGGCGGGATGGCCTGAAACGCTTCGCCTGCGGGAGGAGCCGGAGGTGGAATGTCCGGCGGAGACGCTGGCGACGCCACCGGCGGAGGGAGGACGGGCGGCATCATCGGCTCCACCTGTGTCACCGCGAACGGATGAGCAGTGGGCTTCGGAACAGGTGACTCGGCTGGAGACGGAGCAGGCGTTGTAGACGCAAGTGGGGCGTCTGAAAGCAGGTCCTCTGGTGCAGGCGATGCGACGGCCTCCTGTGTCGCTGTTGGTTTCTTACCCTGCAATGTTCCACCGCCGAGCAGTTCGGCCACGATAGTACCCGGCTCATCGCCGCCGCCGATCATTGCCGCGTTGAGTGCGTCGCGCAGGGCGTCCATACGGTGCACGCCAGACTCCGTCCCCCAGACGCGCCGCAGATCACCCAGCGAAGCGGCCAACTGACCAGCCACCTCGTCGAACGGGTTGGCGAAGCTCGCGGCGAAAACCGTCCGGTCATCCTGCGGAGCGGAGACAACGTGCGGATAAAACCGCACCTCGAAGTCGCCGAGGGTAAAGCTGTCGCCGGGGTTCAGCAGAGCGGGCTGGTCCGAGGGCAGGCGCGCACCGTTGAGATACGTAAAGTTCTTGCTGCCCAGGTCGGTGAGATAGTGTCCCCCGTCCCTCGCTCGGATTTCTGCGTGGCGCTTGCTGAGTACGCGCGCCGGATCGGGCAAGGTCAGCGGGTTCTCCCCGTCACGCCCAATCGTAACGACGTCTTGGTCGAAGACGTATTCGTCTGGCGACCCGTCATCCCCGGCGTGTGTGACCAGCAGCTTGATCGGCATAAGGCTCGAATAGGGCGAGGTAATTCCTTGCGCGGCGTACAGTTGCCGCCGCCCCCGGAAACTAGGCGTCCCGCCTCCAACAAGCAAGAAGCAACACGCAGGTTTACCTCGGCCCCTCGGGCAAGGTCACGTCCTGCCGCCGCAGCACACGCTACGCCTCACCGCCCGGCACGCTGAACGAGAACTGCGGCGCGCCGCCGCCCTCCCCGATGGCTCCGAAGCTCGCCTCGTAGCGCCCGATGTTTTCTTCGAGCGCGGCGAGGAGGCGCTTGGCATGCTGCGGCGTCACCACGATGCGGCTCTTCACCCGCGCCTTCGGCACACCCGGCATCACCCGGATGAAGTCGAGAATGAACTCCTCCGGCGAGTGGGCGATCATCACGAGGTTCGAGTAGGTGCCCTCGGCTACGTCTTCGGTCAACTCGATGTTGAGTTGGGGCTGGTTGGGATTCTGCTCAGGCTGTGAGCCGTTCTGTTCGTCGCTCATAATTAGGCTTGGGTTCCGTTGGCGTGGGCGCGGCCTGTGTCGGCGAGCGCCGAGATGAGGTCCGAGCGCGTGATGATGTCGAGGTGGTCTGCACCGGGGGCGTGCACGAGCACAGCACCCGGAGCCGCGTCGAGGGCGACCGACAGTTCCTCGACGGACACATTGGCAGCGACGGTTGGGAGCGGGTCTTCCATCACGTCGCCTGCGGCGTGGTCGCGGGCAGCCGGTTCCTCCACGAGCAAGCCGAGGATGCGCTTCTCGGTGAGACTCCCAACGACAACGCCGTCTTCCATCACGGGAAGCTGCGAGATGCCGTGCTCCGTCATTCGGGCGACGGCCTCGGCCAGCGTGTCGGTCGGCGCGACGGCGACGACCGCGTGCTCGCGTCCGCTGCGCTTCAGGATGCTGTCCACCGTCACCGTCGAGCGCTCATCGAGGAAGCCGTGGCGGCGCATCCACTCGTCGTTGTAGGTCTTCGAGAGGTAGCGGAAGCCGGAGTCCGGGAGCAGCACGACCACCACATCATCGGCGCTCAACTCATCGCGGTGAGTCTCCAACCACTGCATTGCTCCGGCCATCGCCATGCCGCAGCTTTGCCCGATGAACAGCCCCTCCTCCCGTGCGAGTCGCCGCGTCATCTGCATCGACTCCTTGTCGGTCACGCGCACAAAATCATCCACGATCCCGAAGTCCATGTTGCCCGCGAGGATGTCCTCGCCGACGCCCTCGGTGAAGTAGGGGTAGATCTCCGAGTCCTCGAAAACGCCCGTGTGGAAGTAGGTGTAGTAGACTGACCCATAGGGGTCGATGCCGATGGTCTTGAGATCGGGATTCCGCTCTTTGAGGTACTTCGTGGTGCCGGAGATCGTGCCGCCGGTCCCGGCTCCGGCGAAGTAATGGGTGATGCGCCCGTCGGTCTGCTCCCAGAGTTCAGGACCCGTCGTGTGGTAGTGCGCCTCGGCATTGGCCGGATGGTCGTACTGGTTCGGGTAGAACGAGTTGGGGATCTCTTCGGAGAGCCGCTTGGCGACGGAGTAGTACGAGCGCGGGTCGTCCGGCGCGACGGCGGTCGGGCAGACGATCACCTCGGCCCCGAAGGCGCGGAGCACGTCTACCTTCTCTTGGCTCTGCTTGTCGGTGGTGGTGAAGATGCACTTGTAGCCTTTCGCAATGGCCGCAATGGCGAGGCCCGCGCCGGTGTTGCCGCTCGTCCCCTCGACGATGGTCCCGCCGGGTTTCAGCAGACCCTTCCGCTCGGCGTCTTCGATCATCGCCACCCCGATGCGGTCCTTAACAGAACCACCGGGGTTGGTGAACTCAACTTTCGCTAGCACCGTGCAGGGCAGTCCAGCGGGGATGCGATGGAGTTGTACGAGCGGCGTGTTGCCAATCGTGCCGAGGATGGACTCATGCCACATAGCTGTGTCGAGGGTCGGGAGTCGAGGGTCGGGAGTCGAGGATCGGGAGTCGAGGATCGGGAGTCAAGGCAGAAAGGTACGCGGTCCATTTGCGACATGGCGAAGCCGTGCGAGGATTCGCTACGACTTGACGGCAGGAGGCCTGACTGCTTCAGACTTCTACCAGAAAGCCGATCACTCCAGTAGCCGTGCCTATATTGAGCGTTAGATCAGCACCTCCCATAGCTCACGCTGATCTAGTTTCTATGGACGGTCGCGGATCGCGGTCCACCCACGAGGCTCCGATCTGCCCGTCCCCTGCCCGCCCCGCCATGGAAACGCCCGCCACTGAGTCGAGACCTTCCGACGTGATGCCGTTGCTGGCCCCGGAGGTGCTCGCGGCCACAGTCACGGCCAAGAGCGAGCGGCTCGGCTCGAATGCAGCATGGGATAGCGTCTTCGGCAAGGAGGAGCTGTGGGACCGACTCAACCCGGAGGACCGGCGGTTCGCCGGCGAGTACGTAGCCGAGGCCGCCGCCGGGTCGCTCATCACGCACCAGATGTTCCTCATCGCACGACACCAAGAGGAGCTGCCGGTGCCGGTGCTGCTCAACTTCCTCCCCGTCCACCTGCCGCAAAGCAAGGCGTCTGGACGCCCGGTCGTGATTACGGGTGAGGTACTGCAAGAGCCGAAACGCTGGGCCGCCGACCAGACCAAGCGGAGGCGGATGGAGATGCTCGGCCAGATGGCGATAGGCATTGCGCACGACTTCAACAACCTGCTCACGAGCATCCTCGGACACGTCGAGTTGCTCAAAGGCGCGCTCGACGAGGTACCGAACCTTCTTCCGGCTACACGGGAGCACCCGTACACCATCGAACGAGCGGCGATGGACGGGGCGGCTCTCGTCCGAAAAATCCAGCGCTATATCCGACATGAGAAAAAGCAGCGCTTCGACCTCGTAGACCTCTCGTCCATCGTGGAGGAGGTGGCTTCGCTCACGCGCCCTTACTGGTATAATGAACCGCGCGGCCAAGGCATCGCCATTCGGCTTGTCAAGCAGTTGGATAAAGTCCCCCCTATCCGCGGCGTCGAGTCCGAGCTACGCGACGTGTTCGTCAACCTAATCCTGAACGCCGTGCAAGCGATGCCCGAAGGCGGCACACTGACGCTCTCCACCCGCGTCGAGGGGTCAAGGGTCGTAGCCGAGGTGGACGACACAGGTATCGGGATGGAGGACGCCACACGGCAGCACATCTTCGAGCCGCTGTTCACGACGAAGGGCGAGAACGGGACCGGCATGGGACTGGCGGTCGCCTACGGGATCGTGCAAGAGCATAGCGGCGACATCGACGTGGTGAGCGAGCCAAGTGAAGGCACGCGCTTTGCCATTCACTTCCCTGTGGCCGCCGCCACGCAGGTGGCGCTCGAGCCAGACATGCCGCTTGAAGAGCCACGGGCTGTCGAAACGGCCCGGCTCCTCGTCGTCGACGACGAGCGGATGGTCCGCGACATTACGGTTCGCTTACTCCGCAGCAGGCGCTACGAGGTGCAGGAAGCCAGCGGCGGCTCAGAAGCGCTGGCGTGCCTCGCCGACCAACCGTTCGACCTCATTGTGACGGATCTCGGGATGCCGGAGATGAGTGGGAGCGAACTCGCCTACCGCATCCGTCAGCACCACCCGCACCTCCCCATCGTCCTGCTCACCGGCCACACCGACGCCGAGGACCAAGCGGAGAACGTGGACGCGGTCGTCCGCAAGCCATTCCAGATTCAGGCGCTGGACGAGACGATCCAAGGATTACTGAGCGAGTAGAGCGGTTTTCACAGCGTGGAAGGCCGGGAGGGCGAAGAGGGCTGCTCCAAGCCCGATGCTCTCCGTTCCCTCCACGCTCTCATTGACGCTACCGCTCCGCCACTTTGTCACGTCTCGGCGGTGGCACGGTTTTGGGCCATAGCTTGGCGTTCCCCTCCGCCCCCTCTCTGAATACCAAGGTACCCGATTGATGCTGAACCTCCCCCTCTGGCTTGCCGACGAAGAGGCAGACCCCGAAGGCCCGCAGAACATCCCGCTCCTCACGCCCGACGAGGAGAAAGAAATGCACGAATCCAGCCTGCCGGACGAGCTTCCGGTGCTGGCCCTCAAAAACACGGTGCTCTTCCCCGGCGTCGTCCTCCCGATCACCGTCGGGCGCGACACGTCGCTGAAGCTCGTCAAGGACGCCTACAGCGGCGACCGGATCATCGGCGTCGTCTCACAGCGCGATGCCGACATGGAGAACCCCGGCCCGAACGACCTCTACCACGTCGGGACCGCCGCGACGATCCTCAAGCTCATCAAGATGCCCGATGGCTCGGTGAGCATCGTGATTCAAGGCAAGCGGCGCTTCGAGATCGAGGCGTTCACGCAGGACGATCCGTACCTCCGTGCCACGATCAAACCGATCCCGGAAGAGGTCGCCGACGAGGACATCGAACTTGCTGCCCGCGTCCGCTCGATCAAGGAAATGGCGATCCAGATCGTCAACATGTCGCCCAACCTCCCGAGCGAGGCGGCCTACGCGATCCAGAACATCGAGTCGCCCGGTTTCCTGATCCACTTCATCGCGTCGAACCTCCAGATCGACGTCGAGAACAAGCAAGAGCTACTGGAGACCGTCCCAATCGTTGAGCGGGCCGAGCTGGTGTTGAAATATTTGGAGCAGGAAATTCAGGTCCTCCAGCTTTCCGAGGAGATCCGCTCGAAGGTCAAGACAGACGTGGACCAGCAGCAGCGCGAGTACCTCCTCCGCCAGCAACTCAAAACGATCCAAGACGAACTCGGCGAGAGCGAGGGCGGCGGAGCAGAAGCGCAAGAGCTACGCGAGCGCATGGACGAGCGCGGCGACGAGCTACCCGATACCGTCGTCGAAACACTCGAAAAGGAACTCACCAAGCTCGCCCGGACGAACCCCGCCTCGCCCGAGTACGGCGTCACGCGCAACTACGTCGAGACCATCCTCGACCTACCGTGGCAGCACTACTCGGAGGACGACCTCGACATCGGGCGCGCCTCCGATGTGCTTGATGAGGACCACTTCGGCTTGGAGGATGTCAAGAAGCGCATCCTCGAATACCTCGCCGTGCTCAAGCTCAAGGGCGATATGAAAGCGCCGATCCTGTGCTTCTACGGCCCGCCCGGCGTCGGCAAGACCTCGCTCGGCAAGAGTATCGCCCGCTCCATCGACCGTGAGTTCGTGCGGATGTCGCTCGGCGGCGTGCGCGACGAGGCCGAGATCCGGGGACACCGCCGGACCTACATCGGCTCGATGCCGGGCCGCATCCTGCAAGGGCTGAAGAAGGCCGGAACGAGCAACCCGGTGTTCATGCTCGACGAGGTGGACAAACTCGGCAGCGACTTCCGGGGCGACCCGTCCTCCGCCCTGCTCGAAGTCCTCGACCCCGAGCAGAATGACACGTTCAACGACCACTACCTCGAACTCGACTACGACCTCTCGAAAGTCCTGTTCATCGCCACGGCCAACTACCTCGACCAGATCCCGCCGCCGCTCCGCGACCGGATGGAGATTATCGAGATCAACGGCTACACGCCCGCCGAGAAGCTGGCGATTGCGAAGCAGTACCTCGTCCCCCGCCAGATCGAGCGCAACGGACTAACCGACGACCAGTTCGCCATCACCGACGACGCCCTCGCGCTCATCATCGAAGGCTACACGAGGGAGTCGGGCGTCCGGCAACTCGAACGGACCATCGGCTCGGTCGTGCGCGGCGTGGCGAAGAAGGTCGCCCTCGGTGAGACCGAGCACGAGACCATCGAGGAGGGCGACGTGGAGGAATACCTCCGCGGGCGCAAGTTCTTCTCCGACGTGGCCGAGCGCACCGAAGTACCGGGCGTGGCGACGGGTCTTGCCTTCACGCCCGTCGGTGGCGACATCCTCTTCATCGAGGCGAGCGTCAGCCGAGGCAGCGGGCGACTCGTCCTGACCGGCCAACTCGGCGACGTGATGAAGGAGAGCGCGCAGGCGGCGTTCTCGTACATCAAGGCCCACGCCGACAAACTCGGCATCCCGCTCGACGCGTTCCGCTACTGGGACGTCCACGTTCACGTCCCCGCCGGGGCGATCCCCAAAGACGGCCCCAGCGCGGGCGTCGCGATGATCTCGGCGCTGACGAGCATCTACACGCAGCGCTGCGTCAAGCACACCGTCGCCATGACAGGCGAGATCACGCTGCGCGGCCTCGTGCTGCCGGTCGGTGGGATCAAGGAGAAAGTGCTCGCCGCCAAGCGCGCCGGGATCGAGACCGTCCTCCTGCCGGAGAAGAACCGGAAGGACATCGCCGAGATCAAGGCGTCCGCCATCGAAGGGTTGGAAGCCATCCACGTCTCGCGCATCGAGGAGGTCATCAAGCACGTCCTCGAAGCCAAGCCGAAGCGCGACCCCGCCGAGGTGTTTGCCCTGTCCGACCGGGAGCGCCAGCTTCTCACCGGCAACGGTCGCCCTGCCCCGCAGCCCACCGCCGAAGGCGAGACGGTGATGAGCTAACTGCTTCCCCTACTAGAAGCAGCTTGTAGGGGCGCCTATCCCGTCGCCCCTACTTTCATTTTGGCGGCGTGCCTAAAAAATCGTCCCTAGCTGATGTCTCTGATCCGCGAGATCTGCCCGTCGGCAAACTCGAATTCCGAGCGCCCCGTCAGCCGGAGGGTCTCACCCGCTTTCATCCCATTCGGTATGTCGGCGGCGAGCACGCCTTCGTAGTCGATCTCGACCGAGGCTCCCGGTCCGCTTGGGTCGAACGCGGTCACCGTTTGCTGTCGCGAGGTGAACAACTCAGTCGCCTGCTCGGCCATCTGGCGGAACGCATCGGCCCCCGAGGCGGAGGCATTGACCTCACCGCCGGAGACATTCTCGAACTCGACATCGGGATGCAGCGTCGCCATCATACCCTCTACGTCGAAGGCATTGTAGGCGTCGAGGTAGTGGTCGATCAGTGTACGTTTTTCCTGATCGGTCATAGGTTCTCTTCAAGAAGGGGCACTCTACCGCCGCTCGTCCCACTCGTCGAGGATTTTGGCGTCCTCCATATTCGGGTCGAGTTCGCGCTTAAATACCTCTTCGGCCTCGGCGACGGTGGCAGCGGCGCGGTCAAGCGCGCCGTCGATCAGCCTAGCGGTAAAACGCACCGCGGTGCCGCCGAGCAGCATCGCTTTGCCCGTCAGCCCGGCCTCTTCAAACCGGGTCGCCCACCGCTCGAACTGGTCGGGGACCTCACTCATGCCTCGTCATCTTCAGTTTTCTTCCGACGCTTGGCGCGCTTCTTCGCCGTCGGCGGCTCGGCAGGATTCGGTTCGTCTGCTTCAGAGGCGACATCGCTGCCCCACGAGGGGCGGTCCCACCAGTCGAAATCGTAATTCGCCACACGCTCCAGCACGTCAGCGAACTGACGGCCCGCGTCTTCTACGGCCTGGCCGATGGTGGCAAACGTCGCCTCGACGACGAAGGCGGTTTTATCTTGGGTTTCCAGCTTCTCAAACTCATCGCGCGTTTTCGAATACTGCTTGCGCGCTTCTTCTCGGGGGTCCGGCATAGTCAGTCGGTCTAGGGCGCGGGGGGATTCCCACGCCGTCTCCATCGGTCCCGTTTGACGGAACCCTCGCCACGCAAGTTTCACTCATGTCCGACACCGCCTCCATCGACGCCCCGCTCCGCGAGGGCCTCGTGCTCCGCTCGACGGGCAGTTGGTACGATGTCCGCTCCGGCGATGAGACGGTGCAGGCCCGCGTGCGCGGCAAGTTCCGGCTGGAGGAGCGCGACGTGACCAACCCCATTGCCGTTGGCGACCGGGTGACGATGCGGATGGGGGACGATGGAACCGGCCTCATCGTGGACCTTCTCCCCCGCCATAGCAAACTCAGCCGTCGGGCTGCTGGTCGCCGAGCCAACCGCGAGCACGTCCTCGTGGCGAATGTCGATGCGGCATGGTGCGTGCAGGCGACCAAGCTACCGTCGTTCAATCCTGGCTTCGTGGACCGCTTCCTCGTAATGGCCGAAGCCTACGGCATCCCGGCAGGCATCATCATCAACAAGGCCGACCTCATCGAGACCAAGGAACACGCCGACGACCTCGCGTACTGGCATGCGCTCTACGAATCGCTCGGCTATCCGGTCCTGCTTGTAAGCGCCGAGCACGGCGAAGGCATCGAGGACTTCCGCGCCCACCTCGAAGGCAAAACCTCGGTCGTTGCCGGGCCGAGCGGTGTGGGTAAGTCAACGCTCCTGAACGCGGTCGAGCCGCACCTCGCGTTGCGGACGGGCGAAGTCAGCCAGAAGACCCGCAAGGGCAAGCACACGACGACGTTTGCCGAGCTACTGCCCATCGCGGGCGGCTACGTCGCCGACACGCCGGGCATCCGTGAGTACGGCATCTGGGACATGGAGCCCGAAGAACTGTCAGGCTATTTCGTCGAGATGCCGCCCTATCTCGACGACTGCAAGTTTTCGCCCTGCACGCACGACCACGAGCCGGGGTGTGCCGTGAAGGAAGCGGTCGAGAACGACGAGATTACGCCGGAGCGCTACCTGTCGTACCTCAACATCCTCGCCTCGCTCCAGGGCGAGGACGTGGGCCGATGAATCGCTCCGTCGGCTACGCGCTCGGCTTGGCTCTACTCGCCCTCGTGATGGCGTGGCTCTACGGCACCATCGACTACCTCGGCGCGTTCGCCGACGTAGACCTGAAGCACTACCGCGCCCTCGCGCAGGGTGCGCCCGACGTGCCGCGCCCGTTCGCCCATCGCCTCCTCGGACCATGGCTCGTCGGCCTTTTGCCGATGGCAGACCCGGTCGGCTTCCGGCTGCTAACGACGGCGGCGCTGGTTGCGCTCACGCTTGGGCTGTACAGGTTCAGTAAGCTGCTGGGCTTGAAGCCGTGGGCCGCTGCGCTCACCACTGCGCTGCTGACGCTGAATCCCTATGTCTTCGGCTTCCCCGCGTTCAACCCATTCCAGCTAAATGATGTGCTTGGGATGGCACTCGTCGTCGCAGCTTTCGCGGCGCTGCTGAACCGGCGTTGGGGATGGTACGCGCTTGCCCTTGCGCTCGGAGCGGCGACCCGCGAGGTAACGCTGCTGGTGATCCCGGCGGCGCTCGTCTTCCTGTGGGACCGCGACCTGCTTCGCAGCGACGGACTTCGCTGGTTGCTGGCCTCGCTGCCTGCCGTCACTGTGTTTGTCGGGCTGCGGCTCGCACTCCCCGCCGAGGGGCCGGGGTTCGTCTTCCTGTTGCTCGATCACATCGGCAAGGCACTCGACCCGGTGACGTGGTACCGATTGCTCGTCAACGCTTGGGCACCACTCACGCTCCTGCCGCTCATCTTCTGGTGGACGACATGGCGTTTCATACGCGAGCACCGCTACTTATTAGCCTTCGCCGCACTCGTACTACTGAGTGCCCTCTTCGGCGGGGACCAAGAGCGACTCGTCGCCCCGGCCTTTGTCGCTGTCTATCCGCTCGTCGGGTGGATTATCCAAGAGCATCGTTGGAACCGTGTGGCGCTGATACTGCTCGCGGCTGGAACGTTTCTGACGAGCCTACACCACCTCACCGCTCGATTCCCCCTGCCGAGCCGAACACTGACGATTGTTCTTTCTCTCTTCGCCCTCGGCATAGTCACCGCCACTGGCATCTGGGTTCGCAGACGTGGGCAAAAGACGCCGCGCTAGCCCGCCTTCTCTTCGTGGTACTCCTGCTCGGTGTTGACCGCCCACACGTTCCCGAAATCGGCGCGCCCTTCGACGAGATTATCGACCGCCGTCATCGCGGCGAGCATCGAGTGGTCCTGGTTGTTGTACCGGTGCATCCCGTTACGCCCGACGAGGATCAGGTTCTCGATCCCGCCGAGCCAATCGCGGACGGTGTCGAAGGCAGCGTAGGTGCCGGTGTAGGCCGGGTACGCCTTCGGCATCCGGAGCACGGTCCCGTCAATCACATCAGCGCTGTGGATCAACCCAATCCGGTCTAGCTCCTCGACTGCGAGGACACGGAGCGCGTCGTCGGCCATCTCCCAGAGCGCATCGCCCGCGTTGCAGAAATACTCCAGCCCAATCCACACCTTGCTCGGGTCGGCGACCATATAGGGGCTCCAGTTGTTGAAGATCTGCACCCGCCCGACCTGCACCCCCGGCTCTTGGATGTAGATCCAGTTGTCCGAGATCAGCGACCCATCGGGGGCGGAGACGGCGAGCTTGTCGACGAGCAGGCCGACGGTGAGGAAGTCGCGGTAGCCCAGCCCGGCGGCGATGTCGCGGATGTGCTCAGGGGGGGCATCCGCTGGTTCCTCTGGATCGAGGCCCGCAACCAACCCGCGCACCGGCATCGTCGAGAACACGTAGTCGGCCTCGAACGTGTGGCGCTCGCCGGTCGTCTGGTCAACGGCTTCGACCGCGGTGATCTGCCCATCGCGCAGGTGCAGCCCGTCAGCGCGGTGCTGCATCAGGAGGGTGCCGCCTTTCGCCTCATACTCGGCGGCGACCGTCTCCCACATCTGGCCGGGGCCGAGCTTGGGGTAGAGGAACCGCTCGATCAGCGAGGTCTCGGTCCCCTTCTGCCGCAGGTCGCCGCTGGACTGCGACGGGATGAGGTTCTTGGCGAAGTGCCACAGCGCCTTGCCGATCGAGAGGCCCTTGACGCGCTGCGCGCCCCACTCGGCGGATATCTCCGTGCAGGGCACCCCCCAGACTTTTTCGGTGTACTCCTTGAAGAACGTCTCGTACAGCTCGCGCCCGAAGCGGGCGATGAAAAACTCCTCCAGGTTCTGCGGGTCGCGATTCGGGCGGACGAGGCTCTTCAGGTAGCTCATGCCGATCCGCACCGAGCGGGCGAGGCCGAGCTTGCGGAGCGTGTCCGGCGAGAGCTTGATCGGATAGTCGAAGAACTGCCCGTTGAAGTAGATGCGCGAGGTCCGCGACCGGACGAGCATCACGCGGTCGGTCTCCTCGGGATCGGGTCCACCCGCAGGCGCTTCAACTTGGTGGGTGCGGTTCTGGTAGGTAATCTCCATCGCCCCCGCCGCCCCGCGCTCGACCGGCATGAAGTCCAGCCACCAGTCGAGCACACGGTCCGACTTCGAGAAGAAGCGGTGCCCGCCTACGTCGATCCGGTTGCCCTTGTAGCTCACCGTCTGCGAAATCCCGCCGAGCATATCGGTGGCTTCGAGGAGGATCGGACGGATGTTGGTGCGGGTGAGGAGTTCGTAGGCCGCTGTCAACCCCGCCGGTCCGGCTCCGATGACGACCGCCGTCTTCTGCCGCCCGTTCGACCCCGCTCTTCCGTTCGTCGCACTCACGCCGCTGCCCCCTCTCGCCGCGCCTGAACGCGGGTGATGAAGAACGGCACGGCGAGCAGCATCAGCGGATAGATCGTCATCCGGTAGCGCGCCGACCCGACCGGTCCGGTGACCGCCACGAGATAGCCCGCGAGGACGAATACCGCGACGCGCACCGGCAGCGGCATCCGAGGGTCGAACAGAAAAAACAGGCTCGCCACCAGCACGAACCCGTTCCACGCCATCAGCAGCAGAAGCAGTCCCACTTCCCCGACCGGCTGCGCCCGGAGCGCCCGCCACAGTCCAGCATAGCCGTCGACCGTAAAAGCGTAGGTCAGTCCCGATGATGGGGGTTCGCCGTCGAAGAAGGCGTAGAGGTCGTAGCGACCAGGGTCGAGGAGGAAGTTGACCATGCCCTGCGTGTGGAGCGCGAGATAGGTGCCGAGGTGGTCGAAGATAAGCCGCGTCGCGGCCTGCTCTTTGAAGGTCTCGCGCTGCCCGAAATCTTCGATGGCAGCGGCCTCAGCCTCAATGGGCGTCATCAGCGCCTCGGCCTCCGCCTGGCCGTAGGCCCGCGTCATCGTGCGGTAGGCGTTGTGCGTGAAGAGGTTGGTGCCCTTGAGACTCGTGTAGTGGAAATACCCCGTCCGCGCCTCGTTCACGAGCGACACACCGAGGACGACCGCCGGGAGGATGAAGGCAAGAACGACAGGCCATCGCCGCGCCCACCGCTGCTCACGCCGGAACACGACCCATGCTAGCAGCACGAGGTTCGGCACCCAGAAATACATCAGCACGGGCTTGACGAGGACGGCGACAGCGAGCAGCACGTTGTAGCCGACCAGCCACCCGCTCGGGCCGCCGAGGACGTAGCGCACGAAAGCCCACACCGCCCCGAGCACGAGCGACTGAAACAGCAGGTCTGCCATCAGCATCTGCGGATAGACCAACTGGAAGGGCGCGAGGGCCAGCCCTGCCACCAGCCAGCCCCAACGCTTCGGCAGTCCGAACCGGGCGAGCAGGTCGAACAGCAGCAGCCAGTTCAGTACGCCCAGCACCGACTGCACGAAGGCTATCCACCACGGACTCTGACTCACGGCGAAGAGCACCGCGAGGAATAGTGGATAGCCTGGCGGTCGGCGTGTCGCCGCCGCCGGATCGTCAGAAGGTGGTGCATCGCCTCGCAGCACCTCAGCCTGCGCGACGTAGTCGGCGGAGTCCCAGAGGTAAAACGGTTCCGTCACCGAGGCGAGAAGCCAGAACGAACCGTAGAGCACAGCCACCAGTGCGACGTACCGCCAAGGTGGACGGTGGAAAGAACGCTGCGCTGTCGACTCCACTACGCCGTCTTCTTCTTACGCGCCCCTCCTTTCTTCCGTCCGCCCTTCTTCGCTGCTTTGGCCGCGATCAGTTCGACGGCCTGCTCCAGCGTGACCTCATCGGGGTCGACGTCTTTCGGGATTGTGGCGTTCGTGCGCTTGTGCTTGACGTAGGGGCCGTAACGCCCCTCGAAGACCTCGATGGGATCGCCCGTCTCGGGGTGCGTGCCGAGGGTGCGGAGCGGCTTGTTCTTCTGCTTTTTCTGGGCGAGGAGTTCCAGCCCGCGCTGCAGACCAACCGTCAGCACATCGTCCTCGGGCTTAAGCGACGCGAAGACGCTACCATGCTGCACGTACGGCCCGTAGCGCCCGATGCTCGCCTTGACGACGCCACCCTCGGGGTGCTCGCCGATGGTGCGCGGGAGACTCAACAGGCCAAGTGCCATCGCCATGTCTACGTCCTCTGGCTGCACGCCTTTCGGGAGCGAAGTCCGCTTCGGCTTGCCCTCCTGCTCATCGTCGCCGAGCTGGACGTAGGGACCATACGGCCCCTGCTTGACGAAGACCGGCTGGTCGTGCTCGGGGTGGATGCCGAGCATCTCATCGGGCTTGTTGCTCGTGCGGATGAGGTCGTCCAGCACGGCCTCATCCGCATCGGCGGGCGCGAGGGAATCGGGAAGCGAAGCGGTCTTCTTCTCGCCGTCGATCTCGCCCTCGACGTAGGGACCAAACTTGCCGACGCGAACGCGGTAGTCGCCCCACGTCGGATGCTCGATGGTAGACATCGTGCGAGCGTCGATCTTCTCCAGCCCCGCTTCAACGCGCGGCTCAATGCCCCCCTCGCCCCGGTAGAATCGTTCGAGGTAGTGCGTCGCTTCCTTCTCGCCCTCGGCAATATCGTCGAGAATCTGTTCCATCTCCGCCGTGAAGCCGGTGTCGACGAGCGGTGAGAAGCTGTCCTCCATCAGATTGTTCGTAGCGAATGCTGTGAACGTCGGGATGAGCTGTTTGCCATCGCGGCGGACGTAGCCTCTGTTGACAATGGTATCGATGATCGAGGCGTAGGTGCTCGGGCGGCCGACGCCTTCGGACTCCAGCATGCGGACGAGGGTCGCGTCGGTGAATCGGGCGGGCGGCTTCGTCTCGTGACCGAGCGCCTCAACCTCGTTGCAATTCGGCGTGTCACCTTCGGCGAGGGCGGGCAGCGGGTTGTCGCGGTCTTCGAGCGCGGCATTGGGGTCATCGGAGCCTTCGACGTAGGCGCGGAAGAACCCGGCGAACTCGACGGTCTGGCCGTTGGCACGGAACGTGGCCGGCTCCGGTCCGTCGGCTCCGGCGGTGATCTCGGCGCGGGTCTGGCGGAGCTTGGCGTCGGCCATCTGCGTGGCGACGGTCCGCTTCCAGATCAGGTCGTACAGTTTGCCCTCGACGCCGCTTAGGCCGATCTCCTTGCGGGTCCGCATCTGCGTACCGGCAGGCCGAATCGCCTCGTGCGCTTCCTGCGCCCCGCTCGACTTCTTGGCCGAGAACTGGCGCGGGCTGGGCGAGAGGTACTCCTGCCCGTAGCGCTCCTCGACCGCCTTCCGGCTCGCGCCGATGGCCTCGGACGAGAGGTTCGGCGAGTCGGTCCGCATGTAGGTGATGTGGCCGTTCTCGTAGAGCTTCTGAGCCACGCGCATCGCATCGCGGGCCGAGAGACCGAGCTTGCGGTTGGCCTCCTGCTGGAGCGTCGAGGTGATGAATGGCGGAGCCGGGCGGCGCGTCACAATCTTCGACTCGACCGACGCCACGCGCCACGGTTCGTCGGGCAGACGCTCGGCGAGTGCACGGGCCTGCTCTTCGCCGAGCACGAGGGCATCGCTGGCCTCTTTCAGCTTGCCGGTGTTCTCGTCAAAGTCGCGCCCGGTGGCGAGGCGCTGCTCGCCGAGCGCGACCATCGTCGCCTCGAAGGGCTGCTTGTTCTGTTCGAGCGTCGCCTTGAGGTCCCAGTAGCTGGCGGTCACAAAGTCGAGCCGCTCGCGCTCGCGCTGGACGAGGAGACGAACCGCCACGCTCTGTACCCGTCCGGCGGAGAGGCGCGGGGCGATCTTCTTCCACAGCAACGGCGAGATTGTGTAGCCCACCAGCCGGTCGAGCACGCGGCGCGTCTCCTGGGCATCAACGAGCCGCTGGTCGATGTCACGGGTCTCGCCGAGGGCACGCTCGATAGCGTCTTTCGTGATCTCGTGGAAGACCATCCGGCGAACGGGCACTTTCGGCTTCAGCACCTCAAGAAGATGCCAGCCAATCGACTCGCCCTCGCGGTCCTCGTCCGTTGCGAGGTAGAGTTCGTCGGCGTCTTTGAGCGCGTCCTTGAGTTCCTTGACGACCTTGCGCTTCTCCTTCGGGACGATGTAGACAGGCGCGTAGCCCTCATCCACGTTCACGCCGAGCGTGCCCCAGCTTTCCTTCTTGACGGCGGCGGGGACTTCGGAGGCGGAGGACGGGAGATCGCGGACGTGCCCCATGCACGCCTCGACGCGGTATTCCCCTTTGGGGAGGAAGTTGCGGATCGTGCGGGCCTTGGTCGGGGACTCTACGACGACGAGTCGCTTCATACGGATGGGCTGTGGGGTGAAAAGCAGGGGGGCGCAATATAAACGGCCCCACTGCCAACAATGTGGCACGCCTCACACGCGGGGCCTATCCCCACGTTCCCCGCCTTCACCTAGAGTCGCTTCATCCAACCATTCTCAATACGGGTGAAGCCGAGTCGCTCGTAGAAGCCTCCCGACAGGTTGGAGTCGCGCAGCACCAACTCCGTCCCGGCGCAGCGCGCCAAGACCTCCGCCATCAGCTTCTTCCCGATCCCGCCGCCCTGCACGTCCGGCTCGACCGCGAGGTCGCAGAGGAACGAGAACTGTTCGCCATCGGTGAGGACGCGAGCGAGACCGACGAGCCGGTCCCCGAGCCATGCCGAGACGACGAGCGAGGAAGTCTCGAACATCCGCTCGATGGCGGCGCGGTCGCCGGTGGGTCGGAGCAGCGGCGCACGGCGGTAGAGCGTGGCGATGCGGGCAGGCGTCAGGCCGTCGAGGCCCTCGCGGAGGGTGATGTCTTCCATGGGATCAGAGGTCAGGACCGTCGCACGTTACGACGCTTTGACCCAATGATGGGTCGAGGCGCGAACGAAAAGCGGGTCGGGCACGGGCGTGTCCGGCGGCATCCACACGCGAAGCTGTGCGCCCATCGCCTCGACGGTCCACTCGGCATAGGCCCCGAGGTAGAGCCGGTCGAGCAGACGGGCCGGGACGGAATCAGCCTCGGCCTCGTCAGCCGCCCAGAACTCGCCGGGGCGAACCGAGAGCACGTAACCATCGGGCTGCGGCTCGTCAGGGACAAGACCGGAAATCAGCGCGGTGTCTTCGATCACGTTGCTGCCGCCGAGGAAGCGGGCGACGTAGGCGGTCTCCGGTGTGATGTAGAGCCGCTCCGGCGGCCCGACCTCGACGATCCGTCCCGCGTCCATCACCGCGATGAGGTCCGAGAGTGCGAGGGCTTCCTGCTGATCGTGGGTGACGTAGAGGCTCGTCGTGCCGAGTTCGCTTTGCAGTGCCTTGAGTTGGCGGCGGGTCTCCTCGCGGAGGGCGAGGTCGAGGTTCGAGAGCGGCTCGTCGAAGAGCAGCACGTCCGGCTCGACGGCGAGGGCGCGGGCGAGGGCGACGCGCTGCTGCTGCCCACCCGAAAGCTGGCTGACCGGTTTTTCCTCTAGCCCTGACAGGTCAACCCGACCGAGGGCTTCTGCGACGCGCTCGCGGATACGGTCGCGCTTCCACTTTTTGACTTCGAGACCGTAGGCCACGTTCTCCCCGACCGTCATAGTCGGGAAGAGAGCGTAGTTCTGGAAGACGAGCGCTGTCGGGCGGCCCTGCGGCGGCACGTTCGTCACATCCTGACCGGCGATAGCAACGCGCCCGGCATCCGGCGTCTCGAACCCGGCGACCATCCGCAGGAGCGTCGTCTTGCCGCAGCCACTCGGACCGAGGAGCGAGAAGAAGCTGCCGCGTGGCACGGTGAGCGTCACGTCGTTCACCGCGACGAGATCGCCGTAGCGCTTGGTGACGCTGTCGAGCAAGATGCCGGGATCGGGGGTCACGGGGTCGGCGGAAACAGCGTAGGGGCTTGATTAATCAAGCCCCTACTGATGAATCGGCAAACATGCCAGACTTACTTGCCGAGAGCGGCGGTCACCTTGTCGGCGGCCTCCTTGAGTTGGATCGCCGACTCGATCTCGATACCGCTGTTCTGGATGATCTCCATGCCCTCCTCGGCGTTCGTGCCCTGCAGGCGAACGATGAGGGGGACCTGGATGTCCACGTTCTTCGCCGCCTCGACGACGCCGCGTGCGACGCGGTCGCACCGGACGATCCCGCCGAAGATGTTGACGAGAATCGCCTCGACGTTGGGGTCGGAGAGGATAATGCGGAAGCCGGCCTCAACGGTCTCGGCGTTGGCCGTACCGCCGACATCAAGGAAGTTGGCCGGTTCGCCGCCCGCGAGCTTGATGAGGTCCATCGTCCCCATCGCGAGGCCCGCACCATTGACCATGCAGCCGACGTTGCCGTCGAGTTTGATGTAGTTCAGGTGGTGCTTCCCGGCCTCGACTTCGAGCGGGTCCTCCTCAGCCTCGTCGCGCATCGCCGCGAGGTCGGGGTGCCGGAAGAGCGCGTTGTCGTCGAGGTTGATCTTGGCGTCGAGCGCGATGATCTGGCCCTGCTCAGTCCGCACGAGCGGGTTGATCTCGGCAATCGTCGCGTCGCTCTTCTGGTACGCGGTGTAGAGTTGGGTGACGAACTTTGCGGCCTCCTTCATCTGGTCGCCCTCGAAGCCAAGCTTGCGGGCGATGTACTGCGCCTGGAAGCGCTGGAGGCCGAGCGACGGATCGACCCACACCTTGACGATTTTCTCCGGCGTCGCCTCGGCAACCTCTTCGATCTCGACGCCGCCTTCGGTCGAGGCCATGATGACATCCATCTTGCGGGCGCGGTCGAGCGTCACGCCGATGTAGTATTCGTGCGCGATGTCCTCGGCGGCGGTAACGAGAATTTTCTTCACCTCCTGCCCTTCAGGGCCGGTCTGCGGCGTTTTGAGTTGCATCCCGAGGATCGCCTCAGCCTTCTCGCGGACCTCGTCGATGGACTTGGCGAGCTTGACACCGCCCCCCTTGCCGCGTCCCCCAGCGTGGATCTGCGCTTTGACGACGTACATCCCGACGCCGTCGGCCTTCATTGCCTCGGCGGCGGCCACGGCCTCCTCAACGGTGTCGGCGACACTGCCGCGCTGCACGGCGACGCCGTAGTTTCCGAGGATGTCCTTCGCTTGGTATTCGTGGACTTTCATAGGGATGCTGTCGTTTGGAGGTGAGAAGCGGAATGCACGGTAGCAAGCTACGGATCGGAGACGTGCTTTGTCCCCTGTCCTTTGTCAGGTGTTGATGAACCACTACAAGGGACCGATGTCCAAGGACCGATAACCCATGACCACGTTCGACCGCCACATCATCGCCCGGTTTCTCTCCGCGACGACCCTGCTCGTCGGGCTGTTGATCGTGTTCTTCGTGGTCCTCGACTACTTGGAGTACATCGACGACTTCCTCGACCGGGGCGCGACGATGCGCGAGGTCTTCGGCACCTACTACCTCAACTACATCCCCGAGATCGTCCGACTGACCAGCCCGCTCGCCATCTTCCTCGCAGCGATCTACGTGACGGGGCGGCTCGCGCAGTCGATGCAACTCGTGGCCCTCCTTGCCAGCGGCGTCTCCCTCGTGCGGATCATGGTGCCGTTTGTCTTCGTCGGGGTGCTCCTAACAGGGTTCATGTTCTGGTTTAACGGATGGATCGTGCCCCGGACCAACGGGACGGTTATCGAATTCCAGAACCAGTATTACAAAAAGGCCCCGGCCCAGTCTGAGACGAGTCAGATTCACCGGCAGAACCGCCCCGGCTCGATCCTCTCGGTGGGCTTCTTCGACCGACGGACCGAGCAGGCGTACCGGGTCTCGTTGCAAGATTTCGAGGACGCCGACGGCACGCCCGGCGCTGAACGCCTCGCCCGACGGCTCGATGCCGAGTCGATGCAGTGGATCGACTCGCTCGGCGTGTGGCGGATGCGCGGGGTGACAGCGCGCACGTTCGGCTCCCCTGACGCCGACAGCCTCGGCACGAGCCATGCGGCCTACGAGAAGGTGTCGGAGATGGACACCGTGCTGCAAGTCCTCCCCCGCGACCTCGCCCGGACGGAGCGCGACGCCGAGCGCCTGACGATCCCCGAGACGCGCGACTACCTCGATGCCCTCCGGCGGGCCGGGGCCGACCAGCTCGGGCGACCGCTCGTGGGGTACTACGGGAAGTTCTCCTACCCCATCGCCAACCTGATCCTCGTGGTGATCGGCGTGGCGATGGCGTCCGTCAGGCGGCGAGGCGGACAAGCGGTGCAGTTCGGGATCGGGCTGTTCATCGCGTTCGTCTACCTCGCACTCCAGAAACTCAGCGAGCCGTTCGGCTATGCGGAGGCGGTACCACCAATTCTGGTGGCGTGGGTGCCGCACGCGCTCTTCGCCGTCTTCGCGGTGGCGCTCGTGTGGCAGGTGAGGCGGTGAGGACCTAGCGGCTCAACTCGCGATTGAGCCACGCGCGGCTGAGGGTCCAGTCCCGCTTGACCGTCGCGGGAGAGATACCGAGCGCCTCGGCGGTCTCCTCCACCGTCATCCCCCCGAAGAACCGGCACTCGACGATTTTGGCCTGCCGCGCATCGAGCGCTTCGAGTTGCTTCAGGGCCTCGTCGAGCGCCAGCAGTTCCTCCAGCGACGCCTCCCGGTCCTGCCCGTCGCGGACCACCACATCGTCGAGCGGAAGCGGGGTCTGGCTGCCGCCGCGCTTCTGGGCATTACGCTTTTGGGCGTAGTTGATGAGCACCTGCCGCATCGCCGTCGCGGCGAGGGCGAGGAAATGCGCCCGACCCTGCCACTCGATCCGGTCGATGCGGACGAGCTTGAAGTAAGCCTCGTGGACGAGCGCGGTCGTGTTGAGGGTGTGGCCGCCGCGCTCGCGCCGAAGCTGGTTGTGGGCCATCCGGTGCAGCTCCTCATAGACGAGCGGCATGAGCGCGTTGGCCGCGTCGCGCTCACCCTCCGTCCACGCGCCCAAGAGCGCGGTAACGGTTTCGCGGGAATCAGAAGGCGTGGGCACAGGTCGAGAGGGTCGAACGGATACGCTGTGCAACATAGCGTGCCCTCCCTCGCCGTGCAACGCCGGAACGAGAAAAATCCACAAGCCGTGAGCCGCCTCGCCTCGATTCTAGGCTTACCCCATGATCCTCCCTTCTTCGCTTTTGCGATTGACCTGCACAGACACATCAATACACGACCAGCCCTCCTTCACCTTTCATACCTATGACCATGACGACTCGCTTCCTCTTCCTGACTGCGTTCCTGCTTGCGATCACCGTGCCTGCGCAGGCGCTCGACTGCACATTCACCGTTTCCTCCGGCGACTGGGAAACCGCTGGCAATTGGGACTGCGGCGTCGTGCCTGACAGCAACGACAACGTAACGATCACCAATGGCCGCACCGTGACGCTCAACGCGGATCATACGGTGGACGGCCTCTCGTTCCTGAGCGGCACGATCAACGGCCCTGGTACGATCACCGTCGCGGGCGACCTCCTCTGGAACCTCGGCACCCTCAACACCGACCTCACCCTCCAAGCCACAGGCTCCGGCACCCTCGCCTCCTCCTCCAAGACCCTCGGCGACGGCGTCACCCTGAGCCTCGACGCCGACACCGACTGGACCGC
>JANQRZ010000024.1 GCA_028284265.1 Rhodothermales bacterium
GCGGGTGGTGGCGTTGGAGCCGTCGAGGGTGAGTTCTCCACCGGTGAAGCGACTGGAGTGGTCGCCGTAGAGGTCCATCGCTGATACGGTGATCTGCCCTCCCTCAAGGCGGAGACCGGTATCTCCGCCAGTGTTCTCGGTGTAGAGCAACGAGGCTACATCGATTGCGCCACCCATGACGCTGACCCGCCCACCGCTTTCGTCGTCGTTGATGTAGAGAACACGAGCTTCGACCGTGCAGCCCTCGGTTCCGTCGATCTCGGGATAGACCGAAGCGCCACCCCGCACGAAGGCGTCGGTCGCGGCAGTGGGGACGCCAGCGGTCCAATTAGCTGCGTCGCACCATGCACCGGTGCTGGCTCCACCGGTCCAAGTGGTCTGGGCGAGGGCCGTCGGGAGGGCAAGCAAAAGGCTGGCAAGGCCGAACAGGTTGGCAAAGGCGCGCATGGCTCGAAGGGGTCAGGTCTGGAAGGGTTGGGTTATGACGCGCAAATACCGGCCCATAGCTCTAGCATCGCAACCCCCGGTTTCGGGGGTTCTGTGTCGCCTTGGTGCGGGGTTACCGCACGAGGCGGCGTTCATAAGCCGCCCGCACCACCTCGGCGCGGCTGTGGACTTGGAGCTTCTCGTAGAGGTTCTTGATGTGTCCCCGTACGGTGTGCGGACTAATGCACAGTCGGTCTGCAATTGCCTCTTCGATCAGCCCCTCCACGATCAGGTCGAGCACCTCGCGCTCGCGAGTGGTGATGTTCAGGTCGTCGCTTTCGCTGTCGTCGCCACGGACATAGCCCAGCAGCTTCTTCGCCACGAGCGGGGAGACCGGAGCGCCGCCCCGTGCCACTTCAAGCACAGCACCCACGATGCGGCCCGCGCTCGCATCTTTGAGCAGATACCCCGACGCTCCGGCCTTGACGGCGGCGAAGATGCGCTCCTCGTCCTCGAAGACGGTCAACATGAGCACCTCAATGCTCGGGTGATCAGCCTTGAGGTAGGCCGTCGCTGCGATGCCGTCCATTCCCGGCAGTTCGATATCCATCAGGACGATCTCGGGCGGAGCGCCGAGTAGATCGAGACGGTCGAACAAACGCTCCGCCGAGTCGGCAGCCAAGACGAGCTCGACATCGTCGAAGAATCCAAGCCGCTCGGCGAGGAGCCTGCGGACTTCGGGGCGGTCTTCGACGAGCGCGAGGCGAACGGGCATGGTATACAGATGTGGGTGGGCCGTATGATCCGACACGAACCGGTTGGGCGCAACCCCCGGCTTCGGGGGGTCAGCCGAGTGGCAGCGTGATGCGAACCCGCGTTCCGCCGACCGTCGTCAACTCAAAGCGAGCACCCAGTGCATCGGCCCGCCGCTGCATGCCGTCCAGCCCGTAGCCCGACAGTCCATCCAAGGAATCTGGTTCAGCCGAACGGTTCATGGCGAAGTGCCCATCGTCCGACACCTCTAGCACGAGGGTGTTTCTGTTCTCCGAGAGATCTACGCGAAGTTGAGATGCGTTCGCATGCGCAAGCGCATTCTGGACAGCCTCCTGCGCGATCCGGTAGAGGTGGAGCGTCTGGGTCGGGGAGAGCGGTAGGTGCTGGTCCAGCGCGTCGAGGGTACAGCGGACCTCGGGCGCGTCGGCACGGAGGGCCGTTTGCTCGCGGGCATAGGCGCAGAGTCGAGCGTGGAAAGCGCCGAGGGTGATGGCTTCCCGGTGGAGCGCCCAGATCGTCTCGCGGAGCTGACCCATCGTCTGGCGTGCGTGCGTTTCGAGTTGATCGAGGTAGGTCGCTTTCGGCGTGGCTCCGTCGCCGCCGGAGAGGCGGGCGAGGTCGATGCCCGAGATGATCGTCGAGAGTTGGGCACCGACGTGGTCGTGGAGGTCTTGGCTGATCCGCTCGCGCTCGGCTTGGAGTCGGCGGTCGACTTCGAGAGTGCGGAGCTGTCGCTTGAGCCGCCGTGTCGAGACATAGCGAATGAGGCTCGCAAAGCCGATTAGAACGGCGAGGCCAGCGAGGAGGCGGAACCAAGCGGTTTGCCACCACGCCGGAGCGATCACCACGGGGAGGGTCAGTTCGCGTTCGCTCCAGCCACCCCCGGTGTCGGCGCGGACACGGAAGGTGTAGCGTCCGGGCGAGAGGTTGGTGTAGGCCGCATAGCGCCTCGTCCCACTCTCGATCCACTCCTCGTCGAACCCGTCGAGACGGTAGGCATAGCGTGTCCGCTCTGGTGCCGCGAAGTCGAGTGCGGCGAACTCGAATGAGAAAAAGTCATCGCCCGCGTCAAGGTGAAGGGGAGCCTCGGGTTGGGAGGGAGCCGGTACCTCCTCATCGAAGATTCGGAATGTGGTTAAAGCGAGCGAAGCCGTCCCACTCACGGTCTCGATGCTATCTGGGTGGAAGATGACGACAGCGTTTTGGTGCGCGAGTGCAAAGCTCCCATCTGGGAGCACGGCGGCGTCGTAGAGTCCGAAGATGCGGCTCTGGAGGCCGTCGGCCTCCATGAAGGTGCGGATGTCGCCTGTGGCCGGATCGAGGCGGGCGAGTCCTCGGTCGGTTGGAGCCCAGATGTGTCCGTAGTTATCCTCAAGCACAGCTTTGACGTAGTTGTCGGGCAACCCCTCGGCTTCCGTGTAGCGGATCGTCCGGCCGGTTTCGGTATCGAAACGCGCGAGGCCGCCGTCGTAGGTGCCGATCCACAACACGCCTTCATCGTGCCGCGCTACGTGGATCCAAGTGAGCGCACCCGACGGAAGCGAAGCCGGGTCGTTAGAGTCGGGGAGATAGCGCGTGACGCGGCCCGTGGCGGGGTCCAGTCGGTTCAGCCCTTCTGCTCCCGCCCAGAGGATGCCGTCGGGGGTCTCGGCGAGGGACCAGACAATGTTGCTCGCTAGGGTGCCGGAATCGTTGGGATCGTGGCGGTAGCGAGTGAAGCGGTCTGTAGCCGGGTCGTAGCGGTCGAGTCCTTCCTCGCCTCCGACCCAAACGTGCCCCTGCTTGTCTTCGAGGAGAGCGCGGATGCGGTGGCTCCCGAGTGCTGATGGATCGCTGGGAGTCCGGCGGTAGTGGGTCGTAGTCTCGGCCGAGGGATCGTAGCGAATGAGGCCACCCTTATCGCTACTGCTGAGAGAGAATGCACCGATCCAGAGTCTCCCGCCCCGATCTTCGAGCAAACGCATCGGGCACGCGGGCGATTCAAGGCCAACGAGTAGTTCCTCAGCGGGCGTAAAGTTGCCGTTGTCGAAGACCCAGAGAGGGCCGCAGAGGGACCCTGCCCAGAGGCGCTGCTGCCGGTCAAGGCCAAGGGCAACAGCGAGGTCGGGTACCGGGACAGGGTAGGTGTGAAACGCTTCCCAGCGGGGCACGGCTTTGTACAGCCCATCGGTGGTGCCGAACCAGAGTACGCCGCTTCGGTCTTCGTAGAGCTTGGCGACACGGGCATCTGGGAGGCTCGTTGGATCGCCGGTGCGGTGGGTGAGCTGGACGTAGGTGCCGGTCGCAGGATCTGCGACTACAACCCCGTTGTCATCACTGAGGGCAAGCCACAGTAGCCCACGCCGGTCCACAAGGAAGTCGCGGACCACGCGAGCGTTGAGGGGGAGCCGGTCGAAGGGAAGAACGAGCGGAAAGTTCCCACCGACGGCTCGGTGGTACCCCCGATCGGTCTGCACCCAGAGGCTCTGGTCCCCTCCGCTACGAACGGCGCGAACAGTATCTGCTCCAAGGTCGGCAGCGCGCCATTGAGCCACCGTGTAGGTCCCGTCGCCTCGGGGAGTAGCGCGTGCCAAGCCTCGCGTATAGCCCGGAACCCAGATGGCTCCGGCAGCATCGGTAGCGAAGCGAAGGGGCATTCCTGATATCGTCGCGCGATGGAGGTCATCGCTAAAAATCGGAACTTCCTGCCATGTACCCTCAGGTGTCAGTCGCTGGACGGACCAAGCGCCGTTTGGTGCGTCGCTCCCGACAGTCCAGAGTGTGCCTGCTCCGTCGAAGGCGAGGTCCCAAGTCGGCCTGTTACGTACGCTCTCGTAGTGTCCTGAGACAGCGTCAATCCGACCAAGCTGTTCGTTTGAGTTTAGCCACAGATCGCCGTCCGGCGCAGCAGCGATGGCATGGACGATGTTAGCAGGGAGCGCCGTCGGGTTGCCGGGTGCGGTTCGGAAAGGGCGTACCGAGTACCCGTCGTAGCGATCGAGGCCGCTCTCAGTGGCCGTCCACAGAAACCCTTTAGGGTCTTGCTCAAGGTCGTGGAACCAGTAGAATCCATCCGTGATGACCGGCTCGAAGCGGAGCGTCGGCGGTGGGAGCTGTGCCCACGCTGGTACCGTCATGAGGCACACGCTCAAGGCGGGGCTGCTCCAACGTCGGAGTAGGCTGGAACAGAAAGCACGCATAGGTGGAGGGGTAACGTCTTGATAGGCTGAATCTAGCTATAGATCGGTTGACGTGTCAGGTACGGTGGGAGCATGAGAACGTAGCCTCAAGCTCATAGCGTGGGATAGTCTGGCAGGAAGATTGAACGACCGCCGGTGTCCCGGCGGCGGTTGCCCGCCCTCCGCGTTTCCACCCCGCTATTCGGTGTATATCCGCTCCACTCGCATACTTGCCAGACCGCCACGACGCGATGAGTCAGCATGGTGGATCGCTGCGCCCGTTTTGGGCGTATTGGCGGTGTTGCTCCCTGTCGTGGCGGTAGCAGAGCCGCCCAATCCTGTCTCGGTGGCGGAGGCGTGGGCGGGACCTTGGGAGGTGGTGCAGGCACCGACAGCCCCTGCCGCTGCCGCAGGAGCGTGGTGGGTACAGGCACTTATCTACACGCTCTACGGCGTCATCTCCCTCATCCTCATCTACACCCTGCGCCACTACGTCTTCACCTTCAACCGGCTTTTCGGGCGGCAGCGCCATCCCTACGCCGCACTCGACACGCTCGACTGGCCAGCGGTGACCGTGCTCATCCCGGCGCACAACGAGGAGGCGGTGATCGCCGACAGCATTGGCAATCTGTTGAAGGTGGACTATCCCGCTGACCGGATCACGATTATTCCCGTCAACGACCGCTCGCAAGACCGGACGCGCGAGGTGATCGACGAATGCGTGGCGCAGAATCCGGGTCGGATTAAGCCGTTTCACCGGACGGGCGGCAAGCCCGGCAAGGCCGCCGCGCTCAACGATGCCTACGGTCTGGTGGACACCGACATCGTCCTGATCTTCGACGCCGACTATCTGCCCGGACGCGACCTCATCAAAACTCTCGTCGCGCCGTTCGCCGATCCCGAGGTTGGCGCGGTGATGGGGAGGGTGGTGCCGGTCAACACAGACGCGAACCTGATGACGCGGCTGCTCGATCTGGAGCGGACGGGCGGGTATCAGGTCGATCAGCAGGCGCGGATGAACCTCGGCCTCGTCCCGCAGTACGGAGGTACCTGCGGTGGCGTCCGTCGAAGCGTTGTCGAGGCCGTCGGCGGCTGGCGCGATGACACGCTCACCGAGGACACGGACATCACTTGTCAGATTCTGGCGGCGGGGTGGAAGGTGGCCTACGTCAACCGCGCCGAGTGCTACGAGGAGTCGCCCGAGACGTGGGGGGTCCGCACGAAGCAAATCCGGCGATGGGCACGGGGTCACACCGACGCCGCGATTCGCTATGCCGGGACCGTGCTGGGAAGTAAGCACCTCGGCGTCCGGGGGCGTCTGGACGGTGTGCTCTTGCTTGGCGTGTATGCAATGGGGCCGGTGCTACTGCTCGGGTGGATCCTGGCGGTCTCGCTGTTTTACATCGGCATTCACCCGCTGAATGGCGTGATCGCCCTCCTCGTGATTGCGTCGTACAACACGCTTGGCAACTTCGCCGCGTTCTTCGAGATCGCCTCCGGTGCACGGCTCGATGGCGGACGGCAGCGCATCCGTCTACTTCCGCTTAACCTGCTCGGGTTTCTTGTCAGCCTCGTTGCCACCTCGCGGGCGGTGACGGAAGAGGTCATCGACCAGATCAGGCCGGGGAAGCGGCGGCTTGTCTGGGACAAGACCAAGCGGTTCCGCGCCGACACGCGAGCCTCCGATCCGTCATGATGCTAGTCGTCATCGTGTTGGCCCTAGCTTGGGTGGCGCTTCCGTTCGTGCCTGCTCTGCTGGAACTACGCCATCGGCGAGACGCCCATCCACTCACCCTATCGAATCGGTACCGGGAGGACCTGCGCTTGGGCGAGGAGCGGGGGCGGCATGAACTCGTCATATCGCCTGGCCGCGCTCTTAACGGCACTGTGTCCGCAGAAGGCACCTTGCGACTTGGTGCCGACTGTTCTTTCGAGCGGCTACACGCGCCAGTTGTGCAGTTCGGCGAAGAAATGAGGCGAGAGGCTATGTCGTCGGGCGATCACCTTCCTTTCCAGCCGCCGCCTCATGCAGAACTGGCCGCCAACCGGTTTCTGGTGCGCGGCGAGTTGGTGGTACCTCCGCACACGCTCGTAGAGAGCGACCTCGTCGTGACGGGAGACCTACATCTGGAGGCGGGTGCGGTGTTGAAAGGCAGCGCGAAGAGTCACGGCCAGATGACGCTAGGCCCGAACGTGACCGTGCATGGTAGCCTGTTCAGCAAGAGTAACGTACACGTTGGTGCTGGGAGCCAGGTCGATGGCGTGGTGGCTGCCGATGGTGAGTTGGTGCTATCGGCCGGGAGTGTGATTGGCATGCCGGGCGCTGAGACGACAGCAACCGGGGTGTGTGTGCACGCTGAGGTGGGAGCCTGTGTCCACGGCACCATATGGGCGCTTGAAGACGGGTGCGTGATCTCAGGTTGAGAGGCTGGAGAACCCCAGTCCGTTTAGTTGCGCGGTGGGGTGCTGGTCGGCAGGGCCGTCGTTCCGTCCGGTAACCCAGCGGGGTAGAAAGGTTGTGCTATTTCGCGTTTCGCCCCGCCTGAGCCTAGGAAAACGCAGGAAAGGCGTATAGGGGCAAAGAAAGCGTACAAGGCTCCGTCGAAGGATTGGATTTGCTCATCGAAGCAATTTGTCTTTTCGTCGAAATGGGCGAATAGGGCCGATTTATGGAACGCTACCGGGTGAATAGGGGGCACGGGGCATGTAGAGGAGGTGACAGAACGAAGACCTCTATCAACACTCCCTTCTATGCCTGCCAACACCGTATTGCTCTGTATGGGCACCCGCCCAGAGATCATCAAGATGGCCCCCGTGTACCACGCGCTGAAGGCCACGTCGCTCCGTCCGGTGGTGCTTCATACAGGCCAGCACAGCGACATGGCCTGGCCGCTCTACGAGTTCTTCGGGATGAAGCCCGACCTCGCACTCGACCTGACGCGCGAGCGCCCCAGCCTCGGTCACCTGTCAGCGAAGCTCCTTGACACGCTCGACGAGGTCGTGATGGAGTCCGAGGCCGTCGCCATGCTCGTACACGGCGATACGTCCTCGACGCTTGCTGCTGCCCTCGCCGCCTTCTATGCAGGCGTCCCGGTCGGGCACGTCGAAGCCGGTCTCCGCTCGCACAATGGTCGCGACCCCTTCCCGGAAGAGAAGAACCGCGAGATCGTGGCTCGGCTCGCCCGGTGGCATTTTGCCCCGACCTCCCGCGCTGTCGGGAATCTGATGCGCGAAGGGTGCATTCCCAAGCACGTCCACCTCGTCGGGAATACGATTGTCGATGCTACGCAGCGCGGCCTTGATGCCGTGCTTGATGCGCCGGAGCAACACGAAGACGCGAACAGCCTCTTCGACGATGATATGGCCGAGTGGGCTGACCGAGGCCGCCTCGTCCTTGTGACCGCGCATCGCCGTGAGAACTGGGGACGTCCGATTACCGAGGTGGCCGCTGCCGTTGGTGCCCTCGCGGCGCGGCATCCGGGTATCCGGTTCCTGTGGCCGCTCCACCCGAATCCGGCCGTTCGTTCGGCGGTGGCGTTCGGATTACAGTTGGGTGGGATGCAGACGGCAGACCGTATCCGCCTGAGCAAGCCGCTGTCCTATCCCCAGATGTTGTGGGCGCTTCGCAAGTCGTGGCTCGTGATGACAGACTCCGGTGGCATCCAAGAAGAAGCCGCCGCGCTCGACCGCCCGGTGCTCGTCCTTCGCAAGACCACCGAGCGGCCCGAACTGATCGAAGCCGGAGGTGGTGCCCTCGTCGGTACCGAGCGCTATGCGCTGGAGGCGTGGGTCAACGAACTCGTCACGGACGAGGCTTTCTACAACCGGATGCAGTGCTTGGAGAACCCGTATGGGGACGGCAAGACCGGCCCGCGCATTGCCTCGATTCTGGAGCGAGACCTAGCGAAGAAGGTTCTCGCGCCCAGCGGGATGCCCGGTGTGAGCGTGGTCGGTCCTCGGGACATCAAACAGACTCGTGATGGAGTACCGGACTTCAGCACGCTCAATCCGGCCCACACTATACCGAACGCCGCCTAGTGCGATGTGCGTGCTCCGCTCCATAGTCCTCGCGCTCGCTTGCTTCGGAGCAAGCGCGCTCGCCCAACCGGCGATCCACCTGCACTCGGTGGAAGTGGGGACGGAGTACGAGTCCGTATCGGGCGGTTTTACCGATACACGCGGGATCAGTAGTCAAGCTATTCTGGGCGGAGGCGGAGGAACGTGGAGGTTGCAGTGGGGTGCCCAGGAGCGTTTCGGGGAAGGGGGAGTGGTTTTCGGAGTGGGCCACTCCCGCTTCCTCGGGCGCAAATGGATCGGTAGCGCGTCTCTCGGGTCCAGTACCGCTGGAGCCTACCACGCCCGGCTGCGTGCTGGCGTTGAGGTTGGGCGGAAGTGGGGTGCCCGCGAGCAGTTCGTTACGAGTCTCGGCGCTTCATTTCACGACGCCCGTGACGTTCACCACGACGTTGTGCTGAACGCCGAAGCGCTCTACTACACGGGCTTGGTCGTTCTGCAACTCAGCAGCCGGTACACGATCAGCACACCCGGCGATGCACGCGGGCACTACGTCCATGCTGCCCTCACGCACAGTCGCCCTGGGCAGCGAAGTGTGGCAGGTCGCATCGGGTTTGGGCGCGAGGCCTATCTGCGGGTGGAGCCGCTCACAGCGGAGATTGAGTTTCGGAGTTGGGAGGCGGGCCTGACGTGGATCGAGCCGGTCTATCAGCGCTGGAGCCTCGCAGTGCGCGCCACGCTGTATCACAACCCCTACTACGACCGCGCAGGCCTCGGTCTTGGCGTGCTGCACCGATTCTGAGGATGCTTGGACTATCTCGACATAGCCCGCGCACCTCAACGGCTCGCCCCATGTACCGGGGGGGAGCTACTACGTTTTTGCACGAGCACCGTGCCTTTGCCCGGTTGCCCAACCCTGCGCGCCGACTTACCGAAGCCCTCGTGCTCACGCTCGTCACGACCGGGGCTTGGATCGCCGCGCTTCCGTTCGTGGGGCGGGTGTGGGGCTACATGCTAGCGGCGGTTGGTGGGAGTGACCGAGTAGTGATGACACTCTACGAGGTGTGGGGCGGGCTGACGGTCGGTGTGCCGCATGTCGTGCTGGAGGCACCCTTGCCGGGAGCGTGGCTGTGGGGCACGACGGCACTCGTGACGATTCTGCTGTTCGCTCTCTCATTCTTTATCCCCGACCGGATGACGCCGGGGATCTACGCGCTTCGGGCATTGCTCCTGATCCAAGCCAGCGCACTCGTCTCCTTCGCCCTCCGCGCCGAGCCGTTTCCCTACGGCCTCACCGACTATCTCCAAGCGATGATGACGACGGGGCTGGTGATCGCCACCGTGACGCCCGTCGTGCTCGGTTTCATCTGGCACTTGCAGGATGTGGCATGGCCGAAGAAGCTCGCGCTGGCGGCGCTGATGCAGGGCTACGCGGTCGTGCTCATTCCGCTCCAGTATGCCATGCACGGTCTCATCCTCGAACAGGCCACCATGCTGTTCATGCCGCTGCTCTACATCCTACTCGGCATCCCGATCCATGTGCTCACCCTCGTGGCGATCTACGCCTGGGGGATGAGTTGGGACGGAGAACTCGTCGCGCTTGGCGTCCCTGCTGAAGCGACCACCACCGATCTACACCCCGAAGCACACTGAACCCATGCGAAGCAATCTCTCGCTCAGTCTTCTAGCGCTTGCAGTGTTATGTGCTGCTAGCCCGGTTCTCGCCCAGAATCCTGTCCTTTCGCTGTCGGTCGACGACTCTACGCCTGCAGTGGGCGAGGTGGTCACGTTCACGATTGAGGTGCAGCGCAACGGGGGAAATGTCAACAATGTGGAGGTGACGAGCCTGCTTCCGATAGGGTTGACGTATGACTCTCATGCGGCCTCGCAGGGCAGCTACGATCCGGGTAGCGGGGTGTGGGACATCGGGCGCGTCAACGGTAACCGCATTCGGACCCTTGCGCTCTCGGCGACGGTGGCTGCAACAGGCGTCTATACCCACGAGGCGGATGTTACCGCCCCCGATCCCGGCGACCACGCGGAGATCACCCTCGTCGTCCCGACAGACCTCCCGGCCATCACACTGTATCAGAGCTTCGAAGGCTCCATCGGGTATGCCGGGGCGAGCGGCACCTTCCGCACGGACAACAACGAGACGGCCCCCTGCTCGGTGGACGGCAGTTCGAAGCTAGACCTCTCCGGCATTCCGAGTGGGGCGACCGTGCGCGGAGCCTATCTCTACTGGGCTGGGTCCGGCGACCCCGACGCCATCGTGACGTTCGATGGTAGCAGCGTGACCGCCGACCGTACGTTCACCGATCAGTTCGAGATAACGGATGGCAACTTCCCATCGCTGTTTCGCTTCTTTCAGGGCTTCGAGGACGTGACGGCAACGGTGGCGGCGAAGGCCGACCCGAACACCTCATACACGCTCGAAGACCTCGACGTGGTGAGTGCCGACGTGACGACATCTGACCCTGACGAGTTGTATTGTAGCTACGAAGCTGTGCTCAAGTCGTGGGGACTCATTGTTGTTTATGAGGACCCGAGTAATGTGGAACGCCGCCTGAATGTTTACGACGGGTTTCTCGTAACCCGGCAGCAGAGCGCGAGCGTGACGATGGACCAGTTCGAGACGCCCATCGCCAATACGTCCATGATGAGCTATCTCATCTTTGAGGGCGATCCCCGCGACGACGACGGCACGAATGAGCGCGTCACCATTACCCCGACGGGTGGTTCCCGAGTAGTGTTCGATGACAGTGAGCCGTTCAGTTCAGCGAGCCGTCAGTTCAGCGGGGTCGAGAGCGACAGCACCTACGGTGCCGACTTTGATACCTACGACGTGTCGGCAGCGCTGCCCGTCGGGGCCACCGAGGCGACGCTGACTGTGGATGCTGGGCTGGACCTCGTGATTCTCAGCGCTGCTGTGCTCTCGATGCAGACCTCAGTGGTGGACCTCGCACTGTCGATGTCGGTGGACAACCCGCTACCCGATGCTGGAGATACCGTCACGTTTCTCCTGACCGTGAGCAACCAAAGCGCCGACGTTGCGACTGGCGTTCAGGTGGCCGACTATCTTGATCTTGGCTCCTCGCTCTTCGACGTCGTGTCAATCACACCGAGTCAGGGAAGTTTCGCCGATAGTCTGTGGACAGTCGGTACGCTGGCAGGGGGGGCGCGCGCGGACCTTGCCATCGAGGTCAGACTGGGAGCCGACAATGTAGCCTTCACCAACCTCGCTGAGATCGCCCACACAGACCAGCCTGATATCGACTCGACGCCCTACAACGGCAACACGGCCGAAGACGACTATGCCTCCGCGACCGCGACAACGGGCGGCTCGTCCTCCGGCGGCGAGGGTGGACTGGAGTCGAACGGTACGATGGCGCAGACGCTGGCCAACGTGCTCTACGGTCGCCGCGTGAGCGATGCTAGGACGCTGGACCGAGGCGAGTCGCTCGTGCCGCCGCCGTTCGCACCTGCTGGGTCCGCCCAGCGCTCGACGGACCTTCGGGCGATCTTTCCCGAAGAAGGGCCTGCGGGGAGCATTCCCTTCGAGGTGTCGCCGGGCGACCTACTGCCGGTCACGAATGCCCGTGCTGTGCTTGCTGCCGACTATCACCGTGCAGCGGACAACCGCCGCACCGCCGTCCTCTTTGCTACTACCACTGCTCCCGGCGAAGTCTATGAGCATACCAAGGTCGTCTGCGACCGGCTGCGCGGAGCGGTCCTCGAAGGCATCGAGCACGTCGAAATCCTCGGACACCCGTTTGTCCTTGCCCAGCTTCGCTATCCGAACGGGTCGGTGGACTACGCCGTCAGCTTTGTTGCTTACCCAAACGGGGTGGGCTATGCCGTGGACAGCCGATTCCTGTTGACCGACTATGTCCCTGAGGGCACGGGTGAGGACGTGGTGAACGTCCAAGCGTGGAGTGTCTCGCGGGCCTACACGATGGAACTCGTCGAGCGTGTCCTCACAGGACTGGCTGGAGAGGTGGTCTACCGCAACACCCACATGAACGCCCCGACGCTGCCGAGCGTGTTCGTTCGTCAGGCCGAGTATGCGAACGGGCAGCTTGCCATCGAGTTGAACAATGGGGCCGACGTGGAGCGCGTCCGCCTCGCTGGGGGCACGCTCGCTCGTGTGGAGGGCGGTCAGCGGACGAGCTTTGAAGAGACCATCGATCTGTCGCAAGGCGGGGGGAACGTGGTGTCGGCAATGTTTGAGACGGGGCCCGTCTTCGATGTCGCTTTCTTCGTTGAGACCGGAGGCGACGGGTCAGATTTGCTCTACCTCGCCGACGGCGCGTGGGGTTGGGCTGCCGACCCCGAGGGGGCCACCGTTGAGACCTTCGAGGTGCAGCCTGATGAGCGGTCGGCCACAGGAAGCGACGTGCGCCGCGTCGAGCGCCCGGCGCGCCTCGCGGGATCAGTCGAGACGTGGGCGACGCTGTTCCGGTATCTCCGTCCCGGTGGCGGTCCGGTGGATTTATCCGGATACGAGTGGATCGAGTTTATGGCATCGGGGCGGGGCGATGTGCGGATGTTGCTCGAGAAGGCCAGTATCCGCACGTCTGACCACTTCGGCAGCAACTTCACGCTTTCGCCGGAGCCTCGGCGCGTGCGCGTCCCGCTCGCTGCCCTTCGCCGGGCCGATGGGGAAGACGGATTCACGGGAGAAGATGCCGTCGTGCTCTCGTTCTTCGTTTGGGGCGATAGGGTGTCCGAGGCTCCGTTCTCGCTCGATATTTCGGATGTCGTCTTCGGCAAGGGGACCGCGGGCGATGGCCTATTGCCGGAGGAGCCAGCCCTCGCTGCGGCGTATCCCAACCCCTTCTCTGAGTCGGTGACGCTCGCGTTCGAGTTGCCCGAGGCGCAGACGGTGTCCCTGTCCGTGTATGATATGCTAGGCCGCCGCGTAGCCGTGCTGGCTTCGGGTGAGCACGAGGCTGGATACCACGCTGTGCGCTTCGATGGGCGCGATCTCAGCGCTGGAGTCTATGTGTACCGATTGGTACTGCCCGGTCACATCTTCTCTCGGCGAATGACCCTCGTGCATTAAGCGGGAACGTGGCTGCGCCGATACGATATCAGTGGATACGTGGCCCATACGGTGCTGCGTGCTCGCTAATGCCTGCCTCGGCGCAACGTAGCATAATTGCATGCCCTCCCGCTCACCCCGCTCCGACACGGACGCTGCACACTCGGCGTCCCGGCCTCGGCTCGACGATCCGGCGCTTCTTCTGGAATTGGCGCTTGCTGCTAGCGTAGGGTATGACCAAGCAGGAAATTGCGGTGCCTTCCTCGCCACGATCTATGAGCGAACAGGGCTGGAGATGGCGGTGTGGGCCTACGAGGACGATCATCTGGAGCGGTGCTGTAGCACAGATTCATGGCACCCCGCTCTGACGCTTGCCCTAGATCATCCCCTTGCTCGGTTTACCGAGACCGATGAAATACTCATCGACGTTCTCCCAAACACGCAGTTTGGCGATCTGATTAAGGAGGTGGACGGGAGCATGGGCGTATGCAGGCTGGAACGGGTCGGTTTGCTCGCCCTGCGTGCTCCGGCTGAGGCACCACTCCGCATGGCCGAGGTTGAGGCGCTACGGCCTGTGCTGGAACACTTCGCAGCAAGCCATCGCGCGAGTCAGATCATGGCCCACGATGTCAGCGAACAGAAGCGGCTCGAGAATGAACTACGGAAGGCGCAACGCCAAGCCGAGGCCTCGATCCAAGCGAAAGAGCGATTCCTCGCCACGATGAGCCATGAGATTCGCACGCCACTCAACGCCGTGCTTGGCTTGTCTCACCTGCTCAATGAGACCGCGCTCGGTGACGAGCAGGCGGAGTACGTACAAGGCATCTCCGCTGCTGCCGATGCGCTCCTGAGTCTCGTTAACGATATTCTTGACTTCGCGCGCATCAAGGCCGACAAGCTCGCTTTTGAGTCTATTCCCTTCCAGCTTGCGGAGTTGCTCCATGATCTAGTCTTGGTCCTGCGGCCTCGCGCTGAAGCGAAGGGCATTGAGCTTCATCTTGAGCTTGATCCGTCGGTGCCGGACGAACTGGTTGGAGACCCGCACCGGCTCCGGCAAGTGCTCATCAACCTCGTCTCCAACGCCGTGAAATTCACGGAGGAGGGGAGCGTCACGGTCCACGTCATTCCTGCGCTGGGTGGTGAAGGGGATACGGTCAAGCTCCAGTTCGAGGTGGCAGATACAGGGGTTGGGATTCCCCCGGAGCAGCACAAGCGGATTTTTGAGTCGTTCACGCAGGCTCGGAGCGACGATGCGCGGAACGAAGGGGGCAGCGGGTTGGGGCTGGCTATCGTAAAAGAGCTGGTAGAGGGGCAGGGAGGCGATGTCTCCGTATCGAGCAAAGAAGGACACGGCGCTCGATTCGTTGTGACGCTGCCCTTTCAACGGGGTACAGCTCTTGTTTCTGAACCCAAGCCCGAAGGGTATGCCGACCTATGTGGCCTCCACGTTTTGCTGGCCGAGGACATTGCCGCAAACCAGTTTGTGGCGACGCGGATGCTGGAGCGTTGGGGGGTGACCGTGACGTTAGCCGAGAACGGGCGCGAGGCCGTGGAACAGGTCGCCCATCAGCCGGATGTCTTTGATCTTGTGCTGATGGACCTTCAGATGCCCGAGATGGACGGCATCGCAGCCACGCGCGCCATCCGAGAGGAGTTGGAGCTTGCAGAACTACCGATAGTGGCTCTCACGGCCTCAGTGCTAGCCCAGCAGCGGAACGAAGTGCTGGCCGCTGGTTTTGACGAGTTTATCCTCAAGCCTTTCGACCCCGTCCACCTCAGCCACCGTATTGCTTTTCTGACAGGGCGTGTGGCGGAGGCCGAGCGGCAGCCTGTCAACCGGGCTGCGCTGGAGCGGTATGCCCTCGGAGACCCCACGTTCATCAAGGAATTGGCGTCCCTGTTTTTCCGAGAAGTGCCAGGCAAGGTCAAGGCGCTGTCCGAGGCCGCTGCTGCGGGGCAGTGGGAAGAGGTGTGGACGCTCGCTCACCAGTCGAAGTCGCAGGCGGCTTACGTTGGAGCGGAGGTGCTGGCGGAGGCACTTGCCGAGATAGAGCGTCTAGCAAGAGGGAACCACCCGGAAGACGCAGTAACCGAGGCAAAACGCGCCGAGGCACTTTGTAGAGACGTAGAGAATGACTTGGAGGAGCTGGCTCATGAGAAAGAGCATGCATAACACCTCATTTCAGTATGTTGCCTTGTTTGGTGGACAAGGAGTGACATATTTCTGAGCATCTTCCTTGTTGGTGCTCCCCCTTCCATACCAGTAGCTTATGGGTATCCCACCATGCCCATCTCCTCTCTCATCTTCTCCCATGCGATGCTTGATCGTGGACGACGACGCACTCGCGCGCGCCGTTCTTGAACGCTACGTGTCGCGCTACGACACGCTTGACCTCATCGGGTCTTGCGAAAGTGCGCTGGATGCAGCTGACGTACTCACCCGAGAGCGTGAAGCCGCTCGCCCCATTGATCTGGCCTTTTTCGATGTGGAGATGCCGGAGTTGAGCGGCTTGGATCTCGCACGTTCGCTTGGAGAAAATGTGCAGGTTGTCATCGTGAGTGGCAAAGAGGAGTATGCCCCCGAGGCCTTTGATCTCGCCGTGGCGGATTATATCGTTAAGCCGGTGGACTATGCCCGGTTTGTCCGCTCGGTGGAGCGCGCCCGCCTCTTGGCGTCGGCTGTTCAGGAAGACGTGGCCCACGAAGAGGCGACTACCGAGGTGTTGCAGGACGGGCACGTTTTCGTTCGCAGCGAGGGACGGTTCGTCCGCGTAAACCTTCAGGATGTGGCGTGGGTGGAGGCGCAGAAGGACTATGTGGTGCTCCACACGCCGGAGCAGGATATCACGATCCACGCCACCATGAAGGCGATGGAAGAACGCTTACCCGATGCCTTCGTCCGCATTCACCGTTCCACGATAGTCCGGCTGGACCAGATCAAGGATGCCTCGGAGTCCGCTGTCGTCGTGGCAGGCGTGGAACTGCCGGTCAGCAGCACCTACCGACAGGAACTACTGGGCCGACTCCGCACGCTGTAAATAGATTGCGCTTACCGGCCCTCTTCGCGTAGCTGTTCGAGTTGCTCTTGGAACGCGGCGTCCTCCCGGCCTGCTTGGATCAGCACCGTCGCCATTACGGATAGAGCGATGAGGAGAATGACGAAGGCGATCACGAAGAGTCGGGAGCGCCGCTGTTTGGGAGACACGTTGCTCATCGGTCAATCGCCTCCGTGCTCGCCCCAGTGTTGCACGAGGGCTTTGACATAGCCGAGCGTTTCTTCTAGGTTCTGGACGGTGTTCCACTCGAAGCGGCTGTGGAAGTGGTAGCCTCCGGTGAACACGTTCGGTGTGGGAATGCCCATCTCGGAGAGGCGCGAGCCATCGGTGCCGCCGCGCACGAGGTGCCAGTGCGGTTCGAGGCCGACGGTACGAGCGGCTTCGTCAGCGAAAGAGACCGTGCGTGGGTCCGTCGCTTCGATGTAGCGGAGCATGTTGCGGTACGAGTCTTTGATCTCGACCTTGATCTGGGCGCGGGGGTGCTGTTGCCAGAGAGCTTCCGCGAGGTCGTGGAGGAAGGCTTTGCGCTGTGCCATGCCGTCGTCCTCGAAGTCGCGCAGCAGGATGCGGACGCTGGCCTGTCCGGTTTCGCCTTTCGTGATCGTGTGGGGATAGTAATAGCCCTGGCGCTCCTCGGTCGTGCTCGGGGCCTCGTCGGCTGGGAGCGCGGCGATGAACTCGGCGAGGATGCGGACCGCGTTCGCCATCACACCCTTCGCATAGCCGGGGTGGACGGTCACGCCCTCGACCGTGACGATAGCTTCGGCGGCGTTGAAGGTCTCGGACGACAGCTCGCCCACCGGCCCTCCGTCGATGGTGTAGGCGATGTCAGCCCCGAAACGCTCCCGATCAAGATGGTCCACGCCGCGCCCGATTTCTTCGTCCACCGTGAACAGGATGCGAACCTCGGGGCGTGGACCATCGCTGCCAGCGAGGTCTTCGGCGAGTTGCATCAGGACGGCAACGCCCGCCTTGTCGTCGGAGCCGAGTAGGGTGGTGCCGTCGCTCGTGATGAGGTCGTGCCCGAGGTGCTCGCGAAGGGCAGGCTGCCGCGCCGGGTCGAGCGTGACGGACGGGTCACCGGGGAGTTCGATGATCTCGCCCTGATAGTTGGGGTGGAGGATGGGACGCACGCCCTTGCCCGGTTCGTCCGGCGAGGTATCGACGTGGGCGACGAGACCGAGTACCGGCGTAGTGCTGTCCGGGGTCAGCGTCGAAGGCAGCGTAGCGTAGACGTACCCAGCGTTGTCCATCCCAGCCTCGATACCCAACCCCTGTAGCTCATCGAGTAGCAACCGGCTGAGGTCTTTCTGTTTCTCCGTCGAAGGCACCGACGCAGAGTCCGGGTCCGACTGCGTGTCGATCTGTACGTAGCGGACGAACCGGCGGGCGACAGGGGGGAGGTCAGGGAGGGTATCGGCAGGCAACATGGGCGTTATTCGAGGCGGCGTTCGCGGATCAGTTGGTCGAGCGCACGGGCGTAGAGTGGGGCGTATGTGTCAGGATGCTCGGCGTAATAGTCGAGGGCTTGCTGGAAGGCGAGGGTGTCGAGGCCAAACGGCGCGAGGGCTTCGGCGCGGAGGCTGTCGCGCGACTCGCCCGTGTGCGCGGCGCGGGCATCGGCGAGATGGACCTCGGCGAGCACATCGACCATCAGGCTGTCCGAGAGGCCGGGGGCGGCGGGGTGCTCGGCACTGCAGCCGGTGAGGGTGAGGAAAAGGGAGAGAAACGAGGGAAGAGAAAGAGGAGATAGAAAGGAAAGACGCTCTCTCCTCTGGCTTTTCTCTCTCTTATTTCTCATCTCTATCTCAACTCCTCCGGCACGTCCACCTCCATGCGCAGCAGGTGCGCGGCGTAGGTCTTGCCCTGCGCGTCGAGCTTGAGCGAGACGGTGCCGCCGCCGCCGAGGGCTTCGTGCAGCATGAAGTTCAGCGCGCCGAGGTTGGGTAGCTCAAAGCGTTCCACCTCGCCTTTGCACATCGGGCCGAAGTGGGCCTTGACGCGCTCGGCGGTGATGTGCTCGCGCAGGAATGGATAGGTGGCCGGGTCGCGGGCAATGAGGCCGACGTTGACGGCGTCGCCCTTGTCGCCGCTTCGGGCGTGGGCGATGTCGAGGAGTTTCATTTTCACAGCAGAAGAGGGGTCGCTTGAGGAGACAGGGAAAGATAGAACAGGCGAGGCGTTCAGGCTACGACTCCGGCTCGGCGACGACCTCCAATCCTTCGTCGCTGGTGCGGAAGGTGTAGGCGATGGCTTCCATCTGCCGGAGAAACTCGCGCTTCTCAGCGGGCGTGTAGCGCGGCCCGAAGATCATCCCGTCGATGAGATAGAACCGTCCCGTGTCCTCGTCGAAAAAGGCGTAGCTCACGAATGGGCCGCCCATGATGTCGCCGGTCAGCCGCCACGTCCCGCGCGTCTCAATCGCAAAGCGCCCGCCGAGGTCTACCGTGTCCGCTTCCACCGGGCGGCCGACGGGGTCCCGCTCCTCGATGGTGATGTAGCTCTCGGGAAACGTGCCCCGGATGAACCGCTGGGTGAGGTCGTTGCGGAGGGTGCGGACGGCGTCGGGTGCGAGGCGGGTCAGGCGCGGGTCCTCCTCGTAGTAGACGAAAAAGTCCCGCCACGAGTCTTGCCCGGCGAAGCGCCGGTAGCGAATGAACTGCCCGCGCGTACCCTGATCATTGACGAACGTGGTGTCGATGGCGCGGACGTAGTCGTGCTGGATGCCGACCGCGAACCCGTGCTCGTCCAGCAATCCGGCTTCGATCTCGACTTGGCGCGCCTTGTCGAACATATCCTCTGTAAGACGCTCGCGGGCGAGGCGGTTGAAGGAGGCTCGGAGATCGTCACCTTCGTTGCGAATCTGTTGGGCGAGGGCCGAGTCGGTCGGGGCGGTGGCGTAGACGACGAGTTGGCCGCGCATCCAGAGGTCGGGCCGGGTGATGATGCCCCGCCCGCCGCGCTCCAGAGCCTGGACGCCTGCCGAGTCGAGGCGGACACGGATGAACTGCGCGGTCTCCGAGTCGTCGGTGTAGGGGGCGGCGAAGATGACACTGTGCTGGCGGCGCAGCCCGTCAAGCGAGAACTCGCTCAGGGATTCGAGGCGGAGGGTGAAGGCGGGCGTCGGCTGCGGGAACGTCAGCATCTCGCGTCCGACGGTCTCGCGTAGCGCGTCGCCGACCGGCCCGTTCCACGTCACCGAATCCGTCACTACCATGATCTCGCCTTGCTTGCCAACGGCGGGTGGTTTGTATTCGGTCACGGTGCTGCATCCCGCCACGAGCAGGACAGCGAAAGCGGCGAGAAAGCGGAGGGTTGTCATACTGAAAGCGAGGTCGTTCCGTGTTTCAGTTCGTGGGTCCAGCGGCGGACGCGGTCGAGGCGCTCGGCGTCGGTCAGCGAGGCATCGTCCCACAGCGCCTCGGTGAGTCGGATGAGTGCGGTCCCGACGATGAAGCCGTCGGTGTGCTCGCTGAGTCGGGTGGCATCTTCGTGCGTCCGTATTCCAAACCCGACGAGCAGCGGATTGTTGTGGACGATACGTCGCACGCGGCTGAGATATGCAGAGATTCCATCGAGTCCGTCGAGGTTGCTCCCGGTCAACCCCGCGACGGAGACCGCGTAGACGAACGCGCTCGCCCGCTCGTCGATGAACCGCACCCGCTCGTCTGACGTGTTCGGTGCAACGAGGAAAACGAGACCGAGTCCAGCGTTGCGTGCTTCGTGCTCGATCACGTCAGCTTCCTCGGGCGGGAGGTCGGGGAGGATGAGACCATCTACGCCGGAAGACCGCGCATCCCGGCAGAAGTTGCCGACGCCGTAGCGGAGAATGGGGTTGACGTAGCCCATCAGCAAGAGCGGCGTCTCGCTCTCGGCGCGAAACTGCTCGGCGGTGCGGAAGGCATCGGGCATTGTGACACCATGCCGGAGCGCTCGCTCCGAGGCGTGCTGGATCGGTAGCCCTTCGGCGAGCGGGTCCGAGAACGGCATCCCCAACTCGATAAAGTCGGCCCCGGCCTCGTCCACGGCATGGAGGATCGGGAGCGTGGCGTCGGGGTGCGGAAAGCCGTTCGTGAGGAACAGCCCCATCGCCTTTTCGCCGCGCTCTTGGCACGCGGCGAGTGCTGACTGGAGTCGGGTCACGATTGGTAGAGGGTCGGGCGGTCGATGACCATGAAGCGCTCAGGGAAGGGGGCGCGGATGAAGCCGACTTTTTCGTAGAGGCCGTGCGCGTCCTGCGTGGTCAGCAGGAGCCGACGCAGCCCCTGCAGTTCGGGATGGTTGAGGACGCACTCCATCAGCCACACGCCGAGGCCCTGCCCGCGATAGGCTTCGAGCACGTAGACATCGCAGAGGTAGGCGAATGTCGCACGGTCGGTCACCACGCGCGCGAAGCCGATCTGCTCGTCGTCCTCATACAGTCCGAGGCAGAGCGAGCCCTGGATCGAACGCTCGACGATGGCGAGGGGAATACCCGTTGCCCAGTACGACCGGGTGAGATAGGCGTGGATCGCTGTCGCATCGAGCCGGGTCGGATCGTCGGAGACGGTGAAGGGGTCGCGGTGGCGGAGAAAGGTCACAGGTTCGCGGCGATGGTGGTCATGTCCTTGTCGCCCCGACCGGAGACGTTGACGACGATGGTTTCTTCCTCGCTCATCGTGGCACAGATGGCAGGTAGGGCGGCGATAGCGTGGGCGGTTTCGAGCGCAGGGATGATGCCCTCGGTGCGCGACAGCAACTTGACGCCGTCCAGCGCCTCGGCATCGGTGACGGCGCGGTAGGTCACGCGGCCCGTGTCTTTGAGGTAGCTATGCTCCGGACCGACGCCCGGATAGTCCAGCCCCGCCGAAATCGAGTGGGCGATCTCGACCTGACCGGCGGCGTCCTGCAACAGGTAGCTCATCGCGCCGTGAAGCACGCCCGGCTCACCGAGCGAGAGTGTCGCCGCGTGCCGTCCGTCGAGCCCTTCGCCCGCCGCCTCGATGCCGTACAGCGTCACCTCGTCGTCGAGGAAGGGATAGAAGAGGCCCATCGCGTTCGAACCACCCCCGACGCACGCGACAACCGCATCGGGCGTCTCCCGACCCTCGGCCTCGCGAAGCTGCCGCCGGGTCTCTTCCCCGATTACGCGGTGGAAGTCGCGCACCATCATCGGGTACGGGTGCGGCCCGACGACCGAGCCGATGAGATAGAACGTGTTGTCGGGGTGCGAGACCCAGTCGCGGATGGCCTCGTTGGTCGCGTCTTTCAGGGTTCGGCTCCCGCTCGTCGCCGGGCGCACCTGGGCCCCGAGCAACCGCATCCGCTCGACGTTCAGCCGCTGCCGCTCGATGTCTTCGCTGCCCATGTAGACGATGCAGTCCAGCCCGAACTTGGCGCAGACCGTCGCGGTGGCGACGCCGTGCTGGCCCGCGCCGGTCTCGGCGATGATTCGGCGCTTGCCCATCCGCCGGGCGAGGAGGACCTGCCCAATCGTGTTGTTGATTTTGTGCGCGCCTGTGTGACAGAGGTCCTCGCGCTTGAGGTACACCTTCGGCCCGCCGAGATGGGCGGTCAGCCGGTCCGCGAAGGAGAGCGGCGTGGGCCGCCCGACGTAGTCGCGCAGCAGGTCCGCGACGGCGCGCTGGAAGCCGGAATCAGCTTTGGCCTCGGCATACGCGGCTTTTAACTGATCGAGAACCGGGACGAGGATTTCGGGCACGAAAGCCCCGCCGTAGTCGCCGAAGCGGCCTCGTTCGTCAGGGGCGGTGTAGGTCTGCTCGTTTAGAATCGTTGGGTCAGTCTTCAACGTGCTCTCGCTTCGCAAGAATGTCTTTGATATCTTGGTATGCTTCGTGCCATTCAGGTTCGCTCTTGAAGCCTATTTTTCCACTCGTCCACTCTTGAGCTTCCCATCGTGTCATGTCGGATAACTCCGGCGCTTCTTCCAGAATGCGAAGAGAGTGCAGGCGTCCAAGTAGCCGTTTAGTAGGCCACGCTTGTAACTCGTCCTTCGGAAGTATGGGGACAGGGTGGCGCTTCATGGAGAGTGCTTACTCGGTCTCCACCGCGGTACGGTACGCCTCGAAGAAGTCGTAGAGCTTGTCGAAGTCTTTGACGCCCGGCTCGGACTCGACGGACGAGGAGAGGTCCACCGCGTAGGGCTGCATCGTGTCGATGGCCTCCTGCACGTTCTCGGCGTTGATGCCGCCGGCGAGGAAGAGCGGGAACTCGGCGGCGAGGTCGCGGGCGAGGCGCCAGTTGAAGCTCTCGCCGGTCCCGCCCCACAGGCTGGTCTTGTGCGTGTCGAGCAGGAAGAAGTCAGCGATACCCTGATACGGCAGCATGAGCGCTCGCAGTTGCTCGGACGACGCATCGTGCTGGACGCGGAACACTTTGATAGTCGGCACCTCGATGTCGGCCACGACCTCCGGCGGCTCGTGCCCGTGCAACTGCGCGAGGCCGAACCCAACCTCGGCACAGCGGGCGTTGATCGTCTCGGCGTCCTCATTCACGAACACACCGACCGCTTCGACGCCGTCCACCCATTCGATGATCTCCTTTGCTACGTTCGGCTCGACGTAGCGTGGGCTGTCGGCGTACTGGATAAAGCCAAGGTAGTCGGCGCCGGCCCCGGCACAGTAGCGGGCGTCGGCGAGTTGGGTGATGCCACAGATTTTGACTTTCGTTCGGGTCATACGGGTTGGTCTTCGAGAAGGCGAGCGGTGTGGTGACGGAGGGTGGCGAGGGCTGCGCCCGGATCGGGGGCACGCATGAAGGTCTCGCCGATGAGCACGGCGTCGATCCCCCGGCGGCGGAGCAGGGCGAGGTCGGGGGCGGTCTTGAGGCCGCTCTCGGCGACGCGGACGATGTGCTTCGGCACGTCCGCGAGCACGCGCGGTGCACGCTCGACATTTACCTCGAACGTCCGAAGGTCGCGGTTGTTGACGCCGAGCACCTGGACGCGGTCGAGGTCGATGGTTTCTAGCTCGGCCTCGTCGTGCAGTTCCACGAGGCAGGCCAAGCCGAGGTCGGTGGCGGCGTCGTGGAGGTCGTGCAACTCCGACGGTTCGAGTGCCGCGGCGATGAGTAGCACGGCGTCGGCTCCGTAGGCGCGGGCCTCGACGAGTTGGTATTCGTCGACGATAAAATCCTTCCGCAGGATCGGCAGGTCGGTCGCGGTGCGTACGGCGGCGAGGATGTCGAGCGAGCCTTGAAAGTGCAGTGGCTCGGTGAGGACCGAGAGCGCCGCCGCGCCGCCTCGCTCGTACTGCCCAGCTATCTCGACCGGATTGAAGTCCGACCGGATCACGCCCTGCGACGGTGACGCCTTTTTGATCTCGGTGATGACAGCGAGCGCCTGCCCTGAGCCTGTCGAAGGGTCTTCCCGGCACACCGCCTCGGCGAAGGGCCGCGTTGGGGTCGAGAACGCTGGACGTGTTTCGAGGTCGGCGACGGATACCTCGGCCTTGCGCCGTGCCACGAGGGTGCGGGTATCGTCGAGGATGCGATCGAGGATCGTCATGCTGCCGGGGCGTAGGCACAGGAGGCTTCGACGAGCGCATCGAGCTTGGCGAGCGCTGCACCGGAGTCCACGCTCTCGCGTGCCGCGTCGAGGCACTCGGCGAGGCCGTCGAACCGACCGCTGGCGAGGAGGGCATAGGCAGCATTCAGCAGTACGATGTCGCGCGGCGGCCCGGCCTCGCCCCGCAGAATCGTGCGGACGATCTCGGCGTTTTCATCGGCGGTCCCGCCGTCGAGTTCGGAGGCGCGGACGCGGGCCAGCCCATAGTGCTCCGGCGTGACGATCTGCTGGAGCAGGGTCTGCGCGCCGAACGGGTCGAGTTGGCTACCTGTCTGATACACCGTCGTCGGACTCGTGGTGCTGAGTTCGTCGAGGCCATCGTGGGCGTAGATGCATACGACATGCTCACTGCCGAGCCGGACGAGGATTTGTGCCATCATCTTGGCCGTCTCCTCGCTGAACGCGCCGACGAGCTGGCGCTTGACCGCCGCCGGGTTGCAGAGCGGGCCGAGAATGTTGAAGAACGTTCGCACGCCGAGCGCCCGGCGCACCGGCATGACGTGCTTCAGCGCCGGGTGGAAGAGTGGGGCGAAGAGGAAGGCAATGCCCGCTTCGCGGAGACACAGCTCGACCCCCTCGGCTCGGAGCGACGTGTCCACGCCAAGCGCCGCGAGCACATCGGCACTTCCGGCGTTCGACGAGACCGCTCGGTTGCCGTGCTTGGCGACGATCACACCCGCCCCGGCAGCGACGAACGAGGCAGCGGTCGAGATGTTAAACGAACCGGCATGGTCGCCGCCCGTCCCGCACAGGTCGATGGCTCCGTCTGGCGCTTCGACCGGCACAGCGTACTCACGCATGACTTTCGTGAAGCCAGTTAGTTCATCGAGCGTTTCGCCTCGGCTGCGGAGACCGAGCAGGAGTGCGGCGATCTCCTCGGGCGCGGCTTCGCCCTGAAGGAGCAGGCGCATCACGGCTTCGGCTTGGTCTTGGGAAAGCGTCTCGCCTTCGGCGATGATCTGGAGGTAGGTTCGCAAAACAGGTAGGGTCAGGTAGTGGTCGGAGTAGGGATGTGACGGAGCCAGTTGGCGATGAGAGCTGGCCCCTCGGTGGTCAGCACGCTCTCCGGGTGAAACTGAATGCCTTCGATGGGGAGCGCCCGGTGGCGGAGGCCCATGATGACGCCGTCCGCCGTCTCCGCCGAGACTTCCAGCACGTCCGGCAGTGTCTCGCGCTCGACAGCGAGCGAGTGGTAGCGCGTGGCGACGAAGTCCTGCGATACGCCCTCGAAAAGCGATTGTCCATCGTGGCGAATGGTGCTCGTCTTGCCGTGCATCAGCGTTGGCGCGTGGATGACTCGCCCGCCGAACACCTCGCCGATGGCCTGGTGTCCGAGGCAGACGCCGAGAATCGGTATGGTCTCGCCGAAGGTTCGGAGTACGGCCTCGGAGATGCCCGCCTCGCTAGGGCGACCGGGGCCGGGCGAGATCAGAATCCCGTCCGGCGCAAGCGCCCGAACCTCATCGAGCGAGATCGAATCGTTACGCACTACCTCGACTGCGTCCGTGTGCGCCTGAACGAGGTGGACGAGATTGTACGTAAACGAGTCGTAGTTGTCTATGACGAGAATCATCAAGTGACTGTGCGCTGGGAGGTTGCCACGAGACTTAGATGTCGTGGCCCCATATACTTGGATGGATCACAAGCAAGAAAATCAGGAGTCCTCTTTATTCTTAGCCCTTCTCTCATTTAGGGCACTTGTATAGGGCCTGTTACGCTTGAGTCCTATTATTTTGCTTTGTCTACCCTTATTTATGTATGAATCTTTTCTAATGGGAGATAGCTTACTGATAGGAATGGACTTCTTTTGAATACCAATCCTGGATATGCCAGTTACATCCGTAGGTGTTTGGTATATCACCCCAGGACTCTTTCGCTTCTCGAGTTCTTGGAATAGCTGACCGCTTCTACGCTTGAGTATTGAGTGCGCACGTTGGAGCATTTGGTGCCTTCTGGATAGCTGGGCGTACGAGTTCTTTAAAGTCACCAAACCGACCCGTTCTCGGACGGCTGCCATCACCTCGTTGGTGCGGGCGTTAGCGCGGGCGGCTCCGTCGCGGAGCACATCGCGGACGAAGTCAGGGCGCTCGGCTAGGTTTTTCCGGCGCTCTCGGGCTTCGGCAAAGTAGTCCGTGATGAGGCCGAGCAGCTCTTTCTTGGCGTGCCCATAGCCGTACCCGCCCGCCCGGTAGGCCGCGGCAATCTCCTCGCGCTTCGCGTCGTCGGCGAAGAGTTTGATGAGGGCAAAGACGTTGTCGGCCTCAGGGTCTTTCGGCTCTTCGAGCGGTGTCGAGTCGGTGATGATGCCCATGACGGTTTTCTTGAGACGCTTGCCCTCATCGAAAATCTCGATGGTGTTGCCGTAGGACTTCGACATCTTGCGTCCGTCCACGCCGGGGACGACAGCGACATCGTCCAGAATCAGTGGTTCGGGGAGCGGGAAGAGCGGCTCCTCTTCCGGGCAGAACGCTTGGTTGAACCGCGCCGCCACGTCGCGGGTCATCTCGATGTGCTGCTTCTGGTCTTTCCCGACGGGCACGAGCAGGCCCGCGCCCTCCTTCCGATAGATCAGGATGTCGGCGGCTTGGAGGATCGGGTACGTGAGCAGCCCAGCGTTGGCCGGGATGCCTTGCGCGACCTTGTCCTTGTACGACACGCCTTTCTCAAGATGGCTGACCGGTGTGAGGCAGAGGAGAATCCACGCCAACTCGGTCACGGCGGGCACGTCGCTCTGGAGGAAGAGCGCGGCCTCGTCCGGGTTGAAGCCGAGGGCGAGGTAGTCGAGCGCTACGTCGAGGCTGTAGCGCTCTAGCGCCTCAGCGTCGCGGACGGTCGTGAGCGCGTGGTAGTTGACGATGAAGTAGAACGCTTCCTGCTGCGTGTGCAGCCGGAGGTGCTGGCGGAGCGCGCCGAAGTAGTTGCCGATGTGGAGCGTCCCGGACGGCTGGATGCCGGAGACGACGGTCGCTGCGGTGTCGGTGGAAGTCATCCGTAGATGGGAAAAGCGTGGCGAGAAGCTAGAAGGTAGCGAGGCGACAAAAAAACCCGCTGCTCGGGTGAACAGCGGGCGGCAATTCGGTAGCTCGGCGGTTATGCGGCAGCGCACGAGCGGCCCACTGTCTGGGGGGAGGTCCACCAGAGCCAGCTACCGTGGGCGGTATGGGCGTGTGTGTGCATCACGGCAGCAAGGATACGCCGATCTAGGCGTGGAAGCAACCGCATCTTTTCGAGCGAGGCCTCGAACAAGGGACCGAATCACTCACTCGACCCGTCTCCATGTCCGGTTTGCTACGCCTCGCTCTCTTGCTTCTCGTTGCGGCCCCTGTCGCTGCACAGCCCGCTGCCGACCTCGTCCGCGTCCCCGCAGACATTGGCATCTGGCACAACATCAGTCTCAGTGATGCACTCATTCAGGACACGACACAGCAGGCGCTGAATCACCTCGCGCTTGCCCTTCCGCTTCATCGGGCGGGTCAACTCGAAGGCGTAGCGGTAGGGGTGTTCGGGACGGCGTATGATCAGAAAGTCTACGGCGTGCAGGCCTCAGGCCTTGCCAACATCGCAGGCGAGGATGCGGTCGCCGTGCAGGTTGCGGGACTCGCCAACGTCGTCGGTGAGCAGATGACGGGTATTCAGGCGTCGGGCCTCGCCAACATCGCCGGAAGCCGGGTGGCCGGTGTGCAAGTAGCGGGGCTTGCCAACGTCGTCGGCGAAGAGGGGGGGGGCGTGCAGGCGGCGGGGCTGGCGAATATTGCTGGGGAGCAATTTGCTGGTATTCAGGCGTCGGGCTTTGCGAACATCGCAGGTGAGGAGTTCCGCGGGATTCAGTCGTCTGGGTTCGCCAACATTGCGGGAGAGGATGCCGAGGGGGGGCAGTTCACGGGCTTTGCCAACATCGTGGGGGAGGATATGCTCGGTGTGCAGGCCGCTGGACTGGCGAACATCACCGGGGCGGACCTGCTCGGCCTACAGGCGTCGTTGTTCAACGTGGTCGGCGAGACGATGCGTGGGGCACAGGTCGGGCTTGTCAACGTGGCGGCGGAGTCCGCAGGGTTACAGATCGGCCTCGTCAACGCCGCAGGCGAGCAGCACGGAATCCCCATCGGTCTGTACTCGCGGACTGGCGGTGTGCCTGTTCTCCTCGACGCGTGGAGCGATGAGACGGCCGCGCTGCACATCGGCGTGCGCTCCGGTAGTGCGGTCGTGTCGAACTACGCCGGGATCAGCACGCGGCCTTTCGCCGACGAGGCGCTGCGGTGGGGTGTATTCGCTGGACTCGGCGTCGAGCAGCCTATCAACCGGCGCACGGCATGGGGGATCGACGCCTTCGCACACGGTCTTTTTGCCGAAGACCTCGGCGGGAGCGCTAGCTTGCTGGTGCGGCTTCGTGCCATCGTCACGCACGAACTTGGCGGGCGGACGGCTTTGTTCGGCGGGCCTTCCCTCAGCCTGTTCCTATCCGAGGAAAACGACGGAGAGAGCCTCGCCCCGTTTTCGATCTACGAAACCGCCAACGCCGACGGCACCGGCGGCTTCGTTCGCATATGGCCCGGCCTCGAAGCCGGACTCCGCATTCAGATTACCCGCAACTAGGCCGTCGCCGGACGACGCATCCGCGTTACGAAAGGGTGGAGCGCGCCGAGCCGCGCTTCGCTGCCCTTGATGTTGTTCTCCAAGATGGCCGTCGAGCGGAGTTGCTGGTGCGGCAGGTCGAGCGCGTCCTGAATGGCTTCGCGATACGCCCGCTCGATGTCATCCAACCGGTGGACCATTTCGGCATCAGTCCCGCCGAGGTCAAGGTCTGTATCGAGATCGACGCCGTTCGGGGGGATGCCTCCAAGCGAGAGCACGGTTTCCTTCAGCTTTGCCAACTCGGTTCGGGTGCGGTTCATCCCCTCGTTGAGTGAGGCGGCGAGGTCACGGTCAGCGAAGCGCCGGAGGGCGGCATCGTAGGCGAGGATCAGCTTGCCGTGTTGCTCCACGAGGGGGTTCATCGCGGCCACCGACTCGGCGCGGGTCATCGAGTAGCCAGCGCCGCCCCGGTTCAGGATCGGCTTGAGGACGTTGTACATGGCAGGGCGGGTTTGGCGGGAGAGAGCGTTACGAGTCGGCGTTAGCCTTGTCGATGGCGGCCTCGAAGTCGGCGAGCGGCTTGGCCCCATTCAGGAACTCACCGTTGACGAAGAAGCCCGGCGTGCCACTGACGCCCATCTCTTGGGCAAGCGACATGGAAGCGTTGAGCGCGGCGACCGCTCCTGCGTTCGCCGATTCATCGGTCCCGTCGGTGCAGGCGAGCCATGAGTCCATATCGAGGTTGGAGTTGGCGAGGTAGCCCTGGCTTTGCTCGATGACGTTGCTCGTGTTGAGGGAGCGCTGGTTGGCGAAGTAGCCATCGTGGAGCATCCAGAACGCCTCGTCGTCCTGCTGGGCGGCGCAGAGCGCGGCAATCGAGGCCGGGCGAGCCCACGGGTGGTTCGGGAGGGGGTACTGCATGTAAACGAACTTGACATCGTCGCCACGCTTCTCGATCAACTCTTCCATCGTCGTGGCCGCGCGTGCGCAGTAGGGACACTGGAAATCTGAGAACTCGACCACGGTGACGGGCGCATCGGGGTTGCCGCGCACGGGAAGCCCCGCGATGGCTTCGTTGAGGGTGGCGGCCCGCTCGGCCATTTCCTGTCGTGCTGCCGCTTCGCGCTCGGCGAGGGCTTCGGCGAGACCGGCCTCGTCCCGGCTGACGTCCACCGGATCAGCAGCGATGAGGTAGAGCTTCGTGTTGTCGTCCGTGACGAGGAAGCGTTGCGTCTGCTGGCCGTTGACGATGAATGAGCCTTCCATTAGCCCGTCCACGCCTGTCGGTGAGAACTCGCCCATCTCCACTTGGTACTGATCGAGCTGTGGGAACTCGAAGCGGAGGTTCGTGAGGATTTGAGATTTCCGGTCTTCATCCGGCGTCGCCGACTGGCCGCAGGCGGGGCCGGTGAAGAGGACGAAAGAGAGGAGAGGGAGGACAAACAGGCGCTTCATCGCGTCGGGGTTCGGGGGCTTGGGGATGGGGAAACTAGGGTGATGGAGCCAGAACGTACTCCTATCGCACCACATTGTTTAATCGGAGCCATCCTCTTTTAGCTAAAGAGCGGTAAAGATACGAGCCGTTGCCAGCCTCTTACTCCTCTAGCCCGAGTGCTGCCGCCAGCACGGCGTCATGACCGTATACGTCGTCATAGAACGAGAGGCCGCCCTCCGTGTCGGCGTGTGCCGTGAGATAGACAAGGTGGACGAGGAGCGGCTCGTCGAGTGCGACATTCTTCGTGCGACGGGCCGAGAAGACGTCGTCTACCTCCTCACCTTCCCAGTCCTGCCGGGCGAGGAGGTGCGCGGCGAGGTCGCGTGGTTGCTCGGCGCGGATGCAGCCGTGCGAGAACGCCCGCCGCGACCGCCCGAAGAGGCGTTTCTGGTTGGTGTCGTGGATATAGATGTCGTGCTTGTTCGGGAAGGCGAACTTGACGGTCCCGAGCGGATTGGCCGGGCCGGGCGACTGGATGAAGAAGTAGTCGTAGGCTCCGGCCTCGTCCCAGTTGACGGTCGCGGGGTCCACGCGCGCGCCCTTGTGGTAGACGTTGTAGCCCCGGCTCGACAGGTACTCGCTGCCGCGGCTGCGGGCGAGCGGCAGCGTTTCGGCGGAGGCAATCGACGGCGGGACGCCCCACGTCGGGTGGAAGATGACGGCCTCCATCGTGTCGCTCAGGACGGGGGTGTACCAGCTTTTCTTGCCGACCACCACATTCATCGCGAGGGTTTCTACCCCGTATTCCATCACCTGAAGGCGGAACGATGGGAGGTTGACGAAGACATGCCGCGTGCCGAGGCTGTCGGGGAGCCAGCGCCAGCGCTCTAGGTTGAGGAGGATCGCGTCGGTCCAGTCTTCGGACGAGCGGTTGAGGGCGTGGCGGGTCGGCTGGTCGACGGTGCCGTTGGCTTCCAGTCCGTGCCGCGTTTGGAACCGGCGGACGACCTCGGATAGCTCGGCGGTGTAGATGAGGTTGAGGCTGTCGGGTGTCTCGGGGACGACCTCGCCGAAGAGGTCGAGGCGCTGACGGACGAGCGGCACACGGACACTCTCGTGACCGATTTCTAGGGTGCGGGCGGGGAGGATGATCGGAAGGTCAGCGTCGGCGGCAGCGCGAGTGCGAGCGAGGGCATCGCGGAGTCGGTCGTAGGCCGGGTGCTGTGGGCGCAGGCTGTCGAGCGCGCTGTCGAAATCACCGGAAGCGAGGGCCTGTTCGAGCAGCGCGACGAGGTCGCGCTCGCGGTGCGCCGGGTACCACTTCTCGTAGAGCGTGCTCGGGTCCACGCGCCCGCGCAGGAGGTGCTCGCCGAGGTGGAGGAAGGCGTCGGTCAAAAGGAGGTCGAGGTCGGCTGCGGTTTCTTCGTCAAGGTCACGGCCAAGCAGGCCGAGGAGGCGGTCGAGGTGGTAGGCTTCGGGATGGAGGCCGTCGTCCTTGCTGGCGTTGATCTGCTCCACAAGCTCGGTGGCGTGCGTACCCCAAGCGTGGGCATACGCACGCGCGGCGTAGAACCGGAACAGGTCGGGATGCACGGCGAGGGCTTCAGAGCCGACGAAGATGGTGCCGTCATCGACGGCTTCGAGCCGGTTGCGGAGTAGGTCGCTCGTGGGTGCCGCGAACAGCACCGGGGCACAGGCGAAGAGGGCGAGGAACAAGCAGGAAAAGCGGCGCATGGGAGCAGGAGCAGGTGGGATCGGCGAAGGGACCATGCCTTCGGATTGGGAATATCGGCAATACAGACAGCGCCTTCAACCCTCCGGGACACCATGCGGCATCGGCGCGTACAGGCAGCCTGATTCCCGCCTCGTCCGATGCCGCTTTCTCAAACCCGCCTCGACTTCGACCCCGCCCGCGACGGGTTCTCGTTCGCCAACTCGTTCCGCTGGACCGAGGTCGACCTGTGGTTCCTTGACCGGATGGTGCGATCGCTCGCGGTGACGGGGGCAACGGTGTTGCCTGCGGCAGCGGCTACGCTGACGGGCGGACGGCGCGGCCTCGTAGCAGGCACAGCACTTGGACTCGTCCTCGGGCGGGTCGGACTCGCCGCTGGGCTGGTTCGGGCGGGTGCGCGGCAGTGGGCGTCGTTCGGGCTGTGCGGTGGGATGGCGCTTGCGGCGGCGGAGCGTTGGCCGCATCGGGCCGGGCTGACGACTGCGGAGCTTCGAGAGGAGAACGTCCGGCTTCTCCTCTGGCGACGGCAGGCGCGCACGCTCCGTGCTTCAGGACGGACCTTCATCCGCTACTGGTTCGCCGCCCGGTCTGGTCGAACGGCCTTTGGAAAAGACCTCCGCCGCGAATGGGCCGCTATTCGCGAGGAGATCGACGCGGACCGACCTGTCGTGCTCGGCCTCGTCGGGGATGCGCCCGATCCGTTCAGCCAGCATCAGGTGCTCGCCTACGGCTACGCCGGGACCGACGACCGGGGGACGCTGTTCGTCTACGACCCCAACTGCCCCGGTAAGGAGAAAACCATCGCCTTCACCCTCGCCGACGCGCACGCTCACATTACCACCGACCTGCTCGTCGGCCCGACAGCTCGCGGCAGCTATCACATCAGCACGCGACCGGGGCACCTCGACATGGTTTTTCGTGTGCCGGTCGTCTGAGGCTCAGTGGAGGGGGAGCGAGTACGAGACGCGCAGCGCACTAGCGGCTTGGTCGCCCGGCGCGTCGAGTCGTACCCACTCCCATTGCGTACTTCGGATGAGCGAGCCGATGGTGGCCCCCACGGCCCCGCCGATGAGAATGCCGAAGAGACCTTTGTGCAATGTGGCACTCATCTCGTCCGGTGCCGGGGTGTTCTCGAAGTCCTCTGCTGATCCGATGAGCGCGCCAGCAAGGCCGCCCACTGCTAGCCCGATGATTCCTCCTGTAACGCCGTAGCTCCGAGACTTGCGTGCCACCTCGACGCGCTGCACGAGGGAGCGAGGATAGGCGTGGTCGGTGAGATAGAGCGAGTCGCGACCCATGCCATCGAAGGTGCCAACCACGGTTACGTTGTGGCGAAGCGCCCGATCCCGCACCACAAGGCGCACGGTTTCGCCATACGTCGGCGGTAACGCTTGTGCCATCGCGGCGTCGCAGGTGAGCATCGCAAGCAGCAGGACGGGTACATACCTCGTCATCCGTTCGCGGCGAGGTCGTGGTCTTGGAAATAGTAGAGGCAGTATTTCAGCTTCTTCGCCTTGAGCGGCCCGAAGCCGGGCAGCGTCTGGATGCGCTTCTCGACGGTGGCGAGGTCGGCCCCGTCGGCCCAGAGGTTGACCGCGTCGCCGCCGTGCTCGTCGGCGAGCAGTTGGGCGACGGCTTGGGTACGGTCGGCCATCGTGTTGGTGAAGCGGTGGACGGCCGGTGACTCGGCGAAGACGGCCTTAAAGTCGTCCGGATCGTGCGCGGCGAGCTTCGCCATGTCGAAGTGGCCGAGGCGCTGCTTCAGCTTGAGTGGCCCGCAGAAGGCGGTCTCGGCGAGGACGCGCTGGTCGAAGAGGAGGCCGAAGAGGACCGCGTTGGCGTCGTCGCGGAGGAACTGGTCGGCGTCGGGGTCTTTGGTGGCGGTGCCTTCCTGCTGGAGCCGGTCCAGCATGCGGACGAGGCCGCCGTCGAGTTCGGAGTAATCGGCTGCTACGGACATGGGCATGGGTGGAGGTGTCATCGGGAGAGGCGAAGCCAAGCGCGGCGGTAGCGTTCGAGGCGCTTACGGTCGGCCTTAGTGAGCGGGTCGGGGAGGCGGCGCACGTCGAGGTTGTCCTCCACGTCGGCCAGTTTGACGGCGCGGGCAATCGAGTCCGAGGCGGCACGCTCGATGAACGCCTCGTAGGTCTCGTCCTCGCGCCGCGTCAGGCAGTCCACGGCAACCACCACCTCGCGCGGAAAGCCGTGCTCTCGCAGCGCGGCAAGCGTCCAGTCCGAGTCCTCGACCACGTCGTGCAGGACGGCGGCCATCTGCTCGGCCTCACTCCGCATCAGTGCCATCAGCCGAAGCGGGTGGAGGATATAGGGCCGCCCGGCCTTGTCGGTCTGCCCCCGGTGCGCGTCGAGCGCGATCTGGATAGCCTCTTCGAGCGTCGCCATCAAGCCCCCGTCTTCTTGCGCCACGTCGTGCCCTCGGAGCCGTCCATCACCTCGACCCCGAGCGCGTCGAGTTCGTCGCGGATCGCATCGGCGCGGGTCCAGTCTTTCGCGGCGCGGACTTCGGCGCGTTCGACGAGCAGAGCCTCGACTTGAGCGGCCAGCGGGTCGGCCTCGGGACTACCGGCATCATCGGAGCGGACGATGCCGAGGAGGTCGTTGATCCGGTCGAGGAAGACTTGGACCGAGGAGGCGGTGGCGGCGTTGAGGTCGCGGCTGTAGATGGCCTTAACGCCCTCGGTCATCGCGGCGAGGGCGCGGGGCGTGTTGAGGTCGTCGCACAGCCCGGCGAGCGCTCCGGCGTAGGCCGTGTCGAGTGTCTCCTCGAAGGCTGGGTCGAGATCGCCCTCACGGGATGCGGCCTGCGGGATGAGCGTCTCCTCGATGTGGCGGAGCCGGGCGATATGCTTGGCGGCGCTCTTGAGGTTGGCCTCGGTGAAGTTGAACGGCTTGCGGTACTGCCCCGAGATCAGCGCGTACCGAACCGCCAGCGGGTCGAAGCCCTTGTCCTCGACGAGGTCGCGCACGGTGAAGAAGTTGCCGCTCGACTTCGCCATGCGCTCGCCCTCGACCTGGAGGAACCGAGTGTGGAGCCAGACGCGGGCGAAGGGCTGATCGCTCAGGCTCTCGGCTTGGGCGATCTCGCATTCGTGGTGCGGGAAGATGAGGTCCTCGCCGCCCGTGTGCACGTCGATATTCTCGCCGAGGTAGTGGCGGGCCATGACCGAGCACTCGATGTGCCAGCCGGGAAAGCCACGGCCCCCGGCCTCGCCTTCGGTGAAGGGGCTGTACCACTGCATGAGGTGGCCGGGGTCTTTCTTCCACAGGGCGAAGTCGCGCGGGTCGCGCTTGGCGTCGTCGGTCACCACCTCGCGGGACTCGCCTGCCGCGCCGGTGGCGAGGCTCTCGGCGTCGCGGTTGCCGGAGAGCTTGCCGTAGTCGCGGAACGAGGGGACATGGAAGTAGACGCCGTCGTCGGTCTCGTAGGCGTGCCCGGCGTCAATGAGTTGTTGCACGGCCTCGATCTGGCCGGTGACGTGCTCGGTGGCGCGGGGGCGCACGTCCGGTTCGAGCAGATTGAGTACCTCCCAATCGTAGAGGAGCGCGTCGGTGTAGTGCCGGGCGAGGTCGTAGATGTTGGCGAAGCGCTCGCCCTCGCGCTCCAGCGCCTTCGCCATCTTGTCCTCCCCGTCGGCGTCGGCGAGATCGTCGCCGGTGAGGTGGCCGACGTCGGTGACATTGGAGACGTAGCGCGTCTGCCAGCCCAGCGCCCGCGCCGTGCGGAGCAGGAGGTCCGTCGTCAGGAACGAGCGGAAGTTGCCGATGTGGGCGTAGGAGTAGACCGTCGGGCCGCAGCCGTAGACCCGGAGCAGCGGCATGCCGTCGGCGGTCGTCTGCGTCGGCTCGACGGGTTCGAGTTGCCGGGTGAGAGTGTTTGTGAGGCGGAGGGTGAAGTCGCTCATGCCGAATCGGTGACGTGTTGACGGGCGGCCTGCTGCATTCGCTGGAGCATCGAGGCGAGGCCGCCCTGCCGGGCCGGGGTCAGGCTCTCACTCAGTCCCGCGTCTCGTATGAACGATGGATCGACCGCGACGACAGCTTCGGGTGTTTCACCATCGAGGCCGTTGACGAGCATCGCCACCATACCTTGGGCGATCTGCCCCTCGGCGGCGGCCCGGTAGTGCATTGCCCCATCGTAGTGCCGTGCGTCGAGCCAGACGCGGGAGACGCAGCCGGGGACGAGGTACGTGTCCACCTTGCCCTCGGACGGGTACTCGCCGAGGTGCTCGGCGTAGTCGAGGAGCAGCATATAGCGCATCATCTTGTCGTCGAGCGAGGCGAGTTCATCGACGGCGGTCTGGAGCTTGAGAGGCAGCGGCATGGCAGGAGGGAGGCTGGGAGACTCGTAGTCTACCGACGTACCCGCTTTGGTGCGGCGGTGGTCCGCTCCGTGCCGGTGAAAATGGCCCGAAACCGCCGTCAGGCGAGTGTCGTCCCGTTCGGCTTCCTACCGAAGCAGTAGCACCTTCGTCGCCTGTCGCCGTCCGTCGGTTTCTAGCACGACGAAGTAGACCCCCGAAGCCAGCCGCGACCCGTCGAGCACAGCGCGGTGCGATCCTGCCGACATCTCACCCTCATTCAGCACCGCCACCTCGCGCCCGAGGACATCGACCACCGAGAGCCGCACCCGGCCCGGCGTGCCGACCTCGAATGGCACTGTCGCCTGCGACCGGAATGGGTTGGGGTAGGCCGCGTCGAGGGCGAAGCCGGTAGGCTGTGTCGGCGTTTCCTCTTCGGCACCGACGGGCAGCAGACGCTCATTGGCATCAAAGCGGATCACGGTGCCGACGGGCGGCGTGGTGCCGTCGCCCGCGAGGTCGGCAATCTGTATCCCGTCGAGGCCGCCGAGTGGAGAGACAACGCGGTCGCTACCGTCCCGATAGCAATAGTCGATGTAGTACCCTTGGCTCCGCTCGTCGCACGTCGGGTCGTCCTGCGCGTCACCATCGTTCTCCGGGTCGTAGATCGCGCCGGGGCCACCGAAGCCATTGGCAGCCGTCTCGAACAGTGCGTAGCCGTTCGGGCGGTCCGGCATCATGCCTAGAATGCGGTGAGTGACAGGAAGCTCGATTTCTTCGCCGTTCACCACTACGTCTTGTACTCCGGGGAAGGTGTCGGCCCAGTCATCTGTGGGTTGTGCTCCCGCGAAAGAGCGGATGATAGGTACCATCCGCGTGGGTAGCTCCTCATTCTCTTTGGGGCCTACGTTCCACAACTCGAACGGCACGCTAGTGATGAGGTCGGTGCCACCGGGAACGGTTGTGGCATAGATGCCGAGGCAGTTTCCGAAGAGGGCGCATTGGGCGGTGAAGCGCACCTCGAAGTTGTCGCCGTCGATGGTGTCAGCATCACGGAGGAGGTCGGAGAGGTCGTTGTCTTCATTCGTGACCACGTAGTCACCGGTCGCGTTGGGATCGAGCCAGACGGTGTTGCCGGGGTAGCCTGTGGTGCAGCCGGGGTCATCGGCGTCGGGACAAGCTTCGGTGTCGGGGTTAGCGACCTCGATAATGCCGACGCCCTTGCCAAAGTCGTCGAAGATGTAGCGGTAGAACGTGAACGAGCGGGGCGCGGAGAACGGGCTGATGCCATCGGCCTCGTCCCCGGCGCGCACGCGCCAGCGGTAGTCGGTCACTGCGTTCACGGCGAGGCGGAATCGTGGAATCTCTAGGCTTGGCTCTGCGGAGAAGAACACCTCGCGGTTGGAGAAGTCAGCGTTGCGGCTGATTTCGACGCGGTAGTAAGCGGCTCCGGCGACGGCTTCCCATTCGAGGCGCGGGTTCACGTCTACAATCGTCACACCCTCAGCCGGAGCGAGCAAGGCAGGCGCGGCGAGTACGATGGGCGGATCGGGGAGGACGGTGTCGAAGAGCGAGTCGTTGTCGTAGGCAGCTTGGACGAGGTCGGAGGCAGCGCGGAGTTCGGTGATGGAGTCGAGCCGGTCGGTGCCCTGGCCGAAGACGAGGGCGAGGTGGAAGTCTTTGGCTTTGCCCGGAGCGAGTGTAAAAGCGGGTGAGGCTGAGACCGAGCGCCGGTCGCCGCTCCGTAGCGGGACGCCGTCACCGTTGGGATTTTCCTCGCTCCAGAACTGCTGCGTCACAGGATCGCCGGGAAAGGCAAAGGGGGTGACAGGTCCATCGGTCTCGTAGCCGTCGCCTGCTTCTGTGATGGGTGTGCCATCGGGCCATAGCCCGCGGAGTATGTTGAACAGCGCTGGGCCGGTAAGGAAGATGGGAGCTGGGTCCTGAACATTACGGAAGTAGGTGAACGTGTCAAAGCCATCAAGCAGGTCTACACCGAAGGCAGGCGGTACGCCGTAGATGGCATCTACATTTTCTTCGTTGTAAACAAATCCCAGGCTTCGTGTCGTGTCCACCCCGATAAAATCATCGCTCGCGTCGCCGAGGTCGGGGTCTTGCCAGAAGCCGAAGCGGGCCTCTTCGAACGGCTGCGTATTCCGGTTGATGAGGCGGTAGCGGTAGAGCGTAGATCGGTCCAGTGCGGTCTCGTCACTTGCCACCGCGAAGGCGGTCACCTGCACCTCCAGCCCGATGGGATCAGTCTGCGACGACCAATGAATGTTGCCGACATCGTTCATCACCCAGAACGCCGTCTGGCTTCCGAAGACGACGGGCCGTTCGCCCGCTTCCAGGTCGACTACTTGCTCACGACTCGTCGGCACCACCGGCTCACCGCTCGCGTCTACCGTTTCTGCGCCGAGTCCGACGGGCCACGCCGCGAGATCGTCGCTTGCCTCGCCGGTCTCCTCGTAGCGTGCCACATCCTCAGCGCTGACGAGCCAGATGCGGTCGTAGGCCGAGCAGTCGTCGGGATCGGGCAGCGTCGCACCCTCATCGAGCGGGCCGGGCCAGAACTCGAAATCGTCGTAGCGCTCGCCCGCCACGCGGAGGTCGCCGTCGATCAGGCCCCCGACCCAGAGTCCAGCAGCAAAGAGGGGGGCAGCCGCAGCTTGGATCGGGACGATGTAGCCGGTGCCATTCGTAGTTCCTACTCCATAGAAGAGGCTCCCGGTGTTGAAGAGTCGGGCATAGACACGGCTGACATCGAGGGTGCGTGTGGCTGTGCCGAGGTCGCAGTTGCCGGGTGTCTGTGCGAAGGCGGGTCCGGCAAGCAGGAGCAGTAGAGCCAGTCGTTTCATGTCAGATGGAGCCTAGCGAAGCGAGTGGGGAGGTCAACGCAGCAGCAACGCCCTCGTGGACTGCCGCTGCCCGTCGGCTTCGAGCACGACGAGGTAGACCCCCGACGCCAGCCGCGACCCGTCGAGCACGGCCCGGTGCGACCCGGCTGCTACCTCGCCCTCGGCCAGCACCGCCACCTCGCGTCCGAGGACATCCACCACCGAGAGTCGCACCCGGCCCGGTGCAGCGACCTCAAACGGTACTGTCGCCTGCGACCGGAACGGGTTGGGATAGACGGTGCCGATGTGGTTTGTTCTTGGCTGGATGCTGTCCTCGTTTGCAACTGGCAAACGGGAGTCGAAGAGCGAGCCGTCGTCATAGGCTGCTTGGACCAGATCGCTAGCAGCCCGTAGCTCGGTGATCGAGTCGAGGTTGTCTGTGCCTTGTGCGAAGAGCAAGGCAATGTCGAACGTTCTCGATTCGCCGGGTTGGAGCGAGAACACGGGAGCCGTAGGGATGATGCGGTGGTTGCCGGAGGGGTTCGACCCGCCCCCGCAGTTGTTGACATCGCTCCAGCACTCGCCTGTTGCGGGGTCGCCGGGGAAGGCCCAGACCGTGACAGGGCCATCGGTCAAGTATCCGTTGCCGTGCGCCGTGAGCGGCGTGCCGTCACTCCATAGCCCGCGCTGCACGCGGTCCATCTCAAGTTTGCCGCGTGGGTCGCCAATAGGCCCTGCGGCGTTAAGTGCATAGTGGAAGGCTCCCAAGCCATCGCTGAGAAAGTCGAAGCCTGCGGCTGGCGGGATACCGTAGAGAGGGTCCTTTTCAAGGGATTTGTAGTAGTAACCGAGGCTACGCGTGGTATCGACGCCTTCATGTTCTTCCCTATTCCCCCCAATATCTGTGTCGGCCCAGATGGAGAAGCGAGCATCTTCTAGCGGGAGCATGTTTCGGTTGATGAGTCGGAAGCGGTAGAACGTGGCTTGATCCAACGCTGCCTCTGTGCTCGAAATCGCAAAGGCGTTTGCTTGCACCTCCAGACCGATAGGATTCGACTTGGAATAGGCGTGCTCGTTGCCCACATCGTTCATCACCCAGAAGGCGGTCTGGCTGCCGTAGATGCGCGGTCGATCTCCGCCTTCGAGGTTGAAGTTACCTGAGACGCCATCGCCATCGATCACTTCGGCCCCGAGATCGACAGGCCATTCAGCGAGGTCGTCCGTGGCTTCGCCGGTTTCATCGTAGGCCGCTACGTCGAGCGTGCTCACTACCCAGATGCGGTCATAGGCCGAGCAGTCGTCGGGGTTGGGCAACGCCGCACCGTTCTCTAGCGGGCCGGGCCATAGTTCGAAGTTGACAAAGGTCGCACCCGACATACGCAACTCGTCATCGACCGTGCCGCCGACCCACAAGCTTGCCCCGTAGATAGCTGTGTTCCCAGAGCCCTTCGGGACGACGTAGGCGTCAGAGAGGTACCCGGTCTCAGCTTGTCCGTGAAAGAGGTTGCCGTTTGTCAGCAACGTCGCACGCACATCGCTAATGTCGAGGTCGGCGGACGCCGTGCCGGGGGCGCAGTTGCCGGGTGTCTGAGCGAGGGCAGGAGATGCGAGGAGCAGGAGGAACGTAGCGAAGCGGGCCATAACCGAGCAGGATGAATGAAAGGACCGTTACCTACGGTAGCCAGCGCACCCACACCCACGCAAGGGGAACTGCCTTGCCCTACCGAGTCGGCTACCGCTGCCGCAGGATTTCCCAGACGAGGTGCTGCAGTTCAGGCACGATCAGCCGTTCGGCGGCCAGCCGCACGGCATTCCGCGAGCCGGGGCAGCAGAACAGCAGCGTTTCGTTGCCTACCTTCCCATAGACGCCCGCCGTCGCCCGCGAGAGCATCGCCCCTGCGCCGATCTCTTCGAACGAGAGCATCCGAAACAACTCACCGAAGCCGGGGATCGCCTTGACGAACAATGCCTCGGCGACCTCGACCGTCGTGTCGCGCCGTGCGATGCCCGTGCCGCCCGTCGAAAGGACGACTTCAACCGTGCCTGCCCATGCCTTCAGCTTGGCCCGGATCGCCTCGGCTTCGTCGGGGACGATAGTGTAGTGTACGACCTCGTGCCCGGCGGCGTCGAGCCGTTCGCGGAGGAGCGCGCCGCTCGTGTCGGTTTCCGGTGTGCGCGTGTCGGAGACGGTGAGGACGGCGCAGACGACGGGCGTGTCCTTCGCCTTCTGCTTGTGCTCGACGTAGCTCATGCGACAGAGAAAAGAGAGAGTAGGGAGATAAGATAGAAGAGAGAGAAAGCGTGGGTTGGTGGGGCTGCTTTCTCGTCTCTCTCTTCCTTCTCTTCTGTCTCTTCTCCCGAACCTTCCCCGAACCAGCGTGGCGGGTCGTGCCCGTGCCCGCCCCACGGGTTGCAGCGGAGGATGCGCCACGCGGCGAGGATGCTCCCGCGCACGGCCCCGTACTCCCGCAGCGCGAGGATGGCGTACTGCGAGCACGAGGGCGTGAACCGGCAACTCGACGGGAGATGCGGCGAGATGGCGAGTTGGTAGAACCGCACGAGGCCGACGAGCGCCCGGCGCGGCAGCGCGCCGACCCAGCGGAGCGTGGTATGAAAAGGACGAGTCACTCCCGTGCTACGCCCCATACTCCGATTCGCTCCAACCAAACCTCAGCGAACGAGTAGCACCTTTTGTGCCTGTTGTCGGCCATCGGCGTTGAGCACGACGACGTAGACCCCCGTTGCCAGCCGTGATCCGTCGATTACGGCGCGGTGCCTGCCTGCTGGCAGAGGGGCTTCCCGCAGCACCGCTACCTCGCGCCCGAGCACATCGTAGACGGAAAGCCGGACATGGGCGGCCTGTCCGATTACGAACGGAACCACCGACTCCGTGCGGAATGGATTGGGATAGGCTGCATCGAGAGAGAACGTACCTGGTTGTGCTGGCACCTCATCGTCGTCGGCGTCGGTCAGGAGGCGTTCGTTGGCGTCGAAGCGGATCACGGTGCCGACGGGCGGCGTGGTGCCGTCCCCTGCGAGGTCGGCGATCTGCATGCCGTCAAGGCCGCCGAGCGGAGCGACGAAGCGATCATCGGTGTTGAGGTAGCAGAAATCGACGTAGTACCCTTGGCTTCGGCAAGGCGAGGTCTCGCCCGTGTCAGGGTCAGTGTAGGTCTCTTCCTGCATATCGCCGTCCGTCTCGGGGGCGTAGAATGATCCTGGGCCGCCGAAGCCAGCAGCCGCGGCGGCGAAGCGGTTGTAGCCATCCGGGCGGTCGGGCATCATCCAGAGTATCCGGTGCGTGACGGCGAGTGTGAGGGTATCGTCATTCAAAACGATGTCGCGCTCGTCTGTAAAGGTGTCAGACCACTCTTCAATAGGCTTTTGGTCGCGTGGGGGACGGAGAAACGGAATCATTCGCACGGTGCCGTCTTGCTCGTCTCCGCTATTCCACAGCTCAAACGGGACGGAGGCAATGAAATCATTTCCATCGGGCGCAGCGGAAGCGTAGATGCCGAGGCATGCTCCAGCGGTGGCACAGGCGTCGGTAAAGCGCATCTCAAAGTCATCCCCGTCAATCGCGTCGGGGTAGCGGACGAGGCCGAATGGGCTGAGAATGTCGTCGTTGGTGTTGGCGAGGACGTAGTCGTCGGTGGTGTTGGGATCGAGCCAGACCGTATTGCCGCCGTAGCGGTCGCAGCCCGGATCGTCGGCATCCGGGCAGGGCAGGGTGTTGGGGTTTGCGGTCTCGACGATGCCAACGCCGCTGCCGAAGCCGTCGAAGACGTAGCGGTAGAACGTGAACGAGCGAACCTCGGAGAACGGACTGATGCCGTCAGCCTCATCCCCGGCGCGCACGCGCCAGCGGTAGCCGGTCAAGGCACCCTCCGAGAGATAGCGCAGCGGGACCTCGAAGCTCGGCTCCGCCGTGAAGAACACCTCGCGCTCGGCGAAGTCAGCGTTGCGGCTGACCTCGACGCGGTAGTAGGCGGCTCCGGCGATGACTTCCCATTCGAGGCGTGGGTTCACGTCTACAATCGTTGCACCCTCAGCCGGAGCGAGCAGGTCCGGCGCGGCGAGTACGATGGGCGGATCGGGGAGGACAGTGTCGAAGAGCGAGCCGTCGTCGTAGGCACTCTGGATGAGGTCGGATGCAGCGCGGAGTTCGGTGATGGAATCGAGTCGGTCGGTGCCTTGGGCGAAGACGAGGGCGAGGTGGAGGTCTCTGGTCTCGCCGGGGGCGAGGGTGAAGGCGGGTGAGGCCGAGATCGAGCGGCGGTCGCCGGACGGATTCGGGTGGCCCTGGGAGGCGTTCTCCTCACTCCAGAACTGAGAGGTCACTGGGTCACCGGGGTAGAAGAAGACCGTCGTGTCGCCTGCCGTCTGATACCCTGTGCCGCCTTCGGTGATGGGAGTCCCGTCGTTCCATAACCCCAAGAGACGGTTGTACATAGCGATTCCGTCACCTGGGTCATCTACGGGTTCGGAAGGGGAGTTTAGGGGGACGTTGAAGGCCGTCAGTCCATTGAGGAAGTCCACGCCGAAGGCAGGCGGCACGCCATAGATCGGGTTGATCTCTGCCTCGTTGTAGATGAAAGCGAGACTCCGCGTCGTGTCCACGCCGACGTAGTCGTCATACGCAGCGCCGAGGTCCGTGTCCATGAAGAACCCGAAGCGCGCCTCCTCGAGCGGCTGCGTGTTCCGGTTGACGAGCCGGTAGCGGTAGAATGTCCCGGTACTCAGTGCGTCCTCGTCGCCTGCGACAGCGAAGGCGGTCACTTGCACCTCCAGCCCGATGGGGTCGGTTCTCGTTCTCTCGTGCTCGTTGCCCACGTCGTTCATCACCCAGAACGCCGTCTGGCTCCCGAAGACGACGGGCCGCTCGCCTGCCTCCAAGTCCACTACCTGCTCGCGACTCGTCGGCACTACCGGCTCGCCGCTCGCGTCTACTGCATCAGCCCCCAACCCCACCGGCCACGCGGCGAGGTCGTCGGTCGCTTCGCCGGTTTCTCCGTAGCGCACCACGTCTTCGGCGCTGACGAGCCAGATGCGATCGAAGGTCGAGCAGTCGTCGGAGTCAGGCAGCACCGCACCCTCGTTCAGCGGACCGGGCCAGAACTCAAAGCGTTGGTAGGTGGACCCCGCCATGCGGAGGTCCCCGTCGATGAACCCGCCGACCCAAAGGCTCGCGGCGAACAGAGGGGAGGCCGCCGCCTGAATAGGGACGAGGTAGCCGTCGCCGTTCGTGGTGGTGCCGCCGTAGAAAAGACCGCCCGTGTTGAAGAGCTTGGCGTAGACCCGGCTCACGTCAAGGTTGCGGTCAGCCGCTCCCAGATCACAGGCACCGGGCGTCTGGGCGAAGGCAGACGTGGCGAATGTGATGAGAACAACGGTCGCGGCGAGCAGGCGCATACCGACCAAGTGTCAGGCAGGAAGAAAGCGTAGGGTTAGGTTAATGAGACCGGGTATCGAAGCGCAAGTCCATCCGAGGGCAATCCCGCATCCCCTGATTACGCCGCGATCCGCTCCGGCTCTTCGGGAACGGGTGCCTTCGCCGCTTTCGGACCCACGACGTGCAGCAGGGCGGGGAGGAGGAAGAGATCGGCCAGCACGGCGAGCGCGACGGTCGCCGAGACGAGGAGGCCCATGTAGGTCGTGCTCTGGAAGACGCTCGTCGTAAGTACGATGAAGCCGCCGAAGAGGATGATCGAGGTCAGGATCACCGCCTTGCCGGTCCCGAGGATTGTCGCCCGGACGGCGTCGCGGAACGGCGTCCCGGCCTGCAACTCCTGCCGGAGCCGGGCCAGCATGTGGATCGTGTCGTCAATGGCGATACCGAAGGCGATGGAGAAGATCACCGCCGTGGCGGGCTTGATTTCGATCCCAGTGACCCCCATCAGCCCGGCGATCACGACGAGCGGCGCGATGTTTGGCAGGAGCGAGATCAGCACCAGCTTCACGTCGCGGAACAGGAAGCCCATCAGGATCGAGATGAAGATGAACGCGAGGCCGAGCGACAGGAGCAGGCTCTCGACGAGGTAGTCCGCCAGTCCTGCGGCGAGGGCAATCGTCCCCGTCTTGGTCGCCTCCACATTCGGCGGTAGGGTCTCGGCTAGGAAGGCATCGAAGTCGCGCTGGAACGTCTTGATCTCCGCCGAGCCGATGTCGTTCATCATCGCGCTGATGCGGACCTCGCCGTAGTCGAAGTCCACGAACCGGCGGAGCGCGTCCTCGTCGGTCAGTTCGAGGAGGAAGAAATATTGTGCAGCAAGGTCGGCGTTGTCGGGCAGGCGGTAGGCCGAGGCGGAGTCGGCGCGGAGGGCGCGGTTGAGTTGCTTAAGCAGGTCGGCGGGGGAGACGACCCGGTTGACCGGCGGCTGCGCGGCGAGGTAGCCCTCGACGGCCTCGACCGTTTGCAGCAGCGCCGGGTCCTTGAACGCATCCGGCGCGTCGGCAGTCAGCACCACCTCGAAGCGGAACGGCGAGACGATCTGTTCCTCGAACCACCGAATGTCCTGATAGACCTGCGTGCGCGGGCCGAGGTCGTCGTTGATGTAGGAGTTGACCCGAAGCTGCGACGCGCCCGCGAGGCTCAGGCCGCAGACGATGGCACCGGCAACGAGGATCGCCTTCGCCCGTCGCTCCGTGAAGTCGTCGACCCACAGCAAGGCACGGTTGAAGCCCCCCATGCTGAGTCGGGCGATCTGCTCCTTCTTCGGCGGCTTCGTCCACAGCAGGATCGTCGTGATGAGGGCGAGGGAGATCGCAAACGTGAGCACGACGCCGATAGCCGTGAACGACCCGAAGCGCTTCATCGGGACCACCTGACTCGTGGCGAGGGTGCCGAAGCCGATGGCGGTGGTCACGCTCGTCAGGAGCGTTGCCGCGCCGAGACGGTAGGCCATCTGTCGGATCGCGGTGCGCTTGTCGAGGCCCGCGCCGAGGCCATCGTAATACTTCGCCAAGAGGTGCAGCGAGTCGGCCACGGCCACGACCAAGATGAGGGCCGCGAGCGTGCTCGTCAGTACGTCGATGGACGAGCCGAAGAGCATCATCGCCGTGATCGTCCACAGCACGCCGAGCCAGACTACGAGGAGCGGGAGGACGACTCCGCGCACGTTGCGGAACATCCAGATCAGCACCAGCACGATCACCAGCGAGGCAAGGCTGATCGACCGGAGCACCTCGACTTGGAGCAGCGTCACATAGGCGTTGCGGAGATAGGGGTACCCCGACCAGCGGAAATCGTAGCGCTCGGCGAACGGAGCAATCGCCGCTTCCGCCTCGTCAATGATCGCGCCCCGCGTGGCGAACGAGTTCAGCGCCGGGTCCATGCGAATGAACAGCGCCGTCGCCGTGCCCGCGGGGTTGACCACGTAGCCCGCCGCAAGCGAGTCATTCAGCACGGCCTCCCGAATCGAACGCAGCGAATCTGGGTGGTTCATGATCTCGCCGACGAGCGGGGCGACCTCGACCCCATCGAACGTCCCGCGCAGGTTCTCAATCGAGGTCACCGACGCCACGTCTTCGACACCGTCGATTTCTTCGAGCGCCTCGGTCATCGTCCGCAGGTCGGTCAGCGTCTCGAAGCTGAACACGTCGTCCGTTTCGAAGCCGAGCACGATGAAGGCGTCGTCTGGCTCGTAGACTTCGGTGAACGCCTTGTATTCCTGAATCGCCGGGTCGTCCGCCGGGAGGAAGTTCTCCAAGTTGTAGTCGAACCGAATGCCGCCGACGAGGAGGTACAGCCCCGCCGCGACGGACAGCACGACGAGCGCGCCGAAGATGAGGCGGGGATAGCGGAGAAGAAAGTCGGCGACGCGCAGCATGAGGTTGGGGTAGGCCGCCGGGATGTACGCCGCGTGGCGTCCGTCGGGTCTTGAAGCGATGGGGAATAGCGCGTCGCACAGCGTGGATAGCCCAGCGCTGACAGGGTGTCGTCAGTCCGGGGTCCGAATCTTACCTGACCTTCACCACGCGGGTCGCTCCAAGCTGGAACGGGGCGGCCCGCCTCCGGTTGGACTCAGGCTAGGATTCTTGTTACCCCGCCTCCCGATGGACGACCAGATCACGATTCGCGGTGCCCGCGAGCACAACCTCCAGAACATCGACCTCGATCTACCCCGAGGCGAACTCGTCGTCATCACAGGCCTGAGCGGGAGCGGCAAGTCGAGCCTCGCCTTCGACACGATCTACGCCGAGGGGCAGCGGCGCTATATGGAGTCACTCTCGGCCTATGCCCGGCAGTTCCTCGGGGTCATGGAGCGTCCCGACATCGACTTCATCGACGGCCTCTCGCCGGTCATCGCGATTGAGCAGAAGACCGTCAGCCGCAACCCGCGGTCGACGGTCGGGACAGTGACGGAGATCTACGACTTCCTCCGCCTCCTTTACGCCCGTGCCTCGGACGCCTATTCCTACAAGTCGCACCGCCGGATGCGGCGGCAGTCCGACGACGAGATCATCGACGCCATCCTCGGCTTCGACGAAGGGACGAAGGTGATCGTGCTCGCGCCGGTCGTGCGCGGGCGGAAGGGGCACTACCGCGACCTCTTCGAGCAGCTTGCCGGGCAGGGCTTCGAGCGCGTCCGCGTGGACGGCGAACTGCGCGAGATCACGAAGGGGATGAAGGTGGACCGCTACAAAATCCACGACATCGAGGTCGTTGTGGACCGGCTCGTGGTGAAAGACGGGGCGAGGCCCCGGATCGCCCGCGCTGTCGAACTCGCGCTCGGGATGGGTGGCGGGACTCTGATCGCGGCGGTGCCCGGCGGCGAAGACCACCTGATGAGCCGCCACCTCACCGACCCTGACGGCGGCCTGAGCTACGACGATCCCTCGCCGAACACGTTCAGTTTCAACTCGCCCTACGGTGCCTGCCCCGACTGCAACGGCCTCGGCGTCCGCAAAGAGATCGACCCCGACCTCGTCGTTCCGAACCCGAAGAAGACGATTGCCGAGGGCGGCCTCGCCCCGCTCGGGACGCCGCGCGACATCTGGGTCTTCTCCCAGCTCCGCGCCGTCGCCGACGCCTACGGGTTCGACTTCGAGACGCCGCTGCAGAAGCTGAGCGAGGAGCAACTGAACGTCATTCTTGAAGGCGCGGGCGAGGAGCAGTTCGACATCGTGTATGCGTACAAGGGCCGCGAGGTCAAGTATCAGCACCGCTTCGGCGGGGTCTACCAGCACATCGCCCACACGCACTCAACGACCAACTCGTCCACCCAGAAAAAATGGGCCGAGGCGTTCATGCGGGTGCGCCCGTGCGGGACGTGCGGCGGCGGGCGGCTCAAGCCCGAGAGTCTCAGCTACCGCGTCGGCAAGACCGGCACCTACGACGGCGACGCCTCGATTGCCGACCTCGTCCAGAAAGACCTCCGCTCGCTCAGGGCGTGGTTTCAGGACTTGAAGCTCGAAGGGCGGCAGGCGGTGATCGGCGAGCCGATTGTCAAGGAGATCGTCGAACGGCTGGACTTTTTGCTGAACGTCGGGCTGGACTACCTCTCGCTCGACCGGACGGCGCGGACGCTCTCCGGCGGCGAGAGCCAGCGCATCCGCCTCGCCACGCAGATCGGCACTCAACTGACCGGCGTGCTCTACGTGCTCGACGAGCCGAGCATCGGGCTGCACCCGCGTGACAACGGTAAGCTCATCGCCTCACTCCGTAACCTCCGCGACCTCGGCAACTCCGTCCTCGTGGTCGAGCACGACCGCGAGATGATCGAGGCGGCGGACTTCGTCGTGGACCTCGGGCCGGGCGCAGGCGAGTACGGCGGCGAAGTCCTCGGCGCAGGCACGCCGGAAGAACTGGCGAAAGGCTCGGTGGATCGAAGCCTGACCGTGGCCTATCTCACCGGCGACCGGCAGATTCCGGTCCCGGCAAAGCGGCGCGAAGGCAATGGACACGAGATCGTGCTCAACGGCGCACGCGGCCACAACCTCAAAGACGTGACGCTCCGCCTCCCGCTCGGTACGCTGACGTGCGTGACCGGCGTATCGGGGAGCGGTAAGTCGAGCCTCATCAACCAGACGCTCTACCCGATTCTCGCGCAGCACTTCCACAACGCCCAGCGCGTCCCGCTGCCCTACGACGAGATCATCGGCTTGGAGCGTGTCGACAAGGTCATCGCCATCGACCAGTCGCCGATTGGCCGGACACCCCGCTCAAACCCGGCGACGTACACCGGTCTGTTCACGTACATCCGCGACCTCTTTGCCCAGCTTCCTGAGTCGCAAATCCGGGGCTACAAGCCCGGTCGGTTCTCGTTCAACACGAAGGGCGGGCGGTGCGAGACGTGCAAGGGCGCGGGAATCGTCAAGCTGGAGATGAACTTCCTGCCCGACGTGTACGTCGCCTGCGAGACGTGCAAGGGCAAGCGCTACAACGCCGAGACGCTGGAGATCCGGTATAAGGGCCGAAACATCGCTGAGGTCTTGGAGATGCCGGTGAGCGAAGCCTTGGAGTTTTTCGAGGCCGTCCCGCGCATCGCCCGCAAGCTTCGCACACTCGACGCGGTCGGTCTCGGGTACGTCCGCCTCGGCCAGCAGGCGACGACGCTCTCCGGCGGCGAGGCGCAGCGCGTCAAGCTCTCGAAAGAGCTATCGCGCCCCGGCACGGGCAGCACGGTCTACATCCTCGACGAGCCGACCACCGGCTTGCACTTCGAGGACATCCGGCACCTGCTCCGCGTCCTCCAAGCCCTCGTCGAGAAGGGCAACACGGTCCTCGTGATCGAGCACAACACGGATGTAGTGAAGGTCGCCGATCAAGTCGTGGACCTCGGTCCCGATGGCGGCGAAGGCGGCGGGCAGATTCTCTTCGCGGGGACGCCCGAGGCGCTCGCCGAGACCGACACGCCGACCGCCCGGTTCGTCGCCGAAGAGTTGGCCCGAAGTCGGGATGATGTCGGCGGCGATGGCGCAGCGGTAGACCTCGACGACCTCACGAGCGACGATGAGCCAGACACCGAGGACGAGGTGATTGAGGAGGAACCCGAAGAGGAGGGCGAAGCCGTCGCGTGATGTCGTTTCCTTGTAGGTGAAGAGAGAAGGTGTAACTTATTTTCTCTAGATCGTAGAGAAAGTCGAGATTGCCCTACCTCTCATGGACGTCATCACCCGCACAGAAGAGATGCTGCTGCTCGTCGTGTGTCGGCTTCAAGCCGATGCCTTCGGGCTGCGTATCCGCGAAGAAGTAGAAGCCCTCACAGGCAAGCGGTATTCCGTCGGTGGCGTCTACGTCCCCTTGGACCGGCTCGTGAAGAAGGGTTTTCTGACGACGGAGGACGGGCACCCGACAGAGGAGCGGCTCGGGCGGCCCCGTCGCCGGTACGTCATCACGGCAGCCGGAGTGCGGGTGTTGCGAGAGGCGCGCTCGATGCAGGAAGCGCTCTGGAACCTCCTGCCCGCGCCCCTCGAACGCAAGCTCGGGCTGACATGAGCCGCTCGGATACCTCGCTTCCGCGCTGGGCCGAGCGCCTGCTTACGCGTCTCGCTTCGGCCCACAATCGCGATGTGGTCGTGGGCGACTTTGCCGAGCTCTTCGCTTGGCGGGCGGGCGAAGACGGTCGGGGACGGGCGCTGGTGTGGTTCTGGGGGCAAGTGCTGAAATCGTTGCCCGCTTTCATTTCGAACGGATTCATCTTTGGAGGAGCCATGCTCAAGAACTACGCGACCGTCGCCGTTCGCAACCTGCGAAAGCGGCGCTTTTACACCGCGCTCAATGTGGGTGGGCTGGCCGTGGGGATGGCGGCGTGCTTGTTGATCTTCCAGTACGTCACCTTCGAGCAGAGCTACGACGCGTTCCACGCCAACGCCGACCGAACCTATCGCACGATCTTGGCCAGCGAGCGGCCGAGTGGGTCGTTTGTCGAGCCGTTCAGTTGGGCGAACCTCGGCCCCGAAGCCGCCGAGCAACTCCCTAGCATCGAAGCCTACGTTCGCTACCATCCGAACTACGGCACCGCTACGTTGGCGGTGCTGGAAGACAGCGTGCGGGGCGATGCCTTCCGCGAAGATGCGGTCGCGTTTGTGGACCCGTCGTTCCTGTCGGTGTTTTCATTCCCGCTCATCCGGGGCGATGTGGCTACGGCGTTGACTGAGCCAAAGACGGCCCTGCTTTCAGTTTCGACGGCTGAGCGCTACTTCGGGGAGGCTGATCCCATCGGGCGAATGCTCGAAGTGGACTCTTGGGCGGATGGCGTGTACACGGTCACGGGTGTGTTCGACGATGGGCCCGCGAACTCGCATCTCCAGTTCGATGTGCTGATGCCGCTCGCGGACCTCACCGAGAGCGGGGAAGGGCAGTACGCTGAGAGTGACGGCTGGGATTGGACCAACTTCATAACCTATCTGTTGCTCCGCCCCAGTACGGATGTAGCGGCGGTAGAGGCTGGTCTCTCTTCCCTCGTTATGGCGCAACACGCGGAAACGCTCGAAGCCGAGGGAGCTACGCAGCAGATCCGTTTGCAGCCAATCCGCGATATCCACCTCCGCTCCGACTTCGATATTGAACACGCAGAGGTGAACAGCGCGCGAGCGGTTTATTTCTTTACGCTCGTCGCACTGTTCATTCTCGTCATCGCATGGGTCAACACGATCAACCTCTCGACGGCGCGGGCGATGGAGCGTGCCCGCGAGGTCGGTGTGCGGAAGGCGATGGGAGCCTACCGCAAGCAGGTCGTGGCGCAATTTCTCACCGAGTCGGCTTTCGTAAATGGACTCGCGCTCGTGCTAGCGGTAGGGCTTTCCGTGATCGCGATGCCCGTTCTTAACAAGTTGGGCGGAGTCGAGATCACGCTTTCGGTGTGGCGCGAGCCGAAGCTCTGGCTGGGCTTTGTGTGGGTCTTTGGGGCCGGTGCCTTTCTCGCCAGTCTCTACCCCGCCTTCGTGCTCTCGGCGTTCGATCCCGTTGCTGTGCTGAAGGGGCGGCTCGGGCGCTTCGCGTCGCATGCGGGTCTGCGGAAAGGGCTGGTCGTGTTTCAGTTCGTCGCCTCCATTGCCCTTCTGATCGGAACCTATGCGGTCTACCAGCAGGTGGACTTCATGCGCAGCCAATCCGCGGGGTTCGATCTCGATCAGGTACTCATCGTGGATCGGCCCCGGTTCGCGGGCGAAGACTATCGCGAGACGCGCGAGGTGTTCAAGGACGCCCTGCTTCAGCAGGCTGCCATTTCCAGTGTAGCGACCTCGGCTACGGTACCGGGTCAGGGACATAACCTCGGCACGTCGGGCCGTCGGGAAGGAGCGCCCGAGACTGAAGAGCGGATGCTCAGTATGTCGTGGGTGAACGAAGCATTCTTGGAGACCTATGGGATGAACCTCGTCGCCGGGCGCAACTTCAACGCGGCGTTGGAGACCGATCGGAGCGCAGTGCTCATCAACGAGACCGCTGTGCAGGCGTTCGGCTTCGACTCACCTGAGGCAGCTATCGGCGGAGGCATCGCGCTAGAGGGAGGTGCGCGGGAGGTAATTGGTGTGGTCGAGGATTATCACTGGCTGTCGGTAAAAGAGCAGGTGCCACCGACGCTCCTCGTACTCACAGGGGGCGGAGGCTATTTCTCGCTCCGTGTCGATGCCGCCAACCTCGAATCGACGATGGAAGCCGTCCAGGCGACCTACAACGAGGTATTCCCTGGCAACCCATTCCACTTTTTCTTCGCCGATCAGCATTTCGACGCGCAGTACCGCGAGGACGTGCGCTTCGGTTTGCTCTTTGGCCTCTTCGCTGGATTCGCGTTGCTCGTAGCCTGTCTCGGCCTCGTCGGGCTGGCGGCCTACACGGCTTCGCAGCGGACGAAAGAGATCGGGGTGCGGAAAGTGCTCGGAGCCGGGGCAAGTCAGATTGTCCGTCTCCTCGTGGTGGACTTCGCCAAGCTGATCGGTGTAGCGTTCGTACTGACGGTGCCGCTCATGGTCTGGGGCCTCGGCGTTTGGCTCGATGGATTCGCGAAGCACATCGAGATCGGGCCACAACTCTTTATCGTGCCAGCCGCTCTGGTACTGACGTTCGCCCTGCTGACTGTGAGCTATCACACCCTTCGGGCCGCCCTCACCGATCCAGTTCATGCGCTACGCTCTAACTGACAAAGCGAGCAGTCCGCCTATCGCTGGAAGAAGGTCTTGGCGATGAACCAGACGTTTTCCTTGCGCTCACGGAGCCGCCGTGTGAAATAGGGTCCCCACTCGGTCCCGTAGGGCACGTAGACCCGCATATTGAAGCCCTCGGCGACGAGGGCGCGCTGCGTCTCGGGGCGCAGGCCGTAGAGCATCTGAAACTCGAAGGCGTCGGATGCGATGCCTTCGGTGCGGACGAACGTTTTGGTCGCCTCAATCAGCTCGTCGTCGTGCGTGGCGATGCCGGGGTAGCGGGCCTCGGTGATGAGTTTCTGCATGAGCTGTTTGTAGTTCGTGCGGATCTCCGGCATGGCTTGGTAGGCGATCTCCGGCGGCTCTTTGTAGGCCCCCTTGCAGAGCCGGACACGGGCGTTGAGTTCGCACATCCGAGCCACATCTGCTTCCGCCCGGTGGAGATAGGCTTGCAGCACGGTCCCGACGTTGTCCGGGTAGTCCGGGTAGACTTCTTCGAGTATGCCAATCGTCGAGGAGGTGAGGTCGGAGCCTTCCATGTCGAGTCGGACGAACCCGCCGAGGTGCTTCGCCTCGTCGAGCACACGGCGTAGGTTCGCGAGGCAGAAGGCCCGGTCGATCCGCTGCCCGATCATCGAGAGCTTGATCGAGATGTTGGGCGGAAGCTCGCTCTCCTCGGAGGCCACGATGCGGAGAATGCGGATGTACTCCGTCGCATAGCCCTCTGCCTTCGCCCGGTCCGCTACATCTTCGCCAAGCAAGTCAAGCGTAACGAGGAGGCCGTTGGCGCGGAGGTCGCGGACGGCGGGGAGCGCAGCGTCGAGGGTCTCGCCAGCGACGAACCGACGCGCGAGGGCATAAGGCAGCTTCATGGAAGAGGGAAGGTCGGCGAGAGATGAAAGGCGACGCTAATCTAGCGCGCAGCAGCGATAGGATGCAGGGCCTCGGTGAGATCGGAGATCAGATCGTCGGCGTGCTCCAGCCCGACCGAGACACGCAGCAGGTTCTGGGGCGTCGGGGTTGGCTGGCTCTCGATGGAGGCACGGTGCTCGATCAGGCTCTCAGTCCCGCCGAGCGAGGTGGCCCGCCGGAAGAGGCGGCAGCGGGCCGCGACGCCGAGCGCCTCGTCGGCTCCGCCGCGTACCTGAAAGGCGAGCATACCCCCGAAGCCGTCCATTTGCTCCTGTGCGATGGCATGGCCGGGGTGGTCTGGCAAGCCGGGATAATGCACGGCCTCGACCGCCGGGTGGCCTCGAAGCGCCTCGGCGAGTCGCTGTGCGTTCCGACTGTGGAGCGGCATCCGCGCTCCGAGCGAGCGCAGTCCGCGCAGCACCAGCCAGCAGGCGAAGGGATCGGCTACCGCTCCGGCTCCTTTCTGGAGCGCCCGCATCCGCTCAAACAGGTCTAGGCCCGATCTCGCCACCACAACGCCGAGTAGCGTATCCGAATGCCCGCCGAGGTACTTCGTCGCTGAGTGCAAAACGAGGTCGGCTCCGAGTTCGAGGGGCCGCTGGAGCAAGGGTGTCGTCCACGTCCCATCGACGAGCAGTAGTGCCCCAGCGTCGTGGGCGATCTCGGCGAGTGCTTCGAGGTTGGTGATTTTGAGGAGCGGGTTCGAGGGCGTCTCAGCCCAGACGAGTTTCGTCTCGGGTCGGAGGGCGGCCCGCACGGCGTCGAGGTCGGTCTGGTCTACCTCGGAGTAGGTCAGGCCCCAGTCGGCAAAGGTAGAGCGGAGGAGGTGGCGGACGCCGTGGTACACATCGTCGGGAAGAAGGATGTGGTCGCCGGGCCGAAGCGCTTGGAGGACCGTCATCACGGCGGCCATGCCGGAGGCAAAGGCAGCGGCTTCGGCTCCACCGTCTGGGTATTCGAGGTCGGCGAGGGTGGCTTCGAGCAGGTCACGAGTGGGGTTGCCCCACCGAGCGTAGACGTACCCGTCGCCGTAGTCGCCGCTGGCAGGACGCTCGAACGTCGAGGCGAGGTGGAGCGGTGGGGTGAGCGCGCCGGTTTGCGGGTCGGGGTGGCAGCCCGCTTGGGCGAGTCGGGTGCCGAGGTGGGGGGGGGCGTTAGGCATCGGGAGTAGGGGTAAGCAGAGGGCGAGGCAACGCCGGGGCGCAGCGGTGGGTTCGGGCGGTGCGAATGTATCTTGCCCACGATTCCCCGAGCCACTGCCCGCGTTTCATGCGGCAACGTAACGCAGGCGTGACAGAAAGGAACGGAATCTGCTAGTTGGTTAGCTACCGTCCAAGCCCACGCTGTCGGCGCTGATTAGCGACCTTGCTCGTTCCTTTTTGGAATGGGTCTGGGGTGTCAATACCTGCGTCGGCGTCACCCACCTCAACCGCCAACTCTGTGGAACCCAGGGTGCCCAATCCCTCGGATCAGGCTGCGACCCCGTTGGTCGCCCCGCTTTCGTATGTGCCGAGCGAGTTCGTCGCCAAGCCGTGGCCGCTCGTAGACTGGTTCGTGCCGGACGAGACGACCGAGAGCAGTTCGGACGCGCTGCGTCGCATGCGGCTGCTGATCGTCAGTGTCGGGGTGATGGTCCCGATCTTTTTAGTCGCCTCCGCTGGCTTCTTTGTAGCGGGCGAGGTCTTCGGCTTCCAAGGTATCGCGGTGATTTCTGCCGCCGTGCTCTTTGCGAGCTGTCCGTTTGTGCTTCGTATCACCGGGTCTTATGTGGCGGCGGGTACGTTGTTTTGTCTGACGCTCATCGGGACTCAGTTCTTTCTGGCGACGACGGATTCGGGGCTGACGGATACGTCGCTTTACTTCGCTCCCGTGATTCCGCTGATTGCGGCTTTCATGGTGGGGCCTCGCGTGGCCGTCCTGTGTGCGGTGCTTGTCATCGGCGAGGTCGGGGCGCTCTACGCGATGGAGGTGAACGGCTACGCCTTCCCGACCATTTCTTCGCCGGACGATGTCGTCTGGTTCACGATGCTCGCGCTGGCACTCACCACCCTCTTCTGCGCGGCGCTGAGTTGGATTTACGAAGGCTACACGCTCGTCCGGCTGCGCCGGATGAACACGCGGCTCCAAGGGCTGCAGGGGGCGCTTGAAGAGAGTGAGGCCCGCTACCGCTCGCTCTTCGAGAACATCCCGATTGGCGTCTACCGAAGCTCGCCGGGCGGCCAGGTGATTATGGCAAACGAGGCCCTCGTTTCGATGCTCGGGTTCGACTCGGTCGCCGATTTCAAGGCGTTCGACCTCGAACGGGTCTACGATGGGCCGGAAGGGCGGGGGCGGTTCCGCGAGCTGATGGTTCGCAACGGCGGGGTCGACCAGTTCGAGTCCATCCTGCTCAACCGCGATGGACGGAAGGTCTACGTCCGGGAGAATGCACGTGCCTCGTTCGATGAGAATGGCAACGTGATGTACTATGAGGGGACGGTTGAGGACATCACCGAGCACCTTCGCGCCAAGCAGGCGCTGCGTGCCAGCGAGGAGCGGTTCCGTGCTCTCGTCCAGCACTCCACCGACACCATCACGGTCATCGACCGGGAAGGCATTATCCAGTATCAGAGTCCGTCGGTGCGCCAGAATCTCGGCTTCGAGCCGGACCAGACGGTGGGACTGTCGTTCATGCACCTCGTACATCCGAAGCATCAGCAGCACGTCCAGTCGCTCTTCGAGCGCGGGCTGGAGCAGCCGGGCGAGTTTGGCGCTGTCGAGTTCTGGTGTCGCCATGCGTCGGGCCACTACATCTATGTCGAGGCCGTCGGGACGAACATGCTCGACAACCCGTGGATCAACGGGGTCGTGCTCAACTCGCGCGACGTGACCGAGCGCAAGCGCTCCGAAGTGGCGCTCGTCAAGGCGAAGGAGCAGGCCGAAGAGGTGGCGCGGATGAAGAGCGCCTTCCTCGCCAACATGAGCCATGAGATCCGCACGCCGCTGACCGGCATCCTCGGGTTCGCCGGGGTGCTGGCCGAGGAGGTGGAGGACGAGCACCGCGAGTTTGTGCAGCTCATCGAGAAGAGCGGCAAGCGCCTCCTCGAAACGCTCAACTCGGTCCTCGATCTCGCCCGTCTCGAAGCAGACCAGATGGAGGTCGATGTCGATCAACTCGACGTTGGCGAGCAGGTGGAAGAGGTCGTCCGCTTGCTCACGCCGCTCGCTTCGGAGAAGGGGCTGCACCTAGAAACCATCGTCGAAGCGCCCGGCGTTCAGGCCCGTCTCGACTCGGGCTGCCTGAACCGTATCCTCAACAACCTCGTCGGCAACGCCATCAAGTTCACGGCCTCGGGCAGCGTCACCGCCCGCGTCACCGCCGACAGCAAGCGGGTCACGATTCAGGTAGAGGACTCCGGGATCGGCATCGACGAGGAGTTCCTGCCCAACCTGTTCGAGGAGTTCAAACAGGAGTCCACGGGGATTGGACGGAGCCACGAGGGGAGCGGCCTCGGCCTGACCATCACGCGCCGCCTCGTAGAGATCATGCACGGCACGATTGAGGTGGAAAGCGAGAAAGGCGTCGGAAGCACGTTCACCGTGTCCTTCCCGCGTGTGGACACGGTGATTCCGAAGGCGGAGGCCGAACCTGAACTGTCGAATGGAGCGCCTGCCGCGAACCAAGCCCGCGTGCTGGTCCTCGACGACAATGAAAGCGCCCGGCTGCTCATCGAGCGGATGCTCCGGGGAAGCTTCGCTGCGGACATCGCGGGCAGCTTCACGGAGGCCCTCGGGTATGCGCGAGCGAAGGACTACGACATCGTGTTGCTGGACATTCACCTCTCCGAAGACGAGTCCGGTGTGGAGTTGATGGAGGAGCTACGCGCTATGCCAGCCTATCAGGATGTGCCCATCATCGCGTTCACGGCGTTCGCCCTGCCCGGCGACCGGGACCGCTTCCTGAACGAGGGCTTCACCGGATATCTGAGCAAGCCCTTCACGAAGCAGCAACTCCTCGATATCCTGGGGTCGGCGCTCGATCCTGACTGGGCGATGGGCAGCGAGTGACACGACGGGCACTTTTCCGGCGCACGGCGTAGAAGGAGAGCCTACCAACCGCTCCGCCGCCAATGCCCGATACGTCAACCAACCCGGCCCCGTCCTTGGCCGACCTCCGCCAGAGCTACACCCGCGCCGGTCTCTCAGAACATGACACTGACGCCGACCCGGTTCGCCTGTTCGAGCAGTGGTTTGAGGAAGCGTTGCAAGCAGGTGTCCGCGAGCCGAATGCGATGACGCTGGCGACGGTGGGAGCAGACGGGCAGCCCGCTGCCCGCGTCGTGCTCCTCAAGGCAATGGACGACCGAGGGTTTGTGTTCTACACCAACTACGAGAGCCGCAAGGCGCGCGATATCGAAGCGCATCCCCGCGCCGCGCTCGCGTTCTGGTGGGAAGCGTTGGAGCGGCAGGTCCGCATTGAAGGTGCCGTCGAGAAGGTGAGCGAGGCTGAGTCCGATGCCTACTTCGCCAGCCGACCCCGTGGCAGTCGCCTCGGTGCATGGGCGTCAGACCAGAGTCGCCCGATCCAAGGCCGAGCGGTGCTGGAGCAGCGGCTCGAAGCGCTGGAGGACCAGTATTCCGATGACTCGGTGCCTCGCCCGCCGCACTGGGGTGGATTCCGCGTCGCCCCAACCCGCATCGAGTTCTGGCAAGGCCGCCCGAGCCGTCTCCACGACCGCCTCGCCTACACGCGCATGGAAGAAGGCTGGACCATCGAACGGCTCGCTCCCTGACTCCTCCAGAAGGTGGCTCGGGCACCTTCCGAGCTGTTCCTCTTGTAAGCCCCCGATCTTCCTCCGCCTCCTCTCTGTCTGCCGCCATGAAATTGCTGTCTCGCTGGGTGGTTGCTGCCCTCGCCCTGCTGCTCGTTGCGTACCTCTTCCCCGGCATCGCCGTGGCGAACTTCTTCCCGGTCGCGCTCATTGCGGCGCTCGTGCTCGGCCTCGTCAATGCGTTCGTGCGGCCCATTGTGAAGCTGCTCACGCTGCCGCTGACGTGTCTCACCCTCGGACTGTTCTCGCTCGTCATCAACGCCGTCTTGTTCTGGGTCGTGTCGGAGTTCGTCGACGGTTTCGTGGTGGAAGGAGCGCTCACGGCGCTGCTCGGTTCGGCCGTCTACAGCCTCATCACGGCGGCGGTGAATCACCTCGTCGATTGAGCCAATCACATCTTTGGGTGATGCCGTCGGGTAGGTCATGCGGTATCATAGGGTAGGCCGGTACGCTTTTTTCGTATTAGCCTGCACCGTGAACCCACCTCGTGAGGACCGCCATGCTGACCCGACTGCTGCTGTTCACCTTCGCGCTGCTGCTCGCCGCGCAACCCGCCGACGCTCAAGGGTTTCTAGATCGACTGAAAGACGGAGCCAAGCGCGGGGCCGAGCGTGCCGCCGAGCGCGAAGCCGCCAAGCGGGCCGACCGAGCCGTGACCGCTGCCTTCGACGTGGCCGAAGATGCGGTCGTTTGTGCCGTCACCGATGAGACCTGCATCGCCGAGGGTGCGAACAGTGGAGCCGAGGTCGTGATCGTGGACGATGAGGGGCAGCGGGTGTCCGACGCCGAGGAGCGCGCCGCCCGGCAGCGCGCCGGCGTTCCTCCTGCCGCCACAGGGGGGGCTGAAGCTACTGGAGGGGACGATGAACCTGGCGAGGGTGTCTGGGCGAATTATGACTTTGTTTCTGGTGACCGGGTCCTGTTCTATCACGACTTCGAGGGCACCCGCACGGGCAACTTCCCGTCGCGCCTCGACTACATCGCGGGCAACCTCGACGTGGTCGAACTCGGCGAGAACAAGGTGCTCCGCGTGGGCGAGGGCACAAGCGAGGGCGGTCCCGGCGGCAACGGCTGCATTACCATTCCACTCCCCGAGGCCTTGCCCGAGCGCTACACCATCGAGTTCCGCATGCGGACGAGCGACCCGCTGCTCCGCGCCAACCTCCAACTGTTCTCTGATGGCAGCGACGACACGCCCGACACGCGCTGTACCTATCCGCCCGACCCGCACGTCTTCGTTGGGCGTCACGGGCAAGGCCTCCAACTTGCCAGCGGAGGCAAGTCCGAGGGCAACGTTGGGCTGGAGCAGAACGAGTGGATGGACATCGCCATCGCGGTGGATGGGGACTACTGGAAGATGTACGCCAACGGCGAGCGCGTCTCGAACGTCCCGCGCTACGACTTCCCCCGCGCCGAAAAGCTGCACGTTTTCCTGAACGTCTATCGCTACTCGCTCTTCGTCGACGAACTCCGCATTGCTGAGGGTGGGCCGCGTTCGCTCTACGACGACCTCGAAGCCGACGGCTTCGTCTCAACGACCGCCATCCGGTTCGACTCGGGTAGTGCCGTCCTCAAGCCTGAGTCCTCGGGCATCCTGATGGAAGTCCTCGATATGTTGGAGGACTACGATGACCTGAGCCTCCGCATCGAAGGCCACACCGACAGCGACGGCTCCGACTCCGCCAACCAGACCCTCTCCGAGCAGCGCGCCGAAGCGGTCGCTGCGTGGCTCATCGACAAGGGGATCGACCGGGATCGGCTGGAAACCGCCGGGTTCGGCGAGAGCCAGCCGGTGGCCGACAATGGCACGCCCGAAGGCAAGGCCGAGAACCGTCGGTCGGTTTTTCGCAAGCTCTGACGCCACAGTCCCGGCTCAGAACGCCGGGACGATGGTGGTGGTGACGGTCTCCGCGGAGAACGAACCAAAGATGCCGAGGCCGCCCTCGATGTTGGAGGTCACGTTCGGGATTTCGCCCGGCGAGAGGGTGGAGCCGCCGCCTTGGATGGCTTGCGTCTGAACGAACGCTTGGAACGCCGGATCGAGCGAGACGAGCGTGAGCCTCTGGGGGCCGTAGTAGCCGAACGCGAGGAAGGGCACCCGGACGAGGATCGTGCCGTCGCCGAGGTCCACGTAGCTGGCCTCGTTGAGGACGGGCGAGGTGCCGGTGATGACGCCATCCTGAAGCGGGTCTTCCTCGCAGACGAGGCGACCGGTTTCGTCCTCCTCGCAGTCGAGGAACCGCTGGTAGAGCGGCACCGGGCGGAAGCGGTCGGGGAGGTTGAGGCTCCGGTAGCGCGTCTCGCCGTCGATCTCGACCTCCTCGAAGTCGTCCGCGGCGAGGGCACGCACCGAGCCGACAAACGCCGCGAGCCGGTCCTCGGTCGAGCTTTGCGTCACCTGAATCTCCGGGCCAAGACCGATGCCATAGGGCACTTCATCGGCAGGGCCGCCGAGCACGTCGTAGTCGGGCGGCACGGTCGTTTCCGCCGTCAGTCGCTCACCGTCAGGGCCAGTCACATCGAGCCGGTAGGTCCGCATCTCCAACCCGTGAATGCTGGTGTCGGCAGGGACGTAGAGGCCGGGCCGGGCCGGGATGTAGGCGTAGGTCGCTTCGTCGGAGCCGTCCGGGGCGAGGAGTGTGATCGACACAATGGCTCCGGCGACAGCAGCTTCGAGCGTGTCGAGCGGCGCGAGGAGCGGCGTCGTGCGGGAGAGACGCACCTCGGGCAGTGGCTCGGCGGTGCCGAGGAAGGCGGAGACGACCAGTTGGGGCGAGAAGTCGTCGTCCGTCGTTCCGTCGCATCCGGCGAGGGGCACGAGGAAGAGGGCGAGGCAGAAAAGGCGGATCGGCATCGGACTAAAAGTCGAGCGAGAATGAGATGTTGGGGAGGATCGGAAGCTGGCGGACTTCAGTGACCTCGACAGGGTTCTCATCGAAGTCATAGGTCACGAACCACAGGTTGCGGCGGTTGTACACGTTGACGACCTGGAGTTGCAACTCGTACTCCGCGCCAAAGAAGACACCTGTCCTCGTGAAACCGATGTCGACCCGGTGATAGGGCGCGAGGCGTGCTGTGTTGAGGCCGTTCGAGAAGAGCACATTCAGGTCGGGGTCCTCGAAGGGCAGGCCGCCTGTTTCGTAGCGGGCGGCAGGCGTCGTGTAGGCTTGGCCCGTCGCATAGGCCCCGGCGAGCGTCACGCGCCAGTTGCGGCCTAGCTCGTAGTTGGCGACCAGCGTGAGGTCGTGGAGGCGGTCGTACTTCGGCGGGAAGGTCTCGCGGAAGGCAGGCTCATCCGGGTAGCGCCGCCGCGTCGCGCCGAGCGTGTAGCCGACGAGGCCCGTCAGCGGGCCGACGCCGCGCTCCAAGAGTACCTCGACGCCGTAGGCGTAGCCCTCGCCGAAGCGGAACAGTTCGGCGTAGTCCAGCCCCGCCGCGTCCTGCACCTCGGGGCGTGTATCGAACAGGTCGCGCAGCGTCCGACCATACAGTTCGACATCGAGCTTGTACGCCTCGCCGAGCCGGGTTTTTACACCGAGTACGGCCTGCTCGCTCGATTGCGGCGGCACGCCCACGCCCGTTGTCACCCACGTATCGAACCCAGAGAACGCCTCGTTCGAGAGCAGCGAGAGGAACTGATGGTAGCGCCCGGCGGCGGCCTGCACCACCACGCGGTCGCCGAATGTCCGCTCGACTTGGACCTGCGGCGAGACGCGGAGGTACGACGCCGGAACGGGGTCGAGGTCGTCGATCAGGTCGTCGGTGAGGCTGCGGAAGTATTCGGCGCGGAGGCCGCCTGTGAAGATCCACGGGCCGCGGCGGAGGCGGGTCTGGACGTAGCTCGATGCGTAGCGCGAAGGGTTCTCGTAGTCGGTCTGCGTGGAGCCGTTGAAGCTGCTCGACAGGCCGAGGGTCAGCAGGCCGCCCCAGACGCCGCCGCGTAGCTCAAACCGTTCCGACGGCAGCCACTCGGCGTCGAACCGGGCCGAGAAGTCGGTGATGGTGTTGGGCCGCTCAAAGGTGGTCCCGGCGAAGTTGCCGGTGGGGAAGCTGAAGTAGCGGCTCGCCGTCAGCCGGAGGTTGGCGAAGGCGGTCCCGGAGAGCACGCGCTGGTAGGCGAGCGACGCCGTCTGGTTGCCGTAGTCGAGGTCGAACTCCGCGTCGTCGCCGATGGGAAGAACGACCCGGTCGCGCCCTGCGTAGGCGGCGAGGCTGATCCGATCGTCGGGCGTGAGGTCAAAGCCGACCTTCGCGTTGACATCATAGAAGTAAAAACTCTCCGGGATACCGTCCTCGTCGAGGTTCTCGCGGAGCACGGCGAGGAGCGGTTCGAGCGTCGAGCGCCGGGCGTTGAACGAGTACGACGCTCGGCCCTTCACGATGGGGCCTTCGATGCCGATCCGGCTGGCGAGCAGGCCGACGGTCACGCTCCCGGCCCGCTCATTCCGGTTGCCGTCGCGGTTGTAGATGTCCACGACGCTCCCGAGGCGACCACCATAGGTCGAGGGATACGCTCCCTTGTAGAGCCGAACGTCCTTGATGGCTTCGGTGTTGAACGTCGAGAAGAAGCCGAAGAAGTGGGTCGGGTTGTAGACCGTCGTGCCGTCGAGGAGGACGAGGGTCTGGTCGGGCGAGCCGCCCCGGATGTAGAGCGCCGACGAGAAATCGCTGGCCGACTTGACGCCGGGTAGAAGCTGGATCGAGCGGAAGAGGTCGGCCTCGAAGACAGTCGGCAGTTCCTCTACGAGGGCAATCGAGACGTTCTGCACGCCCGGCGGTCGCTCGTCCTCAATCGCCTCGTCGGCCTCGACGACGATCTCTTCGCCGACGACACCTTCTGGCTGCAAGTCGAGGTCGAGGCGCTGCACCTCGCCCGGCGTGAGCGTGACGGTGCGGCGGACGGCGTCGTAGCCGATGTAGCGGGCGACGATAGTTACCTCACCTGGTGGCAGGTCGCCAAGCGAGTAGAAGCCCTGCACATTAGAGACCGTGCCCCGACCTGTGCCGTCGACTTGGACGGTGGCTTGGACGAGCGTCTCGCCAGAGGCCGCGTCGCGGACAAAGCCGTTCAGGGTGGCAGTTTGGGCTTGGGCGGTGGTTCCGAGGAGGAGAAACAGCAGAGCAGCGAGGCGGACGAGCATGGGCGAGCAAGCGAAGCGGTGGAGGTGTGGGGGAGGGACGCAGGGGAGAGGCCGTGGTTGCAACGAACGAGGTAACGCGGTTCTTTCCTTCGCTCTTTCACGCCGGGGTGCAGCGGCGGTGCCTAGTCGAGATCGGGAAAGTCGTCAAGCCCAGCGTCGGTGTGCTGCCGCGGGTTATGCTACTGACTTTGGGGTTCGCTCACACGTGCCAGTAGGAGGTGGCGCTGAGGATGAGACGACACCCACTCCCAGAAGGCATCTGCCCGTGCCAAGTCGTCGGGTCCCACTGCATCAGCTAACCGCTTGCGTCTTGCCGCGACAGCGCTCTCCTCTTCAGCGTCTCGCTCCCAAGCATCGCTGAAGACTCGGGGGAGTCGTTCGTGCAGGCCCGCAGCGACTGTGGCTTCCCACTCCGAGCCGTCGAACCATACTCCTCCACAGGTCCCACAGCGGTCTATCCAAAAGCCACGGTCACCCCCAGAGCGGTAGCGAAGCATGATTCGACCATCCTGTGGACACAGCTTCGCGCGCTTCGCATCACCTACGTCGCCGGTCACGACGGAGAGGTCAAGAACCTGCCTTGGCTCATGGCGGTCTCGCCAATCGAAGTAGAGGTCCGAAGGGAGGAATACACCGTGACCTTGGGAGCATCCGAATCCACGGAGTTCCGCCCCGAAGCCGTCTGCTCGGAATAGTGTGAGGCGCTCTAGCGGAGTGTCGCAGATCGGACAGTTCATTTACAAAGCTGTAGGCAACTAGAAATTGAGTATTGAGCGGACGCAATGTAACCAGACACGTTGCATCGGGTCACGCGAGCGCTGGTCGCCGTGCACGGCGCATCAGGAACAGGCCGCCGAGGATGAGCGCCCCGCCGAGCAACTGGAACAGCGTCACCGGCTCGCCCAAGAGCAGCGCCCCGCTGGCGAGCGCCACCACCGGCACAAGGTTGCTGTAGATCGCCGTCTGCGACGGGCCGACGCGCTGCACCGCCGCGTTCCAGAACCAGTACGCCACGCCCGTCGAGAGCGCGCCGGAGAAGACGAGTGCGCTCCACACGATCCAGTCCACGCCGCCCCAGTTCACCGCGTCGAGGTCGGACAGGCCGAGGCCCCAGAGGATGGGGAGGGCGAGGGCGATGCCGAAGAACGCGAGGCCCGTCGCCGAGATGCCGGTGCCGAGGATCGGTCGGCTGAGGACGGTGTAGGCCGCCCACGTCACCGCCGAGCCGAGCATCAGCAGGTTGCCGAACAGCGTGTCCTCCGAGAATGCGACAGCGTCGGTCCCGGCCAGCACCACGAGTGCTACGCCGACGAGCGAGAGGCCCAGCCCGCCCCACGCGCCGAGCGGCAGGTGCTCCATCCCGAGGATTTGGGCCAGCACCGCCGTCCACATCGGAGCCGAGGCGATGATGAGCGCCGCACTCCCCGCGCTCGTCGCGTCCACGCCGACGATGAAGAACCACTGGTAGCAGACATACCCCAGCAACCCCAGCCCGACGACCGTCCACGGGTGCTCGCGAAGCGGTGCCCAGAACGCGCCCGGTCGTCCGCGCGACTGCCACGCGTGCAGCGCCCCAAGCACCACCGCCGACGCGACGAACCGGAGGGCGTTGACCACGTAGGGCGGCATCGGCTCCAACGCCACCTTGATGATCGGGAAGTTGAGGCCCCAGATGACGACAGTAATGAGGAGCGCGAGATCGGCAGAGCGGCGGGTGAGCATCGGCGGGGGAGAGAGGGAGCGGGCGGTACGCCGGGCCGAGGGGGACGTTTCCGGCGGATAGCGAGATGCGCGCTCAACATTCGACGCTCGACGCTTCATGTCGTACTTTAAGTGCGGACCCTCGCCCGATCCCATGAAACAGGAAGGCATCCGCAAGCTCTATTACTCGATCAGCGAAGTCGCCCAGCTCGCCGACCTCGAAGCGCACGTCCTGCGCTACTGGGAGACCGAGTTTGAGGAGCTACGCCCGAAGAAGAACCGCGCCGGAAACCGGGTCTACACCGAGCGCGACATCGCCGTCGTGATGCGGATCCACCACCTGCTGCGGGAGGACAAGTACACCATCGAAGGGGCCCGGCAGGTGCTCGCCCGCGACGCGGCCCCGCCCGTCGCCACCGACCGCGAGGCGCTCCTAGCACTGCGTGCATTCCTAGAGAAGCTGTTGCACACGCTCTGAGCATCAAACTATATTGCAGGCCATCGGGAAGTAGCTCAGCCAGGTAGAGCACTCGGCTGGGGGCCGAGCGGTCGCAGGTTCAAATCCTGTCTTCCCGACCCGCGCTCTGCGCGTGACTCCCCGGCCCGGCCTCTTCTCCCACGAGGCCGGGCTTTTTTGTGGCCGAACGCCAGCCAGCGGACGCGGGAAGGCCTGCCGCACTACCGGTCGTCGTGCGTACTTTCCACGTTCTGCCTCCCCGATTCGATGTGCTGTTATGGCCGATCAGGACCCTCTCGCTGCCTCCGACGCTTCCGGGCCTCGCATGGAGCACGACCTCCGGGCCATCCGCGAGGCGCGTGACCTGTCGCTCGACGCTCTCCAGCGTGAGACGCGGATGCCCAGTGACATCCTCCGCCGGTTTGAGGCGGGCGAGTTGGTTGGCGACGCGAACTACAACGAGGTCTACCTCCGCAACCTGTTGAAGTCCTACGCGCAGGCGCTGGACCTCTCGCCGCAGGAATTAAACGCCGCCTATGAGGCGACACGGGGTGGGGTCTATGATGGCAGCCTGCGTCAGGTGCATCTGGAGGGCGGCAAAGAGGCTCCGCCGCCCAAGCCGCCGCCGAAACCCAAACCTGCTGCTTCCTCGGGAACGGCACCCGCCGTCGCTGCGCTGTCCGAGCCATCCCCAAAGAAGAAAGAGGCCCCGCCGCCCGTCACAGAGCGCACCGCCGCGCATATGCCGAAGCGCCGCGTCCAGACGGCGAAAGCGGCGGCCTCCACAGCCAGTCCCATCGAAAAGTCGTGGGGCGTCATCATGGGCGGGACCATCGCGGCGGTGGTCTTGATCGGTGTGGTGCTGTGGTTCCTGTTCCGCGATCCCAGCCCGGAGCCAGAGATCGTCGAAGCACCTCCTGCGCCTGCTGACACAGCGCAAGTCGCCGCCCCGGTCGATACGCCGGTAGAATCGGCACCGGCGAATGCGCCGACGTTCCAGACGCCGATCCAGCTTACTGTCACCGCCACCGACGAACCGCTGGAGAACTTCCGCGTGCAGGTGGACGGCGACGCCCGGCGGCCTCACTGGGTGGAGCCGGGCCAGAGCACGTCGTTCACCGCCCAACAGCGGATCACGGTGTGGGGTGAGGTGGACGTGGGGGTACAAGGCGGAGGGGAATATGATGGCGCGGTTCTACAGCTGCAAGGCATCGAATGGACGCCGCCCGATGGACAGGTGGTGCGCATCAGCGCCCAGCGCGGGCAAGCGGTCCTCGACTCCCTCGCACGAGCGACACGCATCGCCCGATGAACCTCGTCGCCGACACCGAGGACGTGCTCCGCCGCCTCGAAAGGACCGACCTAGACCAGATCGACGAGCAGACAGCCAAGCTGCTTGTGGGTCAACTCGCCGAGGTGCTGCGCGGGCACGGGCACCGCTACTACGTCCTTGATGCGCCCGTCATCGCCGATGCCGAGTACGACCGCCTCTTTAGTGCCCTCCAAACGATGGAGGACCGCTTTCCTGCCCTCGCTGCGCCCGACTCGCCGACGCGCCGCGTGGGAGGCGAGCCGCTTGGTGCGTTCCAGAAGGTGCAGCACCCCGAAGCGCTTCTCTCGCTCGGCAATGCCTTCGGCGCCGACGAACTGCGGGCATGGTACGAACGCGCTCAACGTGGCTTGGCTGAGACATTTGGTGAGGTCGAACCGGCGCTCGTCGCCGAGCCGAAGATCGACGGCCTCGCGCTCGCGCTCACGTATGTGGACAGGCAACTCGCGCTCGGAGCGACGCGCGGCAACGGACGGGTGGGAGAGGACGTGACCGAGCACGTCCGCACGATCCGCGCCGTCCCGCTTCGGCTCGCCAAGGTCAATGAACCTCAGAGCGTATCGGCTGGGCAAGCATCGCTTTTCGATGCTGCTCCACCTGCCTCGCCTGCTCGGATCGAAGTGCGCGGCGAGGCTTATTTGCCAAAGCCCACGTTCGAGCGGCTCAACGAAGCCCTTGCGGCTGAGGGCGGCAAGCCGTTTGCCAACCCGCGCAACGCCGCCGCCGGGAGCCTTCGCCAACTCGATCCGCAGGTCACGGCGTCGCGGGGTCTGCGGTTCTTCGCCTATGGTCTCGGACCCGTCGAGGGCACGACCGCACCCGGCACGCAGCACGAGACGCTGGACTGGCTGCGCGACCTCGGCTTTCCCGTCAACGAGCGGGTGCAGCGCTTCGAGGACATCGAGGCCGTGGTTCGGTACTGCGAGGCGCAGAGTGAGCAGCGGGACGATCTCGACTACGAGATCGACGGCGTCGTCGTCAAGATCGACCGCACCGATTATCAGGACACGCTGGGGGCTGTAGCGAACGCGCCGCGCTGGGCGATTGCGTTCAAGTTCCCTGCCCGCGAGGCCACGACGCGCCTCAATGGAATCGACCTCAACGTCGGGCGAACCGGAGCCATCAAGCCTGTCGCCGACCTCGAACCCGTCGGTATCGGCGGGGTGACGGTCTCCAAGGCCACGCTCCACAACGCCGACTACATTGCCGACCGTGACATCCGCATTGGCGACCGGGTGATTGTCAAGCGGGCGGGCGACGTGATCCCGCAGGTCGTCGGGCCGATCAAAGAGGCGCGAACGGGGGAGGAGGTCGAATGGACGATGCCGGATACGTGTCCGGCGTGCGGCGAACCCATCGCCCGGATCGAAGGCGAGGCCGAGTTCTACTGCGTCAGCGCAGCGTGTCCGGCGCAGACCATCCGGCTCGTCGAACACTACGCCTCGCGTGGCGCGATGGACATTGTCGGCCTTGGTTCGAACCTCGCCGTCCAACTCGTCGAGGCAGACCTCGTCCACCGGCTCGACGACCTGTACCGGCTTATCCCTGACGTCCTCGGCGCACTCGATGGGTTCAAGGAGAAGAAGATCGATAACCTCCTCACCGGGATCGAAGCCTCGAAGAGTCGCCCGCTTCGGTCGCTCTTGTTCGGTCTCGGCATCCGGTTCGTCGGCGCGACCGTCGCTCAACTGCTCGTTGAGCATCACGAAAGTCTCGATGCGCTCGCTGCCGCGACGCAGGACAACCTCGAAGCGATCCATGGGATCGGTCCCGAGACGGCCCGCAGCGTCGCCGAGTGGTTTGGCCACGCGCCAAACCGAGAGCTAGTCGAGGCGCTGAAAAGCTTGGGTGTAAACACGGCACGTCTACCGGACGAACCTGTCTATACCGAAGCCCCGACCGAGGGACCGCTCGCTGGCAAAACGTTCGTACTGACCGGCACGCTACCGACGCTCACCCGCGATGAGGCGAAGGCGAAGATCGCCGCCGCAGGTGGCAAAGTGACGGGCAGCGTGAGCAGCAAGACCGATTTCGTCGTCGCCGGATCAAGTGCCGGGTCCAAGTTGAGCAAGGCTGAGAGCCTCGATATCCGTATTCTCGACGAAGCAGACCTGCTGGACCTCCTCGATTCCTGACTATGCTCGACGCGATCAAATCCAAGCTGGCCCGGCGCAGCGCGCTCAAACTTGCCGAGCGGCGCACCGTCCGTCCGTGGGCGTCCGATCCGGCGCAGCGGCGAGTGCTCGTCGTGCTTCCAGAGCAGGAGATCGAGGCGCGGGAGGTGTGGCGTTTTATTAAGACGCTCGGTATCTCGCCCCGGCAGATTACGCCCGTCGTACCGTCGAGTCTGGTGAGCTACGCCCCGGCGGATTTCATCGGGCGCGTAAAGCGGATGGACGAAAAGGCACTCAACCTGCTCGGCCTAGCCCGGCAGGAGTTCGCCGCCGACCTGTGGAACACCGAGCCGGACCTCGCCTTCTGCCTGACGCCGACGTTTGACCTCGCCGCTGCGACGCTGATCGGAGCCTCCCCGGCAGCGTTTCGGGTCGGTCTCTACGACAAAACCGCCGAGCCGTTCTTCGATCTGATGGTCGCGGGTGGTGACTCGTTTAACGGGACGCTGCTGGCCCTGCGGAAGACGCTCGCCAGCATAGAGCCGCCGGTGCTGGCAGTGCCGCCGGACGAGGCGTAATGCTGACCGGCCTCGACTATGCGGTGCTCGTCGTCTATCTCGTCGGCGTGCTGGGCTTCGGGCTGTGGGCCGGGGGGCGGCAGCAAACGACGACCGACTACTTCCTCGGTGGGCGCGATCTCCCGTGGTGGGCCGTGCTCTTTTCGATTGTGGCGACGGAGACGAGCACGCTGACCGTCATCGGCGTTCCAGCGGTGGCCTATGGCGGGTCGCTGCTGTTCCTGCAACTCACCTTCGGGTATCTGCTCGGGCGCGTCGTGGTGGCGGTGCTTCTGTTGCCGCGCTACTTCGATGGCGAGCAGGCGACGGCCTATGCGTTTCTCGGCGAGCGCTTCGGCGACGGGATGCGCGCGGCAGCCTCGCTCACGTTCATGGGCACGCGCCTCCTCGCCGACGGCGTCCGCCTCTTCGCCACAGCAATTCCGCTCAAGGTCATCGCCGCGGCTGCCGGGTTGGACGTGTCGTATGCTACCATCATCATCGCCATCGGCCTCGTCACCATCGCCTACACATTTGTCGGCGGGATCAAGGCGGTCGTGTGGATGGATGTCGTGCAGATGGGCGTCTACGTCGGCGGGGCACTCCTCGCGGTGGGCATCCTCCTCGGCGACGTACCGGGCGACTGGTGGAGCACCGCGAGCGCGTCGGGCAAGACGCAGGTGATTGATCTCGGCTTCGACCTGTCGTTCGCTGAGTGGATGGCGACGCCCTATACCTTGATCGTCGCGGTTGTTGGCGGGGCGTTCTTCTCGATGGCGTCGCACGGGGCGGACCAACTCATCGTGCAACGGCTCTTGGCGTGTCGAAATCTGCGAGATGGGCAGCGGGCGCTCATCGGGAGCGGCGTCGTGGTGATCGGGCAGTTCGTACTCTTCCTGCTCGTCGGGCTGCTACTGTGGAGCTACTACGGCGGAGCGGACCTCGAAACCCTTGGCCTCGGTCGGGGCGATGAGGTGTTCCCGAAGTTTATTGTGGAGGAGATGCCGCCGGGCCTCGCGGGGTTGCTCTTGGCCGGGATCGTGGCGGCGGCGATGAGTACGCTCTCGTCCTCGCTCAATGCACTGGCGTCTTCGACCGTATTCGACCTGCGCGAGCGGTTGGGGCGGACGCCGCTCGGTGAGGACGCTGCGCTGCGCTTGAGCCGGTGGACGACGCTGGGGTGGGGCCTCGCGCTAATCGGTTTCGCCGCACTCTTCCAGTCGATGACCAATCCCGTCGTCGAGCTAGGGCTGGGGATCGCTTCATTCACCTATGGCGGCCTCTTGGGTGCTTTCCTGCTGGGGTTGGTGAGCCAGCGGGCGAGGCAGCGCGAGGCCCTCATCGCCTACGCTGCGACCCTCGTAGCACTCGGTTTCGGTGTGCAGACGGGCGTGCTCGCGTGGCCGCTCTACACCGCCGCCGGGGCGATGGTGACGGTGGGTCTCGGCGTGCTGCTCGGCTCAGGGCAGAGGTAACAGCGAGTACGGGAGAAGGGTAGCGAGGCTGTTGCCCAACGCGCCAAACGTCTACCGTCCACTGTCCCGGTGTCGTACCTTCACGCAACCGCCGCATAGACCCAACCCCCTGAACGTATGGGCATTCTGGAGCGACTGGGCCTGAGCCGCAAGGCGGGTCGACGCCCGAGCCGCGTCGGGCTTCAGCTTTCGACCGCGAAGCCGAAGCCGGGCCGTCGCATGACGCGCAACGAGGTGCTCGTGCGCGTCGGCATCTTCGGTGTGCTGCTGCTGCTCACGACGCTTGCGTTCCCGAACCTGGAGCCGTATGAGCAGGCCGCGCAGGTCCAGCCCGGCGACGTGTGGCAGCGGCAGGAGGTCATCGCGCCGTTCCGGTTCCCGGTTTACAAGAGCGACGAGCAGATCGCTGCTGAGCGCGACTCGGTTCGCTACGAAGAGCCGCCCCTGTTCATACGTGTGCCCGATGCCGTTTCGCAGACGGAGGCCGCCATCGACTCGCTCGATCAGCGCTTCGAGACCTTGTTTCAGGCTTACGTGAACTGGCAGCAGAACCGCTCGCGGGGAGAGGATGAGGCAGCCCGGCGGGATTCAGTGCAGTATGTCGAGCGGCTTGCGGTTTTTCAGGACTGGCTGTCGAGTACCCAGATCGACCAACTTGTTGCGTCCTATGCAGCGCGTGCGGGTCTCGCCACAGCGTCGCGGGCCAATACGTCCGGCCCCGCGCTCCACGATCTCCTCATTAGTGCGGTTCGCACCGTGTCGAGCCGCCTGCTGCCGTTCGGGGTACTCGATGTGCCGAAGGACAGTGTGCTGACGGCGCAAATCACGCTCGTCGATGCGGAAGAACGAACGGAGACGCTCATCCCCAAGGAGGATGTCTACGGCCTCAACGAGGGCCTCACATCGATCCGAAATGAACTGAGCATCCGCTTCCCAAACCGACCGGATGCGGTCGCCATCGGCCTTGAGATCGTCAATCGGACGCTTCGGACCTCGTTGCAATATCTGAGCGAAGAGTCGGAGGCGCGGTGGCAGGAAGAGGCGGAGGGCATCTCGCAGGTGACGGGGGTGGTGGAAGAGGGGCAGTCGATCGTGCGGCGCGGCGACCGGGTGACGGAGGAGGTGCAGCGTCAGCTTTACTCACTCTCCCGGATTCGGTCCGAGCAGCAGGGCAACGTCGGGCCACTTCGGATCATGCTTGGCGAGACGCTACTCTCGGTAGCGGCGTTTCTGATCTTCTTCCTCTACCTCTATCTGATGCGGCGGCAGGTGTTCTACGAGGCCCGCTACCTCATCTTGATCGGGCTGATCTTCGCCACCATCATTGGGTTCTTCGGGGTTGCCGTCCGGCTTCCCGAAATTGCCGACCTCGCCGTGCCCGTAGGTCTCGCGTCGATTCTGCTCACCGTCATCTTCGACTCACGGGTCGGGATGTTTGCCACGATCACACTGGCCTGCATCGGCGGGCTGATCTTCGGCTACAACTTCGAGTTCACGTTTGCCACCATTTTCGCCGGGATGCTCGCCGTCTTCAGCGTGCGCGACGTGAAGAACCGGAGCCAGATCATCCTGACCGCGGCGCTCGTTTTCGGGGCCTATCTACTTATCCTCGGCGGCTATTTCCTACTGCGCGCCGGGGGGACCGAGCAGTTTCTCTCAGACCTCTCGTTCATCGGCATCAACAGCATCTTGCTGCTGCTGGCCTACCCGCTGCTCTGGATTTTCGAGCGCACCTTCGGCGTGACGACGGACCTGACGCTGCTCGAACTCTCGGACACCAACCGACCGCTACTGAAGGAACTATCGCTCCGGGCACCTGGGACGTTCAACCACGTCCTACAAGTCGCCAACCTCGCCGAGGCCGCTGCCGATGTCGTGGGAGCGAATGCACTCCAGGCCCGAGTCGGGGCGCTGTATCACGACATCGGCAAGATGGTCAAGCCGGAGTACTACATCGAGAACCAGCAGGGGGGTGAGAACCCGCACGACCGCGTGACGCCGTACATGAGCGCGCTCGTCATCGCCAGCCACGTCAAGGACGGGCTGGACCTCGCCCAGCAGGAGAACCTGCCCGAGGTGGTGAAGAACTTCATCCCGACCCATCACGGGACGACGATGATGGAGTTCTTCTACCGCAAGGCCGAGGAGCTTCGCGGTCCAGACGATCCGCCGGTAGACGAGACGGAGTTCCGGTATCCCGGCCCGCGCCCACAGACCAACGAGCAAGGCATCGTGATGCTGGCCGACTCGGTCGAGGCTGCCAGCCGGAGCATCGAGAAGCCCACGCCGAAGCGGCTCGAAGGACTGGTCGATTCCATCTTCCGCGCCCGCATCGAAGACGGTCAACTCGACGGTTGTGCGCTGACCTTCGCCGACCTGAACCGCATCAAGGAGGCGTTCCTCTCGATTCTCAACGGCATCTACCATCTGCGGGTGAAATACCCGGACCAGGACAAGATCATCGACGACGAGGTGGAAGGTGCGACCTCTACGCAGGCCACAGCATCCGCCACGGAAGGGAGCGAGAACGGAGGCGAGACTGTTGTTCCACCGCGTGCTCAGGATGTGCCCGTGCCTCGTTTCCCAGATTCGTCAATTGGCAAGGGGCCAAGGCGCGACCAAGGGCCGTCCACGGAGGAGCGAGCCTCGTTGGGGTGAGTCGGAAGCAAGTATTGCTCGTCAACTATCGCCGCATCGCGTTGCGGACACCGTCGAGCGAGGCTGGGTTGATGATGTGGCGTAGCGGAGCATGCGTGACATCGGCCAAGAGGGGGCGCAGTTTTCGGCGGGCCTGCGGGGTGAACAGCAGCAAGTCCACCTCGTTGAACAAGTCCGCCAGTCGGTCGCGGTCGGCGTCGGTGGTGAGGGCGAGGGCGGTCCCGGAGAAGGCGGTCAGGGCGCGCAGTTCGGCCAGCACGGGAGCGATGGCATCGTCGTAGCGGGTGACGACGCCGAGGGTATCGCCGGGAAGCAGGCGGGCGACGCGGGCGAGGGTTTCTGGCGGCGGATAGACCAGTACGCTAACCGCTTCTCCTAGGGGTACGGCCTGCGCCGCGGTCTGAGCCGAGGCGTGCGGCGTCACGACGAGGTCGGCGTCGGTGTGCTGGTTGAGGGCATCGAGTCGGACGGCTTCGACGCGCTCTTGGACGGCGGCGCTCACTTGCTCGGCGCAGGTCTCGGCCAGTTCCCGGTAGGGGGCAGCAAACACGATCTTCGGTCGCACGCCCGGGTCGTCGAGGAAGGCGAGTTGCTCTTGGAAGAGGTAGTCGATCTCCCCCTCGTCAAGGCCGAGGCCGATCAGTTTCTGGAGGACGTCCTGTACGATACCCGCCCCTCGCTCCATCCGGTCTGCGGCCGGAGCGGGCGTGCGCTCGACGACCGTGTAGCCACTGCCTTTGCGGGCGTCGAGCAAGCCCTCTGACTCAAGCTGCTGGTAGGCCTTGCGGACGGTGTGGAAGGAGACGCCCAACTGCTCGCCGAACGCCCGCGTCGAGGGGAGTCGCTCGCCCGGTCGGAAGCGTCCCGTGGCGAGGTGGAACCGAAGCTGCTCGGCGAGTTGCTCGACAATCGGCGTGCTGGCATCGCGGTCGAGCTGGATCATCCGGAGAATGCCGCGTGAGACAAAAGTGTGGGAGAGGCTGCAACTTGGAGTGGTTTGCCCCGAAAGACAGGGTGGCCCGAGTTGTCGCTGTCCTGCCTCCGATTGGCTCGGGTGCCGCCACCGCCAATCTACACCTATCGGAGGAATCCATGCGTATCACCAACCTTCACCTCATCCCCGTACTGCTCGTCGCCGTGGCTCTGGTCGGCTTCGCGTTGCCGGACGTGCCCGACCGCCCGGCCAGCGAGCCTACGATGTTCGAGATCGACAAAGCGCACACCGTCATCGGCTTCAAGGTGCGCCACCTCGGCATCGCCAACGTCACTGGCACGTTTGCGGATTACAGCACCCGCGTCAAGCTCGATCCCGACGATCTCAGCACGATGGAAGTGGCCGCGCGGATCAGTGCCGAGAGCGTAGACACGGGCAACGAAAACCGGGACAACCACCTGCGCTCGCCCGATTTCTTCGAGGCTGAGACCTACCCCGACATTCGCTTTCAGAGCACCGAGGTGGTCGCCATCAACGGCAACGAGTTCGAGTTGGCCGGCGACCTTACGATCCGCGGCGTCACCAAGCGTGTCGTGCTCGAAGGCGAACTCATCGGCACGGCGATCGGGCCGGGGGGCAAGCAGCGCGTCGGCATCGAGGCCGAGACGACCATCGACCGGCGTGACTTTGGTCTAGAATGGAACAACCTCACCGAGGCGGGCGGCATCATCGTCGGTCACAACGTGAACATCTTCCTCGAGATCGAGGCCATTCAGGGGGGAGCCTGATGTTGCTACCGAGGCAAAAAAGCACGGGCGAGGAGTCATGCCTCGCCCGCGCTTTTGCATGTCTGGAGTTCGGTGCTACCGCAGCCGCGTCACGCGTTGCGTCTCGACGAAGGAGCCGCTCTTGCTCTCCGCCTCCATCCGTACGAGGTACGTTCCGCTCGGCAGGTCTGAGGCATCGAAGTGGAGGTTGTGCGGACCGGCATCGAGCAGGTCGTCTACGAGTGTCGCCACGGTGCGTCCGAGCACATCGTACACAACCACGCGAACATGGGCAGCATCAGGCACGTCTACGCTGATCTGCGTGGACGCAGCGAAGGGGTTGGGATAGGCCGCGCCGAGGGTGAACGTGGAAGCCGTCGTTGCTGAGGAGGTGAGTGCGCGGCTGGAGGCCGTCGGCGTACCGAAGGCTTCGACCTCGTAGTAGCGGGCACGCTTAAAGAGGCCGAAGAACCCCCACTGTCGCCACGGCGGCTCGGTGAACCGGAACTGGACTGCCTTTACCCCCGTGGCGAGCGGCTCGTCGTTGAGGCCACTGATGACGATAGCTGATCCTTTCTGGAGATCATGGACCGGGATGTGCTGGAAGTCGCCGAGGCGGATGAACTCGGTGGGCGCACCGACGAGGGAATACCAAACCTCGTAGGCTTGGGGAAGCTTGCCATGCTCGTCGCCACCGGCCCCGGAGCGAATCTGGTCGATGTCGTAGCCCGCGGTGTGCTCGCTCGTGTTGAGGACGAACGTGCTGGTCCACGTATCGTCTCGGTCGTAGGCGAAGTCATCCGACAGGCCGTTAATGGTCGCCGCGATGCCGTCGTTGAGGACGGCGGGGTCGACTCTGCCATCGTAGCCGGTGTGGATGACACGGTCAAAGGTGGGATTCCCGGTTTGGATGAGGCTCTCCCCGGACGGTTGCCACGGTGTCTGAGACGACGTGCTGTAGTAGTCGCGCTGCCGCACGCCGTCGTCACGCCCGGGTTCGGGGTTCTGGATTTCTCCGTCGAGGAAGCCAATTGCCTCCAGGCCCTCGAACCAGACCTCGGCCATTTTCTGGAACCCTTCGAGGCTCGGGTGTACGCCGTCGGGGTTCGGGAAGTCGAGCATCGGCGTGTACATGTCCACCATCGTGACCCGGTGGCCGAGGGCCTGGTGTCGCGCTACGATGGCGGGAATCCGCTGGTTCAGACCGACGATGTAGTCGCTTGTTTGCTGGCTCGAAGGCGGGTTGGCCGGGATGATCTGGGCGACGATGATGTAGACGTGCGGCGCATGCGCGACAATGCGGGAGATGAGGTCGTCGAGGCGTTGCTGGACGTTCGGGATGCCCTGGCTGGCGTTGCCGTAGGGGTGGTAGTTCTGCTGGGCGTCGTTGGTCCCGGCGTGGAGGAGCACCACCGCCGGGTCCCAGTCGTCAAGGCGCTGCTCGATGGGCGGTGCGCCCCAGAACCCTTCGCCGCTGGCGATCTCGTCGATGCGGTAGGCCGAGTAGCCGTCTTGGTCGTGGTCATGCCCGACGCCATTGTCTTGGTCGCGGCTCATGCGCCGCCCGACGAGGTCCGGCATCTCAAACGCCTGCGTGACGAGGCGGATCAGCGGGATGCGGAAGCCGCCGTCGTTGCCCTCGGTGATGGAGTCGCCGACGGGCATGATACGGATGGGCACCTCCGGCTCCGGGCTGATGTTGGGCTGTGCCTGAACGGACAGTGCGGTCAGGAACAGGAAGAGCGCGGGGAGAAGGCGCATGGCGATAGGCGGTTCGGGATAGGGAAAAACGCGGGCGAAGGTAAGACAAATGTAAACCGAGGAAGGCGAGATGTTGTTTTTTCTTGATTTGATTGCCTAGCTTCGCACATAGAGTAGATTCGGTTTTCCTTCGAGCCCTCAAGCCATTGCCTACCATGCTGCGTGTATCCCTCGCTGTGGTCGCCCTGCTTCTTGTCACTCTCGCGGGGTGCGATGCCGCGGATTCTGATGCTCCGCTCGCCGGAGCAACGTCGGCTACGTCTGAATCGATACCAAGTCGCACTGCACCTCCCGTCCCGCCCGTGCTGTCGGCGACGGACCTCGGCGAGATTGCCCAACTCCCGATCATCCGTGGACGCGACGGAGCCATCAGTGCCCTCATCAACGGCCGCTCCGTGTGGACCTTCGGTGATACGCCGCTCAACGGTCCCAACGTGGAGGGCTGGAATTGGGTCGACAACTCGCTCTCATGGACGAGCGACCTCGACGCTTCCGACGGCATCTCGTTCGAGGGCAACTACGTCGATGCCGTGGGGGCACCGGCGGAGATCGTTCCGTTCCTGCCGCGCGAGCAGCAGTACAACGAGGCGCACGCGGGCGAAAACTGCGAGGAGGAACCATGCGGTGCGGAGATCGCCTTCTGGCCCGGTGATCTCATCCCGGACCCCGCGCGCAACCGCGTGCTGATGGCGTATTACGAACTCTGGCGCATCCCCGGCCAAGAGGGCTGGCGGAGCATCGGGAATGGGTTTGCTGTCTGGGACGAGGGTATGTCGCCGGGAAGCGTGCGGCGGCCTATCCAGAACCCCGGCAGCCAGACGCCCATGCTGATGTGGGAGCGCGATGAGATCGCCTACACCAACGCTACGCTCGTTGAGGACGACATGCTCTACGCCTACGGGTGCAAGCGGGTGGTTATCCTCCACCGCTGCCGCGTAGCCCGCGTGCCCCTCGCCGACGTGCTCGACAAGTCAGCATGGCAATACTTCGCGGGCAACGGAGTCTGGAGCGCCAACCCGGACGACGCGGTGCGCGTCTTCGATGGCGGCTCGGCGGGGACGAGTGTGTTCTACGTCCCGCACTACAGAGGCTACATGGCGATCTACAACCCCGCCTTCGACAACATGGTGCGCTACCGTGTCTCGCGGACGCCGTGGGGGCCGTGGTCCGAGCCGGAGGCGCTCTTCGAGATGCGCCCACCACAGGGCACGTTCGGCAACTATTCGGCGCACGCGCACCCGGAGTTCGCCGAGGCCGACGGGCGGGTGCAGTACGTCACCTATGCCCACACGACGGGGTTTCTCCAGCAGGAGCTTCCGCTCGTCCGCGTCGAGTTCGGTGAGCTACCGGAATAAGCTCACAGCCGTGTCAATAAATGAGCCTACGCAATCTTTGGCTCTGCGAAAAACAGCGAGACCGGCCAGCGTGGACCGGTTTCAGGTAGTGCGGGGTACACCAAGATACGGGTTTGTCGAACCACGTCATCGATGGATTTCGCGAGCTTTATGCTCTTCATAATCTGTTGCCCGTCGATTCTATAGACAGGAAGCCATAAAAGCTAAGGCACGTCTAATAGCACCGTGCGGAAAGCCATGTGAATCGACGCCAGGAAATCATCCCTGATAGGGTCCAATAACCACTCCGAAGGAGACGAAGTGGAGAGTTTGTGCGTCTCGCATTGAGGGCAAAGCAACAGGATGCGGTGGTAGTGATCGCTTACATTGATAGGGTTCCTGGGCGTTCCTCCCGGGCACCAACACAGGCTCTATTCAATGAACTCGACCCACCCATACCCGAAAAACCTCAAATGCTGCGCCCGATTTTCCCTGTTTCTGATGTTGGCTCTGTCTCCGCGCAAGCTGTTATAGGACCTTCCCTTCAGCGCGCCTACCGTTGCATCCCACTCGGCCTAGACGGTGAGCATCTCCGCATAGGTGTGGCGGGCGAGCTATCTGCCGAAGTGCTTCGAGAGCTTGCTTTTGCCACGGGGAAGCGTATTGAGCAAGTGGCGGTCGATAGTGACGTCATCGAGCAGCACCTAGCGAAGATTGCAGACAGCGAACCTTCCGGGCAGGCAGTCGATGCGCTTGCCGACGAGGCTGCTGGGCAACACGGGGATGCAGAACCGGAAAACCAGACTGAAAGAAGCGGCGTAGAGAGCAGTCCGATGAGCCCATACACGTTGCCAATGACCGACCTCCAAGTCGGTCCTGTTGTTCAACAGGTCGACCGGATCATCCAACGCGCGATCCGGCTTGGAGCGAGCGACATACACATTGAGCCCTACGAGGAGACGCTCCGCGTGCGCTACCGCTTGGACGGTTTGCTTCATCTGGCAGGCGAGCTTCGGTACGCGCAGCGCGAGGCAATCGTATCGCGGATCAAGGTTCTCGCCTCGCTCGACATCGCCGAGAAGCGTCGCCCTCAAGATGGACGGATCAGCATCACGCACACGCAAAGTGACTCTACCGGGCAGGCAGTTGGTTCAGGAGCACGGACTGTTGATCTCCGGGTATCGGTGCTCCCTACGCATTTCGGGGAGAAAGCTGTACTCCGCATTCTTGACCGGGAGAGCCTGCGTCTTGACCTCGGCGCGCTGGGGCTTGCTGGGGCCTCGGCTGCGGCCTTCCATCGGGCTATCGAAGCGCCGCACGGGATGGTGCTGGTCACTGGGCCGACCGGCAGCGGGAAGACGACTACGCTCTACGCTGCGCTGAGCGCACTCCCGCGAGAGCGCCTGAACGTAACGACGGTCGAGGACCCTATCGAGTACGACATCCAGGGGGTGAACCAAACCCAGGCAAGGCCCGAGATCGGGTTTTCGTTCCCCGAGGCGCTCCGGGCGTTTCTGCGCCAGGACCCGGACGTGATTATGGTGGGCGAGGTCCGGGACACAGAGACGGCCGAGGTCGCTGTGCGCGCCGCGCTTACTGGGCACCTCGTGCTGTCTACGCTCCACACGAACGACGCGCCCTCGACGGTGACGCGGCTTGTCGACATGGGCGTTGCACCGTACCTCGTGGCAGCATCCGTTCGGCTGGTCGCTGCGCAGCGGCTGGTGCGCCAGGTGTGCCCAGGCTGCAAAGAGCCGTTGGACCACGGCCAACTACCAAAGAATCTCGAGCGCGACCTGGAGCGGGTGCTCGGAGCAGGCGAAGCTGCCGAGCTAGTCCAGGGGAGAGGGTGCGATGCGTGCGGCGGAACGGGCTACCGGGGGCGGATGGCAATCTTCGAAGTCATGCCAATGACCGAAGTGGTAGCCCGGCTTGTTGCAGACGGTGCGAGCACGCAGGAAGTCCGCATGCAGGCCGAGTCCGAGGGTATGGAGTCGCTCCGCCAGGCGGCGGTGCGGAAGCTCGCCGCAGGTCAGACGACTATAGAGGAAGTTGTGCGCGCTACCATCGCCTAGCGCCGTTCTTTTCCTCTTGTGGAATCTGGATGCCTGGTAGAATGTGATGGCTATTGTATTTGTATTAAACCGGATGAGATAAATCTTGGGCACCAAGGAATGACCTTGACTTTATGGTGTTTCGGTTTGTATTTGATAATATCGATCGTCCCGCGCTCTGGATGACAGCTTTCCAACGGTGCTTTGATGCATCCTTGTTGGCTCCCTTGCGTTTCTATCCTGCTCTCGTAACACGTACGATCCTGCTCCCCCGACTCCACATGGTCACCGCAAAAATAGTGGGACGCACCCGGCGTGCATGTTGGGTTCTCATTGCACTCGTTGCTACCTATCCAGTCAATGTATTGGCGCAGGGAATTGAGGCGCTCAACGGGTACGGCGTGCAGCCTGAAGTTCACCACTTCGCACGGCCTCAGACGGCTGGAGTGGATGCCTATGGTGATCTCAACCTCCAAGTCCCCGTGATGAATATTCCCGGGCGAGGAGGACTCGACTTCGACGTTACCCTCAGCTACCGCTCAGGCATCAAGACGACACAGCGTGCATCGTGGGTGGGTCTTGGCTGGTCCTTCGATCCAGGTTCGATTACGCGCTCCCCAAACGGTGGGGCGTCCATGAACAGTACGTTTTATAACGTTGACTTTGCAGAGCCTACCCAGTATCTCCAAGACACGTACTATCTGACCCTCCCCGGGCGTGGGACGACGGAGATGATCCGGCGTCATAATTTTCTTCCGGCGACGCCCAGTCCCTGGACGGGAGGGGATCTAGATCCGAATGGTTTTTCGCTTGCTTCGTGGCGCCCTTGGCGGGTCGAGTACTTTGCTGAGGAAGCAGGATACAACCTCATCGATGTCAATGATCTGGATCCAACAGTGGGATGCGCTGCGGAAGTTGCTGACTACCTCAAGGCCGGGAAGCTTACCTATGTCGGCAGTTCAGGGGATCCTCCTTGGGAGGACAAAGAGGAATTTTCCCACTTCGTAGTTACTACGGAAGACGGAACGCGGTACGTGTTCGCCGCGCCAACGCTGTCGACCTTCGTTGCAGGAATGCCTCCCAATCACACCGGAGTAGACTACCAGTCGCTGGAGTATTACGTGGGTGCGTGGCGACTTGTGGCTATTCTTGGCAACGATTACGCCTGGAACGGTGCGCTAAACACGATTCCTTCTAGGGCGAATAATAACCTTGACGAGCCTGGCCGTTGGGTGGCGTTCGAGTATTCTCTAGCACAGGGCCTCCTGTCGAGCCGCTCGGGTAATACAGTCTATCCTGACTCTTGGAGGCATGTTGAGCACGCTCGCTATCTACAAGAGATTATCACGCCAACTCACTATGCTAAGTTTGAAGTGTCGGCTAGTGTTTTTTACGATGGAGGATGTACTAGCGGTGTCAACCCTGTGGCACGAGGAGAGCACCGGAGTCAACTCAACGGCATCAAGCTCTACAAGCGGGGCCCAGATGGCCAGCTGGAGATGCCGGACCACCTTATCAAAGAGGTTCGCCTGGGGTTTGACAATACGCTACACTGCTCTCCGGCAACGTGCGCGGGCGCCAATCCGACGCATACCACGCTCAGTGAAGTATATGAGATTGACCGCGCAGGTAACGCACTGCCTGGGTATTCGTTTGATTACGGGGCAAATGTCCCGGGGTGGAATCCAGACCCAGAAGAGTTACAGGATTTCTACAGTACGGGGAATACCATTCACGCGATCAGCGATCACTTCCGTTACTTCAACAGGGGAGGAGGAGAGCCTTATGATCACGTCGGACGACACTACTTCGACACAGACGCTACTGATGCCCGGGCGTGGTCTCTCAGAAAAGTGACCTTCCCAACGGGGGCTTGGGAGCAGTACGACTACGAAAACGATCAGATCGACGAACTCCTATATCAAGAGCCTCCCGACAGTGGTTGTGGATCCCAATGTCCAGTGCAAAACTTTACGAACATTCCTTTCTATAGGTATGACAGCGATTGGGAGGGATATGTTGCAGGTCAGGAGGCCTACTCCTTCAACGTTACATGGCCTCCAGGGACTATAGATCGCTTTGAGGAGCGGTACAGACAAGGTGGTGTGCGCGTAACCTCTATTACGCGGCCTGGCAGTGATGAAAGTGGCACCAGTCAAGTCACGCAGTACGAGTATGGCCCAGGTAACGCGACAGGGATACCATCTGGCTTCTGGCAAGAGTTCCAAAGGGACTACAGCGACTACATCTTTACCCCGCCCTCTCGGGGTAAGGACGCTGTCATCTATGATTCAGTAAAAGAGATCAAGCCAGACGGGACAGAGCGCTACCGAGAGTTTCTAACCTACAGAAAGTATGACATCTTCACGCCGGTAATCGGCGACCAGTACTCCACGCCGCGACGCGTTAGCTCGGTGTTCTTCCGAGATGAGGCTGATCCCAACTATATAACTGTCATTCAGGGAAATGAGCACCTCAACTGGGGGAGCGTTCTCTACGAGACCAACTCGTATTGGGGAGGGGCTTCATCGAACCGGATGACGCGGCGGTACTCGTGGCATGATCATCGGATTTACGCTGGCGCTCCAGTGTGGCCCCCAGCAGGGCAAAACCAGGGAGGCCAACCCGATGAAGCAAGAACGCCCTTCGCGGGCTGGATGCATGCGGGGCTTCTACTTGAGGAGCATGAGTTCGACGGGTACGAGTTCCAGTTTCCGGAGAGTGACATCTGGTCCACCCAAACAGGGGGCGCTATGCACCGGGGCGCTTGGTACGAATACGACCAAGGAAACAATCCCAATAATGGGTCTTTCCTTTTAAAGCGGAAGATCGAGACGGTAAGTCTGCCAAGCGACTTTGATTTCTCAAGCGACTGGCAGCGCCAGCTCCGCGTGACCGACTACACACGAGCCTACGAGAGCTACGCGAGTGTTGACCCCTTGCAGAATCCGTTCTTTGTGAGTGGCAACTTGGCTGCTGTCGCCCAAGAAACGGTCTCTGACGCACGGGTCGGGTGGCAAGACCAGATCAATGTCTGGGACGACATCAGTCACCCGATGGCGTCTGTGACACCTATGACATCGGTTGTGACGACATGGAGCAACACATTGGGAGTTGCCTCGTGGAAGCCGTCAGAGTCATACGTATGGCTCAAGGAGAATAGCGGGGAACTGGCCCACTATTGGAGCTCGTCAGTCTATCCGACGGACTGGACTGGCGGTAGCGCGGGTGGTGACTGGTTGCTTCAAGAGAAGAACGTTGGCTTCGACCAGCACGGCCAGGTGACGAGCCGGACTGTAGGTGGTGTTGACCTGTTACTCGAGTACGGGGGGTGGAAGAACACCGAGCTTCATAAGGTCACGGCAGGCAGTGGCAGTGAGACGGTCTCTCGCACGCTTTACTACGACTCGGAGACGGGTCTCCTTAACGAGGTCTTGGACGACAACGTGGAGGGGCCTTCGTTTGCCTACGACGAGAGCCTGCGGCTTGCCGAGACGCTCGATGCAGAGGGGCGCGTCACGGCAGCCCACAACTACCACCTCCGTGGTGAAGGGGGTATCGTCTCTAGTGCCCCTAGCCACGCAGAGACGGTTGTCTACGCCAACGGAAACCTGATCCGAAACGGCTCCTTCGAGCTTGCCGAGCGGAATGGATGCCAACCAAGTGGCGCAGCGCAAGCGTGGACGATGGGCGGTGCCACGTTGCAGTGCTACCGAACGGACGCAGCCCTGGGTGTCTCGTATGCCGAGACTACCTCTTCAACGGCGATCACCCAGAGTGTCACAGTCGAACCGGGGCGAGAGTACGTCGTTGTGGTGTTTTTCGGCGGGGCGGGTGCTCAGGGGCGGCTGCTCCTCGCCGACGGAAGCGGATCGGCGAGTGGAATCGAGGTTCTGGATTCCGACGGAGATCTTACTGAGGGGCAGTTGTCGGGCTGGCACACGCTCACCGAAGGGGGCGGCCAAAGTGGAGCGTGGCGGATGAGATGGGCACGGGTCCGACCGACCGTTAGTACGATGCAGGTGGGGCTTGCGCGGGAAGGCGGAGGTGGTGCCCTGCGGATCGATGCTGTTGCTGTGACGCCGATTCACGAGGGCTACGACCCTGAGCAGGACGACGACAGGTATCTGGACCTGGCATATCCTTCTGTTGCCGTGGGCTACACCAACCGCTGGGGCGAGACGGTGCAGACGGTCACAGCGGAGGGGCCGTATGCAATCTCAGAAGAGACAACGCAGCACCAGACGCTCGACGTGCTCGGGGCAGTCACGAAAGCCTGGCTCCCCGTCCGTGGGGAGTACGGCACGAGTGTGATTGGTGCCTACGGTACAGAAGCCCAGGTTGGCGCTCGTGCTTCGACCTATTATTCAGGGAGCCATGTAGATGATGGCGTCCCGGTGCCGGGAGCAGGAGGAGTGCCGTTTGCCGAGCAGGAGTACTACCAAGACCTCCACCGGATGCCCAAGCTCTCCCGGCCGCCGGGCGACGACTTCAGTGATGATGAGACGAGGTTCGAGCACGTCGTTGCGGGGGTCAGCGTTGAAGATGGGCGGGTCCGTACCGAACTTGGACGGGTCGAGGACCCTGACGGACGGATCACCCATACCTACGTCGACTCAGAAGGGAAAGAATGGATGAGGCGGCAGGTAGGGTCGAGCGATCAGCTACCAGAGGACTCCAAAGTACTCCACAACTACGTCGATGGTGCTAACTATCAGACCTGTGGGGCACCTCGAGAGGCAGCACCGGAGACGGGTCTGCCCCAGCGTACGCCGGTTTCGGGGCCGTGTCCTGTGATAGAAGAGGTTACCGTGCAGCTTCGCCAGGCCATCGAGTACGAGGTCCATCTCGAAGTTGGCGGACTGACCAACGCCGGGCTAGTGATTGCAGAAGTCAATGTCTACGAAGAAGACGCAGGGACGTCGTGGCCCTACTACCACCCCATTCTCGTGATGCGCGAGACGGTGTCCAACGAAGTGAGTGAGGCGTGCTCGGAGACCTATGACGGAACTCAAAGCCCTCAGATAGACAACTGCCGCTACGCTCTGAAGACAGGGTTTGTGCTGGCCCGACCCGGGAAGAGGTACATCTTCGAAGCGAACACGCTCATCACCACCGACGACGATCATACCGTAGAGAAGCACGCTAGGGTGGATGCGATCGTTCGCTATTACGCTGGGGATCTAGCTTCAGGTGTCACACGGCCGTTTACGGAGACAGAGTCCGAGTATGACTTCAACGGCAACCTCACCGTGGTCCGCCCGCCGAACTACTTCGAGCCGCCGAGTGGCACCGACAGCGACTACGAGACGCGCTACACCTACGACTCGGCGGGCCGGATGCTCTCGCAGCGCACGCCGGATGCCGGGACGACGACCTATGGGTACGACGAGCATAGCCGGATGCGCTATAGCCAAGATGCCAATCAGGCGGCTGCAAACAGTGGGGCAGGCGAGTTTATGCTGTACTGCTACGATTCGGTTGGAAGGATCTCAAGGCAGGGGTTGGTAGACGTACTTCCTCCTGCGGGAACGTGCCCGGGCGAGACCGACCAGAGTGTGGACTGGCGGCTCATCAACCGCTACGATGAGGCGGTAAACCTCTCCGATGCGCCATTCAATGGGTGCAACGCAGGATGTGCTTCGTTCGAGTCGCAGTTAGAGAACACGGCAGGGCGGCTGGTCGCCTCGGCCCATAAGAGCAACGGGCAGTGGCAGGCGACGTTCTACTCCTATGATGCCGACGGCCGGGTGGTGATAGAGGCCAAGCGTGCTGATGGTGCTGCACCCGAATGGGATTACCATCGCTTCGCCTACGACGCAAGCGGTAAGGTCGTCTGGACGAACGTGGACATTGGCGATCACGAACTCACCCACTACTATACCTATGACCGGCGTGGGCTGCTTCACCGCTCCTATGTCTCATCACAGGCTTCCATGCCGTCGCGCCCCGCAGAGCCGGATGCCGAGTACACCTACGACGTCGCGGGCCGCATGGCAAAGGTGGGTCTTCGGAAGACCAACGGAGGTAGCTTCAGGGTCTTGACGCCCTACACCTATGACATCCAGGGGCGGCTCGTTGCCATTGGAGGCATCGATAAGGATCCGTGGGCATCGTCAGCCCCCTTCTCGTCTCGTTACACGTACAGCGCCGCAGGACTAATCGAGCGTGGGGACTATCTCACGCCGGATGCAGTCCAGTATGCTAGTAGTATCACCCCCCAAGACGGGCAGTGGCCGCGTTGGCAGTACCGCTACGAGTACGACGGGCTCGGGCGTTTGGCCAACGCCAAGTATCATGAGTACCGGCAGCCGCCTTCGACTGGCTACGATCCACCTGAGATGACCGGTCTGCAAGAGGGACCCATCGTCTATGATGCCAATGGCAACATTACGGCGCTTCAGAGACGGGTGCCAGCCGCATCGGGTGGAGCAAGTGTGATCGACGATCTCACCTACAGCTACACGCCCGGGACGAACCGGCTAAGTGGCCTCGGGGAGGCGGCCGGTGGATCGTCTCCGCCTTGGGACGCGGAGGCCATGTCGCTCAGCTACGACCCCAACGGGAACGTCACCGTCATGGACAGCGGCGGGGAGCAAACCTCGTTTGCGAAGTACGACGAGCGCAACTTGCCGCTCAGGGTGACGACGCCGGATGACCTAAACGTTCACTACCGCTACGACGCCAGCGGTCAGCGGATCGGTCTTCAGGTCAACACCGTGGGCTTCAACGCAGGCTCTGGGGGGACCGACCCACACTACAAGGTAGAGCGCTACGCACGTTCTGGGGCCAACCTCGTGGGCACCTTCGATGGCGAGGGCAACCTCCTGCATTGGAATATGCAGGGCGGCCCCGGCGGCCCCATTGGGCGCATCTACCCGACGAGTGTCACCATCGCGCTCGTCCGCGAGGTGGCCGAGCAGCGCATCCGCGACACCCTCGCCGTCTACAGCCAGACGTATGTAGCTGAGGGTCTCGCCCACGCAGGACTCGCACAGGCGGAGGCCGACAGTCTTGCAGCCGTTGGAGCGACGAGCACCGACGCGGCTTTCGACTCCGGCGTGGTGCCGTCGGTCGATGTGGTGGTAGACACGACGCAGGCGCAGGCCAATCAGGCCGGGCAGGCGTACTACGCGGCGGTACTGACTGCGACGGAGGATGCGCTCCGGGGAACGCTTGTCGGGGCAGGCTACGCGCAGGGCGTGGCGGACTCACTCGCGGCCATCTCAGCGGCGGAGGCGGCTGCGCGGGCAACAAGCAGCGTGCAACAGGTGATCGCGGCGGCGCAGCAGTACCCGGTCGGGGGAACGTATCTGGAGCGCTCGTACTACGTGAAGGATCACCTGGGGTCGGTACGGGCGACGGTGAGCCAGTACGGTTCGGTGCGCGAGGCGCGGGACTACTACCCGTTCGGGCTCGAAATGCCGGGGCGCGTGTGGGTCAGTGGGAGTGAGACGAGGGAAGGCTTCACGGGGCACGAGTTGGATGTGGAGACGGGGCACTACTACGCCGGGGCGAGGTACTACATGCCTGCGCTCGGTAGGTGGACGACGACCGATCCAATGAATGAGTATGCCTCACCGTACATCTATGTGGGCAACAACCCGATCAGTTTGGTCGATCCCACAGGGATGTATAGTGACGACGGGTGGCTGGATCAACAGCAGGAACAGCTCAACAGCCGGATTGGGATTAGTGGCGGAGGTGGAGATTGTCCTGATGGGACGCCTCCGCCTTGTGAAGATTCTGAAGGCGAAAAGGGTATTGGTGATAAAATTAAAGACGGTTTAACTGCTGTTGCAGTATCTGCGATTGGGATAGGAGAAGACGGTGTCGACGCTGCATCTAGATTAAGTGGTCGAGCCTTAGAAAGTGTTAAGAACCGTGCCGCTCGCTTCTCAGTTGCAAGTCGGGAGGCAGCAGAGGATATTTTGTATAGTATAGAGCGAGCCAAGGCGTCTCGATTAAACGGTTTGGCGAGAGGAACTCAAGCCTTGGGTGTCGTGGTTATTGTTGTGGACGGTGTAATAGCGTTTGAAAGGGCTGGGGATTATCTAGAACAAGGAAGACATGTAGAGGCTATCGGCGAGGTGGTCGAATTTGGTGGAAACACATTAGGAGGCGTAGGTGGAGCTGGGCTAGGTTTCGGGTTCGGAATGCTGATTACATCAGGTTCAGCTGGAACGGGTGCACCTGTGATAGTTCCCTTGACTCTCGGTGGCGGTTACATCGGTGGACAGCTAGGAACCCCTTTGAGAAGTGGTACTGAACGATTGTTACGATCATTTGGACTTGAGTAATGGGTGTTTAGGAATCATTATGTACGATCACCATGCTTGTTGATTTTTTATCATAATGATTATGAGACATGACACCTGTAGGAAGTTGTAATTTAGGCTGTACGAAGATCACCGCGCCAAAGCCGATGCCTAATAGAAGACATGCTTATCATGGTGAAAACCATGTGGAGTTGAGGATCAAAAAGATTGTAATATCACTTTGGATTTTTATGATATTACTTGGAATGTACATCTTGATTTCTGATGGCGATCGCATTGGGAATATGGTGCCTAGCTATGTGATTCTGTTGCTGTTTTTGATGTTTGCTATTGCTCTGCTCCAGCCTATTATTACGTATCGCGTACTGCTTAATGATAGGGGCATTCATGTGAAATGGGTTCTGGGTGCAAAAAAATGTAAGTATCTTTACAGGCGTAAAGCGTCTTGGGAAAGCGTAAAGGAATTGTCTGTATTAAACATAGGGCTAAAGCCTATGGTGCTCAATTCCATTATCATCCATTGTGTTGGTGATGTGGAGAATGTCAGTTTTGCGCTGAATAACATGCTTGTTGACTTTCGATGTGGCGCTAAGTATGTGCTAGAAAACGCAAAAACAAAAAAAATAGACTCGAGAATCATAGACTCCTATTATAACTACACATCAAGATCGGATTAGCCTACCTTTCCAGAGGCTAGAGGCTCTAGCGAGCATCGTAAGATGATTTCGCTTCTTCTTGTGTTTCATACTCGTTGATCTGCCCTCCGAGGCCAGCCAGCGTCTCGCACAGGATGTGCAAGCAGTCACTCGGTGTGAGGTTCAACCTTTTCATCGGGTGCTCTACCCTAGGCAGGGGCTGGATTGAGTTCCAGTCTGGCTTTTCCGTGTCGATTCTGGTTCAAGGGAAGAGAAAAGCTCTTGAGTCGTATCATTTCGCAGCGCCGGACCTAGGGTTTAGATATTTTCCTTGACTAAAGTATCCTCCATCACGAGCCGTCTTCTGTTCAGCGGCCAACACGGTTAGTAGGATCATCGCGCGTGACCGACCCCACAGGAAACCATAGAGCTGCACCGTACTCACGCACACGGTGGGTCCGTTCGGCACGCCTTGGTGCCGCATTTACATTCATCTTCCTCTCGCTAGCTGTCCTCCCGACTCCGGCGGCCCAAGCTCAAGACACTCCGCCCGGTGAACCGGCGGAACCCCTGCCGGGTGTTCCAGAGATCCGCGTCAACCGGGGCGGGCGGCTTCCGGCGGCAGCCTTCGACCAGATCCAGGCGATCAACTTCAAGAACACCGACCTGCGGGACATCTTCCGGGCGGTCGCCGAGGAGTCCGGCCTAAACCTCGTCATCGACGACCGTATTACCGAGCGCGCGACGGTCGCGCTCCGGGACCTCAGCGTGCTCGATGCGCTCGTCTTCCTGGCTGAAGAATACGAACTCTCGCTCATTCAGTCGGGCTCGGTTTTCCGCGTTCTGGTCCCGGACCCTGGGCCTCCGCCTCCTGCCCCTGTGCCGCGTCCGATAGACGTTCTGTTCCGGGACGGCCTGATAACAGCGGACTTCCGGGGCGATCCGGTGGAGCGCGTCGTGCGTCTGCTGGCCGAGGCGACCGGCGAGACGATCCTCCTTTCGGCGGGCACCTCGGGCACGGTAAGCGGGCTGCTTCAGCGGGTCCCGTTCGAGACCGGACTCCGGCGGCTTCTCGAGACGAACGGGTTTGCCGTCCGGCTTGTAGACGGGGTCTACGTAGTGGACCAGGGGTTTCTCGCTTCGCCCGAGGAGCCGCCCGTCCCCGGAAGCTACGTCCGGGTGGACTCGACGGGCGTCGAGCTACGCCTGGAGCAGGCCGACGCCGCGCGTGTACTCCGGGAGCTGGCCCGCCAGTCCGGGGACGGGATCGTGACGTACTCTCTACCTCAGGGGCGAACCATAACCGCGAGCGCTGCCGGGCTTTCCGTGGAAGAGGCTCTCGGGGTTGTCCTGCGCGGGACCGGGATTTCGTTTCGGCGAGAGCCTACCCCGGATGGGTCGCCGCTCTGGGTGGTCGGCAGCCGCGAAGGGGACGGAATCACAGCGACCGAACTGATCCGGCTTGGCTTCACGCGGGTCGATGGCGTGGAACCACTGCTCCCCTCGGAACTCGCCGCCCGTGCCTCGGTCCAGGTCGTGCCCGAGCAAAACGCGCTCCTCGTCACCGGCTCCAACGATGCCATCGCCGAGGTTCGGGCCTTCGTCCGGGCGCTCGACTACCCGGCCCCGCAGATCCTGATCGAAGCACTGGTCGTCGACTACCTCGACACCGAGGCCACGCGCTTCGGCTTCACCTTCGGGCAGGGGAGTTTCGCAGGCGACTCTCTTCAAGCGCAGCGGGAGCGCGCCTACCGTCTTGACGGCCTCGGCGACGGTGCGTTCACGCTCGAAGGCGACGGCGGCGACGTGAACTACGCGCTCCGCGAGGTGGAGGACTTCTTCGGGATCGGCTCCATCGGACGCCTCCCGGCAGACTTCTACTTCCGCATCGAGGCGCTTGCGCGCGAGGGGAAGCTCGAGATCCGGTCCCGCCCCCAGATCGCCACGCTCAGTGGCAACACCGCCTCGCTCTCGATTGGGACGACGCAGTACTTCATTCTCGAGACCGAGAACCCGCTCCTCGGGCAGGGCCAGGTGGTGGTCCAGACCTCGGAGCGCTTCGAGAAAATCGAAGCCAACGTGAGCCTTGAGGTGACGCCCTTCGTGAGTCAGACCGGCGAGGTGACGGTCAACATCAAGCCCGAGTTCTCGACGCCCGTTGGGCAGTTCCAGCCCGACGTGCCGCCGACGATATCGAGCCGAGTCTTCGAGTCGAACGTCCGGCTCCGCGACGGGGAGACGATCATCCTTGGTGGGCTGATCTCAGACGAGGAGGTGATCGACGACAACAAGATCCCGATACTCGGCGACATCCCGGTCCTCGGGTGGCTCTTCCGCAGCCGGGTGCGCTCGACGAGAAGGAGCGAGCTTGTGATCTACCTCACGCCGCACGTCTTTTACGGCGACGGGCGCGACCAGGACCGGTGGCGAGCACTCTCCGAGGAGTTGGAGCTTCACGACGAGGGCGTGTTCCTCGTACCGAGCGATCTCAAAGAAGGGGGCGACCCTGAAGAGAGGGTTGACATGGTGGATGATGCGGAGCCGGACGACGAAATGGTGCCAGAGGACGAGGAGGTAGACGATTCGGGAGGGCATCCGTGACATTCCCCACTCCGACGGATCACGAGGGGTGCAGTGTGGTGCCCCGGCGGTACACGGCCCAGCGCGGAGTACGCGATGCGAGCGGCTGACCTTCTGCGGGTGCCCTACCTTCAGCGCGTCGGCGTCGGGCTCCACATCGGGCCCCGCGCAGTGCGCTGGGTGGAACTCTCGCGCTCCTTCGCTGGGGTGCCTGGCCTAGAGTCCTCCTTAGGACGGCTCCGGCTCCGGCGCTCCGAGGTCGAGCCGGTGGAAGGCGGGCAGCACGAGGCTGCGCTTGAGCGCCTCATGGCCCGCGTCCAGCCCGCCTCCCCGTTCGTCCACACGCACGTTGACCCGGAGCACGTCCGGGTCCACTTCGAGACGGCCCCTGCGTTTGAGGACGACGAGGATCTCGCCGCGTGGCTTGCCGAGCGACCGTCGCGGTATGTACCAGCAGGCAGCACCGCGTCTGAGTTCATCGCCCGGACGGCCGTCGTGTCGAGGCATCCGCCGGGGGACTCAGAAGGCGCGCGGTGTCTCATCTCGCTTGCCCGGCGCGAGGCGGTCGAGGAGCGGGCGGCCATGCTGGAGCGCGTAGGACTCGTTCCGCTTAGAATAGGAACCGGTATCGTGGAGGTAGGCTCGGCCTTTGCTTTCGACCCGGACTATGAGGCAAGCGAGCCGGTCGTGGTACACGTCTGGGACGACGCTGCTGGGGATGAGGCAGCGACGGCCCTGCAAACGCGGCGGGCGATGCCGTATGATTTGGCAGTTCTTCCAGGTGTGCTCTCGGCTGGCCTGCCGCTAGACGGTCTGGTGTCGGAGATAGAGGCGCACTTTGGTGGGGCACTTCGGCTTGCCTCCCCAGACCGCGAGGGCGAGCGGGGTACCGTCTGGATCACCGGAGCGGTGGAACGGAGCGGTCTAGCCAGTGGGGGGTACGCAGGTGCCCAGCGTCCTCGCATCATGCGGCCTCTGGCGACAGTCCTAAAAGGGAGGGTGGTTCCGGCGGATTCCGTTCTAGCAGCCTCCCTTGCGACTGAGGCCCTATACCCGGAACTCGCCCTGATGGACGTGCAGCGCACGGCTCAGACCGAGGAGGCCGAAACCGAGCACGAGAAGCAGGAGGCCTACCGGGCCGTGCTTGGCCTCGGGGTGTTGGTACTCGCACTCCTCATTCTCTCAGGCGCGGCTGGGTGGATGCTCCAAACTAAAGTCGACGAAGTCCGGGTCTCGGTGGCGAGTCAGTCGGGTGAACTGGCAGAGCTTGCCACGGCGCGCAGGATGCAGGAACGACTGAGGGCCGACCTCGCTGTAGGGCGCGCGCTGGTCCACGAGCGAACCGTAGCCGCGGTCGTGCTTGAAGCTGTGGGGCAGGCTGTCCCAGACGAGATGGAACTCAGCAGCATCCAGTTTGAAACATCGCCCGGCGGCGATGTGGTTGTTGCCCTCTCCGGGTGGACAGCGACCCCTGCTGGGGTTCGGGACCTCATCGAGCGCCTCGAAGCAGACGAGCGGTTCTCTGGGGTTCGCTTGCTTTCCACCGAGCGCCTAGATGGAAGTCAAGCTGAACGCGAGACGGGACGCTCAATATCTGTGACCGTATTCTCACTTTCTGTAGTCTACCGTCGCTCGTAGGGTTTGCGACACAAGGGGAGTAGGTAGAGAGCCTCTACAAGATTCGGCCTACGCCGTAAGTGAGTGAACTGGTGCATTTCTGGGACCCCTATTGATTAGTTGCATTCCTAACCCGTATCTAACAAACGGCTCCTCCTGCAAACACGCCTGTTTGGCTCTGGCAAATAACCCCGCTTGAGATTATGACTGCTCGCAACCACGTCTCGATGCAGCGTGCTAATAGCAAATTGACGGGGTCCAGATTGCTTTTAATCACACGAGCTGGGCGAAGGTCTGCGTTAGGCGGGGGCGTTCTCGTCTTGTTGCTGCTTTCCTCGTTCGCCTGGGCGCAGCCAACTGATCCGTCGGCTGTATTTAATCAACATCTCGTGCAACCCGAGGCATACAGTATGCCTGGAGCGCCTGAGGCCGGTGTCAATGAGAAGGGGGACTTGGCGCTCCAGATACCGGTGTTGACCGTGCCTGGTCGTGGGGGACTCGACTACAATATCACGCTTAGCTATGCGTCGGGAATTAAGCCCACCCAGGAGGCTACATGGGTGGGACTCGGGTGGCATTTCGACCCGGGGAGCGTCAGCCGGGGGGTACAAGGAGGACCGTCTTGGCCCGTAGCAGGTTGGCCGGTAACGGTCGATGGTGATGACCTCCGCGAGCTTCATGGGGCTGATTTTACCGATGCTCGGGCTCATTACCAAGATGCCTACTACATCTCGATTCCGGGCCAAGGAACTGCGGAGGCCCTGAAGGGCAACTTCAATGCAGGTATACCGAGATATCCTGGTCTCATGATTGAGAACGGGACTACGCCCGGAATTATGCCCGGTTGGAGCGGGGGGTTTATGATGACCTCGTGGCGTCCCTGGATAATTCAGGCTGAAGAGTCGGACGGGCCTTCGCTGGTCGAGGGTACGTGGGGGCAGGGGCCAGGGACAGCCGTAGAGACGGGGCGTGCGCTCTACGAAGGCGGACAGCCTCTGTTTGAGCAGATGAAGGATTTCGAGCGCTTTGTCGTTACGACGGAGGACGGGACACGCTACGTGTTCGGGCAGCCTACGATTTCGACCTACGTGGGGGTTCTTTCCTCCCAGACGGGTACGTTCCCCAAGTTCTTTGACCACCATGTGAGTTCATGGCGGCTAACGGCGATTCTGGGGGCTGACTACACCGGCGGAGTCGACGATCCTGTGGGAGGACCAGGAAGTTGGATCAAGTTCGAGTACACAGACCCTCATACCCTATATCAGTACGTTGACCCCGAAGGCCATCCAAGCGGGGAGTCCGGTGCTTTCCAAATTTTCAGACAGCATACCTACCTCAGTCGGATTGTGACGCCCACGCACGAGGCCGTGTTTGAGATTAGCGCTCCGGGAGGTTTTCCTAACACGCCCATCGTAGAGTCCTTCGCGTTTCACTCAAGAGTGTTCCTCCAGACCATCAAGGTATTCAAGGGGAGCGCTACGGCCGGGACGCTACTTCGGCAGGTCCAATTCAACTGGGACGGCGACGGATTCCGGCGCGTATGTGCCGACTGCACCTACAACGATCCTGACAACGGTCATCGCCGCGGACGCCTCAATGGCATCGAGTATAGCGACCGGCTTGGGCGCCCCGAGCCGGGTTACACCTTCAGCTACGAATCGCCGGACCCCGACTTGATCTACACTGGTGGCGTCTTTCCTGGGATTTTTCTGGAGCAAGATGACTTTGGATTCTACACCTCGCGCGATGGTAACTCCGGGAATGTCCCCTTCGGATCTCCCCGGTGTGTCGTGTCAACCTGTGACGGAGCAGGGTGTGACAATACCCTTGATGGAGCCCTCGGCTGCCCAGATACTCACATGCCTGAGGCGGCAGCCTGGAGTCTGACCAAGGTTGTCTACCCCTCGGGCGTTCGTGAGGCCTACGAATATGAGCACGATTACATTGACCCAGGCATCGTGTTTGACTTGTCCGGTAACTCCGATCCAGACCTGCTGCTCAAGAAGTCGTACGATGTTCTCTCGCTGGTCAATGGACCGTACACGGGGCATACCGGAGAGTATCTCGTTGCCTCCCAAGGGAACGGTTCGGTAGGTCGAGGTCGGTACCAGGGGGGGACGCGCGTGCGGAGCATTAAGCGAACCGAGCCACTCTCCTCCATTGCTGTGACTACGGACTACTCGTACCGATCTGGCACGTTCACAGGCATCCCAGAGGGATACTGGACACACCTCTTTGGTAGCGACCGGCTGACGTACCAAAAACAGGGTACGAGAAGTGGAGCGTCGGTCGTGTATTCTCAGGTGGAGACGACTCGTTCGGATCCAGGGAATAGCAACGATGTGACTACGGTTGAGACGACCTACTTCACAGATGTGACGAGTTTCCCGGCGCTCTTGAGTAAGGCCAATACTGTTGTCTTCGAGGACCGTAATCAGTCCAACGGGGGACACAAAGGGTTTCTAGTCGTCACGGACAATCTCCCCCACAACTGGGGGCGCAGCTACAGGACGATCCGCGAAGAGACCGACCCGCAGACTGGAGCCGTTCGCCGTGTGGTTACGAAGGAGCGCCAAGAGAAAGGTGGCTTCATCGGCCACGCGAACTTGATGACACTGTCCCCCGCACACGGGGTCGCCGACGCTCTGAAGGTCTACTGGAACCACCATAACCCGGTCGTTAGCGAATACGAGGAGGAAGTGCTCTACGACCCTGTGGCTCCCGACCACCGCATTCGGACCCAGGTGCTTTACGAGCGTGACTTCTGGCGGTCGCCCTCAAGCGACGGGCTGGGTATGGTGCGGCGAGTCGTTGAGGTCCCCTACAACCACTGGCGGAGAGTAGCTAAAGACTTCGTATATGCAGGCGATGTCTACAGCGAGCTACGGGATCGGGGCATCTTCTCGCCTGTGGTCGCAGAGTACACCTACGAGCTTGGTAATAACGAGACGGCCGTTGGGAGCGATGCCCCCTCGGTTTTCACAAAAGGGTTTTATGCTACCGCTCAAGACTCCCTCGATGCCAACGCTATCAACGGAACCGGAATCCAGGGCCTGGGCCAAGGGTGGACTTTTCTGCGTCCAGAAGACCGGATTGGGCACATAGATCCCTTTAGTGGGCCCCAGGGTGACTTCCCTTCCTGTGACTACCATGTGCACTGCCTGACAGACGAGACCGGTGGCGGGGGAGGAGGGGGCGATCCGCCTGATGAACCAGAAGATGAACAGCGCTCGTATAGGCAAGCGACAGCAACAGCATGGAAGAACGTCGGGGATAGCAGCACGCCCCATTGGCGACCGTACCGAAGCTATGAGTGGGACGCTCCTGCTGACGCCAGCGTCGAGGACGAACCGACGTTCGATGAGTGGTTGACTGCACCTGTGGAACCGGCTCCGTTGCCTATTGGGGCGTGGGACCTCGTTCAAACGCTTGGCTATGACCTGGGGCAAAGCGGACAACCCAACCTCATCGAGCAGTATGGAGGTACCACCACGCACCTAGAGTATGGCGGAGCAAACGGCACCGAGCTCCGCAAGGTGTCAATAGAAGCTTCCCCCGGTGCTTCGTGTCCGGGAGGGGAAGGGTGGGAGGACGAAGACTGCGTCGAGCAGTCGATGGGCTATGACCTAGCGACAGGGCTTGTATCCAGTGTGACCAGCCCCAGCGGAGGCACGACACGGTTTGTCTACGACTCCGGCGGGCGCTTGGCCGAGACCATTGATGCCCACGGCTTGGTGACATCGGGGTACAGCTACGGTGTAGAGGGAGTGTACCAAGTGCCAGAGACTCCGCGCTACGTGGAGCAGGTCGTCTACCGCCAAGGCAATCTCCTACGAAACGGAAGCTTCGAGATATCCGAGGCAAGCCAAGACACTCCGGCGTCTTGGACGACGACGCCCGGTGCGGTGTCAGAGCGTAATACGCAGGTGGCAGCGCTGGGAGCGCAGCAGATGACGCTTAGCGGGGGCGAGGTGCGCCAGACGGTTGAGCTGGAAGAGGGGCAGACGTATGTCCTCGCTGCTTCCATGAACGGGGACCCCGGGGTCATACGGCTCTCCACGGAAGCTCAAATTTCGGGCGATGATCTCGAGCTAGACGTGCTGGAGCACAGTACCGGGCTGACCCATAGCACCCTCGGGGTGGGGCTTCACGAATTCACTTGGGCAACAACTAGAGATGCCTATCAGCGGGATTGGGTACACTTCACCGCACTGGAAAGCGGAGCGTTGGAGGTGAGCTTTAGGAGAGGAAGCGGCGCAGACCCCAGCTTGGTTGATGCTGTCGTACTTGCCCCGCAGTCCTTGGAGGAGATGACAACCGACGAAGCGCTTGCTAGCGCCACGCCGGGCGTCTTGGTTACGTATGTCGACGGCAACGGACAAGTTGTCCAAACGGTCGAAGCCGACGGTCCCTACCACGCTGCCACTGAGCGCGTCCTTCACACGGTCCGGGACTGGGCAGGTCGCCCGGTCCGGGAGTACCTGCCTTACGAGCGCGACGAGGGCGCGAACGAGAGCGTCGCTGGGGTCTACGAGGATGATGCAGAGACCCATGCGACGTCCTATTATAACAACTTACTGCCTGGCGAGGGAGGCAACCTGCCCTACACCGAGACCACGTACTGGGGCGGGGGAGTGAACCAGCCCCGTTCTGTACGACCTCCTGGGGACGCTGAAGGAAATGGAGTCATTACCTACACGCCTAGCATCTATCGCCACCGCTTCCAAGACGGGCACTACCTAACTGTGCATCGCATGGAGGTTGTCGACTTAGAAGGCAACACTACCTACACCTTCACCGATGAGCGAGGCAACCAGTTTCTGACGCGCCAGATTGCCGAGGTTACAGTTCCTGGCGACTTTCCGGGCGATGTGCAGATCTCAGGCAACTACAGCTTCACGCCGGACCAGAATATTATCGCCCAGTTAGATGTTGACGCTACAACAAGTAACGGAATCAAAGCCGTAGCGGGTGCCCATGTAGCGGAGATCGTTGAGCTAGGAGACGGTACCGAGCTTGGGTACAACGCCTACACAAGGAGTATTAAAGGGCGATCTATCTACATGGAGGATGGGGAGAATCCGGCGTGTGATCCTAGTTGGCCTACGCATAACGGCTTGCTGTGTCAGGGGAACGACGATTGTGGCTTTGGGCCTCACAACTACTGCTTCCCTCCGCAAGACTTGACCTTCGAGGGTGAAGTCCCGCTCTATGCTGGACGTGAGTACGACTTTGAGGTCAAGGCTTGGCAAACGGACGTGCAGGGTATCCCCGCATCCACGGCTAGCGTTACTCTGCATCTTGGAGAGAGTAACGGGGATGGCAGCACGAGGGTCAAGGTGTTCTCGGACACCGAGCACCGCTACGACGCGGTCGGGAACCTCGTCGAGACGAGGCCACCGAACTACGGGATGCCCCCTGCGGGGAGTGTGAGCGCGGACTGGCCTACGACTTATGCCTACAACACGCGCGGACAGCTTCTGGAGCAGACCACGCCAGACGCCGGAACGGTGCGCTACGGATACGATAAGGCCGGGCGACTTACCTATTCCCAGGACGCCCAGCAGGAAGCAGACGGCACGCTCTCGTGGCAGCGCTACGACGCCCTCGGACGTGTCCACGAGGCTGGTATAGCGGAACTAGAAACGTGTGCGTCGTTCGAGGAGATTGATCCAGCGAGGAGTCCCTGGCAGCGAGTGCCTGCCGGGTCTCAGACGGGACCGTACTGTCTGACGGGGCATCAACAGCAGGAACTCTACGTCTTCGACGACCCCACGAAAATGCGGACGAGTGCGCCTCTTATTCCGCTCGTGGAGGGGTGGCCTTACTACAATGATATTGGTTTCGAATACACGAACACACGCGGCCGGTTGGTAGCCTCGGCTTACAAGAGCAACGGAAAGTGGCAAGCGACGCACTATGCCTACGACGCGGCCGGACGGGTTGAGCGAAAAGCGGTGCGCACGGAAGGGGCTAGCCCCCTGTGGGAGAGCTATACGTATTCGTATGACGCGGCAGGGGCTGTGACCGAAGAGCGAGTCGAGGTGGGCGACAACCACGAACTGAGCCACTACTACGTACACAACGGACGAGGACTTCTCCACCGGGTGTACGTCTCGATGTCGGGGGAGCAGCCGTCGTTACCGGACGCCGAGTACGTTTACGACGTTGCCGGGCGCGTGTCCGAGGTGGGTATACGGGATCGGGTGGCGACGGGCTTCGCACGGACGGTGCCCTACACCTATGACATCAAGGGCCGTCTTCGGACGCTGGGGGCGTGGTGGGACACGCAGGGTGAGCTCTTCGGGGCGCAGTACGATTACCTCGCATCTGGGCGCATCCGGGCCGCACGGTATCTAAATCCCTATGCTGCCAACCTAGGTGGTGAAGGTGAAAGTGTGCGCTACGCGTACCTGCACCAGTATGATGGGCTGGGTAGGCTCACCACGGCGAGCTACTACGAGTACGACACGGGGGCCTACGATGATGATGCCAGCTACACGTACAACAACCGCTTCAAATTGCGTACGGTCGAATACGACCCCAACGGCAATATCACGAAACTCATCCGGTGGGCTCCAACAGAGGATTCGGGAGGCGAGAATCACTGGATCGACGACCTCAGCTACAGCTACGAAGCAGGAACCAACAGAGTGCTCGAAGTCCTCGATTCCAGAGCGCCATCGTCCGAGGACTGGGACGCCGAAGACACGGCGTTCCAGTATGATTTAAACGGCAATGTATCCCAGATGACCGAAACCTCGTCTGGCGACTTTACCTCGTTTCCGAAGTACGACGAGCGCAACCTTCCCCTCAAGACCATTCTACCAGGGGGCATCACCGCGTACTACCGCTACAGCGCCGAGGGGCAGCGGATCGGTCTTCAGGTGAACTCCCAATCGCTCAATGGGGAGGGCGAGGATCCCCACTACAAGGTGGAGCGCTATGTGCGCGACGGTGCGCGCCTCGTCGGGGCGTTCGACGGAGAAGGGAAGCTGCTCTACTGGAATGTGCACAGTAGCCCGGGGGCAGCTAGCCCGATAGGACGCATAGAGCCTGTCAAGATCACGTACAATTTGGTGCTCTCCACGCTCCGGCAGCAGGCCGAGACCGCCGTATGGAACAAGGCGCAGGAGTTCCTGAGCGACGCCTTCCTCAGCGAGGGCATCGTAGAGAGCGAAGCGTCGAGCTTGGCCGCCTCGGCGGAATCAGGCGCGCGGAATGCGATGGTGCCTGCCGTAGACCCCGCCATCACGGCTGCCGCCGACACGAGCGAGACGGTGCTCCAGGCCGATCCGGGTGGGCAGACCTACTACCAAGAAGCATTGGCCGGAATCGAGGCAGCGGTCGAGAGCACGCTACTTAGTGCGGGATACGCCGCTGCCGATGCCGACAGCATTGCCGCCCGGGTGGCGGTGGACGCGGGAAGTGCCGCCGCGTTGGAAGTGCAGCAACTAATTGAAGCGGCCCAGAGCGTGGACTGGTCGGCAACGGGGGGGACGGTGCTTCGGCGTTTCTACTACATCACGGACCACCTCGGGAGCGTGCGTGTGGTGTTCGACCAGGTGGGGAATCCGAAGGCGGCGAAGGACTACTACCCGTTCGGGTTAGAGATGCCCGGAAGGGTGTGGGTCAGTGGGACGGAGACCAAGGAAGGGTTCACCGGGCATGAGTTGGACGTGGAGACGGGGCACTACTACGCCGGGGCACGGTACTACATCCCTGCTCTGGGTAGGTGGACGACGACGGATCAACTGACAGGATTGTATCCTGGCTGGAGTTCTTATAACTATGTCATGAATGACCCTGTGAGCCTTTCTGATCCTACAGGCAATTGTCCTGAAGGATATGGTTCTGGAGATATTTGGATTTCAGATACAGGAGATCCAGTGGCTTGCCACGATGGCGTCACAGTTGAGGGTGACTCTCCGACTGAGGAGGAGAGAATTGAGATCGGAGTGCGACTTGGAAGAGAGCCAAGGATCGTTCGTATTGGAGGTAGGTGGGCAGCTTACCTTGATGCTCTCTTTAACCTAGAGCTTTGGCGTGACGATCCGAATATATCCTATGCTCAGGGTAACATCACTGGCGACTGGTACAGGATTGATAGCTCGCCCTACATTGGAGGATCGGTGCCAAGCGGGCTAAGTAAAGCATCCCAAGGGCTTAGGGCTTTATATGCCGCAGGTAGCCTGCGAGGCCGATCTATCATCAGTATAAGATCGATTCTATCTCAGAACGGTTTCCGCCAGACACTGACCCGTAATAAAAAGGGCTATTTGTTCACAAACACAGCCGGCGAGCAGATTAGAGTTATGCGGCGAAACGGAGGTTGGGACATACGAGTACGGAATAGCTTCGGTAATTACCTAGATGATGTTGGTAACGTAGCTGCTCCTGGCCAAACACACGGGATAAACGTAAGATCATACTAGGATGTTAAGACCCACAATCATAGAACTCCTTGAATCACTAGGCAACATGGAGGAGTGTATAATTGAAAATATCGTATGGAAGAATTATGGAACTACTTTGGTAGTAGACATAATACGTCCAGGTGCGTCAGGAAATGCAAGACTCAAGTTCGATACCGTTCTGTATTTTCTAATGAATAATAGTATGACTAATCATATGATTGATAATATTAATGAGTTGAACTGGGGATACTCTGAGATGGCAATTGCTGAGTATCAGGAGCAATCAAAAATCATTGATAAGTATGAGAGTTCGAAAACACCTCTCCACCATGTGAATTTCTTGTGGGAAGACGAGAGGAGGATCGAGATAGTCTTTGGTGTCTTAAATCTTGAGATTTTATAAAAATGGCTTATGCGCTACTGAATGGCGCGCCATGGCGTTGCTGCATTTTGTAAGTTAGGAGTGAAGAATAGATTCGTAGTCACAATGGCTTAAATGTTACTATCTAAGAAATATATAATGTGCATTTGGTGATTGTTGGCAACGATAGCGTTGCATTGCATTAGTGGTACTAAAGAGAATAATATGGTTATCTATTCGCATTTAGAGTGTGGAGGAAATCTAACCATTCTGTTTGCTTCACTTCCTCTTTCTCGTTGACTTGGACTTCGAGATCGGATACCGCCTGAGAAGAGCGTGCAGCCAATCGCCCGGTGTGTCGAAGATCATGACAAGTTGAAAGTGTATTTTCACGGCAGTCGTCGTCTAGTGCACTAGCCCGGCTACCGTAACCAAGTAGACCTATCACTACTTCTCAATTGGCCACTTTGGACCGTCCACCTCTCGGAAAATGGAGCCGCGTGGCTCTCCTCGCACTTGGAGTAGCTGTGCTCATCACGGTGCTCGAAGTCGTACCACGCTTCGGGAGCGCCCTCGAACTGGCTACGGAGTGGCGAGCACTCGAGAGCCAGCGCGCCGAGGCGGCTGGGGCTCCTGCTGCTCGCCAAGCTCTTGCAGCCGAGAACCGGAGGCTCCGGCAGCAACTGAATGAGCTCTTCGTAAGTCTCCCCAGCCGCGATCAGCTCTCGGCAGTCTTGGGTGAGCTTCAGCGCCACGCAGCGGAGACCGGGGTGACTCTTGAGCGCATAGAACCGGGTGAGGTGATGCCGGAGCGCACGCATGAGGTACTCCCGCTTGCCGTAGAGATCCAGGGACCGTTCCACGCCACCGGACGCTTCGTGGACCGCGTCGAGCGCTCCCCGCTTCTGATTCAAGTCCAGGCCCTCAGCATCCGTCGCCAAAGTGAGGCCCCAAGCTCCGAGAGAGTTTCAGTAGAGACGACGCTGAACCTAGAGTCAGTTCGGCTTGGAGGGGGCGCGAGTCAAGACGAGGTGGGCGAAGACACAGACCGCAATAGCTCAAGTGAGAGACGTAATGGGTGACTCGTCCGCAGCCAATTGGAAAGAGCGCAAGGGGATCGTCCTCGTGCTCCTCGTTGCTGTCGTCGGTATCTGGGGCTACGCTGGCTACACGCTCTTTAGCACGCTGGGTGCAGTCGGAGACGAAGCGGTTTCAGAGCGCGTCGTGCCTTCGGAGCGTCCTCGGGCCTCGCCGCCGCCCGTTGACCGCTCGGCCTTTGTGTACACCGGGGCTTTCCGCGACCCCTTCGGCTCGGCGTACCGGGAAGCGGTTGCTCTTTCTCCGTCGTCCACGCCCCGGACGCAGCCCGCCCCTGAGCCGGAGCCGCCTTCGGTTCGCATCCTCGGCCTCGTCAATGAAACCGCGACCGTGGAGACGGCCTCGGGGGCCATCCGTTTTGTTCGCCGGGGGGACGAGGTGGACGGAGCACGGGTGACGGCCGTCCGAGCATCGGGGATCACGCTACGAAAGGCGGGACGCTCCTACGACATCCCCGTGCAGTAGGGTAGGCCCTAGCGCGCAGTCGGTACCGTGTTATCTTGACGCGGTGGTCGCTCTGGTGTACCTGTCGGGGGCCGGTTCGGATATATTACGACGTGAGCGTGCCTGCCAACCTCAGTGCGCCGGTTGCTCTGTTCTAAGCACAGTGTACGCCGGTGTCGCTGCTCTCGGAAGAGCTAGACCATCGTTGTCCACAACGTAATCGAGTTTGTACAGTCATGAAGGTTAACAACAACGCACCGGACAAGGTGAGACCTCGCCCCGGCGTCGCCTCCCGCATCAAGGCCGCTTTCGGCAGGCTCGGGACGTTCACCGGAAGAGTAGCGCGAGGGGACGGAGGGTTCACGCTTCCCGAACTTCTGATCGTGCTGGTCATCGTCGGCATTCTCGCGGTACTTGCCATTCCCCGGTTCTTCAGCGTCACCGCGCGGGCCAAGATGGCCGAGGCGAAACTCATGCTGCGCCAGGTCTACACGCTCCAGGAGGCCTACTACTACGAGTACGACCGCTACGCCTCTGATCTGACGGCGCTCGGGTTCGAGCAGACTCGGCTGATCACCGAGGACGGCACGGCGCGCTACCTGATCGGCATCGAAGAGGCCGACGGCGTAGGGTTTATCGCTGCTGCGACGGCAGTAGTGGATTTCGACAAGGACGGCACGTTCAACGTGTGGGAGGTCGACGCCGAGGGTGTGATCCGGCAGCGCGTGGCCGACTAAGCTGTTCCACGATGTATCCTGAGTGATCGCCTCGCATAGAGCGTCCTCTTGCCAAGCTGATTCACCCGCTCAAACGGAGGTGCACACGATGGAGCTTACCCGCGTGCGTGGCGGCTACAGCCTACAGCCCATACTGTGGGTGGCTCCGGTACTACTCGCTTTCCCGTTCCTACGTAGCCCCGAGTCGCTAGAGTATTTCCGAACGGCCCTCCTGCTGTGGCTCCTCGGGTGGGCCGCCGTGAGCGATCTCCGGCATGGAACGATTCCCAACTGGTTGAACGCTCTCGGAGGAGTCTTCGCACTCATGCCTGCCGTTGCCGGAGGAACTGGGAGGCTGGGGGCTGCTTTGGTGGGTGGCGTCGCCTGTGGCCTTGCGCTCCTCGGGGTGCGTGCGTTTGGGTATCTCATGGCCCGGCAACCGGGCATGGGCTACGGCGATGTTAAACTCGGCGCGGTCGTCGGTCTACTTCTCGGATGGAGCGGCTTGTGGGCACTCTACCTCGGGGCGGTCCTGGCAGGCGTCGTCGGAGTCGTGGGAATCACCGTTGGCCGGATAGCCAGGCGTGAGCGAATCCCATTTGCGCCCTTCATTGCGCTCGGGGTCGTGGTCCACCTCTTCTGGCTTCCAGCGGAGCGCGTGTTCTCCTGGCTACTATGGCTGTGACTGCCAACTCATCTAGTACGAGTAGATGTCGTGCTATCCGGTCGGAAGACGGCTCGGCCATCGTGATGGTGCTCGTGATGCTCGTCGTCGTGACAACGCTCACAGGGACCGTCATGCTCGTCTACCTAGCGCAGCACCGGTTTGTCGTGCGGGACATGGAGCGCCTCCAGGCGGTCTACGCTGCCGAGGCGGCGGTCTATGCCGCTGTTGATCGCTTCGAGGCCGACCCGGCGTGGCGCGCCGACCAAGAGACGCTAGAGATCGCAGGGATTACGCAAAACGCGAGAAGTTTGCCGGGCGCACCTACTGTCGCTACGGGTACCCGTGTCCCGCAACTTACCGTCACGGCGCGCGCGCTGGGGGGCTATCTCCAGGTCCACGCCACGGCAGAGCAGGGCCATGCCCGCGCTACGGTCCAAGCGTTGTTTGGGCAGGAACCTTTCGAGCCTTTCGAGCACGCCGTTGTTTTCGGCGATACCACGACGGCGCTCGTTTTAGCCGGACGGACGCAGGTCACAGGAGGTATTCTCACGGGGCTAAAGGGGGTACGCACGGCTCCGCTCCGCCGCCATCCCTTCACAGGAGCCTTCCGGGGGCGTGTGCACCGGCGGCGTGATCCCCTCCCAGAACTCGATAGCCGCCTTTTCGCCGAGACCGTAGAACGGTTTGAGGGCTACCTCGCGATGCTCCCAGACTCGCTCTCCCGCTTCCCCGAGGTATGGACTGGAGGCGGGAGTATGGCGGAGGAGCGGCTTTTTGCCGACTCCCTCGCATTGCTTCAGGCTGGGGATGGTACGGTTCTCTCGGAGGCCGATTCTGCTCTCTTAGCGCACCCCGTATTTCTCGTTGCTGCAGGCGACGTGACGCTTACCGGAGCCGTGCGCTTGGCCCCCGGCAGTACCGTGGTAGTCGGCGGCGTACTTCGGATTCCGGGGGCACTCTTGGCTGACGATTGCATGCTCTTTGCAGACCGCGTACTGGTTTCTGGCCCGTCTGAATTGTCGGGGCAGATTCTTGCCCGTCGGGCCATTGAGCTAGACGGAGGGGCGTACTTGCGCGACCCCTCGGTGGTCTACATCGCCGCCGAGGGCACGCGTGGCCCACGCGAGGACCGAATCGAGATTGGCCGTGCGGTGGTAGACGGGACGGTAGTCTACCCCCCTTACGAAAGTAGGTCTCAAGTTGAGGGTGCGCCTCCTCGCGGAGAGCCAACGCGGGTGGTGCTCGGCACTCAGTCTAGGGTGCGCGGCAGCGTCTACAACGCCCGGAAGACCGAGGCCGAGGGGCAAGTTGCAGGGACGCTTCTTACCCACGAGACGTACCTCTATGAGTCTCCGGTGTCCTACCAGGGCTGGCTAAGCAGCCCGGTCCTCGACCGCGAGGCCCGACCCGATCCGTATGTTCTGCCACTTGTATTTCCCCGCCGCTCCCGAGCAGTACCTCTCCACTGGACAGAGTCCACCGAACTGGTATCTGTTAATCCATGACTCTTTGGTCTCTTATACCAAGCTTCCTAAGACGACGAACGGAGGACTGTACAGTACGAAGCCTCCGTCCGTCTATAGGCACCCAGCCGACCGAGCATGGTCATTCGATCAGGTGGTTTCAATCGACTCGGCACGGCCTGCCCGGACAACACGGCGGGGGCACTACTTCAGGTTCTAGCGAGGTCCGATCAAGGGGCGCTCCTAGAGCAATAGACCAAAGCCGAAGTATGGACATAGTCTGGAGTGAGCGCGGGTACACGGTCGCCGAATCTGCTGTTGCGCTCGCGCTTCTTCTCACAGTTCTCGTTCCGGCAGTAGGTACACTTACCTACCTCGTAACCCAGAAACGGACGGAGCACCGAATGGAAGCCCTCGTTTTTGCCCGGCACGAGATGGAACAGACGCTGGCCGCCGAGCGCTTCGAACCTGCTGTGCGCCAGGACGGAGCGTGGCGCACGGTGCGAGACATAGACAGTCAGGATGGCTTGGTGGTGATAACACTCAGCGTGTACCGAGCGCCGAGGGGCGACGCTACCGGCGAAAGCGCAGGGGGCGAAGGCGTTAGGGCGAGGGCTCCGCTCGTAGTCCTCCGAACCGCGCGGCAAGAGAAGGGCGAACCCTTGGGGGCGAGCCCATGAGTCCAAGAGAGCTTTTAAGCCAAGAAACGCAAGGCCTCGTGTCTGACGCTCACGGCACCGATTCCGAGGCGGGGTTTACGCTCGTCGAGGTCGTCGTGGCGACGATGCTTGCCACGCTCGTGGCAGGGCTCGTCCTTACAACTTACATTCTGGCCGCAGGGTATGTCACTCGCTGGCAGACCGGCCTTGCGGCTGAGAACGCGCTCCACGTCGTGCAGGAGCGCCTCGCAGCCGATCTCCGGCGGGCTGAGCGCGTCGTCTGGGCCGAGTGGTTAGGGGCAGATGCACGCTCTGAGGCACAGAATCGCCTGGAATTGGTCAAGCACGACTCTATGCGCCTGGTGTACGAGGTACACGACAGCGTGCTCGTACGAAACGCCCGCCCCATGCACGGCCCGGAACTACGAGTTGCCGACTTCGACGTAACGGTTTATGGAAGCGGGGAGGTGGACGGAAGCACGCGGCCCGAACGCCAGGACAATTTTGCTTCCTCGGGTAGCTTAGCTCCGCTCAGTCTTGCTACCTCCGAGGAGCACCCCGTCTACGTAGAGGTTCGACTCGGCTGGGTACGCGAAGCTGAAACATCTTCTGCCGTCCTCAGTGCTCATTTTCGAAGTCCGCACCGGTGGGCGCCTGAATATTCTTCGTCCCGATAAACATGGACTCAGCCGCTTTCCAAGGCGACAAGCCAAAGGCTCCCTGAACTCGTATGCCGAAACTCCCTCGCGCCGTCCAAGAGCGCGCCGGTCGGACATCGAGTCGGGCACCGCGCAAGGCTGGCTCCTATGCGGCGCTCGCTCTGCAAAGGAGCCAGCAGGGGGAACGGGCGAGTCAAGCTGTTCCTGAGACGACGGGAGTATTGGAGACACTTAGAGCTGGTCGGAAGCCTCCTGTGCGCGCCGTGGTAGAGTTCACCCGGAGCCTCGCCGTCATGGTAAGCGCCCGGATTCCCGTGGTCGAAGCGCTGGAGACAGCCGCTCGACAGGTCGAGCACACGGCTCTCCAGACGACCCTTGCTGGGGTCGCCGAACGAGTGAGGAGCGGTGACAGCCTCTCGCTGGCCCTCGCCCAGCACCCGGAAATCTTCAGTGTGCTCTACGTGCACCTCGTCAGGGTAGGAGAGGTCGCAGGGCTTCTCGACCAGATGCTCTTGCGCCTTGCGGCCTACCTCGAAAACGAGCAGGTGCTTCGCCGTCGCCTCCGGCTTGCGATTGCCTACCCGGCGGTCGTCTTGGCTGTGACGGTCGGCGCAACTGCTTTTCTACTGGCGGTCATCATTCCAACCTTTGCCGAGATGTTCGCCGACTTCGGAGCAGAGCTTCCGGCCCCGACACTCGCCGTAATTGCGGCCTCGGACTTTCTGCGCCGTTACGCGCTCGTGCTCGCGCTCTTCGGTATAGTGCTCGTCTTCTTGGTGCGCCGCGTCTTGGCAACGGATAAAGGAGCCGTTCGTTGGGACCAATTCAAGCTGCGCGTCCCGGTCATAGGCACGCTCTACCGCAAGGCACTCACCGCACGCTTCTGCAGCACGCTCGGCACGCTCGTCTCAAGCGGCGTTCCGCTCACGGAGGCGCTCGACGTCACGGCGGGAGCGGTAAACAACCGGGTCGTCGAGCGCGTGGTGCGCGAGATGAAGCGCCGAGTCACCCGGGGAAGCAGTCTCGCTGGTCCGCTCGAAACCGCCAGCGTATTCCCTCCGATGGTGGTTCAGATGGTCGCTGTTGGCGAGGAGACCGCTCGGCTCGGGGAGATGCTAGCCCATGTAGCAGGGCACTTCGAGACGGAGGTTGATACCGCAGTTGACGCGCTGACGTCGGTCATCGAGCCGGTCATGATTGTACTGCTCGGCATTGTGCTTGGCGCAATTCTCATCTCGATTTATCTCCCAATGTTCGACCTAACCACGGCGATTCAGTGAGCAAGGAATCATGCTACCCTCCTAAGGATGCTTTTGCACACGATTCGTGTTAGGATGGTTTAAGGAATGCTTCTAAGCAGGGCTGTTGCCAGAGCAGGTTTCTGGTTTCTAAGCGCTGATTGCCCAGCGATGGTCTCTGGATCGAGGTCGTCCCCGCGCGCGACCTAAGGTCTGTATCAATGACATTCGCCATCGCAATAGAGTGATCAGACAAAGTTGAAGTTGCTTCCTATGCCCTTGCGCCGAGCCACCTCGGATGTATCCTTGCCACCGAACCCTTGTACTTCTCAGCGCTCCCGCCATGCGCCACCTCGTTGACTACACCGTGACTAGCCAGTCTCCGCTCGTGACTGAGCGCCTCGACTCCTTCCGTGTCCTTGACCACATTTTCCACAGGTGCTCACGATGGCTGCGCCACGAGCGTGACTTGGCTAGGCAGCGCATCGTTTCCGAACGGAGCGCGTACGAAGACAAGAGAAAGAGCCTCAATATGGGCGCGTCAACCGACTGCACGATTGCTCAGTCCGAAGCGTTGCGGGGCGCTCTCAGAGCGAGCCCTAGTTGGTCGCACCAGGCAGACGGTAAGACGGAGGCGGAATCTCACATCACCTCAACCCTGACCAATATTGGTCAAAGTTCACGTTCTGAAGAGCGGCAGATCCGCATGAAGCTCGCTGCTGACCTTGACGCTCTAGAGAAAGAACACAAGCGAACTCTGGCAAGACTCGAAGCCGAGGAACGGGCCCTAAGCGCCGATCAAACGCGCCTGCAGATCGAGCTAGCGAATCTGAAAGCCTGCCGGTCGTCGCTACAAGAGTTGCAGATTGCTCCCGAGGGGCTGGCACCGTGGGATGCGGAGTTCCTTGCATCGTCGGCTGTTCTGAGCGAAGCACGCCGCGCCATCGAAGCGTGCTCTGTAGCGGCCAAGATGGCTAAGTTTCTCGGCATAGATGACCTCCGTGGTGCGGGTCTGGACGTACGCAGGATGATCTCACGAGAGGATTCGGCTACAGTCATTGATGCTCTTGCCAAGGAAGTAGATACGAAGACCACGGTCTCGCAAGATCAGAGGGCTGCCTTGCCTGTTGCTCTGTCTCCGGTTGAGCGGAGGAAAGGAGCACCGGTTGATGATGAGAATCCCATGATGACAGCAACGGAGGTGGCTGCCCGCTTCCGCGAGCGGCTCGGTGTCTCGCGCTCGGCCTTCTACCGCCGGTTCCGCCGCCTGCTGCGTGCAGTCGAGCTCGATGGAGGCGAGATCACGCGCTACACCGATGGGCTGTACTACTGGACGGAGACGCCAGGAGTGAAGCGATTCCGTCGGGTAGAGGTGGAGGCATTGATGGCCTACCTAGAGTCGGGCGGAGGAGGCAAGCGCCGTGTACGGCGGTAAATCGATGGGTGGCCTGCAAGGACGATAGACGGGGCGAAAACGCTTGTCAGTAGCATGTGTCAGAGCGGGGAACTGGAAGGACGTCGGTCCGAGAGCGACATCGCACGCGCTCTTAGAGGTGCATCTGGGACAAAGTGGGACTTGATGGGACAGCATAGGATGCGGTCGGACGAGCGGGGACGCGGGCGGACACCGCTGGATGCGACGCGAGGAGACAAAACCCCCGGCACGATCAGAAGATTTTCGTCACGCCTTGCATATTGCAATGCGTAATGATTATCATGTGTCAGCAAGGTTTACTCCTTACTCCCATGCGCACACAACCTCTTTCTCCTGACGAGATTCGTCAACTCCGCGAGGATATGGGCCAGAGTCGTACGCAGTTCGGCTTCTTCTTCGGACGTGACCAGGCCACGATATACCGATGGGAAACCGGTGCCCTGACACCAGATCCGGGTTCCGCTGCCGCGCTTGTCCGGTTGTGGAATGACGTGTACGGTCGCTTTGGCACACAGGACAAGCGTGAAACGAGTTCGTTCAATGCTTTTGTCTCAGGGCTAATCGCGGGGGGGCTCTTCATGTACCTGATTTCACTCGGACGGGAAGATGAAGATGAGTAATGAGCCTTTTGATCCTCCTACCGCCAATGAGCGGAAGGTGCTTCGTTGGCTGCGCCGCGTGCTCCAGCCGACCACGCGCACGATTACGCTCTATGCTCGTAATGGAGTGATCGACAGGGCTGAAGCCGAGGAGCGGATATCAGACCGTCGCCGCGTGCACGACATTCTGAGAGAGGCGGATCACCAAGACGTCATTATCAAGCGCCAAGACGGCAGGGACACAACGATCATTCGGCGCTTGAAAGAAAAGCTGTGATATGCTGACTGGAACTTCCAGAGGCTACTTCTCGCACCCGAGTACTGACCGGACGTCCCGGAGGTGCTCTCCTAGTGCGGATTCATGCTCTCGCTCAAGCAGTGCAAGGCAATCCTAAACGCTGGACCTCGTCGGTACGATGATGACGAGGTCCGAGCCATTCGTGATTTCCTCTACGCCCTCGGCCACCTCGACTATGACCTATTCAAGATCAGGGAAGCGACGCGCGCTTCTATACACTCGCGTATCGACCGATGAGCAGGCGGCTAGAGGATATAGCCTCCGGTCTCAGGAGGAGCGCCTCCGCAAGTACTGCCGTGATCACGACATCGAGCCTGTCGATCACTTCCAAGATGATGCATCAGCCAAAACGTTTGAGCGCCCAGCGTTCAAGCGTCTGTTGACGTTTGCGCGCAAGCATCGCCGCAGCATTGATCTTTTGCTCTTTATCAAGTGGGACCGGTTCTCGCGCAATGCTCCCCATGCCTACCAGATGTTAGGTACGTTTGATAAACTTGGTATCGTAGTCAGCGCCATTGATCAGCCGCTCGACCTCTCGATCCCTGAGAACAAGTTGATGCTTGCGATCTATCTCGCGGCTCCCGAGGTAGAGAACGAGCGGCGGTCGATTAATGTCAAGCGTGGGATGCGGCGGGCGATGCGAGAAGGACGCTGGGTGGCTAAACCACCACTAGGCTTCACCACGATTCGAATCGGTGGAGAGAAGCCGAAGCTAGTACATAGCGACAAGGCGGCTATCGTACGCGAAGCATTCGAACTCATTGCTACGGGAGCGTATGCTTTGGAGGAAGTACGGCAGCGGCTTCGCCCCCGAGGACTCTCATGTAGCAGTAGCCAGTTCTCCAACCTTCTCCGCAACCCGGTCTATGCGGGGCGGATCCGCATCGCTGCGTGGCGTGATGAGGAGGACGAAGAGGTGGAGGGGAATCACGATCCCATTGTTTCCCCATTGACCTTCCAGCGTGTCCAAGCGGTGCTTGCTTCGTCGAAGAGTAGTCGATGGGGCAAACCCTCCAAGCGGCATGAAGCATTGCCCCTGCGAGGTTTCTTGACCTGCAGGCAGTGTGGCGGCAAGCTTACAGGGAGTTGCTCGAAAGGTAACGGTGGGGACTACTGGTACTACCACTGCCGCAACGGGTGCAAAGAGCGTTTTCGGGCTGAAGAAGCGAATAGTGCCTTTGTAAACGAGCTACGTGAGGTTAGCCCGAGCAGTGAAGTTGCCGCCCTTTATCTAGCGGTCATGGAAGACCTGTTCGAGAGTAGGGAGAAATCCAAAGCGGTTCAAGTGCAATGTGGAGAGGCTGAGATAGAGAAGCTCGAACAGCGTCTTCTTCAAGTCGATGAGAAGTATTTAGAGGGCGAACTCGAACAGGATTCATACGCTCGATTGAAAGGGGCGTACCGAGAGAAGCTGGATGCGGATCGTAGCCGTCTTGCCGAACTAGAAGCAGGCGATGACGGCTTTCAGCGCTACCTCGAGTACGGACTCTCTCTGCTGTCCGACCTACCGCGATACTTCGGCGAAGCGTCGCTGGAGATCAAACAGCGGCTCATCGGATTGCTGTTTCCGGGGCCTATCGTGTACGAAAACGAGCGGTGTCGAACCACCGTATTGCACCCTGCATTCGACCTGATTTCGGCGAATGCAGAGCGTATGGGGCGTAAAAAAAAAGAACAGGCCACCGTAATTAGCAGCCTGTCCAGTCAGGTACCCCCGGTAGGACTCGAACCTACGACCCGCTGATTAAGAGTCAGCTGCTCTAACCAACTGAGCTACGGAGGCACCGCAGCATACCATCAGGGCCAGAGGGCTGTTCCAGCGTTCGTTGAAGCGTACTCGAAGAGTGCGACCGACTAGGCGTCTAGCTCCGGAGGGCAGGCGAGCGGGTGGGGGACCGGCTCGCCGTTGGCCTGCTGGCGGACGCGGTAGGCGTAGGTGTGCATCGCTGCCAACTCTTCGGGCGTAATGCCTAACTCGCTACGCACCTTGTCCAGCGTCTGTGGTTCGCCCGGTTCGATCTCATCGTCGGCGAGGGCCACATCCACGAGGTTCAGCATGAGCGCGCGGCGGATGGGCTCGTCGGTGTCGCGGAGGATGTCGAGGCACGTCTCCAGCGAGGGCGGCGAGATGCTGAGGGCGAACGCGCGCTGGCGGGCATCCTCAGAGAGGGCATCGAGGCGGAGCGATTCGAGGATTAGCTGAGACTCGCGCTCGTCGATGGAATTGTCAGCCGCGGCGAGGGCAAAGAGGGCGCCGTAGAAGGCGAGTTGCTGCCGCTCGGTGAGGCCGGACAGATCGAGGACGGAAGGAGCAGGAGCGGACATCGTTTCGGTCATCAAAGCGGGAAGGGGAGTCGATTCAGAGGAGACAATTAAGATACGGATGCCGGGCGCTTTGGGGTAACAGCCTCGGCATCACATTCCATCTCTGAGAACGTGCTCTAGGTGGGTGCTATTGCCTACCCTTCGAGCAGGCCGCGGATCACGTCCACGGCGGAGACGCCCTCGGCCTCGGCGTTGAAGTTGGGGACGATGCGGTGGCGCAGCACGGGAATCGCCATCCGGTTCACGTCGTCCACGAGTGGCGTCAGTCGCCCGTCAAGCAGCGCGTGGGCTTTGGCTCCGAGAATGAGATACTGCGAAGCGCGTGGCCCGGCCCCGTAGCTGAGATAGTCGTTGACAGCCTGCGGTGTCCCGTCGCGGCCCGGTCGGGTGCGCGCCACGAGGCGGACGGCGTGCTCGATCACGTTGTCCGCCACGGGCACCTGCCGGACGAGGTTTTGATACGCCAGCAGTTCCTCGTGCCCAAGCACGGGGGAAATGTCTGCGGTACGGGCGCCTGTCGTCGAGCGGACGACATCGACCTCTTGCTTGAAGCTCGGGTAGTCCAGCCAGAGGTTCAGCATGAAGCGGTCAAGCTGGGCTTCGGGAAGGGGATACGTGCCCTCCTGCTCGATGGGGTTCTGCGTGGCGAGGACGAAGAACGGCTCGTCCAGCACAAACGTCTCGCCCGAGGCGGTGACGTGGTGCTCCTGCATCGCTTCCAGCAGTGCGGCCTGCGTCTTCGGTGGGGTCCGGTTGATCTCGTCGGCGAGGACGATGTTGGCGAAGATGGGGCCTCGGACGAACTTGAACTCGCGCCGCCCGGTGTCCTGGTTCTCCTCGATGATCTCGGTGCCGGTGATATCGCTCGGCATCAGGTCCGGGGTGAACTGGATGCGGCTGAACTTCAGGTCGAGCGCCCGAGCGAGCGTTTGAATGAGCAGCGTCTTGGCGAGGCCGGGGACGCCGACGAGCAGGCAGTGTCCCCGCGCCAGCAGGCACACGATTACCCCGCGCACGACCTCGTCCTGCCCGACGATGACCTTGCCGATTTCGCCGCGCAGCCGTCCATAGGCATCGTGGAGCGCATCGACAGCAGTAGGATCAGAGGAAGCGGGGACGGCCATGGCAAATTAAGAGTTACGAATAACGAGGGGCGAATGGGTGCGGGATCGGTCGGGGTACGTCATTCGACACTCGACACTTCGGCACTCGAAAATTGGCTGTCTTTGATGGCGATGTAGACCGTCTCTTTCAACTCCTCGACCCACGCATTCATATCCCGCTGCCGCTTTTCCTGAAGGGCGAACTCTTCGATCAGTGGATAGTCGGTGGCGAGGGTCATGGGGTGGGCCGGGGTACGCTTCTGAAGCTTAACGATGTGGTAGGCGCGCTGCCCGTCAAGGAGGTCCACCTCAGCAGGATGGCTGACCTCGTCAACCTCCAGCGTGTCAATCGCCGTGTGCCACGCCGGGCTGAGGGCTTCGTAGCGGAGATCGCGGTCGCCGGTCTGGGGGACCGTGACGTTGCCGCCGCGCGCTGCCGAGGTTTCGTCCTCGGAGAACTCTTTGGCGAGCAGCGCGAAGGAGCCGCCCGCGAGGACTGAGTCGCGGACCATGGTGAGCGTGGCAATCGCCTCGCTCGGGTCGGTTTGCGATTCGTCGATGCGGATGAGGACGTGGTTGAAGTCCACCACGTCGCCGAGGCGGTTGTTGAGGCGCATGACGTGGAACCCGAACTGCGTCTCAAAGACCTGGCTTAGTTCGCCGGGCTGGAGCGTTGCGGCGATAGCCCCAAACTCAGGGACGAGGTCGCGGATGTTGACGCGCTCGTAGCGCCCGCCGCGCTGCACGCTGCCGGGGTCCTGCGAGAACTGTCCGGCCAAGTCCTCGATGGTATCGGTGCCGGTGGCAATCGAGTCACGGATGGCGTCGATGGTGGTGCGGGCGGCGTTGCGGGCGCGCTGGTCGATGGCCGGGAAGCGTACGATGTGGGCGACCCGGACGAGTTCGGGCACTTCGGGGAGCGAGTCGGTCGGGATCTCGGCGAACCACTCGCGGACCTCCTGCGGGGTGATACGGATCTGGAAATACTTGCGGCGCTGGAAGGTCTGGGCGAGGAGCTGGTCACGGACCTGGTCGCGGAAGTCCTCACGGATCTGGTTCACGCTCCGGCCATAGAGTTCGACCACCTGATCCTCGCCGCCGAGCTGACGGATGAGTGCGTCCGTGCGCTGGTCGAGCGCTTCGTTGACTTCATCCGGGGTGACGACGACCGTTGTGTCGCGCCCCGCGTGCTCGACGAGCACCTCCTGCGTGATGAGGTCGCTGAAGGCTTGACGGCGGACCTCGTCGGAGATCGCGCCGCCGCGTGCGAGTTGAAGCGACAGCGCCTCGACATCCGAGCGGAGAATGACATTACTCCCGACGACAGCAACGATGCCGTCTACCTCGCCGACAGGCTGGGCGGAGGCAGGCACGGAGCCGAGCAGGAGTGCGCCGGTGAGGACGACGAGAAGGCGGGGCAGAGGCATCAACAGAGCGGGGTAAGTGCAGGAAAAGAGGTTGAAGACGAGGCGGCGGGTCAGGAACCCTCCTCGGCGAGTGCCTGCTGGGTGGAGTCGGGGAGGGGCGTGGCTTCGAGTTTCGGCTCGCGGATCTCTAGGTTGCCGCGTGACACCGCCTCATTGCGGAGGCGTTGCACCTGACGGGCTACCATCTGTTTCCGCGCACCGATGGTGAGCTGCTGCCGGACTTCGTCTTCGATCCAAGCAAGCTCTGGCTCGCTGCCTGCCGAGGCACGGTCGACGAGTTGAAGAACGTGGAAGGTGCTGTCGGTGTCGAGGACGGCGCTGATCTGGCCGGGGCCGAGTTGGCGAATCGTCTGCCAGACCGAGGACTCGTCGGCGAGCAGTCGGCTTTCGGGGACGTAGGTGCGCCCGAGGGTGAGCGAAGCGGTGGTGTCGATGGCGAAGGACCGGGCAGCGACTTCCCAGAGAGAGTCCTGACGGGCGTTGAGCATGGCCTGCTGCATCGCACGGCGTGCGGCCTGTGCGGTGTTACGGGTGTTCGTCTCGATGAAGCGGACCCGGACGAATGGTTCACGCAGCCGAAGACGCTCACGGTTGCGATCAAAGTAGGTGTCGAGGTCGGCACGGCTGGGATCGATAGCCCCTTCCTCGTAGAGCGAGCCGAGGAGGGCCGCCGCGAGGACGGCTCGTTCGTTTTCTTCGAGTTGGCGCTGCACGTCGGGCTGCTCGCGGAGGCCACGGGCTTCGGCCTCGCGGGCCATCAGCTCTGCCGTCACCCACTGCTCGATCACCTGTCGCCGCGCCGTTACGCTGTCCAGTCCTGCGGGGGCTACGTCGAGTGCCGCCTCCAGCGCTGCTTCCGTCAGTACCTCGCTGCCTACGCGGGCGACGTATTCATCCGGCACCGGCGGCGCGGCATCGCCACACGCAGCGAGGCCGAGGGCAGTCACGAGAAGAAGGAGGACGAGGCGGGGCATAGCGGGCTGAAAAGGGGAGGGGAGCCAGCGTGCGTTCGGCGGCTCCCCTCCTCCATACGCGGCGACGGGTCAGCTTATTGCATCGGAGAGGCTACTCCATGGAGGCACTGTCGTCCATCATGGCCTCTTCTTCCATCATAGGCTCGCCCTCGAAGGCGAAGCGGAGAAACTCAGGGAAGAGTTCGGCGCTGTAGCTCGCACGGAGCCGAGCGCGGAGCCGCTCGTCCAGCACGTCCTGATAGTCGGCGACTACCTGAGCGCGAGCTTCGTCGAAGGTCATCGCGCGCGGCGGCTCGACCGCGTCGAGGAAGAGGATGGCCTGACGGCTCTGATAGGGGAGGACCGAGGAGCGCTGCCCAACATTGAGCACGCGGGCTTGGTCGAATATCGTCTCCGACCCGCCCGTCGCCATCTCGCGCTCGCTGTTGATGTAGACCGTGTCGATCTGCACGCCATGATCGGCCCCTTCGACGAGGGCTTCGATCTCCAGCGGCGACTGACCCGCATCGAGGGCTGAGGCGACGACCTGAAGCAAGGAGTCGCTCCGGCTGTAGAAGCCGACGACGCGACGCCGCTCGGGGAACTGGTAGTCGGCAGCGTGGCTCTCGTAGTGGGCCATCAGCGCGAGCGAATCGCGGGAGGCGGCATTCCAGACAGAGTCCTCGGAGATGCGGAAGAGAAGCACGCCGTCGGCGTAGTCCTGCATGATCCGGCGGAACTCGGGGTCGCGCTCTTCGAGCCGGAGGGCGACGAGTTCGACAGACTCTTCGTTCAGGAAGTCACCGGCGAGTTCGAGGAGTTGGCTGGACTGGTCGGCCCCCGGTGTTGGGCGGGCCTGCCGGATGTAGTCGGCGAACTCGTTGAGCGTGAACGAGGAGTCGCCGACGGTGGCAAAGCTCTCGCCGCCCATGTCGCCGAAGTTCTGGGTGGCGGCGAGGAAAATGAGGCTATCCGGCGTGTAGGGAGCGGTCGCGCGGTTCAAGACATCGCTATCGACCATGCTGCCGACCTCTTCGCGGAACGCTTTGCCGACGGCTTGGCGGCGGACGGCGGTGCGCGGCAGGCGTTCGGCGGTCTGCTTCAGGTCGGGATACGCCTCGTCGTAGGTGGGCAGGTCCTTCCGGTCGGTGAGGAGGATAATGTGGTAGCCGAAGCGGGTCTCAACCACGTCCGACACGTCGCCGATGGCTGAGAGGGCATAGGCCGCGTTGGCGAACGGCTCGACCATGCGCGAGCGGGCGAAGAAGCCGAGGTCGCCGCCTCGCTGGCCCGAGGCCTCATCGTCGGAATACTGACGGGCGAGGGTGGCGAAGTCTTCCCCGGCGAGCACGCGGTCACGGAGCGACGCCGCCAACTCGCGGGCTTCGGTGGAGTCGGTGGCGGTGGCCTCAGGGCTGATGCGGATGAGGATGTGCGAGGCCTGAATCTCGCCCTCGGCCGGGCGGCGGTCCGTGACGTTCAGGATGTGATAGCCGAAGCGTGTTCGGAACGTCGGCGAGACCTCGCCAACCGGTGTCTCGTAGGCCATGTCCTCGAACGCCTGAATCATCCGGCCGCCCGAGAAAAAGCCGAGGTCGCCCCGGTTGTTTTGGGCCGACGGGTCCTCGGAGTGGCGCACGGCTAACTCCTCGAAGTCAGCGCCCGCGACGATGGAGTCGCGCAGGGTCTCTAGCTTGGTGTAGGCCGCGAGCGTGTCTTCGGGCGCGGCGTTCTCATTCACGCGGATCAGGATGTGCGCAGCGCGGATTTCCTCTTTCTGCTTCTCGTACAGGTCGCGCGTGATGTCTTCCAAGACTTCGCGCTCGACGAGGTACGGCTTGGCAAGCTGGGCGCGGTAGTCATCGACTTCCGCTACGAGTGCCGAGTCTTGGTCGAGGCCGAGGTCGCGGGCCTGCTGCACCTTGAGACGGAAATCGACGTAGCGGCTGAGGAAGTCTTCGTAGGCCCCGAGGGAGTCTGCCGCGGCGGCGTCGCGCCCGCCGACAGTCAGGGCGTAGCGGTCTTCAAAATCGCCGAGCGTTAGCGTCTCGCCCGCGAACGTCGCGACGACGGCAGCGTCGGGGTCAGCAGGAAGACGGAGGCCGGACGAACAGCCTGCGACGAGGCCGACGAAAAGAACGACGGCGAGGGTAGGCAGGAGAGCAGAGCGGAATCGCTGCATGTTGAGTCGGAGAGTGGCAGTCAGGGGATACGGATTCGAAAGCGTGCGAAAATACACTGTCCCGTTTGCGCGTTCAGAGGATGGAGGTTTAAGCATCGGCGAAAAACGCGCAAGGCAGAGAGCAACTTTGGCCAAGATGCTGTGTCTACCTCGAAACCTTCCTGCTTATGGCGCCGGACGACCGTTCCCTCATCGAAGCGTTCCAAGCGGGCGACGAGTTCGCCTTCGTCACCCTGTACAACCGCTACAAAGCCTCCGTCTATGCCTTCTGTGCCAAGATGCTGCTCGACCGGGCGGCGGCGGAGGATGTGCTGCAAGAGACCTTCGTTCGGGTCTACGAGAACCGCGAGCGGCTCACGCGCCCCGGCTCATTCAAGGCGTGGCTCTTCACCATCGCTCGGAACCAGTGCCTGAACCAGCTTCGGCGGAGCGGGCGGCAGGTGCCCCTCGGCGAGACCGAGCCGACGGCGCGAGGGGAGACGCCGTTCTCGCAACTCATGAAGAGCGAACAGGTCGCGCTCGTCAACGAGTACCTCGGCCACCTCAGCCCGGAGTACCGCGAGGTGATCGTCCTTCGGGAATACCAGAACCTGAGCTACGAGGAGATCGCGGCGGTGACGCGCAACACGGTGTCGTCGGTCAAGAGTCGCCTCTTCAAAGCGCGCCGCAAGCTCGGCACCTTCCTTCGTCCGATCCTTGACCCCGACCCCGGCTCGGTGCCCACCTCGGCTGCAACCCGCAACGCCTGATTTCGTCTCGACGCCTGTCCTCCTGCTGATGACCTCTTGTGATGACTGACCACACCGAAGACTTGCTAAACCTCTACGTGGACGGCGAGCTACCGCTCGACCGGCAGGGCGAGCTGTTCGCCCACCTTGCTGAGAGCCGCGAGGCGCGGGTGCAATTCAACGCCCTCATGGACTTCCGCCTCGCCACGCGCATCGACGCCAACCCCGTCGCGCCCGCCGTAGACGAAGCGCTCTTCCAGCGGATCGACGAGCTTCGGGCCGGACCCGTCCGCGACCGGGCCGGGGACCGCCAGCCCTTTCGCGCCCTCCGTCGACGGGTGACGGTCGGGACCGCGCTCGCGCTTGTGGCACTCGTGATCGCCGTCGGCGCGCTCCTGCCGGGGCCCGAGCCGGTCGAGACCGTGCGAATCGTGCCCATTGAGCACGCCGAGCCGGTCTACGTGATCTACCCCGGCGTGACGGTCGAAGACGACACCCTTGAAGGGCAATAGGCTGTCCATTGCTCATGCGCAAAGCGATCCTCTGGCTTCTCGGCATCGCCCTACTTGCGCTCGCGTCGCCGGTTGTAAAGAATGTCTATCTCTTTGCTACCTATGAGCACGGTCACGAAGCACTCACTCGAACTGCAGGGCAGACAGGTCAACTCGCAGGAGTCTGGGAAGGGACGTTTGACACGTATGAGTGCGGGATAGATCAGCGGCAGAGCTTTCGCCTCGCTCTGGACGCCTACGGAGAGGGGCAGCTAGACTACAGCTTCTTTGGAGATCGCATTGGTACGAGCGGTGCGCCGAATCTTTACTCATGGGCTGCGTTGCTTCCCTATGATCGAGATATGGTGAGGACTTACTCTGCATCCGTGCGTGATTCCAGCGGGGTTTTCGTAATCGAGCCGGGTGAGCCGTGGTTCTCCGAGTATCGGGAGACAGAGTACATGGCATACCATCTGCGAGGAGACTCGCTCTACTTCGCATACGTGAACGTTCCAAATGACGAGCCGAAAGAGTGGGGTTTGTGGTCTTCCGATCAACTCGTATCCGTAGAGGACCTGTTATTGGGCTGGTGGTAGTGTCTCTGTTTCAAGGGTGACGGTCGAGGACGACACGCTCGAAGGGCAGTAATTAAGGCTTGACGCCGGGAGGCCGAAGGTGTATCCTGTGACCGGCCCACGCCCGCAACGATCTATGCTCTCGCTCAACGTCAATAACGTGAATCCGAATCCGGCTCCCCGAGGGGTTGCGGAACCCGGTGCGCGTTGACGACAGCGATCCATCCGGCATTCCAAGCGGCTCCTCCAGACGGGGGAGTCGCTTTTTTTGTCTCAACCTCCCGAACCCATGTGCTCTATCCTCGGCATCCTCGAACCTCACGGTGCGGCGGACGACCTCCGCGCCACCGCCCTCCGCCTCTCCAAGCTCCAGCGCCATCGCGGCCCCGATTGGTCGGGCGTCTACGAATCTGACCGTGCGATTCTCGCGCACGAGCGCCTCGCCATCGTTGATGTGCTCCACGGCGCACAGCCGCTCACCGACGAGGCAGGCACCGTCGCCCTCGCCGTCAACGGGGAGATCTACAACCACCGCGCACTCCGCGACGGCCTCGCCACGCCGTACCCGTTCCAGACGGACTCCGACTGTGAGGTGCTGATCCCGCTCTACCGCGAGCTTGGGGCCGACTTCCTCGACCGACTGACTGGCATCTTCGCCTTTGTGCTCTACGACGCTGGGCGCGACCGCTACTTGATCGCCCGCGACCCCTACGGCGTGATGCCGCTCTACACCGGGCGCGACGAGCACGGGACACTCTACGTCGCCTCTGAGATGAAAGCGCTCGTGCCGGTGTGCCAGCAGATTGAGGCGTTCCCACCGGGGCACGTCTGGGACAGTGAGGTCGGCGAGCCGCAACGCTACTACACACGCGATTGGTGGACCTACGAGGCCGTCGAAGGCAACGATGCCGATCCCGCCGAGGTGCGGGCCGCGCTCGAAGCCGCCGTCAAGCGCCAGCTCATGACCGACGTGCCCTACGGCGTGCTTCTCTCCGGCGGCCTCGATTCCTCCGTTATCGCCGCCACCGCCAAGCGGTTCGCCGCCCGCCGCGTCGAGGACGGCGATGAGACCGAGGCGTGGTGGCCGAGTCTCCACTCGTTCGCCATCGGCCTCGAAGGCAGCCCCGACCTCGCGGCGGCGCAGGAGGTGGCGGACTTCATCGGGACCGAGCACCACGCCTTCCACTTCACTGTGCAGGAAGGGATCGACGCGCTCTCCGACGTGATCTATCACCTCGAGACCTACGATGTCACCACCGTCCGCGCCGCGACGCCGATGTATCTCATGGCTCGCCGCATCAAGGCGATGGGCATCAAGATGGTCCTCTCCGGCGAAGGCTCCGACGAAATCTTCGGTGGGTATCTCTACTTTCACAAAGCCCCCGACGCCCGCGCTTTCCACGAGGAGACCGTCCGCAAGCTCGACCGTCTCCACGCCTACGACTGCCTCCGCGCCAACAAGGCAATGGCCGCGTGGGGCGTTGAGGCCCGCGTGCCGTTCCTTGATCAAGAGTTCATCGACGTGGCGATGCGGCTCAACCCAGCGGCGAAGATGGCGACGGACGGGAAGATGGAGAAGCACATCCTCCGCGAGGCGTTCGAGGACACGCTGCCCGCGTCGGTGGCGTGGCGACAGAAGGAGCAGTTCTCCGACGGCGTCGGCTACTCGTGGATCGACTCGCTCAAGGCCTACGCCGAGGAGCAGGTGACCGATGAGCAACTTGGACGCGCTGCTTTTCGCTTTCCGATCAACACACCCGACACGAAGGAGGCGTACCTCTACCGGACGTACTTCGCTGAGCACTTTCCGCAGGATGCCTGCGCGCAGACCGTGCCGTGGGAAAAGTCCGTCGCGTGCAGCACGGCGACCGCGCTCGAATGGGACGCCGCCTTCGCTAGCGCCGCCGACCCCTCCGGTCGGGCCGTGCGCGGCGTGCACGCGGACGCCTACGACGGGTGACCTGTCATTGCGAGGAGGCCGAAGGCCGACGCGGCAATCTCCCGACGGCGACTCAGTCATTTGGAGATTGCTTCGTCGCTACGCTCGAAATGACAAACTAGGACTACGGACTGTACCTCTGCCTTTCACCCGGATTTGCACAACGCATGGGCGAGGCCGCGGCTATACTGAGGCGATCCTCCACTTCGCCTCACGGCCTCTCTCATGTCCGACTCTGTCCGCGTCCGCTTTGCTCCCAGCCCGACCGGGTGGCTCCACATCGGCGGCCTCCGCACCGCGCTCTACAACTACCTCTTCGCCCGCCAGCACGGCGGCACGTTCGTCCTCCGCATCGAGGACACCGACCAGTCGCGTTACGTCGAGGAGGCCGAGCAGGATATCGTGGAGTCGATGCGGTGGGTCGGGCTGGAGGTCGACGAAGGCCCCGACAAGGGGGGCAACGTTGGGCCGTATCGCCAGAGCCAGCGGACGGACCTGTACCGCGAGCACGTCGACCAACTGCTGGCGAGTGGGCACGCCTACGTCGCCTTCGACACGGCGGAGGAGATCGACGCGATGCGCGAGCGTCTGAAAACGCCAGACAACCCCTCGCCGAAGTACGACGCCGCGACGCGGATGCAGATGATGAACGCTCTCACGCTCGACGCCGACGAAGTCCAGCGGCGGCTCGACGCGGGCGAGGAGTACGTCGTCCGGCTGAAGGTGGAGCCGGGGCAGACGGTCCGGTTCGACGACCTCATCCGTGGGCCGGTGGCGTTCGAGACCGACACCGTGGACGATCAGGTGCTCCTTAAAAGCGACGGCTTTCCGACCTACCACCTCGCGAACGTCGTGGACGATCACGCGATGCAGATTACGCACGTCATCCGGGGTGAGGAGTGGCTGCCGAGCACGCCGAAGCACGTCCTGCTCTACGACGCCTTCGGGTGGCCGCCGCCCGCGTTCGCGCATCTGCCGCTCATCATGTCGCCCACCGGGGGCAAGCTCTCGAAGCGCAACGCCGATAAAATGAGGATCCCGGTGTCGGTCAAGGACTACATCGCACAGGGCTACGAGCCGGAGGCCCTCGTCAACTTCCTCGCGCTCCTCGGCTGGAACCCCGGCGACGAGCGCGAACTGTTCACGCTGAGCGAGTTGGTCGAGGCCTACTCCATCGAGCGGACGGCCCACAGCGGGGCGCAGTTCGATATCGACAAACTCCAGTGGTTCAACGGGCAGTACGTCCGTGAGCTATCGCCCACTGAGATCGCCGAGCGTGCCCGCCCTGGAGTGGAGGAGCGTGTCGGACCGGTCGATCCGGCGCACCTCGAAGCCGTCGCGGCGCTGATGCACGAGCGGCTGACCTTCGCGCACAATCTCGCCGACGCTGCTTACTTCTTCCAAGACCCGACGACCTACGACGAGCAGGGCCTCAAGAAGCGCTGGAAGGACGACAGCGCCGGCCTGATGCGCGCCTACGCCGACCGGCTCGAAGCCGACGACACCTTCACCGAAGAAAGCACCGAGGCTGTGATGCGGCAACTCGGCGAAGACGAGGGAGCGGGTTTCGGACGGATCATCCACCCTGTCCGCCTCGCCACCACCGGCACGACCGCTGGAGCTGGCATGTTCGAGACGCTCGTCCTCATCGGGCGCGAGGCCACGATCCGCCGCCTCCGCCGCGCTGCCGACGAGTTGGGCTGATGGCTGAGGCCCCGTTCCAGATCACGCCGCAGAACGCACCGTTTGCGATCCTGCCCGGCCTCGTGCTGATGTTCACGCTGGCTCCGGCTGCAGCGCCTGCTGTGCCGCTTGCGTTCAGTGGGCTGTTCTGCGGTCTCGTCGGCGCGGTGCTCGGGCTGCTCGTCTATCGGAGCGTGCGAGACTACGGCCCGCTCGCCCGCATCGGTGCGCTCACCGTGCTGATCCTCGTGCTGTGGGGCGCGGGCGAGCTACTCGTACCCTAGCGGTCTGTCTGTTCTCGCTCGGCAAGCACCCGCTCGCGGGTCGGAACACGGAGCAGGATATAGGCGATACCGACGAGTGCAAAGGCGACGGTGAGTACCTGCCCGACGAAGGACGGGATAGCAAGCACGCTCAAGCTCACGACGACGGTGATCATGGCGACAGCCATATACTTGGCACGGCGTGGCATCCCAAGCCCGGCGCGATAGTCACGCACGAGCGGGCCGATGCGGGGGAGGTCCAGCACCCACTGTTCGAGGCGCGGACTCGACCGGGCGAAGCACGCCGCCGCTCCGATGAAAAAGACGGTTGTGGGCAATCCCGGCACGACGACGCCAACGCTGCCAATCCCGACGAGGAGCAGCCCACTGAGTAGCCACAGCTTCCGGGTGACAGACCCCGCGAACTTCGGAGGAGGAGGTTTCTCAGAAAGCTGTGTTGGCATCAGGTCAAAAGGATCTCTGCGTCAACCGCCGAGTTTTTCCTGCAAGAGAGATTGGACCGCTTGGGCGTCGCCGCCTTTTCCGATGCGCCGCATCGTCTGGCCCATGAAGAAGCCGAGCAAGCGCTGCTCGCCCGCACGGTAGCGCTCCACCTCGTCCGGGTGCTCGGCGAGGACAGCGTCGATTTCGGGCGCGAGCGCCGCATCGTCGCGCACGGCGGCGAGGCCCCGCGCTTCGACGACTGCCTCGGCGGTGCCGCCTTCGTTCACGAGCGCCGCGATTACCTCGCCTGCCGCCGTTCGTGTGATCGTTTGCTGCCCGATGAGACGGAGGACGTCGGCGAGGGCCTCCGGCGTGGCGGCAGACTCGGCGAGGGTCCGGTCGCCGAGGGCCGGGCGCAACTCATGAACGAGCAGAATCGCCGCCTCCCGCACGGAGGCTCCGACAGCGACGGTCGCCTCGAAAAGTGAGCGAAGGTCGGTGTCGGCGGCTAGGACTGCGGCTTCTTCCTCGCCCGTGCCGCGTGCGATGAGGGAGTCGTACTCGGCCCGCTCGATCTCTGACAACCCCGCGGCTGGGTCACGCGGGGCCGTAGGTTGTGCGGGGGTTTTCTGATTGCTGTTCGCTGCCTGCTGCTCGCTGCTCGCTGGCTGCTTCGCCCAGTTGTCTTTCAGCGCGACGATTCGGTTGAAGACGAGAGCATCCGGCGTGCTGTCCTCCGGGTCACGCCAGAAGAAGCCGAGTCGCTCGAACTGGTAGCGTGTATCTGCCCGATCATGCGCTACGCTTGGCTCGACAAAGCCTTGCGTCTCGACGAGCGAGTCCGGGTTAAGCGCCTCGGTGATATCGTCGAGCGCGCCGGGATTCGGGTCGGTGAAGAGGCGGTCGTAGAGCCGGAATCGGGCGGGGAGTGCGTGCTCGGCCTCGACCCAGTGAATCACGCCACGCGGCTTCTCATCGTCCGAGGCGAGGCGGGCGTGTACAGCAGTAAGGGTGTCGCCATCCTTTTCGACCTCGGTGCAAGTGACGACCGGACCGTGGCGGAGGCGGACGGTCGCGCCGGGGGAGAGACGTTTCCACTTCTTCGGCGGGTCTTCGGCGAAGTCGTCGCGCTCGATCCACAGCTCCGGCCCGAACGGGACCGGGCGCGAGGTCGGAGCACCGGCAGGTGGCTCGATGTCGTGCGGCCAGTACGGTGCGTCGATGATCTCCGGCTCGGCCCCGTCGATCACGAGCTTGAGCGGGTTCGTCACGGCCATCACGCGGGGGGCGATGGCGTTGAGGTCACTGCGGATGGCGTACTCGTAGCGGGCGAGGTCGATGCTGCCGTTGACCTTCGTCACGCCGATCTCGTGATAGAATGTGCGGAGTGCCTCGGGCCGGACGCCGCGCCGCCGCTGCGCCGCGAGCGTCGGCATCCGAGGGTCGTCCCAACCCGCAACGTGCCCCTCCTCGACGAGGCGGCGGAGCGTGCGCTTGCTCATCACCGTGTAGTCGAGGTTGAAGCGGGCGAACTCGTACTGGTGATTGCGCGGCTCGGGGATGCCGATGGCGTCCAAGAACCAGTTGTAGAGCGGGCGGTTGACGTCGAACTCTAGCGTGCAGACGGAATGCGTGATGCCCTCGACCGCGTCGCCCTGGCCATGCGCCCAGTCGTAGAGCGGGTAGATCGCCCAGTCCTGTCCGGTGCGGTAGTGGTGTGCGTCGCGGCGGATGCGGTACATCAGCGGGTCGCGCAGCTTCATGTTGTCGTTCGCCATGTCGATCTTCGCCCGGAGGACATGGCTGCCATCGGGATGCTCGCCGCGCCGCATCTCGTCAAGCAGGCGCAGGTTCTCCTCGACCGACCGGTCGCGGTAGGGCGAGGGCGTTCCCGGCTCGGTGACCGTGCCCCGGTTTTCGCGGATTTCTTCCTCGCTCTGGCTGTCCACATACGCCAGCCCTTTCTTGACGAGGGCGACGGCCCACTCGTAGAACTGCCCGAAGTAGTCCGAGGCGTAGCGCACCTCGACCGGCTCGAACCCGAGCCAGCGCACGGCGTCTTCGAGGGCGCGGGCGAATTCCTCGCTCTCGGTCTCCGGGTTCGTGTCGTCGAAGCGGAGATACGTCTGCCCGCCGAACTCTTTGGCGAGGCCGAAGTTGAGGCAGATGCTCTGCGCGTGCCCGAGGTGCGGGTAGCCGTTCGGCTCGGGCGGGAAGCGCGTCACTACGCGCCCGTCATAGGTCCCGGCCTCGACGTCGGCGGCGATGATCTCGCGGAGAAAGTTGGATGGGTGGGTGTTTGTCTCCACGGAGTAGGTAGGTAGAGAAAAGAAGGAGGAGATAGAAAAGATAGAAGAGAAAAACCCTCTCTCTCCTCCTTCTGTTCTCTCTCCTCTATCTCTTCTCTCACCCGCCCCATATGCCAAGCGCCTTCCGCAACTGGACGAGTTGGCCGAGGTGGTAGGCGTTGTGGTCGGCGACGACGAACACCTCGCGCAACATCGTCAGCCCCGGCGCATGGTCGATCTCGGCGTAGAGATCGGTTGCTTCGTCTTCGATACGGGCAATGAGCGTGTCGAGGTCGTCTAGGAATCCAGAGCGCGTTGCCTCCCACTGTTCCAACGAAGCAGGTCCGTCAGGCCAAGAGTCTGCGAGCGAAGGCACCTCATGGTCCGGGTTTTGGAAGTAGCCTACGACATCGCGCTGATCGAACCAGAGGTGGTAGACGACGTCCCAGAGCGAATGGCCGAAGCCGTCGGGACGCTCGTGGACTCGCTCGAACGGAATGTCGGCTAGGGCGTCGGTCGGGGACACGTGCGGCGCGCCGCTGCGGAGGAGGGCGACCAGTTCGTCGCGGAGGCGGGCGTCCGGGTCGAGGCCGGGTTCGGGGTGAGGCATGGAGCTGAAGAGTGATGGACGTGAGATCGTAAAGATAGAGAGCCGTGGCGCAGGCGAGCCGCATGAGTCCGTACTTTCCGCTCCCTTTCGTTTTCGAGCCAGCCTGTGAACACTGCCGATCTTCAGCTCACCGACGAAGACCGCGCCGCCGCCGTGCCCGAGTTGTGGTCCGACTTCGTCGCTGTCGTCCGCCGCCTTCGCCGGGACTGCCCGTGGGACCGCGAGCAGACGCACGACTCCGTCAAACACCTCCTCATCGAAGAAGCCTACGAAGCCGTCGATGCCATCGACGAGGCAGACTGGCCGGAGCTAGGCGGCGAACTCGGCGACCTCTTGCTCCACGTCGTCTTCCACAGCGAGATCGCCGAGACCACAACCGGGGCCTTTACGCTCGAAGACGTGATCCGGCGCGAGATGGAGAAGCTCGTCCGGCGGCACCCACATGTGTTTGGGGATACCACGGTGAGTGGGACGGGTGAGGTGCTCCGCAACTGGGAACAGATCAAGCAGCAGGAGCGCGCCGGTCAGGGCGAAGCGAGACGGTCGGTACTCGACGGTGTGCCGCGTCAGTTGCCTGCGCTCCTCCGCGCCCAGCGGGTGCAGGAGAAAGCCGCTGGGGTCGGGTTCGATTTTCCCGAAGCTGCCGGGGCGTGGGAGAAGGTGGAGGAAGAGGTCCGTGAATTGCGCGCCCTCGTCGAGCGCAGAGCGACGGTAGAGGAGCGTGAGGACGAGTTCGGCGATGTGCTCTTCGCGCTCGTCAACTACGCCCGCTTCTCCGGGGTCACGCCCGAGAACGCGCTCCGCCGGACGCTCGACAAGTTTCAGCGGCGCTTCCGGCACGTCGAAACCCGCCTCGCGGAGCAAGGCCGCTCGTTCGATGTCGCCGATCTTGCCGAGATGGACGGCTACTGGGATGAGGCCAAGGCCTTGGAAACGGATTGACGGAGGGTGCCAGCGTTTTGCGTAAGTACATTTAGTCATCATCTACTTCCAAGCCAGCACGAACGTCATGCTGTTCCGTCAGATATTCGACCCGTCCCTTGCGCAGTACGCTTACCTCGTCGGTTGTCAGAAGACGAAGGAAGCGCTCATCATCGACCCCGAGCGCGACATCGACCGCTACGTCGAGGCCGCCCAGCGCGAGGGCCTTCGGGTCGTCGCCGTCGCCGAGACGCACATCCACGCCGACTTTCTCTCGGGTGCTCGCGAGTTCGCCGAGCAGCACGGCGTCAAGGTCTACCTCTCCGCTGAGGGCGGTCCCGACTGGACCTACGGCTGGGGCGAGGGATATGACGTGCAACTGCTCCGCGACCGGGACACGTTCCGTATTGGCAATATCAAGATCGAGGCGCTGCACACGCCCGGTCACACGCCGGAGCACCTGAGCTACCTCATCACCGACGAGGGCGGCGGAGCCAGCGAGCCGCTCGGCCTCGCCTCCGGCGACTTCGTGTTCGTCGGCGACCTCGGGCGGCCTGACCTGCTGGAGACGGCAGCGGGCGAAGTTGGCGCGCGCGAACCGGCAGCGCGGGCACTGTATGAGTCCGTCCAACAACTGGCAGGATTGCCCGGCTACCTCCAAGTCTGGCCGGGGCACGGTGCGGGCAGTGCGTGCGGCAAAGCGCTCGGCTCGGTGCCCCAATCGACGCTCGGGTATGAGATGATGCAGAACCGCTCGATTCTCGCGTCCAAGAGGGGAGAGGGCGCGTTCGTTGAAGAGATCCTCGACGGTCAGCCGGAGCCGCCGCTCTACTTCGCCCGAATGAAGCGCGAGAACAGAGACGGTCCGGCGCTACTCGGTAGCCTTCCGGTGCCTGCCGCGATCGCTGCCTCCGATCTGGATAGACTAGGCGAGGACACGGTCGTCATCGATACACGGCCCCGACACACGTTTATCAAAGGGCACCTCGACGGTTCGGTCCTCGCGCCGCTCGGGGCCAGTTTTGCCACCGTCGCCGGGTCGTATGTGATGCCGGGTAAGTCCATCGTGCTCGTCGTCGAAGAGAGCCAAGCAGAGGAAGCGATTCGTTCACTCGTCCGCATCGGGCTGGATGAGGTGCAGGGCATCATCACGCCGGATACGCTGACGGAGTACGGTAGCGGCAACGACAAGCTGCGGATGCTCAAGGCCATCGACTTCGATGAGGTGGACGGTCGGCGGCACTACACGAACGCTGCTGTGCTCGATGTGCGGCGGCAGGAGGAATGGAGTCGCGGGCAGATCCCCGATGCCATCCACATCCCGCACGTCCGCCTGCTGGACCACCTCGACGAATTGCCCCGCGACAAGACGCTCCTCGTCCACTGCCAGAGTGGGGTCCGAAGCGCTGTCGCCAGCGCGCTGCTCGCCGCGCACGGCTTCTATGTGATCTACGTTGACGATCACTTCTCGAACTGGAAGGAGCGGGAAAAGGAAGAGGGCGTCGTTGCCGGAGTACACTGACGCCGCTTGCCGTGACCGGTCGTTCTTGCTTTCTTCCACACTGCCCGGTTGATGGTATGGTGTCGTTTCTCTAACTTCCGACGATCCGAACCATCGGCCTCACCTCACTCGCCCCGACCGGCCCTTCACCCCATGCTCGGACCCATTCTGTTCTTCGTGTTCGCCGTGCTCGCGCTCGTCGGCGCACTCGGAATGCTGATCGCCCGCAACCCGGTCGTCAGTGCGTTGTGGATGGTGCTGAACCTGTTCTCAATTGCGTGCCTCTATCTCACGCTGAACGCGCAGTTCATCGCTCTCATCCAGATTCTGGTCTATGCCGGGGCGATCATGGTGTTGTTCCTGTTCGTCATCATGCTGCTCAACCTCGGTGAGGTGCCGCGCCTTCCGGCGTTTGACTGGCGCAAGGGCATCGCTTTTCTGCTCGGCGTAGGTGTGCTGGCCCAGTTGCTTTATGTCGTCGCTCTCGGTCTCGGCGTCGCGCCGGAGATGGCGGCGGCCACCGAAGCGGAGGCGAACGGAACGGCGGCAGCGGTCGGCCTCGTCCTTTTTACGGAGTATGCCTTCGCGCTCCAGATCATCGCCGTGCTCCTGCTGGCTGCCACGATTGGGGCTGTCCTGCTCGCCAAGAAACGCTTCGTGTAGCGTCCGACCTTCCGACTCCAGACCAACCGAATGGAAATCACCCTCAACTGGTACCTCTCGCTCTCGGCGGTCCTCTTTGTGATCGGCGTGCTCGGGGTGCTCTTGCGGCGCAACGCGATCATCATCTTCCTCTCGATTGAGCTGATGCTCAACGCGGTCAACCTGACACTCGTCGCCTTCAGTCAGGCCTTCGCCGATGTGGACGGCCTCGTGCTGGTGTTCTTCGTGATGAGCGTCGCGGCGGCTGAGGCAGCGGTGGGGCTGGCGATTGTGATCGCGCTCTTCCGCAACAAAACGACGGTCAACGTCAACGAGATCAATCTCTTCAGGGGCTAACCGCCACCACTCCCTTCATGGAAGCAACATCCGTCCGTCTCATCCTCCTGCTGCCGCTTCTCGGCGCGGCGATCAACGGCATGATGGGGCTGTTCGCCCCGGCCTACCGGAAGCAGGAGACGATTATCGGAGCCATCGGGACGCTCGCGGTCGCCGTGCCCTTTGTGCTCACCGTGCTGCTCTTCCTAGGGCACGACCACGGCGCCCACATCGTCTCGACGTACACCTGGATGGCGGCGGGCGACCTGTCGATTTCGTTCGACTACCGAGTCGACGCGCTGTCGCTGATTATGACGCTCATCGTGACGGGGATCGGGGCGCTGATCCACCTGTATTCGATGGGGTACATGCACGGCGACGGCGGGTACTGGCGCTTCTTCGCCTACCTGAACCTGTTCATCTTCGCGATGCTCAACCTCGTGCTCGCGGAGAACCTGCTGGTGCTGTTCCTCGGGTGGGAGGGCGTCGGGCTGTGCTCGTACCTCCTGATCGGGTACTGGTACACCGACCTCAAAAACTCGGCGGCGGCCAACAAGGCGTTCATCGTGAACCGCATCGGCGACTTCGCCTTCCTGCTGGCGATGTTCCTGCTCTATCAGGCGATGACGACAGCGGGTGTGGCTCCGTTCGGGCTGGACTTCACGACGATCTTCGAGAACGCCGACGTACTCGCAAGCGGGACCGTCGCGTTGATCGTCCTCCTCCTCTTCATCGGGGCGACGGGCAAGAGCGCGCAGATTCCGCTTTTCGTCTGGCTCCCCGACGCTATGGCCGGGCCGACGCCTGTCTCCGCGCTGATTCACGCCGCGACGATGGTGACGAGTGGCTTGTACCTCCTCGCTCGCCTCTCGCCGGTCGTGCTCGAAGCGCCGGGCGTGATGATGCTCATCGCCTTCGTCGGGGCGATCACGGCGATTATGGCGGCGACGATTGCGATTACGCAGAACGACATCAAGAAGGTGCTCGCCTACTCGACGGTCTCGCAGCTCGGGTATATGTTCGTCGCGGCGGGGGTCGGGGCGTTCTTCGTTGCCATCTTTCACGTCCTCACCCACGCCTTCTTCAAGGCGTGCCTCTTCCTCGGCTCCGGCTCGGTGATCCACGCGATGCACCACGTCGAGCACGACCTAGAGCACAAGGGCGTCCTGCCGAGCAGCGACCTTCCCTACGACGGACACTTCGACGCGCAGGACATGCGGACGATGGGAGGGCTGAAGAACCATATGCCGATTACGCGCTGGACCTTCCTGATTTCGACGCTTGCCATCGCGGGCATACCATTTCTCGCTGGCTTCTTCTCGAAGGACGAGATTCTATTCAAGGCGTTCGAGTTAGGCTACAACGGAGCAACGTGGGCCTTCGTCGTTTGGGGTATTGGCATCGTGACGGCGATTCTGACGGCGATTTACATGATGCGCTGCTACATGCTCACCTTTGAGGGGCGGGAGCGCTGGCCGGGTGCGATGGACACGAAGCCGCACGAGAGTCCGTGGACGATGACGGTACCGCTCGTCGTGCTTGCCATCGGGGCGGCACTCACGGGCTACATCGGCTTGCCGCCTCTGATTGCAGAAGTGCTCGGGACCGAAAGCTGGATCCACCACTACCTCGGAGCCGAGTACGGCGGTCCCGTTGCCGAGTTCAAGGCCGAGCACCACGTTCCACACTTGACCGAAGGGATCCTACTCGGCGTCGGTGCCCTGATCGCGGTCGTTGGCGTCTGGCTGGCATGGGCGAACTACCGCAAGAGTGGGCTGGAGACCGACAACACGATCCGTCGCCGCCTCGGCGCGGTCTACACGCTGTTCGCCAACAAGTACTTCGTCGACGAAGCCTACGACGCGACCGTCGTCAAGCCGATCACCGAAGGCTCGCGCAAGGGCCTCGCGCCGTTCGACCAAAACGTGGTGGACGGGACCGTGAACGGACTGGCGAAGTCGGTGAGCGGCCTGAGTGGGTGGTGGCGTGGGATGCAGACCGGCATCGTGCAGAACTACGCCCTCGCCCTCGTGCTTGGGGTTGTCGTCGTCGTCGCGCTGATGATCTTCGTCTGACCGGATGTAATCCTGTACGGGCGGGTTTCAAACCCGCCCCTACCCATCGCCTAACATGGACTTTCTCGCAAGCCTTCCGCACCTCGTCTCGTGGGTGATCTTCTTGCCCGCGATTGGCGCGCTCGTGCTTCTCTTTGTGCCGAGCGACAACGCGGTGCGCTGGACCTCGCTCGGCGTGACGGTGCTCACGTTCCTCATTTCGCTCGGGCTGTGGGCGGGGTTCGATGCAGAGGCCCTCTCGGCGACAGGGCCACAGCTTGTGGAGCAGGTGCAGTGGTTTCCCGGCGTGGACATCACCTACTTCGTCGGGATCGATGGGCTGAACCTGCTGCTGATTCTGCTGACGACGCTGCTCGGGCCGATCATCGTGCTCTCGTCGTGGACCTACATCGGCAAGCAGATCAAGGGCTACTACGCGCTGCTGCTGATCCTTGAGACCGGCGTGCTCGGCGTCTTCGCGTCATTCGACCTCTTCCTGTTCTACATCTTCTTCGAGCTGACGCTGATCCCGATGTACTTCATCATCGGCATCTGGGGCGGCGAGAACCGGATCTACGCGGCGGTGAAGTTCGTGATCTACACGCTCTTCGGGTCGCTGCTGATGCTGGTCGGCGTGCTGTGGCTCGGGTTTGCCGCAGGCGATGCGGTCAACGACGGTGTGTTCACGACGAACTGGTACACGCTCGTCTCCTACTCGATTCCGCTCGGCGCACAGACGTGGCTGTTCCTGCTCTTCGCGCTCGCCTTCTGCATCAAAGTTCCGCTCTTCCCGTTCCACACCTGGCTTCCCGACGCCCACGTTCAGGCCCCGACGGGTGGGTCTGTCGTGCTGGCCGGGGTGCTGCTGAAGATGGGGACCTATGGCCTCGTTCGCTTCTGTTTGCCCTTCTTCCCAAACGCTGCGCAGACCTTCGCTTGGCCGATAGCGATTCTCGCACTCATCGGGATCGTTTACGGTGCGCTCGTGGCCTATGCGCAGGAAGACGCAAAGAAGCTTGTCGCCTACTCGTCGGTGGCGCACCTCGGGTTCGTGGTGCTCGGCATCTTCGCCTTCACGACGGAGGCGCTGCAGGGCGCGATGATCCAGATGGTCAACCACGGGCTTTCGACCGGGGCGCTCTTCCTCATCATCGGGATGCTCTATGAGCGGCGGCACACGCGCCTCATGGCTGACTACGGCGGCATCGCCAAGTCGGTGCCGATCCTGACGTTCTTTATGGTGTTTAGTGTGCTCGCGTCGGTCGGGCTGCCGGGACTCAACGGGTTCGTGGGCGAGTTTCTGATTCTGCTCGGGACGTTCAAGAGCGAGGTGATCGGTGGTTGGGCGATCACACTCATTGCCACCACCGGCGTCATCTTCGCGGCGGTGTATCTGCTGACGATGCTCTACAAGACGTTCTACGGCGAACTCGACAAGGACTCGCCGAACGCGACGATGCCGGACCTGAACGCGCGCGAGATCGGGCTTCTGCTTCCGCTCGCGGTGCTTATGTTCTGGCTCGGCTTCGGTCCGGCTCCGTTCCTCGAAAAGAGCGAGCGGACGGTCAACCTCTTGCTGGAGACGATTGAGACGAAGCGTATCGCGGCCATTGAAGCCGAGCGCGAAGCGGTCGTCGCGCTGCCGCTCTCTGCCGACGACCTGCCCTAGTTCTGCCGCTCTCACCCTCACCCCGCCCGCCATGCTCTCCGCCCTGCGCTTGCCCCGCGTTCTGCTGATCGTGCTGCTGCTCGGCGTGGGTGTTGCTCCGGTCGTAGGACAGACAGCGCAGAGCGATACGGTTGAGATGCTGGAGCAGGAGCCGGTAGCAGACCCGGAGACCGAGCTGGGTCTTGAAGAGCCGGATGCTGCCGAGGCTGAGGCGATGCACGAGGAGGCCGCGCATGGCGAAGACGGGGAGCATGGCGATGACCACGGACATGGGGCCGATCCGCCGATCTGGCTCGTGATCCCATTCGCAGCGCTGCTCTTGATGATTGCCACCGGGCCGCTGTTTTATCTCCACCACTGGCATCACCACTACCCGAAGTATGCCGCCGCATTTGGGGCGGCTGTCGCGGGGTACTACCTCTTCGTGCTCCACTCGCCGATCCCGATGGTCCACGCGCTGGAGGAATACATCGCCTTCATCGCGCTCGTCGGGTCGCTCTTCATCGCTTCCTCGGGCATCTTTATCAACGTCAACGCCAAGGGGACGCCGTTTGCGAACGTCGTACTCCTTCTGATCGGCTCCATCGTCGCCAACCTGATCGCCACGACCGGCGCAGCGATCCTGTTCATCCGCCCGTTCCTTCGGCTGAACCAAGGACGGCTGCGGCCCTACCACATCGTCTTCTTCATCTTCCTCGTCGCCAACGTGGGCGGGGGGTTGACGCCGATTGGAGACCCGCCGCTGTTTCTTGGCTTCCTGCGCGGGGTGCCGTTCTTCTGGACGCTCTTCAACGTGCTCCACATCTGGATTCCGACGGTCATCATCCTGCTCGGCATCTTCTACATCATCGACAAGCGTAACAAGGCCGTCAGCACGGCGACGGTGGAGCCGGGGGCCGCAACGTTCTCGATCATCGGCAAGAAGAACTTCATCTTCGTTGCCGTCATCATCGCTAGCGTGTTCATTGATCCCGGTGTTCTCAGCTTCGTGCCGGAGCTGCACATCGGCGATGCGCACATGCCGTTTGGCATCCGCGAGGTCATCATGCTCTCGGTGATGTTCGTCGCCTACAAGCTCGGTAACAAGGAGGCGCTGCAGAAGAACGAGTTCACCTTCGAGCCGATCCGCGAGGTGGGCTGGCTCTTCCTTGGCATCTTCGCCACGATGCAGCCTGCGCTCTCGCTCATCTCGTCGTATGCCCGCGACAATGCCGAGGCGCTTTCGCAGACCGCCTTCTACTGGGGGACGGGCATTCTCTCCGGCGTGCTCGACAACGCGCCGACCTACCTCAACTTCCTCGCTGCCTCCATGGGCAAGTTCAACCTCGATGTGAACGACCCGGCGGCGGTGCAGGCGTTTGCTGACGGGGCCTCTGCCGCGGGGCCAGAAACCGTGATCTATCTCACCGCGATCTCGGTAGCGGCGGTGTTCTTCGGTGCGCTGACCTACATCGGGAACGCTCCGAACTTCATGGTCAAGGCGATCTGCGAAGCCAATGGGGCCGACGCGCCGACCTTCGGCGGCTACATCGCTAAGTATTCCATCCCGATCCTGATTCCGGTCTACGCGGTCGTCTGGCTGGTCTTCTTCAGCGGCTACCTATTCTAGCAATGTCCCGCGACCCACTTTCCGACGAGCAGATCCAAACCGCCCTCGCCGACCTGTCGGGGTGGGCGTACAAGAACGACACCCTCGCCAAGACCTTCACCTTCGACAATTTTCGGGCGGCGCTTGCCTTCATCGTTCGTCTTGGCTTCGAGGCGGAGGAGCGCGACCACCACCCGAACCTCACCAACGTCTACAACCGCGTTGAGATCGCGCTCACCACGCACGATGCGGACAATCGGGTCACACAGAAGGATGTGGACCTGGCAACTGCCATCGAGCGACTGAGCTAGCCTAGAAACCTGCATGTACGCTTCCTTTCTCACTGATCTTGCTGCGGCGTTCCCGACCGTGCTCGTCGCGGTGCTCGGTATTGTGGTCGTGCTCTACGACTCCTTCCGCAACGACGCACCGGCGATTCCGTGGATCACAGGTGGCGGTATCGCTGTGGCGCTCGCGCTCGAACTGCTGCACCTCGGCGATCCCGGTGAACCGATCCTGTGGAATCAACTCTACGCGGGTGGATTCGCCTCCTATGTCAACAGTGTCATCTTGCTCGGTGCCTTTGCGAGTGTGATCCTCTCGGTGCCGTACCTGAAGCGCATCAATCGCAACTATGGCGAGGTGCACGCGCTGATTCTTTTCGCCACCTGCGGGATGATGGTGCTCGCCTCGTCGGCCAGCCTCGTCAGCGTGTTCGTCGGGTTGGAGACGATGTCGATCTGCCTCTACGTGCTCACCGGCCTCGTCCGCGAGGAGCCGACGGCCAACGAGAGTGCGCTGAAATACTTCCTCCTCGGCGCATTCTCGACCGGGTTCTTCCTCTACGGCATCGCGCTGATCTATGGCGCAACGGGGACGATGGTGCTCGCCGAGATGCCGGCAGAGCTTGAAGCGACCGGGCGGACTGGGTTTATGTACGCCGGTCTCGCGCTGCTCCTGATCGGGTTCTTCTTCAAGGTCTCAGCGGTGCCGTTCCACATGTGGACGCCTGATGTCTATCAGGGTGCGCCGACGACGATCACCGGGTTCATGTCCACGACCTCGAAGGCGGCGGCCTTCGCCGCGCTCATCCTCGTCCTCTCGCAGGCGATGAAGGGGGCCGAACTGGTGGCGCAATGGTCGGTGGTCATCGCGGCGGTGGCGGCGGTGACGATGATCCTCGGCAACGTCTTGGCGATCAGTCAGACCAACGTCAAGCGGATGCTGGCCTATTCGTCGGTGGCGCACGCGGGCTACGTCCTCACGGGCCTCGCGGCGGGTACGCCTGAAGGCTACAGTGGGGCGCTCTACTATCTCCTCGCCTACACGCTGATGAACCTCGGGGCGTTCGGCGTGATGGCCGCGCTCGAATGGGACGATGAGCAGGGGGCCGAGCAGACGCTTGACTCGCTCGCGGGCGTCGGCTATCGCAAGCCGATCCTCGGCGTGACGATGGGGGTGTTCATGTTCGCCCTCACCGGCTTCCCGCCGCTCGCCGGGTTCATCGGCAAGTACATGGTCTTTGCTGCTGTCGTGGATTCGGGCGATACATGGCTGGCGTTTGTCGGCGTGACGGCGAGTATCGTCTCGGCGTTCTACTACCTCCGCGTGCTCGTGGCCTTCTGGATGCGCTCGGAGGAGGACAGCCCGGAGCGGGTGCGGCAGTCGGCGTTCCCGGTCTCGAACCTCACCGCGCTCGTGCTCGTCGGGTGCGCGGTGGCGCTGCTGTTCTTTGGTGTGCTGCCCGGCGGCGTGCTGGAAACGACGCAGTCGTTCTTCGTCGAAGCGGCTGTGGCGTTTGGGGGGTAAGGTAGTTTGTGGTTCCTCGTTTCTCGTTGAGCATGAACGACTGCGTGTACCAAACGAGAAACAATAAGCGAGAAACAATGCAAGACCTCATCCGCGAGTTGCTCCCGCAGGCCCCGCAGCACGGACTCTACCGCGCCCCGTCGATTCCCGACGACAAGCTCCGGGCGGCGATCCGCGACTATGCATCGGAGGTATCCGCGGAAGCAGTGCTTGCACTCTACGATGCGACGCGCCTCGGCTCGGCGAAGGACGGGGCACTCTTCCTGTCGGATCGACTCGTCTACCAGAACAACGATCTGACCCCGGCACAGACGATCCGCTACGAGGACATCGTCCGCGTCGCCGAGAAGCGCCTCTTCCTCGGCGGTCGCAAAGTCGAACTCGACGTTAACCAAGGTCGTGCCACCACGACCCACGCACTCGACTTCTCCGCTCGGGCCGAGGCAGCCGAGTTCGTCGCCCGCTTCCTCAACGAAGCCATGCTTGCCTCAGCTCGCGCCGACGCAGGGGCACGTCTCCCCGACGAAAGCACGCCGGGGACTGATGTGGAAGCCGTGGAGCGTGTGCTCGGCGAGCTTCGTGCTGCCGGGACGCTTGCCGAGGAGGACTACCGTCGGCTGATGGCTGTGCTGCGCGACAGGTAGGTTTGGCACCACGGTCTAGTGCACACAAGCACGATCAAAGCAGACGCTACCGTTTAAACTCGACGACAAGGAATTCGGCGATGGTGTCGCCTGCGTTCTCGACGGTGTGGTCGCCGGGGGCGTGAGTGTGGGCCTCGCCTGTCTCGAAACGCTGCTCGCGTGTCCCGTCCGGGCCGGTAAACTCGACGGTGTAACCCGAGAGCGAATAGACGGCACGGGCATAGCCTTGGTGCGGCGGAAGGGCAGCACTAGGCTGAAGTGTGATGCGGTGGACCTCGGCGAAGGCATCGTCGAGAAGAACTTCGTCCGTGACGCCGTCACCCACTTCGGGTATATCGGTGTCACCTTCGGAGGCGGTCTCGGGGAGCACGCCGCGCCGCTCGAAGACGACGAACTCAGCTGGTGCCTCGCCTTCATTCGTAACCGAGTGGATGCCCGCGTCGTGGCGGTGAACCTCGCCTGCGCCGAACGACCGTTCCTCACGCTCACCATCGGTGGCGAAGACGAGAGCTGGGAGGTCGGTGAGGGCGTAGACGATGCGCTCGCCACCTTCGTGTGGCGGAAGCGAATCCCCGGGCGCGAGGGTCACACGATGGACGTGAATCGGATCGTCGGCGAGCAAGCTCTCGACCGATGCACTGCCAGTGGCGGACAGATCGTCGGGCACGTTGGCCGACATGTCGTCCATTGCGGTATCGGTGTTGGTCGCGGCAGTGTCAGGTGCGTCCGCGCAACCGACGGCAAGGAGAAGGGAGAAGAGGAGTGTGTAGCGCATGATTGGGTAGGGTTGGTGGGTGATTCGGCAGAGTATAGGCACAGCAAGAGCAATTGGGTTGGGCAGACCGGCGGCCTCGTCACTCGGAGTGGCACCCTCTTCGTCCGCCGGACCGCACGCCGCCAGTACGAGACTGACGGCGAGCAGCCCGAGACGGACCGGCATCGTAAAGTAGACGTCCCTCATGGCGTCACTCCGATGCCGAATCGGAAGGCTCGCGGAGCGGCTACGAGGAAGGCGCGAAGAGAAGCAAGCGCATGGCGGTATGGGGTGTGAGGGTGAGCTAGGGAGCGAGGGCGCGGGGTTGCAGAGAGATAGCGAGACCAAGCATGAGGGACACCGCCAGCGCGAGGCCGAGTAGTGGCCCCGCTGCCTGTCGGACGGCCTCGCCCGAGGTTTCAGGTGACGGCTCGAACTGAGGCGCGTAGGGGTAGTCGGCGGCGCGGAAGGGGGTGTCGGCAAAGACCAGCGGCTCGAAGTGAGCGCGCCACCGCTCTTGGTAGGCTTCCACCGCGTCGAGCGCACGTTGCTGCTGTGCGTCGCCCGTCCCGGCGAGGTCAAGGAAGGCCGCGTGCGCGAGAACGGTTGGCGAGAGCGCCCCGACCGTGCGGACGAACGTAGTCTGCTGCGCGCGGCGCTCAGCGAACTGCGTTACGACTGGTCCGACGGCCTCGGCCACGAGCGCGTCGCGGGCGATTGCCATCACAGCGAACGATTCGCTCACGTCGTCGTCCATCGCGTCAGCCATCTCGGGGTGATCGGCTAGAAACTGCGCTACCGGCTCTGTGCCGCGCTGGCGGACATCGGCCTCGGCCGTCCGCGTAGCGGCGACGAACGTGGCGCGTGTCGGGGCTGGGTGCATCTGGCTGGCAAGGAGCGTCACAGCGGCTGGGAACAAGACGCCCAGCCCGAGCCAGCACACGGCCAGCACCACGGCATTCGACGCCGCTGACCGGCCTCGGGCATCTACTGCGGCGGCCAGCCCAAGCCAGAACAAGCCGTAGAGCAGCGCCACCACGGTCCACAGCGCCCATCGCCCCAGATCGCCTCCTGCGAGCACGAACCCTGCGGTTGTCGCCACGATGACCAAGAGGGCTAGGAGCCCGCCGCGCGCGAGTAGCTTCCCTGCCACGAGCGCTCGTCGGGAGACGGGCTGCGCGAGCACGAGTCGTAGCGTTCCCCGTTCACGCTCCGAGGCCGTCAGGTCGTAGCCGAGTGCGAGCGCTAACAGCGGCAACAGGTAGAGCAGCACGAAGGCGAGGTCGAAGGCACCGGCGGCGAGCCGGAGTGGGCTTGTGAGGGCCTCGCTCGACCCAACGGCGATCCTGTTCCCGGCTGTGACCCGGTGCGAAGCCGGGTACAGGTCGGCTTGGCCCACAGCGAGCGCCGAGAGTGGGGTCGGCTCCGTCGTCACGTTGCGGCCATAGAACATCCCCACGGCGTAGGGCGAGCGGACCCCACGTGGGGAGCGCGGCCCCCACTCGTACGTGTCGAGAGGCAGGCCCTCGGCCTGCATGGCCTGCTCGATGGAGTCGGCCTCGGCTTGGCCCTCGGTCCAGCGCTCGGCATCGGCGGTGAGCACGGCGCGGGCCGCCTCGGCACGCTCGATGCGGAGGCTCAGCCCGGAGGCGAGGGCATAGGCCGTGGCCGCGAGGAAGACGACCGACGCCCAGAAGGCTGTGCGGTCGGCGCGGAGCAGCCGGGCCTCGGTGCGTGCGACGGTGAGGAGTGGCGATGGCATGGGTAGCGGCGATGGGGGGTGTGGTTTATCGGGGATCGAGAGGCATCCGGGTGACCGCGGCGGGCACAGCGAGCACAAGCCCGACGAGCCACAAGCCGAGGAAGGCGAGGGCGAGGCCGTGCCCGCCGAGTGCCCAGCCTGCGCTCGGTGCTTCATAGTCGAAGGGCGGAATCCCAGCCCAGACCTCCTCGCCGACGACGTACTCGCGGTCCCACGACCCGCCGGGTGCTGCGTGGTCGATAAGGTTCTGGTTCAGCGTCTGCACGTAGCCGTAGCGGTAGGTCTCGGCGGCCTCGGCGAAGTGACGGTGGTGCCGGTAGTCGGTCCCTGTGAGTGCCGTCGAGAGCGGTGCGACGGCGAGGAGCGGCGCGATGACCCCGCCTGCCTGTGCCACGCGGCTCTGTCCCTCGAAGCCATCGGCGAGCCGCTCGAAGAGCGCCCGGTACATCTCCGTCTCCTCCTGTTCGCCCTCATAGAGCCGCACAGCTGGCATGTTGACCGAGATCGAGTCGAGCGTCGAGACGCCTTCTTCAGCGAGCAGCCGCTCCGTCACGCGCACCGTGCGATCCTCCCACGACATCGCGTCGACCTCAGCCTTGCCCTCAGCGAACGCCTCGGCCGTGAGGCCCGGGTGGACCCGCTCCGACACATCTGCTGCCAGCCGGGGCGCGATGAAGCCGTTGGCGAACCAGAACCCGAGTAAGATCAGTAGTGCCGACCGGGGCGACCGGGCGAGCGCGCTGACCAGCAGCGACACCCCTACGAACACGGCGAAGTACGCGAGGTAGACGAGCGCCAGCAGCGCCACGCGCGGTAGGCTCCACGCCGCCGTTTCGGGCGGTGCGAACAGGGCCATCGCGGCAGCGCCGAGGATTGCAGCCGGGATCAGGACGAGTGCCAACGGGGCTGCAGCGCCGAGCGCTTTGCCTGCCGCGAGTGCCTGGCGCGATACCCCGAGGCTTAGGAGCGGACGCAGCGTGCCGCGCTCCCGCTCGCCCGCGAACGCCCCGAACGTGAGCAGCACGATGAGCAGCGGAACCAGCCATTGCAGTACCGCTGCCGCCGTCAGTTCGCCCAAGCGAGCCGCTGCCGAAGCGTCCTCCGCCGGGCGATACCGCGCGTCTTGAATAGCGTGGCCCTCCATGAAAAGGGCGACGCCGGTGTAAGCGGTCAGTCCCCGGTCGACAGCCAAGAGCGGCGTGACCGGTTTGAATGCATATGTCCCGAAGTGAGCCGCCGAGTGGGGGTTCTTCTCTTCCTGGCCGGTCCACACGCCGCGCTCCGCCTCGGCGGCCTCGGTGTGCTGCGCGGTGAGTCGCTCGGTGTGGACCCAGCCGGTCGCGAGGGCACCTATGAGCAGAATGAGAACGATAGCCGTGGTCCACCAGAAGCGTCCGTCGCGGAGCGTTTCAGCGGCTTCTTTCTTGGCGATGGCGAGGGTCATGGGATCAGGGGTCAGGCGGTAACAGGGGCTTCAGCCTCGCGGACGTGGCCGAGGTAGAGCGCTTCGAGGTCGGTGCTCTGGAGGGCCTCGCCTGCGATTTCTTCGCGGAGCTGTCCGTCTACGAGCACGCCGACGCGGCTGGCGGTATCCTTGACGCGGAAGAGGTCGTGCGTCGCCATGAGCACGGCGGCTCCGTCATCGGCCAGCCGACGGACGAGGCCTGAGAACTCGACCGATGCTGAGGGGTCGAGGCCGCTCGTCGGCTCGTCCAGCAGCAGCGCCTTCGCGCCTTTCGCGAGGGCGAGCGCAACGCCGACCTTCTGCCGCATCCCTTTCGAGTAGGTCCCGGCGCGGCGGTCGTGGGCTTCGCGCTGCAAGCCCGCCCGGTCGAGGAAATCCGCCCGTTCGGCGTCTTTCAGTGCGATCCCCGCGAGCGCGGCGAAATACCCGAGATTCTCGGCCCCGGTCAGCGACGGGTAGAGGGCGACCTGTTCCGGTAGGTAGGCCAGCCGCCGCTTCGTCTCCAGCGCTTCGGCCTGCACGTCGAGGCCGTCCACGAGCGCAGCCCCGCCATCAGGCGCGAGAAAGCCGAGAAACAGGTTGATCGTCGTCGTCTTCCCCGCTCCGTTTGGGCCGAGCAAGGCGTACACCTCGCCCGGACCGATGGCGAGGTCGAGGGCATCGAGGGCCAGGGTAGCGTCGAAGCGCTTGGTGAGACCACGGGCCTCCAGAATGGGATTGGACATGAGGCTACTCGGTAGAGGTCGACGAGGTCAGGTTGAACCCGGTATGGTTAGGGAGGGTGTGCATCGCTGCATCGTGCGTGTGAGCGTCGTGCACATGAGGTTTGTGTGCGTGATTGCCCGGCGCGTGGTGTGGGTGTGAGGCGCACCCCGAGTGGGGTAGCGCAGCCGAGAGTAGGAGCACGAGAGCGAAAGCGCGCATGACTAGCAGGTGTTGGATAAGAGGGCGTTGTGGAATGGACCGAGACTGGGCATGAGTCAGGCGAAGGATTCGGTGAAGGGGCAGTCGGCCCACGCCGCCTCGCCGATGTGGAACTCCTCTTCGGTCAGCAGGCAGACGTCAAGGGCCGTCCGGAGCTTGGACTCATCGAGGCCGATCCCGATGAAGACGATCTCTTGGCGTCGGTCGCCGAGCCGCTCGTCCCACACCCGCTCGGTGTCGGCGATGAGGCCGGGGTCGGTAGGCCAGCGCTCGCGCGGGACGTCGGCCCACCATCGGCCGACGGCGTGGAACTGGCGGTGGCGGCCAGCTTGACTCCAGACCCACATCGTCTGGGGGGCCGAGGGGAGCCAGAACACGCCCTTCGAGCGGAGCACGCCCGGTGCGTCGGGCAGGGCAGGCCAGCGGCTCTCCAGAAAGCGCCACAGCCGGGCCGGGTGGAACGGCACCCGCGCCCGGTACACGAACGAGGTCACGCCGTACTCCTCGGTCTCGGGGACGTGTTCGCCGCGCATCTCGGCCAGCCAGCCCGGTGCCTCGGCGGCTTCGTCGAAGCTGAACCGGCCTGTTTCCAAGACCTCTTCGAGCGGCACCTCACCGTGCGTGGCACGGAGGAGATGGGCGCGCGGGTTGAGTCGCCGCAGCGCAGCCTCGACAACATCGGCTTCGCCTGCCGAGACCGTGTCGAGCTTGTTGAGCACGATCACGTCGGCGAATTCGATCTGGTCGAGGAGGAGTTCGCCGATCGAGCGGACATCACCCTCACCGGCTTCAAGGCCCCGGTCGCGCAGGCGCTCGACCGAGGCGATCTCGCCGAGCAGGTTGCCTGCATCGACGACCGTCACGAGCGTGTCGAGCCGGGCGACGTCGCTGAGCGAGCGGCCCGTTTCGTCCTCGAACGTGAACGTCTCGGCGACTGGGAGCGGCTCCGAGATGCCCGACGACTCGATCAGGATCGCGTCGAAGCGGTCCTCGCGGGCGAGGCGCGACACCTCAACGAGGAGGTCTTCGCGGAGCGTGCAGCAGATGCATCCGTTCGACATCTCGACGAGGCGGGCGTCGGTGCGCTGCAAGGCGGCTTCGCCCTGACGCACGAGCGCGGCGTCGACGTTGACCTCGGACATATCGTTGACGATGACGGCGACGCGGTGGCCCTCGCGGTTGGCGAGGACGTGGTTGAGGAGCGTGGTCTTCCCGGCTCCCAGGAAGCCGGAGAGCACGGTGACTGGGACAGGACGGGAAGCGCCGTTAGCGGCGCTGGGGAGATCAGGCATGAGCGTGAGGGAGTCGGAGGTTGAGGACGTGCCCGGCTACGAGGGCGAGAGAGCCAAGGATGGTGAGGATTGTCTCGCCCTGCTCACCAATTCCCTCGCCGAGCACAACGGCTCCCACAAGGAGCGCGAGACCACTGACGAGAAGCAGCGGCACGACGGGCTGGCGGTGTCGCCGGTAACCGGGCAGTGCGACTGCCAGAACGACGACCGCCAGCGCGATGGTTAGCCCGACGTGGACGCGCTCGGAGGCGGCCCACGCGAGCGCGCCCGTCGCAATGAGCGGGAGAGCGAGGCAGTGAATGAGGCACAGCACCGAGAGTGCAATGCCGATAGCGTCGAAACGTGAGCGAGCAGAAAGTGTGGTCATGGTCATTTTAGTGATCGGATTCAGGCAGCGTGAGCGAGGCGTTCGGCGGCGAGGCGTGCGCCGACAATGTTGCGGGCGACGGGGCCGAGTTCGAGTTCGGCAAGCGGGCCGGTGACGTAGAGGCCGTCGGCCCAGCGAAGCCCGGCGTCCACGATGGGGTAGCCACACGCGCTGCACCGAAGCCCGAGTGCTTCGACGGCAGCGTCCAGCCACGCTCCACCCGGACGTTGTGCCTCGAAGCCCGTTGCGAGCACGACGAGGTCCGTGAGGAGCGTGCCTGGCGGCGCATTCAGGCGGAGCCGCACCAAGCCTGCTGGTCCGGTTGAGGTGTCCGTGACCTCGGCGACGTGGTAGGCCAGCCGAGCATCGGCGACCGCATAGCCGAGTTTGCGCTGCACCGCAGGAGGCACCGAGCCGCGGTGGCGTGCGTCGTCTACGGTGGACCGCCGCTGCACGGGGCACGGCTGCTGGAGGAAGGCGGAGAGGTTCTTCGGCCCCATCCAGCCTGGGTCGCTGTCGAGTTGATGGACGCGGGCTGGGTGCCGAGCCAAAAGCGTCACCGTACCGGGCTGCTGTTTGGCCAGCGCGAGAGCCGCTTGGGTAGCCGAAATGCCGCCTCCCACGACAACGGCATGACGCCATCCAAGCAGCGCCTCGCGCTGGAATCCTTCGTCAAAGAGGTGATGTACGGGGCCGCCCGCGTCGCGTAGCGACTGTGCCCAGCCCGGCCAGCACGGTTGCTCGCTCAGCCCGAGCGCGAGCAGCACCCGCCGGGCCTTGAGGGTGCCGTCGTCCGTCTCTACTAGCCAGCCGCCACTCGCTCGTCCGAGGCCGTCGGCCCGACCTCGCACGCGAAGGTCGCCGAGCCGCTGATTCTGCACTACGCACTGCGTGTGCCGTTGGAATAGCGCATACGACGGGCGATTGTACGGACGAGCGAACCGCGCCCACGACCTCCCCTTCGGGGTCTTCGCAAACCGCTTGAGCGCATACGGGTCGAGGCCGAGGTGATGGACGAGCGACGACCGCATGTACCTCATGCCCACGTTCGCCGTCATCTGATCCCACCGTGCCAAAGGCGTAGGGTGGGGATCGAGCACGCGCACACGGTCGCGCCGCCACCCGAGGCGGCCGGTGAGCACGTTCGAGAGGTACGTGCCGTGAACGCCCCCGCCAACGATGAGCCAGTCGAGCATAGGTTTTCGAAGGGAGAACATCATCGTACCTGCTTCGCCTCAGCCATGCGGTAGAACATGCCGTAGGGATCGTCGCGGAGCAGTTCGAGACGGCCTTCGATGGGGATCACGTCGTAGGTGAAATTCACCCCGCTTTCCGCCTTGACCTCAACAACCGAGTTGGGGCCACCGGGGAGGTGGAAGAAGCAGCCGTCGCCGGGATAGAGGCTGACGAGGAAGTGCGTATGTTTCTCCTCCAGCCCGAGCGGGATCATGTAGCCGCTGAGGCGAACGACCGTCCCGTCGAGTTCCTCGACCTCAGGGGGGAACGCTGGCAGCCAGCGCACGCCCTCCGGTGTTGTGGTTTCCTTGAACTCGGCCTGTATGAGCAACTGCCAGATCGGATCATCCGGCTGGAGGGGCGCGGCGTCCCATCCTTCGCTGACGACGCGGCCCGTCGCCGTCGCCGTTCCTTGCGCGGGTTCAGTGGCTCCGCCTGGTCCTACGCCGACGAGCCACACGGCGAGGAAAAGCCCGGCCAGTGCTAGCGCGTAGCTGATCGGTTGCAGAATCGAAGAGAAGAGAGGCATGAAATCGCTGGTATGGTGAAGTCAAGGTCAGCCCCGTGCCAAGGTGCGAGCGATGTCGGTGCGGTAGGCTTGGTAGGCTGGGATGAGGGCGGCCACGACCCCGGCCCCCAGCGCGAGGGCGATGACGAGCAGCTCGCCGGGGACGAAGGTGAAGCCACTCAAGTCGAGGCCTTGTGCGCGTTCAACGGCTCCGCCCAGACCGGCGGCGGCGAGGTGGCCGAGCACGAGGCCGAGCAATGTGCCCATGCCAGCCAAAAGAAGCCCTTCGAGCAGCACATGCCCCATGAGCTTGCGCCGCGACGCGCCGAGCGTCCGCATCATCGCGAGGTCGTAGCGGCGGTCCTTAAGCGCGTTCAGGAGCGCCACGAAGACACTCAGCACGGCCACAAAGATGAGCACCAGCCCAAAGGCGCGGATCGCGCCGAACCCCACACCTAGGAGGTCGAAAAGACGGGCAGTCTCGAAGGCTGGTGCTGCGGCTTGAAGGTCGGTCTGCGTGTTGACGTAGCGGGGGAACGAGAGAGCCGCCAGCGGCGAGGCGTAGCGGATCAGGACGGCGGTGTATTCCTGGGCCGGAGCGGCCTGCGTCGGCCCAGCTAGACTAGGCGGGCCGGACGCTGGAGAAGGAGCGGTCTGGACCTCGTCGTGCTCGTCGTCGTGAGTATGCTCGTCATCATAGGCGTGCTCATGTTCGTCGTCGCTGTGGGCGTGTTCGTCATCATCTTGCCCGTCGCTGTGCTCGGCATCATCGTCGTGTTCGTGCTCTTCGCCGTGGGCACCGTGTACGTCCCACACGGTCTCGATGCTCGTTAGGATGAGGCGGTCCAGGATGGTGCCCGTCTCGGCGAACACGCCGGCCACCTCAATGGGGTGCTCGTCGTGGGCCTCGCCACCGGCCCCGAGTCCGTGGGCGCTGTAGAATGTGTCGCCTACGTTGAGGTCCGCCTCGCGGGCGACGACCGCGCCGAGCGTGGCCTCCATCTCGCCCGACCACAGCGCACCGCGCTCGACCTCGCCGCCGTAGTGACCGGCGTAAGCGGGCGTGGCCCCGATGATACGAAACCCTCGGTACGAGTCGCCGAGGGCAAGCGGCATGGCCTCCGCGACGGCTCGGTCCGCCATGATGGCTTCCGCCTCGGCGATCGGGATATTGCCCGTCGGGGCGTCGATGTGGTAGACCGCTGAGAGGATGAGTTGGAGCGGGCTGCCCTTCGCGCCGACCACGAGGTCGATCCCTTCGGCGTTGCGCACGAGGTTCTGCTCGACGCGGTCGCTCACCACGAGCAGCACGATGATCGTAGCGATGCCGAGCGCGAGGATCAGTACGTTCAGCGCGCTGCTGAGCGGGCGCTGGCGGAGGTACGAGGCGCTGAGTTTGAAAAGGTTCATCATCGCTCCGGCTGGTCTTCGGGTTGACCGAGCACATCGTTGGCTTCGGTCGCGCGGCTTGCGTCAGCCGAAACGGTGGGTGGTGCGTCATCGAGGTCGAGCCGGTGATTGAAGGCCCCCGCGATGCGCGCATCGTGCGTGGCGACGACGAGCGTAGCCTCGTGCGCTGCGGCCCGCTCGCGCAGCAGCCCAAGCACCTGCTCGGCCCGGAGGTCGTCGAGGCTCGATGTCGGCTCATCGGCCAGAAGGAGGCGAGGCCGGTTCATCACCGCCCGCGCAATCGCAACACGCTGCCGCTGGCCGACCGACAACTCGTGCGGGTACGATCCCGCTTTCTCCCGCACATCGAGGCTGTTTAGTACCTCACGAGCACGCTCCACATCCTGTGGCAGCCCAGCCATGTAGGGCGCAAGTAGCAGGTTCTGCTCCACCGTCAGCGTCGGCAAGAGGTGCATCTGCTGGAAGACGATGCCGATGTGTCGACCCCGGAAGCGGTCAAGTGCATCGCCCCGTAGCGCGCCTAGCTCCTCGCCCGCCACGACCGCGCGGCCTTCGCTCGGGCGGAGCAGGCCAGCTAGGATGTGGAGGAGGGTCGTCTTACCACTGCCCGAGCGACCAAGCACGAGGTGGTGCTCGCCCTGGGCAATGCTGAGATGAGGAAGGTTGAGAACGGCAGCCCGGTCATACCGGTGCCGAATGTGTTCGAGAAGGACCATGACGCCTGCACGCCGTCGCCGCACGAGTGCGCGGCCGATGGGAGATCAGTGAGGCGAGCGAGGAGGGCGGGGAAGCCGACCTCAACCAGAGCGCAGACGAAGAGACAGACAGTAGCGAGGGTTGTGGTATACGGTGTGCCCGGGAGACGTGGCGTATACCATCACGCACTTCTGCTACCTCTGCTTGGAATCGGACGCGGTGGTCCGACTCGTTGCTCACGCGCAGCGCGCTGGCGCTTTAGGCTCGCAGTGGGCTACACCGCGGTCGGTGGGCCACGCTCCTCGGGCGTGGCGATGTCGCGTTGGATCGCCGGGTCCTCCGGTGATTGAACTGCCTGTTCAAGCCCTACAACTCCTAGGTAGGATGGTAGGACGGCAGGCTCAGAGCCTAGAACCTTCTGAATGTGAGCACAACCGAGACACTCGGCCGTGTGCTCGGCTTCGGTGGTTGTGGCAGCATGGCTATAACCATCGGCGACCTCAACCGGAGCCTCGTGTTCCTCAAGTCCGTGACTCGCCCAGTGCGCGGCAGGCCCTAGCGCGCCGCCCACAAGGACGACCGCCAGCAAAACCGACGCGAAGAGGGGACGGAAGGTGCTCATGCGGACAAGGTACGTCGTGGGTAGGCGGGCAGCAAGAAAAGCAGACCGCCTTGTGCTGCATATTCGGATTCCAAAATTTGAGGTTACTCTCGCGTGCACGCGAGTACAGAGAGGTCTACGGTTGCTCCGGCTGATCGAAGCGGTGCGGCGGCAGCAACTGCGGTAGCTCCTGTAGTGAACACATCGTCAACGAGCAGCACGCGCTGACCGGAAAGGTGTTCCACCTCTTGAAGCCCGAAGGCCCCGTCGACATTCTGCCACCGGGCGGACTGGGAGAGGGTCGTCTGTGAGCGGGTCGGGCGCGTGCGCGTCAACAAGTCGGTGCGGAGTGGCACATCGAGAACCTCTGCAATGCCAGCGGCGAGGCGCTCGCTCTGGTTGTAGCCGCGCTCCAACCGTCGCGGACGATGCAGTGGTACTGGCACGACGAGACCAGGGACCGGATATCCTGCCTCCCGCCACGCCTCGCCGACGAGGCGGCCAAGCCGAACACCCAGCGTCGGTCGGTTGCCATACTTGAGTGCGTGCTGGATCTGCTGAAGCGTCCCACCCTCATCGAACAGCCAGAGCGCAGAGACGTGGCTGAACGCAGAAGCGGGCAGTCGGTCGAGGCGGGCGCGCAACGTTCCGGGTTCGGCGCGGGGGAGGCGACGGAGACACGCCGAACAGAGTGGTAGAGAGGCTTCCGCATCGGGCAAACGCACCTCGCACCCCAGACACAGCGGCGGATACAGCACGCCAAGGAGCGCTCGTCCGAAGGTCCGCAGTAGGCGCACGGGGCCGGAGGAAGGTGTAGCCTTCACGGGTTTTTCCTGTGCCCCAAGCGGGCACATCGGGTTGGGGGACAGAGGGAGAGATATCTTCGGAAGCTAAGGCTTCTAGACTCGTTTTTCTTTGACCCCGACGCGACATGGCCCGAGACCGACGCGGTATGCTTATCAAGAACCTCAGCGAGCGCCCGCTCACGATCCGCATGGCGACGCGGAAGCTGGAGTTGGAGGCCGGAGAAGAAATCGCGGTCACGGCTGAGGAGGTACGGGACACGGTGCTCCGCGAGCACTTGCAGATTCGCAGCATTGCGGTTGTTCGTCCGACGACGAACGAGGAGAACGAGCAGTTGGAGCAGGAGCTTGAGGGGCCGTAGGGACCTAAAGGGGCAAGTGCCATGAACGTCCTCGCTCTGGAGCCGTGGTACGGCGGTTCGCACCGTCGCTTCCTTGATGGGCTGGCCCGGCACAGCGGCCACGACTTTCGCCTCGCTACGATGTCGAACCGCTACTGGAAGTGGCGGATGCAGGGCGGGGCCGTCACGCTCGCCGCAAAGGCGCGGGAGATCGCCGACGAGGGATTTGTGCCGGATGTGATCTTTGCCTCGTCGATGGTGAACCTCCCAGCGTTCCTAGCGCTCACGCGGGACCTGTTCGCCGGCACGCCGGTCGTGCTCTACTTCCATGAGAACCAACTTACCTATCCGCTCCGTGAGGATGAGGCGCGCGACTTTACCTACGCCTATATCAACTACCTCTCGGCTCTCGCTGCCGACCGCGTCGTCTTCAACTCGGCGTTCCACCGCGACGAGTTTTTCGAGGCACTGCCCGAACTGCTGCGCCGCTTCCCGGACTACACCCATCTCCGCACAGCCCAGCGCCTACGTGACAAGAGCCGTGTTCTCCACCTCGGCCTCGACCTTGATGCGCTCGACGCGCATGCCGGGCGGAAGCGGGCTGGCGATCCGCTGATCGTCCTCTGGAATCAGCGCTGGGAGCATGACAAGAACCCCGAGGCATTCTTCCGCACGATGAATCGGCTCGACGATGCCGGGTGCCAGTTCCGGTTGATCCTCGCGGGCGAGCGTTTCGAGGTCCAGCCGCCCGCTTTCGAGACCGCGTTCCGTCGCTACGCCGACCGAATTATCCACTACGGCTACGCCGAAGACATCGCCGAATACGCAGGCCTGCTACATCGTGCCGACCTCGTCGTATCCACCGCCCGCCACGAGTTTTTCGGGGTCGCCATGATGGAGGCGATCCGCTGCGGCTGCCACCCGCTGCTGCCCCGACGCCTGACCTATCCCGAACTCATCCCGGACCAGCTTCACCGCCCGCTGCTCCACGCTCCGATTCTCTACGAAACTGACGACGACCTTTTCGAGATCATGCGTCGGATTCTGACCGGCCAAGAGCGCCCGCTGCCCGAATCAGTGCTCGCCGAGATTCCCGAGCCGTTTGCGTGGCCGATTCATGTCCACGCCTATGACACCCTGCTCGAAAGCGTAGGCCAATAAAGAAGCGGAGGCACCCGTGGGCACCTCCGCTTTCCTGTGGTGGGGGACGATTGGTAGCTAGGCCGCCGTGCGTGTCTCAAGGAGGTGACCGCGCAGCGTCCGGAGAATCTTCGAGAGAATCTGCGAGATGCGAGCTTCGGTCAGGTTCAGTTGGCCGGCGATCTCGCGCAGTGTCAGGTTCTCGAAGTAGTAGAGCGAGACGATCCGCTGCTCGCGCTCCGGGAACTCCTCGATCAGTCGGGCGACGTGCTCGTAGAGGGACATGCGCTCAAAGCGCTCGTGGTCCTCGGTCGGGGTCGGGTGGGGAATCGTTTCGAGGGGCGCGACGCCGCGACCACGCTCGTTGTGATGCTCGGCGTGCAGGGACATCGTGAAGCGACGCTGGGCGTCGGAGAGCAGGCCGTGGTAGTCGCTCATGCTGAGGCCGAGATGGTCGGCGACCTGCCGAGCGTGCGGCTCGGTGCCGAGTTCCTGCTGAAGCTGGGAGGCTGCAAGTTGGGCTTCGGCCACGCGGCGGCGGCGGTCCCGGCTCAGCAAGTCGATCGTGCGGAGGAAATCAATGAATGCTCCTCGGATGCGAGCATAGGCGAACGAGGCAAACGAGGTCCCGCGCTCGGCATCGTAGCTGTCGAGTGCTTGCAGCATCCCGAACATCCCAGCGTTGACGAGGTCCTCGCGCGTGGCGAGCGGGTGGTCCGGCAGCGTGATGCGTCGCGCCATCGAGCGGACAAGCGGGTAGGCAGCTACCGCGACGGCCTGTCGGTTTTCAGGGGACGGGTCGGCAGCGTGACGGGCAGCAGCAGGTTGTAGCTCGTAGGCCATGGGAAGTAGGGGCTGAGGCGCGGTGGTGGGCCGGCCAGAACGTGGTGGTGGTAGAGGGAGAGCGTCTAGGCGTCGCGTTGGGTCGAGGGAGTCTCTGCAGGGGTGGGCTGAGTCGCTTGCGGAAGCTCCGGCGCAGCACCAAGCGCCCGGTCAAGGGCGAGTAGCACAACAGCGACCGTAGCTGTAGCGAGTAGACCGGCGACGAGCGCATCTGCGAGCGACGGGAAAACGTGCAGCCGCCCTACGAAGAAGAGGATGCCAGTGAGGACGGCGTAGTGCAGAAAGAAGTCGCGCATGGTCTCGAAGCGGAGGGACATTCGACGATGACTGATTCTCCCTTCGACAAGGAGAATGCCATTTCACCTGCGATCCTTGCTCTGACCAAGCCCAAGTGCTCCTCTGGCGCGACGAGGCAGCGCGAGGGCAAAACGGGTCGTATCCGCTTAAACGGCCCAGAAAAACGCGCTCTACGGTTTACCAAATGCCAGAAGTAAATTCTGATAGGGCCGAGCGCGAGGCCCTGAAAAAGAATAGTGCCGGTCTCATATCGACCATGCCACGCCGCGAGTTAAGCGGTTCCAATCGTAACCGGTTCGGTAGTTACGGAAAGAATCGGCGGGTGGCGGGAAGCCCAGCGTGACGTGCTACGGGCTTGTCTTCATCCTCATTCTCATCTTGAAACGCCTTGCGGCTTACGTTACCGGCCCGGCCTCGACGGGTGCCTCGTGCTGGAAGTAGACACGGCTCTTAAGAGCCTCGGCAATTATGTCGAAGGCGCGGTCTACTTCGTCCTTGGAGTTCCAGACGAAAGGCGCGAGACGGAGGTAGCGTTGCTGGCGGCTGTCGGTATAGACGTGCCGATCTTTGAGCCACGCGCAGAGCAGGTCGGCACGCTCGGCTTTGAGGATCACCATCGCACCCCGGCGGTCGGCTTCGTGCGGAGAACGGAGCGTCAGGCCAGCAGCCTCAGCCCGTTCGATGGCACGCTCGGTGAGGGCGAGAGAGTGCGTGCGTACCTCGTCTAGGCCTAGGTCGAGCAGGAGGCGGACGCCTTCGACCGCGTGGTAGAGTGACGCCACCGCGGTCGTCCCGCCGAGGAAGCGGCGACGCACGTCGGGGTGTGGCTCAGGAGCCACGTTGAACCCGAACGGGTCGGCATCGGCGAACCACCCGGCGAGGCGCGGGGTGAGGGTGAGGCCGGGGCGAACATAGAGGTAGGCGTTGCCCGAGGAGCCACACGCCTCTTTGAGGAGGCCGCCGAAGTAGACATCGCAGTTCGTCTCTGTCACATTCACCGGCATCGTTGACGCCGCGTGGTATCCGTCGATGGCGAAGAGCGCATCGTGCGCGTGGGCACGTTCGGCGACGGTGCGGAGGAAGTCGTGGTCCAGCTTTTCGCCCGACGTGAAGCCGACGTGGCTGAGGATGACGAGCGCCGTATCAGGGCCTATCGCGTTGAGCACGGCCTCGCGGTCGACGAAGCCACCAGAAGCAGGCGGGACGATGCGGGCCTCGATATCCTTTAGACCCTGCCACTGCTGGACCGAATGCAGCACCGACGGAAACTCCTTCTCAGTGACGACGACCTCGTGTCCGTGCGCGAACGGTTCGGGGCAGGAGAGGAGGCACTGCACCGTCCAGTGGACGTGTGGCTGCATGATGCAACTCCCCGCCGGAGCACCAAGCAGGGGAGCGATGAACTGGTCGCCGAGGTACTCCGGCAGCGTCCACCACCCAACGGCTCTTTCATCGCCGGGTTGCCAGCGATTGGGGACCTCGTTCCATGCGTCCACGCCGCGCGTTTTCCAGTCTTCGACGAAGCCCTCCATCATCGCGGGGACTGTCTTCGGCATTAGCCCGTGGGTGAAAGCGCGGAACTCGATGGCGGGATCGTCGGGCAGGAAGAAATGGTCGCGTAGCATGGGGCTTGGGGCAGTGGAAGAGATATGCAAAGCTACGCGAGGACCGGATACAAAGAGGCCGCGTCGGGAGTCCCAACGCGGCCTCTGGAGTCTAGCAGGCTCGGAGGTCGAGCTATGCAGGATCGACGTGAACCACCTTGCGGTCTTGGCGGCCCCGTGCGAAGCGGACGGTGCCATCGACCTTCGCAAAGAGCGTGTCGTCGTTGCCGCGCCCGACGTTGAGGCCGGGGTGGAACTTGGTGCCGCGCTGGCGGACGATGATCGCACCGGCGGTGATGGCCTGGCTGCCATACACCTTCACGCCGAGCATCTGTGGGTTGGAGTCGCGGCCGTTCTTGGAGGAGCCTACGCCTTTCTTATGTGCCATGAGTCTGGGGGTCTGGAGTCGGTCGGACTAGCTGAGGTTGAGGGCGTCAATCGAGAGCTTTGTGTAGGGCTGGCGGTGGCCGTTCTTGACGCGGTAGCCTTTGCGGCGCTTCTTCTTGAAGACGATCACCTTGTCGCCCTTGACGTGGTCGAGGACGGTCGCCGTGACGGACGCGCCGTCAACGGTCGGGGCACCGACTTGGACATCGTCACCGGAGACGAGGAGGACGCGGTCGAGGGTGAGGGTGTCGCCGATCTCGGCCTTCTGGCGCGGGGCGTAGAGGGTGGTGTTCTCCTGGACCTTGAACTGCTTGCCGGAGATATCAACGATTGCGTACATGGGATTGCGGGCTTGGGGGCCCTCGGCGCGACGGGCCGGGAGGCAGGCCGTCCGAGGGGCGCGGGTAGTCAAAGACTTGCTAAACTACGGCACGATCTACCGCATTGCTAGCGTCGCGTTGCGCTCAATATCCCGAACGAGAAGAATTCAAGCAGGCTTGACGAGCGGCGTCCGCCCTCGAAATCACGCCTCGGCGTACTCTACAAAATCACCCTACTGTGTTCCTTTCGTCTCCGATGTTCATCCTCAATCTGCCGCCTTCGGGCCTCAGCCTCACGCCCGGTAAGGTCCTCTGTATCGGTCGCAACTACGCCGAGCACGTCCGCGAGATGGGCGACGTGACCGGCCTGCCGACGGAGCCCGTCGTTTTCTTGAAGCCCTCCACAGCACTTGTCGCGTCCGAGGGTGAGGTCGTGATCCCCCCGCAGTCGGAGGACGTGCATCACGAGGTCGAGATCGTAGCGGTGATCGGGCGAGGAGGCAAGAATATCCCTGAAGAACAAGCGCTGGACCACGTCGGTGCCTATGCCCTCGGTCTCGACATGACGGCGCGCGACGTGCAGCGCCGCGCGAAGGATGCAGGCAAACCGTGGGCGGTGGCGAAGGGCTTCGACACGTTTGCGCCGCTCGGGCCGCTTACGCCAGCAGCAGAGATCACAGACCCGCAGGCGCTCGACCTCCGGCTCACGGTTAACGGCGAGATGCGGCAGGACGGTCGGACAGCAGATATGATTTTCCCGGTGGCTTGGCTAGTGTCGTACCTCTCGCGCATCTTCACACTGGAGCCGGGTGACCTGATCTATACCGGCACGCCCGAAGGCGTCGGTCCCGTGACTCCCGGCGATGTGCTGGAGGCGACGAGCGGCGGGGGACTGGCTCCGCTTTGCGTGACCGTGCGCGGATAAGCAACTCTATTGAAGGATGGCACTATGAAAATCGGCGACTACACGCTCCATGAGATTCATGCTGGTCGGCTCGGCCTTGATGGCGGGGCGATGTTCGGCATCATCCCGAAGCCGCTGTGGGAACGGCGCATCCCGGCAGATGGCCGCAACCGGATTCCGCTCGCCATGCGGTGCCTTCTCTTGGAAGGTGACGGGCGGCTCGTGCTCATCGACAACGGGGTGGGCGACAAGTACGACGCCAAGTTCGGCGACATCTACGCCGTGGACCAAGAGTCGTCGGAGTTGCACCGCTCACTCGCGATGGCAGGCTTCGGCGCGGACGAGATCACCGATGTCATCCTGACGCACCTCCATTTCGATCACTGCGGCGGCTCCACCGTCCGCGACGCTGACGGCTCACTCCGTGTTGCTTTTCCGAACGCGACGTTTCATGTGCAGCGCGATCACTGGGACTGGGCGCACCGTAGCCCGCGCGAAGGAGCCTCCTTTCTGAGCGAGAACCTGGATCCGCTGGAAGCGTCCGGGCAGCTCCAGTTGGTCGACGGTCCCGGCGAGGTGCTGCCCGGCATCGAGGCTTTGGTGATGAACGGGCACACGCAGGGCCAGCAACTCCTCAAAATCAGCGACGCCGAGCAGACGCTCATCTTTGTGGCCGACCTCATTCCCACAGCAGCACACATTCCGCCGATCTGGGTGATGGCGTATGACATCGCTCCGCTCGATACCCTCGCCGAGAAGACTTCCTTCTTGGAAGAAGCCGTACAGAGAGAATGGCTTCTCTTCTTCGAGCACGACACCGAAGTCGCCACAGCAGGCATCCGCAAGGGCACGCGAGGCTTCGAGGCAATAGACCCGTCGGGTAATCTCGGAGGATGACGTTTCGGCGACAAGATGCCAACCTGCGCTGGCTAGAGGACAGACGGGTGCTCGGTTTGGGCGTGCTGGCATAGCCTTTGAGCCTCTGGCTGACCGGGCGCACTCGTGCTGTCAGAAGGTGTGCGCAGGGGTGGTTTAGTCCGCCGTGACTCTGTAGTTATCGCCCCTCGTCGGAAAAATTGTTTACTCTCCCTATGCTTCGTATGGTGAAAGCCCTTACATTTGCGATTGGCTCATAGGGTTTTCCACTACGGGGCTTTGGCGGTTCCCTTAGGGCTCACAAGAACTCGCCAAGCTCACTACCCCCACCCACCGCTCATGACCGAACCGACACCGCAGGCCCACGGACCTACCTCGAAGATGGACCCCGCGTCCATGCTTTCTGAGTCCGGTCCCCTTCGTATTACGGTAGATGACGAAGCGACGCTCTATGCGGATCTGCTGGCGAATCTTTCGAAGGTAGTCCACAGCGTCAACAACCCACTCTCTATCATCTCCGGGCATGCGCAGTTGTTAATGGAACTGTCCCACTCGGAGGGGCTTGATCCAGAGATCGTCGGCTATCTCCAGAACATCGAAGAGGCCAGTCAGCGGCTGGTGGTTGAGCTTGATAGGCTACGGGATGTGAGGGGCGAAGTCCGACCCAATGACGTGGGTGGTGACGGGGTGTAGAAAGGGGGACAGAACCGGTATAAAAGAGCCGGTTTTGGGGCTGGATTTTTCCGCTATCATGTTTAAGAGGGCACAGCGGAAATCCGATAAATAGGGTGTACTCCCTCGCGCGTGGCGCAGACTGAATTGCGCACTCGCCGCACGTTCGAGGGTTGCTTGTCGTCCCACCCCCAAGCAATCCCTAACTGATATGCCCTCTGTACCCATGGTCCCCGCGCACGAGCGCGAGCACATTGAGATAGCCGGTGAATATCTCGGTGCCCACCTCTCGGACGCCCACCAGGACCGATGGAATCGTGCTGTTCGAGCAATTGAGGAGGCGCGGGTATATGATGCCTTTCTCGAATTCAATGAGCTTCTCAAAGAAGCCGACCTTGACGCCGTAGGCCGCACGCACGTCCAGCTTCAAGCCGTCCGATGCCTCCGCGACGCGCCCATCGAGCGCGTCAAAACAGAACTCGCGTTCATTGAGCCACACACGGCTTACCAGACGGTCGTGTTGGACTACCGGCTCGGCTGGCTGATGCGTCACCGTCTCGGATCCACGGCGGCGGCGGAGCAATATTTCGACCGAGTGAAGGAAGAGGCCCGGAGGCTCGGCGTCCGCGCTTGGGAGATTGCCGTACTCCTGCAAAAGGCGGATGCCGCTGCCGAAGAGGGTACGCCGGAAGATGCCGTCGAAGCGTACAACCGCGTCTATAACCTCAGCCGCCGCAACGGGTACGTCGAGTACATCCCGAAAGCGCTGCTCGGCAAGGGCGTGGTTCAGATCAAGAACGGACAGCGCGCCGAGGGCGAAGAGGACCTGCAGAAGGCCTACGAACTCGCCTGCCGCAACAAACTCGTCGGCGAACAGGGGCTAGTGCTGCGCGCTCTGGCGAACGTCTACCATCGGGAGTTCAAGTTCTACGGCCTCGCGCTGGAGTACTACGAACAGGCCCGCGTCATCTTCGCTTCGATCCCTGTGTGGAACTCGATCACCGAGGGGCTGGAGCGGGAGACCAACGCCTGCCAGACCGAACTAGAAGAACTTGACATTGCCAAGATTCTCGGGCCAGTGCCGATCACGAAGCTGCGGCAGGAATACCTCACGAGCCTCGTCAATGGTTTCGTTGGGATTCCCGGCATCGACAACCGCTCGCAGCTCGGTGAGCGCATTGGGCTGACCCGGCAGGCCATTCACCGGAATATCAACAGCTAGGCGGATCTAGAACACAGAATCGCGGGGCCGTGCCGAGAGGGGCGGCCCCGTTTTATTTAGAGTAGAAGGCTCTGATGTGAGCAAAAAGCGAACACCGGGGAAGCCAATCTGCCCTTGTGCCTAGCCCGTAACGGCCCTATATTCGCAAGCCGCGACGGAAACTGTCCTTCCACTCATCTACGGGGCCACACCCCGGAACCTGCCTATCGAAGCAAGGTGCTACCCCCGGTAACTGATTCCTCGGTTACTTCCTGCTGACGCTCTTCCAGCCTTTGTGGCTTGGCACTGTGCACCTTTCTTATTCGTTCGATAGGCTCTCGCTGGCATTCCGTTGCTGGATCGCTGCCCTCTGTGGTGCGATATGCTGGGGAACGCCTGCCGTACAGGCGCAGAACGTAGCCTTCACGCCGCAGCTTGGCGTTGAGCGGCCGAGCGATACCGAGCGACCGCCTGTCCTCCGCGTGGTGGAGCAGACCGATCAGGGCATCGTGTTCGAGGTGCGCGTCGACTGGCCGGAGCCACTGGCTGATGCCGTGCGTGCGTCGGACGATCTGGCGCGTGTGGCGCTCCGTGCGGTCCGGGGCGATGGGCGCGTGTCGGAGTTCCTCAACCTGCCAACCCTCGCCCAGCCTATAGTCGAGATTCTCGCGGCAGATTTTGATGAGGTGGCCTATGTCGCACGGCGCGATGATCCCGAACTCGACGCGCTCGTCGGACCGGCGGTCGATGTGGTGTCGGTGGGTATGGAGCGGCGGCGACCGGCAGGGACGTTTGTGGCCCGACTGCTCCGCTACGACCCCGAGCGCGGCACGCTGCGGCGCTATCGGCGGATCGTGGCAGCAGTTCGCTTCGCCGAGGCACGCTCGTCTGGTTCGCTCACAGCCATCAGCCGGTTCGACCCTGTTGACAACCCGCACCTTGAGGTCGGGCAGAGTGTGCTGGCGTCGGGGACGTGGCTGAAGGTGCCAGTGACGAAGGAAGGCATCTACCGAGTCGACCGCGCCCTACTTAGTGATGCTGGGCTTTCGCCCGACAACATCGACCCGAACGATGTCGCCGTGTTTGGCAACGGCGGAGCGCCGGTGCCCGCGCTCAACAGCGACGAGCGCATCGCGGACCTCGCTGAGAACGCCTCGTTCGTTGTGGGTGGCGGCGATGGGGCCTTCAATAGTGGCGACGGGGTGTATTTCTACGGAGCCGCGCCGAACGGCTGGCGCTGGGACGCGGACGCCGCGGAGGAGGGCGACCCCGGCTGGCGGCACTGGATCAACGTCTTCTCGAATGAGAACTACTACTTTATCCGCGTCGATGGCGGCGGACAGCGCGTCGGCAACCCCGGTTTCCTAGGACTGCCGGGCGCGACGGTCCTGAGTCAGATCACAGGACGCACCTTTGAGGAACGCGACCTGCCCGATGGAATGATCGACCGCGATGGTGGTGGGTCTGGGCTGGACTGGATGGGAGCCGAGGTGGCCTCGTCGCGCCCGTCCGCTGTCGTGCTCGACACGATCCCGGCGGGGATTCTCGCGGGCACGGTGCAGTACCGGGCACGGGTGGCTACGCGTAGTACGTCGTCGTCCCTCGTCTTCCAGAGCGGGGGACAGGAGCTTGCCACCCTCACGCCTCGCAGTGGGAGCCGACTTGCCGGAGACCGAATCGGGCTGTTCGAGCAAACGGTCGGCGAGGGCGTGCGGCTGCGGCTGGACCTGACGCTCGGCACCAACGGCACGCAGGGGTGGATTGATTACGTCGAGGCATTCTACCCGAAAGCACTGCGGGCCGAGAACGATTACCTTCGCTTCAACACGCCCGGCGGACAGGCTGGAACTTTTGAGTTTGTCCTTTCCGGGTTCTCCGCCGAGCCGCAGGTGTGGGACATCACCGATCCCCAAGCCATCCGCCGCCTAGGTGTTCAGCCCAGCGGTGGGAGCTATCGCGTTCAGGTCGAGACAATGGACCCTGACAGCCCACGCGAGTTGGTGGCTTTCACGACCGGCAGTGCGGCAATCCGCACGCTCGCCTCTAGCACGTCGGTGCCGAACCAAAACCTGCATGCTGTGGGCGGCTTCCCAGACTACGTGATCGTTGTTCCCGCCGAGTTTCGGGCGGCGGCTGATGAACTGGCCGCGTACCGGGCGCAGGATGGACTGCGGCCCCTCGTCGTAGACGTGGAGCAGATCTTCAACGAGTTCTCTGGCGGCCTGCAGGATATGCGTGCCGTGCGGGATTACTTCCGCTTCCTCTACGACCGTGCCGAGACCGACGACGAACTCCTGCGTTATGCGCTTCTCTTGGGCGATGGGCACTACGATTTCCGTGGCATCCGCCCCAACGGCGACCAGAACAACTGGGTCCCGACCTACCAGACCGAAAACATGTTCGACCGCGTCCGGTCCTACACCAGCGACGACTACTTCGGTCTGCTCGATGCAGAGGAAGGAATTTGGGCAAACCTCAGCTTCGACCGGGTGGACCGGGTAGATATTGGCATCGGTCGGTTCCCGGTGCGAACGGCGGAGGAAGCCTCGGCGATGGTCGAGAAGATCAAGCGCTACGAGAACCCCTCGACGCGCGGTGCGTGGCGCACCCGCGTCACGTTCGTCGCCGATGACCAAGAGCCAAACGATTGGGACGACGACCTCCACGTTCAGAACGCGGAGTTGCTGGCTGACACAACAAACGTGGTCGCGCCGGACCTGAACATCCAGAAGGTGTATTCGATGACCTACCCGCGTGTGCAGACGGCGCTCGGCGCACGCTATCCCGAAGCGCAGGCCGACATCCGGCGCATCTTCGACGAGGGCACGCTCATCTGGAACTACAGTGGGCACGGTGGGGCCAGTGCCCTCGCCGATGAGAAACTCCTCACCAAAGAGGAAATCATCGAACTCGATAATGCCGACCGCCTCACCATTGCGATCACGGCGACCTGTTCCTTTGGGCGCTACGACGTGATCAACGACCAGAGTGGAGCCGAGATGTTCTTCCTGAACCCCAATGGTGGGGCCTCGGCGGTGTTCACGACGACGCGCCTCGTCTACACCGGGACCGACCCCAACTCGGTAAACCTCGGTTTGAACCGGGTGCTGGTCGAATTCTTATTCAGCCGGGAAGAGAGTGGACTACCCCGTCGCCTCGGTGATGTGTACCGCCTGACAAAGCGAACGGAACCCGGCTCTGAGGAGAACAACCGCAAGTTTGCCTTCCTCGGCGATCCGGCGATGCGGATTCAGTTGCCCGAGCGACCCGTCGCCGTTACGACGGTCAACGGCCAAACCGTCGGCGCAGATGCTTCAGGCGGCGGCATCGCTCCGACGACGCTTCAGTCGAATCAGCCGACGCTCTCGGCAGGTGCGACCTCGGCGGGCGCTACGCTCGGGACAGCCAAGACGACACCCCTCCGCTCTGGCGCAATGCCCACGTTGCGTGCGCTCGAAGAAGCTGAGGTGTCCGGTGAGGTGCTCGGTTTCGACGGTGTCCGCGATGCCAGCTATAACGGGGAAGTCGAGGTCGCCATCTTTGACGCGGAGCGGACGGTGGCGTTGCCGGAGGATGCGGTCAACTATGTGCGCAGCGGAACGGTTCAGTTCCGCAGCGACCTGATCTATCGAGGTCGGGCGACGGTCCGCGATGGAGCATGGACGATCCGCTTCGTCGTCCCTCGTGACATCTCCTACTCCGATGCACCCGGTCGCATTTCGGTTTATGCCACCGATGGCTCGGGCCGCGACGGCTTCGGTGCCACCGAAGGCTTTATCGTCGGCGGCACGGCGGCCAACCCGATCCAAGACAACGAGCCGCCGCGCGTCGATCTGTTCATGAACGACACGACGTTCGTGCCCGGCGGTCTCGTCGGGAGCACGCCGGTGCTTATCGCCAAGCTGTTCGACCAGAACGGAATCAATACTGTAGGGGCAGGGGTCGGGCACGATTTGCTGCTGACGATTGACGGGGCTGAGCAGGATGCTATCGACATCGGGCGCTTCTACCGGGGCGACCTCGACTCCTTCCGCAGCGGCACCGTCGAGTTCGAGTTACCCGAGCAGACGCCGGGTCCGCACACGCTCACGCTCCGCGCTTGGGACGTTGCCAACAACTCCTCGACTGTCATTCTCGACTACTTCGTTGAGCCAGATGGCGAGTTGGTGCTCCGCAACGTCTACAACTACCCGAACCCGACGAACGGGCCGACACGCTTCATCTTCGAGCACAACCAGCCGCCGGGTACGCTCGCTCGTGTTCAGCTTCGCATCTACACGCTCTCGGGTCGCCCCGTTCGCACGCTCGATGCTGAGGAGACCCTTGTGACAGGCGTGCTCAACGGGTCGGTCGTTCAGATTCCGTGGGATGGTCGGGACGAGGACTTCGACACGCTCGCCACGGGTATCTACCTGTACAAAGTCCGTGTTGAGGTAGAGCGCCCGGATGGCGAGACACAGGTCTCCGAGCGAATCGAGCGCCTCGCCGTGATACGATGAGCCTCGTCTCAAACGTATAAACCATCTCTCGTCCCAGAGTATGCAGAAACGTAGAACACATTGCCTTCCCGTCTTTCCATTGGTACCCTAAGGAACGTCGATTGCGTTTCTAGGAGTACCGGCACGCCGTTTACTTCTTTCGTCCGAAACCAGAACCTATGACTACCCTATCCCTCCGCACGGCGCGCCGCGTCCTGCTCACGTTCCTGCTCGTCTCCGGCCTCGGGGCGGGGAGCGTTCTCGCTCAGAACATCGTATACACAACGGCGGTGCCGTTCCTCCAGATCGAGCCTGACAGCCGGGCTGCGGGTATGGGGAATGCAGGCGTCGGCCTCGCCGACAACGCGAGTGCCGTCTTCTGGAACCCCGCCGGTCTCGCCTCACAGCGTGGAGCCGAAGTTTCGCTCACGCACTCGAACTGGCTCCCGGCCATCACATCGGACCTCTTCTACGAGTACCTCGTCGGGAAGTATCACTTCGAAGGCATCGGGACGTTCGGTGGGCACATCACATTCTTCAACCTCGGTGAGCAGGAGTATCGGGATGAGAACAACGTAGACCTCGGCACCTTCCGTTCCTACGAGTTGGCAACGGGCATCTCCTACGCCCGGCAAGTGACGCGGGGCCTCGCGCTCGGCACCGGCTTCCGCTTCATCTACTCCAACCTTTCCGGTGGGCGGGATGTGGGGAGCACGCAGACCAAGGCAGGCGTCTCGGTCGGCGTCGACCTCGCGGCGCTCTACAAGTTCAAGCCGTTCGAACTCGGCAGCGTTCCGGTGACGACGAGCCTCGGCTTCAACCTCGCCAACATGGGGCCGGCCATCGGCTACACCGTCGGCAGCGACGGGCGCAACGACCCGATCCCGACGAACCTCCGTTTCGGTGGAGCCTTCAGCGCCCAACTCGACGAGTTCAACAAGGTGAACCTCGCGGTGGACTTTAACAAGACGCTGGTTGATTTCGACAGCACCGGCTCGAAGTCCTTCGCCGAGGCCATCTTCTCATCTTGGAAGTCCATCCGCGTGGCAACGAGCAACGCGCCCATCGACAAAGACGACCCGACGACATTCGAGGATGTCAGCGTCCTACGTCAGATCACCGTCGGCTCGGGCATCGAGTACTGGTACAACGACCTGTTCGCGTTCCGGTCGGGCTTCTTCTACGAGGACCCCTTCAACGGCAACCGGAAGTTCCTCACCTTCGGTGCGGGCATCCGCTACAACCTGATCGGGGTGGATTTCTCGTACATCTATCCGCTCGAAGAGGAGTCGCCGCTGGCGAACACGCTACGGTTCTCGCTCCTGCTCAACGTGCTGCGGTAGGGCACCGGACGAGCGCGTACCTTTCAGGGTGCCGGTAGCAAGCTGCTGCTACCGGCACCCTTACGTTTTATGCAATCTCTGACCGACTCACGCTGCGGTCCACGAATACCGTATGACCGACCTGACCGTGTTTGTGCTCTTCGGGCTGGGGTTGCTGGCGACGGTTGGGGTGGGGGAGGTGCTCCGGGCGAAGGTCGGGTGGGAGCCGGAGGCCTCGCGGCGTTTGGTCCACATGGTGACGGGTCTGCTGGTGGCCCTGTGCCCGCTGTGGTTCGAGTCCCCGACGTGGATCTACGTGCTCGCCGGAGCCTTCGTGCTGGTGAACCTGTGGGCGGTGCCGCGTCGAGTGTTTCCGGGGATGCACGCCATAAAGCGGCGAAGCTGGGGGACGGTCACGTTTCCGCTTGCGCTCCTCTTAGCCCTCTGGACTTGCTGGACCCTCGATCCGGCGCGTGTCTATATCCTCCAGACTGCGTTTCTCGTCCTCGCCGTGGCTGACCCGCTTGCGTCGCTCGTTGGAACGCGGCTGGCGAAGCCGGGCCGGTTCATGATTGGGAAGAATGAGAAGTCGGTGGCAGGCTCATTGGTGTTCTTCATCGCAGCGTTTGCGGCGACAGCAGGTATGCTCGCAGTCGTTGGGTCGCACACGGCTTCCGTAGTTATTCTGCCCTGTGCGTTCGTTGTGGCAATGCTTGCGACGGGAGCCGAACTACTGGCGACGCGAGGGTGGGACAACTTCTTCATCGTTGTCGCAGTCATCGTTCCGCTCACACTGCTGCACGGCGATCCGGGAATAGTCGACTCGTTGGTGGTGGCCCTGTGTATCGCCGCTGCATTCGGTTGGGCAGCGTATGCCGTGCGATTCCTCGATGGGTCGGGTGCGCTAGCGGCGACGGGGCTTGCCGTCTCTGTTCTCGTGCTTGGCCCGGCGTGGGTACTGCCGGGGGCGACGTTCTTCGTGCTGTCGAGTCTGCTCTCCAAGATCGGGCAGTATCGCAAGGCGGAGGCTTCGGCAGGCAACGATAAGGGGAGCCGACGCGATGCAGGGCAGGTCTATGCCAATGGTGGCGTCGCGTGGGCATTGCTCATCGCCTACATATTTGTACCTGCTGAGGCGCTGTACTGGGGCTTCGTCGGAGCCTTCGCGGCTGCTGCTGCCGATACGTGGGGCACCGAGATCGGCACGCTCGTCGGTGGGCCGACGAGGCTCATCTGGAGCGGTCAGCAGGTCGCCTCGGGCACATCGGGAGGCGTCTCGGTCGCCGGAACGCTCGGCGCGCTGGCCGGGGCGGGCGTCGTCTTTCTCAGTGCCGTGCTCGTAGCCGATGGGTACCTCGTCACGATCAGCATTGGGATGGCGGCTTTACTCGTCGTGGGCGGTGGTTTTCTGGCTTCGCTGGTGGACAGTCTGATTGGTGCCACGGTGCAGGCGCTCTACTGCGCCCCGGACGGCCGACTCACCGAGCGGGCGCAGGGCGAGGGTCGGTCTCACGCGCTTGTGCGCGGTCAGCGCTGGATCACGAACGACCGGGTCAATCTCGCTTGCACCCTTACCGGAGGAATACTGGCAGTGATCGGGGCCTCGTTGTTCGGATAGCTGGCCTCGAACCGGGCGAAGCACGTCTCGCCCTTGTCGACCGCCGTTTCACCGTCCTCTGTATACCGTCCGTACTTTCTGCTTCCTGACTCTCCGACACCTGCTTATGCCCTGGTACAAGAAGCTGCACTGGCAAATCATCATTGGTCTCATCCTTGGCCTGATTTACGGCGTTATCGCGGCGGCGCAAGGGTGGGGGCAGTTCACCGCCGACTGGATCGCGCCGTTTGGGACGATCTTTCTGAACGCGCTCAAGCTGATCGCCGTGCCGCTCGTGCTGGCGTCGCTGATCCTCGGGGTGGCCTCGCTGAGTGACTTGCGGAAGCTCTCGCGGATCGGCGGCAAGACAATTGGTATCTACCTCGGCACGACCGCCGTGGCTGTTACGCTCGGTCTCGTGATCGTGAATCTGTTGCAGCCGGGGAGTGCAATTCCCGACACGCTCCAGGCCGAACTCGGCGCAGCCTACGCAGGCGATGCAGCGATGCGCTCCGAGGCGGCAGCAGCAGCGGCCCAGCGTGGCCCGCTCCAGTTCCTCGTAGACATTGTGCCGGGCAACCTGTTCTCGGCGATCTCGAACAATAGCAATATGCTTCAGGTCGTCTTTGTTGCGCTGTTCATCGGAATTGGGCTGATCCAGATCCCGCGTGAGAAGGCCGAGCCGGTCCTCGCGGTCGTCGAGGGGCTGAACGACCTCATCATCCGGCTCGTCGATGTCATCATGCTGATGGCTCCGGTCGGTGTCTTCGCGCTCCTCGCCGGGACGATCACGCAGGTCGCGGGCGATGACGTGAACCGAATCATCGAGTTGCTCGGTGCACTCGGATACTACTGCATCGCGGTAGTCGCTGGCCTCGTGCTCCATATGCTCGTGACCTACGCGATCCTGCTCAAGAGCTTCACGCCGATGTCGCTCAAGACCTTCTACAGCGGCATCGGTCCGGCACAACTCGTCGCGTTCTCAACCTCGTCGAGCGGGGCTACGCTGCCGGTGACGATGGAGCGATGCGAGGAGAAGCTCGGCGTCAGCGAGGAGGTGTCGTCGTTCGTGCTTCCGCTCGGGGCGACCATCAATATGGACGGGACGGCGCTCTATCAGGCGGTCGCAGCCGTCTTCATCGCGCAGGCTCTTGGGATGGATCTCAACCTTGCAGCGCAGCTCACCATTGTGCTGACCGCTGTGCTTGCCTCGATCGGGACGGCGGCGGTGCCGGGGGCGGGGATCATCATGCTCGTCATCATCCTCGAAGCCGTCGGCGTGCCGTCGGCGGGTATTGCACTGATTCTCGGCGTGGATCGGATTCTCGATATGCTCCGCACCGTCACCAACGTCACCGGCGATGCGACCGTGGCGACTGTCATTGCCGCCAGCGAGAATCAACTCGGAGCACCCAATCTGAGCGAGAGCGCCGACCGCGTGCGCGTGGTCGCCGAAGGGTAATGGGCAGACCCTACGAGCGGACCGATAATTGCAGACCGTGACCCGCATACTCAGCCACGGTTTCCCTATGTGTCGCATGATATTCCTGCTCGCTCTCGTTCTGGCTGCGCCCTTTGCGGACGCTCGGACTGTGCCCGGTTCGTCAGTCCACGATCCGGGGCCGATGCTCGTGCGAAGCCCTGCGAGTGTCGCCCTGCTCGAAGAGGGACGGGGCCAGATGGTGGCCTTCCGGCTCGATGCGGCCGAGGCGACGTTCGAGCGGCTCGAAGCGGTGGAGGCAGCCCGCCCGGCAGCGCGGCTGCACCTCGCCAAGATCGCTCTCTGGCGAGCGATGATTCTGGAGCAGGGCGACCTCTACGACCGGTTCTTCGAGCGGAGCGACGCGCTGCTTGACGTGCTCAAAGAGACGCCGGACTCGCCGTGGCGCACGCACTTTCGTGCCGAGACCGAACTGCACCGGGCGATCATTCATGCTAAGAAAACACAGTACACGCGGGCCGCGCTTGCACTCCGGCAGGCGTACAACCACTTCGAGAAAAACACCGAGGAGCATCCGACCTTCTACGAATCGACGTGGGGCATGGGGCTGTGTCACGCGACAATCGGCCTCGTGCCGAAGTCGTTTCGATGGGTGGTCAAGCTGATGGGCTTTCGCGGGACCGTGCAGCAGGGGCTGGATGAGATGGAAATTTCTGCCGAGCGTAGCCTCTACTACCGCGACGAAGCTGCCGCCTTCTTCGCTCTCACCGACCAGATCGTGAATGAGTCGAAGCGGGGCGGCATGGCCGCACTTGAAGCAGTGGAAGCGCGTTATCCAGACAGCCCCGTCGTGAACTACATCCTCGGCTTCTCGCTCATCAGCCAGCGCCGCGCCGCCGAAGCCGAGCAGCGACTCCGCCGCGCGGATCGCCTGCTCCAGCAGCCCGGTGTTTTCCCGATGCCCTACGTCGATTATGCGCTCGGACAGGCGCTCTTCCGGCAGGACAAGTTCGAGTCGGCGGCGCGCTACTTCCAGCGCTACGTGCGGACGTTCCCCGGCGAGGCGCTGATGGCGCAGGCCAACCTGCAAGCCGGACTTGCGCTCGAACTCTCCGGTCGCCGTTCGGAGGCACTTCCGTACTACGAGCGCGTCCGGGTCCGCGAGGATTTTGATAGCGACGCCGCTGCCCGCCGCGAGGCGGATGCCCGACTCGAAGCCCCGCTATCGGACCGCGAGCGGACGCTGCTGCTCGGGAGCAATGCGTTCGACAGTGGGCGCTATGAGGAGGCGGTTCGGACACTCCAGCCTGTCTTCGGCGATGCCGGGGCTTCTGAGGTCGAGCGCGCCGAAGCGGCGTACCGCAGCGGGCGTGCCTACCAACTGCTTGGTGCATGGCATGAGGCGCTCCGGCACTACGGTTTCGCCGTCACCAACCCCGGCGATCCGCTGGCGAAGTGGGGACCGTGGGCGCAGTATTACATTGGCGAAGTTCACGAGGCGCAGGGCGACCGTGTCGCTGCCCGCGCTGCCTACGAACAAGCTCTCGCCAACGACGAACCCTTCGCGTATAACAAGGCGCTCGAACAGCGCGCCAAAGCCGCCCTCGACCGTCTCTGATTTATGTCTCGACTGACTCGTCTTTTCTACCTTCTCGCCTGCGGCCTGCTCATCGTCTCGCTCGTCCGTCCAGCTGCCGCCCAGGGGGGCACCGTCTTCGGTTGGGCACCAGCAGACACGCTCCGCGCCGACTTCGAGGCTCCGCCGGTTCGCTCGGTGCGGACAGTGCGCGAGCCGCGCCGGTCAGCAGCGAGTGCCACGTTCGAGGTCCAGTATGTCGAGCCGTTTCCCGCCGAGGCGCGGGCTGCGTTCCAGCTTGCGGTGGATATCTGGAGCGAGCGCATCGAGTCGGCGGTGCCCATCGTCATCCGGGCCGAGTGGGAGCCTGCAGCCGAAGCGGACATTCTCGGTACGGCATCGCCTCGCGTGATCGCCAACTTTGCGGGGGTGCCACCCGACCTGCGCGACACGTGGTTTGCTTCGGCGCTCGCGGATGCACGCGCCGGACAAGATGTAGACCCCGGCAACCCCGACATTAGCGCCAGCTTCAACAGCACTTTTCCGAGTTGGTACTTCGGCCTTGACGCCAACCCGCCCAGTGGAGAGTTCGATCTCGTCACCGTCATCCTTCATGAGCTAGGGCACGGGCTGGGGTTCATTGGCTCGATGACGGTCGAGGGCGAGGTCGGAAGCTGGGGGATTGGGAGCCAAGGTTATCCCGTGATCTACGACCGCTTCGCCGAGCGTGGCGACGGTACGCCGCTTCTAGACCTCAATAATTTCTCCGTGCCGCTTGCCGATGCTCTCGTGAGCGGCTCCATTTTCTTCAACGGCTCCACGGCGCAGGCGCAGGGGGGCGGGCGGCCAGAGATTTACGCTCCTGCCGCATGGCAGCCGGGGTCGTCATTCTCGCACCTCGATGAGCAGGCGTATGCCGCGGGCACGCTCAACGGACTTATGACGCCGCGCTTCAGTCGGGGCGAGGCTATCCATGACCCCGGCCCGATCATGTGCGGCGCGCTCCGCGACATGGGTTGGAATCTCAGCGCTGCGTGCGAAGCCATTGCCTTCTCGGCGGGAGTGGACGGGCGTGACGTGATCCTGACGTTTTTCCTACCAGACGACTCCGGGTTTGTCTCCGGCGTCATGGAGCGCGAGGAAGACGGTGTCTTTCAGCCGGTAAACGTGACGTTCCCGACACTCGACCCTGTGGCAGCGGGCACCTACACCGTCCGCATTGGGGAGCTTGGTCCGGGGACGTACACCTTTCGACTTCGTCTCCAGAACACAGACGGCACGGAGTTCGTCATCGACGCTGCTCCAGTGCAGGTCTTCGGTGCGGCCAACGCGCTTGATGTATTCCCCAATCCGATGATCGGGGACGCGACGGTTCGGGTAGATGTCCGCGAGGTGCAGGACGTGAGTGTCCGGGTCTATGACGCGCGCGGGCGGCTCGTCGCCACACTGCTAGAAGACACGCAGGGACCGGCGACTGCGACACTCAACGGGCGAGGCCTCGCCGCCGGAGTGTACTTCGTCCGTGTCGAAGGCGAGAGCTTCAGCGAGACGAAGGCCGTCACGATCCTGCGCTAGCAGTTAACTACTGCACGCGCACAAGCGATTGGGTAGCGCTCAGACCATCGCCGTGTACCCGGACGACGTAGACGCCCGCCGGAAGGTCTTCGCCTCGAAGCGTAAATGTGTGGCGCTGGTTGGCCGCGAGCGGCCCCTCGTGCAGTTGCGCCACCCGGCGACCGAGTACGTCGAACACATCGACAGCCACGGACGCTGCCCGGTCGAGCACGAGGGCCACCGTCGCGTCTGTGCGGAACGGGTTGGGGTAGGGCGCTTCGAGGTCGACCGTGACAGGGGTGTTCGACGGCTCAGTGGACGGCAGGAAGGTCGAGGTGAGGTAGACCGCAAAGACACGGTCGCTCGCGCTCGTCTCCGTCGTGACGGCTCCCATCCAGCCGGGGTTCAGCGTGATGGACTCGATGCCGCCGACGATGTAGCCCATGAGGGTGCGGCCCTCTAGTTCGCGCAGTGGGACAATGCCGAGCGACGAAGCGGCAACATCGGCAGGAATCAGCACGGCGTTTGAGCCGAGGAGGCCCGGCATCTGGGTCGTCATCACGGTTTCGTAGCTCGCGCCATTCTCAACGATCTCGTGCGTCAAGGTGACGATGTCGTCTGTGAACGGGATGAGTTGGTCCTCGACGACCTCGCCCGCATCCTCATCGTAATAGAACTGTGCGATGCCCCCGAAGAACACCGTGTGCATCGTGCTGGTCACGGTATCAAAGAGTGGCAGGGCCGGTGCCGTGTAATGCGCGAATTGCTGCTCGAACGAGCTTTCGGCATAGGTCGGGGTGACCTCGGACGGCATGAAATAAACCTGCGTGCGGTGGGGAAGCGGCGGGCCGGGCTGGAAAACGCCGCCGTACATCCCGTAGCCCTCGATGAGGTCGTCGCCCTCGCGGAGATACGTGGGGGCCACCGTCAGGTCGCGGCGATGGAGAATCTCTTCATCGGTGAGCCGGTAGCGTTCGTCGATCTCTAGGGTCCCGCCTGAATCGGTGATGGCAGCAGCAAATATCTCCTGTGTGTAGGTCTGCGTGAAGTTGCCGTTGCTGCCGGGGCTGTACTCGCCGTCGAAGCGATGACCGCCAAAGAGGAGGTACTCACCGTCGATCTCGCGCAGTTCCCCGCCGGTTACGGCGAGGCGCTCGTCTTCCGTCTGGCGGATATGAGGCGCTAGGAGGCCGCCGTCCGTCACGGCTTCGATCATGCCGGGTACGTCAATCGCCGTCAGCGTCGGGAATGTGATCTTCTCGCTCGTTGCTGAGTCCGTGCCGTAGCCGCCGACGATGTAGAGCGTCTCGCCGTCTTGGTGGTACTGCGCGTTGGTCACCTTCAGCGGATCGGCTATCGCAGCGTCCAGTTCATCGAGCGAGCGCGACCACACCTGGTCGGCGGTGAGATCCACCACCCAGACCGCGTCGTTGGCCTGCTCGGCGGAGAATGCGCCGGACTCAACGACTTGGTGGAGGCCATCCACGCGGCCCGTGATGAACAGCCACTTTCCGTCGTGCTCGGCCCACGCAAAGGAATGGAGGCCCGGCATATCGGTCACATCCAACTCGACGAGTTCGACGAAGAACGGGAGGTCATCGGGGTTTTGCGCCGCCACAGGGACGGCGGCGAGCACAGCGAGGAGCAAAAGCAGGAGACGCATTGGGGGACAGGTTAGATAGACGCTGGTTCCCCGATGCTACGCCTAGATGTCGCGCTCGTCAACCGAAAAGCGCGTGTATTCAGGCGGCTTGACCCTTGCGGCGGGCGTAGGCGGTCTCGGCAAGCGTAGCCAAGAGCGTTCGGTCGATGTCGGTCAGCGGAACCCCCCGGCGTTCCATAACAGCCTCGGCCACGCGCAGCGCTTTCTCCAGCCGGTAGTCCACAAAACCGTCGGCACCGCCCCATGAGAAGTCCGGAACATAGCGCGGCGGAAAGCCGCCACCGTAGAGGTTGCAGAAGACACCGACCACCGTGCCGGTGTTGAACATCGTGTTGATCGAGCACTTCGAGTGATCGCCCATCACGAGGCCGAGCCGTCCTCGCTCCGTGCCGACAAAGGCTTCGGCGACGCAGTCCCACATATTCACATCGCCGTAGTCATTCTTGAGGTTCGACGTATTGGTGTCCGCGCCGAGGTTGCACCAGCGGCCGATGTAGGAGTTGCCCATGTACCCATCATGGACCTTGTTCGAGTAGGACTGGACGATGCTCGCCTTGACCTCGCCGCCGAGTTCGGCGTGGGGACCAGCGGCGAGTCCGTCCACGCGCGCACCTGCGCGCAGCTTGGCGTTCGGCCCGAGGTAGAGGGGACCAAAGACGATGGCTCCTTCGCCAATGGCTGCACCTTTGGCGAGATAGATCGGGCCACCCTCAGCGTTGAGGATGGCACCGGGGCGGACGCTGGCACCGGGGGCGAAGTACATGTTGTCCGGCTCCAGCAGGATGGCGCTCTTGTGAACCGCAGCGCCATCGTGTCCTCGGTGTCCGAGCGTCGCAACGTCATCCGCGATGCGCTCCCGCACATCGTCGAGCAGGTGCCAGAGGCGGTCGATGAATGTAGCTCCTTCTACCTGTTCCTCTTGCAATCCCTCGAACTGGGGCGGCCCGATGGCATCCGTTGCAAGCAGATCCATCGGTGGGTTCGGGTGCCAGGCCGCGACGATGGTGTCGCCCTGACGGAACATGCGGCCTGCTTCGCTAGGGGAGGCCGCTGCACGTATCCGGTCCAGCAGGTCACCAGGCTGGGTGAGCCACCGCTGGTTGACGAAGAGCACGCCGTTGTGGTCGTCGGGCAGTGAGTTGACGAGGGCAGTCGGATGGTCTTGTGCTGTCACACCTGCCACGAGCGAGCGCGTGTGGAAGACGAGGCCGTCGTGTGGAAGGGCGCGCCGCTGGCGTTCGGCGAGGGTCTGGATGCCGATGCGAAGGTCGCCTACCGCACGGGTAGACGCGAGCGGTGCGAGGTGGTGGACAGTAGCGTCTTCGAACAGACAGAGGTGGGACATGGACACGCGGTGGTCGGGAGGGGCAGCCGGAAAACTACGCCACTCGGTACTTGTTCGGCACCGCTGGGTACGGCTGGCTTGGGTATCGTCGGCTCACAGAAAAATAGAAAGGCTTCGTGCGAACGACCATGCGAGGATGGCGTATACCCCCCTCGCCTCTTTCCCTCTCTAGCCTGCCGCAGCCATGAAGTTTTTCATCGACACCGCTGACCTCGACGAAATCCGCGAGGCCGCCGACATGGGCGTTCTCGATGGCGTCACCACCAACCCGTCCCTCGCCATGAAGGCCGGAGCCTCAAATTTCGAGGAGCACATCTACAAAATCTGCGAACTCGCCGACGATGTCTCCGCCGAGGTCGTCTCCACCGAGTACGATGCGATGGTAGCGGAGGGCCGCAAGCTTGCCCAGATTCACGAGCACGTCACCGTCAAGGTGCCGATGATCCGCGAAGGTGTCAAGGCCATCGAGACACTCTCCAACGAGGGCATCCGTATCAACTGCACGCTCATCTTCTCGCCGACGCAGGCACTCGTCGCAGCCAAAGCCGGGGCCACCTACGTCAGCCCGTTCATCGGGCGGCTCGATGACATCTCCTCGAATGGGATGGATCTCATCGCGTCGATCCGTACCATCTTCGACAACTACGCCTACGACACCCAGATCCTCGCTGCGAGCATTCGTCACCCGATGCACGTCGTCGAGGCCGCCGAACTCGGTGCCGATGTGGCGACGATGCCGTTCGACACGCTTGACAAGCTCATCAAGCACCCGCTGACCGACCGTGGTTTGGAAAAATTCCTGGCGGACTGGGACAAGCTGCAGGAGCAGAAGGCAGGACAGCCAGCCTAGGCTATCGCTTGCTGGACGAGGGGAACTCGCGGTTGCTCGGGTTCCCTTCTTGATGTGGCACGCTACCAGTCGCCATGATTCGGTAAGAAATCGTTCCACTGTGCTGTGAAGATTGGGGAAGGCTGACGAGGACGGGTCAGGGGAAAGAACTTGCGGCTGCCGCAAGGATTCAAGCGGGCTGATCTCATAGACCGAACGACGTAGACGATGCACTACCTCGCGCTGGGGAGCACGGACGACATTGGAGCGAGCTGTCACTACCTCAATCTCGCAGGCACCGGCCTCATCCTAGACGCAGGCGTAGACCCCGAGACCGACGGCGTCGAAAGTCTGCCCGAACTGAGCCTGATCCACGACCGGATGGGTCGCCCGGTGGACCACGTCCTCGTCACGCACGCCCACCACGACCACCTCGGTGCGCTGCCGGTGCTGGTTCAGCAGTTCCCGAACGTCGGCGTTCATATGACCAAGCCGACGCAGATGCTGGCCGAGGTGCTGCTTCCGTCGTCGGCTCGGTTGCAGCGCCGCCGCCTGATGGAAGGCTCGACGACCGCGCGCCCGCTTTTTGATGCCGACACCGTGGAAGCGCTCGGCTATCTCTACGAAGGCCACAACCTCGACGCGAAGTTTGACCTGACGGGGGCGAGGGGCGAGGGCGAAGTGACAGGCCAGTTCTACCATGCCGGGCACGTCCTTGGCGCGGCGGGTGTTTTCCTCGAAGTGCAGGAAGCGGGGCAGCGCCGCCGCATCTTTTACACGAGCGACACCCACCTTCGCTCGCAGACCATCATCCCCGGTGGTGAGTACCCGGAAGACCCCATCGATCTGCTCCTACTGGAGTCCACGCTAGGGTCCGATGAAGAGGCCGAGCAGACGACCCGCCGTGAGCAGGAGAAGCTCTTCGGCGAGGCCATCGCCCGGGCGCTCGAACGCGGCGGTACGGTGCTCGTCCCAGTCTTCGCGCTCGGTCGGGCACAGGAAATCCTCGCCCTCATCGACCGCTATAAGCAGCGCCGTATCATCCCCGATGAAACGCCCGTCTACACGAACGGCCAGATGCGCGCCGTTGCCGACCTCTACGACCGCACCCGTCTCGCCTCGCCCCGACTGAACCCCGACTTCGAGGTGTTCGGCGTCGACCAACAGCGCTTCCCGCGCAGCGACGCCCGCGCCCGGCAGGCCCTCAGCAAGCCGAGTATCCACGTCACCTCCAGCGGGATGCTCTTCGAGCGCACCCTCTCGAACAAACTCGCCCAGCAGCTTGTCGAGGACGAGCGGCACGGCATCTTCTTCGTCGGTTTCTCCAAGGAAGGCTCGCCCGGCGACCGTCTTCAACGGGCTGCCGCCGAAGGCACCGAGGTTATCCTCGATGCGACGAACGGGCAAGAGGCGCAGCCCGTCCGCGCCGAGGTGGCCCGGTTCCGGTTCAGTGGGCACTCGCATCGGCAGGACCTCGTCGAACTCGTCGGCAAGCTTCGTCCGAAGAAGGTGGTGCTCGTCCACGGTGAGACCGAGGCGAAGCAGTGGATGCGCGACACGATTCAGCGGCTCTATCCCGGCACGGAAGTGATCCTCCCGAAGCAGGGCGTCGAGATCGAACTGTAGGTTTGGGCAGGTCTAGCCGATTTTGTATTCGGCACCCGTAGGGGCAGACTCCGGTGTATGCTCTTGGTCGAAGAGACCACCAACCTCAAACAGGGCGAACACGTAGGTTCGCCCCTACCTGTTTCGATGGAACCGCAAGAAATCGAAGGCACCGAAGACCGGACGGCGACGGTTGCCGCGGCGAATGCCTATGCGCTTGCCTTTGTGCTACCCGCCCTCGTGGCGCTCGTGGCGGCCTATGCGCTGATCTGGGGATGGTCCGCGCTCGGCGATGGGTTCAACGCACTCATCTATCCGTTCTGGCGGTTCCTCCTGATCTTCGTCGCGGGCATCGTCGTCCACGAGGCGCTGCACGGCATCGCATGGCGGCTCACGGCAGCCCCGAAAGGAACCATCAGCTTCGGGTTTCAGGTCAAGACGCTGACGCCTTACGCCCACTGCTCGGCGGCACTTCCGGCGCGGGCGTACCGCATCGGGGCCGCGACACCGGGCGTCATGCTCGGCCTCGTCCCGGCGCTCGTCGGGCTGGGGTTCGAGATGGGGGCGACGTTCTGGTTCGGGACGTTCTTCACGCTCGCCGCGGGCGGCGATGCGCTCATCCTGTGGCTCTTGCGCGGCGTACCGAGTGACCATCTCGTGAAAGATCATCCGTCGCTGCCCGGCTGCTTGCTTTTGCCGGTCGGCACCGAACGCGCGGCTTAACTTTGGGCATGCCCGCCACCACGCCCCTCGCCGACTTCGCTTCTGCTCTTCGCCCTCGACTCGCGGGCGACCTCTGCCTCGACCAGATGACGCGAGGCCTGTATGCTACCGATGCCTCGATGTATCAGATCGAGCCGGTCGGCGTGCTCCTGCCGCGCCACGCGGACGATGTGCAGGCTGCTATCGAAGAGGCCGCGCGGTTCGGTATCCCGGTGCTGCCGCGCGGGAGCGGATCGAGTCTCGCCGGATCGGCGGTCGGGGCGGCGCTTGTGATCGACACCTCGCGGTGGCTCGATGGAGTCGGGGCCATTGACGTGGAGGCGAAGACGGTGACGGTGCAGCCGGGCGTCGTGCTCGACCTGCTGAATGCGCGGCTCGCAGCGCACGGGCTGATGGTCGGGCCAGACCCGGCGTCGTCGTCCCGCGCCACGCTCGGCGGGATGGTCGGGACGAACGCGACGGGGACGCACTCGATTCGCTACGGGTCGGTCGTCGATCACGTCCGAGGCCTCGACGCTTTTCTGCCCGACGGCACGGCGGTCACGTTCGCCGATCTCGACGATGCGGGCTGGCAGCACAAGCTGAAAAGTGGCGGGGCGGAGGGCGATCTCTACCGTCGTCTCGACCTTCTCCTCGCCGAGCACGGAGAGGCGGTCCGGCGCGACACGCCTGCGTGGTGGCGACGGGCAGGCGGCTACCGCCTCGAACGGTTGCTCAATAGCGGGGGAGATGGAGCCACATCGCGCAACCTCGCGCACCTCCTTTGCGGGAGCGAAGGCACGCTCGCTTTTACGACCTCCATCACCCTCGGTCTCGTCGACAAGCCGAAGCGGACAGCGCTCGGGGTCGCGCATTTCGAGAGCCGCCGCGCCGCGCTCGAAGCCGTCGAGCCGATCCTCGAAACCGACCCGGCGGCCATCGAACTCTTCGACCGGATCGCGCTACACCGCGCCCGCGAGGTTGAGGAGTATCGACCCAAGCTCCACTTTGTTCAAGGCGATCCGGGAGCGTTGCTGATCGTCGAATACTACGGCGACACTGAGGCCGAACTCGCGGCGAAGCTCGATGAGCTTTCGCGAACGCTGGAGGGCGGCGTCATCACGCAGTGCCTCGTCGGCGCGCAGATCCGCGATGTGTGGGACGTGCGGAAAGTCGGCCTCGGCCTCGCGATGAGCGCCCGGCTGCCGGTGCAGGCGCAGGCGTTTATCGAGGACGCCGCTGTCCCTGTGGCGAACCTACCGGACTACATCACCCGGCTCGAAGGCGTCCTCGAACAGGAAGGTACCGATGCGATTGTGTACGCCCACGCTTCAGCGGGCTGTCTCCACGTCCGCCCCTTTCTCGACATCAAAGATGCTGCCGACATCGCGGCGATGGAGCGCATCACGGCGGCCTCGGCGGACCTCGTCAAAGAATACGGTGGGATCATCTCATCGGAGCACGGCGATGGCCTCGCCCGAAGTTGGCTCGCGCCGAGTTTCTACGGCGCGGACCTCTACGCGGCCTACCGCGCTGTCAAAGACGCCTTCGATCCAGAGAGCCGCTTCAATCCGGGCCGTGTCGTTGAGGCCCCGCCGATGACGGAGCATCTCCGCTACGGTCCGACTTACGACACGATACCTGTGCTGTCCGACCTCGACTTCGGACCCGGCGGGTTTGCGGCGGCGGCGGAGGCGTGCAACGGCAACGGACAATGCCGCAAGCGCGACGCCGGGACGATGTGCCCGAGCTTCATGGTGACGAGGGAGGAGAAGGACTCGACACGGGGGCGGGCCAATGCACTTCGCCTCGCGCTCTCGGGTGCGCTCCCGCCCGAGGCGCTGACCGGGCCGGAGATGAAGGAGGTGATGGACCTCTGCATCTCATGCAAGGCCTGCAGGGCCGAGTGCCCGGCGTCGGTCGATATGGCGAAGCTCAAGGCCGCGTGGCAGCACGAATACTGGAAGGCCAACCCGATGCCGCTGCGGACGAAGCTGCTGGCGAACCTTCCGCGCCTCGCCCGCCGCCTTGCCGGACCTCTCGCGCCGCTCGTCAACAGAGCCAGGTCGCTGAAGCCCGCCCACGCAACCCTCAAACGCCTCGGCCTCACAACCGAGCGTGCGCTACCGACTTTTGCTCGCGACCCTTTCGCCCCTCCGCGTTCCTCGGTTCCTGCGGACGCCCTCGGAAAGCTGTCCCCCTCGAAGGGGGGCAGTTCGGCGCAGCCGGGAGCGAAGCGACTGCAAGACGGACAGGGGGTCGTGCTCTACGCCGACACGTTCAATCGCTACATGGAGCCGGACGTGGCCCGATCAGCTCAAGTGGTACTTGAGGCGGCAGGCTTCGCCGTTGTCGTGCCGCCGTACCGATGCTGCGGGCGGACCTACCTCTCGAAAGGCATCCTCGATCAAGCCAAGAAGCTGGCTCGTGAGGCCATCGACACGCTTGCGCCATATGCCGAGGCCGGGCTGCCTATCATCGGGCTGGAGCCGAGTTGCGTGCTCACGCTTCGCGACGAGTTCCTCGCGTTCTTCCCCGACGACCCGAAGGCGCAGGCGGTGGCGAATGTGGCCGTCACGTTTGAGGAGTTCGTCGCCGCTGAAGCCAAGACTTTCGAGGCGCTGCCGTGGCGCGATGCGGGGCGGGTGTTACTTCACGGACACTGCCACCAGAAAGCGCTGAGTGGGATCGCGCCGAGTGTAGCCTGTCTGGAGACCGCCGGGTTCGAGGTCGAGTTCGTGGACGCCGGCTGCTGTGGGATGGCCGGGGCGTTCGGCTATGAGGCGGAGCACATTGACGTCTCGAAAGCGATGGCCGAGCGTGTCCTTGCGCCCGCCGTCCGTGCGACCGATGCTGCGACCTTCATTGCCGCCGCCGGGACCTCCTGCCGTGCGCAGATCGACGATACGACTGGACGTACAGCACAGCACCCCGCTGAGTTGATGCGGGACCTGCTCGGGCTAGGCTAGAAGAGAAACACCGTCGCGCCGAGACGGAAGCCGAAGCGGTTGGCGGTCGGGCTGTCCACGCCTGCGTCGGAGCCGTAGAAGCTCGACTGGACAAACCCCTCACCCGTCACGCCGACGCTCGGCGACACCATGTAGAGCAGCCCAAGGCTCGCGCCGAGCGCAACCCCGGAGGCGCGGAACTCCAGCGGGGGGGGGCCTTCGGGCGTGGCGAAGTCAGTGCTGGCCCGCGAGTAGCCCACGAGCGCGGTGACGAAGGGGTAAAAGGGGTGCTGCTCGCGCCCGAAGTAGTAGCTCACGTTCGGACCGATGGTGAGGATCGACGAGTCGGCCACGTTGCTCGACGTGTTCTCGTAGGCGAACGTGGTTCCGATGGCGAGGCGGTCGGCGAGGAAATACCCGAGGCGCGGGTCGAGGACGATGGCGCTCGTGCGACTGCCATCGGCGTTCGCCTGAAGGTCGCCGCCGAGGCGGGCAAAGCCGATGGTGCCGCCGACTTGCAGGGTGCCCCGGTCGAGCGGGAGACGTTGGGCGAGAGCGTTGGGTACGAAGAGGCCCGCAGCGAGAGCCAGAAGAATCAGGCGCATGAGGTGGCAGGGCGAGAGGGGCGGTGGAGAGAAGGTAAGGCTGCATTCGAGGGGCGGGCACCGAATGGGTCATCGGGAGTATGTTGCAGCGTCGGTCGCTTCGGCGTGCCGCCTAGGAACAGTTTCTCATCCCTTCTTCAGACCAACTCTCCACCGCCATGCGAAGCACCGGGGCCATCGTCATCCTTGTTATCGTACTCGTGGTCGGCTTCGTCGGCTGCTCCGGGTGCGGGACCTACAACTCCCTCGTCAGCGCCGACGAGGTCGTGAACGCGCAGTGGGCGAACGTCGAAAGCCAGTACCAGCGACGCGCCGATCTCATCCCGAACCTCGTCAACACCGTGCAGGGCGCGGCGGACTTCGAGAGCAACACGCTCCAAGCTGTCACTGAGGCGCGGACTCGCGCCGTCAACGTCACCCTCTCCGCTGAGGACCTCGACAACCCGGAGGCGCTCCAGCGATTCCAAGAGGCGCAGTCGCAACTTGGAGCCGCGACGGGCGCGCTCATCAACGCCGTCCGTGAGGACTATCCCGAACTCGGCGCGACCGACGCCTTCCGCGACCTTCAGGTTCAACTCGAAGGCACCGAGAACCGAATCGCCACCGAGCGCCGCCGGTATAACGAGGTCGCCAGCGGCTTCAACCGAACCGTTCGCTCCTTCCCGACGATGCTCTGGGCGGGCCTGTTCGGGTTCGACCGACGTGCGCTGTTCGAGGCCGAGGCGGGAGCCGAGCAGGCCCCGACAGTAGACTTCGACAGCTAGTCTTCTCATCCGGCAGGGGCGCGGTACGCCTCGCCCCTGCCGCTGCCACATTATGCGTTTCTGCTTCTGGATGGTCCTTCTTGTGCTCGCCTTCGGCGGGTCGGCGGAGGCGCAGCGCATCCCGTCGCGCCCGTCGCCGTCCGAGGGGCTGGTGATCGACCGGGCCAGCTTGCTCTCGGCCTCGGAGCGGCAGGCGCTCAACCAGCGCCTCGTCGCCTTCGACGACTCGACCTCGAATCAGATCATCGTCGTCATCCTCCCGAGCCTCGACGGAGCCGATCCGGGGCAGTTCGCTACCGAACTCGGCCAGCATTGGGGCGTCGGGCAAGGCGGTAAGGACAATGGCGTCGTGTTCCTAGTCTCGACCGGCGACCGGGAGGTGTTCATCGCCACCGGCTACGGGTTGGAGGGCGCAATTCCCGACGCCATCGCGGGGCGCATCGTGCGCAACATCGTCGTGCCGAGCTTCCGGCAGGGGCAGTTCTACGCGGGTATCTCGCGGGCGGTGGATGCGCTCATGGCTGCCGCTGAAGGCGAATACACCGCTGAACCCTCGCGGGACGGCCCCGGCGACGGCGTGCCCTTCGCTCTCATCGTGATCCTCGCCATCATCTTGCTTGCCCTTGTGTGGCCGCGCGTCGATTCTGATGGGAAGGGGGGGCAGCGGCGACGTCGCTCTGGGATGCCGCCAGTGATTGTCTTCCCCGGTAGCTTCGGTGGCGGGCGGAGCCGCGGCGGTGGATTCGGTGGCGGAGGTTTTGGCGGGGGTGGCTTCGGTGGTTTCGGCGGCGGCGGGTTCGGCGGTGGTGGAGCCGGAGGAGGATGGTGAGATGAGTCGATTCAAGGCCCTGCTTGATTATCACCGGGAGGACCCGGACGATCCGTTCGTTCGGTACGCCCTGGCCCAAGAGTACCTTCGGCTCGGCGAAACAAACACGGCCCTCGGGTATTTCGAGGGCCTGATTGCCGATCACCCCGACTACCTCGGAACCTACTACCACCTCGGGAAGCTCTACGAAAGCCTGCGCCGGAAAGACGACGCGCTCCGCACCTACCGCGATGGGATCAAGGTAGCCAAGCAGGCTTTTGACACCCACGCCCGCGCCGAGCTTCAGGGGGCGCTGCTCGAAGCCCAAGGCATCGGTTTTGAATAGATGACGTTCTCTCTCTCGCAGACCATCATTCGTACGCTTCGGCGGGCCACGCTTGCCGGTGCGCTGCTGCTGGTCGCGCTCCCGGCGCTGGCGCAAAATGAAGACATCTATGTGGTACAGCAGGGCGACACGCTGTTCAAGATCGCCCAAGCCAACGGGCTGACAGTAGAACAACTCAAGGCGATCAATGGGTTGACCTCGAATATCCTCGGCATCGGACAGCAGCTCGCCTTAGCGCCGGGTCGGGTGGGGTGGACCGACGGTGAGCTTGCAGAGCTATCTGACCCAGACGTACCGGAACCGTCCGATGGAGACCCGTCGCTCGACATTGAGCCGATGGAAGACCGCCCTGTGGTACTCGACCCGCCGGACCCGATTCCCGCCGGACCCGCTCCGCCGCCCCCGCCCCCGGCGGTGATCTCGCGCGTCCGCATCGGCGCGGGCGCGAGGGGGGAGGTAATCGCGCCACCGCCCGTGTCTTCCGGCGAGGCGGCCACGGTCCACGTCGTGCAAGCGGGGGAGACCCTGTTTATGATTTCCCGGCGCTACGGGATGACGGTGGACGAGCTACGGACCCGCAACGGATTGGAGTCGAACCTGTTGTCCGTCGGGCAAGAGCTGGTCGTTTCCGGTGAGGCTGCGCCGCCGCCCGTCACTGTTGCGCCCCTGCCGAGCACGCCCTACAGGCTGACCGAAAGCACCGTCCCCGACGACCGCGTTCATGTCACCCGTCAAGGCGAGACGCTCTATACCGTCGCCGCCCGCTACGGCACGACGGTCACGGACTTGCTCACGCTCAACACGCTCACCACGGCTCCGCTCCCGGCGGGTACCCTCGTCGCTCTACCGGACTCTTCCGCCGAGCGCTACTACCGCACCCCGGCTCCGATTCCGCCTGCCGACGAGACCGGCCTCGCGCTCGTCTATCCCAATTCGTACCGGGGCCGCGAGACTATCAGCGGCGAACCCTATGATCCCAACGCGCTCACGGCGAGCCACCGGACGCTACCGTTCGGGACGATGCTCCACGTCCTGTTGCCTGCCCGAGAACGCGCCGTGCTCGTCCGCGTTAACGACCGGGGGCCGGTCAGCGAAGGTTTTCTGATCGAACTGTCCGAGGCGGCTGCCGACGCGCTCGGGCAGGACCGGGGCGCCGCCGAGCGCGTCGAACTGCGCGTGATTCGATAGGCGGGATGGATGAGGTTGCTGCGGTAGGGGATTAGCAATAGCGCGTGTGAAATTAGGCTGAACGGAAAACGCGCTCCGGCGTATTATTTCCCGATCCGCTTGTCCCTACACCCATCTCTCTTTGCTATGGCTACGCTCACGCCCTCCGAAATGACCATCCTCGTCGTGGACGATGAGGAAGATGTCGTCGAGATCATCAGTCACTTTTTGCGCCAAGAGGGCTTCAACGTGCTCACGGCCCACGACGGCGAAGCCGCGCTGGAGCAGGCTACGCAAAACATCGACCTCGTCGTGCTCGACGTGATGCTGCCCGGCCTCGATGGGTTCGAGGTGGCGCGCCGCCTGCGGGGCCGCGTCGAGACCGAGATGATCCCGATTCTTTTTCTCACGGCGAAGGTCGAGGAGGAGGACCAGATCGAGGGGCTGATGGCCGGGGGCGATGCCTACCTCACCAAGCCGGTCAGTCCGCAGGTCATTCTCGCCAACGCCCGCGCCGTCCTCCGCCGCACCGGCACCGAGGAGAGCCACATTCTCACGGTCAACGACCTGATGATCTACGAGGACGAGTACCGCGCCACCCTCAGCGGCGACGACCTCGGCCTGACGCTGACCGAGTTCGAACTGCTGCGCTATCTCGTCCGCCATCCCCGTAAGGCGTTCACCCGGCAGCAACTCCTAGAGACCATCTGGAAGGACGCGATGATGGTCACCGAGCGCACCGTGGACGCCCACATCAAGAACCTCCGCGAGAAGCTCGGCGATTTCGCCAAGCACATCCAGACCGTCCGCGGCGTCGGCTACCGCTTCGTCGAGGAGGAGCCGGAGGAGGAAGAGGTGTAGTTCAGCGGGCAGCGAGCAGTAGGCAGACCTTTACTCCTGCTCGCTGCCTGTTGCTTTCTGATCCATGAGTCGTTTCAAAGACCTCCAGAGCTTGCTGCTACCGCGCCGTGCCTCAACGCAGACGTGGATGATGTTGACGTTCGCCCTGTTCGTGGGGGCGGCAGTGGCGTTGGTTGGGCTGTACGCCTTCCTCGTGCTGCGTGGTCAGGTGCAGGACGCGGCCCGCGAGACGCTCCGCGTGCAGGCCCGCTACCTCGCCGCCCAACTCGAAACGGTCGAGGACAGTGAGGTGCTTTTCGAGACCATCCAGCGGACGAGCACGGCCACGCCCTACCGCATCGGGGTTGCCCGAGCGGACTCACTCGTGTGGGAGATGGCCGACGGACGCATCCTCACCGACCGGACGTTCCTCGATCAGCCCGAAGTACAGCAGGCGCTCCGCAACGGGTTCGGGTACGACGAGCGGACGGGCAACCTCGGCCCGGTGCTCTACGTCGCCCACTACAGCCCGGTCTCCGGCTACGTCGTCCGCATCGGGCAACCGGCTCCGCCGCTATTGACCGTCGTGCAGCGGATGCAGGCGACGCTCATTATCGGGATGACGCTGGCGCTGGTGCTTGCGCTGATCGGGGCGTGGATCGCGGCGCTGCAGGTGACGCGCCCGCTCAAGGCGATCTCACAGAGCGCTCGCCGCATCAACGAGGGCGACCTCGACCGCGAGATCGTCGTCCGCACCCGCGCCGCCGAGGTGCAGGACCTCGCCGGAAGCCTTAACTCGATGGCCGAGCGCTTCCGGCAGGACATCTACGAGTTGCAGCGCGTGGCTCGCATCCAGAACGAGTTCATCGGCAACGTCAGTCACGAGGTCAAGAACCCCATCTTCGCGGTCGGCGGCTACCTCGAAGCACTCGACGCCGCCGATCTGCCGGACGCGCAGCGGCAGAAGTACGTCGCCAAGGGGCTGCTGAACCTCCAGCGGCTCAACAACCTGTTCGGCGACCTCATCGAGATCGCCAAGCTGGAGTACCGCGAAGATTCGATCCGCCCCGAGGTGTTCGAGCTTCAGGACTTGATCGACGAGATCGGCGAGATGCTGGAGCCGAAGGCCGAGGACAAGGGCCTCGACCTCGCCTACGACAACCGCCCCGTTGAGGTGTGGGCCGACCGAAGCCGCATCCGGCAGGTGCTCACCAACCTCATCGACAACGCGATCTCCTACTCCGAGACCGGCAGCGTGAAGTGCCGGATGCGCCGCCACCGCGACAAGGTCCGCGTCGAGGTCGTCGACACCGGGCGCGGCATCGCCGAGGACCACCTCGACCGCATCTTCGAGCGGTTCTACCGCATCGACGCCGCCCGCAGCCGGGCGCAGGGCGGGACCGGCCTCGGCCTCGCCATCGTAAAGCAGATTTTGCAGGCCCACGGCGAGGCGATCCACGTCGAGAGCACCGCCGGGCGCGGCACCCGCTTCTGGTTCGAGCTACCCCTCGCCGAGTCCGTCCCCGAGCAGCGCGGCGTCGCCAACGAGACGTTCGGCGAGGATGTCGAGGTCGTACTTTGAGTCGCTTCGCTCCCTGTCGTTTGTGAAGAGGTAGGGTGGCGATTCCGTATAAGTATAGTTATGCTGCGTTACTGCCCGTGACTTCAGACTCGATCATTACAGAACTGTTAGAACGTTTTCCCAAGGGGAGCTTCGCTAGCGGTGTGGTCTCGCTCCACGTCTCGTTCGGCTTCTTCGTAGACATCGGAGTGCCTGAGGCAGATGGTCTCGTTCGAGTCATCGACATCACGGATGAGCCGCGAGCCATCACGGAGGCCGACTACCCACCTATCGGTTCAGAGGTGAGAGCTTACGTTTGGGGCGTGGAGAAGGGCGGCGGGACCCGGACACAGGTGATTCTGAGTATCAAGCCCAGCCTTATGCGCGGCGCGGCATAACCCGGCGTTGCAAGGCGACCCTGGGCTTCACGGCTTTGCCCGCTACCTCCGCCGCGCCTACTTTGCCACCGTTCACCGTTTGCGCCGCTCAGCGCGGCTGAAGCGCCACTCCGTTATGCGCCTCTTGCTCACACTCAGTATCGTGCTGGCGGCGACTGGCGCACAGGCTCAGGTTGACACCCTGAGACTCGACACGTCCGGCGACAAGCCTGTCCTCTACCTCCGAGACCACTCGCTCTACCCCGGCACGACCCAAGCATCTACGTCGGAGTCGCTCGCTGTCGTGCGGCAGGGGCCAGAGCCGATCCCGGCGTCATCGTCTCCACCAACTCGGCGGGATGCTCGCTTCCCCACCTTTGGCATCGTGTGGATCGTAGCAATCGGGGCCGCGATTCTCTCGACGCTGTTCGTTTCGTTGGAAGCACGACGCCGAAACCGAACGCGACGTAGGATGTGGGAAGACAGCGCCAAACGCTAAAAAAACGCGGCGGCGGGGTTGGCTAGGGCGAGGGTGCGCGACTGTGACGCGACGGACACGGCGACGGTGAGCAGCACGAGCGCGTAGGCCAGCACGAACCACGGCGCTGGATCGGAAGAGCGACACGGGCGTTTGAGACGGAAACCAGACTGCACGCCGATGCAACGCCACGAGGTGTACCATTCCGATCCCGAGATCATGGGCGGCACCCCCGTCTTTCAGGGCACCCGTGTTCCTGTCCAGACCCTCCTCGATTACCTCGAAGGTGGAGAGACGCTTGACGAGTTCTTGGAGGGTTTCCCGGGCGTCAGCCGGGAGCAGGCTATCGCTTTCCTAGAGATAGCGAAGGAGGCCGTACTCGCTACCGCTTGACGGGGACAGGCCTTTGTTGAGAAACTCGGATTCCAGTCATCCCGGACCCCGATCCGGGATCCAGAGGACATGCTGAATCTGTGGATCCCCGCCTTCGCGGGGATGACGTGTATATGCGTGCGGAGCTTTTCAACAGAGTAAGCGGTCCATCGTTATCCGCGCCGCAACACCGCTGCGTTGATCGCTTCCTTCCGTACATCGTGCCGTTTGCAGAATGAGTCATCCCGAGCGTAGTCGAGGGATCTCTTTGGGCACGTACCGTTGCGTCATCAGAGATCTCTCCACTCGCTTCGACACGCTGTGTCTGCGCTCGGTCGAGATGACAGGAATCGAGGTTGCTAACAGAGCAAGCCGCGAGCTGTTATCCGCGTCGCAATACGTCGGCGGGGTTGGCGAGTGCGAGGGTGCGTGACTGCGAGGCGACGGACACGGCGACGGTGAGGAGTACGAGCGCATAGGCTAGCACGAAGGGTATGGGCGTCAGCGGCATCACGTTCGCCACGTCGAGGCCAATTAGGACGCGGAGGCCGCTGTAGGTGACGGCAGTCGCAATGCCCGCTGCGACAGTCAGCATCACCAGAATCGTGCGGTTGACGAGGAAGACGATGTGCGGCACCGAGGCCCCGAGCACTTTCCGCACGCTCACCTCCTTCAGCCGCCGGGCGATGTTCTGCGAGGCCAGCCCGAATAGTCCCATGCACGCGATCAGCAGCGCGAGGGCCGCGAGGTAGCCGATGCTCCGCGACAGGTTGAGGTAGGACCCATACTGGAGGTCGAACACTTCGCGTTGGGCAAAGGCGTCGAACGGGAGGTTGGGCACCTGCCGGGTCCACGCGGCCTCCAGCGCGGCGCGGGCGGCGTCGGCGCTGCCCGGTGCGGCGTGAACCGTCAGGAAGCGGTACCCGGTGTCGGCGCGGAGAAAGATGGTCGGTTGAGCACGCTGGATCGGGTCGTGCAGAAAGTCTTCGACAACGCCAACGACGGTATAGAGTGTCTCGTCGAGGCGGAGCGTCTGGCCGAGCGGTTCGGTCCAGTCGCGCATATCGGCGAAGTGCTGAGTGATGACGACGGCCTCGGCATCATCGCTTGTGCGCGCCGGGTCGAAGAAGCGCCCGCTGTGCAGACGTAATCCGAGCGCGTCCGCGTAGGTCGGCCCAACGGTATAGGCATCCGCCTCGTATTCCGTCGCCTCGTCAGCGTTGAGGGTATATGTTACCCGGCTGCGCGCCGACCCGACATGGTCTTTCGATCCAGCCACGCTGAGGACTGTGGCTTGGCTCATCGCGGCGTCGCGCAGCAGGTCAAACTGCTCCGGGTCGGAGAGGCGAACGACGAACGTATCGTCCGGGTCGTAGCCCCACGACTGGTCGAGCAGGTAGCGCCCGTTCAGCGTCAGGAAGGCCGTCATAATCACCGCCAGAAACGCGATCACGAACTGGGCCGTCGTGAGCGTGTGCGAGAACCAGCGCCGCGAGGAGAGGTCGAGCCGCCCGCGCAGAATCCGCACCGGCTGGAACGACGTGACGTAGAACGCCGGGTAGGCTCCTGCCGCGACGCCGACGAAGGCGAGCAGCGCGACAAGGAAGCCCCACAGCCCGAGGTTCTCCGTGAAGGCCAGCTCAACTTGCATCACGAACACCTGATTGAACAGTGGCACCAGCACGCCCCACGCGAGCACGAGGCCGAGCACCAGCGCGAGGGCACAGAGTAGCAGGTTCTCCACCATGAACTGCGCGATGAGCTGTCGCTTCGTGCCGCCGACAACCTTCCGCACGCCGATCTCTTTGAGCCGCCACACCGCGCTGCCGAGCGCGATGTTGATGTAGTTGAAGCACGACAGCGCCATCATGAAGCCCGCGAGCGCGACCATGATCATCGAGAGCGCGGGGTGCGGCGCTTCGGTCGGGCGGCGGAGGACGTGGTGAGCACCGGGGGCCGGGTCCGTCAGGCGCTCAAACGTGAAGCGCTCGATGGGCCAGTCCTCACCCGCGACCCGCTGTCGGTCGAGGTAGGGGACCGTCTGGGCAGCGAGTCCGTCGAAGTCGGCAGCGCTACGGAGCAGGAGGAAGGTGGCTCCGGTCGGGGTCGCCCAGTCGTCGGCGTGCGCCAGCAGGTCCGGCAGCTGGGCGTCGAACGATAAGAGCACGTCGAAGCGCAGGCTCGCGTTGTTCGGGAATGGGGCCGCGACGCCACCGACGGTATAGACGTCCGGCGCGGCCTCGCCCACGGTGATAGCCAGGGAGCGCCCGAGCGGGTCATCGTCCCTGAAGTATTTGCGCGCCGCCTCGTCGCTCAGGATCACCTGATCGCGCGTGGCAAGGGCATTGGGTGTGCCAGCCTGAAGCGGGAAGGTGAACACGTCGAAGAAGCTCGGATCGGCAAACCCGATGCGCTCGGTGAAGGCATACTCGTCGGTTCGCACGTCGCCGCGCTCCCAGACGAGGCGGGCCGAGCGCTCCACCTGCGGGAGATCAGCTTCCAGCGCCGGGCCGAGCGGAAGTGGAGCCGTGCCCCATGTCTGCTCGGCCTCGTCCCGCAGCACGACGTGCTCGACGAGTGCGATGCGGTCGCCGTGCTCATGCCCAGTGTCGAGCGTGTAGTAGACCTGAAGGAACAGGTAGACGACGACGCTGCTCGCGAGCGCAATCGAGAGTCCGACGATGTTGATGACTGACGGGACCTTGTTCTTCAGCAGGCTGCGGACGGCGCTCTTGAGATAGCTCTTGAACATGGGCGGTGCGGCGAAAGAGGACACGCGAAGTAAGCGCGCTACGGGGTTCGCGGCTGCCTAGTTACGAGGAGCACGGTTTCGCCGTGGCGCTATGCTCGGTGGCGTCGTTCCAGCACAGCGGTCACGTCGCCGAGTCCTAGCCCGCGCTGCCGGAGCAACACGAGGAGGTGAAAGACGAGGTCGGCGGCTTCGCTCGCTAGCGCTTCATCATCGGCGTTCTTGGCGGCGATGACGGTCTCGATGGCCTCCTCGCCGACCTTCTGCGCGCAGCGGTCCAGTCCGGCTTCAGCGAGGGAGCGGACGTAGGAGTCAGGGCCGCTGGAGGCGAAGCGGTCGGTGATGGTGCGCTCTAGTTCACCGAGGAAGCCTAGTCCGGCGTCGGCGTCGAAGCACGAGACGGCTCCGGTGTGGCATGTCGGGCCGGTGGGTTCGGCGAGGACGAGGAGGGCGTCGGCGTCGCAGTCGGTGTGGAGGCTGCGGAGGCGGAGGGTGTAGCCCGAGGTTTCGCCCTTCGTCCAGAGGGCGTCCCGGCTCCGGCTCCAGAACGTGACGAGGCCGGTGGCGAGGGTCTGCTCGGCAGCGGTGCGGTTCATGTAGCCGAGCATCAGCACGCGGCGCGTGTCGGCGTCCTGCACGATGGCGGGCAGCAGCCCGTCGCCTTTGGCGAAGTCGAGCCGTTCAAGGTCGGGAGCGGTCAGCATGGGCGAACGGGGATAGACTGCGCGGCGAGAATAGCCTTGAGGTCGGGAATGGCGAGCGTGCCGTAGTGGAAAAGCGAGGCGGCGAGGGCGGCGTCGGCGAGGTTGGCAGCGAACACCTCGGCGAAATGGCCGGGCGCTCCCGCGCCACCCGAGGCGATGAGGGGGACACGTACGCGAGGCCGTGCAGCAGCGAGGAGCGCCGTGTCGAACCCGGTCTGCGTGCCGTCAGCATCGACGGACGTGAGCAGGACTTCGCCTGCTCCGGCGTCTTGGGCTTCGGCGATCCAGTCGAGCGCGTCGCGGCCCGTGTCGGTGCGCCCGCCGTGGGTCATCACGGTCCACCCATCGCCGTTCGACTTGGCATCGACCGACAGGACGACGGCCTGACTTCCGAACGCCTCGGCCAGTTCGCGGATGAGGACAGGACGTGCTACCGCCGACGAGTTAACCGCCACCTTGTCGGCCCCGGCCCCGAGCACGGAGGCCGCGTCCTCGACGCTTCCAATCCCGCCACCGACGGTGAACGGGATGTCGAGCGCTCGTCCGACGCGCAGCGCGAGGTCGGTCACGGTTTGCCGCTTCTCGACCGTTGCCGTGATGTCGAGGAAGACGAGTTCGTCGGCTCCCTCGGCGGCATAGCGCACGGCAAGCTCGACCGGGTCGCCCGCGTCGCGGAGGCCGACGAAGTTGACGCCCTTGACGGTGCGTCCGTCGCACACGTCGAGGCAGGGGATGATCCGTCGTGCGAGCATCAGGCGGTGCCTCTGGCGCGGAAAGCGGCTAGGTCCGTCGGGGAGAGCGCGCCCTCGATCCAGGCCCGCCCGAAGACGGCCCCGGCGGCTCCGGCCTCCCGGAGTGCGCCGAGGTGGGCGACCGTGGCGACGCCGCCCGAAGCGATGATGGACAGGCCGGGGAAGAGTTGTACGAGCCATTCGATGAGTGGGACGTTGGGGCCGGTCATCATCCCGTCCGTCTGGATGTCGGTCACGATGAAGGTCTCGACGCCGACGTGGGCGAGACGCTTCATCAGCGTTTCCGCCTTGACATCGGCGGTGCGGGTCCACCCGTGTATGGCGGGTCGCCCGTCCCGGAGGTCGAGACCTGCCACGATCCGCTCCGCCCCGAACTGCTCGATGCACGCGAGGGCGAAGTTGGGATCGCCAGCGATGCGGGAGCCGAGGATAGCCCGTGAGGCTCCCCGGTCTAGCACATCGCCGACGGCTTCGATGGTTCGTAGGCCGCCGCCGACCTCGACGGGCAACGTGCTCTCGGCCAAGATGGCATCGAGAAACGGTGAGCGCGAAGGTTGCCCATCGCGGGCACCGTCGAGGTCCACGAGGTGCAGCCCATCGGCAAACGGCGCGACCGCGTCGAGGATTGAGGCAGGCGTGGCGTCGTAGGTCGTGACCTCGTCATAATCGCCCCGGCGGAGGCGGACGGCGCGACCGTCGAGGAGGTCAAGGGCAGGCCAGAGGGCAAAGCTCATCGGGTGAGAAAGTTCTGGAGGATCGTGGCCCCGACGCCAGCCGACTTCTCCGGGTGGAACTGCGTGGCGACGATGTTGTCTCGCTCGATGACCGCGCTGAATGTCAGGTCGGCGTAGTGGCACGTCGCCCGCGTCTCCGGCCCAACGGGCGCAGCGTAGGTGTGGACGAAGTAGGCGTGCGCGCCGTCCATCGTCTCATCGAGAAACGCTGTGGGTGCGGTGAGGCGGAGCGTATTCCAGCCCATGTGCGGGACGGGCACGCCCGCGTCGGGGAAACGGCGGACCGTACCCGGCAAGAGGCCGAGGCATGCCGTGTTGCTTTCTTCGGAGTGCTCGTAGAGAAGCTGGAGGCCGAGGCACACGCCGAGGAGCGGCTGCCGGGTCGCGCGCAGCCAGTCCACAAGGCCCCGCTCGCGGAGCGCCGCCATCGCTGAGGCGGCAGCTCCGACGCCCGGCAGAATCACCCGGTCGGCAGAGGCCAGTTCGTCGAGGTCAGCGGTCAGCATCCACGCCGCTCCGAGGCGGTCTAGCGCATTGCCGACCGAGCGGGTGTTGCCTGCGCCGTAATCAATGAGAGCCGTCACAGGATGCCTTTGGTGGAGGGAATGGAGGACGCGGCACGAGAGTCGGGTTCGGCGGCGGCGCGAAGGGCACGGGCGAACGCTTTCGCCATCGCCTCGATGCGGTGGTGCTCGTTGCGCCCCGGCGCGAGGAGCCGGAGGTGGAGCGCAAGCTTGGCCTCGACGGCGAGGCTCTGGAAGAAGTGCGGCACCATCTCGGTGCTCAGGGCACCCACCATGTCTCGCTCGGGCGTGTAGTCGGTTTCGAAGGCGAAGCGTCCGCCGAGGTCGATGGCAGCGGCGCAGAGCACCTCGTCCATCGGCACGAGTGCGTCGCCGTAGCGCCGGATGCCGCGCCGCTCGCGGAGGGCTTCGCGGAGGGCCTGCCCGAGCACGAGGCCGACGTCTTCGACTAAGTGGTGGTCGTCCACGTCGTCGCCCTCAGCCTGAACGGTCAGGTCGATCAGGCTGTGGCGGGCGACGAGGTGAAGCAGGTGGTTCAGAAAGCCATTCGCTACCGATCCTTCGTAGCGCCCCTCGCCGTCGAGTTGGAGAGAAAGCTGTATGCTGGTCTCTGCCGTTGTGCGCTCGATGAAGGCTGTGCGTCCTGCTGTGTCGGCTAGGGCTGCATCGACAAGCGCTAGCCAATTGGCATAATCGGTGATGCGATACCCTCGCACGCCAAGTGCCTCGGCGAACTGGAGGTCGCTCTCGCGGTCGCCGATCATGATGGACCCGTCAGGGTCGAAGTCGAGGTCATCGACCAAGCCCGTGCGCGGCTTGCGACAGGCACAGTCGTCCTCGGGACGGTGCGGGCATACGAGCACAGCGTCGAACACGAGGCCTTCGCTGGCGAGGACCTCGAACAGCTTGGCGTTGACGGCCTCGAAGGTCTCCGTCGGGTTGGCATCGGTGCCGAGGCCGTCTTGGTTGGTGACCATGACGAGGTCGAACCCGGCATCATGGAGACGCCGCAGGCCAGAGAGGTTGCGCGGGAGCAGGCGCAGGTCAGCGAGGCCGCCGACCTGATAGGGCGTCGGGTGGTCGGGACCGGGTTCCCAGATCAGCGTCCCGTCGCGGTCGATGAAGGCGATACGTCGGCTCATGAGTCGAGGCGGAGGGTGACGGCCCGGGCGTGGGCGTCGAGCGCTTCGGCGCGGGCGAGCGTGGTGACGGCGGGGGCGAGGGCGTCGAGTCCGGTGCGGTCGAGCGTTTGGAACGTGACGGTTCGCTGGAATGACTCGACGCCCAATCCACTCGCACTACGAGCGAATCCTGCCGTCGGGAGCGTGTGGTTCGTCCCCGAGGCGTAGTCACCGACGCTCTCGGGCGTGAGCGGGCCGCAGAAGACAGAGCCTGCGTTTGTGATGGCTCGTGCCGTGCTCTGCCACGCATCGAGGTGGAGGATGAGGTGTTCCGGAGCGTACCGGTTCGAGAACGCGGCGGCTGCTTCGACCGATTCAGCAAGGACGGCGAAGCTGTGGGCGAGAGCAGCCTCGGCTATCTCGCGCCGGGGCAGCGTGTCAAGCTGGGCCTCGATCTCGCGCTCGATGGCCTCAACGAGGGCGGCGTCGGTGGCGACGAGGACGACCTGGCTGTCGGTTCCGTGCTCGGCTTGACTGAGGAGGTCCGCAGCGACCCACGCTAGGTTGGCCTCGGCATCAGCGATCACGAGCACCTCGCTCGGTCCGGCGATCATATCGATGGCGCAGAACCGGCTCGCCCGCCACTTAGCGGCAGTGACATAGGCGTTCCCCGGCCCGAAGATTTTGTCGACACGCGGCACCGACTTGGTCCCGAGCGCGAGGGCAAAGACGGCCTGTGCGCCGCCGACCTGCACCACCTCCGTCAAGCCGAGATAGCCCGCCACGGCGAGGATTGGCTCGGCGGCGGGTGGCGGCGTGGCGACCACGATGCGAGCGCATCCGGCGATTTGAGCCGGAATGGCGGTCATCAGGAGCGTGCTCACGAGCGGGGCCGTCCCGCCGGGCACGTACAGCCCGACGCGCTCGATGGGCCGGGTCTCGCGCCAGCACCGGACGCCCGGCATCGTTTCGACCTCATAGCCTGTGCTTCCTTGCGGCGCGTGAAACGCGCGGATGTTGGCAGTGGCGGTCTTGACGGCAGCGCGGAAGTCGGGTGCCGCCGTGTTCCATGCCGCCGCCAGCCGCTCCTCGTCTACAAGGAGAGCATCCACCGCCGTATCGAACCGAGCGTTGAAGGCGCGCAGGGCGGCGTCGCCTCGCTCGCGCACGGCGGTTTCGATAGCGGTCACGACATCGAGCACGCGCCCGTCAAGCGGAGCGGGCCGAGCACACAGGCGCTCGATCTCGGCATCCGAGAGATCGGTCAGTCGGTAGGTCGAGAGTAGATTCGTCGCGGTCATAGCACGAGTTGCTCGATGGGCATGACGAGAATCCCGACGGCTCCGGCCTCTTTGAGTGCGTGCATCGTCTCCCAGAACACGTCGAGGCCGACGACGGTGGCGATGCTCACCCAGTCGGGGTCGGTGAGCGGCGAGATGGTCGGCGTTTTGAGGCCGGGGAGGAGCGTGCGGATGCGCTCGACCGCCGTGCGGGGCGCGTTCATTACGATGTAGCGCGTGCGCTCGGCGGCGAGGCGGGAGCGGACGCGGAGCAGCAGCCGGTCGAGAATGTCCTGCTTGTCGTCGGTCAGCACACGTCCGAACAGGACAGCCTCGGAGCGAAGCACGGTCTCGAACTCCGTCAGCCCGTTCTGCGCGAGCGTCGAGCCGGTTGCCACGAGGTCGCAGACGGCGTCGGCGATGCCAAGCGACGGGGCGATCTCAACCGACCCGCTCAGGTCCACGAGCGTGGATGCGGTGCCGCGCGCCTCCAGCCAGCGCCCGAGCGTGCGGGGATAGGACGTGGCGATCCGCGCCCCGTCGAGGTCGATCTCGGTCGGCGCAGCCAGGCTGAGGCGGCACCGACCGAAGCCCAAGCGCTCGATCACCTCCAACGCCTCGCACCCGCGCTCGACGAGGACATCTTCGCCGCACAGCCCAAGGTCGGCCCCGCCGTCGGCGACGATTTCGGGGATGTCCTTGCTACGGAGGAAGAGGAGGTCGAGCGGGAAGCCGGGGCACGTCGCGGTGAGGCCGTGCGGGCTTTGCTGGATCGACAGGCCGCAGGCGCGGAGGAAGGCGAGGGTCTGGTCGGCGAGGCGGCCGGACTTCTGGACGGCGAGGCGGAGCATCAGGGAGGTGTTATTCTGTTTTAGCACGTTAAAACATACGAGACCGTTTGGTTCCCGTCAACCCGCCGCTGTGTCAAGCCTCCGCGAAGCCGGTTGCCGTGGGTAGGTCCCAAGTGCTTTGCTTCCCTTCTCCATGGAACGTCATTCCCACCGGGAACAGCGGACGCAACTCCAAGCGCCCACCCTTTCCACCCGTCATCCCCGCGCAGGCGGGGACCCAGAGTAGCGCTAGTCGGTGGGTCCCGGATCGGGGTCCGGGATGACTGATGTGATGGGAGCGCTCAGGCGGCGTGCCTCAACCCTCATCCAGCCGGTCGAGGGCGCGCTCGTAGCCGCCGCGTCCGTGCTGGAGCCAATGCGCCACGCGCGTGATGGTCGCCGTGCTCACGCCCGTCTGCTCGGCGATGGTGCGGTAGGGGAGGCCCTCTTTCAGTTTCCGCACCACTTGCCACCGCTCGGTGATGGCGTGCAGCTCGCTGAGGGTGCAGAGGTCGCGGAAGAAGTCCTGGCACTCCTCGACCGTCTCCAGCGTCAGGATCGCATGGAAGAGGTCGTCGCTGGTGGGTCCGAACTCGAAGTCAGTCATTGTTACAATGTGGTAGTACGCTGCATGCATGATACGATGAAGGGTGCTACATCTGGTTGTCGTTGGGTATGTTGTGGGGCCACACGCAGAATCAAGGATGAGTGCTTTGATGAGGTTCGGCAATACGGTACGCTTTATTCTGTTGCCGATCACATTTGCTATGGTCTGCATCGGCTGCGGCTTGAAGTCGGATACTGCTTCTAACTCGCCTCGCTCAGGCAGCGAGGCCGAGATGGAGTCTTGCCAATTCGATTCTGCTCCAACGGTGGTCCGGTCATTGGACGACGCGGTGCTGCAATACTGGGAGGTTGAGGACCGTGCCCTCTGGTTCGAGCCGGTGCTCCCTACCGACTCGGCCTACGCCGCGTATCGGCAGCAGGTAGAAGCCCTGGGAGCCGATCAGGCACAGCCAGAGCAATACGTTCCCGAGGGCGAACAAGACAACGAGGGGTGGCGGCGCGAACTCCACAACGTTGCGCAGGCCTATGGTGGCGCTGCCGGTACCGTCCGGCCCATCGCGTGCCTCGAAGCAGTGCTGTTCGCCTACCAAAACGCCCGCTACCCTCAACTCGATCATCCGACTGAGTTCCTCGCGTTGGTGCTAAGAAATCAGGTCGAGGAGAGGCACGTTCTTCGGGTTTACTTCGGCGCGGGCGACGAGATGTTTCCCCCCAAGACCGTCTACGGCTTCGATGAGGTCGAGCGCGACGTTGCTGCGGGCTGGACCTACGTGGCGATGCTGCATAACCACACCATTCAAGACGCCGACGGCGAAGCTCGACTCGGTGTGCCCGCGCCGAGCGTCTCCGATGTTCAACTGCTCCACGGGTTGGTCGAGAACTACGGCCTAGAACGGGTTTGGGTGACCAACGGCTTCTACACGCTGGACATGCCCACCGACAAACTGGACCGCTACCTCGGCCCTGAATAGCCAGCACGGGCTAGCCGCCTCATCGTGTCGCGGCGTGCAGCTCCTGCATCGCCAGCTTCGGCATGCGGTCCACGGTGAAGATGCCCCAGTGCTTCTCCGGCTCCAGCGGGTCCGGCGAGCCTTTCCACGGCTCGTCGAACGCCTCGAAAACGAACGTCAGAATCTGGTGCTCGCGGCTCCAGTCCATAAGCTGCCGGACGTACTGCGCCTGAAACTTCTGCGAGGCGTTCCACGGCTCGATCCCGCGCCCATTCGAGTGGGTTGTCCAGCCCGCCTCGGTGATGATGACGGGCTTGTCCGGGTAGTGGTCGGCGACGCTGCGGTAGTTCTGCCGGGTGTAGTCGAGGGCGCGCTCGATGGTCTGGTATTCCCAGACCGGGTACGTGTGCAGCGAGATAAAGTCGAGTTCGGCGGCGAGTGGCTCCAGCTTGCGGGTCCACGGGACGTAGTTCTCGCAGAACGTGACCGGGTGCGGGGTCGCCGCTTTGATCCGCCGCACGTAACCGATCAGGTGCTGGACGGGCACGAGGTGGTCGGTCCACTCGACCGTGGCCTCGTTGCCCACCGAGATAGAGAACACGGCCTCCGGGTAGCGGTTGGCGAGGGCGATCACCCGGTCGATCTCGGCGCTGTTCTTCTCTCGGTTGGCAGCCAGTTGGGCCTCGGAGTACATCGCGCCCCACGGGCACTTCGGGTTGCTGACCTCGGCTCCCATATCGGCCCCGAGCATCACCTTGAAGTCGAACCCCTCGTTGCGGATCGCATCGAGCACGAGTTCGGCGTGGCGGCTGGCGTCGTAGAGCCTCAGGTACTGCCAGTTGCGCTCGAGGAGCCGAAGGTCCTCACAGACCTCGTCATACGAGGGAAACGTCCCATCAATAGGGGACTGGTTCTCCCGGTAGCCCGAGTAGCAGATGGCATTTCCGTATTCGATCCCCAGCGCATCGTCCGCTCGCGTCATGTTCGCTGTTAGCTGTATTTCAGTGTGCCTTGTGAGTCCCACAGACCCCAGAAGGCTCCCACATCGCCCTCCGCGCCCGTTTTCCAGGCTTCGTCGAAGGCCGCGAAGTAGAAGATCTCGACGCCGTCTTCATCGGCCCACTGATAGGTGCGGATGAAGTACTCCAGCGCGTTGTCGTAGGATGGCACCGCTGCACCAAACGCCGTGCCGGAGGTCGGCCATCCGGTTTCACTGATGATAACTTGCTTACCGTTCGCCACCTTCACCGCGCGGCGGTACATCTCCTTCATGTAGAGTAGGGCATACTCAGCCGGACAGCTTTCCCAGAACGGGTAGCAGTTGACGAGGAGCACATCGACGGCCTCGGCGACAGCCGGGTGCTGCTCGAAGAGGAAGTAGGCATCGACGAAACTGACGGGAACGCCGTCCGGCACCGCTGCCTTGGCGCGGGCGATATAGTCGAGAAGCTGCCCCTCGGTGAGGTCGCGCCGCAGCATGTTCTCATTGCCGACCACGAGGATGTCGGCGTGCCCCGCCTGCGCGATGGCGATGCCATTGGCTAGTTGCTCCTCGTTCTTCTCAGGGTCATCCCCGACGTCGATGCCGACCATCGTTTTCAGACCTCGCTCGTGCGCGATGCGTGGGACCTGTTCGTTCCCCTCGATGCAAGAGAAGGTCCTGATCCAGCGCACGTAGGGTTCGATGATGGCGAGGCGGTCGCGGATCTGTGCCTCGCTGATCTCGATGCCCGGCTTCTGCCCGTCGAGGTAGGGGCTGAAGGCGATACCGTGGATTTTTTGCTTCAGGATCTTGTGGAAGAGCGCGAGCCGGTCGGCCTGCGTCAGGGTCGAGAGGTCTTTGCCTTTCAGTTCGACCCAAGCCGGGACGTGGTAGCCACTTGTACGTTCGGAGACGAGACCGCTCGAGCCGGCGGGAGCGGTAGGGACGGTAGGTTCGTTCATCGGGAGGGGGAGCGTTGGCGTGAGCGTAGTCTCTGCGGTGGGCGCAGAGGGAGCGGAAACTACCGCCAACAGGGGCTTATGCCAAAGTCGATTCCCCTTCGCAACGTGGTGGACGGTCCAGCCTCTCGGCCTTTCGGCACATGGCTAGGGGTGCGTCTTGCGCGTCATTAGATAGAACAGGGGACCGAACGACCCGGCCACGAGCGTGAGGCCGATCCACGGCCACGGGTTTCGCCCGAGCTGTTGCGCGTCCCGCCAGAGCCACACCCACACCAGCACGAGCGCGATCACGAGGTCGAGCAGCACCTGCACACCAGCCCACGTCTCCAACTGGTAGCCGAAGATGCCAACGAAGCCGTGATCCCGAACGGCTAGCACCGTAGGCACGGCGAGCGCAGCGGTCAGCATGATGAGAAGCGTCCGTTGCATTGGGGAGATGGTAGAGGAAGCCATGAGTAGCCAAGGTTGAGGAGTAGGGAGCGAGAAGGGCTATGCTCTTGGCGGGCGGGCCGGACGCCACAGCGGCCCGACGGCCAAGAGCAGCACGAGAACGTTGAAGCCTGCGTTCGATGCGTTCCCGGAAGCGATGGACCCGGCACTGTCCAGCACGAACCACGACAGGAGGCCGAACAGGACCGTCCGGCGCACGGCCTCGGGCGCGTGGTCGTAGACCCACACCGAGAGCAGCCAGATGGTGACGCCCCAGCCGAGGAGGAAGCCACCCGTGAGCGCCGACAAGAATCGGATGCCGGGAGCTTCATAGCTCGGCATTCCGTCGATGGGCCAACTCAGGATGTCGAGCGTCAGGCGGGCCGGCTCGGCGGTGGCGAGCATGGTTCCGAGGAAAGCGATAGGGCCGAACGACCCAACGACGATGGCCGTGACCTTGAGCCAGAATCGGTGGAACTCGTGAGACATCATGGCAGCGAGAGGTTGAACGAGCGTTGGCATGGCATGATAGAGGAACCGGAGAGTGGTATCAATTACTTCGGAGGTAATAGATCAGGCTATGCGGCAAGTCTATCTTGTGTGCCATGAGCACCTTCGGAACCTTTCTTCAGGAGTGGCGCAGGACGCGCCGATTCAGCCAGCTTCAGTTGGCTGCCGAAGCCGACGTGTCGGCACGCCATGTCTCGTTCTTGGAGACCGGACGTGCCCGCCCAAGCCGCGAGATGGTCGAGCGCTTGGGCGAGGCGCTGGGCCTCCCGCTCGTCGCCCGAAACCAACTACTGACCCACGCAGGATTCGCTGCACGCTATCCCGGCTACCGGTGGGAAGCCGATGAGATGGCCCCGATCCGGGCCGCCGTGACCTATACCCTTGACCGGCACGCACCCTATCCAGCACTCGCCCTCGACCGGCTCTGGACCGTCATCCGCATGAACGATCCAGCCAAGGCGCTCTACGGCCAGCTAGGCGTCGGCGAAGGCGACAGCCTCCTTGACCTCATGGCCTCCGCCGTACTCCCAGAGCTCATCGAGAACTGGCCGCAGGTCGCGCACCACGCCGCACACCAACTCTGGAACGAGAGCGCCTCGCAAGGTGGGGTCCCGGAACTCGACCGCGTCGCCGACGAGCTTGCGCGGAGCGCCGGGCGGCCCGAGGCCGATATCGGCCCCGTCACGCCGACGGTGTACCGGTACGGGGATGCCCGCTTGTCGTTGTTCGCCACGATGTCGCACTTCAGCACGCCGAGGGACGTCATGCTGGAGGACTTCAAGCTGGAACTGTATTTCCCGGCGGACGATGCGACGGATGCCGCCCTGCGTGCCCTTGCCGAGCAGCACACAGAGAAGAAGCGGGCCAACAGCGATTGAGCGACTATGCCTCGGGTCCGGCTTCTGCGCGGAAGGCAGAGCAGAGGATGTAGTGCGTGCCGCGAATGTCAGTCTTGGTCACCGTGAGCAGGCCCATCTTAAGCAGCTTGTTGGCCGCGTGCGGCGTGCAGGGCTGGAGCGGCATCCCCAGCTTGTAGAACTGGAAGACCTTGCCGCTCTCGCTCTGGACCAGCGTGAACCCGTCGCGGAGTTTGGCGAGGGCGAAGTTGGCCCACTGCCCCTTCGAGATGCTGGGGTGGGCGCGGGATGGCGAGTCGGCGGAATCCGCAGCAGACGAGGAGGCAGCGTCGAACAGGCTCATGGCGATAGACCGAAGCGGCCAGCAAGAGGAGGGGACCGACGAGCGAGCGCCGGGTAGAAAACGGCGCTCAAAGCACACGAACCGGTCGGAAGTTTCCGACTCCGTCGACAAAATTTTTCACCGGGGCCTACGGGGAATCAGAAGCCTGTGAATTGACCGGATATCCGGGGGCGTCGTCTTCCGTCAGGCAAGGCGACGGCGGTAGTTTAGACCACGCATGGAACCGCTTCCGAATCCGGCGGAGACGGTGCCGTGTATATTCCTCCAGAAGCTTCTCTGCCCCCTGTCCCTGTTTGCCGAGCCTACGCATGTCTACGAAGACGCAGCCGAAGAAAACCAGCAAAAAAACCACCTCCAACGGGCGGTCCGCCGCCAAGAACGGCAAAGCAGCACTCGCCGCGTATGAGGGCGATCTCGACGTGACGCCAGTCGGGCCGGAGGACTTCGAGCCAGAGGTGCTGAAGCAGGCGCTCCGCACGATGATGCTCTCGCGGCGGCTCGACGACAAGATGCTGACGCTGCTCAAGCAGGGGAAGGGCTTCTTCCACATTGGTGCGAGCGGGCACGAGGCCGCGCAGGTCGCCCTCGGGATGCACCTTCAAGGTGGCCACGACTGGTTCTGCATGTACTACCGCGACCTCGCGATGACGCTCGCGCTTGGCATGACGGCGCGGGACACGATGCTCGCCCACATGGCGAAGGCCGATGACGTGAACTCCGGCGGGCGGCAGATGTCCGAGCACTTCGGCAACCGCGACCTCAATATCATGACGACCTCGTCATCGGTCGGGGCGCAGTACATGCCGGGCGTCGGGTTCGCCCTCGCCTCGCAGCGCCGCGGCGATGACGCAATCACCTACATCTCATCGGGTGACGGGGCGACGAGTCAGGGCGCGTTCCACGAGGCGCTCAACTGGAGCGCCCGCGCTGGAGCGCCCGCGCTCTTCCACGTCCAGGACAACAAGTACGCGATCTCCGTCCCCATCGCCGAGCAGACGGCAGGCGCAAACATCCACAACATCACCGCTGGGTACCACGGCCTCGCCCGCGCCAGCTACGACGCGACAGACTTCTTCACCGCGTGGGCCGTCGGCAAAGCCGCGACCGAGCACATCCGCGCAGGCAACGGCCCCGTTGCCCTCGTCGCCGATGTGGTCCGGCTGCTCCCGCACTCGTCGTCCGACAGTCACGACAAGTACCGCGACACGGAGGGCCTCGAAAAAGACAAGCAGCGCGATCCCATCGCCAAGCTCTCGGCGCGTCTCGTCGAAGCGGGTGTCATGACCGAGGACGAGGTTGAGGCGCTGCGTAAGGAGGTGCAGGCCGAGGTCGACGAGGCTGCTGTCTGGGCCGCCGAGCAGGCCGACCCCGATCCGTCCACGGCGCTCACGCACATATACGACGAGAACCCGCCGGAGTTGGCCTACGAGGCCACCGAGCCGAGCGGCGAACTCATCGTGATGGTAGATGCCATCAACCACGCGCTCGACGAAGAGATGACCCGCGATGAGAAGGTGCTCGTCTACGGTGAGGACGTGGGCGGCGGCAAGGGCGGCGTCTTCACCGCCACGCGCGGCCTGACCGCGAAGCACGGTGCCGACCGCTGCTTCAACTCGCCCCTCGCCGAGCACTCCATCGTCGGAAGCGCAGTCGGGCTGGCGGCGGCGGGCTACAAGCCGGTCGTTGAGATCCAGTTCGCGGACTACATCTGGCCCGCGATGCAGGCGATCCGCAACCAGTTGGCCCCGTTCCGCTACCGCTCGAACAACGCATGGGAAGCGCCGGTCGTGATCCGCGTCCCCTGCGGCGGCTACATCCACGGCGGCCTCTGCCACAGCCAGAACGTCGAGTCGATATTCGCACACTTCCCCGGCCTCAAGGTGGCGATGCCGTCGAACGCCGCCGATGCGAAGGGGCTGCTCAAAACGGCTATCCGGCTCAACGATCCCGTCATCTTTCTGGAGCACAAGTCGCTCTATCGCCAAGGTCCGGCGCGCAGCCCCGAGCCGGACGCCGAGTACCTCGTGCCGTTCGGCCAAGCGCGCACCGTCCGCGAAGGCACCGACCTCACCATCGTCACCTATGGCGCGATGGTCTACAAGGCCATCAACGCGGCGAAGGCACTGGAGAAAGAGGGCGCGAGCGTTGAGGTGATCGACATCCGCACGATGATGCCGCTCGACATGGAGACGATCCTCGGCTCTGTCGTCAAGACCAATCGGGCGATGGTGCTTTACGAGGACCACGAGTTCGTCGGGTTCGGCTCCGAGATCGCAGCGCAGATCGCCGACAAGACGTTCGAGCACCTCGATGCGCCGGTCAAGCGCGTCGCCGGAGCGTTCACCTACATCCCGTTCGCCGACCCACTGGAGCGCGCCGTGCTTCCGCAGGACGACGATGTGATCGAGGGCGCGCGCGCCGTGCTCGGCTACTAAGGCGGTCCACCATGCCGAAACTCCTTGCACTTCTCGCGTTGCTCGTTCTCGCCCTTCCGGCGCAAGCGCAGCTCGCGTTTACGACGCCTACCCATGACTTCGGGAAGGTACAGGAAGGCGAGGTGCCGACCTACACGTTCGTGTTCTCGAACGATGGCGACGAAGCGCTCACGCTGCGAGACGTCAATCCGGCCTGCGGTTGCACGACGCCCTCGTTCACGACCGAGGCTATCGCGCCGGGTGGGACGGGCGAGATCGTGGTCGTCTACAACTCGGAGGACCGCCCCGGACCGTTCCGTAAGTCGATCCGTGTCACGGCGACGATGGGCGACGAGACGCTCACCGAGACGCTCTACATTACCGGCAAGGTGCAGCGCGACGTGCTCACCGAAGGCGTCGCGGAGGGAAACCTGCTCTTCGATACCGATGCGTTCGATCTCGGTCCGGTGCCGACGGACCAGCAGACGACGCACGTCTTCAAGATGCAGCACATCGGCACGCGGCCCATCCGCATCACTGAGGCGAAGAGCGTCCCCGAGGGACTGCGGGTCGTCTACCCGAACACGCCAGTCTTCGCGGGTGACCTCGTCCCGCTTCGCGTGACGCTCCGCGCCGGAGCCGAGGAGGGCGACTTTGATTACGCCATCGTCCTCACCACCGACGACGAAGCACAGCCAACGAAGTCGCTCCGGCTGACCGGAACAGTGCAGTAGCGATTGTTACCCGCGCGTGAGAACGCAGGGCAGGGGCAGTGGTATCATGCCGCCGACCTACCATCTGCCGCCCATGCTAAAACTCTCGCTTCTCCCGCTCGTGTTTGCCCTTATCGCTTGCGCCGAGCCGTCAGGCTCGCCACCCGCGCAAACGCCGACGAAGGTCACGTCGGTTGAGGCGCATGCGGTGGCCTATGAGGACGACTGGACGGCCATTCTTCAGCAAGCCGTCACCGCCGAGGGTCTTGTCCGCTACGGGCAGATCAACGGTCCGCTGGCGGCCACGTTCGACGGCGTGGTGGCTGCCATCGAGACGTTCGATACAGGCATACTCGGTACCAATGCCGAGAAGCTAGCGTTCTGGATGAACGCCTACAACGTGATGCTCGTCAAGCGAGCAATCGCGGCAGGCACGCCAGCGAGCATCGAGGCGCATGGCTTTGACTTTTTCTTCAAGACGCCGGTGACGGTGGCGGGGATGGAGGTGACGCTCGATCAGATCGAGAACGTGATCCTCCGGCGGGGCGATGGTCCGGCGGACCTCAAAGCGTTGCAGCCGGACCAGCTCGATCCACGCCTCCATGTCGGGCTGAACTGCGGGGCTGTCTCGTGCCCGCGCCTGCGTACCAAGGCTTTCATCGTTGCCAACGTGGATGCCGAGTTGGATGCTGCCATGCGCGACTTCGTCAACGGCTCGCAGCATTTCCGGGTCGAAGGCGAGACCGTCGTGCTTTCCAGCTTGCTCGACTGGTTCGCCGCCGACTGGGACGCGACGGGCCAGCCAGCGGGCGACTACTTGCTCGGCTATCTCGACGCAGACCGACCGGGCGCGTCGACGTTGCGAGGCCTATTCGAGGGGCGCTTCGCTGCTGAGATCAAGGCGCAGCCGAGCGTCCGGTTTGAGTATCGCTGGGACCTCAACGCTGCCGGGTAACGCTATGCCGAATCGGATCATCGTACTGCTGGCTCTCGTCTTCGCTCCAGTCCTCGCGCACGCGCAGGCGTGGACGCAGGAGCCGGGGCAGGTTTATCTCAAAGTCACGCAGGGCTTCGCCAATGCCTCCGAGCGCTACGACGCGAACGGTGACGTGGTCCCCTACGACCCGAACACCGAGGGTACGCCGTTCCGCGACCGCAGCCGGTATCTCTATGGCGAGGTCGGCCTCGCGCCGAGCCTTACGCTTTTCGGCACGCTGCCATACAAGCGCCTCTTCGTCCGCGACGGCAGCTTCGACACGCCGGTCGAGCGGCGGGCCTCCGACCTTGGCTCGGCAATGCTCGGGTTGAGGGTGGGGCTGACCGAAGCCGTCGGGTGGAATGAAAGCCCGAACGCGCTGGCGATGAACGTTGCGCTCACGGTGCCGCTCGGCTACCGGCGCAACGTCGCGCCGACGGTGGGGCCGGGGCAGGTGGACGCGCAGTTCGTGCTCGCCTACGGCCGGAGCTTCTGGCCGCTTCCGGCCTACGGACAGGCAGCCATCGGCTATCGCCATCGCAGCTCGGTCTTTGACCTGTCGCGCATCGTCGAATGCCCGGCCTCGCAGCCCGACGATGCCGAAGAGGTGTGTCTCAACGACGGTGGGGCGGAGGTCGACTATAGCGATGAGCTATTGCTCTCCCTCGAAGCAGGCTATACGCTCTTCGGTCGATTGCTCGTACAGGGCTTGTTCGACGTGGCGTGGTCGGTGAAGGCACCGGAGACGATTGAGACGGCGGCGGACGTGCAGCCGGAGGCGTTCCCGCAGCAGCGCTTCGTGCGCACGGGTCTCGGCGCGACGGTTAACCTCTTCGGCGAGACGGGGTTGAGTGTGCAGGCGTTCACCGCACCCTATGCCCGCAACGCACTTCGGGCCGTTGAGGTGTTCGTCGGGATCGAGACGAGGTGGTAGGATATCGGCTGAGTCGGGAATAGTCCTTGCGGAAGGGGGAGAAACCAGTCACCATCCGGCCTCCCTATGCGCTATTCCTTTACCCCGTTCGACAGCGGATCGACGCTGTTTGCCGCGTTTGGACACGATAAGCAGGGGAGGAGACGGGCGCGGAGACACGAAACCCGAGCGGAAGGAATGTGCAAACGGTGCGCACCCATTGTGCACGCTGTTCGCACGGGTGGTATGGTCGCCGTGCTCGTCTTGCTGGCCGGATGCCAGAGTCAACAGATCGATGTCCGTCAGTTGGTGGGTCCGAGCGACAAGGTCAGCTTCTCGGAGGACGTCCAGCCGATCCTCACGCGCTCCTGCGGTGGCTGTCACATCGGCAACCGCACCAGCGGCGTGTCGCTCGACAGCTATCAGCAGGTGACGACCAGCGTCGGCGCACAGTACGGGCGGCGGATCGTGGAGCCGGAGGGTGGGGTGGTGCCGCTCCTCGACAAGATCGGACCGTCGCCTCAGTTCGGCGACCGGATGCCGCTCGGGCGGTCACCGCTTGCCCCGGACGAGATCGCCACGATCCAAGCGTGGCTCGACGATGGTGCACCCGACAACTGACCCTTCGCGGACTTGCTCTGCTGAAAAGCCCTGCACGCATGTACCAGTCATCCCCGCGCAGGCGGGGACCCATCGGTTCAGCACGACTTCTGGATCCCGGATCGGGGTCCGGGATGACGGAAACCTAAGGCTCTCGACAGGTCGAACCGTGCTCAGACTTTCACTACCGCCAACCTGCTTCCGCCATGCGATACGCCTTGCCGTTCTTTCTGCTATTGCTCGTTTCACCACTGCAGGCCCAAGTCTACATGACCGAGGGCGGGCGCGCCGAGTTCACCTCCAGCGTCCCGCTCCACACCTTCACCGGCACCTCGGATCGATTGGCCGGACGGATTGATCTGGCGGAGGGAACGGTGGACTTCTACCTCGACTTGGAGACGCTCGACACCGGCATCGGCAAGCGCGACAAGGATATGCGCGAGACGCTGGAGACCGACCAGTTTCCCTTCGCCGAGTTCTTCGGTACGCTTGCCACGCCGTTCGATCCGGCGAGTCGGGCGGCCCAGTCGGTGCGGGTGCAGGGTACGTTCAAGCTGCACGGGGTCGAGCGCGAGGTGGAGATCGAGGGCACGCTTCAGCAGACCGCCGACGGGCTGCGGGTCGAGGCCGCGTGGGACATCAACCTCGACGACTACGACATCGTCCCGCCGCGCCTGCTGATCGTGAAGGTCGATGAGGTGCAGGCCATCCGCATCGAAGCCACCCTGTCTCCCGAGAACTCATAAGCCATGCCGATGCCTTTCGCCCAACAGCCTGACCTGTCATTGCGAGCGCAGCCTCTCATCTGTGTCACCTCGAACATAGTGAGAGGTCTCCTTCGTTGGAGCATTCTGCGACGTGGGAGATTTCTCGCGTGTGCTCGAAATGACGAGGAGGAAGGGAAGAGGTATACCTCACCGTTGGTGTTAGTTCTGGTCCTCGCCTGCTGCTTTGCCAGCGAAGCCCTCGCTCAGATGCCGCGTGAGCGGGCAGACCCCGGCGGACCCGTTGAGGAAGTGTTCTGGGCACCGACCATCGTGCTGACGAACTCCGTCACGAACCTGCCGCAGGGCAACCTCAACTTCACCATCATGCACTCGTTTGGCATCGCCACCGATGGGGTGCAGGACCTCTTCGGCCTCGACGGGGCAGCCAACATCCGCTTCGGGATCGACTACGGCGTGTTCGACTGGCTCTCGGTCGGCGTCGGACGGTCGCGGTTTGACAAGCTCTACGACGGGCGCTTCAAGGCGAACGTGCTGCGGCAGACCAAGGACGGGCGGATGCCGCTGGAGCTAGCGCTGACGGGCAACGTCGGCGTGATGACGCTGGAGAACGGCTTCGAGTTCACCGACCGCCTCAACTACGGCGCGGCAGTGCTGCTGGCCCGGAAGGTCTCCGATCGACTCAGCGTGCAGGTCGCGCCGATGGTATCGCACTTCAACACCGTGTTCATCGAGGAGGATACCGATGGGGCGATTCTCGAACAGAAGAACACGCACCTCGGTCTTGGGCTGGCCGGACGGTTTGCCATCACCCGGCGCGTGGCCGTGCTGGCGGAGTACCTCCCCGTCTTCGGTGAGCGCTCCGATGGGACGACCGATGCGTTCTCGGTGGGTCTCAACCTAGAGACCGGGGGGCACGTCTTCCAGTTGTTCTTCACCCCCTCGTCGTGGCTCACCGAGCAGCACGCGATAGCCCGCAACACGGATCAGTTCTTCGAGGGCGACTTCCGGTTCGGCTTCAACGTGAACCGCGTGTTCTCCGTGCGCTGAACCGGATGCGGTGGCATTGCGAGGGTGGCGTTCGGCTGTGTATTATGTCTGCGTTCTGCATATCACAACACGCAGACTCTACTTCCAATAAGTGTTATACGGCTACTCCGCCTCGCCTTGTCAAAGAGCTTTCATACTGACCCTCCAGAGATCATAGCTGATCGGAGGCACGCCCGCGACGCCGAAGGGCGTGCTGCTCTGCCGCGGCTTATCGAGCGCAAGCCGTATCCAGGCGACGTTCACCCGCTCAACAAGAAGGTTCTTCGTGGCGCACTCCGCCGCGTACCGGAGAAGTACCTCTACGGGCTTGCCCAGATCGAGCTAAGGGCACGCAGTAGCGATATCGGCCATCCCTTCGGAGTCTATCTGCCCGACGAGAAAGCGATTCTTCTCTACTCCTTGCCCGAGGTCTGGCACCTACCCCGTGCTGGCTCTTGGCTCCTCAACAGCCTCCACCGCTTCTACGCCGATGTACGGGAGGTGGAAGACGGCTTGGAGGTTCGATGGCCGGAAGAGGGCTTCATAGCGGTCTGGTTCTTCTACGCCGTGCTTGCCCATGAACTCGGCCACCACTACGCAGAACAGTACCGCCGGAAGAACCGCCAGCCGGTCGGGGTGGTCCATGAGGAGATCGTAGCTGGTCTGCACGCCCGGCGCATCTTCTCAGAGCAGTTGGAGAAGCGCCGCAAAGCGCCCAAACCCACGTAGCCGTATAATCCGCCGCTGCAGGCCGACACAGGGCGCGAGCGTTCTCGCCTCGTCCGGGTGTCGGCGCTACCTTCGCTTCGTTTGACCATCGTGCCGTTTGCCCTGAGCGGCCCCCTGTTCATACATGTGAAAAGGCCCGCAGCCGGTGGGGCTACGGGCCTCGGAAAGCCTGATGGGTGGAGAGGGGCTTAGCCCTGCTCCTGCACCTGACGGACGTAGTCGAGTTGCTGCTGCGCGCCGTTGACGATGGAGGTCAGGTTCACGCGCTGGCCGTACTCGATGGCCTGCGAGAGCGAGCGCTGGGCCGAGGAGAACTGCTCCGAGCGGACTTGGCTGACGCCCATCTTGTAGTAGGCGCTCGCGTAGAGCTTGTTCATCGACTCGTGGTCCTCGCCGAGGAACGGCGCGGCTTGGTCGAGCGCGGCGATGGCGTCGCTGAAGCGGTCGGCCTTGAGCGCGGTGTTGGCTTCGATGAGATAGGTCTTGCCGACCGTGTCGCCGACCTTCGCGGACATCGCGGTGTCGCCCAACTCTTCGGCGCGGGCGGCGAGGGCGGTGAACGCCTCGGTGGACCCCTCGGCGTCGCCGCTCTGGCGGAGCGCGACGGCACGGAAGAACTGGTAGTTCAGTTCATCGGGAGCCATGCCGATGGCGGCATCGAGCATCGGGATCGCCATCGCGTAGTCTTCGGCCTTCATGAAGGCGCTGCCTGCTTGGGCAGAGATCTGCGCCTGCATCCCGTCGTTTTCGAGTTGCTCGGCGACGCCAGCGGCGCGGCTGAACTGCTCGCCCGCCATCGCGTGCTCCTCGGCATCCGAGTACATCGAACCGGCATCGACGAAGGCCTTGGCGGCTCCTTCCATCATGCCGCTCGCGCTCTCCATAAGCTGGTCGTCGCCAGACTTCATGGCGACTTCGGCGGCGGCGAGGTACTTCTCACCAGCCATGATGTAGCCGTCGGGTGTGGCGAGTTCATTCGCGTCGCGCGCCTCGGACATCATGGTCTCGATCTCGGCGCGGGCCTCGGCGTTGACGGTCCCGGCTTCGGACATCTCGCTCACCGGCTCGACGGGCGTTTCGGTGGTGGTCTGCGCGCGCACGGTCGCCGGGGCGAGGAGGAGTAGCGCAAAAAGGCAGGACAGCAGGGTCTTGGCGTTCATAGGACTAGGTTGGTTGCTAAAGGGAGTGGCGGCGTCAGAAAACGAGTTACGTCATAGCGACGCGGCATGATCCAGCTTCACAAGGATCTTGCCGAGGCGAAGTGGGGCAAAAACGCGCCCCTATCGCTTCTATTGTGTGATGAAGAGTGGACGGTGGGCAGTGAGACAGTAGACGGTGAGACGGAAGGCTCTCGACTCAGAAGTTGGGCAGGTGCCCGTGGCGTTGGCAGAAGGAGTCGATGATCTCGGCGGCTTCGGCGGGGTCGTCGGTCATCGTGATGCGGTCGGGGTCGTCGGGCGAGATGTTGCCCGCATCGAGGAGCGGGCCGCGCACCCAGTCCATGAGGCCGCCCCAGAACTCGGACCCCATGAGCACGACGGGGAATGGGTCGGTCTTGCCCGTCTGCATCAGCGTCAACGACTCGAACAGTTCGTCGAGCGTCCCGAAGCCGCCGGGCAGCACCACATAGCCCATCGCGTACTTGACGAACATCACCTTCCTGGCGAAGAAGAAGTCGAAGTTGATGAGCTTGTCAGGGTCCACATACGGGTTGCCCACCTGCTCGAAGGGGAGGACAATGTTCAGGCCGACCGATGCGCCGCCCGCTTCCTGTGCGCCTTTGTTGGCCGCCTCCATGATGCCGGGACCGCCGCCCGTGATGACGCCGTACCCCTTCTCGACGAGCGCCTTGCCGACCTCAACGCCGAGTTCGTAGTAGGGCGTCCCTGGCTTCGTCCGTGCTGAGCCGAAGACGCTCACGCACGGTCCGACCTCCGACATTACCTCGTAACCCTCGACGAATTCGGCCATGATGCGGAAGATGTGCCAGGTGTCCTTAATCCGCATCTGGTTCCAGGCGTTGATCTCTTCCGGTGTCATCTGAACACCAGTGGCGAAGGGGTTTTCCATGAGGGGGCCGTTGTAGGTAGTCGGAAAGTGAGCGCGGAACGTACCGACTCGGGAGGCTTGACCGCAACAGAAAAGGGACCCCCGGCCTGTGCCGAAGGTCCCTGTTGGACACGCTGGTCCAAACTACCTCGTCGAGCGATCAGCCGCCCTGCTCGTTTTCAAGCTCTTGGCGGTACTGCTCATTAGCGTAGAGCGCGATCTCGACACGGCGGTTCTGCTGCCGGCCTTCCTCCGTGGCGTTCGAGGCGACGGGGTTGCTCTCGCCCATGCCGGAAATCTGCATCCGGGTCGGGGCAACGCCTGCCTGCGCGAGGTAGGTCGCCACGGCGTTCGCGCGGTTCTCGGAGAGCGTCTGGTTGTAGGAGTCCGTGCCGGTGGCGTCGGTGTAGCCGACCACGAGTGCGTCGGTGTTGGGGTAGTTGGCGAGGCTGCTGGCGAGGCTGGCGAGGTCCTCGCGGGCGTTCGAGCGCAGCGTGTAGCTGTCGAAGTCGAACAGGATCGCGTTGTCGAACGTGATCTTGATCCCGGCGGTGTTGCCGTCTTCGCCCGGCACGGTCTCGACGGTGGCGTTTTCGAGTTCCTCGTCGAGTTCTTCGGCTTGCTCTTCCATCTGGCTGCCGATGACAGCGCCAGCGGTTCCGCCGACGGCGGCCCCGATGATGGCACCGCGCGCGGTCGAGCCGGTGGCCTTGCCGATGATGCCACCGACGATGGCTCCGGCCCCGGCACCGATGACGGCACCTTCACCGGTCTTGCTCATGTTCTGACAGCCAACGAAGGTCATGCCGACGAGGGCCAGCACGGCCAGCGGCAGGACGAAACGGGCACGTTGAAATAGGGTTTGCATGGTGTCTTGTAGATGGGTTGTGGGCAGAGAGTGTGGTGGGGTGTGAACCCGGAAGTGCGCGGCTTTAACCCCACGCTGTGTCTTCCAAGTTCCGTTCCCCGTAGGTCTTCTTCGGCTGCAATCGTGTGAAATTCAGCCTGCTGGGCGTCTTCACCCGTTTTGCGCTGCTGTCTATGATGCACGACACCGTCGGCAAAAAGCCACAGTCGCTCTTCGTCGAGCGCGCCACGCGGACTGTGTTGATTTTCCGTTACCCCGCGCTTTATGTCGAACCATCGCCCCGACGCCCGGTATAGCACCGCACTTGGTACCTTTCTCCTCACCCCTTTGACTCTCCACGCATCCGCATGAAGCTCATCATCCCGATGGCCGGGCGCGGCACCCGGCTCCGCCCGCACACTCACGTCACCCCCAAGCCCCTCATCCACGTTCGCGGCATCTCGATGGTCGAGCGCATCATGGACACCTTCGCCGACACGCTCCCGCGTGGGTTCGGCGAAGCCGTGTTTATTCTCGGCCCCGACTTCGGGCAGGGCGTCCGCGACAGTCTCACCGAGATCGCCGAGCGTCACGGCATGAAGGCGGCCTTCGGTGTGCAGGAGACGGCCCTCGGTACGGCTCACGCCGTCGTGCAAGCAGGCGACCACCTCTCCGGCGAGTGCGTCGTCGTCTTCGCCGACACGCTGTTCTACATGGACGAGAAGCCCAACCTCGATGCATCCGATGCTGTCATCTGGGTCAAGCACGTCGATGATCCGAGCCGCTTCGGTGTCGTGGTTAAGGACGACAACGAGCGCATCACCGACTTCGTTGAGAAGCCCTCGGAGCCGATCTCGAACGAGGCCATCATCGGCATCTACTACATCAAGGACGGGGCCTCGCTCAAGCGCGAGATCGACTACCTGATCGACAACGACGTGACAGGTGCCGGTGGGGAATACCAGCTCACCGACGCGCTCGACCGGATGCTGAAGGCCGGGGCCGTGTTCAAGACGGCGAGCGTCTCTGAGTGGCTCGATTGCGGGACGATCCCCGCCCTCAAGGACACCACGAAGGTGATCCTCGATAAAGAAGAGGGGCCGGACAAAGAAGGCACGGTCGAAAACTCGGTACTCATCGAGCCGGTCTACCTCGGCCCGAATGCCCGCGTGGTGGACTCAGTCATCGGGCCGTATGTGGCGGTCCACGGCGGTGCTGTCGTGACCAACTCGGTCGTCAAGAACGCGATCGTCTTCGACAAGGCCCGCGTGGACGACTCGGCGCTCGACGACGCCATTGTGGGGCAGAGTGCCGAGGTGCGGCAGTACGCCGGGCCGCTCAATATCGGTGACCATGCTACCGCGGGGGCGGTCGAGGCGTGACGGATTGTCCGGCAGTGCGATGAAGCTCTACCCCGACGATGCCCAGCAGAAGCTCGGGTTCGACGCGGTCCGGCGGCGGCTCGAAGGGCACGCCCGCAGTCCGCTCGGGCGCGAGCGGCTGGAGGTCATGCAGCCTTCGACCGACCAAGCACACGTCGAGAGTCTACTCACGCGGACAGCGGAGTTTCAGCAAGCGCTCCGCGCCGACGACCCGATCCCGCTCTCGCCGTTTACCGACATCCGCGAGGTGCTTCGCCATGCCCAGCCCAAAGACGCGACCGTCGAGGCGGAAGGTCTCGCCGAGGTGGGCGGTGTGCTCGGGACGATGCGGCGGGCACATGGTTATTTCAAGTCGCGGCGAGACACATACCCGGAAGTCGCTACGCTCGCGCTGGAGATCGAGCCGCAGAAGCAACTCGAAGAGCATATCACTCGGACCGTCGATGAGCGCGGGCAGGTCCGCGACGACGCGTCGCCTGAGCTTCGACGCATCACCCGAACGCTCGCCGAGCGGCAGGGCCAGCTCCGGAGTACGCTCCTCAAGTCGCTCCGCGAGGCGGCGTCGCAGGGGTGGACGACGGAGGAGCAGCCGACGGTTCGCAACGGGCGCGCGGTGATCCCCGTCCGCGCTGAGGCCAAGCGCAAGGTGCAGGGGTTCGTCCATGATGTCTCCGGCACCGGACAGACGGTCTACATCGAACCTGCCGCCGTGCTCGACCTCAACAACGAGGTGCGCGAACTGGAACTGGAGCGAAGCCGCGAAATCCGCCGCATCCTGCGCGAACTCACTGGCCACCTCCGGTCGCAGCTTCCCGACATCCGTGCCAGCCTCGACGTGCTCGCCTGCATCGATGCGCTCCAGGCCCGCGCCCGGCTCTCGAATGAACTCGACGCCCTCGTACCTGAACTGAACGACGAGGGACGGGTCCGCGTCGTGCGGGGACGGAATCCGGTGCTGGCGTTGCATTTCCAGCGCGAGGGGGAAGACGAGACGGCGCGTGCCGTCGTTCCGCTCGATCTCGAACTGAGCGACGAGCAGTGCACCCTCATCATTACCGGGCCGAACGCGGGCGGCAAATCGGTGGCGATGAAAACGGTTGGCGTGCTCGCGTTGATGGTGTCGTGCGGACTGCCGGTGCCCGCCGCGCCGGGCACTAGCCTCGCCCTCTTCGACCGGCTCTTCGTCGATATCGGCGACCAGCAGAGCATCGAGCAGGACCTCTCGACCTTCACCTCGCACCTGAAAAATCTCCGCAAGATGCTCGCCGATGCCGACGACCGAGCGCTTGTACTGATTGACGAAGCCGGGACCGGGACCGATCCAGCCGAGGGTGGAGCGCTCGCCCAAGCGATGCTCGAAGCGCTTACCGAGCGTGGCGCACGGACTGTCGCTACGACCCACCACGGCACACTCAAGGCCTTTGCCCACACGCACCCGCGCGTAGAGAACGGATCGATGCAGTTCGACCAAGCGACCCTCTCGCCGACCTACCGCTTTCAAGAGGGCATCCCCGGCTCGTCGTATGCCTTCGAGATCGCGCAGCGCGTCGGGCTGAACGATGACGTGCTGGGTCGTGCCCGAGAGTTGGTGGGCGAGGGAAAGACCGCGCTCGAAGAGTTGATCGCATCGTTCGAGGCGCAGACGCAGGCGCTGGAGGCCGAGTTGGCGACAGCCCGCGAGGAGGCGAAACGGGCCGAACACGCACGCCGCTCCTTCGAGGGGCGCAACGAAGCGATCCAGAAGCGGAAGGACGAGATCGTCGGGCAGGCACTGGAGGAGGCCGAGCGAATCGTCGGCGAGGCCAACGCGCGCGTCGAGCGGACCATCCGCGAGATTAAGGAGGCCGAGGCCGCGAAGGAGGAGACCCGCGCTGCCCGAGAGAAACTCGAAGGCTTCAAGGATCAGGTCGAGCGCAAGAAGCAGAAGAAAGCACGACGCGCACCGAAGCCGCGCCCGGCGTCGGCCAAGGTCGAGGGCGGCCCGATCCGGGTCGGCGACCACGTCCGGCTCGACGACGGGCAGACGACCGGCGAGGTGCTGGAGCTAGACGAGAAAGAAGCGCTCGTCGCCCTCGGACAGATGAAGGTCCGTGCTAAGCTGAAGCGTCTGACGAAGGTGGGCGGCCCGAAGAAGCAGCGCGTCGAGGTTCGCACGCCGAAAGCCCGAGGCCAGACGGCGATGCCCGCGCTCGATGCACAGCGGCGGATCGACCTGCGGGGGCAACGTGTGGAAGAAGCCATTCCCGCCGTGATGCGGCTCGTCGATGAAGCTGCGATGGCAGGTCTCGAAATGGTCGAGGTCCTGCACGGCACCGGCACCGGCGCGCTGCGCGCCGCTATCCGGGACTACCTCGACTCACGCCCCGAGGTGACCCGGTCTGCCGATGCGCCGTGGGAAGAGGGGGGGGCGGGCGTAACCGTCGTGTCTCTCCGATAAAACACAGGTCGTGTAGCAAATCGAGGAGAGGGTTTCCCCTATAGCGGGCACCGAGGCGGTCTGCTCAGAGTGATTCGAGTCTCGGCTTGCATTCTTGATGCTTTCGAACGGGTTGGACTGCTTTTTGCCCTTCGCATTTTGCTCCGTGCATGATTCGTCGGGGCCAGCTATCTTTCAGCCATGCTATAGCTCGGCGGGCGCAGACCGCCCGTCTTCTCATGCGAACGTTGCTTCCCACCCTGCTCGGTTTTGTCTTGGCCGTAGGCCTCTTCGTCGGCGCGCCCTACGTTGGGTCAAGTTCCGGAGTGGCCCTCGCGCAGCCGGACTCGACCTCGCTCCTGCAGATTGAGCGGGCCTTTCGTTTCGCAGATCCCGAGGTGCTGCTCGATGGCGCGACGGATCGGGTCGATGTCATTATCTTCGGACAGGGAGCCTCGTACAGCCGTGCCCAGGCTGTGCTGGTGCTGGAGGACTTCTTCCGCCGCTATCCGCCGAGGCAGGTGGTCTTCGAGCAGGAGGTGCTGGCCGAAGACCGGCGCTCTATGATTGGTCGCTACTGGGTAGTGGGTGGTGGAGAAGAGCCTATCGGTGTGTCCATTCGATTCCGCACGAATGAAACCGGGTGGCAGCTTCGAGGGATTCGTGTCAGTCGGGGTGGCCGGTAGCGAAGCGCACGGGGCGTACCTTTGAGCGCCGATGTGGCCGGTACACGTCTCGTCTCCTCGTCTCATTCCATGCGACTCTTTGCACGGTACGTCGCCGTTGCTGCTTTCCTCTCTCTGGTGCTGGCCGGGATGCTGGCGCTGCGAACGTGGCGTGTAGAGCGTGTCGCGGATCGGGAAGACGCCGCGCAGCAAGAGGCCGTGACCTATGCCCTCCGCGTCATCCAGCAGGAGGTCCGCACGCTTGAGGCCAGTCTGCTTCGCCGCGCCGAGTCGTTGGCTCGTGATCCGGTGGTCGTGCGCGTGTTGCAGATGGAAGACTGGGACATGGCCAAGCGTATCGCCGTGGAGCGCTTTGCGAGGCTTCGCCTGCCGGAGGGTATGAGTGCGGAGCTGTATACGCCGATGCCTAGCCTCATGGCGTGGAACGGGCCGAGCCTCCCACTCGGTGCAGCCACACGGGCCACGCGGTTCTTGGCTGACACGCAGGTTGGCATCGCCAGCGACGGAACAATTCGGCAGGGACTTGTGCTTTGGCTCCCGATTCGAGCCGAAGACCGGGTGATAGGGGCTGTTCGCCTCACTCAACTCATCAAAGCGCGCGTCCCGATTCGCAACCGCTATCTACGCGACTTTGACGTGACCGAGGCGTGGCGGGCGAAGGCTGGTGTACCCTTCGAGGTGCAGATCGGGCCCAGAACTTCGGTTGGTATCCAGAACCCACGCAGAGCCATCCGGGGTTTCGATGGGACGGTGCTAGCCTATGCTGACATTCCGGCTCCCTCTCTTGCAGCGTTGCAGAGCGCGATGCGGAGCGAGATGGGTGATATGATCGCCTTCTGGATGGTCCTGCTCGCGGGATGGGGACTGGCCGGGCTGTGGATGGTTCAGGAGTGGGCGGCCCGGCGCGCTGCACGCATGAGGGCGACGCATACCGTACAGGCGTGGTTGCCAAGTGGAGTCTTGATGGTGGCTCTTGGTGTGGCGTGGTGGGGGTACCGCTATCTCCTGCTGGCTCTCAACGTGCCAGCCCGCTGGCTCGTGGGGCCGGGGCAACAGGTTGGTCGTATGGAGAGTGATGTGGCGTTGTTCGATCCGGCGTACCTAGCCTCCGGCGTAGGTGGCGGGGTGCTTGGCTCGATAGGAGAACTCGTTGTTACGGTGTTTTTTGCGGCCCTCTTTGGTGTCGCATGGCTGCGTTTCGCGGTGCGCGTGTTGCACGGTCGGCGGCGTATGGAGCGAGCAGAGGCGGTGTTTCAGCGACCGCGTATCGGGTGGGTCGTAGGGAGTGCCGTGGGGACGGCTGTCGGGTTGGGCATCGTGGCTGTGTTTGCGCTCCTTGTTCACCGAGCGGTCCTCGATGCCACCTTGCCGTACTTCGACCGGACGGGACCTTTGCCGCAGGGTCTCATCCTGATTGTATTCGGTGCATTGCTGTTGCTAGCCTTTGCCGTGATGACGCTCGTCACCGGAATCGCCGTGTTGGCACGGGCCCGCGGTACGACCCGGCTCCTCGGTGGGCTGGGCATCGTCGCCCTTGTCCTTGCTGTTGCGTACAGGTGGACAGGAATCGACCAACTGCTTCCGTGGTGGAGTGCAGCGGCGTTCTTCGGTGTGGCGGCGTTCGGTGCGTGGTGGCTGGAGCGTGGGCCGGACGCATGGGCCGACCCGCTCGCCTTGCGTGGGACGTTCTTTGGTGCCCTCGTGCTGGCAGCACTCACCTATCCGGTGTTGTACGACGCGGCGCAGGGCAAGCAGGTAGCCCGCATCGAAGACGCTGCACGGGAGTTCGCCGACGGCGAAGACGCGCGGGTCGCCTTCGCGCTCGAAGGGGTGCTCTTGGACGCTCGGGCGTCCGGCATCGTCCGCGATGCCCTTCTGAACCAAGGACCAGACAGCAACCGCTCTGAGCGGTTTGATTCGCTCGCAACAGACCTTGTCACCGGCTCGCTCTTGGCAGCGCTGGCGGATTATACCGTGAGCCTTGCGTTCTTGAACCCCGACGGCGACACGCTGGGGCGCTACCGGGAGGTGCCGCCAGCTGGCGTGCCCCCCGAGGTGTTTGGGACGGTCGCTAGTGCGCCGGGCGAGGCGCTGTCGTTCCAAACGCTGCGCGGTCGCTATACGGCGGATACGGCACCGGGCTTCTTGGTCGAGCGCGAGTCGGCGGGCGGGGCGGGGAAGTACCGCTATGCAGGCGTCGGGCCGGTGCGGCGCGAGCGGGATGGGACTGTGATCGGCTGGGTCGATGCACGGGCCGAGCCAAAGCCTGTGCGCTATGTCTCGGAGACGCCGTTTCCGCGCGTGCTCGTCCCCGCCGGTCTGGCGGGCATCGTCGAGAGCGAGTTGGCGTTTGCTGAGTTCCGCGATGGAGTCCTCGTCCGCACGCGAGGCGACGACTACGGACGGTTCCGCCTGCCCCCAACCGTTGATGCCATGCTGCGCGACCAAGGCGACGTGTGGTATGACGAGCAGGTGGGAGGCGAACAGGCCCGCGTCTATTACCGGAAGGAACAGCCGACGGGGCGGGTGGTCGCCGTGCGCGAGCCGGGCGTGGTGATCTTCGATCATCTCTACTTCTATCTTCGGCTGCTGGTGCCCGCGCTGGTGCTCGCACTCGGGGTTTTCCTCATTGGCCGCCTCGTCCGGCAGCGCGCGGGCGTGCTCTTGCGTCGAGGCCGACTCCGTGACCGCGTCCTCAATCGGTTCCTCTTCGTTGGGGTGGCGTCGGTCGCGCTGACAGGGGTGATTGGGCAGGAAGTGGTGGTGACGCAAAACCGACAGGCCGTCGAGGAGCGTCTCAAGCGGCGGTTGGCGCGTGTGGAGGATGCACTCTATGCGGAGGCCAGTGGCGGAGCCGGAGAGAGTGTGCCGCTCTACCGACTGATCGACCGGGCGCGCCCGGATGTCGTCGGCCCTCGGCTGGGCCTCGACGTGAACCTCTACCGAGGAGCCGATCTCGTAGCGAGCAGCCGCAGCCAACTCGTCCGGCAGCAACTCATCGACCGTCGGCTGCCCATCGGAGTCTATGAGGCGTTGTACATCGAAGGAGAACGCTATGCCTTTGCCGAGGAGCACATCGGCACGTTCTCCTACACGACGGGCTACGAAGCCTTGCCCGATTCGGCGGGGCACCCCGGTGCCGTGATCGCGGTCCCGACGCTTCCCGAGCAGATTGCGATTGAGGCGGATCAGGCGCGGATGGTGGCCTACCTCTTCGGCGTGCTGCTACTGCTGCTCGTCGGCATCTTCTTCATCACGACGCTGCTGGCGAACGATCTGACGCGACCGTTCCGTCGGTTGCGGGCGGGATTGCTGGCAGTCGGCGCAGGCGAAGGCGGCGAGCCGATCCCCGTCGAGACGCAGGACGAGGTCGGCGAGGTGATCGAGACCTTCAACGCGATGCAGTATCAGTTGGAGGAGAGCCGCAGGAAGCTGGCGCAGCAGGAGCGCGAGTTGGCGTGGCGCGAGATGGCGCGGCAGGTCGCCCACGAGATCAAGAACCCGCTCACCCCGATGAAGCTGTCGGTGCAGCACCTCCGCCGCGCCCACCGTGACCAACCGCCATCCGGCGAGGCGGAGACCGACGGGCGTTTCGGTTCGCTCCTCGACCGTATTACCGGCACGCTGATCGAACAGATCGACGCGCTCACGCGGATCGCCAACGAGTTCTCCTCTTTCGCCCGCCTCCCTGAGCGCTACCTCGAACGGCTTGACTTGGGCGAGGTCATCCGCGAGGCCGCAGCCCTCCTCGACGAAGAGGCGCACGCCGAGATCATCCTCGCACTGGGCGGATCACCGCTTCCCGTGATGGCCGACCGGGAAGAACTGCGCCGGGTCTACATCAACCTGCTCAAGAATGCACTCCAAGCCATGCCCGAGAATGAGCGTGGGACCATCACGGTTCGCACCGAGCGGCAAACCGAGGACGGCGCGGTGTGGGCGTGGAGTGCCGTCCGCGACACGGGCACTGGCATCCCCGAAGAGGCCCGCGAAAAAGTCTTCCAGCCCAATTTCTCGACGAAGACGAGCGGCATGGGGCTAGGTCTCGCGATCACCAAAAAGGCCATCGAAGACGTGCAGGGCGAGATCAGCTTCGAGACGGAGTTAGGCACGGGAACAACGTTTGTCGTCCGGCTGCCGCTAGCCGACGGATAGGGAAGGCGGCGTTTCTTTCCTCCGCCACGCCGTCGTCTGCCCATTCGCCCGTCCGTACTTTCCGTCCGCTTGCTCTTACCCCTTCCTTATTCCCGCCGCTATGCGCGTCATCATTGTTGGAGCCGGAGATGTGGGCTACGACGTGGCCCGGATGCTGTCGCTCCAGCACCACGATGTCACGGTCATCGACACGGACCTTGAGCGGGTGAATCACATCCGCGACTCGCTCGACGTGCTGGCGATTCGGGGGAGCGGCACGTCCACCCGCGTGCTTAACGAGGCCCACGTCCGAGACGCCGACCTGCTCGTGGCCGTGACCGATGTGGACGAGGTCAACCTGATCGCCTCGATGTTGGCGGAGCGGGTCGGCGATGATCCCGTGACGATTGCTCGCGTTCGCAGCGACGGGTTCTCCGGGGGCGATGCTGTGCTGAAGATGGAAGATTTTGGCCTCGATCTCATCATCCATCCCGAGGAGAGCACGGCGGCGGAGGCGGTGGCACTGCTGCGACGTTCGGCGGCGACGGACATCGTCGAGTTTGCCGGGGGACGGCTGCAACTCGTCGGGGTTCGGATGGACAAGGAGGCTCCGGTCATCGGACAGTCGCTCGAAGAGATCGCGCGGGCGAACGACCACCTCACGTTTCGGATCGCGGGCATTGTGCGGGGATCGCGCACGCTGATCCCCGGCGGGCGTGAGCGGATCCAGAAGAACGACCAAGTGTTCGTGCTCGTCGAGGCAGGGCAGGTCCCACAGGTGGTGCATATCCTCGGCAAGAGTGGGGCGCGGCTAGAGCACATCATGATCCTCGGCGGCAGCAACGTGGCGGCCCGGATCGCGGCGCAGCTATCGGAGGCCGGCGGACGGCGCGACCGTCTCCGCGTGAAGCTCGTCGAGCCGGACCGCGAGACGGCCGAACGGCTCGCCGAAGCGCTCGAAGGCACGCTCATCATCCACGGCGACCCGTCCGACATGGACCTACTCGCTATCGAAGGCATCGGCGAGATGGACGCCTTCGTGGCGGTCACCGAGGACGAGGAGTCAAACCTAGTGAGCTGTCTCATGGCGAAGCACCTCGGCGTCCGCAAGACCGTTGCGATGCTCTCAAAGAGTGCCTACATCCCGATTTCGCAGTCGATTGGCCTCGACGCGGCGGTGAGCCAGAAGCTCGCGATTAGCCGCGAGGTGCTGCGTTTCCTGCGCGGCAAGCACGTCACGAGTGTCGCCACCGTCCTCGGCCTCGACGCCGAGATCATCGAACTGGAGGCGCTGCCGGAATCCCCGATCACGAGAGCGTTGCTGATGAAGCAGAAGCTGCCGAAAGGTATGCTCGTCGCCGTCGTCATTGGAGCCGACGAGCAGCGCATCGAGATCGCCACGGGCACGACGCGCATCAATCCCGGCGATCGCGTGGTGGTCTTCGTGCTCTCGGACCGCGTGGAGGAAGTCGAGGCGATCTTCGGGCGAAAAGAGACGGTCGCGAGATGATCGTTCACCTACGCCCGGTGTTAGGGACGCTCGGCGCGCTGCTCGTTGCGCTCGCGGTGGCCCTCATTTTTCCGATGGGTGTCGGGTTGCTATACGGCGAGGCGTCGTGGTGGAGTTTTGGCGTGACGGCGCTGCTCGCGGGTGGTCTCGGCGGCTGGGCGTGGTTCGCCTTCCGGCCCCGCGACGAGGACGATCTCCGCATCCGCGAGGGGTTCGCCATCGTCGCGCTCGCGTGGCTCTTGCTCTCGCTGGTCGGTGCGCTTCCCTTCGTGCTCGGCGGCGTGCTGGACTCCTACACCGATGCCGTCTTCGAGACGATGAGTGGTTTCTCCACGACGGGCGCGACGATCCTCGGCGGAGCCGACACGCCCGCCATTGAGGCGATCCCGAACGCCTTCTTGTTTTGGCGCAGCCTCACGCACTGGCTCGGCGGGATGGGTGTCGTCGTTCTCACCCTCGCCATCCTCCCGATCCTCGGCATCGGCGGGATGCAGCTCTTTAAGGCCGAGGTGCCGGGGCCGAGTGCCGACAAGCTCACGCCGCGCGTCCGTGAGACCGCCAAGCGGCTGTGGGCGATCTACGTCGGCATCACCGCTGTTCAGGTGCTGATGTTGCTGCCAGCGATGGACCTCTTCGACTCGGTCAACCATGCCTTCGCCACGATGGCGACGGGTGGATTCTCGACCGAGAATGGATCGGTCGGGCAGTACGACTCGGCGTACATCGATTGGGTTATTACGGCGTTCATGTTCTTGGCGGGGATGAACTTCGCGCTGCACTATGCGGTCCTCCACGGCAACTTTAAGGCACCGTGGGAGAGTCAAGAGTTCCGCGTCTACGCCGCGCTGATTCTGGGCGCGACGGTGCTGATGACCCTCGTGTTGTGGCAACCCGCGCAACTCATCGTGCCGGACCCGGTGACACTGAATGGAGAGGTGGTGACGCCAGAGGCTGGAGGGGGGGGGCGGGTCGTGCTGCACTACGAGAGCGCGTGGGACGCGCTTCGCTACGCGGCTTTCCAAGCGGTCGCCATCATCACGACTACAGGCTTCGGCACGGCGGATTACGAACTGTGGCCGCCGCTCGCGGTCGGGGTCATCTTCTCCCTCTTCTTCGTCGGCGGCATGGCGGGGTCCACGGGCGGCGGGGTGAAGGTGGTGCGCGTGCTGCTCATCCTGAAGAACTCCTTCCGCGAGGTGCAGCAGCTCCTCCACCCGAACGCCGTGCTCCCGATCCGACTCGACCACCGCGTCGTGCCCGAGGGCATCATGCGGAACGTGCTCTCCTTCATCGTGCTCTACATCGGCCTCATCGGTGTGGGCACGCTTGTGATGGGGCTGCTTGGCCTCGACCTGTTGAGCGCGTTCAGCGCCACGTTCTCGTGCGTCGGGAACGTCGGCCCGGCGTTCGGTACGTTCGGCCCGACAGAGAACTACACGCATGTTCCGGTGGTGGGGAAGTGGGTGCTGGTGCTCCTAATGATGGCGGGGCGGCTGGAGATTTACACCGTCCTCGTCCTTTTCGCCCCCGGCTTCTGGCGCAGATAAGTCTCTGGTTCATGGTTTCTCGTTGGCACGCTCGGTCGTGGTAGACCAACGAGAAACGTCAAACGAGGAACGCGCTATGTCTCATCGCCCAGCCGGACGTGCTCAATGTCCGCAAGCGATACGTTCACGCTGCCATCGTCGGTAACGAACCGTTCTGCACTGTCGGGCGGGAAACAGAGAAGATCGAACGGGGCACCGCGAGGCCGACTGCCGAGAGCGTTCTCAACGATCTCGACGAACGGGTCGAGCGGAATGGCCCACTTCGCCATTGCGAAGTGCGTGTCCGGGTACCGCCGGACGAGTGAGGCGATCTTGCTCGCCCCAACCTTGCCCGACTCGCCCCAGAACACGGGTTCACCGAGCGGATCGAGTTGGACGAGGTCCGGCTTGTAGCGGTCGCCGATGCCGACCTCAACGCTCATCGCCGGGTAGGCCGGGAGGTAGAGCGCCCAGAGGAAGGCTTTCATCAGAACGTGCTCGATGCCTTCCTGCCGCTTCTTGACGAAGACGACCTTCTGCGGACCGTCGGGACCGGCAGCGCGGAGGGTGAGCTTGCGGCGGAGGAGCAGGTCGGAGCGCACGAGGTCGTTTCTCGTTTTCTGTTTCTCGTTGCGCACCCGTTACGCGTGCCTTAACGAGAAACAAGGAACGTGAAACGAGAAACTACAACTCGCGCACGACGCGGCAGGGGTTGCCCGAGGCGAAGACGCCCGCCGGGATGTCTTCGAGCACGACGCTGCCCGATCCAATCGTCGTTCCCGCGCCGATGGTGACGCCGGGGTTGAGGATACTGCCACCGCCGATCCACACATCGTCGCCGATGGTGATGGGCGCTGCTTGCTCCAGGCCTTCGGCGCGCTGCGTCGGGTCGAGCGGGCGAGCAACGGCGTAGACATGAACGCCCGGCCCGAACCGCACCCGGTTGCCGATGGTGACCTTACCCACGTCCACGAGCACACAGTTCGGCCCCGACACGAAGTGATCGCCGACATAGACGTGCTGCCCGTACTCGCAGTAGAGCGGGGCGTCGATCTCCGTCCGCTCGCCGAGGCTACCGAAGAGGCTAGCGAGCGTCCGCGTCCGGGCGGTGCGCTGGTCCTCCGGGAGATCGTTGAACTCGCGGACGAGCTTGCGGGCTTTCTGGCGAAGCATGATCAGACTAGGGTCCGTGCTGTGGTGAGCCAGTCCAGCACGCAGGCGGTCGATAGCCGAGGGGGCCGTGGTCTGCATAACGGGGGGCGATTTGGTTTTAGAGGTCGCCGTGGTTTTATTGGGGGCAGTATCGGTCACCGGATGGCGAATATGAAGCAGACTACGATTTGTACCCTTTTGTTTGCATTCGTCGGCGTGGGGGCGGCCTTCGCCCAAACGCCCGACACCACCAGCGCCGAGCGCTACCTCTCGCTGGAGGTCGGCAACGTGTGGGAATATGAGTCGTGGATCGAAGAATGCTTGGACATCGAATTCTGCTATACGGAATTGGTAGGGTACCAGCGGTGGACGGTGGAGCAAGATTCGGTCGTTGAAGCGCAGGCATATAAAGTGCTGGCGCAACAGGGATTCAATCTGGAGGGCGAAGGCGGCCTTGTCAGACGTATCCTCGTCCGCTTCGATGAAGCACAGGCACGAGGATTCCGTCTATATGGCGGCGTTGAGGAGCCTTGGCCTGGAGATATCCCTTGCCCGCTTGATGCACCCACGGGTGGTCCACCCATAGAGTGCGGCGAGTACGAAGATCTGTTCTTTGCTGATGCTGGAGAGGTCGGAGTAGACAGTCTAGGCAGCCAAGTGCAGCGTTCGGCAAAGCTGTTTACGGGGCTAATCACATGGTCAGAATACGCCGCTGACATCGGGTTGCTCACTACAGGAGCCGCTGAGTTCGGTGGATCATGGATCACGTTGGCCTACGCTCGCGTCGGCGACCTTGAATACGGCACCCGCGTGCCTGTCTCAGTCGAAGGACCACCTGCCGAATCAACTCTCACTCTATCGGTCTACCCCAACCCTTCGTCTGGCGCTGCCACCGTACAACTCAGCCTCGATGCGCCGCAGCGGGTGAGGCTCTCGGTCTACGATGTGCTCGGTCGGCGCGTGTTCTCCGATGACCTCGGCGCACGCACGGCAGGGGCGATGCAGCACCGGCTCGATACGGCGCGGCTTCCGGCAGGTGTCTACCTCGTCCGCCTCACGGGTGATGCCGGGATGGTGGCGACGACTCGGTTCGTTCGGCAATAAAAAACCGAGGCCGCCGTGTGGCAGCCCCGGTCGAAAAGCAAGAGGTGATCGGGTCAGGCGCTGGCTCCGGCTTCGATCCGCTCCAGCGCTTCGACGTTGACGCGGACGTGCTCGGCGGATTCTTGCATCAGCTTCTGCTCGGCCTCGTCGAGTTCGATCTCGACGATCTCCTTCACGCCCTCGCGTCCGAGCTTGACCGGGACGCCGATGAACATGCCGTCGCAGCCGTACTCGCCGGTGCACCACGCGGCGGCGGGGACCACTCGGTTCGAGTCCTTGATGATGGCCTCGCACATCTCAGCCGCTGCCGCACCGGGGGCGTACCACGCCGAGGTGCCCATCAACCCGACGATCTCGCCGCCGCCTTTCTTCGTGCGCTCGACGATCTCGTTGATCCGGCTCTCCGGGAGGAGGTCGGTGACCGGCGTACCCGCGATGGTCGTGTAGCGCGGTAGCGGCACCATCGTGTCGCCGTGGCCGCCGAGGAGCATCGCTTGGATGTCCTTCACCGAGACGTTCAGTTCGGTGGCGAGGAAAGCGCGGTAGCGGGCCGTGTCAAGGACGCCCGCCATGCCCATCACGCGGTGGCTCGGGAAGCCGCTCGTCATGTAGGCCACGTAGGTCATCACGTCGAGCGGGTTCGAGACGATGATGAGGATGGCGTTAGGGCTGGTCTTCGTGAACGCCTCGGTAACGCTGCGGACGATGCTCGCGTTCTTGGCGAGGAGGTCGTCGCGGCTCATGCCGGGCTTGCGGGGGAGACCGGCGGTGATGACGCAGATGTCCGAGCCTTCGGTGAGCGCATAGTCGCTGCCGCCGGTGAGGGTGGTGTCGAACTGGTGGATCGGGGCGGACTCCCACAGGTCGAGCGCCTTGCCTTGGGCGACGCCCTCCTGGATGTCGATGAGGACGACTTCATTCGCCATGTCCTTGCGGGCGACGCATTCGGCAACAGTTGCGCCCACATTTCCGGCGCCAACGACGGTGACTTTCATGATGGTAGGATGCTGGGTGAGAGAGGGGAGAGACGACGGTGCCGAAGCGAAGGGGCACCTACTGTTATCAAGATAGACGCCTGTCGCCGAGTGTGCAGGCACGGAGGCGGAAACTCTGCGTGAAAATGCGGGGCCGCTGACGGGTAGGCCGTCAGAAGCGTGCGTAGATAGACAACGGCCTCGTCATCCTGCACGCGACGGGCGACCGTAGCTTCTGACTCCACTCTTCCTGCTTCCCATGCCCATCCGCCTCGCGCTGCTCGCTCTTCTCGTCGCTTTCGCCTGTCCAGCCGTCGCCCAAGAGGTCGAGCGCCCGAAGAACCTCATCTTGATGGTGCCCGATGGCTTCGGTCCCGCCTCGGCGACGCTCGCCCGGACGTTTTCCGGCCAACCGCTCGCGCTCGATCCCATCCTGCGCGGTGCGGTCACCACAGCGGCAACCGATAGCCGGGTCACCGATTCGGCAGCCTCCGCGACGGCCTACGCAGCGGGTATTCGCACGTACAACGGGGCCATCGGGCTTGACACGCTCCGCCGACCCGTCGGGACGATTCTCGAAGCGGCGGAGGCCCGGGGCATGGCGACCGGCCTCGTTGTAACGAGCCGGGTGACACACGCCACGCCTGCCTCCTTCACTGCCCACGTCCCGAACCGCTGGCAGGAGGAGGACATCGCCGAGCAGATAGCGGGGGCCGGAGTTGACGTGCTCCTCGGCGGCGGGCGGCGCTTCTTCGTGCCCGACGCCGAGGGCGAGGCGCGCATCGACGGGCGCGATCTCCTCGCCGAGATGCAGGCCGCGGGCATCACGATCGTCACGACCGCCTCAGCCTTCGAGGAGATCGCCGTGACACCAGTCATCGGCCTGTTCGCCGACGATCACCTCGACTACGAGATCGACCGGACCGACCAGCCGTCGCTCGCCGCGATGACTCGTCGCGCGCTGGACCTGCTGAGTGCCGACGACGATGGCTTCTTTCTGATGGCCGAAGGCAGCAGGATCGACCACGCGGGGCACAGCAACGATCCGGTTGCACATGTCCATGACATCCTCGCCTTCGACGAGGCGGTGCAGGTGGTGCTCGACTTTGCACGAACTGACGGGCGCACGCTCGTCGTTGCCGTGGCCGACCACGAGACGGGGGGGCTTAGCTTGGGCCGAGATGGTATCTACGCATGGTACCCCGATCGGCTCCGTCGTGCTACCGCTTCCGCCGACCGGATGCGCCGCCTCATCGAGGATGGAGCCGCTCCGGCCACCGTCCTCCGCGAGTACGCCGCCGTGGACAGTCTCTCTGCCGCCGAGCAGGCCCTGTTCGCCGAGGGTACGCCGAGCGCCCTCGCCCTCGGGCGGCTCGTCAGCAAGCGCTTCCATCTCGGGTGGACGACAAAAGGACATACCGGCGTGGACGTCGGCCTCTACGCCTTCGGTCCAGGTTCGGAGCCGCTTGTCGGCGTGTGGACCAACGACGCGCTCGGACAGTATCTCGCCGATGTGCTCGGGCTGGACCTCGCGGCGGCAACCGAGCGGCTGCGTGCCGAGTATCCCGAGGGTTCGCCCTCCGGTCGATAGGGTGGGAGTCTGCGCGTTTGAGGGTGTGGGCACGCTCGCGTACTCCCATTCGCCCAACACTCATACGCAACACTATTGCTGCTCGAAGATGCCACGTTCGTCGTCACCGACACCGAGACCACCGGGACTCGGGCGGACGAGGACCGGATCATTGAGATCGGTGCGGTAAAAGTCCGGGGCGGCGAGATAGTCGATACGTTCCAGCAACTCATCGACCCGGAGCGGCACGTCCCGCGCCGGATTACCCGGATCACGGGCCTCTCGACGGCCTCCGTCTTCGGCGAGCCAATCGCGAAGGAGGTGCTCCCGCGCTTCCTAGACTTCCTCGGTGATGGCGTACTGGTCGCGCACAACCTGCCGTTCGATCTCCGCTTCCTCCAAGCTGAACTCGACCTCGCCGGGTTACCGCCCATCGAGAACGAGGCGGTTTGCACCGTCCGATTGGCCCGGCGGCTGTTGCCCTCGCTTCCGTCGCGCGGGCTGACGGCGCTCGCCGCGCACTTCAGGATCACCAACAGCGCCCGCCATCGCGCCCTTGGGGATGCCGAGGCGACGGCGGATATCCTACTTCGCTTCCTCGACCGGCTTCGCTCCGGCTTTGGCCTCACGACCGTCGCTGACCTCGTCGCTTTCCAGCGCAAGCGCTACAAAGACGCGACTGGCGAGCCGAAGCACATCCAGCGTATCCGCGACACCTACCTCGTCGATCTGCCCGACCGACCGGGCGTCTACTTCATGAAGCGGAAGAACGGTGAGGTGATCTACGTCGGCAAGGCCAAGAGCCTCCGCAACCGGGTCCGCTCCTACTTCACCGGCATCGACGCGCACCCGACCCGGACGCGCAAACTCGTCCGTGACGTGCGGATCGTGGAATGGGAAGAGACCGGCAGCGAACTCGGGGCGCTGCTCCTCGAATCGAAGCTCATCAAGGCGCTGCTCCCGCGCCACAATCGGGCGCAGCGGCGCTACAAAAACTACCCCTTCCTCCGGCTCGACACAGCCCACGGCTATCCGACGCTCTCGTGGACCTCGTCGGTGCGGGCCGACGGGGGGGAGTATTACGGTCCGCTCGGGCGGAAGCAGGCAGCGGCGGAACTCGTGGAACTGATCGGGCGCGTGTTTCAGCTTCGGGAGTGTGACCCGGTGACGTGGCAGACAGCGCGAGCGTCGGGCACGCCATGCCTGTATGGCTCGATGGACCGCTGCCTCGCGCCGTGCGAGGGCGATAGGGATGAGGCCTATGCCGCCGAGGTCGACCGCGTCCGCCGGTTCCTGACGGGGAAGGACACCGAAGTGCTGGAGACTGTTGAGGTGGCGATGCGTGAGGCCGCGGCCAACTTAGAGTTTGAGCAGGCCGGGTGGTACCGCGACCAACTGGAGCGTCTTCGCCGGACGCTGGCGCGGCAGCGTCCCTTCGCTACCGCCGTCCACGATCGCCACGCCGTCCTCGTCGAGCCGGGGCTGACGCCGGGCGAGGTGCAGCTTTTCCTTCTCCGCTTCGGGCGGCTCGTCGGGACCACGTCGCTCTCGGTGCCGCCCTCAGAAGAAGACACCGAGGCACTTCGTGTCCGCCTCGCCGAGCACTTCGACCCCAGCCTTGCTGCGCCCGAGATTTTCGAGCGGGCCGACGTGGACGAGATCAACATCCTCGCCCGGTGGGTGCGCCTCAACGAGGACAGCGCGCAGCACATCCGCTGGACGCCAGAGCGAAGCGTGGACGATGTGCTAGCGGGTGTGGTGGAGGCAGCGCAGGCAGCTTAGCAAACGTCCCCTTGAGTCTCGCTGGTCTGGTAGCAGAAGGTTTACTTAAGGACCATAGCCTTTCAGGATGCGGGCGGTGTCACGTCACGCTTGGGTGTGATGCCTGCGAAGAAGTCCTGCATCGCATGAAGGTCCGCGTCGAGGTCGCCGGATGGGATGAGGACCGGGCCAGCGATGATCTCCTTGCGGCCATAGTCGATGGTGGCGAGTGCAATGGGGACGCCCGCTTCGAGCGCAATGTAGTAGAAGCCCGTGCGCCACGCTTCGACGGCTCCCCGCGTGCCCTCGGGTGCAATCGCCAGCACGTACTGGTCTCGCTCGTTGAAGACATCGGCGATCTGTCCGACGAGGCCTTGGGGCGCGTCCCGATAGACCGGCGTGCCACCGAGCCGTCGCATCAGCCAGCCGAGCGGCGGTCGGAACAGCGCATCTTTCCCGAGGAAGCTCGCCCCCAGCCCGAGGGCTTGCCGAAAGAGGACGCCGAGGATGAAGTCCCAGTTGGAGGTGTGTGGCGCGAAGGCGATGACAAACTTGGGTGCGTCGGGGAAACCTCCGGCCAGCCGCCAGCCTCCGAGTTTGAGCACCGTCCGCCCGAACCATCGGGTCAGCGCGTTGCCCCGGCGCGGCACGCGGTCGCCGAGGGTGGGTAGGGGCGGGCGTTCGATGGGCGGTTCCGGCATCGCGTCAGAGTACACTGACGAGGCGCGTTGCGGTACGCTCGCCGATGGTCAGGCGGCAGAGGTAGGCTCCGGCTGCGCCCAGGCGCCGGGTATGCACGCTGACGATGTGCTCACCGGCAGCCAGTACCTCACCATCGACCAGCCGAGCACGGAGCCGCCCGCCCACATCGTAGCACGCTAGCCGAGTCGAAGCCGGAGCGCCGAGGGCGAAGTGGAACGTGAGGCGTTCGGTCGCCGGGTTGGGGTAGGGCGAGAGGCGGAGTGAGGGGAGGGCACCTTGTGCGTCTTCCGCATCGGTCGCTTTGCCGGGGACGAGGGCAATCAGCACTTCGTCGAGGAGCGCCCGCCAGTTGCCCCACGTATGGCTCTCAGCGACTTCGTGATAGACGAGCGATTGGTCGGTCGCCTCGAAGAGGTCGCGCATCCGCCGTGCCCCGTCTTCGGTATCGCGTATGTTGCCCGTGGACATGTAGATGTCGAACAGGCCGTTCTCGGCATCCGCCATCAGGTCGTAGATCGAGGTTCCTGTCCACCAGTCGGGGCTTTCGCTCACCCAAAACGCGGGCGACTGGATCGCCAGCTTGCCAAACACGTCGGGGTGCTGCAAGCCGAGGTAGGTCGAGAACAACCCGCCGAGCGACGTGCCGAGGATCACGCGGCTGTCGCGGTCGGTCCGCGTCCGGTAGGCCGCGTCGATCACGGGGACCAGTTCTTCAGCGATGAAGGCGGCGAAGTCCGGGTTCTGCACGTACTGGTCGGCCCGGAGGTTTTGGCCGTTCACGCGCGGATCAATGAATACTACAATCACCGACTCTGACCGCCCATCGTCGATCAGGTTGTCGAGCACGATGCGGAACGCCCCGAGGCGGTCGTCGCTGTACTCGTGCCCGTCGGTGACGTAGATCACAGGGAGGTCGGCGAGGTTGTCGTAGCCCGCTGGCGTGTAGACGCGGTAGTTGATCGAATAGCCGAGGTTCGTGCTTGCGAGGGTGCGGTTCGAGGTGAAGGCCCCGAGCGGTACGTCGGGGTAGCGGACGGTCTCCTCGGGGAAGACCCATGCGGGCATCCGAAGCTCGGAGTTCGGGCCGAAGCCGCCCCACTGCTGGTGCGGGTTCACGGGGTCGAGAATCCAGCTTCCGTCACGGACGAACTTGTATTCCAGTCGTGCCGCCTCGGGGAACTGCCGGATGCGCCACTGCACGTCGCTCTGTCCGACGTACAGCAGGGGCGACTCGGCGTTCGGGTTCCAGCCGTTGTGGTCGCCCGCGAGGCGCACCGTCGTGCCCGATCCCCGGTAGAGGTAGGCCACCGAATCGCCCAGCGCGAACGGTACCCGCTCGGCATCGACGAGGGCGTCCCAGAACACGTCCATCGCCGCGTCGCGCTCGGCGGCGTCGGGAATCGAGGCGATGGCGCTGAGGCTGTCGGTGAACTGCTTGAACGTCTCGAAGGCTAGGTCGCCTTGGGCGTGGGCGGGCATGGCCCAGAGCAGCAGCGCGGCCAGCGAGAGAAGAGGTAGACGAGGCATAGGAATGAGAGGTCAGGCTGCCGGGAAAGTACGACCAGAGCGGCTGCGCTTGTGGCGTGGCCCATCGTAGCTTCCGGCCCCTCCGCTTGTCGCCTTATGCCCGCTCCGATCTATCCCGCCGCAACATCGCCCGTCACTGCCCCACGGGAAAGTCACGGTGCGCCCGAAGCGATCCGACTCTGCGTCATCGACATCGGCTCGAACTCGTTTCACTCGGTGGTCTTCGATGCCTTTCCCGACGGGACGTTCGAGATCGTCGACAAGCTCAAGGAGATGGTGCGCCTCGGCGAGGGCGGCTTCCGCAACCACCACCTGACCGACGAGGCACAGCAGCGCGGTCTTGATGCGCTCCACAAGATCAAGAAGATGGGCGACGAGGACGGTGTGGCCGACTACGTCGCCTGTGCCACCAGTGCCGTTCGGGAGGCCGACAATGGGGGGGCATTCATCGAGCGGGTGCGCGAGGAGACGGGCCTCTACATCCGCACAATCTCCGGCGAGACCGAGGCCGAGCTGATCTACAAGGCCGTCCGGCAGGCCGTCGATCTCTCCGAGCCGTCGCTCCTCGTCGACATCGGTGGCGGCTCGACCGAGTTCATCGTAGCCGACCGCAGCGGGACGCACTTCGCCACTAGCCTCAAGCTCGGCGCGGCCCGGCTGACCGAGGAGTTCGTCTCGACCGACCCGGTATCGAAGACCGAGTTTCAGGCACTACGCGCGCACATCCGAAAGGAACTGGGACCCATCTTCCGTGCCGCGCACGATGCGGGGGTGAAGCGCGTGGTCGGCAGTTCGGGGACGCTCCAGAACATCGCCTCGCTTGCCGCTTCTGCCTCGGGCGAAGCCGGGCAGATTTTCGACTACGTCTTCGACGCTCTCACCATTCGCCGCGTCACGAAGACGCTGATGACCTCGGACCGGGCGCAACGCCTCGCCACGCCCGGCATTCAGGAGAAGCGCGTCGACCAGATCGTCGCCGGGGCCACGCTGATCGACGTGGTGCTCAAAGACCTCGGGGTGAAGCGGTTCGAGGTCAGTCCGGACGCGCTGCGCGAGGGCATCGTGATCGACTTCGTCGAGCGGAACTACAAGTGGATCAAGCGGCTCGCGCCGTTCCACAACGTCCGGCGGCGGAGCGTCTACGACCTCGCGATCCGGCTTCGATGGGACGAAGCGCACGCTCGGCACGTTGCCCGCCTAGCGCTCGCGCTGTTCGATGCGACCACGTCGCTCCACGGTCGGGGAGAGGGCGACCGTGAATTGCTCGAATACGCCGCCGTGCTGCGCGATGTCGGGTATGCCATCAGCCGCCGCAGCCACCACAAGCACTCGCTCTACATCATCAAGCACGCCGATCTCAAAGGCTTCACCCCGGACGAGGTCGCCCTCGTGGCGAACATCGCCCGGTATCACCGCGCCGGAATGCCAACGGAGCGCCACGCCGACTACGCCGCGCTCTCGGACGCACACCGTCGCCTCGTGGACGAACTCGCCTCGCTGCTGCGCCTTGCCAACGGCCTCGACCGCAGCCACTTCCAGAACGTCATTCACTTCGATACCGAACTCGCCGATAGCGCACTCTACCTCGACGTGCAGACCAAAGCCGATCCGCAGCTCGACATCTGGGCTGCCGAGCGAGGGGCGGGTCTGTTCGAGCGGACGTTCGGCCTGCCGGTGGTGGTGCGCGCCGAGTACGGATAGACCGGCGGGGCCGGTGTCCGTAGATTCGACCCTCGACTTCTGATTTCTGACTCCCGACTTGCAATGGACACCATCGCCCCCATCAAAGCGCCGACCGGAACCGCTCTCTCATGCAAAGGCTGGCATCAGGAGGCCGCCCTGCGGATGCTGATGAACAACCTCGACCCCGCCGTGGCCGAGGACCCCGACAACCTGATTGTCTACGGCGGCGGCGGCAAGGCGGCGCGCAACTGGGCGTGCTACCACAAGATCGTCGAGACGCTCCGGCGGCTGGAGAACGACGAGACGCTCATCGTCCAGAGCGGCAAGCCCGTCGGGGTCTTCCGCACGCACGAAGAGGCTCCCCGCGTGCTCATCGCCAACGCCCACCTCGTCCCGAAGTGGGCGACCATCGACGAGTTCCGGCGGCTCGACGCGCTCGGCCTGACGATGTACGGGCAGATGACGGCCGGGTCGTGGATCTACATCGGCACGCAGGGGATTTTGCAGGGGACCTACGAGACCTTCGCCGAGTGCGCCAACCAGCACTTCGGCGGCTCGCTCGAAGGGCGGCTCGTCGTGACCGCAGGACTCGGCGGGATGGGCGGCGCGCAGCCGCTTGCCGCGACGATGAACGGGGCCGCTTTCCTCGGCATCGAGATCGACCCCGAGCGCATCCGCCGCCGCGTCGAGACGGGGTATTGCGACCGCATGGAAAGCGACTTAGACAAGGCACTTGATGTATTGCTTGAAGCAAAGGCGAAGGGTGAGGCGCTATCGGTCGGTCTCGTCGGCAACGTCGCTGAGGTGCTGCCGGAGTTGGTGAAGCGCGGCGTCGAGGTGGACGTCGTCACCGACCAGACGAGCGCCCATGACCTTCGCGTCGGCTACCTCCCGGCGGGCTACTCCATCGAGGAAGCCGACCTCCTCCGCGAGCGCGACGCAGCGGCCTACGAAGATGCTGTGCTCGACTCGATGCAGGCGCACATCCGCGCCATGCTCGATCTGAAAGAGGCCGGGTCTATCGCGTTCGACTATGGCAACAACCTCCGGGGTCAGGTCGCCGACCGGCGGGGCATGACCGAGGCGTTTGACATCCCCGGCTTCGTGCCCGAGTTCATCCGCCCGCTCTTCTGCAAAGGCTCTGGCCCGTTCCGCTGGGCTGCGCTTTCCGGCAATCCTGCCGACATTGCCGCGACCGACGCAGCGGTACTCGAAACCTTCCCCGAGAAAGAAGCCCTCGCCCGGTGGATTCGGAAGGCGCAGGAGCAGGTTCATTTCCAGGGCCTACCGTCGCGCATCTGCTGGCTGGAGTACGGCGAGCGTGCCGAGATGGGCGAGCGGTTCAACTGGCTCGTCAAAAAAGGCAAGGTCGAGGCCCCACTCGTCATCGGGCGCGACCACCTCGACACCGGCTCTGTCGCGTCACCCAACCGCGAGACTGAAGCGATGAAGGATGGCTCCGATGCGATTGCCGACTGGCCGCTCCTGAACGCGCTCCTCAACACGGCCTGCGGGGCGAGTTGGGTGTCGCTGCACCACGGGGGCGGCGTCGGGATCGGCTACTCGATCCACAGCGGCATGGTCTCCGTCGCTGACGGCACCGACATGGCCGACCGCCGCCTCCGCCGCGTCCTCACCGCCGACCCCGGCACCGGCGTCATGCGCCACGCCGACGCGGGCTACGATCTCGCTGTCGACACCGCCAATGAGCGCGGCGTGGACCTGCCGATGATTAATGGGTAAGGGGATGAGATCACAGCCAGAAACAGAACTCTCACAGGAAGCTGACCGGCTGACAGGCATACTCTCTGGAAAGAAGGTTCAGACCGTTTGGCGTCACCGGGCAGAAGAAGTGGGAATCGAGTTCGATGACGGAAGTCGGCTTTTTGTAGATGTTCAGCCCGATGGTCGGGTTGAGATTTCTGTCACTAATGGTCGCGGCTTGGACATGCCGACGGTCAACGGGTGAGGGCTGGTGATGCGTTGGAAGATCGCATTCGGTATCTCAGCCCTGATTGCCATTGCCTCGATTGCATTGCTACTGCTTGTTGTAAGAGGGGAGCGAGGTATTGCTCGTGCAACGAGTGGCATCGTTATGAAGCAAGCGGAGCGGGATCGAGAGGCATTGGAGGCGATGCGTATCGTCGCACCAATACTCGCGTCGGGAATTGAGAAGACAGCCTTTGCTGACTCACTTCGTCAGGTGTTCCCGAATAGTGTCGTGTCTGAAGACACTACGAGCGTGAGTGTCGACGGAACGCGATACCTGTTCGACGGCAACCGAATCGTTCGGGCTGTTCCTGATGCATCTAGCGAACTGGTTCTTTCGCTCGACTGAGTTACCTCTGATACGTACACTCAAGTCATCCCCGCGCAGGCGGGGACCCACAGGGTTTGCAAGTCCGATGGATTCCCGTCTTCGCGGCAATGACTATTTCCAAGTTTTCTGGGGTATCCCTCTGTAATGCCGAAGTGCGGCACCATCTATATCCTCGCCAGCCGTCGCAACGGCACCCTCTACGTCGGCGTCACGAGCGATCTGCCGAAACGTATCTGGATGCACAAGCACAACCTGATTGACGGCTTTACGAAAGAGCACAGTGTCCACCGGCTTGTCTACGTCGAAGAGCACGACGACATCCGCGATGCGATCACGCGGGAGAGGCAACTGAAGAAGTGGAACCGGGCGTGGAAGATTCGGCTCATCGAAGAAGCGAATCCGGGGTGGCGGGATCTATATGATTTGCTCGACCTCGGAAGGTGAGCGTTCGACTTCAAGCTCCGAACCTTTCCACTCGTCATCCCCCGCGAAGGCGGAATCTGTACGATTTGCTTGACGGTGGATCCCCGCCTACGCGGGGATGACTATTTTCGGGGCATGAACTCAGCAAACACAGACACCACCCGCCTCACCATCGCTGACCTGTACGACGACCTCGACCGGAGCCTCGCGGCGCTGCGGGCGGACGCGGGGCGGGTGCAGGCGTCGCGGCGGGTCGTGGAGGCGGCGCTGGAGGACGGGGCGACCTACTACGGCATCAACACCGGCTTCGGGGCGCTGGCGCGGGAGCGGATCGCCCCGGCGGACACGGAGCGGTTGCAGCAAAACCTCATCGTCTCGCACGCGGTCGGCGTCGGGCCGCTGATCCCGAAGGACGTGACGCGGCTGATGCTGCGGCTCAAGGTATACGCCCTCGGCCTCGGCTTCTCCGGTGTCTCAGAGGAGACCTTCGAGCGGCTTCTCGTGATGGCGGAGCGCGACCTCATTCCGGCGGTCCCGAGCCGCGGCAGCCTCGGCGCGTCGGGCGACCTCGCGCCGCTGTCGCACCTCGCGCTCCCGCTCCTCGGTCGGGGTGCGATCTGGTGTGACGCGGGCGAGGCGACGCATCCCGCCGCCGAGGTACTCGCCGAGCACGACCTCGAACCGATCACGCTTCACGCCAAAGACGGCCTCGCGCTCATCAACGGAACCCAGATGATGGCGGCCTACGGAAGCTGGGTGCTCCACCGCGCCTGTCGCCTGCTCAAAGCCGCCGACCTACTCGCGGCGATGTCGCTCGAAGCGCTGCAAGGCTCCATCAAACCGTTCGACCCACGCATTCAGGCGATCCGACCGCATCCGGGTCAAGTCGCTGTTGCGGAGAACGTCTGCACGCTCCTCAAAGAGAGCGAGATTCTGGAGAGCCACCGCAACTGCGGCAAAGTGCAGGACCCGTATTCGCTCCGGTGTGTGCCGCAAGTCCACGGGGCCAGTCGGGGGGCGATTGTCCATGCCCGGTCGGTCGTCGAGACCGAGATCAACAGCGTCACGGACAACCCGCTCGTATTTCAGGAGGGCGATCCGACGATTGTGTCTGGCGGCAACTTTCACGGGCAGCCGCTCGCCCTCGCGCTCGACTATGCGGCGATGGCCCTCGCCGAACTCGCCAGCATCGCCGAGCGGCGGGTCTACCTGCTCGTCAGCGGATACGACGGGCTGCCGGTGTTCCTCATGCGCGAGACGGGGCTGAACTCCGGGTTCATGATGCCACAGTACACCGCCGCCGCGCTCGTCTCAGAGAACAAGGTGCTCTGCCACCCCGCCTCCGTCGATTCGATCCCAAGCAGCCGGGGGCAGGAGGACCACGTCTCGATGGGGAGCGTCGCCGCGCTCAAGCTGTTCGATGTGCTTCGCAACGTTGAGTCCGTGCTTGCCATCGAACTAATGACGGCGGCACAGGCGCTCGACTACCGCGCCCCGCTGAAGCCGGGCCGAGGCGTTGAGGTGGCCCACCGATTCCTCCGCGAGCAGGTCCGTCACCGCGAGGCCGACGATGGGTTCGACGGTGATATGGCTGCGTGCCTCCACTGCATCCAGCAGGGCGGCCTCATCAGCGCAGTCGAGGCCGAAGTCGGCGCACTGCACTAGCCAGCTATGGTGCTGTCAGCCAACGTACTGTCGGAGGGCGATAGCACCCGGTCGTACTCTGACACGAGGTAGTGCTCGAAGTAGGTCAGCCCGATCAGGACCGCGTGGAAGTTGCGGTAGTTGGCCGTCGCCCCCTCGAATCCCTCATCCATCATCTTCGTGTAGAGGAGCCTGCCGACCTGCTCTGTCTGTGTCTCATAGGCTCCCTGCACGTCGTAGAGGGTGGAGAACTGGAGCACCTCGTCATAGGGGATGTGGTTCAGGGCGTCGGTGGAGCGGGCAGCATCCCAGGCCGTTGTGAAAAGACGGGCCGGTCGGAAGAAACCGCCTGCGAAAAAATAGGGCGGGAGCGGGGGCGCGTCCTCTGGGAGGTAGGCTTGGAGCGAGTCGAGCAGGGCCATGTTGAACGCCGACGCCTCGCGCAGCGCCTCACGGTTGGCTTGCAACTCCTCGACGATACTCGCGGCGGCGATCTCGGCGCGTTTGCGGGCGTTGCGGTCCTCGCGCCACTCGTTCGCCGCGAGCGCGAGGAAGACGCCGAGCACGACGAAGAAGGCTTCGAGGAGGATCGGGGCGATATGGATGCGGCGGTCAGGCATGGGAGAGAACGGGCGAGGAGCAGGATATCCACACAGGATACGCAACCAGATTGAGGTGGTCGGGCGTAATTTCAGGGTCCATTTCACCAGTCGAAACCTATGCGTCACGCTATTCCCCTTGTTCTGCTCCTCTTCCTCGTGGGCTGCTCTAGCGGCCCCAAGCCGCTGACGCTGCCCGTCGGCCCGGATGCTACGGTCAGCGGTACCGTCGAGAGCGTGGATCGTGAGCCGATGGCGGTGGACAGCGATGCGGTCATCACGCTCCGCACCAGTGCGGGCGAAGTCGAGGTGTTTATCCCGGCCCGAACCAACTTGTGCGAAGCTGAGGGGCTTAACCTCTTTGCCAGCGTGGTCGAAGGATCGTCTATTGAAGTGCGAGGGCAGACGCTTGCAGGCGGTGGCATCCGGCCCTGCGAATCGGACGACCACTATCTCCGCGTGACTGGCTCCTAGATGCCCGTTCTCGCCGACATCTCGGTGCTTGCTACGTGCCGGAGCAGCGGCGGGCAGGCGGATATTCACCCAATCCCCGACGCGGCCCTCGTGTGGCAAGACGACACGATCCAGTGGGTCGGGCCAGAAACTGAATTGCCGAGTGAGTACGTTGGCGAGGAACGCCAGAGCGCGGTCGGTCGGCTCGTGATTCCCGGCCTCGTCGATTGCCACACGCACCTCGCCTTCGGCGGCTGGCGGGCCGACGAGTTCGCCCTGCGGATCGAAGGGGCCGACTACCTCGACATCGCCCGCGCAGGCGGCGGCATTGCCAGCACGATGCGCCACACCCGCGCCGCGAGCGAGGACGATCTCGCCGAGCGCGCTGCGGGCCATCTGGTCGAGATGCGGAAACTCGGCGTCACGACGGTCGAAGCCAAGAGCGGCTACGGGCTGACCGTCGAGGACGAGTTGAAGACACTGCGGGTCTACCGCCGCCTCGCCGAAACGCAGCCCACGCGCATCGTCCCGACCCTCCTCGGTGCGCACATCGTCCCGCCCGAGTTCAAGGCCGACCGTGCCGCGTACATCCGCCTGCTCGCCGATGAGATCATCCCGCAGGTGGCGGAGAAGGGCCTCGCCCGGTTCTGCGACGTGTTCGTTGAGGACACTGCGTTCTCGCCCGATGAGGCGCGCACCATTTTCGCCGCTGGGACGGAGCACGGCCTGCGTCCGAAGCTTCACGCTGATCAGCTATCGGACACCGACGGAGCCGCCCTCGCCGCTGAGGTGGGGGCTGCTTCCGCCGACCACCTCGAATACATCTCGGACGAGGGGATCGCGGCGATGGCTGAGGCGGGCGTCGTCGCCGTGTCGCTACCGCTCGCTACGTTGTACCTGAACGTCCGCCCGCTGCCTGCGCGGGCGCTGATCGAGGCGGGGGTGGCGGTGGCGGTGGCGACCGACTTTAATCCCGGTAGTGCGCCGAGCTACCATCTCCCGCTGGCGATGATGCTGGCCTGCACGATGCAGCGGATGACGCCCGCCGAGGTACTCAAAGGGGCCACCGTTATTGCAAGCCAAGCTGTTGGGATGAATGACACGGTCGGTTCGCTGGAAGCGGGCAAGCGGGCCGACTTCGTTGTAATCGATGCGCCCGACGTGAACCACTGGCTCTACCACTTCCGCCCGAACGCCTGCGTCCGCACCGTCATCGGCGGCGAGACGGTGTGGAGCGCGTAGCCACGAAAAAGGGCCGGACGATACAGGATCGTCCGGCCCGATGCGAAGCAGACCGTCGGGTTACTCGAACCGGACGAGTACCGGCTGTTCCGATGCGACCGCTTGATCGGCGGCGTGCTGGAAGGCTTGGGTGATGGTTGCAAGGTCGGCGTCAGGAGCCACGGCCACCGCTTCGCTGGGAGCGGGTAGGGCCGAGGTGCCGCCCGCGGCGCACGTCACCTTGATGTACATGGGCGTGTAGATGCCTAACGTGAGGGCGCTGACAAGCTGGTTGACGAAGCTCAGTTGCGTCTCGACGACGGCGACCCCGTTGGGACACTCTTCAGCAGCCTCGACGGTGCTGGGTGGCACGAGGCCGTAGACCCAGCCCGAAGCGAAGGTCTGTTCATACACCTGCGTTGACGGCGTGAGGCCGGTTTCGACGCGGGCGTGGTAGCAGCCTGTCACAGAGAGCGCGAGGGTGAGGAGAAGGAGGGAGCGGATGTGAGGCATAGCGTCGGGCGTTTGGGTGAGTGGAACTCGGAGCGTGCCTCGCCGAAGGTAGAGGTGGCGCGAACAAGGCTCAAGAGGTAGGCCGCTGCCTCTTCGTACTTCGTAACGCCGCGCCTATCTTCTCCTCATGCTCACCCCATCCGATATTCCTGCCCCCGATACCGCTGCGGATGATCCCCGCCTCGGTCACTGGCTCGCGGCGAACCGTTCCGCCGAAGGTGCCCGCGCCGTGCTCATTGGCTTTCCATCCGACGAGGGTGTGCGGCGAAACGGGGGGCGATCCGGTGCTGCCGACGGTCCCGCCGCGATCCGCCGTGCCCTCTACAAGCTGACCCCGGACGCCGAGCATCCCGGTGCGTTTACCGATCTCCTTGACCGTACTGCCGACCTCGGCGACATACCCGTGACGGGCTTTGTCGAGACCGACCAGCAGGCACTCGGCGAGGTCGTCGCGCCGCTCCTCGCGGACGGCATCGTACCGGTGATCCTTGGCGGGGGGCACGAGACGAGCTTCGGGCATTTCCTCGGGTACGCTGGGGCGGAGCAGGACGTGGAGATTCTGAACTGGGACGCCCACGCCGACGTGCGCCCGCTGAAAGACGGGCTGGCCCATTCCGGCTCGCCGTTCCGGCAGGCGCTGGAGCACCCGTCGGGCCGCTGCACGCGGTACATGGTCGCCGGGCTGCAACCGCACAGCACGGCCCGCGCCCACCTCGACGTGATCGACGAGTGGGGCGGCGAAGTAGTCTGGCGGCGGAGCTTGACCGAGGTTCGCATCCGCTCCATCGCCATCGGCCTGACCGAGCCGACCCTCGCCACGTTCGACCTCGACGCGGTGGAGGCCGCATCCGCGCCCGGTGTGAGTGCGCCGAACATCGGCGGGCTACCGGCGGACCTGTGGCTCTACGCCGCCTACGAGATGGGCCGCTCGCCGCTCGTCCGCTCGATGGACGTGGTCGAACTCAACCCGGCGTTCGACGTGGACGGCCGGACGGCCCGGCTCGCGGCGCTCACCGTCTGGCACTTCCTGAAAGGGCTGGCCGCGCGAGGATGAGCAGACTCACGATGCGTTCCGCGAGACCCAATGCGTCAGCCCGGTCAGCACAAGGATAGCGACCGCGTTGATGCTCCCGACGAGTACGGCTGAGACGTAGAAGAAGCCATTGTCGCCGCTGGCGGTCTCGCCGCCGAAGAGGTGATAGGCCGTGTGGATGGTTTCGGCGAGCAGACTCCCGCCGAGTGCCCCGATGATGATAGCCTTCAAGCGGGTGCCGAGCGGCGCATCCTTCGTCATCCAGAGCGCCAGCCCGATTCCGACCGCCGAGACCGCCATGACAGCGGATTTGCCAAGAGCAGCCAGCACGAGCAGCACGCCGACACCCAGGTACGGAAGCAGGCGTGCCATGCGGATCATTCTTGCGTAATCGTCACCGAGGTCCAAGCACGGTCGGGGAGGGGGTCGCTGAACTCGATGCGGACGGTGTAATCGTTGGCGGCGCTGGGTTGCTCGGTGATCTGGACGAGGCCGCGACCCTGAATGTTGGAAATGGAAACCTCTGACCCGTCCGACTTGATCGGGACAGCGAGCAGCGACTCGCGCGTCGAGGAGCAGTTGCAGAAGGCCAACTCATCGAAGGGCCACATGGGCCACCACTCTTCGTCGTTCAGGAACGTCGGCTGGTCGTCGCCCCACATGCCCGGTGCCTCGAACTCGTAGTGGTGCCACCAGATGAACTGGCCCTGCAAGCGTAGCTCGCTCCGCCCGTCGATCTCAGCCCGGACGGTGAGCGGCAGCGTCACGCCCGTGGGCGGCGGTGGTGGAGGATCATCCTCGCCACTCTCCGAACACGCGCCGAGAAGCAGGCACAAGACGAGGGCGAGCACACCGTGGGCCGTCAGGCCGCGATCACGAAAACTAGGCATCGTTCTGTTGGGCTTGGTGAGGCTACGCCCAAAGTATAGAAACTCGCAGCGATAGTGCAAGTCTTTGAGATGACTAGACTTTCGTGTCGTTATGCAATGAATGGTCAGCCGTTGGGTTCTCGTGGATTCAGTCTGTCATCCATGTATCGCCTACTCGACCACTTGTTGAATCGAAACGCACGGCCATGTAGTACAGCCAAGGGGTGCTACCAAACTCGTGTCCAACATCGACCCAGTATATAAGAGTCTCTGTATCTGCTCCTGAGTCTGGGGTACCGAGAAGAGCGAATACCTCAGTCTTCTTCAAATTGTGCAGCGTATCGCTTCCGAGTACGTGCTGGATCATTGCACCACGTATCTGAGCATCTCCCTCAATCCACACTTGCGAATCAAAGCTCCGTGTATCAAAATCACGGGACTCAGAATTACATTCAAGTAGGCATAGTGTTACAATGATTGTCAAGAACGACAGTAGGCCATCCCATACTCTTGTCATCGCAAACGGACAGCTATGCAATGAACCCCTCGACCGCCGGATGCTCATGTTGCCCGTTCGGACTGACTGGCGCAGCAGCGAGTTGGAAGAGGCAGGCGGCCCACGTCAGGCCCGCGCCGAAGCCGACGAGGGCGAGCGTATCGCCCGGCTTGGCGCGCCTGGCCTCGAACGCTTCGGAGAGCGCAATCGGGATCGTGGCGGCGGACGTGTTGCCGTAGCGGTCCACGTTGACGATCACCTTCTCGGGGTCGAGGCCCGCCTTCTGCACGGCGTACTCGATGATGCGGGCGTTCGCCTGATGCGGGATGAACAGGTCGATGTCCTTCGGCTCGATCCCGGCCTCGGTCATCACCTGCGACAGCGACTCGACCATCGCCCGCGTAGCAAACTTGAAGACCTCGCGGCCGTTCATCCGCAGGAAGTTCTGGCCCGCATCGAGGCTCTCGTGCGTCGGCGGGATGCGGCAGCCGCCGGAGGGCTGGATCAGGTGCTCGTGCCCCGACCCATCCGAGCCGAGGACGTGCGAGAGGAGGCCCGCCTTCTGGTCCGTCGCCTGCATGATGACCGCCCCGGCTCCGTCGCCGAACAGCACACACGTCCCCCGATCCGTCCAGTCGAGGTTCCGGCTGATAAGCTCGGCCCCGACGACGAGGACCGTCGAGTACGACCCGGCGGCGATGAACTGGTGCGCCGTCACGAGACCGTAGACGAACCCCGTGCAACCGACCGCGAGCGTCATCGCCCCGCACGCCGCGCCGAGGTTGTCTTGCACCTGACTCGACACGGGCGGTGTGAGGTAGTCCGGGCTGGAGGTGGCGATCAGGATCAGGTCGAGGTCGGCAGCGGTGAGACCGGCGCGGTCGAGGGCCATCTCGGCGGCGCGGGTCGCCATCGTCGAGGTGTGGTCGTCCGGTCCTGCGATGTGGCGCTCGCGAATGCCGGAGCGCGTCCGAATCCATTCGTCCGAGGTGTCGATGGTCTCCGCCAGTTCATCGTTTGTGACGACGCGCTCGGGGGCGTAGTGGCCCCATCCGGTGATCGTGCTGTTTTTCAGCATACGGAAGCCCCTGCAGTAATGTGGGAGAGATGAAAGAGACGCCGCTCGTGCGACAAGCCCCGAAAAGATACCGAGGGGTCCGGCGTTCTCGATTAACGCTGTTAATCGCCCTTGAAGCGACCCTCGCGCAGGAAATGCACCGTCTGATCGGCGACCGCCCGGTGCCGGGCGATGAACGCATGCCCTGCTCGCACTACGACGAAATCCGCCAGCCCCTCCACGTAGGCACTTTTCACCGACACGCGCCCGTCGTTCGCGCCTCCGAGGAGCCGACCGAGGCCGGGGTACATATTCCGATCGCCCGCGATCACGCCCAATTCGAAGTCCACCGGCCCGAGATCGGCAGCGATACCATCGGGGCTGGTCTGAAGCTCGGTGAGTGCCGGGCCGCAGACACGGTTGGCGGGCCAGCGGTCGTGGAAAACGTCGGCGAGTTCGTTCCCGGCGTTGGGCGGCGCGAGCATGACGACCCGTGACCCGTCGGGCAACCCGTACCGCTCGGCGTAGGCGCGAATCAGGATGCCGCCGAGCGAATGGGTGACGACATGGAACGGCTCGCCTTCGGTTTGAACCTTCTCCACGGCAGGGCGCACGAACGCCTCGGCCAGTGTCCCGATGGCGTGGCACGTCGACGGATAGTCCACGTTGACCGTCCGAAACCCGGCTTGCTCGATCCGCCGCGCCAGCCACCGCATCGAGCGCCACGTCCGGCCGAGGCCGTGGAGCAGGAGAACCGGCTCTGTTCTAACGAAGTCTGTCATTGCGAGGAGCCTCGTAGAGGGGACGAAGCAATCTCCAGAGGAATGAGGCTCAGTAAAGAGATTGCTTCGTCGCTACGCTCCTCGCAATGACAGGTTCTATTCGGTCAGTTTACGCGCTCAGTCTGCGTCCAGCGTCTGTTCAATCAGGAACAGGACGTGGCCGGTGTGGGCCTTTGTCGCGTCGTTCCCGCTGCGCTTGCCGTCTAGCATCGATTCAATGCGCTGAAGCTGGGCGAGGGCTTGAGACTGGCTCAGGTAGTCGTACCGATCATTCTCGTTCGAGATCACCGCACCGAGGCGGGTGACGTACTCGATCTGGGCGTTCTGGCGGAACGTGTTCACGTCGCCTCGCATGTCGGCCTCAAAGATCGCGTCGGTGAGGTCGGTCATCATCTCGGAGAGCGGGTACTCGCTGCCGTAGAGGCCGGAGTCGGAGATGCGCCGCATCGTGACCGGGTGCAGGAGGTGGGCCAGCACGTTCCGCTGCATGTTGAGATAGCGGTCGTGGATTTTCGGGTCCTCGGACTGCGAGAAGAAGTTGAACCCACGCCGCTGCATGGCGAGGTGGTTGTAGAGGTCATCCGGTGCGTCGAAGGCGTCGGGCGCGAAGAGTTGGCGGGCGAGGATGTCCATCGCCTGCACCTGCTTGGCGCGCGGAACCGGTGTGAACGGCTGGGTTGCGCCGGGCTGGTCCACCACGGCGCGCTCCACGTAGACTCCGCCGATGTAGCGGCTCGTCACGGACGCCGCGCCCGCGGCCTGCCCGGTCAGGATCATGAAGGCGTTCCGCAGTTCGTGGTACGTCGAGCCGGGCGTGTCGTAGCGCTCGACGAGGTCCTCCATTAGCGAGTCGATCAGGTCGAGCCGGTCGTCGGAGTAGGTCAGCGCGTCGCCGGACATGTCGCCGATCATCACGCGCGGGTCGATGGCCTTGCCGGGCGCGCGCATGTCGTCGGCGTCGTTGCCGAAGGTGAGGTCGGGTTCGGTGGAGCGGGCGAGGAGCGCTTCGCGTCCGGCCTCGTCGAAGGTGCCGTAGCCGAACTGGATGGCCCACACGTCGTAGGGGCCGGGCTTGGTCGTGGCATAGGCCCCCTGCGTCTCACCGAGTGCGGCGATGTTGAGCGCCGGATAGTCCATCACCGACCCGATCAGGCCCTTCTCCATCGTGAGGTTCCAGTTGGTCGTCTCCTCGGGCGTGAGCATCTGGCTCGCCTTCATGTTGTGGTTGAGGCCGAGCGTGTGGCCGACTTCGTGGAGGACGAGGTAGTAGAGCGACTGCTCAACGAGCGTGCTGATCTCGGACTCGGAAGCGTCTTGCGCTTTGAGGGCTTGCAGGCCGAAGAGGGTCTCGGCTTGGAGCCGGAGGCCGAGCGAGCAGAAGTGCGGGTCGTCGTGCGGGTCGGCTTCGAGCGTCTCGGCTTCCTCCATGAAGAGTGCGGCGGTCTCGAAGATTCGGTCGTAGGCGATGCGGTTCTTGAGGAAGACGTACTCCAGCATGATGTCCGAGCCGATCATCTGCCCGGTGCGCGGGTTCGAGAAGCTCGGCCCATAGCCACCGAAGGGCGGGGTCGGGGACGAGGTCCAGCGGAGGACGTTGTAGCGGATGTCACCTGCGTCCCAGTCTGCGTCGTCAGGCTGGATGCGGACCTCGATGGCGTTCGAGATACCGGCGGCCTCGAAGGCTTGGTTCCAGCGGAGCGTCGCGTCGCGGATGATCTCGCGGTACTCAACGGGCGTCGTGTTCTCGATCCACCAGACGAGCGGCTCGACGGGGTCAGAGACGGCGGCGTTCGGGTTTTGCTTCTCGAAGTGCCAGCGGCGGACGAGGTCGCGGTAGGGCGTTGCGCTGTCCGAGGTGAGGTCGGTCACTTGGTGCGTGAAGTAGCCCACGCGGGCATCGTCGATGCGCGGCTCGAAGTCGTTGTCCGGCATGGCGATGAGGCTGTGCTGCATCGTGACCGAGACGGCGCGGGCGTCCGTGACGGCAGCGCCGCCGCCGTTGAGCGGGGAGGGGTTGTCGTAGACGTAGCGGACGTCGATGTCGGTGTTCTCCGGGTAGTTGCGGATCTCCGTGATCGTCGTCTTGGCTCTCGAGAGGCCACCGAGCGAGAAGGCCGTCGGTGGGCGACCGGGGAAGCTCGGCGGCTTGACGAGGGCGAGGGCTTCGGAGAGGAACAGGTCGTCTGCCTTGATGAGCACGCGCCCGGTGGAGTCGTCCTCGGCGACGATCTCTTCGACTGCGAGGACGGCGGGGCTGATGTTGGCGTCGGCGGCGCGTGAGATCGCGTTGTTCTCGTCGAAGTAGAACGCTGTGTTCACCTCGACGAACTCAACTTTGTTGAAGTGGCGGCGGATCGAGAAGATGCTGTTGTCGCGGAATTGCCCGCGGAAGTGTCCGCCCACCGGCACGCCATCCACGATGTGCGTGAAGTAGATGTATTCCTGATCGAACTGGTCGGCCTCAATCGCCATCTGGATCGAGCCGCTCGTCGTGTCTTGGTACACCGTGAAGAGGCCCTCGATGGCTGTCGTCGACTTGACGGCCTCCGCGAATTTGTCTTCGTCTTTCTTCTCCTCAGACGGATCGGAAGGCGGGGTCATCATCGGGGCAGAGCCGGAGCATCCGGCTACCGTGAGCAGGGCGGCGAGCAGGGCGAACGAGCCGAAAGAGCGTACCAGGTGGATCATGGGGATCGGGAGTGAGAGCGGACGGACAGAGAAACGCGACGTGCTGATGCCGCGAAACAAACCAACCTAAAGATAGCGGGGAGACGAGGAGCCGAAAAAGATGTTGCGCCTCGCTATGTCGCTGCCAAGCAGATCGGTGATGCAGCCAGTCGCCCTCGTGTTGCCAGCGGGTCAGCGCAGCGCGGACTTCAACTGGTAGCGGGTGTGCCGTTTCTTGACGCCGCGATGGTAGGTGCGGGCCGCCGGGAGGTAGGACCGAAACAAAAACCAGAGTAGGAGGGCGGGCGGCACGGTCAGGAAGAGCAGGTGTAGCGGCCAGTGCGTGAGCAGGATGTCGCGCAGCCTCTGTTTCGGAACCCAAGGTGATCCCTCGCGCACGATCTGTCGAGACTCGCGCCGGGCTTCGTCGATGGCCTCGTACCACGCTTCCATGTCCGGGGCATGGAGCGAGGTCTCCGGGTGATTGTCGCCGAACAGTTCGTGCAGCGTCGTGTCTGGCACGACGTAGCGGTGGAACAGAAACATCCCAATCCCGAGGAGCACGAAGGCCAGAAAGGGGAGGATGATGTGGTTTCTGAAAAACCGGGTCGCGTGCCGGACTTCGCGCCGCGTGCGGGACTGGCTCCGCGAGCCGTTGCTGTGGCGACCGTTGCGGAGCGCGAGGCGGAGCGAGCGATAGGGAAGGAGGACTGGGAGGGCGATGAGAAACAGCAGCGCCGGTCCGGCGAAAATCCAGATCATCGAGCGAGCGGTGAACCTGCGTAAAGGTATCGCCGGAAGACGCACTGAGCTATACCTCGCCTTGGCTAACCAACAAACGGCGGCGACCCCGGTGAAGGGACCGCCGCCGCTGGTTGGCAAATCCTGCGATCTATCGGACGAGCGTCACGCGCTGCGTTGCCGAGGCACCGGCACCCGAGGCATGGACCAGATAGAGGCCGCTCGCTAGGCGCGATCCGTCGAACGCTACGCGGTGGATGCCCGCCTCCACCTCATCGTCGAGCAACATCGCCACCCGCCGACCGAGCACGTCGTAGACGGCCACACTCACGCGGCTCGCCTCGGGTACATCGAGCGTCAGGGTCGTCTCCGACTGGAACGGGTTCGGATAGGCCGCTGCCAGCGTGAACGTTTCAGGCACAGTGGCCGATGAGGCCGCCTCGGCGGACGGTTCGCTGCGAAAGTCGTAGACCGTACTCGCTTCGACGAGTTGGCCGCCCGCATCGAAGGCCTGCCAGTCGTCTGGTCCAGCCTCGCGGCCCGAGACGATCTGAGCCGCAAAGGCGTCGCTGTCGAGCACTGTGTTCGGGAAGGTGCCTGCCTCGACGCGGTACGTGTAGCTCCCGAACGGCGCGACGTTCGGCACGCGCTGGCTGAACGACAGCGTGACTGTGGCGGGGGGCGAGACGTTGACCGTGTTTGGGCCGATCAGCGGCGAGCGTACAGAGCCGTTGGGCAGCACCGACTCGGTCCAGAACTCGAACGACGAGGGGCCGCTCGCACCAACATCGAAGGTGATGTCGAAGAACACGTCGTCCCCGCGCTGGAGCACAACGGGCGGCGTCGGGTTCGTCGGCGTGATCGTCACGGTGAGCGGTGGACCTGCGGCACTCTGCACTTCCACCGACGGGCCGAACTCGCTGGTGCCCCGGAATCCGGTGACGGTCGAGCCGTCGATCGGGGTGGCGACACCTGCGACCCACACGCCGACCGGGAACTGCGACGCGCCGAGGTTGAGCGTCGAGGAGGCCAGTCCGGCGGCGTTGGTGGTGACCGTCGTCTGGAAGACTGCCACGGCCCCTTCGCCGTGCCCGGACGGATCAGGCGTCGTGCTGCGGTAGAGCTGGACACGGTACGCCTGACTCGAGGCGGCGTTGAGTGTGAAGCTGACCGTCGAGCCAGCGCCATCGTTGGTGGCACTGGTGATGACAGGGAAGTTGGTTCCGTCGTTCGCGCCCGCGTCGAAGTCGTCCGCGTCGTTCGGGTTGACGCCGTTCGGGGCGAGATCGATGCCGAGGCCCGCATTGTCGAAGAGGCGGTTCGTGAGGACGGCCACGTTCTGGCAGGCTCCCGCCGAGAAGGTGTGCCGCAGGAAGATGCCGTCGCCGTCGTTGAACGCGATGGTGTTGAACGGCACCCCCGTCGTAGACCCAATCCGCACGTCGTCGGCACTGTGGCAGAAGATCCCTGCGAGGCCGTTGCCGAGGTCGATGCTGGCTCCGGTGTCCGTCCCGATGAAGTTGCCATCGATGAAGACCTCGGTCGTGCCTTCGAGGTACAGCCCGGCGTCGGTGTTGCCGGAGAGTACATTGTCCACGACCGTCGTGCCATCGGCATCGACGACCGCGACGCCGGAGAGGTCGTTCGGCAGCGGTGCCGATCCGGCGGCATTCGTCCCGACGCGGTTGTTCTCGATCTGTGCGCCCGTCGTGCGGCCTGTCGTATCGAACAGGTCGATCAGGCTGATACCGGTGCCCCGGTTTCCGCTGACCTGGTTGCCGCGCACGATGGGGTTGGTGCTGCCATCGAGGTTGATCCCCCCGGAGGCATTGCCGGTGGCGAAGCCCGTCGCTGAGCGACCGAGGATGTTGCCCTCAACGAGCGTCCCAACATCGCCCGCGAGGTAGACCCCGTACTGGTTGTTGTCGGAGATATAGTTCTGCTCGGCAGCCGTCGGGCCGCCGATGACCGTGCCGCTCGGCGCACCCTCGGAGAAGGCGTCGCCGATGAAGATGCCCTGGAAGTTAGGAGCCGCTGTGCCGAGCAGCGTCAGCCCGATGATGTTGGCGCGGATGCGGTTTTCGTTCGTCCCGAGGCCCGACACCACGATCCCGCTCTGGCTTCCGCTGGCGTTATTCCCGATCCGATTTCCGGCACCGGGCAGGCCGATGTCGTTGTCCGAAGCGCGCTCGTGGACCCAGACGCCGTAGAAGGCATTGCCGAGGCCCGCGCCTAGCGCATTCCGGTCGAGGCCGATGATGTTGTCCGTGACGGTCACGTTCTGGGCGACAGGCGCGAAGGGGCCAGTCAGGCTGCCGAGTTCGACGCCCGGTCCGCCGTTGCCATTGCCCGAGATTATGTTGCCGTCCACCGTCACCCCAGCAGCGACGATGCGGACGCCGCCTAGCGCGTTGCTGGAGACATTGCCCGTGATCGGGTGCGGGTCGATCCGTTCGAGGCCGTTGGCGTCGAGGCCGATGATGTTGTCGGCGAGTGTGACCTGTCCGCGCGTGACATAGATGCCTTGGTTGCCGTTGCCCGACACGAGGTTGTTGCGGGCCGTCACGCCGAGCAGGAAGAATAGGGAGCCACCGCTGACGTGGATGCCGCCGCCATCGTTACCCTGATCCACCTCGCCGGTCCAGTCGGTGCCGATGTAGTTGCACTCGACGAGCGACGAGCCGGTAAAACTGGCGAAGTTCTCGCCGAAGATGAGGCCCCGGCCCGGAAAGTTGCCGATGGCGAAGCCGCGCGCGACGAAGCCGGACGCCGCCGCTGAGGCCACGAGGCCCGCGTCGCTGCCGGTCAGGAGCAGCGACCCGTCGAGGACGACCCGGATGGTATGCGTGGAGCCGCTTGTGAGATTGCCGCACGAAGCTCCCGTCTGGGTCAAAGCATCGAGCACAACATCTGATTGAGTGATCGTGGGAAGTGGGCCGAGACTACCGGCGTCCGAGCGGTTCGGCTGGATGCGCCAGACGCCCGGTGCGATCTCTGAACCGGCAGGTCCGAACGTGATGTCGAACTCAATCGTGACCGGGACCGAACTGACGTTAGCTTCTTGGATGGCAGCGCGCAGTGTGCAGTCGTTGAACGAGGTGGCACAGAGTCCGTCGCCGGGGTTGGCGTCCGCGTCGTCGTAGGCGTTATCGACGGTGAGGAGCAGGCCGCCGCGCTGGGCTTCCGCGGGCGGAGCCGCGATGGCAGGCCACACCGTGCGCGGCATCGCTGGAGCACTGGCTCTCGCTGCTGTGCGGAGTGCGGTACGGTCGGCGAGGCGTCGCTGCTCGGCTGCGGTGGGTGTCGTCGCCTCGCCGGTTGCCGGGTCGAAGATGTCGCCGTCATGGAGGATGGGAGAGAGGCCGGTCGCCACGCCGTCGGTCGCATTGGCCGGTGCGACGCGGAGTGGCACGTCCGTTGGGTTGTTGACCGGGGCCACGCGCTGCTGGGCGTGGAGGGCTGGGGTTGTAAGAATCAGAGCCAGAAGAAGGCAGAGGGATCGAAGGAGCGAGGTCATGGGAACGCGGGGTTGAAAGAAACAGATCAGTGAGCGGAGGCCGCTGTGTAGGTATCTGGCCTCCACCTCGATAAGCCGACAACCCCACCCGGTCGGCTCACCGTTGGCTCATAAAAAAGCGGCGACCCCGAGGACCGGAGTCGCCGCTGTGGAGCGTGTGGTTTTCGTAGCTACCGCACGAGGGTGATGCGCTGCATCGCCGTGGCACCTGCGCCCGTGGCACGCACGAGATAGACCCCGCTCGGCAGGGACGAAGCGTCTAATACCATACGGTGCGTGCCCGCTTCCACCTCGTCGTCCAATAGCACTGCCACGCGCCGACCGAGCGCGTCGTAGACGGCCACCGTCACGCGGCTGGCCTCTGGCACGTCGAGTGTAAGTGTCGTGCTCGCCCGGAACGGGTTCGGGTAGGCCGCCGCGAGGCCGAATGTCTCTGGCACCGCCGTCGATGCAGGCTCGGCAGTCTCGTTCATCTCTGCTGCTGCTTCGCCTTGCGCTGCGACCGCCATCAGCACCGAGCCGTCTTCATCGACCCACGGTGTGGCTTCCTGCACCGACCAGGTCTCGGTCGCGTCGGCTTCGCGTGCACCCGAGGTCACCTGCACCGTGAAGTCTACTTGGTCCACTACCGTATTCGGGAATTGGCCGATCTTGATGGAGTAGGTGTAGGTGCCCACTGGCGCGATCCCCGGAATGCCCTGCGTGAAGCTGAGTGCGGGCGACGAGGCGTTCGCCGGGAGGGTGCCGGACAGGATGACGCCCTGCGCCAGTGTCGTTGCCCCCAGCGAGGCGGTGAAGAACACGTCGCCCGTGATTGGGGCGTTGGTGTTGTTCGTCACCGCATAGGAGAAGTCGATGGCATCGGGCCGCGTCACCACGATCGGGTCGCCGGTCGGGTCGGTGTTGATCGCGGCGAGGTCGAAGTTCGGCACCGTCAGCACTTCCACTTCGACGTTGTCGCTGTTGTAGCTGATATCGAACGTGTAGCCGAACGGCCCGTCGATGGTGGCGAAAGTGCCGCTGCGGGTGCCCGCCGTTGTGAGAATGGTATAGGTGTCGCCGATGGCGGGGGCGTCGCCAACGGCGATCTCCAGCCGGAGCGTCCCGCTGAGGGCGGCGTTGCCGGTGGATGAGCCGTTGCCGGTCACCGCGAGTTGGTCGTAGTCGGTCCCCGCCACAGGTGGGTTGCCACCGCCGATCTCGATGGCGAGCACCGACGAAGCATTCATTGCGTAGTTGCCGTCGTAGGTCAACAGGCCGGGCGAGGCACCGGGCGCGAATGTCCCATTGTTGGTAAAGCTCGCGGTCGGTGCCGGTCCATCAAACGTGCCATCGCCGCCGATCACGCCGCCCGCTGCGTTGGTAAAGGCGGGTGTGCCGGAGTGCTCGAACTCAGCCCCGACGTTGATGTGGATCAACCCCGCGTTCGTCCCGCCCTCGCGCCAAGAGGAGATGCCTTGCTGGACCTCGACCGTGCCGTCGTTGTCGAGCACGAAGAAGTTGGTCGCCTGGAAGCCATTGGGCTGGGCGTAGACGAACGTCCCGTCATTGTCGAACACCGGGCGCGGCGTCGGGGAGCCGCTCCACGTCATCGGGCTATTGGTGGTCGAGGTGAGGGTGGCAGTGTTGTGCAGGACGGAGCCGTCGTTGCCGTTGATCTGGCCGGCGGTCCAGTCGGTGTCGGCGTCGAGGCTCAGGGTGACGCCGTCGCCGAGGGTCTTGGAGGAGGAGGCGAGGGTGCCGGAGCCTGTGGCTTGGAGGGTG
>JANQRZ010000007.1 GCA_028284265.1 Rhodothermales bacterium
TGCTGGATGTACTGGTTGGGGTTGATGTAGGCGATTGGTCCGGGGTCTCCGGTTTCAAGCGAGTTGAGCAGGGCAACGACACGCTCTTTCTTCGTGGGCATGGGGCTGTTGGTTTGGGGAGCGGAGCAGCCGACGGACGTAGCGAGGGCTAGGCAGACGATCCCGATTCCTAGGTGTGTGCGCATGGGAGCAGGAAGATGGATGATGCCACAGAGTAGCGCACCCAAGCACACCTAGAGGAGGTAGAACCCCGACAGTCGATGGTCGGAATCAGACAATCGGTGGCTTGGCCTCACTGCGAGGCTTGCCGAAACGCCTCGGGCGTCGTGCCCGCGACGCGCTTGAAGAACTTCACGAAGTTGGTCGGCTCCGAGAACCCGAGCGTGTAGCCAATCGCTTCGACTGTATCCACGGTGGTCACGAGACAGCGCTTGGCCTCCAAGGCCACATGCGAGTCGATCAGCCGCTTCGGGGAGAGGCCGCGCATCATGCGGCAGGCACGGGCCAGCGTGCGCGGCGTGGTTCGGAGTTCGGCAGCGTACCATGCCGCGCTCCGAGAGGTGGCATGGTGCTCGTCCAGCAGCGCCTCGAAGGCGAGCACGAGCGCTTCGTAGCGCTGCGCGGTAGGGGCCAAGCCGTCCTGCCGCGCACGAACCACCTCGGTGAGGCTGGCTAGGACTGTGCCCAGTAGATGCGGGCCGACCACATCCGGTCGCAGTTCGTTCGCCTCGGTGTCGAGGGCCTGCTGAACCCGAAGTAGCTCCGTGAGGACGCCGAAGTCCTGCGGGGCTGGACGAAGTACGGTGCGCGTCTGCCACTGGGCGAGGTGAGGGATGTGGGCGCGTCGGAGCGTGCCTGCTGGAAACAGGAGCAGCAGCGCTTCGTGGTCCGACGCCATGTCGAAGGCATGGATCTGCTCCGGGCGGATGTGCAACACGTCGCCCCGCTGAAGCGGGATGCGCTCGAAGTCGATCCAGTGGGCACCGTGGCCTGCCGTTACAAACTGGAGGAGGTGGAAGGTGAGGCGGGTCGGGTCAAAGATCGAGTGGCCGACGTTCCGGGCGCGCAGGTCGGACAGGTAGACGACATCGACAGGACTCGGCTGCCCGGCAGAATGGTGGAACCCAAGCTGCTGGATGGCCTCATCGGACATTTGAATTCACCGGTCTATGGCAGGCATGCTAACACGCCACCACCGTCCGCTTCTTCTTCCGCAAGGACGAGGTGTAGAGGAAAGGCGCTTCAGCATCAAGGTTGCAACATAATGGGACGCATGGTGCCGAGATTGTCGGCGGCGTGGATCGTCACAGCATCTTGGCGCGTGATTGAGAGCGTGTCCGCAACAAGCCAGCCTGAAGAACTGACCTGGCACCAGAACGGGAAGCCCAGCCCGTCGAAAGCTAGAAACGATACCTTTCCTCCCGGATTCGGGAAGTACCGAAGACGGCCGTTGAGTAGGGCGGCAACGAATTCGTCGGCTACTCCTGCCGAGTCCACAGGTACAGACGGGGGTACATCCGGCGCTTCGTAGGTGCCAAGGTCAGTTCCAGGCGGCGGAGGTGGGGGCGATGGCGGTAAAAACGAGCGATTATCGGAGAACAATTCGACCGAGCTCGTGTCGCCGGGAGCCAATACGAGTACCGCTGTCTCTCCCGGCCCGTACCCGTGCATCACGAGTTGGGTGTCACCTACGACAAGGGCAAAACGGCCGAGTTCATCGGGATCTGGTGCAGTGATGATCCCATACACGGCTTTGCCACCGAGGTAGACGACGGCTGTGTCGGTCGAGGTATTCGTCAGGTGAGCCGAGATCCTCACATGCGGGAAGAGGGCATGGGGCATGGGAAACCGCTCGGGGTTGTCCACGAACACAACAGCTTCGTTCCACCACCCCGTTACTTCGCCGCTCATAGGGGGCGGGGGCTTTGAGAATTCGCACGCACCGATGATGCTCAAGATCAGTACCGAGATGGCTATGGCTCTCATGTGGAGATGCTGTATGACACTGATATAGGTGGACTCAAGACATATCACGCTCCGGCGACGAAGGCGAGGAGCCACGAGCAGCCGAGCGCGGCGTAGATGCCGAGGATGTAGCCTGCCACTGCCATCAGCAACCCGACCGGGGCCATCGCCGGGTGGTACACGCCCGCCACAATCGGCGCACTCGCTGCGCCGCCGACGTTCGCCATCGAGCCGGTGGCGACGAAGAACAGCGGGGCCTTGAGGAGCTTCGCCGCGATGAAGAGGAGGGCGATGTGGATCGACAGCCAGACCACGCCCGTGAGGAGGTAGAGTGGCGCGTCGAGGACGGCAGTGAGGTCGCCCTGCGCGCCGATGGAGGTGAGCAGGAGGTAGAGTGCGACATAGCCGATTCGGCTCGCCCCGTCGGCCTCGAACTTGCGCATCCGGGTAAACGAGAGCGCGAGGCCCGCCGTCACCGCGATCAGCACGGCCCACGTCCCGCTCGAGATGATCGTCGGGTCGCCAAGCTTCGGGAGCATCCCGCCGAGCACCCGCGCGAGCACCGCCGCGCCGATGCCCATCCCCAGGATGATGCCCGCTGTCTCCAGCGTGATCGGTCGCCGCGTCGTGTCGATCTGGCGCAGCGTCTCGTCCACCCGGTCCATCGCCGACGTGTCGGCCCCGACCCAATCGTTGAACTTGGTCTGGTAGTTCGAGAGGAACAGCAGGATCGCCATCCACCCGTAGCCGACGACCGTATCGACCACGATCACCGGCCCGAGGTCGCGCAGCCCGACCGACTCCTGCACGGCCACCATGTTGGCCGTACCGCCGATCCAGCTTCCACTCAGCGCCGCGAGGCCTTTCCACGCCTCCGGGTCCTCGATCAGCCGCCCGACCACCATAAACGCAATCGGCCCGCCGATCACGATGCCGAACGTCCCGACGACCAGCATGATGAGCGCGAGGCGGCCCATGCTCAGGATCGCCCGGATGTCGATGGTGAGCATCAGCAGGAACAGCGCCATCGGCAGGAGGACGTAGCTGAACATGCTGTAGGCCGGGTTGATGTACGACGCGGTCGTTTCAGTCGCAGGTGTGTAGGGCGGCGTCACGCCGAACGTCGTCAAGAGCATCGGCACGAAGTACGCCCACAGGACCGGCGGGATGATGTCGAAGACCTTCTTGAGCGCGGGCACCCGCGACAGGGCGAAGACGCCTGCGAGTACCGAGGCGAGGAGCGCGGCGACGTGGATCGGTTCGGTGACAAGGGCGTCGGGGACGAAGGCAGTCGGTTCCATCATTCGGGGGCTAGGTGGAGGAGGCGAAGCTAACCCCGGCGCGGCGAACGGTGCCTTTCAATCGGTTTTCAACCCCGCCGCTGCGCGCCGAGGGTATGCTCTCTGAGGACAAGAGACCCCCAAACCATGCCCGACGACCACCGCCGTGCCGAGCGACTTCGGCAAGCGCCGCGCACCGACCGCTCCCTCGGCGAGCGGATGCGGGCGTTCGTCGAGGCTTTGCAGACGCGCATCTGCAAGGCGTTCGAACGGCTCGACGGGGCAGCGACATTCAGCGCCGACCCGTGGGAGCGACGGGGCGGTGGCGGCGGACTAACCCGCGTCATCACCGGTGGCGACGTGTGGGAGAAAGGCGGCGTTAGCACCTCCGCCGTGCACGGCGAACTACCCGCTCGGATGGTCGAAGCGCTCGGCGTCGGCGCGGGCACTTTCTTCGCCACAGGGCTGTCGCTTGTGATGCATCCGCGCAGCCCCTACGTCCCGGCGGTCCACGCCAACTTCCGCTATTTCGCCCTCGGCGACGATGCGCTGAATCCCGTCGATCATTGGTTCGGCGGTGGAGCGGATCTCACGCCGGTCTACCCTGAACGCGCCGACGCCGAGCACTTTCACGAGGTCTGGAAGCGGGTCTGTGACGAGCATGAGGTGGCCGACTACCGCACCTTCAAGCAGCAGTGCGATGCCTATTTCTACCTCCCGCACCGCGAAGAGACACGCGGCGTCGGTGGCATCTTCTTCGACTATCTCCGCGACGATCCCGAAGGCACCTTTCTCTTCGTTCGGCAGGCCGGGCGGGCCTTTCTGTCGTCCTACGTCCCGCTCGTAGAACGGCACAAAGACCGGGCGTGGGGCGAGCGTGAGCGGGCATTCCAGACCTACCGGCGCGGGCGCTACGCCGAGTTCAACCTCGCCTTCGACCGGGGGACGCGCTTTGGGCTGGAGACCGGCGGACGGACCGAAAGCGTGCTGATGAGCCTGCCGCCGGTCGTCCGCTGGGACTACGACTGGCACCCCAGCGCGGACACGCCCGAGGCCGAAGCGCTCGCCTTTTTCAGGCCGCATGACTGGCTCGGGATAGGCGATTCAAGCGAAGGTTCAAGGGAGATTTAAAGCTCCTCCGACAACTCACCGAAACTTCGAGTCCTCGATGGAACGGCAGCCTCAACGTGGTGCTTAATTATGCACACGCAGCACCTGCCGCTGCCTTCGTGCGGGAGAACTTTTCAATGATCGGTCGATGACGGCACGCGAGTTTCTCAAGGCTTATCACTACGACGAGCGCCTGATCACAGGTGGCTACTACCTGCAAGAGCCGGTGGCTGTAGAGCCGGGCGACCGTGTGGGTGTCGTGATGATGAACCTCGGCGGGCCGATGAAGGAGGAGGACGTCGAGCCGTTCCTCTACAACCAGTTCATGGACCCGGCGGCCAGCGACCTGCCGGTTCCGAAGCGACCCCGGCACTGGCTCAGTCGGCTCATCGCAAAGAAGCGTGCGCAATCGGTCGGTGAGGATTACAAGATGATCGGGGGCAACTCGCCGATCAACCAACTCACGCGTGAGCAGGCTGTCTCTCTCGAAACCCGGCTCAATGAGCGCTATGGTGCGCTCACCGGCGCACAGTTCCGCACCTACGTGGCGATGCGCTACTGGAAGCCTTCGAGCGAGAACTGTGCCCGGCAGATGGAGGCCGATGGCATCAACAAGGTCGTCTTGCTGCCGCTCTATCCGCAGTACTCCAAGACCACGACTGGTGCGTCGCTCGTCTACTGGAAGGCGCTCGAAGAGGCCGGTGAACTCCAAGCCCGCCCCACCTCGCTCGTCTACGAATACGCGACCCACCCGCTCTACGTGCAGGCCCTCAACGAGCGCATCTGCGAAGGCCTCCAGCGCTTCCCGCACAGCGTCCGCAACCGCGTCCACCTCGTCTTCTCCGCGCAGGGCACGCCGGCGAAAGAGATGAAGCAGCGCCGCGATCCGTACTGCTGCCTCGTTCACTCGACCGTGCAGGCGGTGATGGACTTGCGCGCCGAGAAAGACGATTTGCCCTTCCACGTTGCCTTCCAAGGCAAGATCGGCCCGGCGGAGTGGCTGACGCCCAGCACTCTGGACACGCTCAAAGCGTTGGCGGAGGAAGGAGGTAAGGCGGTTCTCATCATCCCCGTGGCCTTCGTCAGCGATCACATCGAGACGGCCTACGAACTCGATATCAAGGTGCGCGAGGAGGCCCAGCAGGCGGGCATCGAGCATTACGAGGTCACACGCGGTCTCAACAGCCACCCGCTCTTTATTGAGGCCCTTGCCGAAGCTGTCGCGGCTCAGGTGAGTGCGACCCGTCCCGGCGAAGGCGATGGAGCCGTCGCGGCCCTACCGCAGCCGATTCCGTCGCTGCCGCGCCGCAAGGCGAAGCACCGGAGCGTGCGGTGCCACCAGTGTCTCTGTATCACCGAGGCGCACTGCTGGGACCGGCAGCAGGCCATCGCCACGCCCGACGAGGTCCGCCGCGACCGGAATGCGGCATGAGCACCACCTCAGACGCATCGGCTGCCCAAGCGCCGCCGTCGGAGCATCTGCTGCGGACGATGGCAGCGGTCCCGGTTCAAAGCCGCGTCCTCGATTTGGGTTGCGCCACCGGTCGCCATACCGTACCTCTCGCCCAACTCGGCTTCGACCTGTGGGCGTGCGATGAAACAGACGAGGCCGTTGTTGCTGCCCGCATCCGACTTGCTGCTGTGCTCGGCGAGGACGAAGCGGCTCGCCGCGTGACCCCAGCCCGTGCCGCCGCGCTTGGCTATCCCGACGACCATTTTGACTGGGTCATCGCCCACGGGGTGTACGACCGAGCCGCTTCCGCCGCCGAAATGAAAGAGATGCTGGCCGAGACGCGCCGCGTGATCAAAAACGGTGGCTGGATCATCGTCGGATTCCGCCGAGCGCTTGCTGGCTCGGACCTCACGCCAGAGACGCTTACCAAGCTGTTCGCCGAAGCGGGCCTCGCGCTCGCTGAAGAGCCGGTGGAGGAAATCGACAGCGAACCGGTCCTCCGCGCCATCTTCCGCAAGGTGGACGCGACGACGCCCTTGTAACGCTGCCAGCCATGTCTGACCGTCTTGCCCGGAGTCGCCGTCTCTTCGCTGAGGCGCAGGATGTGATTCCGGTTGACGTCAACGCGCCAGTGTTCCTCGAGCGAGCGGCAGGTGCCCACCTATTCGACGTTGACGGCAACCGCTACGTCGACTACGTCGGGGGCGGGGGATCGATGCTGTTCGGGCACGCCCAGCCAGACATGGTCCGCGCTGTGCAGGAGGCGGCCACGCGCTCCACCGCGTTCGGGGCACCGACGCAGGTCGAGGTTCGGCTGGCTGAACTCGTCGCCGAGTTGGTGCCGAGCGTCGAGAACCTGCGGTTCGTGAACTCGGAGATGGAGGCGATGATGAGTGCGGCGCGACTCGCCCGAGGGTTCACGGGGCGCGATAAGTCTATCACGTTCGAGGGACAATACCACGGTGACTACTTTACGCTGCTCGCTCGGTACAACGACCTCACCAGCGTCCAGGCTATGCTGGAGGCCAACCGGGGTGAAGTGGCCTGCGTGATCGTCGAGCCAATCGCCGGGCCTATGGGCTGCATCCCGCCGGAGCCGGGGTTCCTCGAAGGACTGCGGGTGCTTTGCGATGAGCATGGTGCGCTCCTCATCTTCGACGAAGTGATGACGGGTTTCCGCGTCGCGCCGGGCGGGGCGCAGGAGCGCTACGGCGTCGCACCCGACCTCACGACGCTCGGCAAGATCATCGGTGGCGGGCTGCCGGTCGGGGCCTACGGTGGGCGCAAGGAGATCATGGACTACGCTTCGTCTGTCGGGTCGGTCTACCAAGCGGACATGCTTTCCGCAAACCCGCTCGCCATGCACGCGGGCTATGCCGTCCTCCGCCGCATCGCCGACGACCCCGCCGTCTACGACCGGCTCGAACGCTATGGTGAGGTACTCGAACAGGGCACCCAGCGCACCCTCGACGATCTTGGTCTCGACCTCTACCAGACCCGTGTCGGGTCAATGGGGTGCCTCTTCTTTAGTGACAGGCCGGTGACGGACTCCGCTTCAGCGCAGCAGTGCGACGTGTCGCGTTATGGGCGCTACGTCCATGCGATGCTTGAGCAGGGTATCTACCTCCCGCCGAGCCAGTTCGAGGCATGCTTCTTCTCCGACGCCCACGGTGCGGTAGACTTAGCCAGCACGCTCAACGCCCAGCGCTGCGCCCTCGAACGGGCCTTCGATCCTGATTGGAATCCGGCAACAGTTTCGGGTAGGAGGTCTGCGGACAAGTAGGGCTAAGGTCACGACGGACTGCCTGTGGGCAATCAATCGGGACGAGTGTAGCAGGTAGGTTCCACCGTGGCCCATCAAGCAGCACAGGCGCAACGATAGGGCGACGCCAAGCCAAACGATAGGCGGAGTTGCATATCCGGGCATAGTGCGTGATCTTCCGGCTGCCTCTACCCGTGGCCTCGCTGGTAGGCACCCTCTCTCGTGCTATCCGATCAACGCATGAACTGCTTTATTCTACATCGCCGCGCCTCTGCGCTCCTGCTTCTGCTGGGGATAGGCTTGCTCACGTCGAGCGCCTTGGCCCAGATAGACCCTCCGCAACGGCAGATTCGCACCTATATCCCGCCGGACCAACTCGTCTCGTTCTCGGCGGAGACGCCGTTCAACCAGTTCGTCGAATTCGTCAACCCGCTCTTTCAGCGCGTGACCGGCAAGGCCGTCGTAGACCTCACGGAGCGGACCGCGCCCATCGGCGTCAACGTGTCGGGTCTCCAGTTCCTCGATGCGTTTGAATTGGTCCTTGCCCAGGCGGGGCTAGTCTATCGGGAGACCGACCGGTACTTCTTGGTTGAGCCGTTCAATGCTGGCGATATAGGCGCGGTGGGACCAGCCAACCCGACGCCGGTTGCGCCCGTCGCCCGTGGGTCGCAGGTCACGGGCGATGACCGTGAGATCCGCATCGACGCGATCATCTTTGAGGCCAACGTAGACCGTCTCCGCGAACTGGGGACGAACTGGACGCGGATCCTCGGCAGTCAGCAGCAAAACACCGGCGGCGGACCGACGACAGGCGATGATGGTGAACTGAGCACCGACCGGCTCCGGCTATTCCTTAACACGGAGTCACTCTTCGACAATATCTCGGACGTGCTCATCGGGCCGGACCAAGTTGATCTGGCCGAACTGAATGCGTTCTTTCGTCTCTTGGAGTCGCGGGGCGTGGGCGAGACGATCTCCAGCCCGAGCATCGTCGTTCGCAGCGGGGAAGAGGGACGGATTCAGAGTGGATCGGATATTCCGGTGACACTTCGGGATTTCGCAGGCAACACAGTCGTGCAGTACATCGCCACTGGCGTCATCGTCAACGTGCGCCCGGTGCTCATTCTCGACGACGAGGACCCAGCCCGCGACCCGGTCGAGTTCATCCACCTCGTCATTGACGTGGAGAAAAGCTCGGGCCGACTGGGCGGCAACGGCCTTATCATCGACAAGAATGAGGCGACGACGGACGTGCTGCTCCTCGACGGAGAGCAGACAGTCATCGGCGGATTGTACTCGACCGAAGAGTCGGTCTCCCGGAGTGGCGTTCCGATCCTCATGGACATCCCGCTGCTCGGGTACCTCTTCTCGACCAAGAACCGCTCGCTCATCGAGCGCGAACTCATCATCGTCCTGCAGACGCGGCTCGTGGATCCGCTGCGCGAGCGCGCCCGGCGAGCCTTCAAGACCGACCTCGTAGACGAGGAGCGCGAGGACGCCCGGCAGCGGTTGCTCCGAGCGAATCCCACCAGCGAACCGTATCTGGACGAGCTACCGGAGAACGACAACCAGTAGATCAACACAGCGTCATGCAAGGCCCGGAGCGAATATCTTCACTTCGGGCCTTGCTATAGATTACAGGTTCGGTCGGAAGCCTGTCAGGCCATCGATGTTGGTGACGCCGGTTTCGGTTTCGCCGGTCTCCCGGTGGATGGCGTAGGCGACGTAGGTCCCGTCGCTTCGGTTCTGGCACCACGTCACGAGCGCGCCCAGACCGAGCGCCGCCACCTCGGGATCATTAGAGGCAATGTAGCGCACCGAAGCTTCGTCTTCTCGCAGATCGAGGACTATGGCACCAGCGGTTCCATCACGGCGAACCGTCTCCGCGATGGCAGCTTGGTGGCGTTGAAGTAGCGCCTCGGGGTCGAGCGCCACGGGGGCATGGAGGAGGGTGCTAGTAGAGTCGTCGGGTGTGGTCGCTTCCTCCAGCCAGAATGCTGCCGCTGCCGAAGCCAGCCACGAGGGGACCGGGCGCCCGCACTGGGTCAAGGCCCATGCGTCGAAGGCGGACTCTCGCATGGAAGCACCTTCATACGTCCACGTCGTGAGTGTGCCTCGGATGTCGATATGCAGGGTATGGACGCCGAGTCCGAGGCCGATGTCACAGCCCATTGTGAGCAAGGCCATGCGGGCAAGTTGGATCGGGCTGTGACCCGGTGCCCACACGTCAGCGGCGCCCCCCTCGGTGTGGTAACTGCCCGCGACGCCACCAACGTTGGCATTGTAGGCGGCATGCCGGTAACCCGAGACGATGGCGAGACGGTCGGTCTGCTCCCGGAGCCGCTCCAGCCCTTCGAGCAGCACAGGGTCGATCCGCACCATCGACGAACCGTCGCGCGGAGCGAAGTCTGTCAGCCGGAAGTTCGGCGAGATGAGTTGCTCCTCGCGCCCTCGTATCCACTGAAGCGGTACGCCGGACTCCGCCGGGCTGCCATAGTTCACGCCGTCGATGACGAGATCGGTGTCGGCTAGTCCAGCGATGCCGGGCAGGAGGGGAGCCTGGACACGAGCGACGTTGGAGGTGCCATAAGGCTGGAGGTGGCGGAGCGTTCGCGTGGCACTACCGGAGAAGGGAAAGTCGGAAGGGAGCGGGCGGTGAGAAACTGTCATGCTCTCGACCCCTGCACTGCCACCCAGCAGGTTGAGGTCGGGGTGGAAAAGGGCAAGCAGGGACACGCTGACGATCAGGACAACGGGCCAAAGCACGCGGCGATGCGGTTTTGTAGGCTGCGGCATCATGGCATCCTTGCTCCCTCGCTTTCTTCACCTGCCGTGAGCCGCATCAGCCAGAGGGGGCGGTCATCGACACGGAGGAGGTTTGCTCGGTCTCCAATGGCTTCGCGCTCCGTTCGGTACCCGCCGACGATGACGTAATACTGCGTCGCGCCCGTTTTCGAGACGGACACGACCCCGGCCCGATATCCAGCGCCGGTGTAGGTGGCGGCGTCACGTTCTGCGACGGGTCCCGTGGCGTGGATGCCGGTCACCCACACGATCTGGCCTGCTTCAAAGGAGGATGGGGTAGCGACCGGTACGCTCGGCGTAGTCGGCAATAGGGAAGACCAGCCCGAGGGTACGGCGACAGCCAGTCGCGCGGTGTCGGCGTTGATCATGTTGCGGGCGACGACTGTGACGGTATAACGTCCGGGTCGGGTATAGCGGTGCACCACGTTGTTGCCGACCGAGAGGGTGCCATCGCCGAAGTCCCACAGGTACTCGACGGGTTGGGCGAAGCCCGGAGAGAGCCGGAGTCGGAAGTTTTCCGCTTCGCCCACCTTGAGGGTCTCGCGCCCATACACCTGCACGATGCGCACCAGCCCCTGAACAGGAGCCTCGGCACCGGGGGCTTCGCCGGCAACGATCACGCGGTCCTGGTCCGGGAGCACCACCTCCTGCACAGAGGGCGTGCAGGCCGCACAGGCCAGCAGTAGCGCGAGGAGGGTATGGAGAAAGAAGCGGGGCAACGCGGTCTGTCGGAAAGCGATGAGCAGACAGCGCGAAGCCTAGGCTATGCCGATGCGTTCCATAGCACCGGCGGCGGTCGGCGGGTGTCTGCCAGCGTAAACACTTCGTCGAATCGTCGGTGGAACATCGGCCACGCCAGCAGGAGGAAGCAAATCCCCACGAGGGCGAGGAGCGACGGGTCCGGCCCTGCAACCACCACCGGCATCGGGTTGTTCACGAGGGCGTGCGCGGCGATGGCGACGAAGAGGTTGCCCGTGCGGAGATAGAGCGCCGTGAACAGGAAACCGACGAGGATGACGAGGAAGATATAGGCCGCTACGTCACCGGACGACAGGCCCATGCGGAGTGCTGCCGGGATGTGGTTCAGACCGAAATAGAACTGGGGCAGGCCGAGGGCAATCACGGCTCGGTGCGTCCGGTTCGGTGTCCACGCTCGGGCGAGTAGGTAGAGTTGCGGGACGAGGAATCCCCGGTACATCACCTCCTCGATGAAGGCACTGCCGAACGTCGCTTCGAGGAGCTTGCCGCTGAACCGCTCCGGTCCCAAAGCCAATTCGGGGTTCAGCGCAGGCTCGAACTGGGCGCTGACCGCCAAGCCACTCAGCACGGCCTGAACCCCGCCCCAGATGAGGATCGTGACGATGACGGCGTTGGGGACGTGGCCCCACGTTAGCCCGAGATCGCAAAGGCGAAGCTTCCCGATCCATAGCATCACGACGCCAACGAGAAGCACGACCTCGATCAGGCCCGCCAGCACCACGGGCGAGACGATGCCCGCGGTGGCGACCTCAACGGGGCGTGCCACGTAAACGTAGAAGGGCACGCTGAAGAACACCGCCTTGAGGCCGAGGTGGAGCACCACGAACAAGGCCACCGAGACGGTGCGTGCAGACTTCGCGCTGTCAAAGAACGAGAGAGACGGCATCGAAGGCAGAGAGGCACGGCGTGTTCACACGCGCTTGTGGGACGTGCTCTCTGTATCGGTACCTCTTGCCAGACGTTAACCCGACCTCGTTGAAGCGGGGCTATGTCGTAGCCTTTTCTTATTGATCTAGTGCAGGTACAAAGCTGTTCCTGAGGGGCTGACCCTCGCGGCTACTGGCCTTCGATGGGTTCAAGCTGGACGCCATCGCCGAGGGCCTGGCGGTATTCGTTCTGCCCGCTGCCACTGCCTACGCGGAGGTTGACGGTCTCAACGCGGTCGCCCTTGTTGAGCTGGACGCGGACGAAGCTGTTGATCGGGTCGATCATCAAAATCTCGCCCAGATAGATTCGGTCGCCCTCCAGCATGACGTGACGACCGTAGCGGTCCTCGAAGATAGCTTGGCTGCCCATAATAGCCACGAGGGAGGCACTCTCCACATCAAGGAGTTGCTCGTCGTTAGGCGGAAGATCAGTCCGCACGAGCGGCGTGAAGGAGGCGTCCGGGGGACGGTGGGACGGGAGGATAGAAAGCGGAATCGGGCGGAGTGAGTCCTCCGGGGCACTGATTTCCTCGCTGCCCGCGAAGTAGGCATCCAACTCAAACTCGAAAGCGACCATGTCGAGGCGGCGGTCCACGTCGGTCCGGCGGTTCTTCTTGAATACATTGACGTGTTTCGCCGTGAGGTTGCGGATGCGGTAGAACTCGCGGTTGTTTTCGAGGTGCCACAGGAGGTGGTAGAAGTCGCTGTAGTACGCGGTGCCGTTGACGTTCCAGGTGTAGGTGCTGAAGTCTGGCCCGGTCGTCTGCTCGCCCAAAGCGAGGTCGAACTGCTCGAATCCATTGCGGGTCAAGCCTTCGAGATACTCGACCATGTCGGCGGTGTTGAGCGTGCGCGGGATGAACTTGTAGCGGGACCCCCACCGGCGGAGCACGTCCTCTGCCGCCTCTGCCGCTGCGACTTCGCGGATCGCTAGGTCCGCCGCACGGGTGTGCTGCATTTCGGCCTGCTGGCGGCGTTGCTGGATCTGCTCGATCTGCTGCTCCTGCTGCACATCGGTGATGTAGTAGCTCGAAGCCCCCACGCCGACGGTGGCGAGGAGAATGAGCGCGGTGAGGACGACAGGGTTTTTCATAGGAGACACGGCGGGAATAAACAGAGCGATTCGTTTGAGACAGAAAGATCAGTGGTCGTGCTGGGCCGGGCGCACTTCCGCGGGGCCTTCGGGATTGGCCTCGCCGGGCTGGATGTTGCGGAGGTAGTTCGCGGCACTGGGTAGCTCTTCGGGTGCCGGGAAAACCATCTCGTAGCTATAGACCCGGCGCTCGCCCACGTCCTGATAGTTGAGCTGCTCGATGGCCCCGTCGAGACGGCGCGACAGGTCGACGATGGCGAGTCGGGAGAGGGCGTGCCCGTTGATTCGCATCGCCTGCGTCCCCTCGGGTTGAATCTCATCTACCCACGTCTGCGGCGTGGCAGCGGTAGCACGAGAGATGCGCTCTGCTGTTTGCACCCACTTGTCGCTGCCGATGAGGAGCGAATCGAGGATGTTCAGAGCGCGTGTGTAGGTAGCGTGTGCCTGCTCGAGGCTATCGACGCGGGATTGGAGGGCGTCGGGGTTCTGTGCGGGAGGCGCTACCGGGTTGCGGAGGAACTCCTGTCGTACCTCGTTGACCTCTGTTGCCTTCGCCTGATAGCGGACGATGCTGAGGCCCACCATGCCGAGCAGCAGGACGGCGGCGAGGATCGTGTGCCATGCCACCGTAAAGCCTTGTCGGCGACGTTGAAGACCCTTCGGAAGCAGGTTGACCGTCGCCGTTTCCCAGCCTTCGAGGAAGCGGAGTGCTACGGTAAGGGCCGGGAGCGTCTGGGCTTTTGTGTAGGCCTCCTCTTCGTCCGGCAGCGCGAGGCCCGAATCCGCCAGCACCTGATGCATCGGCTCAATGGCTGCGTGCTCGTAGTACGACCGGAAGGCGTCGAGGAGCGGCTTGCTTTCTCCGGCTCCAGCGACGAAGACGTTGTGGAGCTTGCCGATGCGGTTTTCGTCTTGCTGCAAGAGCACCCGGCTGCACACCGTGTCGGGCGCGTCGAAGGCGGTGAGGGAGCGGAGCCGTTCAAGGTGCTGGAGTTGCGTGCCTTTGAAGAACAGCACGAGCGTGTCCTCGGTGCCGACGCGGACGAAGGCGCTTTGCTCGTCGGCTCCCGGTTTCAGGGTGTGGGCCAGCAGCGCCGCGTAGGCAGAAACCTCGGTGTCGAGGAAGCGAGGCTGCACGCCTACGTGCTGCTCGCGCAGCGCGGCAAGAGTCGTCGAGACCGGCTCCGCCGGGTTGGCGACCAGCGCGAGGGCACGCCGCTGGGCGCGCGTCTCGGCGAGCGGTAGGAAGGCGACACGGTTGTTGTCGATGACGCCGTTGTGGTGCTGAGGCAGGGTCTCCAGCAGTGCCTTCCGCTCGGCGGACGAAAACGCTGTCTGCTGCTCTTTGGCTTTGCCTTTTGGCTTGTCGGTGCTGGGAACAGGAAGCTGGATGTAGGCCACGTCGGGCGGGGCGACGCAGAAGGCGACCTGCGGGTTCTCGTAGCCGAGGGCGCGGCATTCTTGGAGAATGTCTTTGAGTTGAGAGGCAAAGGGCGGGCGCTTTGTTGCACCTCCTCGAACGATCCCGCCGCGTGGTATGCCTTGGATGCCCGGTTGGCCTAGGTCATCCTTCTTCACGCCGAGCTGGTCCAGCTCGGACGGGAGTAGTGAGGCGCTGCCGCCGCCCATGCTGCCATCGCCGACTTCGAGGGTATAGTCTGCATCGTCGCTTCCCTTGAGGTCGGGCACCGCCATAGCAAGCTCCTGCGCCGAGGCGAATTCGCTCTGGGCGACGCGCTGCCGGGCAAACCGTCGCACGACTTCCGTGCGCTCGCCCGACCGTTGGAGGAGCACCGCCTCGATGGTTTCCGAAGCGACGTAGACGCCAAGGGCCGTAGAGTTATCCGTTTTCTTTAGCATGATAAATAGGTAGGGGGCGCGACAAAGTAGGTACGTGAGCTGCTCAGTGCACGAGCGAGAGGAAACGGCGCTTGTTGTTGGCGTAGTTCATCGCAGTCTCCATCGTGATGTCCCCGATCTGGACGAGGCGAGCAAGGTCCTGTTCGAGCGTAATCATGCCCTGGTCGCCGCCCTGCCAGATCATCTGGTAGATTTCGTGGGTGTTGCCGTTCTTGATGGCAGCTTTGACGGCGGACGTCACCCACAGCACCTCTTTGGCGAGCACACGCCCGCCGCCGATAGCCGGGAGCAGCTTCTGCGAGACAACGCACCGAAGCACGTCGGCGAGGCGGTACCGGATGCGGTCCTGCTCTTCGGATGGGTACTCCGCCACAATCCGGTCGATAGACTCTACCGCGCTGCCGGTGTGGAGCGTCGAGAACACCTTGTGCCCGGTGTCGGCGGTCTCGAGGGCCGTCGAGATCGTTTCGGGGTCGCGCATCTCGCCGACGATTACGATGTCGGGGTCCTGCCGCAACCCTTGGATCATCCCATCGGTGAAACTCTTGACGTCGGTCCCGACCTCGCGGTGGCGGACGATGCACTGCTTCGAGGTGTGGATGTATTCGAGCGGCTGGGCCACGACGAGGATGTGCCCCTCGAAGTCCTTGTTGTTGGCGTCGATGATGGCATCGAGCGTGGTGCTTTTGCCCGCGCCGGTGACGCCGGTGAACAGGGTGAGGCCGTCGCGGACGTGCCGGAACATGAACCCGCGCTCGATGATCGGGTGGAAGCCGAGGCTGCGCAGCGAGCGCGGCTGGTGGGCGAGGACGCGCTTGCTGAGAGCGAGGTGCTTGTTGTCGTAGTAGGTCGTGGTGCGGAAGCGGCGCAGGATGCCGCGGGCGCGTCCGGTGTGATCGGGGAGGGTATACCCGAAGTCTACGGCGAGGCGATCGAGGAGGCGCTGGTGCTGGGCCGGGGAGAGCAGGGTGAGGATGACGAGGTCGGCCTCGTCCATCGAGAACGTGCCCGCCGTCTCGTCCGCCCGCTTGCGCCCGTCGACCCGGTACCACACCGTGCCGTTAGCCGCCGGGCCGCCAAAGTCGAGGTCGGACGCATCGAGGTCGATCATGCGCTGCGCGAGTCCATCGTAGAGTGTCTGGACGGCATCGCGGTCGGCCTTGGGGACCTCGTCAAGTCGGTCGATGAACCACCGGATGCGGTCTTCGCCCTCTAGGTCTGGCGGCATCTCGTCCAGCACCTGATAGTACGAGGCGGGGAGAGGGCGCTCGGTCTCAATCACTGGTCCTCCATCGCCCGTACCGAGGTCAGGGGAGAGGCCGTTTCCGACAGATGCGCCGTCGCCGACAGGAAGATGCGGTGTGTGTTCCACGGAAAGATTAGGTGGTGTGGGAGGAATAAAGTATTAGGGCCGCTCGGCCCATTCGCGGTAGGAGACGAGGCGGACACCCTCGGGGACGCGGTCAGGAATGCGGGGGTCGTAGACGCTGTCGGCTCCTTCTTTGTAGAAGACCTTCGCACTGCCGCCGATGCCCACCGGCTGGCGGGAGACGATCCCGCCGACGATCATCCTCGGTCCGGACCCGCTGTGGGTGATCGTGCCATTCGTGTAGAGCATGGCCGCGAGGAAGGATCGCTCGCCGATGCTGACGTTGCCGTTGACGTAGAGGCCAATCGTGACGCCATCGGGTAGGTTGGCGTCGACCCACGTCCCCGTATCACCAGCCGTGCCCGTCAGGCTCGGGCGCCCCGAGATCGTCGAAGAGAGGCCGGAGTCATTGCCGATCGAGAGGGTGCCGTTGACGTAGATACGGATGTGGCCGGGGAGGCGGACCGGGCCGCTGACGGAGAGATTGCCATTAACGAAAAGGACGTAGGGATCAGTTGCAGTGCCCTTGCCGATCACGTCTGCGCCCCCCGCATCCGTCAGCCACCCATGCGTGAGGCTGTCACCTAGAGGCAGTGTAGTCGTGGGATCATTCAAGGTACTAAGCGCCCAGGATGGCCCCGGCAGCACCGGCTGTTCGCTATCCCACGACAGGGGGGGAGACGTGACAAGGGGAGCGACAATGGAGTCGCGCTCAGCCAGAGAAGGGGTGCCAGTGAAGCGATTGTCTTGGGCGCTCTCGGTGCCAGTGTAGGTCCCGGTCCCGTACACCTCAAAGGAGCCGCTGCTGGAGTTGAGGTTGCGGTTGGAGTGGACATCTCCGGCGACCCAGGCGGTACCGCTCAGGTCGATGTCGCCGTTCGACCAGACAGCCTGACGGAAGCCGCTGGGCACATGGACATTCACCCATCGGCGCTCGTAGACCGCATCGACAACGAACTCCGTCGGCTCGACGGACTGCGAGGCTTCGTTCCAACTGTCAAACGCGCCCTTGACTTTGAGCCGGACGCGGTCCGGGTCTGCCGCATTTGTGGAATCACCGAGGTACATCTCGATGACGCGGGCGGCATAGGTCACCGAGATACTGTTCTCCATCGCGTACACGGTGGTATCGATGTTGAAGCGATTCTGGGCGGTGGCAAGGACGCTGGTCCAGGCGTCGGGGCGGTCGTTGAGCCGGTGGACGACCCCGCGGAGGGCAATCTGCGAGGCTTCGCGTGCGATACGATCGGTCTGGTAGGCACTCAGCTCGTCGTTCGCGCTGCGCGTTGAGGCACGCGCATTGTAGAGCAACACCCCCCCGAGGAGGATGGCGCTGATCGCGAGAATGACGGCGTACTGTCCCATGAGAGGCTCTCCGTGCAGCTAGTTCGTGACACGGATCAGGTTGGGCGGCCGGAACCGGCGCACCCATCGCGCTTGGTCGATATCCCCGCGCTGCGCGATGTCGCTGGCATCCACGAAGCCGGTACCGCCGCCGAGCGGGGAAGCAGCTGCGAGGGCCACCTCGATGGCGCGGACGCTGTGCAGTTCGGCGGTGGTAGCCGGAGCATTGATGTCTACCGCGATCCCGTCGATGTTGTAGAACCGGAAGACGATCTCCGTGAGCGTATCGATGCTGGAACCGGCGGGGTCTAGGCTTCCGCTCCCATCGTCCACGAAGCGGCGGATGATGAACGTCGGCTTGGCTACGAAGTCGCGGGTAGTATAGTCGAAGACTTGGGCGGTGCCGACCTCACTCCACTCATACCGGACGCGGCGGTTGTAGTCGACGCTCGGGTTGAGCGCCGCGTTGCTGACCGAGGCGTTGCGGTCAGTCCAAGAATAGAACTCGAGGTAGCCGGGCGTAGCGGTCGAGTCGTAGCTGCTGAGACTCGTGAAGCCGCCGTAGTTGGCCCGCATGAAGGCGTTGCTCTGCCCGGCTCCCATGTTGCCGAGGTCTTCTTCGATCACCTCGGCGAAGTCGAGGACGCCACTCTTCGCTGCCGAATACTGGACCGAACTCGTCGTGTGGTTCTGACCACGCCACGCGATCACGGCGAGCATGAGGATGATCGTCGCCCCGATGACGGTGGATGCAATGATGGCAATGAGTTCTTGCATAGCGTTACCAGGCCCAGCGGGAACAGGGCGTTTCAGCGGGGACGCGGTCGGCGGGGCAGGTGGTGCGCTCGAACGGGATGTCGACGTAGCTCGTCGCGCAGCCGTAGGTGAAGACGCGCTCCAAGGTGAGACTGAACTGTGCGTCAGGGTTGCTGGGGTCGTCGCCGACGTAGAGGAAGGGGTTCGTTACCTCGATGATGACCTTCTTGGCAAACGAGGTCGAGTCATCCGGCAGCACGCGGTCGAAGTCGTTCGGATCGACGTACTGCACGTCGAGGATTTCTACGTTGTAGTCGATGCCGCCGCGCGTGACCGGCTCGCGGACGCCCTCGAATCCCTCGATGAACCGGCAGTCCAGTCCCCGGTCATCCGTCGCGCACGCGCCGAAGTTGACGCTGCCTTCCCGAGAAAGGCGGTACTGCTTCTCCTCTTCGGCGATGCGACCGCAGTAGGGCAGTTCGCGCTCGTTGTCGAGGGTGTACTTGTCGAAGTGGCGCGTGCCGATTTGCTCCAATACGCCGGTGCCCACGCCGGTAAGCTGCGTAGCAACCTCGTTGAGGGCTTGCTCCTGCTGGTCGCGCCCCACGTTGCGTTGCATGTTCATCGAGAGGAACATGACCATCATGAGCGCGAGGATGGCGTAGATGAGTTGGGCCACGGCTAGTCCTCCACAGCGGTGACACGGATGACTTCGTCGATGCTCGTCAGGCCGCGCTTGACGATTTCGCGGGCCGAGGCGAGGAGTGTCAGCATCCCTTCTTCGACAGCGACTTTACGGATCGCGTCTTCGTCCACGTCGCCCTTCGCCTTGACGATCATGTGCCGGATAGCGCGCGTGAAGTAGAGCGCTTCGGAAATCGCCTGCCGCCCCTTGTAGCCGATGCCGTTGCAGTTCGGGCAGCCATCCCGGTGGCCGGCCGTGTAGAAGGTCCGCGTAGCGATCTCCTCCGGCGTGAATCCGACTTCTTCCAGCAGGACCGGATCGGGGTCGCGGTCGGGCACTTTGCACGTCGGGCAGAGGGTGCGGAGGAGTCGCTGCGCCACGACGAGGTTGATCGCGTAGGCGATGAGGAATGGCTCGACCCCCATCTTATAGAGGCGACTGACGGCGCTCGGGGCGTCGTTCGTGTGGAGCGTCGAAAACGTGAGGTGGCCCGTGTTGGCGAGCTTGACGGCGAGTTCGGCGGTTTGCTGGTCGCGCATCTCACCGACCATCACCACGTCGGGGTCGTGGCGGAGGACGGAGCGCAGGGCGCGCTCCATCGAGATACGAGGGCCGAGCTTGATCTGGCGGACGCCACGAATCACATACTCCACCGGGTCTTCGATGGAAAGGACGTTGATCTGCGGGCGAATCACCTGATGCAGCGCGGCGACGAGGGTCGTGCTCTTGCCCGAACCGGTCGGGCCGGTCATGATGACCATACCGTAGGGCTGGCGGATCGCTTTCTGGAAGCGTTCCAGCGCGCCCGGCAGCAGGCCAATCGCGCCGAGGTCGCTGAACACTTTACGGTCGTCGAGCACACGAATGACGATGCTCTCAGCTTTGATGCCGTGGTTGGCGCTGGCAATCGGGAGGACGCTGACGCGGTAGCGAATGAGGGTGCCGTCCACGGTACGCTGGATGTAGCCGTCCTGAGCAGCCTCGCGCTCGAAGCGGTCCACGTTGCCCGCCCGGTCTTTGATGACCGAGAGCAGCGCCTCGGGCGCGACCTTGTCCTCGGTGTGCCAGTGCTGAAGCTCGCCGTCGATGCGGAGGTGGAACTCGGTCCGGCGCTCGGCATCGGGGAAGACGTGGATGTCGGACGCGCCGAGACGGACGGCTTCGACGAGGCACGCCTCGACGAGGTTGATGAGGCCGGAGCGGTTGATCTCGGCCTCGATGGCCTCCTCATCGATGAGCTGCTGCTTGCCCTCCTCGAACGAAGCGCCCAGCTCGTAGGCCCACTTCTCCTCCTGCATCCGCTCCAGATACTCATTGCGCTGGGGGAAGAGGGTGCGCAGGAGGGGGATGATCTTGCTCTCGGGCGCGTAGCGAAGCTCGTAGTCTTCGAGGCCGAGGCGGTGGACGAGCCGGAGCACATCCGGGGCTGTCGGGTCTTGACTGACGATGATGAGGCGGAGCACGCCGCGCTCGGGGTCTACCTCGTAGCGGATCGGGAGGAGCTGGAGCGCGAGGAGTTCGTCGCGGTTCTCTGCCGAGAAGCCTTCGACGAGCCGCTTGACAAAGTCACCCTCGACGGAGTCTGCGCTGATGGCTTCTTCGCGGAAGGCGTAGATCTTGGCCGCTTCGGCGTAGATGGCCTCGCGATTGACCTTCGGGTGCTGGGCCACCCATCGCCAAAGCGTTTCCTGCTCACCCTTGCGCCGCCACTGGTTGAACGCCTCGCGGACGTGGGCGAGCGTGACGAGTTCGCGGTCTAGCAGGCGGGCCACCACACGGTCGCGCCGGGCGGCCTCTTCGGTCTCGCTGTAGGACGGGGCCGAGGTGCGCTGGACAGCGCTGCTTCCACCGTTCGAGGCACCGGGTGTGCCCACGAGTGGATCATCCACGACCAACTCCGACGAGCCGCCTTCGGTGTCCTTCTCGATGAAGGCTACGCTTTCCTCAGGCTCGTCCGCTTTGCCGAACATCTTTCGGAGTTCGTAGGCCATAGGAAGGGGAGACGGTAGGTGGAACGACTAGAGGAGGCGTGGCGCGTTACTGCGCCTCAAACATAATGTCGGAACTGGTCGGCGAGATGAAGGCGCTCTCGGCGGATAGGATCGTGAGGAGGGCGACGAGGAGCGAGATGAAGATGGCTGTTGCTGTCTTGATCGTCTCGACGGCCGTTTCGAGCTTCAGGTCTACCTCTTTCTGGTAGAAGTCCGCCATCTCCTCGGCAGCTTCTTTCACAGCTCCGGTCTCGGCACCGGAGCGGAAGCGGGCGAGGGTCATCGGGAGGAAGACGCCGCTGGCCTGCATGCTCTCGACGAGGTCGCTCCCGGCGGCGGTAAGCAGAGGGATGGTGATCGTCTTGACTTGGTGCTCGACGAACGTGTTGCCCGTGGCTTCGGCAGAGATTCGCATCACCTCCTCACCCTCGCCGGACCCGCTATAGAGCACGCCGAAGACGCGGCAGAAAATCTCCAAGTTGAGCTTGTGCAGGAGGTCGCCGAGCATCGGTAGCCGGATCATCCGCTTGTGGAGAATGAACCGCCCCCGCGTGGTGCGCGCCCAGATGATGAAGCCGACAATGAGAAGGATCGTTATGAGAATGACGATCCACCCATTGGCATCCATCCACGTAGCGAAGCTCAAGGAGGCGGTCGTGAGCGGAGGGAGGTCCACGTTGTAGCGCGAGAAGAGGCGGGCGTAGGACGGGACGATGTACCAGACGTACCAGATGAACGCCGCGATGGCCGCCAGCAGCGTGATCATCGGTGTGATCATGGCGCTGCGGATGCTCTTCTTGAACTTGTCCTTCCGCTCCAGATAGAGCGCCGTCGCCTCGAACATTTCGGCCATGTTGCCGCTGACCGTGGCGAGGCCGAGCATATAGGACGTGAACTTGCCGAGCGTGTGCTGGTGCTTGAGGAAGGCATGGCGGGCGTCCATCCCGCTCTTGAGGTCGCTCGACAGGTCGCGGATCGTCTGGCGGAGCGAGCCGTTGCTGGTGTCGGTTGCCAGCAGGTTCAGAATCTCATCGAAGGAGAGCCTGCGCCGGAGCATGTTGGATGCAAGCCGGACGAACATCACGATGTCCCCGCTCGGCGGCTTGAGTTGGAAGTCCAGCAGCTTCTTCTCGACCTTGACCACGTCGAGGCCGACGCGCTCCAAAGCGGCACGAACTTCCTCGGCGGAGTAGGCCTTCTGCTCGCCCTTGACGATCTGACCGCCTGCGTGGCGGACCCGGTACTGGAACGTAGCCCTCGGCGCGACCTCCTGCGTCTGGAAGTTGTGCTGGTCGGCCAGGGTACCGATCCGCTTTCTCGCTTGACGCGGGTTGGGTGCGAAGACGGTGCCGCGCACGGCCTCGCCTGACACATTCACCCCGATGAAGCGGTACTCGCGCATGGCAATGAGAAAGAGAGCGTAGGAGCAGCGGCGACGCCCCGGTGAGCAGAGCCGGGACGCCGCCTCATCCACTCAAGACGGTAGAAAGGCTCCTAAGACCTACGGGCAGGCAGCGGTTTGTAGACCTGTCGAGACACCAGCAATCTGTACGATCCTAGAGATAATGTCTCCGTCGGTCAGTCCGCAGACGGCGAGGCTGACAATGGTACTGTCGCCGGTGGCATTCGGGTCGTTGGTGGCCTGCAGGAAAAAGCCCGCCGAGCTAGCGCCGACGACTTCAAAGTTGCCGTTCAGGTTGGAATAGGTGTCTTCGCCCGGATAGCCGAGTGCGCCCAGCGTTGCACCGGTATAGTCTCTCGGGTCGTTGACGACGCTCGCGTCTTCCGACGAGGCTTGGCCACCGAACGGGGCGGGCTTGCGCTTCCACGACTGGGCGTCGTTGGCGATACGGACGGCGTCCTGCACGATGGCGTCGGCGTTGGCCTTGGCGCTGTTCTCACTGAACGCGGCGATACCCACCACGATGGCGGTGCCGACGATGACCGTCGCAAGGACGAGAAGGATGAGCTGTTGCTGGCCCATGATTACTACCTCTTGTGTGTTGTGATGCTGGGTAAAGGGATGCGCCACCGACGCAGACTAAGGGTGCGCCAAGGACGAGGCCTCCGGGTGCGATCTCACACTCACTCCAAGAAGGAGGGAAGCCGGAGCCGATCATTGGAGGGGCGGCAGGGTAAAGAGGACGTTCCCTACGCACTACTCCAAAGCGCTCATCCTCCGTTGCTTATGCGGGATGAGCTATCTGCGGCATCGGATGAGCGATGTGTGGCACAGCTAAAGGTTCTAAACAAACAGGAGATTGGGCGAAGTGATCGTTACTCGCCGCGCGTGTACTCCACATTCTCCTCACGTTGCTGTCGCACGAGGTCGACGAGGGCCACGTAGCCGGGGATATCGCGGATGGGGTCGGCCCGGTACTCAGGGTCAAGGGCTACGATGGCGAGTACGGCCTGACGCGCCTCGGCGAGGTTGCTCTGGCGGAGATGCGACAGGGCGATCAGGCGGTACGACCAGATAGCCTCGGCGTCAAGGCGGTCGGGCTTGTCGAGACAGACGCGGAGCACTTGGATGGCCCGGTCGAAGGTAGCCGTGACGTAGAAACCGTGCGCTTCGGATAGCTCCCAGTCACACTGGAACCCCGATGACGACAGTCCTAAGTCTTGCCGGACCGAGGAGACGAGCGCCACATAGTGGAGCGGGTCGTAGGGGCGATTGGGTTCGTAGGTCGGGTCAGCCGCGAGGAGGCGGAGCAGCGCCTGCTCGGCTTCGGCTTCCTCGTTGGTGTCGGCATAAACCAGTGACAGCAGGCGGTATGCCGGAACGGTCTCTTCGGGCGTCGGACTGCCTTGGGTGAGGCAGTCCGATACGAGGTCGAGCGTCATCTCGAAGTCGCGGTCCCGGTAGTGCTGTTGAGCCTCTTCCAGTTGCGTCGGACAGAGCCGCGGAGCCTGTTCGATGACGGCAGGTGGTGCCGGACGGACGTTCGTCAGGAGGTCGGTCGCTATTGCATCGTCTGGCTCTTCGATTTCGCTCGTTTCTGCGCTTTCAGCGATGCTCGGGTCTGGCTCTTCCGTCTCCGTGACGTCGAGGGCGTTCTCGGAAGGCGTTCGAATCGGAAGTGTGGCTACGGGGTCTGTCCGGCGGTTGGGTGCGGTCGCAGGAGGCGTCTCGGCCTCGGTTATCCCAGCGTCCGGTATCGTCTGGTCATTGGGTTCGTCCGCTTCGATGTCGTCGCGGAACTCGTCGGGAGCGGGTTGCCCGGCGAGCGGCGTCAGGGAGAGGGTCTGTTCAACCTCGGCAGGAGGTGAGTCTTCGTGGGCAGGATCGGACGAGCGGTCGGTTAGTTCGGCGTCCACCGTTTGCGGATTCAGGGGCTGTCGGCGGAAGGTCAGATGCCGCTCGGGGACATAGCCCTGCACGCCCACGTACCGGACTTCGCACCACCCATTCTCGCAGAGACCGAGTTGGACGGGGTAGCCCTCGGGCACGGAACTGACGTGGTGCGCCGAGGAAGAAGGCGCGCCTCGGAGGCGAAGGTTTTGCGCGGCGGACGCATAGCCGGGGGCCAGCGGCTGGGCCGCGGCACCAACGGTTGAGAGGAGTAGGAAGAAGAGAAAAACCCGCATCACGCCAGCGTGTCTGCTATCGACGAGGTCTTGAGAAAGCGTCCAATACGTTGCAAGAGGACACAGTATAGCCTAATAGTGCAGGGCGACGGGAGGCTGCATCCAGTCTATACGGAAAAAGCGCAGATCAGCCTCGCGGGCTGGGTTCTGCCAGCGCCTCGGGCGGTTCGGTCACGGATTCCTCTACTGTGGCCAGGACTTCAGAGGGGAGCTTGCCGGTGAGTTCGCGGAACACTTTGGCGAAGTAGGAGACACTGTTGAAGCCGACATCGTAGGCGATCTGGCTGACGGTGCCTGCCCGTCCCCGCAGAAGTTTCTCGGCTCGCCTCAGCCGGTACGTCCGAATGAGTTCGACCGGCGTCTGATCCGCGATGGCGCGGAGCTTCCGCTTGAGTTGGGCCGGGCTAATGGCGGCTTCTTCCGCAAGCTGAACCACCGTGAAGTCGGCATCGTCGATGTGCGATTCTACGATAGCATAGAGGCTCTCCAGAAACGCAGCGTCCGCCGACTGCACCGGGCGGTCGAGCGGTTCGAGGACGACCTCTTGGCTGAAGCGCTCCCGCATCGTCCGCCGCCGCCGGATGAGGTTGGCGGCGCGGGCCAGCAACTCTTCCCCGATGAACGGTTTCGTGAGGTAGGCGTCGGCCCCCGTGTCGAAGCCCGCGATGCGGGTCTCGTCGCCGCCCCGGGCTGTGAGCAGGATGACGGGCGTACTGGCGAGCGCCTCGTCGTCGCGGATGCGCTGGCAGAGTTCCAGCCCATCCATGACTGGCATCAGGATGTCGCTCACGACGAGGTCAGGGCGACGCTCTCGGGCGAGGCGGAGGGCCGCTTCACCGTTCTCGGCTTCGATGAGGCGGTAGTGCGGCTCAAAGTGGCGGCGGACCATCTCGCGGAGATCGCCGTGGTCGTCCACGATGAGGACGAGGGGCGGCGGTGTGCCGTTCGAGTCGGGGAGAACAGGTACGACAGGTGGCGGCGCAGCGGTTGAATGCGGCGAGTCGGGGATGCTCCGGGTGGCGAGGAGCGATTCTTCGGGCGGCAGGCTCGGTGCCGGGAAGGCTTCCTTCTCCGGCGCATCGTCCACGCACTCATGCGGGGCGAGGTGGTACTGCCCGAGTTGGAGTCGGACCGTGAACGTGCTGCCGAACCCGAGTCGGCTCTCAGCCCGGACCTCGCCTCGGTGCAACTCCACCAACTCCTTCACAATCGACAGCCCGATGCCCGTGCCTTGGTTGGACGGCGAGGCGTTGGCCTGATAGAACCGGTCGAAGATGTGCGGGAGCTTGTCGCTGGAGATACCCACGCCGGTGTCCTCTATGGCGATCTCCGCATAGTCGGGCAGGGGGGCGACCTCGCTATCTGCTTGTGTGGTAGAGCGCACGGAGACGAGCACCTTGCCTCCCTGCGGCATCGCTTTGAGGGCATTGGCGAGGAGGTTGAAGACAATCTTCTCCAGCTTCTCCGAGTCGAAGTAGACCGGAAGGCGGTCGGTCTCGGTCTGGAACAGGAGGCGAATGCCGAGGCGTTCGGCTTCGGAGCCGAAGAGGTCCACGGCGCGCTGGAGGAACGCAATGAGGTCGCCCTTCTGTGCGCGAAGCTCCATTCCTCCGGCTTCCAGCTTGGAGAGGTCGAGCAGTTGATTCACGAGACGCAGGAGGCGCAGTGCGTTGAGGCGGGCCACGTCGAGACTGTGGCGGGCGTAGTCGTCGAGGTCGCCCAGCTCGCCTCGGGTGACGCGCTCTAGTGGATCGAGGATGAGGGTGAGCGGCGTGCGGAACTCGTGGCTGAGGTTGGCGAAGAGCCGGCTCTTGAGATGCTCCATGCGGAGCAACTGGAGCGCCTGCTGCTCGACCGTTGCTAGGGCTTCTTGCGCCTCAGCCTGGGCAGCTTGTGCCTCGGCCTGTGCTGTCTCGGCTTCAGTCCGGGCCTCTTCGGCTTGTGACCGTTCCTGTCGAGCTATGGCGAGTGCTTCCTCGGCCCGCTCCTTCTCTTGCTGGAGGGCTTGCGTCCGCTCGGCCACGAGGTGCGTGAGTTGCCGCGACTGTGCCCGGACCTGCCGGGTCTGATACCAGAAGAGGAGAGTACCCAGCGCTACGATGCCTCCGAAGACCAGCAGGAAGAACCACCGCGTCTCGTAGAAGTACGGCTCGATAAATACGGGGATCGCATGGGTGCGCGTCCAGTCGCCGCTCGTTGCTCGGGCCTCGACGCGGAAGGTGTACGAGCCGGGGTCGAGATCGCGGTAGTAAGCGAAGTTGCGACCCTCGGCTTCGACCCAGTCGGCGTCCAGCCCCTCCATCTGAAACCGGAACCGCACCGAGTCGGCGGCGACGGCTCCATAGCGGAACTCGACGTTCCGGCGACCCAGCGGTGGGGCTACCGGCTCGCCCTCGCGGACGGGCAGCGGGAAGTCGTCCACGAACACCCGGTATATCTCGAACCACACCTCTTGCGTCTCCTGCGTGGCGGCAGCCTGCGACGCTGTCTCTGCATCGGCAGTTTGCGCGACGGCATGAGGCGCAGCGAGCCAGACCGCCATAGCGAGGCTGGCCGCGTAGAGGAGCCGAGATCGTAGGAGAGCCTTCAAGCGCTCGGGGGCGTTTGCTCTGTACAGTGTGGATCTAAAAGGGAGAGTAGGGTAGCATCAGGACAATCACTATACCAGCGGCGCAAACCTCTTTCAATCGCCCCTGAGACCACCAAAATATAGACGGATGACTAGAGTATAGGTCATGGGCGCTCTGATTAGCAATACGAGCCAAGCGGTCTCCGACGGGTGCAAGCGCGGTGGACTTAGAGACATGCGCCGAATGCAGGCGTGAGGGTCCAACGTTCTACGCTACGATGTGCTGGGGAAGCGCTGGCTCTGGCGGTAGGGGAAGAGGTCCACCGGCTCGTCGGTGCGGTGCCACGCTTGCATCGAGCGCCAGAACGCCGGGTTCAGGAGGTTGTCGTGGTGGCGAAGGAAGACCGGGCGGAGGCGGGCCGGCAGACCGAGGAACTTCCCAATCTCGGCAGGAAAGACATCGTTCGGTGCGACGTGGAACCACGCCTCGGCGCTCATCTGCTCGAACTCGTCGCGGGCTTCAGGGAGGGCGCGGAAGGTGAAGGCGGAGAGGAGGTCAAGCTCGTCGTAGTCGTAGAAGATCACCCGGCCCTGACGGGTCACGCCGAAGTTCTTGACGAGCATATCGCCAGGGAAGATGTTGGCCGCCGCGAGGTCTTTGATCGTGATCCCAAGATCGATTACCGCCTCACGCGCTGCGTCGTCATCCATCTCGCCGAGGTAGAGGTTGAGCGGTGTCACACGCCGCTCGGTGTAGAGGTGCTCGATCACCACGCTCTCGCCGTCCAGCCGGACCGTCTGCCCAGCGACGTTCAGCAGTTCCTCGAGGAGGTTAGGATCGAAGCGGTTGCGGGGAAACTCTAGGTGCTCGTATTCCTGCACGTCGGCGAGGCGACCGACGCGGTCGTGGAGCATCACGAAGCGGTACTTCTTCATCACCTCGGCCCGCGTGGTCTGCTTCGGCGGGTCGAAGCGGTCCTTGATGATCTTGAACACCACATCGAAGCCGGGCAGCGTGAAGACGCGCATCACCATCCCCGGCGTGCCGCGTGCCGCCTCGAAGCGCTCGTCGGTTCGGGCGAGGTGGGCGCAGAGGTCGCGGTAGAGTTCGGTCTTGCCGTGCTTCGTGAAGCCGAGCGAGATGTAGAGTTCTGCGACGCGCTTCCTCGGCATCAGCGTCTTGAGGAAGCGGACGACGCCCCACGGCTGCGGGCAGACGACGTGGAAGTAGGACCTAGTGAACGAGAACACCATCGAGAGCGCGTTCGAGGTCAGCAGCACGGTGTCCACGCGGAGCACGTCGTCCTCGCCATCGGTGTGAAGGACCGGCAGGGCAAACGGGATGATCGTCCCGCTCGCTACGATCCGCCCGATGAGGTACGCGCCTTTGTTGCGGTAGAACACGGCCTCCAGCATCTCTACGTGGTCGATGCCATCAGCCCCGATCTCGCCTAGGTGGGATTCAATACGTTCGGCGACGAGGTGGGCGTCGCGCCCGATGTCCTCGAATGGTACGCCGAGGTCGTAGGCCTGGAGCACCGACTCGACGGTGTCGGCGGTGGTCGGGCCGAGCGTCACGAGGCTGGAGCACAGCGCGGCGTGGATCGACTCCGGGGCCGTCAGTCCGTCGGCGACAAACTCGATGAGCGGGTCCACACCGACGGTCGAGAAGACACGGCGGGTGATCGAGTTGTAGAACGTCTCGGCGAGTTCGGCTTTGGGGTGGCCGATGAGGCGCTCGGCATAAGCGGTGCGCACCTCGGCCCACCGGTCGCGATTCTCCACGTTAGACTCGAAGATGCGGCGCACGCGGCGGAGCGTCTGCTGGACGTGCTTCTCGTAGAGTGCCAGTCGCTCGCGGTCGTCCTGCGTGCCCTCGGCCCATGCCTGCTGGGCGAAGCGCTGCGCGGCCCGCCGGGTGATTTCCTGAAAGCGGGCGTGGTAGGTCTCGAAGCCCTCTTCGATGTGGCGGGCTGCGTCGGCAGCGGGGGAGTCGGTCACGAGGGGCGGTCGGGAAGTGGGGGCGGCGGTGGGGCCGGATCGACGAGCGGGAGGCGCGTGCCGCAGATACGGCAGAAGACCGCATCCAGCGGGTGCTCTTCGGTTCGGCACGCGACGCAGCGACGGGTCTCGAAGCGTGCGCGCGTGCTCGCAAGCTCCGCCGTCACAATGCCGGTCGGGACCGCGATGATGGCATAGCCCATAATCATGATGAACGCGGCGATGGCTTGCCCGAGGTTCGTCCCCGGCGAGATGTCGCCGTAACCGACGGTCGTGAGCGTGACGATCGACCAGTAGATCGAGCGCGGGATGTTGTCGAATCCATTCTGGCCGCCCTCGACGACGTACATCAGCGAGCCGAAGATGACGTCGAGCGTGACGACGGCGAGGAGGAAAACCATGATCTTCCGGCGGCTCGCCCAGAGGGCCTGCCCGAGGAGGTTGGCTTCGGAGAGGTACTGGACCAGCTTGAGGATGCGAAAGACGCGCAGGAAGCGCAGCATCCGAATCACCGTCAGCGCCTGCGCGCCGGGGAAGAACACGCTGAGGTAGGTCGGCAGGATCGCCAGCAGATCGATCACCCCGAAGAAGCTCCGGGCGTAGCGGCTCGGTCGCTTGACGCACACGAGCCGGAGCACGTACTCAATCGAGAAGAGGATCGTGAAGGTCCACTCAGCGATGCGAAGCTCGTCGCCGAAGACGGTACGGATGGAGACGACGCTTTCCAGCATCACCGCCAGCACCGAGAGGCCGATCACAATGATGAGGGCGAGGTCGAACCACCGGCCCGTCGCGGTCTGGTGGCCGAAGATGACTCCATAGAGTCTCGCCTGCCACGGTCTCGGCCCCGGCTCGATCTGGCGCGGGTAGACGTTGTCAGGAGTCGGTTGAAGCGCGGGCATGAGGGGAGAAAGCTGCGGCGGCTCCGAAGATAGCCGAGTTGACTGATAACGGCGTAGCCGCTAAACTCAGAGATGCCAACTATACGTCAACGTTTCGCGGCACCCCAGCGTTGCCATGAGTGAAACCAAGCTCTCATTCGACGGCGATCAGATAAGGGTCGGTGCTCATCGTTGGAAGGCTCTTGCCCAAGTTCTCGACGCAGCTCAGATCGGGGATCTTGTCGTCCTCGTGCTCGACTGGACGCTGCTTTCGAAGGAGCGCTTCGGCCAAGTGCAAAATCTTCGAGCTTATACGTTCGACGGGCAGGAGGTGTGGACGGCAGAGCACCCGACGAATATGCGAATTGACTGTTACACAAACATCATCGAACGCGAGCCGCTCGTGGTTAACAACTTCTCCGGGTGCAGTTGTCTGATCGACCCAAGCAGTGGACACTTACTAGAGAGCACGTTCACGAAGTAAGTACGGTTGAGTATGCGTCCCCCCTCCTAGCAGGAGGGGGGACAGGGGGAGGTCGAGTGCCACGCAAATCCATGAGCCGAGACGACCACAACCTCAAGCGGCTCAAACGCATTCGCCGCGACCTGCGCCGTCGGACTACCCCAGCCGAGCGAACGCTGTGGCAGATGCTGAAGCGCCGCCAACTCGACGGTCTCAAGTTCCGTCGCCAGTACAGCGTCGGCAGGTACGTCGTGGACTTTTTCTGTCCTGAAGCGCGGCTTGCCGTAGAACTCGACGGGGCGGTGCATGACGACCCACTCCGGTCAGAGTCTGATAGGGAGCGCGAGGTGTTCCTGCGAGCGGAAGGGATCAGGGTACTTCGGTTCGAGAACCGCCTAGTGTTTGAGCAGGGCGATCTTGTCGCGGAAGCGATTCGCGCGGCGGCGAGACAGGGGCAGGAATAGCTCTGACTCGACTCCCTCCTGTCCTCCCCCTGCTAGGGGGAGGGACTTGGATTCAGCGCGAGCGCTCGGCTTGAACGACGCGAGCCTGCTCGGAAAGACCGAACAGGCTCGCGGAAACGTGGTGGCGTGGGGGAGACTTGAACTCCCGACCTCCGGGTTATGAATCCGACGCTCTAACCAGCTGAGCTACCACGCCAGTGGAACACCCAAGATAGCGCGTCGCCAGCCCTTCGTCCAGCGCTCCGACGGTGAAGCCACTCCGAAAACGTCGGGCCGGGCGGCAGTATATTTCGGGCGGTCAAATCGAGTCGGCATGGGGTGGGAACAGGTCATCGGACAGGCGCGAGCGGTGGAGACGCTGCGGCGGGCGCTCGAAGGCGAGCGGGTCGCCCATGCATATCTCTTTCATGGGCCAGACGGCGTCGGTAAGCGGGCGACGGCGCTGGCGCTAGCTCAGGCGCTCGAATGTCAGCAGCGCGGCCCCGGTGGTACCGATCCGTGCGGGACGTGCCCGGCTTGCCACAAGGCGGAGCGGATGCTCCACCCCGATATCCACATCTACCTCCCGCAGCCCAAAGACGCCTCGGCGGACGACGTGGCGGCCCGCTTCCAGCGCCTCGGCGAGAACCCCTACGCCGAGATCGACTACCGCCGCCGCCCGACGCTCGACGACCCGACGAAGACCTCGACCAAGCAGGCGATCTACAACGTGGACCGCGTCCGCGAGATCACCCGCGACCTTCGCTACCGCCCCGCCGAGGGCCACGTCAACTTTGCTCTGCTGACCGACGCCGACCAGATGAACGAGTCGTCGGCGAACGCCTTCTTGAAGGGATTGGAGGAGCCGGGCGAGCAGACCGTCGTCGTCCTCACCGCAAGCCGCCCTGATCGGCTGCTGCCGACGATCCTCTCGCGCTGCCAGCGCCTCCGGTTCGACGTACTACCGCCCGAGGCTATCGAAGCAGCGCTCGTCGAGCGCGAAGGCATCGAGGCGGACCGCGCCGCGCTGCTGGCCCGCATGGCGGACGGGTCGTACACGCGGGCGCTGACGCTGGCCGATAGCGAGGAGCTAGCCCGGCAGCGTGCTCGCGTCCTCGCGTTCTTCCGTGCCGCGTTCTCCAGTGCAAGCGGTACGCTCGACGACCTCATCACCGACCTCACGGGCCTTGGGCGCGAAGGGTTGAAGGGCGTGCTCCACCTCATGCTCGGCTGGGTGCGCGACCTGCTGCTCGCCCGTCACGCCGGGGCCGAGGCGGCACTCGTCAACGTGGACCAGCGCGTCGCCGTCGAGGGTTTCGTCACCAACCTTCCGGCGGCGCAACTCGATGCAATGGTCAGCCTCGTCGAGCACGCACTCGACCTCGTGGAGCGCAACGCGAATCAGACGCTCGTATTGACCGTCCTCGCCGACGCATTGCGGGCGGCGATGCACGGGCAGGAACGTCGTCGCCTCTTCGCGCCACTCGCTGAGCCGATGCCGGTGTAGGCTCGGGCTACGAGTTCGCGCCCTCTTCGGCGCACTCGCGCGCGACGTTGACCATAAACATCCCCGCTTGCGCGATCTCCTCGAAAGGCATCTGCTCGCGGAGCCGTTTCGTCTCAGCTTCGTCCTCGCGGAGAGCGGCGATCTGGAAGGCGTAGCCGTCCTCGGATAGTTGTTCTTTGGCCTTCGCATCCGCGCACTCGCAGAGGGGGCGCTCCCAGTTCAGCTTCGCTAGACACGCCTCGACGAATTCGTCCTCGTCCATGCTGGCCGTGGTGGCCGCAGGTGTCTCTGTCATCTCGGCATCTGTGTCGCCCTCTGCGTTCATGTCACGCTCCGAGGGTGATTGGTTGCAGGCTGTCAGGAGGAGGAGGGGAAGGAGGAAGAGGGCGTATTTCATAGCTAAGGAAGATGGTAGTGGTTGATAGCAGGCCAGTGTACCTATCCGTGGGATTACGTGTCAAGTCTATGCACGAAAGCCTTTGTGTGGTTCCGTTACCCGAGGGCATTCGCGTGCTCTTGGGCCTCGCGAAGAATGGCGAAGGCTTCGTCGCGGCGGGTGAGGACGAAGAGGAGGAGCAGGTCGCCGGGCTGCATCCAGTCGAGTGCGGCGCGGACGCCCTCGATGGGGTCGGGGACGTGCGTGATGTGCTCGCTCGTCGCGCCGAGTTTGTGGAACTCGTCGTCAAGGAGCGCGGGGACCTCACCGGTTTCGCGGCCCCGGCGATAGTCAGCGAGGGCGGCGATGAGGACGTGGTCGGGGTTGGCGCGCCACGCGGCACGAGCGAGGCCGCGAATCTCTCGGTCGGTGCGGTCGCCTGCCTGACCGAGGAGAACGAGGCGGCGCTCGGCGGGAAGGGCACGCGCCGTATCGGCAATCGCCCCGACGCCGTGCGGATTGTGGGCGAAGTCGACGAGCACGCGGGCACCGCCGATCTCGAAGTAGTTGCCCCGGCCGGGGTTGTCCTGCGCGTCGCCCCGGAAGGCTTGCAGCCCCTCGCGGATCGCGTCGCTCGGCAGGCCGAGTTCTTTTGCGAGGGCGACGGCAGCGAGTGCGTTCGCCACGTTGTGCCGCGCCGCGCCGCCGAGCGTGATCGGGATCTCTTCGATGGATTGCACTACCTCATGAGCATCGCCCCACGTCCAGACGATCGCGCCGTCTTCGACGGAGCACGTCCGCCCGCCTGCCTGCCGGTGCGCGGCAAGCACGGCGTTGTCCGGGTCGAGGCTGAACCAGCAGACCTCGCCCTCGTAGTCGCGGGTGTGCCGGACGAGGCCCTCGTCGTCGGCGTTGAGGATGAGCACGCCGTCGGCTTCGACGGCGCGGCGGATGGTCAGCTTGACTTCGATCAGGTCATCGAGCGACTGGATGCCGTAGTCGCCCATGTGATCCTCGCCGACGTTTGTGATGAGCGCGACATCGGCGCGGCGCAGGGCGAGGCCGCGACGGAGCATCCCGCCGCGTGCCGTCTCTAGGATAGCCAGCTCGGTGCCTTCGTGACGGAGCACCGCCCGTGCGCCGCCGGGACCCGACCAGTCGCCGCGCTCGACGATCTCATCGCCGACGCGGACGTAGTCGGTCGAGCACCGACCGGCGGGGCGCGCTGCCGCCTTCGCCATCGCTGCCGTGAGGCGCACCGTCGTCGATTTACCATTCGTCCCGGTGATGAGCGCGACGGGTACATCGTGGACCTGAGACCAATCGACCGTGTCGGGATCGGGGAGTGCATCAACCGGCCATGTCTGGCTGCCAGACCCGAGGCCCACTGAGGCGAAGTCGTCGTCTGGCAAGAAGGCCACGCCGTGCGCATGGGCGGCATCGCGGAGCGCGAGGAGTGCCGGGTTGCGCTCGTCGTCGATCTCTGCTTGGATGCGCTTGATGGAGCTGGCTTCGTCTGGTGCTTCGTCGCCCGATAGCTCTGCTGCCGCTGCCTCCCATGCTGCCTCGTTGAGTTCAGTCGCGGCGTAGAGTGCGTCCTCGGGAGCCGAGAAGCCGAGGCTCGCCCCGCCACCGAACCGGCGTGTGTAAAGCTCCGACTCGTTCCAGCCGATAGCATCGAGCAGCCGCCGCGCGTGGTGCTTCCACACAGCGACGGCGTCTTCGACGGATACCTCCTCCACGTAGGCATCAAGCACGGCACCCGGTTCGGGGCCAAAGAGGTTGGGTCCGGTGAGGCGTCGGCTGTCGTCGAAGGTCATGGGTTTAGGCGTCGTGCAATTCAATTGGATTGCGTATGTTGTATAAGCGGTTGTTGACCGCCACCCCTCACGTTCGTCTCACCCAGCAAACTACCACCATGGCGACCTTCGAAATCTACAAGAGCAAGGGCAAAAGCCAGAAGTACTTCTTCCGCCTCCGGGCCAACAACGGCCAGATCACTCTCAAGTCACAAGGCTACGCGCAGAAGTCCGGCGCGAAGAACGGCATCGAGTCGGTGCGTAAGAACATCGCTCGTGAGGGCGGCGTCGAGCGGTTCGAGGGAAAGAACGGCAAACACTACTTCCGTGTCATTGCGAAGAACAAGCAGATCGTTGGAAGTTCGGAAGGCTATGAGACGGCCCGCGGCGCAGCGGGCGGGATCACATCGGTCAAGAAGACCGCCGGTTCAGCCAACGTCGAAGACTTGGCGTAACCGGATCAACCGGTTCGGCAGGCGAGGGCACTCCGGCTTCGGGGTGCCCTCGTCGTATTACAGGGAGTCCGTCGGCGTACTACCGAGCAGGGAATCGAGGTGAGCGAGCACGGAGCCGCCGAGCGATTCGATCGCACGAAAGTTAGAGCGCTGCTGCCGAAGTGCATGGGGGTACCACCCATACTCCGGGCGAAGCACGCCTGTACTCGTGTCGTAGAACTCGCCTGGCCCGCGCCCGAGATTCGGATAGAGATAGGCGTGGCTCTGGGACCGCATCTCATCAATCGATTCGGCTGCATAAGCCAGCGCGCCAAAGTAGGTGTGCATGAGTTCGATCGTCGAAGCGTCTAGGACGTCGAGGCCGCCGGACTGAAGCGTAGCCTCCCACAGCCCAGTGCCGACTTCGCCTGTTGTCATGCTGAGCGGTCGGAGTTCTGGCATCTCGCCTGCTTCTAGTTGCTCAAAGAAGGGCGTGAAGACCGTCGAGTCCATTCGCGGCCCTGCTATCTGGACACCCCGGTCCACCTCCGCCACATGCGAGCGGAGCGTCTGAAGGATTTGCTGCTGCCGGGCTTGGTCGCGTTGATTCTCTTGCCACGTACTCAGCGCGAACGCAGCATAGACACCAACGAACACGACAAGCAGTTCGAGCAGCAGGCGACCGGCCTGCTGCCATAGCGATGGACGCCGTGGCATCGCTTAGTCCGCCTCTTCGTCGCGGACGAGGCGGACACCGCGCTCGTCGCGGACAAGTTGTTGGCCTTCCGCGAGGGCGAAGTGCTCCGGCTCGTCGTCACGCGCTGCGGTGGCCGAGGACGGGGCCGAGGTCGGGGCGCCGTCGCCAGTGGCGGGGTTGAAGTGGATGATCTGCTTCCAGCAGCGAGCGATGTTGTCGCCGAAGACCACCAGCAGGTCGCCGGGGCGAGCGAGCGCGAGGCCGCGCAGCACGGCTTCCTGCTCATCGGGGACGACCTCAATCTGCTCATGGTCAACGCCGTGCTGGAGGAGCGTGTCTTGGAGCATCAGCGGCACCTCGCGCTCGTCGCGGCCGCGCGGGTTGTCATCGCGCTTGCAGACGAAGTGGTCGAAGTACGGCGCTGCGATCTCGGCGATCTCGCGGATGTCTTCGTCGCGCCGATCGCCGGGGGCGGAGAGGACGCAGATGCGACGGCCCGCTGTGTCCATGCGGTTCGCCGTCTGACACATCACGCGGATGGCTGCCGGGTTGTGGGCATAGTCGAGGATGACCTTGAAGGGGTGCTCGTCGAAGATGTTGAGGCGTCCGGGTGCTTCGTAGTAGCTCGTCGAGAAGGTGCGGAGGCCGTGGCGGATCTGGTCGAGCGTCTGGCCCATCGCATAGGCCATCGCGGCGGCGAACATCGCGTTCTGGACATTATGGACAGCCTTGCCTTCGAGTGTCGCCGGGATGAGGTGGGTCCAGACGAGGGGCAGGTGTGCGCCCTTCTCGAAGAGCGTGATCATCTCGCCATTGATGCCTTTCTCCAGCACGACTGCGTAGCCGCCCGAGCGGATGTGCTCGCGGACCAGTTCGTGGCTTGAGTCCATCGTGACGTAGCAGATCTGCTCGGCCTCGGTATAGTTCGCCATCTCTAAGCAGCGCGGATCGTCGGCGTTGAGCACCGCGCAGTCAGTGGCGACCTCCACGACGATCCGTTTGACCTCGGCGAGGTCGTCGAGGGTGTCGATGCCCTTCATACCGAGATGGTCAGCGGCGATGTTGAGGACCGCGCCGACGTTGCACCGTGAGAGGCCGAGACCGCTGCGGACGAGGCCGCCGCGTGCCGTCTCCAACACGGCCGTGTCGATGGTCGGATCGCGGAGCACCATCCGGGTCGAGGCCGGGCCGGTCATGTCGCCCTTGACGCTCAGGTTGCCGTCGATGTAGACGCCGTCGGACGAGGTCATCCCGACGCGCGCGCCGGTGGACTTGAGGATGTGGGCGAGCATCCGAGTGGTCGTCGTCTTGCCGTTGGTGCCGGTGACACAGGCGACGGGGACGCGGCTCGGGGTGCCGGGGGGGAAGAGCATGTCCATCACCGGTCCAGCCACATCACGCGGCGTGCCCTCGCTCGGCGCGACGTGCATGCGAAAGCCCGGTGCGGCGTTGACTTCAACGATCGCGCCGCCGATCTCGCGCCACGACTGCGTGATGTCGTCCGAGAGGAAGTCCACGCCACCCACGTCGAGGCCGACGGCTTGGACGGCGCGTACCGCCATCTCGCGGTTGTCTGGATGGACTACATCGGTCAGGTCAATGGCCGTGCCGCCGGTCGAGAGGTTGGCGGTGGAGCGGAGGTAGAAAATCTCATCGGCAGGGAGGACGGTGTCTTTGGTGTGCCCTGCCTTCTCCATCAGGCGTTCGGCCTGCTCGTCGAACTGGAGCTTGGTCAGCACTTTCTCGTGCCCAACGCCCCGACGCGGGTCTTCGTTGACGATCTCGACGAGCTGCTCAATCGTGTGCTCGCCGTCGCCGACGACGTGGCCGGGGACGCGCTTCGCCACGGCGACGAGTTCGCCATCGACAACGAGCATCCGGTGGTCGAACCCAGTGACGAAGCTCTCGACGAGGACGCCCCGGCTGCTGGCTGCCTCGCGGGCCGTGTTGAAGCCGGTTGCTACTTGATCGGGCGTCGTGAGGTTGATCGAGACGCCGCGCCCGTGGTTGGCGTTGAGTGGTTTGACCACGACCGGCGGGCCGATCCGCCGCGCTGCCCGGACGGCCTCGCGCTCGCTGTAGACGAGGTGCTGCTCTGGTACCGGCAGGCCGAGGTCGGAGAGGATGTTGCGCGTGTCCTCTTTGTCGGAGGAGACTTCGACGGCGATGTGCCGGGTCTCGCTGGTGATGGTCGCTTGGATACGCTTCTGGTGCTTGCCGTGGCCGAGCTGAACGAGGCTGTACTTGTTGAGTCGGATCCACGGAATGTCCCGCGCCTCGGCAGCATCGACGAGCGACTGCGTGCTCGGCCCGAACTCGCGGCGCTGCGCGTAGCGGATGAAGTTGTCTCGTTCCTCCTCCCAGTCGAACTCGTCTTCGATCTCTTCGCTAAAGTGCTGCTTTAGGTCGTCGGGGAGGAGGTGAAACAGCAACTGCCGCCCCAGCCGCGCCGCCTCCAGCCCAACTTCGCGCTGCTTGTACTCGAACACCATCGTGTACTCGCCCGGCGTGTCCGTCGAGCGAGTCCGCCCGAAGGTCACGTCGCTGCCTGCGATGTTCTGTAGCTCGATCACGACGTGTTCCAAGACGTGTCCGAGCCACGTCCCCTCGTCTTCGCTCATGCGCCGGATAAAGCCGCCGGGGACGCCGTAGGAGCAGCCGTGCTCCTGCAAACCGGGAAGCGCCTCAACAAGCCGCTCGTGGAAGTCGCCGAGCTTGAGAGTCGGGTACTCCTCCAGCGGCCCGAGGTCGATGATCTGCCGGATGACCGGGAAGTTGGCGTAGACGTTGGGGCCGACGTAGACGTTGGTCGAGAGGACGTTCATGGGATCAGGGGACAGTGAACAGAGGACAGTGGACGGTTTCCCATGGGCACCCGTAGGGGCAGACCTCTGTGTCTGCCCGATTCGAGTCTGGCAAGCCGATACCTACGATCCTGCCGTCGCTTTGCGCGAGACGGTATCGTAGCGGTCGCCGTGGGTCAAAATATGCAACCGAAGCCCAATAAGCGATACCGGCTCGCCCCGCATCGCTTGGCCCATCGAGGAATACTCCAGTTTACTCGGGTCTACGACCGTTACCGCGCCGCTGCCGACGACCTCGAACACGCCGTCGGGACCGATGAATGCTGCCGTGTCCTCGTCCAGACCGATGCCGGTCATGAACGGGTTGTAGGACAGCGCAGCGAGGAGGCGACCGAGGCGGTCGCGTTGCCGGAAGTGCTGGTCGATTACGAGCGCGTTGGTCAGGCCGAGGCCGGGCGCGAGCGTGACCTTATTGGGTGTGGGCGTGGCCCCCGGTGTGCCTCCGGCGATCATGTGCTCCGGCATGATGGCGGCCCCGGCAGAGGTTCCGGCGATGGTCACCCCTTCAGCGCTGCGATGCCGGATCGTCTTCGCCACGGCGGTGCCGCCGAGGATGGTCGAGAGGCGAAGCTGGTTGCCGCCGGTCATAAAGATGCCCGTCGCCTCTTCGAGTTCGGCGATCAGCCCCTCGTCTTCCGCCTCGGCGCGCTGGTTGATCGGGAGCGAGACCGCCGAGCCAATGCCGAGGTCCTCAAACAGCTCGACGTAGCGCGGGCCGGTGTCGTCCATCTCGGAAGCCGTTGGCAAGATGGCGATGCGCCCATCGTTGCCGCCTGCGAGGGCGACGAAGCGCTCCAAGATGAGCGGGTTGCGTTTCTTGCGTTCGGCCCCGCCAATCGGGACAACGAAGCCGCGGGCGACGTTCGGTCGGGTGGGAGAAGGCATGCAGGAAAGATCGAACTACGGGTGTTGAGGTCGAGCGGGAAGGAACCAACTATTTACCGCTTGAGCCTCACTGCTCGGCACTATTCAAACGTTCCTCGCACGACCGCCTGTCCGTCGCGGACGTGCCACTGGCCTCGCGCCATCACGTCATTCGCCCCGTCGTTTTCGTTGAGCACGATCAGATCGGCGTCGGCCCCTTCGGCGATGCGACCTTTGGTGGGCAGGCGTAGGAGACGGGCGGGGTTCGTCGTGAACGGCGGGAGGATGGTGTCGAGCGAGCGCCCGGCGCGGAGGAGTTCGCGGATCGTGTCCATCAATTCGTGCGGATGCCCTACATCCATCGAAGCGACTTGTCCTTCGGCGTCAAAGGTGGGAAGGCAGCCGCCGCCGTCAGAGGAGACCGTGAGGCGTCCGTCCGGCAAGCCGAGGTCTTGGTAGCGGCGAATCGCTTCGGCGGCGCTCCACTCGTCGTCGCTCTGCTTGGGGAAGGCCGTCACGTCGATGGTGCAGCCGCGCTTAACGAGGTCGCAGGCTTCCTTGAACAGCGCCTTGCGGCGGTTGACGTGTGTCGGGTTGAAGACCCGCGCCGGAATCTCGGTCTCGTCGAGGCATTGGTTAATGAGGTCGAGGCCGCGCGGCCCATCACCGAGGTGAAAGTGGACAATGCCTGCCTTGCCGGTCATCAGTCCAGCGACGTGCGCTTCGCTGGCTAGCCGGGCGATCTCCTGAAATGTCGGCTGGCTGGAGCGGTGATCCGAGAGCGCGATCTCGCCGACGCCGAGGACGCAGTCGAGGTAGACGATGTCGCCACGCACCGAGCCGGTGAGCGTGGTCGGCGGGAGGTGGTAGCCGCCGGTGTGGCAGTAGGCTGACAGACCCTCGTTGCGAAGCGCCCGCACCTGCGTGACGAGTTCTGCCGTCGTCCGCGTCAGGTCATCGGTACCGAGGACGCCGATGACCGTCGTGACGCCGGAGAGAGTGTAGCTGCTGAGTACCGGCGGGGGCACCTTCGTCTGCGGCCCGGCCTCGCCGCCGCCGCCCGTGAGGTGGGCGTGCCCGTCGATCAGGCCCGGCATCACGCGCCGCCCGTTGAGGTCGGTCACGCGAACCTCTGGCCCTCGAATCTCCGGCTGGTCTTTCCCGACGTAGAGGATGGTCCCGCCGCCCACGACGAGGTGGCGACGGCCGAGTGCGGCAGGGGCGTATACGTCGGCGTTGAGGAGGAGGTCGAGCATCAGGACGTGGTGGAGACGGGAGCGGGGGAACCAGTGAGGATGGCCTCGAAGCGGTCGGCGATAGGCTCGATGCCGAAGTGCTGCTCGGCGTAGGCGCGGGCGTTCGTGCCCATCGTCTCGCGGAGCGCGGCGTCGCTCGCCAACCGTGCACCGGCTTCGAGAAATCCTCGATTGTTGCTCGGTTTCACCACGAGGCCTGCTTCATGCTCCCGGACGATCTGTGCGGCCTGATTCGAGGGTGGCACGGCGAGGAGGAGCGGGCGGCCCGCGCAGAGATAGGTTAGCACCTTCGAGGGGACGGAGAATACCCCGGCCTCTGGCGTGAGGATGGCGACGAGCACATCCGCCGAGCCGAGTACATCGGGGAGGTCCTCGAACGGTTGGAACGGGAGGAACCGGAGGTTCTTGGCGTTCTCGATCTTTTTCTGCTCGCGCAGCCACTCGACCCCCGCGCCCTGCGAGATCACGATGATCTCATGCGGAATCCGGTGGGCGAGGTTCAGGAGGAGCTTGGGGTTGTGCTTAAGCCCCAGCGTGCCTGCATAGATGAACCGAAGGCTGTCTTTACGGATGTCCTGCTTCTGAATCCACGTATTGTCGCGGGGCCGGACGGAGACGGCGTCGAGCGGTGCCCAGATCGGGATGACGTGCGCCGAGGGGTGCTGGCGAATCTCTGGAATGGCCTCGTAGAAGGCATCGGAGACGAGCACGAGGGCGTCGCTCTGGGCGAGGAGTGCCTGCTCCATCTTCGCGTAGTACGACCCGACCGCTCCACCGACGACGGGGACTTTCTCTTTCAGTAATCGCTCTGCCGCCCATCCGATTAGGTCCTGCACCCAGTAGACGAACCGGACACCGACCGCTCGGCTTGCATCGAGGAGGGTGCGCTGCGCGTCGAGCGGTGTGTTCGCCGAGAGCACTACGTCGGGCCGGAAGTCGCGGAGGGCGGCGGCGGCGAGGTGGCCGTAGGCGCGCTCCTGCCGCCACCGCGTGACGAACGCCTGCTTGTTGATCGGCTTGTCCAGCGCGATGCCCCTGATCTCGAACGTGTCCGGGTCGTCCGCGTGGGTCTCCATTGCCTGCGGCGTGGAGGAGAGCGAGGCGCAGTAGGCGTGGAGGACGGTGTGCCCGCGCCGGGCGAGGGTGCGACTGAGTTGAACCTGAAACGGATGCCCGGCGAAGTCGTGGACGAGGATGCGCATGGGAGTGGTGGTAGACGCGGGGCCGAAGATAAGCTCTACGCCAGGGTCCCTGACTCACGCCGGGCAAGGTCGCGCAGCAGCCATCCCAGCGCGAGCGCAGCGGCGAGCAGAAACGCTGCGCCGGTACCCAGCCGCCCGAGGATCAGGTGGCCGGTCCCGAACAGCGAGCCATAGACAATCGCGCTACCGACGATCCAGTAGGTCCCGAGTCGTGCCAGTCCTGTGTCGGGTTCCACGTCGGCGTTGCGTTTCGCCACGGGCGACCAGCCCGGTCCACCTGGTCGGATGCGCCGGTAGAAGGTGTCGAGCCGCGCTGCGTCGGTGGGGCGGGTGAGAAACGTTGCGGCGAGCCAGACGGTGGTGGTGATCGCCGAGATGCCGAAGAGGTTGGTCGGGAACGCTTCGGTCAGAAACGGCACCGGCACACCGAGGAGTTGGAGGGCGACGAGGGCGAGCGGCGTGAGCGTGGCGGCGAGTTCACTCCAGGCGTTGATGCGCCACCAGTACCACCGCAGGATGAGTACGAGGCCCAGCCCCGCTGAGGCGCTGAGGACGAGACCCCACGCGCCGCTAATCGAGTCGAGTTGGGTGGCAACAAGAAACCCAGCGACAGCGAGAGCGAAGGTCGTCCACCGCGCTGCCGCGACGTAGTGCTTCTCCACTCGGTCTTTGACGAGAAACCGGCGGTAGAGGTCGTGGACCAGATAGGACGTGCCCCAGTTGAGCTGCGTCGAGATGGTGCTCATGAACGCAGCGAGGAACGCAGCAAACAACAGCCCGAGCAGGCCTGGCGGTAGGGTCTCGCGCATCACAAGAACGTAGCCCTCGCGCGGATCGTCGAGACCGGGGTAGAGGACGAGGGCGACGAGGGCAACGATGATCCACGGCCACGGACGCAGGCAGTAGTGCGCGACCGCAAACCACAGGGTCGCCAAGAGGGAGTCGCGTTCGCTCCGGGCACTCAGCATACGCTGCGCTACGTACCCGCCACCGCCCGGCTCGGCTCCCGGATACCAACTCGCCCACCACTGCACGCCCATGTACGCTGCGAACGCCGCCGCCGAGAGCGTTAGCACGCCTGCACTCTCCAGCGCTCCGACACCGACCTCGGGCAAGAACCGAAACGTCGAGGCAGGCAGCTTGTCCACGAGGCCCGCGATGCCGCCGACTTCGGGCAGGTCGAGCGCGAAGAACGCGAGGGCGAGCGACCCCACCATCGCCATCACAAACTGAAACACATCGGTGACGGCGATACCCCAAAGCCCGGCGATCAGCGAGTACGCCGCGACGATCAGCATGAGTAATCCCACCGTCGCCATCGGCGCGCCGATCTCTATGCCCACGAATGCAAATGAGGTCTGTCCTAACAGTGTCAGGTCGGGGAAGAGAACGCGGACAACGGTTTCCATCGCCAGCACCACCCAGCCGATGATGATGCCGTTCATGAAGAGGCCGAAGTAGACGGCCTTGATTCCGCGTAGCGCAGCGGCGGGTGGCCCGGTGTAGCGAAGCTCGACGAATTCCACGTCGGTTAGCACGCCGCTGCGCCGCCACAACCGGGCGAAGAAGAACACGGTCAGGAGCGCACCGAGTGCGGCGTACCACCACAGCCAGTTGCCCGCGATGCCTTCGTTCGCCACTAACTCTGTCACGGCGAGGGGTGTGTCGGCGGCAAAGGTCGTGGCGACCATGCTCGTCCCGGCGATCCACCACGGGAGGTTGCGCCCGCTCAGGAAAAAGGCGTCCGTGTTGCGCCCGGCGCGCCGGTAGAAATAGAGCGCCAGCCCGAGCGAGAAGACGAGATAGCCGCCGACGATCAGCCAGTCGAGCGAGGTGAGAGCCATGTCAGGGGGCAGAAGGCAGAAAGCAGATGATACTGCTCCGGCTGATAGTGCTCTGTCCTATTCCCGACTCGCAATAAAAAAACAGCGGCGCGCCCGAGATCATTTCGAGCGCGCCGCCGGTGGTGGGAGTACGGTTCGGGTCTGTGGGTCAGGGGGCCGTTTGGAACACCCACAGGACGGCGAGACTGACAAGCCCGACGCCGGTATACACGGTTGCTAGGAATCGTCCGTAGTAGCGCATGGTATCGGGAGGTGTGGTGGATAAAATCTTGTCGGTCTCGTCGTGCGACCGTTGTGGTGGGTGTCATAACAAGGATGTTGCCGTGAGACCGGAAATGAGACTCGGATCGAGTCAGGGTTCGTTCACTTCTACATTCCGGGGGAAAGATGTGACGGCGATACCGACGTATTCAATCAGACCGCATCGCTGTCGCATGGTCTCCCCGTTGCCGTTCTCCGCCGCCGCCGGTAGTTTCGATCCCACCTCGTTCAGACTTACCCCACCGTGACCGTTCGCACCATTTATATACTCCTCCTCGCTGTTCCGTTTTGGACCGGGTGCTTCCTGTCCGCCTCGGACGCCCAGGCCCCGGCGCAAGAGGGACCAAGCGTGTCTAGCGTCGTCCACGCGGATACGACGGAGGGCCTCGTCGCCGCGCAGGGTCTCGTCGTGTCGGGGCACCCGGAGGCGTCACGGGTGGGGTTGGAGGTACTGAAGAACGGCGGCAACGCCGTCGATGCCGCCGTGGCTGCGGGCTTCACGCTCGCGGTGACGTTGCCGAAGGCGGGCAACATCGGCGGCGGTGGGTTTATGGTGATTCGCCTCGCCGACGGCACGGCGACCACGCTCGACTTCCGCGAGATGGCTCCCGCCGGGGCCACGCGGGACATGTACCTCGATGGCGACGGTGAGCCGGACCGCGATAGGAGCCGCGTCGGGCACCTCGCTGTCGGGGTGCCGGGGACGGTGGCCGGATTCCTCATGGCGCTGGAGCGATACGGGAGCTTGGATCGTGCCGCCGTGCTTGACTCGGCCATTGCCCTTGCCGAGAATGGCTTCCGGCTGACGGAACTTCAGAGCCGCCACTTCAACCAGTACCGCGACACGTTTCTGCCTTTTCCGAGCACGGTCAAGCTGTTTGTCAAGCCTGATGGTGCGAACGGAGAGCCGACCTACTTTGTCCCTGATGAGACTTTCGTGCAGACGGATCTCGCCGCCACGCTCCGCCGCATCCGCGACGACGGGCGCGACGGCTTCTACCGAGGCCGCACCGCCGACCTGATCGTCGCCGAGATGGAGCGCGATGGGGGACTCATCACGCACGGTGATCTTGCCAACTATGAGCCGGTTGAGCGCGCGCCGATCAGGGGCACATACCGAGACTACCGCGTGATCTCCATGCCGCCGCCCTCGTCGGGCGGGATCGCGCTCGTTCAACTCCTCAACGCGATGGAGCCGGTGAACCTCGGCGCACTCGGGTTCCACTCGGCGGCCTCGATGCACCGCATGGCCGAAGCCGAGCGCCGCGTCTTCGCCGACCGCGCCCACTGGCTCGGCGACCCCGCGTTCGTGGATGTGCCCGTCGAAGGGCTGCTCTCGAAAGCCTATATGCGGAGCCGGATGGTAGACTTCAACCCGTCGCGGGCGACGGGCAGCGCCAACGTCACCGAAGGCACGCCGCCCGGTGTGCCCCACGAGTCGACGCAAACGACCCACCTCTCGGTCGTCGATGCCGAGGGCAACGCGGTCAGCTTGACGCTCACCATCAACGACTGGTACGGCTCGAAGGTGGTCGTGGACGGGGCCGGGTTTTTCCTGAACGACGAGATGGACGACTTCACCGCGAAGCCCGGTGCGCCCAACCTGTGGGGGAGCGTAACGAATGAGAACAACGCCATCGCCCCCGGCAAGCGGATGGTCTCGTCGATGACGCCGACGATCCTCGAAGACCCGGAGGGTGACCTCTTCATGGTCGTCGGCACTCCCGGCGGACCGCGCATCATTACGACCGTCTTCCAGGTCGTCACGGGCGTCCTCGACTTCGGGCTGACGCTCCCCGAGGCCATCGCAGCCAAGCGGTTCCATCACCAGTGGAATCCCGATACGTTCGGCTACGAGACGGCGGTGGAGACATGGCCCGGCGGCGACTTCCGCGAGACGGCGCTCGACAGCCTCCGGGCGATGGGATGGGACCTCGACGCCTTCGGCAACACGGGGGCGGTGTCGGCCATTCTTGTGCAGGAGGACGGGACGCTGCTTAGCGCCTTCGACACGCGGCGCGACGTGACGCCAGTCGGCTACTGAGCCGTTATTGCAATGTCGATTGACGCCACCCGCATCCGTGCCCTCTGCTTCGACGTAGACGGCACGCTCTCCGACACCGACGACCAACTCGTTGAGCAAATCGCCGCCCTACTGACCAAGCTACCCTTTCTCGGCGAGCATACCCACGAGCGCCTCGCGCGCCGGATTGTCCTCGACGCCGAGACGCCGGTCAACACACTCTATGGCCTCGCGGACCGCTTCGGGATCGACGACGAGTTGAAGCGTGTACGCGATTTCATCAGCGAGAGGCGAGGCAAGGAGGAGGCCGAGCCGGAGCACCTCATCGTGCCCGAGATCGACGTGATGCTGGAGACGCTCGCGCCGCACTACCCGATGTGCGCGATCTCGACGGGCGGAGCCGAGCGGGTGGCCCACTTCTTCGACACGTTCGACTTACGCAAGCACTTCACGGCCCTCATCACCGCGCAGACCACAGAGCGCATGAAGCCGTACCCCGACCCCGTCGAGTACGCTGCCGCGCAGATGGGCGTCCGCCCCGACGAGTGCGTGATGATCGGCGACACGACGGTCGATATGCTCGCCGGAAAATCCGCTGGGGCGCAGACCATCGGCGTGCTGTGCGGCTTCGGAACGGAAAACGAGCTACGCCGCGAGGGAGCCGACGAGATCGTAGATGTAACCCCGGACGTGGTCGATCTCCTTCTCACCGCCGAGGGCATGCCACACACCTGATATGGCTGTCGCTGCCGAAAGGCTTTCCCCATTGCTCACGAAGCTGGATGCCTACCTCGACCGGCTGGCAGCCCGGAGCCGCCGCCTGTCGCGCTGGCGCATTGCACTTTTCCTCACAGGCATCGTTGCGGCACTCGCGACGGGGCAGGCCGCCGGGATCGTAGCGGGCTGGACCGTCGCCGCCGTCGCGGCCTTTGCGTTCTATGCTCTTGCGAAACTGCACGAGCGCGTGGAGCAAGGTCGCGCGCGGGCGCAGCTCTGGCGAGCGCTTCAGGCACGGCACGGTGCCCGGCTGAACCTCGCTTGGGACGACCTCGGGCCAGCGCCCCATGCCGCCGACCCTACGCATCCGTTTGCTGCTGACCTCGACCTCGTCGGGCCGCGCTCGCTGCTGCATCTCCTGGACACGACCGGCACGGAGGTGGGACACGAGCGCCTTCGGTCGTGGCTACTGGCCGAGGTGCCCGATGTAGACACAGCTCGGATGCGGCAGGCGCGGGTGTGTGCGCTCATCGGTCGGCGAAGGCTTCGGGACCGGTTGGCATTGCTCGCCCACGAGGCGGCGGGCGACCTCGATCGGTGGTGGTTAGATGCACCCGTCCGAACGTGGCTGCACGCTCCGGTACCACCGTTCAACCTGCGGTTGTGGGCAGCGATTCTGAGCGCCCTCGCCCTCGTGACCTTCGTTCTCGTCGGTGTCGCGATGGCCGGTGGGCCGATGTGGTGGTGGGTGTATTCGCTCGTGGTCTACGGCGTGCTCTACCTGTCGCGCATCGGGGCGGTGCAGCGGGTGTTCGATCAGGCCTACGACCTCCAGCAAGCGCTCCGTCGGCTGATGCCTGCGCTGGCGTTTCTGGAGCGGCAGGGCGCGCGCGACGCGGTACTCGACCCGCTCTGGCAAGCGTTCGAGGGTGACCGAAGCCCGAGCGACTTCGAGCGCCGCTTGCGGTGGATCATCACGGCGGCAGAGCTGACGCGCAACGATGTCGGGGGGCTGGTCCTCAACACGCTGCTGCCCTACAACCTCCTCCTCGCCGTTCGGCTGGATCGCCTGCGCGGGGCCTTCGAGGAGCGGCTCGTCCCGTGGCTCGATGCCCTCGCCGAGATCGAGGCGTTGAGCGCCCTCGCAACGTGGGCGGACTTCCGCCCGGCCTCTGTCTGTTTCCCCGATTTGCTCAACCCCGCATCGGAAGCTTCGCTGTTCGAGGCGACCGATCTGCGGCATCCGCTACTGCCGCTCGGCGAGGCGGTGGGGAACGCCATCGTACTCGATGGTAGTCGCGTCGCGATTGTGACCGGCTCGAATATGTCGGGCAAGAGCACCTTCCTCCGGTCGATTGGCGTGGCGACCGTGCTAGCGTGGGCAGGTGGGCCGGTGACAGCGGGTGCCCTCGCGATGCAGCCGCTGCGCCCGTTCACGTCGATGCGGATCGGGGACGTACTGCAAGACGGTATCTCGACCTTCTACGGCGAGGTGCGTCGGCTTCGGGCCTTGCTCGATGGCGTCGAGGCCGATGGCCCGCCCGTGCTGGTGCTGATCGACGAGATGCTACGTGGGACAAACAACCGCGAGCGCCTCGCGGGGGCCGAGGCCGTCGTGCGTGCCCTCGCCGAAGCGCGTGCGACTTCGCTTGTCGCCACGCACGACCTCGCCCTCGCCAACCTCGCCGACGAACGGCCCGACATCCGCAATCTGCACTTCCGCGAGGAGACGGAGGGCGACCGGCTCGTGTTCGACTATCGCCTCCGCGAAGGGCCGTGTCCGACTACGAATGCGCTCGTCATCATGCACCGCGCCGGGCTGCCCGTCACACCGCCGAGCTAGACCGCGTCCGCCGCATCGCTCGTTCCGTTCAGCACGACGGTGCCGACCACGGGCAGGTGGTCCGACGCGAGGCGGCTGGCGGGCGTGTCGTGGGCATGGAGGTTCTCGATGCGTGCGCCGCGTGCGTAGGCCCGGTCGAGTGCCATCACGGGGCGCGGGCTGGGGTAGGAGGCGGGCCACGACTGGTTGTGGTGCCGCTCGGCGAAGCTGTCGAGATTGCGCGAGGCGGGGGTCTTGCGCCAGGCGTTCATGTCGCCCATCAGCACCGCCGGGCCACCGTCGAAGTGCGGGTGGTTAAGCAGGGCCTCGACCTGCCGTGTCCGGGTCCGGTCCACGATGGCGAGGTGCGTCGAGGCGACCGTCAGTGGCGGCTCGCCATCGCCGTCGGTGAGGCGGACGGCGAGCGCGGCCCGCCGCTCCAGCCGGTTGAACGACAGGTCGATGGCCTCGGCCCCGGCCAGTGGCCAGCGCGACAGGATGGCGTTGCCGAGTTCGCCGCGTTTGTGGATGCGGGTGACGACGAACGCGAGGTGGAACCCGAGCATCCGCGACGCCTCGCGCAGCGGGTCGCCGTTGCCGAACGGGTGGAGTACCTCTTGGAGGGCCAGCACGTCGGCGTCGAGTTCGTCGAGCACGGCGAGGACGCGGTCGGGGTCGTACTGCTTGCCGCCGCGGACGCCCGCCCAGCGGTGGACGTTGTATGTCGCCACCCGGAGGCGCGGGCCGAGGGGCGGCGGCGCAGCGTCGCTCAGCGGGGAGACGAGTTGGGCGAGGTAGGGGGCGGGACGGCGGGCGCGGGGCATGCGCTGTTTGTGCCTATAGTGTTTTGATAATCCTAGCTTTCGGCATGTATGCCATTTTTTGGCATCTCAGGTAGAAGCCTGAAAATTGGCCATGACTTGAGAAATTCTTTTAGGTCATCACCGTTCGGGTCTTTTAGCTTTTTGTCTATTAAAATTTGGGCTTCCTTGGCCTTTCCTAATACGATTAACGCTCCAATCTTAGCGTAATCATCTTCTGAATTAGCAGATATGTATTCGAGGTCAGATGCTTCTTCATCATTAAGTTCCAGTTCTTTATGTCGTTTTATCTGAGCCTTGTTGATCTTGAAATATTCAGTGTCAAATGCTTTCTTGTTAGCTTGGCGACGATATACGTCGTAGCCTATATCTAAGACTTGATCAGCGTAATCATAGAGCTTAGCATCTATCAGACTGAGAGCAAAATTGAAAGTATTGGAAGGTTGATCGTCAAGAATTGACTTAGACTGTCTAAGGCTTTCGACTAGGTATGCTGCTAGTTCTTTGTCTCTTTCCTTGTTTAACAGCTCAAAAGCCAGGCCGTATGCATCTAGAGTAGGCCTTGATTTAATCTGCTCTAGTATCGATTGCATGGCACTAGAAAAATCTCCCATCCTCTGCTGAACCTGAGCCAACAACCTGAAAGGAAGTTCAATGTAATTATTTGAGGAGGATGCGTCACCAGTTTCTCCGTCATTGTCAATTTCTCTTTCCTTATCAGACAGCCGACCATCTGCTAATCTGTTTATTTCTCTGCCAAGGTTTCTGATGTCACGCTCAATAACTTTGTGTGTTTGTGCAGATTTTGGAAGCCGAACTCTGTCTAATAGGGAATTAAGCTTAGTTGCAAGGGCTCCATACGGATCTATCATCTCAGGTTGTAGGTCCAGATCTAGATCGTCGTGTATCTCGGCAAAGAATTCGTCGAATCCTTCGATTTCAACTAAGTTGAAGCGTGGAAATCTCTTAAGTGCCAGAACATTATCGGTGATTTCAGAACCCTTGCGAACGCACCAGTACACTCCATGAGGAAAATTGTGATCAAATCGAAGCAAAGAGTCAAGATTGTCCATAACCGACCTGTCCTGCCCAGAGTATCCTAAAACAATTAAGCCGAATTCTGTTGCATATTGCTTGAATTTGTCTCTCATATTTTCTTCTAGTGATTCTAGTTCTCTCTCGGTGTTCTTAATGTTATCAAACAGAAAGTCACCGTGTAGCTTTATTATTTTTGGTCTTTTAGAGGTGAGGCGAAGAGTCCTGATACTTGAGTCGTGAGCGCACACTATTGGTCTTACGTCACTGCTAAACTGGTAACACGCCTCATTCAGGAGATCATCAAAGTTAGTTGTAAATACAGTATTAAATACGTTATTTCTTATGAGACTTACTAGGTAGATGTAGCCCCAAGATGGGAATGCTTCATATATGCATTTTTCAATAAACTCTCTTCTTTGGCTAGGTTGGTCAAATAGGGCTTCAAATAAAAACGAATACTCATTCGGATTGCCATGCCAAGGCTGTTGTTGCACGAAATAATCATACTCTGTATCACCGCCGTATATTGAGTGGTATTTAACTCTCCAGCTTTTTATCATTGCTGAGGCTGTCATTACGCCGCTAGTGGCACTTGCTCCAGCTCCAAGCAATAGAGCAAAATTAGGGTGATGCTCTCTGGTTTCACAGATGATATTGCAAATATGTTGTTGCGGCTTGAGTGGCGAGCGTGTATCCATAATTCTACTGGTTCAAGAAGGAGCCGGGAGTGCAGTGGCTTGTAGGTACGAGGAAAATGTCACTGATCACCTTCTAACATAACCATCTCGCGCCCAAAGAGGCGGTAGATGCCCTGCATCAGCTCAGGCGTTGGCTCCACCATGCCCTTCCGCGCGCGGAGGCGGACGGGCTTCGGGATGGCGCTCGTCTCCACGTCGAACATCAGTTGGGCCGGCCCCCGGTTGCGCTCGCACAGCGCCCACAGTTCGTCCATCGCCTCCACCGGCGTCTCGTCGGCGTCGAGGCGGAGGATGATCTTCTTGACGTACTGCTCGCGGACCTTCCACATCGGGTCGAGGGCGGTCGCCTTGATCTTGACGCCGCCGCGCACCTCGGCCTGCCCGCGCACCATCACCACCTCGTCGGGGCGGAGAAGGTGCTGGTGCCGCTCGAAGACCTTGGTGAACAGGACCACCTCGCCCTGGCCGGTCTGGTCTTCGAGCGTCAGGAACGCCATCGGCTTGCCGGACTTGGTGGTGATCTGCTTGACCTCGGTGATGATCCCGCACACCTTCTGCTCGCGCTCCAGGTCGATGTCGTCGGCCCGTCCGAGGAAGGCCGAGACGAAGGCGTTGACCTCGGCCTCGTAGGCGTCGAGCGGGTGGCCGGAGACGTAGAACCCGACGAGGTCCTTCTCGTGGCGAAGCTGCTCGCCGCGCGTCCACGGCTCGACGTGCGGGAGGCTTGGCTCGAAGTCGTCCTGCGTCGCCCCGTCGCCGCCGAAGAGCGAGTTCTGGCCGAGCGCCTTGTTGACCTGATGCTGCTGCCCGAACTTGTGCGCGTCCTCGACGGCCTGCGCGAGCTGCGCCCGGTGCGCCTCCGAGAAGTCGAACGCCCCCGCCTTCGCCAGCGCCTCCAGCGCGGCCTTGTTGACCGAATGGAGATCGACCCGCTTGCAGAAGTCGAACAGGCTCTGGTACGGCCCGTTCTCGTCGCGCTCGGTGACGATCGCCTCGATGGCCCCGGCCCCGACGCCCCGGACGGCGTACAGCCCGAACCGGACCTGTCGCCCGGTGTCGGTCGCCTCGACGTTGAAGTGGTGCTGAGAACTGTTCACGCACGGCGGAAGCAGCGACAGCCCCATCCGCCGCGCCTCGTCGAGCGCGACCGCGAGCTTCTTCGAGTCGCCCGACTCGTTCGTCAGCACCGCCGCCATGAACTCGGCGGGGTAGTGCGCCTTGAGGTAGGCCGTGTGGTAGGCGACGAGGCTGTAGGCCGCGCTGTGTGATTTGTTGAACCCGTAGCCCGCAAACTTGGCCATCATGTCGAAGACCTCGTTGGCCTTCGCCGCATCGACCTCCTTCTGTGCCGCGCCGTCGACGAAGACGACGCGCTGCTTGTCCATCTCCTCTTGCTTCTTCTTGCCCATCGCCCGCCGCAGCAGGTCGGCCCCGCCGAGGGTGTAGCCGCCCATCACCTGCGCCATCTGCATCACCTGCTCCTGATAGACCGGAATCCCGTAGGTCGGCTCCAGAATCTCGGCGAGCATCGGGTGCGGGTACGACACCTCTTCCTTGCCGTGCTTGCGGTCGATGTAGGTCGGGATGAGGTCCATCGGGCCGGGCCGGTAGAGCGCGTTCATCGCGATCAGGTCGTTGATCCCGGTCGGCTTCAGCTTCCGCATCCACTCGCGCATTCCTTCCGACTCGAACTGGAAGATGCCGACCGTCTCGCCGCGCTGGAAAAGCTTGTAGGTGTCGGGGTCGTCGAGTGCGAGCGCGTCGAGGTCGATCTCGACGCCGTGACCGTCTTTGATGAGGGCGAGGGCATCGTCGAGGACTGTCAGCGTTTTGAGGCCGAGGAAGTCCATCTTGAGGAGGCCAAACTCCTCGATCCACTTGCCGTCGTACTGCGTGACGACCGCGTCGCCCGCCCCGCCCTTGCCTTTCTGAATCGAGACCGGGACGTACTGGCTCACGTCGCCGGGGGCGATGATGACGCCCGCCGCGTGGACCCCGGTGTGCCGCGCGCTGCCTTCGAGGACCGAGGCGTAGTGCATCAGTTTCCGCACCTGCGGGTCGGGGCTTTTGTAGAGGTCGGCGAACTCTTTGACCTGACTCTTGGCGTCGTCGAGCGAGACTTTCACGCCATCGGGGATGAGCTTGGCGATGCGGTCGGCCTCGGGCAGCGGAATGTCGAGCACGCGCGCCACGTCGCGGATGACCGACTTGGAGCCCATCGTCCCGAACGTCACGATCTGGCAGACCGACTCGCGCCCGTACTTCTCGACGACGTAGTCGATGACCTTGCCGCGCCCCCGGTCGTCGAAGTCGATGTCGATGTCCGGCATCGAGACGCGCTCGGGGTTGAGGAAGCGCTCGAAGAGGAGGTCGTAGGCCAGTGGGTCGATGTTCGTGATCCCGAGGCAGTAGGCCACGCAGCTTCCGGCGGCTGACCCGCGCCCCGGCCCGACCGACACGCCGAGGTCGCGTGCCGCCGTGGTGAAGTCCTGCACGATGAGGAAGTAGCCGTCGTACCCCATCTCGGCGATCACCTTCAACTCGTAGTCGAGCCGCTCGCGGATCGGCTCGGCGACGACCCCACTATAGCGCATCTTCGCGCCCTCAAAGACGAGGTGTCGGAGGTAGCCCGACGGGTCGGCGAACGACTCGGGGATCGGGAAGTGCGGCATGAGGAGCGTCCCCATGTCGAGGTCGAGTTTGCACTTGTCCGCCACCTCCCGCGTCGCATCCAGCGCCCGGTCAATCACGATGGTGTCGCCCACGGCCTCGGCAAACGCGACCTGCATCTCCGGCATCGACTTCAGGAAGAACTGGTCGTTCTCGAAGCGCATCCGGTTCGGGTCGTTGTACGCCCGTCCAGTCTGGAGGCAGAGCAGCACGTCCTGCGCCGCTGCATCGTCTTGGTGGACGTAGTGTACGTCGTTCGTCGCCACCACCTTCACCCCGTACTGCTCGGCCCACTTCAGCAACACCGCGTTGCAGGTTTGCTGGTCGGGGATGCCGTGATCCTGTATCTCGATGTAGTAGTCCTCGCCGAAGATGTCGAGGTACTCCTTGAAGACGGCCAGCCCTTCGTCCTCGCCCTTGTCGAGGATCGTCCGCAGCACCTCGCCCTGGAGGCAGCAGGTCGTCGCCACGAGTCCTTCGCTGTGTTCTCGGAGCGTGTCGCGGTCGATGCGCGGCTTGTAGTAGAACCCGTCGGTGTAACTCATCGACGAGAGCTTGATGAGGTTCCGGTAGCCCGCCTCGTTCTTGGCGAGGAGCACTTGGTGGTAGCGCGTCCGGTCGCTCGTGTCGCCCATGCCCGAAGGGGTGACATAGAACTCGCACCCGATGATCGGCTGGACCCCGGCGTTCCGGGCGTAGGTATAGAACTCCGGGACGCCGAACAGATTCCCGTGGTCGGTGATGGCGAGGGCGGGAATCTCCAACTCCGCCGCGCGCCCGACCAGGTTCTTGATGCGGGCGGCCCCGTCGAGGAGGGAATACTGGGTGTGGCAGTGGAGGTGGCAGAACTCGGGCAAGGGATATCGGAGGATTGAGTGATCGGAGGAGCGGGGGAGTGAGTACCACCGAGACCATCGCAAGAAAACAGGATCACGTCTCTGCATCAAGCGATGTGGATAACTCGCACCGTCAGCAGATCCACTGGATCATACCTCGCCGGTTGAGTATTCTCAATCCCCTGATCTCTCAGTCCCTCATTCTCCCGATGATCTACGTCCTCTACCTCGACCGCTATCATCTCGGCGACCCGCTCTTCTTGAACGGCTTCGCCCGCGACGTGCAGGCACTCGGCGCGCCGTGCCTCATCGTTCACGGGGCGGGTGAGGCAGCGGAGCGAATGCTCGAAGCGCGGGGGCAGATCGCCCGGTGGGAGGACGGTGTGCTCGTCGCCGAGACGCCGGAGGACCGGGCACTCGTGGCGCGGGCGGCGCGCGACCTGAACCGGCAGGTCGCCCACACGCTCAACGACGCAGGCGTGGCGGCGATTCCGCTCGAAGCCGGAGGACGGGGGCTGGTCCGGCAGGATGAATCGGGTGTACGAGCCGAAAACGCGGGCTGGTTGGGCGACCTTGTGGCCCAGCGTGCTGTGCCCGTGATTGCAACGCTTGTTGCTGCTGACGAGGGGGGCGTGCGTGAGGCGAACGGTGGAGGCGTTGCGGGCGCAATAGCGAAAGAGCTAGCCGCAAACGGAACGGAGGCGGTCGTTATGTTTCTGAGTACTAAGCCGCTTGATGACTCAAAAGGGGGCGTTTCGGTGGAAAGGGAGCTGGTTCTGGCTGATCTTACACCCGGCGCGTTGCCGGAGCCGGAGGCGCTGCATGCGGCGCTGGCAGTGGGGGCTGACGTGCGCGTAGTTCAGCGGTCGGGCTTGCGGAAATCGCCCCTTCGCGGGGTGCGTGTCGTGGGGCAGGGTGCCGAAAAATCGCCTTAAATCGTCCAGAAAGGCCGGATCCGGCTTGACACATTGCGTCGGGAGTGCTATTCTTTCGGTGTACTCACATTCCTAGGGGGCAGTCGCTGCTTCGTCTGCCGTTCCCTTCACCCCAACTTAGGAGGATTCAACTCATGGCTCGTTTCGACGATCTCAAGGAATACGTGGACTCGATGGAGCGCGACTTCAGCCAGTTCTACGACAAGGGTAACAAGGCTGCTGGCACGCGCGTCCGCAAGGGCATGCAGGAGCTGAAGAAGATGGCCCAAGACATCCGCGTCGAGATTCAGGACAAGAAGAACGATATGTAATGCCGTCCTGGCTTTTGATTGCCGAGGGCTGCGCCGATCCCGGCGCGGCCCTTCTTTATACCACCCCATTGCCCACCTCGCTAAGCCCCATCCACCATGCCCCGCTTTACGCCACTCCTGCTCCTCCTGAGCCTCGCCCTAATCTCTAGTCCCGCTCTCGCCCAAGATGAGGAGGAACCGCTCACCGAAGCCGACGGCTGGCGCTCCAGCCTCACCGGCCAACTCGCCTTCAGCCAAGCCGCCTACAGCAACTGGCAGGAGGGGGGCCTCGATGCGCTCTCCTTCACGGCTGGGACGAACGGCATCTTCGAGCGCCTCACCGGACGTTTCAAGCAGACCCACAACGCCCGCCTTGCCTTTGGTCTCGTCAAGCAGGACACACTCCAGTTCCGCAAGTCCGACGATGTGATCCGCTACGGCTTCGAGCTTCAATACACCGGCACCGGTGTGTTTCAGCCGACCTTCGCCACGAACATCCGCACGCAGTTCGCACCGGGCTATGACTACGACCCCAACCCGGAAACTACCCCGTCGCTCGCGGCCTTCATCGTGCCCGGCGAACGGCTCAAGGTGTCGGACTTCTTCGCGCCAGCCATCTGGACGCAGTCGCTCGGTATCACCTACGACCCAGATCGGTGGTACATCGCCCGGCTCGGCTTCGCCACGAAGGAAACCATCGTCCTCATCGACCGGCTGCGGCCCGTCTACGGCAACGCGCTCGACGAGTCGATTCGCGTCGAGGCTGGACTAGAGTTTATCGCCGAAGCCCAGCGAGAGCTTTTCACGAACGTGTTCTTGCAATCTCGCTTTGGGCTGTTCCAGGCCTTCAACCAAGTGGGGGATACGGCTCCGGACCTTACGTTCGAGAACCTCCTCACGCTGAAAGTCAACGACTGGCTGAACACCAACCTAGAGTTTGTCACCCTCTACGACCGGGACACCATCGACGAGGTCCAACTCAAGGAGGTGCTCTCGATCGGAATCGGGATCACACTGCTGTAGCATGGTGACGGGATGAGTTCAGCGGGGAAGAAGCCTTACGTCGCGGTCGCCGTCGTCTATGCGGTGGTGTGCGTGGCTCTCTGGCCGGTGCCGCTGCTCGGCTTGCTTCACGCCGAGTCGAGCGCGGTCATCGCGGGCGTTGGGTTCTTCGCGTCGGGACTGGCGGCGCTGGCGCTGTTCCGGCGCGGAGGCGGGCTGTCGGCGGTGCTGCTTCGGCTGGAGACCCTGCTCATCGTGCCGTGGGCGCTCCTGACGGTATCGCTCCTGTGGCGAGCCAACTGCGGCTACGTCCAAGGGCTGATGCTCTTTCTACTCTTCGCCGTGCCGAGTGTGGCGCTGGCCGTCGCGCTAGCGTGGGCGCTGGATGCGACAGGGTGGAAGCGGCGAGGATTGTGGTTTGTCGTCATCGGTCTCGGTGCGGGCCTGCTGCCGGTGGCGTGGGATCTCGGGCTGCACCCGCAGTTCTACACCTACAACCACGTCTGGGGCGGCGTCCTAGGCCCGATCTACGACGAGGAACTCGCGATCCGGCCGGGCTTGTTCTGGTTTCGGGGCTTGACGCTGCTCTGGATGGTGGCCTTGGTGATGCTCGGGCGAAGGGTGAGGCGGAGAAGAGAACGGAGAGAGGAGATAGAAGAGAATGAAGAGAGAACGTCTTTATCCTCTTCGGAAGCATGGGCGCTACTGCTCGTCGCCGCGCTCATCGGCCTCGCCTACCTCTTCGCACCGCGCCTCGGGTTCAATACGACGGGCGAGGTGATCCGCGAGCGGCTCGGCAGTCACCTCGCAACGGACCGGTTCGATATCTACTACGACTCCACCGCCGTATCGCCCGGTGAGCTTCGGGTGATCGCCGACGCGCACGCCTACCGCTACCACCAGCTACGTCAGGCGCTCGGGGTGGAGGTGAGCGAGCGCGTCGCCACTTACCTCTATCCCGATGCGAAGACGAAGGCCGCCCTGACGGGCGCAGCACAGACGAGCGTGGCCCCGGTCTGGCTCCCGCGCCCGCAGATGCACCTGCTGGCCAGCCGCTTCGAGTCGTCGTTCGGGCACGAGCTGGTGCACGTCTTCTCGCGCGAGTTCGGGGGTATCCTGCGTGCCTCGCCCGCAGTTGGATTGGTCGAAGGGTTGGCCGTCGCGTTTGAGCCGCCGGACGGGTTGCCGCCGCCGGATCAGCAGGTGAGCGCAGCGGCCCGCTACGGCGCGGGACTCGGCACCGAGCCGCTCGGGTCTGCTCTTGCATCGCGGCTCTCGCCGCTTGGGTTCTGGACCGGGCGCGGGGCCGTCTCGTATACCACGACCGGCTCCTTCGTCGCCGACCTCTACCGGCGCTACGGAGCCGAGCCGCTCCGGCAGGTCTACGCCTCGGGCGACTTCGAGAGCGTCTATGGGTTGCCGCTCGATACGCTTGCCGCACAGTGGGCCGCTCGGCTCGACTCGCTACCCGACGACCCCGAAGCCGTCGCCCTCGTCGAGCGGCGCTTCACCCGGCCCTCGCTGTTTGAGCGCCGGTGCCCGCACTACGTCGAGCCGTGGCTACGGGCCTACCGGACGGGTAATACCGCTCTCGCAGCAGGCGATGCCGATGAGGCGCTGCAACACTTCGGGCGTTCTATCGAAGCCGACGCGACCAAGCCGTGGCCCCTCGCCGCGTGGGGCCGCCTGATGCTTGCGCGTGATGAAACCGACCATGTCATCGAACGTCTCGAAGCTGCCGTTGCTGCTGCCGACACCCTCGCTGATCCCGTCTTGCTGTCGCGTCTCGGCGATGCGTATCAACTCGCTGGAGATTTTACTGAAGCCGATGCAGTCTATCAGCGAGCTTGGGACGAGACACCGAGTTACCGGCGTGAGGCGCGGGCGATGCTGCGACTGCGTCGAGATCTATCCGCCGACGCACTCAGGATTCTGCTCGCTTCCGATCCGCCGGGTGTTCGCGCTGCCCGGCTTGCCGAGACCTCCACAGCGGCAGCGAAAATGCTGGCTGGGTTACTCTGGGCCGAGGCGGGTGACTATGCGGCGGCACAAGCAATCCTTGAAGAGGCATCGGTGCCGGGGGGGCAACCTGAGCGGTTGGCATGGACGGCCCGCTTCGCCCACGCGGCAGGCGACCGTCTCGCGGCAGCGGCGGCGGCTGAGTGGGCAGCGATGGAGTACGATGAGCGCGGAGCCATCCACGCCGCCGCCCAGCAGCGCGACTACGCCGAGGCGCTGTGGTGGCTGATCCTGCGCGAAGACCCGGTACTGGGGTCGCCGGAGTAAGCCGTTCGTAGGGCGATGCGGAAAAGGCTTGCCTTCTGCGCGGCGGCGCGCCATATTGCGGCCTTCCGCCCGCCGCCCCGGCCTTCCGCCAGTTCTTCTTGCTCCCGCCTGCGATGCCTCGATTCAAGTCTGCCTGTTCGGCCCTGCTGGGTCTTCTTCTGCTCGCCGGGTGCGCCACGATAGAAGAGGGGCGCGAGGATAGGGGGAGCACCTCCGCCGCGGGCGGCTCCGGCTACGCGACGCCGCGCACCGATGCCACGATTGGCACCGTCCAACTCTACCGGACGGGAAATGAAAGCGCACTGCCGGTCCTGTCCATTGGGTCGGGTGAGACGCTGACGCTGGAGTTCGATCTCCTCTCGGAGTACGGCGAGCCGCTGACGATCTACTTCTACCACGCCGACCGCAACTGGCGGCGCGACCTGCTCCCGGTTGAGTACCTCCGCACGTTCCAGAGCGACGACCTCCGCGACTACGAGCCGTCGCTCGGCACGGAGATCCGCTACACGCACTACGAATACCAATTCCCGAACGCCAACATCGGGTTCCTCCGCAGCGGCAACTACATCCTTCGCGTGACTGAGTCGGGGCGCGAACGGGAGGTGCTGTTCGAGCGGGCGTTCTTCATCACCGAGCAGGCCGCCGAAGTCGAGTTTGCGATTCGGGATGGGTTGGCCGGGGGCGTCGGTGGAGCGTTCCTGCAACCCGTCGCCCGCATTCGCCCGCCCTCGGCGTTCGACAGTCCGATCTATGACTACAACGTGTGTTTCGCTCGCAACGGGCGGTTCGCGCTCACGCGCTGCTCGGCGGAACCGACGCTCATCGGTGGGTCGCTCTTCCAGTTCTTTCTTCCGCGCGAGACCGCCTTCGCGCCCGAGGAGCCGCTCTACGACCTTGACCTGTCGGTGCTCCAGACCGGCCCGCAGGTGGCCCGTGTAGACTTCGAGACCTCGCCCTATACCGTGACGGTTGATCTCGATTATGCCCGCTTCGGGAGCGATTTGTTCGAGCGCGACCTGTCGGGACAGAGCCTCGTCTCGTCGGTCGTGCAGGACGCGGCGGGGCCGGCGGACACCGGGGCCGAGTATGTCGAAGCGCTGTTCCGGTACGTTCCGCAGGACGAGCAGCAACTGGCCGGGCCGGTGATCCTGTCGGGCAGCTTCAACAACTGGGCGATTGACCCGGCGAATGAGCTTACGTGGAACGCGACCGAGCGGCGGTACGAGGGGAGCCTCCTCGTCAAGCAAGGGCAACACATCTACAAATACGTTGCTGACGACCCCGCCGAGCGCGAGCGCATCCGGCGGACCGTCGGCATCGGGCAACCGAACTTGTACACGGCGTTCGTCTATCTCTACGATCCGTCGTTCGACACGGATCGGCTGCTCGCGGTGAGCAATGTGCTCGGTCAATGACGCTGTTGGCTTTTGGCTGTTAGTTTTGGTCTCCCGGTAGCGAACGAACAGCTAAGAGCCAATAGCCTCTCATGCCCGACCCTATTCTCATTCTGATCGGAACACAGACCGGGAACTCCGAGCGCGTCGCGGACGACGTGGCCGATGCGCTCGCCGAGGTGGGTCACACGTCGCTGCTTGTCGATATGGCGGACGCGGTGCCGGAGATGCTGGAAGAGACCGACCGACTGATCACGGTCCTCTGCACATGGGCCGAGGGGACGTTCCCCGACAACGCGGTCGAGTTCTACGACTCGCTCGTCGCACTCGCGCCGGACCTATCGCACCTCGCCTACGGGACTATCGGGTTGGGAGATCACCTCTACGATCCGTACTTCCTCACCGCCGCCTACCGGCTCGAAGACCGGCTCGACACGCTCGGGGCGACGCGGGCATTGCCGATCTTCGAGATCGACAAGGGGCCATCGGCAGAAGACTTGGACGGCGCGCAGGCATGGGCGCTGCGTTGCGCGGAGGCCTTCGAGCGGGTGCGCACCAAGATGGGCTGATCTTGTCGGTCGAGCGAGATCGGAACAGGAGGAAATGAGGTATGGTCTAAGGGAGGCACGTCTTGATCCTCTCTGCTTCTTTGCGGGCTTGGCTGCGCGCGCCTCGCTATGCGTCTCACGGACCTTGATCTCACCGATATTCGGTTCCGCACCGATGCCGAAGCGCAGGCTGTGCTCCGCCACGCCTGCGCCACGAATGCTGACCTTGCGCAGTTTCACGATCTCGGTACGAGCGAGGAGGGGCGGCCCATCGCGGGCATAACCCTCGGAAACGGACCGAAGTTGGTCACGCTCATCGCTGGGGCACACGCCGATGAGCCGGTCGGGCCGGAGACGCTGCGGACGTTTGTCCTCGGTACGCTCGCTCACCGCGATTGGCTCGCCGAGGAGGGCGGCTTCGCCGACCTGTTCGAGCGCTTCATCTTCCGCATCATCCCACAGATCAACCCCGACGCTGAAGCGCGCAACCAGCTTTGGATTGAGGCGTGGCCCGAGGTCGAGTCGTATCTCCAGCACCGCGTCCGCGAGCAGCCGGGAGACGATATCGAGTTCGGTTACCCGGTGATGCGTGCAGAGAACCGCCTCGCCTCCCGCTTCCTGTTCGACTATACGCCGATCTGCCTCCACATGAGCCTCCACGGGATGGGGTTCTCCGAGGGCGCGATGCTGCTCATCGAACGGGACTGGGTACACCGAACAGAGGCACTCCGCGAGGCATTCGCTCAGGCGGCGAGCGAGGCGGGTCTGAAGCTGCACGACCACGACCGAGGGGGAGACAAAGGCTTCGACTACGTCGATCCTGGCTTCTGGACGACCCCTGAGGGTACGGCGATGCGGGAGCACTTCCAGCGGCAGGGCGATTTCGAGACGGCGCGCAAGTTCTTCTACTCGTCGATGGAGCTAGCCAAGATCACCGGCTACGACGCCGAGCGTCAGCAGCACCCACTCTGCCTCGTCACCGAGTTGCCGCTCTTCGTGATCGAGCGCGAGTACGAGCGCGAGCCGGGGCTGCCTTCCGCCTACCTTGCCTTCCTCGATCAACTTCCCGAGCTGCCACTCCGGCTACGGCAGGGCGAGTCCATCAACGATGTGCTTGAGGTCTACCAACTCCGCCCGCTTGATCTCGAAACCGCCGTCCGTCTGCAACTCCGCTGTATCGAACTCGGTTTGGAGTGCGTGCAGCGTGAGGCAAGGCTGGTCTCTTAGGCGAACAGCAGACGGACGACCCACACGGCGACGAGCATCGCGGCGAAGTCGGCGATCAGACCGGCGGGGACGGCGTGGCGCGTCTTCTTGATGTTGACCGCGCCGAAGTAGACGGCAATCACGTAGAACGTCGTCTCGGTCGAGCCGAACATCGTCGCAGCCATCTTGACGAAGAGCGAGTCCTCGCCAAACGTGTTGATCATGTCCACCACGATCCCCGCCGAGCCGGAGCCGGTGAGGGGTCGGACAATCGCCATCGGTAGCACCTCCGCCGGGAAGCCGATGAGCGCGAGCACCGGGCGGAGCGCATCAGTCAGGAAGTCCATAGCCCCGCTCGCCCGGAACATCCCGATGGCGAACAGAATGGCGACGAGATAGGGAATGATACGCACGGCGACCTCGAATCCTTCCTTCGCCCCCTCGACGAAGCTCTCGTAGACCGGCACCTTTTTGTACAGTCCGTAGAGCGGGAAGCCGACAAGGATGAGCGGCAGGACGAAGTAAGAGAGGAGGCTGATAATCTCGCGGAGCGTTTCCATGGTTCAGGGAGCAGAAGGCAGAGGGCAGTAAGCGGAAAGGGAAATGGTCAGGAAGGCAGTGCCTCCGTTCCTCCGTTCTTCCGCTCTTCCGTTCCTCCGCTCCTGTTCGGGTCCGAGGCGCGGGACTTAGGGAGCCGTCCGAGCAGCTTGGCGGCGGTGATGGCGACGACGAGCGAGATGCCGGTCGTGATGATGATGGCGAAGATGAGCTGGTTGATTTGGAGGCCCATCAGCGCGAGCAGCAGCACCGGCGGGACGAGTTGGACGCTCGCCGTGTTGATGGCGAGGAGCATCACCATCGGGTTCGTCGCCGTGTCGTCCGTCGGGTTGAGGGTTTGCAGTTCTTCCATCGCCTTGATGCCGAACGGTGTGGCGGCATTGCCAAGGCCGAACACGTTGGCCGCCATGTTGAGGGCGATCATGCCAAGCGCCGGGTGGTCGTCGGGCACCTCGGGGAAGAGTGGCTTGAGGATGGGGCGAACGAGTTTGACGAGAGCGTAGATGATGCCTGCTTCCTCGGCGATTTTGAGGAGGCCGAGGAAGAGGGCGAGCACGCCGATCAGGCTAAGGGCGATGCTCGCCGCCGTCTCCGCGAAATCGAGCGCGGCCCCCGCCATCGCGTTCATCTTGACGAACCGCACCGGCTCGAACGCAACCGTCGCCTCGACTAGCGCAGCACCGACCGGCTCCTCAAACGCGATGCGGCCTTGGAGTTGTTCGGTTCGGGAGTTGGTCACGTCGCGGATCGTGGCGAGCGGCTCGGGGAGGCTCGCGTCGGCGTCGAAGCGAAGCTGCGTGCCCTCGTTCGTGCGGATCAGCGTCGCGTCATAGGTGACCTCGGGCCGCGCGTCGGTGGCGTAGAGATCACCGTATTTGTCTGGGTCGATGCGGACCTCAACCGGCGTGCGCCGAGCCTCGGCGTCGTAGACGTCGAGGAAGGCGACGGTGAGCGGGAGCGGCGTGTCGTTGCGGTACGTGTCGCGGGTGAGGTCGCGGACATCGTAGAACAGGGCGAAGACGAGGCTGGAGACGATCAGCCCGGCCCAGATGTAATTCAGCATGGGGGTACGGGTGTGTGTGGGCGGGCGTATGAGCGTTTGAGGGTAGGAAGTCAGAGGCGGCTCCGAAGCGAGGCGTTGAATACGCTCACACACTCTTCCTCCCAAACACCCATACACGCTACTAACTACGCCCGCCACTGGCAGTCCCGCAAGCCTCATCGGTTGCGTTTGTATCTTTGGACCTTCCCTTCACCTGCTACTGCCTGCTATGAAGACTCTCTCGCTCCTCGCGCTGCTGCTGGCCGTGCCCGCCGCGGCCCAGACCTATTCCGGCACCCTCGAAGACGGCGACGCCGCCCGCGACTTCGGCGAACTCTACGACGCCTACACCTTCGAGGCCCAGCAGGGGCAGGAGGTGGTCGTCCACCTCGCAGGCGAGGGCGGGCTTGACACCTACCTCATCGTCCGCTCGCCTTCCGGGGCGGAATGGACGAACGACGATTTCGAGGGGGCGAGTATCTCGCAAGTCACCCTCGTGGCGAGTGAGGCCGGAACGTGGACCGCGTGGGCTTCCGGGTTCAACAACGCCCAGCGCGGCAACTACGAACTGACCATCACGCTCGGCGGCATCGCCGAAGTCACGACCATCGAGGGCCGCCTCGATCCGAGCGATAACCAGACGATTAAGGGTGAGTACGTCGATACAATGACGATTGACGCGCCCTCGTCCGGTCGCTTCACGGTCGAGCTGATCTGCTTCGGCTTCGACGGGTTCCTGCGCGTCACCTCGCCGAGCGGCCAGCACTGGCGCAACGACGACGCGGGGTCGACGGATGTCTCCCGGATTGAGAACCTCATCGGCGCGCCCGGTGAGTGGACGGTGGACGTGACGACCGTCAGTCCGGAAGAGGTCGGGGCCTATGATGTCCGCGTGCTCGTCTTCCCCGAGCGCTAGGATATCTCACTTTCGGGTGTGGCTTTGCCTTTCTGCGTGCGGAAGTAGCCGTGGACCTTGCTTGCAATACTCGGCCCTACCACTTCGGCGAGTGCTTCTTCGGGTGCGGTTCTGACGCGCTTGACGGAGCCGAAGGTCTGGAGCAGCTTGCGCGCCGTCTTCGCGCCGACACCGTCGATCTCTAGTAGCTCGGTGTGGAGGTTGGTCTTCGCACGCTGCTTGCGCTGGGCGGTGACGGCGAAGCGGTGTGCCTCGTCGCGGACGCGCTGCAACAGCCGGAGTGCCGATGAGGTGCGCGGGATCAGGATCGGCTGGCTGTCGCCGGGGACGAAGACCTCTTCGAGCCGCTTCGCGAGGCCGACGACCGGGAACTTGCCGTAGACGTCGACCGCCTTGAGCGATTCGACTGCCGACGAAAGCTGGCCCTTGCCGCCGTCGATCACGACGAGGTCGGGCCAGGGGCCGTTCTCTTCGAGCGTCCGCCGGTAGCGCCGCTGGATCACCTCGCGCATCGACTGGAAATCGTCGGGCTTACCCTGCTCGACCGTGCGAATCTTGAACGTCCGGTAGTCGCCCTTCTTCGGCTTACCGTTCTCGAAGACCACGCAGCTTGCGACCGTGCCGGTACCGCCGAGGTGGGAGACATCGAAGCACTCGATCCGGCGGGGAAGGTGCTTCAGGCGGAGATCACGCTGGAGCGACTGGACGGAACGCGGCACCCGGTCGGCATCGGCCTTCGCTTTCTGCAAGGACCACTCGCCGAGGAGCAGGCGGGCGTTGGCCTCAACCATCCGCAGCAGGCTTGCCTTGTCGCCGCGCTCCGGGACACGCAGTTCGACAATGCGGCCCCGGCCCTCGCGGACGACCGCTTCGAGCGGCTCGGGGTCACATGGTGTATGACTGAGGAGCACCTCGTCGGGGAAGAACGTCGCTTCGGTGTAGTGATCTTCGAGGAGCCGCTGCATCAACTCCGACTCTTCGACGCCTTCGATGGGCCGGAGCACCTTGTGCCGCCGCCCGATGATCTTGCCCTCGCGCATCGTGAACAGCACGCCGATAGCGACGTCTTCCTCGCGGTCGAGCGCGAGTGCGAACAGGTCGCGGTCGGCCCCGTCCTCGGCGACAATCTTCTGCTTCGACGAGTACGCTTCGATCGCTGCGATCCGGTCGCGGTAGGTGGCTGCCTCCTCGTACTGCTTCTCGGTAGCGAGGCGCTGCATCTCGTCCTTCAGGAGGGCGAGCAACTCCTTCGTCTTCCCATTGAGCAGCTTCTCGATCTGCCGGATCGTGCTGTTGTAGTGCTCCTCCGTCTCGTAGCCGACGCACGGCGCGGCGCACTGCTGAATGTGGTAGTCGAGGCACGGCTCGAACTTGCCCGCTTCGATGTTGGCCTCCGACAGATAGAGGGAGCACGACCGGAGCTTGAACAGGTCCTTGATGGTCTTGAGCATCACCTTCATGGTCTTGACGTCGGTGTACGGACCGAAGTATTTGCTGCCGTCCTTGCGGACCTTGCGCGTCGGGAATACGCGGGGAAAACGCTCGTTCTTGATGCAGATGTAGGGGTAGGACTTGTCGTCCTTGAGGAGGATGTTGTAGCGTGGCTGAAGCTGCTTGATGAGGTTGTTCTCTAGGATCAGCGCCTCGGCCTCGGTGTCGGTGACGATGATCTCGACATCCTCGATTTTCGAGACGAGAATCCGCAGCCGCTTGTCTTTGGGGCGACCCTCCTGGAAGTAGCTCCGCACCCGGTTGCGCAGATTCTTCGCCTTGCCGACGTAGAGCACGGTGCCCTTGGTGTCCTTGTGCTGGTAGACGCCGGGGGCGGTCGGGAGGTGGGCTAGTTTGCTGGCGAGCGCGTCGGTCATCGGGGAAGCAGTCGGACGGAGGTGCGGTACCCGTTTTGCTGAATCCATGATCCCGGAGAGTTAGCTCTGGGTTTGCCTCCTCAACTCTTTACACGTCATCCCCGCGAAGGCGGGGACCCACCGGCCAGCAATACCTGTGGGTCCCCGCCTTCGCGGGGGTCGGGATGACTTTACTCCTACGGGGCGAGATTATCAGCGAAAATCCACTGGGTCGCGCAGCATGGCCCAGTGGTCCGGCCCGTAGGGAAGCGGGATGGTGCCCGTCACGCGGAACCCATGCCGCTCGTAGAAGGCAACGTTGCGCTCGGTGCCCGTTTCGAGATAGACCGGCCAGCCCTCGCGGTCGGCGCGGTTCAGCCCCGACCGAATCAGCGCACTGCCGACGCCTCGACCCTGTGCCTCGGGCGCGACGGTGAGCGTGCCGAGGTACAGCATCGGCTCATCGGGGAAGAACGCATCGAAGGCGGCATAGTCACGAAAGGCGATCCAGAACTGTCGCCAGCCGACGGCACGGAAGAGCGTCGGGATGAGCAGCTTTTCACGCCAGCCGAGCGAGTCAACGTGGTCGGGCGGTATCCAAAGCGCGACGCCCTCCAACTCGTCGGTCGTCTCCGCGATGCCGAAGGGGAGGTAGATGCGGCGGAGGTAGGCGCGGTACTCAATCCGCAGCCCGCGTCGCCGCCGGGCCTTGTCGGGGTAGAGGTGGACGAAGAGCGGGTCGTCATGGAACGCATCAGCGATGACGCCAGCGGCGCGTTCTACATCGGATGTAGTGAGCCGACGAACCGTCATTGGTCCAGCAGGAAGTCTGTGACGAGGGCGGCGAAGCGCCCTGGATCGACGCCTTGGATCGGGTGGTCGAGGCCGGGGTGGATGGCGAGGCGGGCGTCGGGGAGCGTGCGCCAGAGGTTGAGCGCGTGCTCGATGCGGAAATAGCGGTCGCGGTCACCTGCCGAGACGAGGGTGGGTGCGGTGATCTGCGCCAATTCGTCATCGGGGACGTAGTGCTCGGGAAGGGCCTCCGTGAAGATCACCATGCGCCGGACGAGGTCTTGCCAGCGCTCAGTCCCATGCGTTTCGGCGAGCCGCTTCGCCCAGCGCGGCACGTCGCGGCCAAGCGCGCCCGCCATCGCATCGGCCATCGTCTCGACCTCCCCCTCGTCCCACTGCACGTTCATCCCGTGGACCACGAGCCGGTCGATTCGATCGGGATAGTTGAGGGCAAAATGGAGCGCAGACGAACCGCCCATCGAGAAGCCGAAGACGTGGGCACGGGCGATGCCGAGGTGGTCGAGCACAGCGGGGACAGCCTCGGCGAAAAACTCTAGCGTCAACTCTTCCTCAGCGAAGGCACTCGACCGGCCATGCGCCGCAAAGTCCACAGCGATGGTCCTAAAGTGCTGGTCGAAAGTCGGCAAGAGCCGCTGGGTCTCCAGTTCCGTCGAGCCGAGGGCCGCGTGCATGAGGACGAGCGGTGGTCCGTCTGCCTGTCCGCCGAGGTAGTAGGCAATCTGCCCGTCGCGGAACGGTGCGTATTCCGGTTCGAAGGGGAGGGGCGACCGCTGGCAAAACTCAACGAGCACGCCGCCCGTGTCTTTGGGGTGGACAAAGACGATTAGCTTCTCGTCGGCCCCGCGCCTTGGCTCATCGTTGAGGAGGCGAAAGCCTTCGTCGCGCAAGCGCTGCATGGTGGCGTCAATGTCGCGGACCTCGAAGGCGAGGTGGTGCAGGCCCTCGCCGCGTTTCTCGATGAACCCGGCAATCGGTGAGTCAGGCCGTATCGCTTCGAGCAACTCGATTTTCGCCCCACCCGCATCGAGGAAGATGGTCTCGACGCCCTGTTCCCCGACAACCTCGCGCTTGTAGGGCGTGTATCCAAAGAGCCGCTCGTAGAGAGCGATGGCCGCATCAGCATCGCGGATGGCAACGCCGAGGTGTTCGAGTCGAGGCATTGGGAGAGAGAGGAGAGGGAAGAAAAAGAGAAGATAGAGGGAGAGAGTGTGTCTGTCTCCTCCTTCTTTTCCCTCTTTTCTTTCTCTTCTCTCAAGCCTCCGGGAAGAGCGTCTCGAAGCGCACGATCATCTGCGCAGCCTCGGTGCGGATGGCAGCGGCTTCGGCCTCGTTGACGGCGAACACGCTGAGGATCTCGTCGAGATGGGCCTCGTGCTCGGGGCCGTGAAGCTGGACGAGTGTCCAGTACTCATTGGCTCGGTCCATCGCGTCGTCGAGTTCGTCGAGGTCGGTGATGCCTTCGAGCATCGGCTGGGCGAAGAGGGCACGGGCGTCCATCTCGCTCAGTCCCTTCGGGCCGTAGGTCCGCTCTGCGGGCTGCTCGATCTGCTCGTGCGCGAACGCCGGGTGGGCGAGGAGCGCGTCGAAGCCCAGCGTTTCGGCTCCCACGTCTTCAGCGAGGGCATGGTCATCCGAGGTAAGCGCGTCCCAGTGCGTCTCAACCGTATCGAGGAGCCTATCGAAGTCGGCCTCGTCCTCCGGGTCAGTGTTGGGGCCGAGGAGGAACTCCGCGAGGTCGTTGTACCGCTTGGTGCGCTCCTTCGAGGGCAGAGAGAAATAGGCCCACAGCACGCGGGCCGTTTCCAGCACGGCGATGGTCGTCTCGTCTGCCTCGTCGGGTTGGGCCATTACCTCGAAGGCTGCCGCTGGGTCGAGGTCGTAGAGGTCGAACAGCGGCTCGGCGAAGAGGGCAAGGGAGGCGAAGCTGAGGCCCGTCTCGTCTTGGCTGAGGGCGCGCACTTTGCGCTGGTGCTGGGCGAGGAAGGCGTCGAGGTCGGTCATAGCGAGGGCGCCGTCGCCGCCTGCGGTGGCGGAGTGGGCGTCCAGCGGTTCGTGGGGCAGATCGTTCATACGTGGCGGTGGACAGCAAGTAAAGAGCGACCGTACTCCCGGTTCCCTGGGGCGGGTTCCCTCATGCGGTCGCCCTATGTGAACTTCATGCGGGTCACACCATGCCTGAGCGCTTGCGGAGCACCCACTCGACAGCGAGGAGCGTGATGACGAGGCCGAGCAGCCACGCAAGGTGCCACAACTCGGTCTCGTGCTCCTCCTCGACGATTCGTGGGCCGAAGCCGTTCGCGGCAAGCCGCGCCGGAAGCTTGCTGAGTTCAGCTGGGTCGATGACGGTGCCGCCAGAGCGGCGGGCGAGGCCGCGCATCAGGGCTGCGTCGGCCTGGGTGTCGCGGAACTCTAAGGCGAGCGCGCCGACAGCGAACGCACCCCGGTCGTCGCCGAGCGCGACGCCTGACCGCTCGGCTTCGGCGCGGAAGGTGTAGTCGCCCTCGGGCAGCGTCCCGGCGTCGAGCGTGTAGCGCCCGTTGCCGATGGCGCGCATCGTGTAGGGCGAGGTCGTCCCGTCGGTTGCGGTGATGCGGACTTGAACCGAGGCATCGGGAATCGGGGCGAGGCTCTCATCATAAACTTGGCCGGTGAACTGTACCGCCTCACCCTCGCCGAAGAGTGACTGCACGGGGCGGACGCGAACGGGCCGGTCGTCCTCGCGCGTCGTCAGCCAGCGCAGCAGGTTCTCGACGAGGCCGGGGTAAAAGTCTTCGACGGCGTCGAGGTCGGCGGGGACGTTTTGCCAGCGCCACGTCCCGGCGGCGAGGAGTGCGGCACTCCGGCTTCGGCCCCGCTGACGGACTAGGAGGAGCGGATCGTCGAGTGGGATGCCGCGCACGCGGACGGTGGCGAGGACGCGGGCATCGGGCGCAGCCAGCCATCGGCTGTCGTTCATCGCAACAGGTGGAAGCCGGTCGAGGAGGCCCGGCGGGACCGTCGGAATCTGGAAGACCGGGTGGAGCGCGCCGGGCGCGGTCGGGACGAGCGTGGCCTCGGTAAACGTCGTGCGGACGACTTCAGGTATCGCTGGAAGTGCATCGCCGAACGTGCTGCGGAGTGAGGGGAAATCAGTCTGCCGCGAGAGAAGAAACAGGAGCGGGATGCCTTGCTCAGCAGCTTCGGCTACGCGCTGCGTTGTCGACCGGTCGGCAGCCCGCCCTGGCCATCCGGCGAGGACGATGGCGTCGAGATCATCGAGTGCGGGGAGGCGGCCTTCGTAGAACGTCCCCGGTGCGCGCTGCGTGCGCGAGACGACTTCCAGATTCGGGTCAGTGGCGAGGACTTGACGGAGCGCGGAGAGGTCGGGGCTGGGCGCGGCGGCGAGGACGAGCACGCGGCGCTTGTTGGAGAGCACGCGGACGGCGACCGATTCGGTGTTGTTGCCGTGCGTCACCTCACCGTCGAAGCGGGTGACGGCGACCGTGTAGCGGTGCAACCCCTCGGTCTCGGGCGTAAATGAGAGATCGACTGTCGCCTCGACGCCGCTCTCCGGGAGCGTGACTGACTGCGAAGCGAGGCGCTGCCCGCTCTCGAAGAGTGAGACCGTCGCTCGCTCACCGCCGAAGCCATCGGTGCGGACGGCGACCTGCACCGGAAGCTCGACGCCTGCATAGGCGATCTCGTTGGTGGTCACCCGCGCCACGAGCACGTCGCGCTGCCGCGTCGTGTCGCCGACGACTGCCGTGTAAATCGGGACATCGTACCGCTCGGCGAGGTAGAGAGGGTTACGGCCTGTGTTGTAGCGCCCGTCCGAGATTAGCAGCACGCCGCTGAGGTTCTGGCCGTCGAGATCGTCCTCAACCCGGCGGAGCGCCCCGGCGATGTCGGTCCGCACGCCGTCGAACGCCACCGAGTCCCGACTTTCGAGCGGGGTAGTCTCCGCAGCGAAGGCGTAGAAGCGCATATCGCCGTCTACCTCGGGAATCTGACCGAGCGCGGCACGGGCGGCGCTGGCTCCCTCGCCGGTACCGTCTTCCCGACCGAGGCTCTGGCTACCGTCTACGAGCACCGCGAGGACGGGCGGCTCTTCGGTCGCCTCGATCTGGCGGAGCACTGGCTCGAAGAGGAGCAGGAGGACGATGAACAGCGCCGCTCCGCGCAGCGCCATCAGCACGGCCCGGCGACCCGGTGTGACGCGCGGCACGCTCCGTCCGTAGGTCCACCATGTCAGCCCCGCTGCTGCGAACAGGCAGGCGACGAGCAGCAGAGGCGAATAGCCGAGCGAGAGGTCCATGTGGGAAGAGGCTCGGCGTCAGCCGTTATTGCAAGATGAATTGAGCACCGGCAGCGAAGCCCTCACCGGTGAGACGGTAGAAATAGAGGCCGCTACTGAGGGCTGGCAGTGCGAGTCGAACCTGTGTGCGGCCGTCGCGGACCGAGTGGCCGAGCGGGGCGAGGGTAGCAACGCGGTGGCCGAGAACATCATAGATCGTGATACGGTCCGGTGCAGGCGCGCCCGTGAGTTCGACGGTGAGCGTTCGGGTACCTCGGCGCAGGACGTAGTTTGGGACGGATACAGGGCCTTCGTCGAAGACCGCTGGGCCGTCTTCTTCGCTGGCGAGGGCGAGCGCTTCCTGCACGGCGGCTGCGGCATTAACGACGCCCCAGCCGCGTTCATTGTCCGGCGCGTTCGGCTGGCTGGCCGTCCGGCGCAGCAGGTCGCGCACGTCGATGGGGTTTAGCGATGGGTTCGCTTGGAGGATCTGCGCGACGACGCCCGTCACCGCCGGGGCCGAGAACGAGGTGCCGCCGCTCATCCCGTAGGCAGCGCCCGGTCGGGCCACCATAACCTGCGAGCCGAGCGCCATCACGTCGGGCTTGATGCGCCCATCAGCAGTCGGGCCGATGGAGGAGAAGCTGGTCTTCGTCGAGTCCGACCGCATCGCCCCGACGACGATCACCGAGTCGGCATCGGCGGGAGCCGTGATGTACAGCCAGTCCGAATTGCCCGCATTGCCTGCGCTCGTCACGACCGTCACGCCGAGCGAGGCGGCGATATCGACGGCCAGCGTCACGAGCGTCGTATTGCCGTCGAGGTCGTTGTAGGTGAAGTCGCCTTCGCCCGGATCGAAGGTCGAGTAGCCGAGCGACACATTGACCACATCGGCCCCGTTGGCCTCCAGCCATTCCAGCCCGGCCACGAAGAAGTCCTCCTCTTGGTGTGTCTCGGTCGGGGCGTACTCGGTCGTCGCCGCGAGGACCTGCGCGCCATAGCCCGGCCCGACGAGGTTGCCCTCATCGAACCCGACTGCGACCGAGGCAACGCTTAGGCCGTGCGTGCTGCTCTGCTCCTGCCCGGTGAAGTCTTGCACACCAAGCAACCGACCTGACGCCGCGATGGGAGCGAGTGCCGGGTGGTCGAAGTCGAACGTCGTGTCGAGGAACCCGATAATGACGCCGGTGCCAATGAACCCGTCTTCGATAGGCGTCCGGGCATTGATGAGGTCGAGCTGAAGCGCCGACGGGCCGTAGTCGATCAGTCGAACCGGGGAGACTGGTTCCGGCGGTGTTCGTTCGGTCACGACGCGCCCGACGGGTTGAAGGCCGCGCACGAAAGGGAGCCCCCGGACAGCCTCGGCCTGCTCGGGCGCGAGGACGGCGCTGACGGCGTTAAACCACCGGCTCGTCACCAGCGGCTCGATGCCGAGTGTCTGAAGCTGATCGAGGTGCGCCGCTGCCACTGGCATATCGGTGCGAGCGGGTGTCGTCGTGCCACGCTGGTGCCGTCGTTCCGTCGTCCGGGGAGCTACGGTGATGGGTGCGGGTGTCGTGCCGCGTGCTGCGTCACCCGGTTCGTCGGCGAGAAAGATCCAGACTTTGAGGGGAGGCGACTGCGCTTCGGCGCTCGGTGCGAGCGTCGCTACAAGGAGAGCAAGGAGGAAGAAGCGCATAGCGATTCGGGGTGTCGTCTGTCCGAAAGTATACGCTTGACCGAAGCCAGTCGGAAGGCAGAAAACGGAGCGCTTCCTGCTCTCTACAGACGGCCCATCGCCGAGAGAACGAGATAGGCCATGTACCCAACGAACGAGGCTAGGAGTAGCACGCCGTGCCACCGGGCCAGTTGGTGTCTGAACCACGCCAGCAGAATTAGTGCGCCGAAGCCGATCATCACGGGGAAGTGAATCTGGATGGATTCTGCGTCGACGCCGAGTGGTTGGACGAACGCCACCGTCCCCACGACGAACAAAACGTTGAGCAGATTCGAGCCGATCACGTTGCCGACAGCGAGATCGGTTTCGTTGCGGAAGACGCCGACGAGCGAGGCCGCGAGTTCTGGCAGGCTCGTCCCGACGGCTACAATCGTCAGGCCGACGATGATCGGGTCGATCCCGAACAGCTTGGCGATCTCTACCGCCGAGTTCACCATCAGATGTGCCCCGAGCGCGAGGCCAATGATGCCGGCGATGAGGAGTAGGACTTTCTTCCACCCCGGCATCGTCAGTTCGGGCGAGGCCATCACCTCGCCTGCCCCGACGCCCCGGCGGCGCACGTCGTGCACGAGATATCCCAGAAACGCGACGAGGCCTGCAATCAGGATAGCCCCATCATATCGACCAATCGTGCCGTTCAGCGCGAGCAGGTAGAACATGACTAGAACGCCGAGCATGATCGGGTACTCCCGCTTGAGCGTCGAGGGGGCCACGGCGAGCGGGACGAGGACCGCACTCGTCCCGAGGATCAGCCCGACGTTGGCGATGTTCGAACCGATGATATTGCCGAGGGCGAGGCCGTCGTTGCCACCGAGGGCTGCGATGAAGTTCGTCATGAACTCCGGCAAACTCGTCCCCAGCGCCACCACTGTTAGCCCGACTACCAGCGGCGGAATCCCGAACCCGACAGCAAGGCTCGACGCGCCCTTGATGAGCCACTCCGCCCCGAAGTAGAGAATGACCAGCCCCAACAGTAGCACGCCGACGTGAACGAGCATGGGGAGAGAGAGCGAAGGTGGGGTGAGTGGGGAGAGGGCGGGCGCTCATACGGGCAGCGCCCGTGCCTGTTCACAGCCGGAGGGTATCGCCGGTGAAAAAGTTTGGGAGAAGCGCCTCGGGCGTGGTGGTCTCCGGCGGTGCATCGCCCCGGTCCATGACGAGCGGAACGCCGGGGAGGTACTCGACGAGCAGTTGACGACAGGCCCCGCAGGGGGTACCCGTTGGGTCGGCAGGGCAGGAGAGGTAGGCCCGGCGGATCGGGCCTACGGCGTAGGCGGCGGCGGTGGCGATGGCCGTACGCTCGGCGCACAGGCCCCGCGTCCAGTCGGCGTGCTCTACGTTGCAGCCTGGCACGAGGATGCCACCCTCGGTCTTCAGAACGCACCCGACCCGGAACCCCGACTCCGGGACGAACGCTCGCACCGCCACCTGCCGGGCGAGAGCGATGCCTGCTGTGTCATCTTCGGGCATCGGGACATCGAGAAACGGTACCCAGCGCTCGTCGACCTTTGGAAGTGACTCCGACCCGAATACGATCACATCAACTGCTTCAGTAGTGGCCTCAAGACCGAGCGCAGCCGTGAGCCACGCAGCGGCTCCTGCATCGAATAGATGACTGAGTGCCGCCGCCCGCACGTCGCGCCGACCACCTGCCGTCGCCGTCACATAGGCCCCGAGGAGTGCCGGAACGGTCAGCGGATACGACGCGCTCTCGACCCGGACGCCCGGCACCCACGTACCGTCCGACAGCAGGAGAGCCGCTCCAACATGGCGACCTGAGTAGCGGGCGCGGGCCGATGCTGCCGCGTCGCGAGCACAGGCGCGAAGCGCGTCGAGTGAGGAGGCGGAATCGTCGGGGGCATTCATGCCCGGCGAAGATACCATCCGCCGTGCTCACGCAAGGTCAGCGAGTTGCGCGGGTAAGCCGGGAAGGAGTAGGTTGCAGCCGCCCTGCCGGGGTGGTGAAATGGTAAACACAGCAGACTTAAAATCTGCCGGTCCGTACGGGCCTTGCGGGTTCAAGTCCCGCCCTCGGCACTCATTCGGGAAATCTTGCCTAGTTCAACTGCCCATCGAGCAGATCGGTGTAGAGGTCGTCGTTGGCAACGCTCAGATCGAGCGGGCGATCGGGAGCGCCAGGTTTGGCGAGGTAGAGAAGCGCGAGGGGCGAAGCGATGGCAGCGACGGCGACCCAGAGAACGCGCTGCGGGAGGGAAAGTCGAGGCATGGAATCGGAAGCAGGATGGTGGTGTGTCGGAAACCGTTTGGTCGGTGGGCCGCATGAAATGACGCGGGCGAGCGTCGGTTCGGTGAACGGTGTTAAGTATGTGTGTGCTTTTCTTTGGACCCGCATTGCATGAATCGGAGTTGCACCGCTATTCTTAGAGCCTCACTTCACCTCCGTCATCCCTATGGCCGCCCCTCAATACTGGACCCCCGAATTCGTCGAAGCCTACGTCGAAGCACTCAACGACGACGCTGCCTTTCAGAACGCCGCTGGCTCGTTCACCAACACCATCATCCTCCGCTGCCTCGACCATCCGAACGGCGAGGACATCGAGGCCTCCTACACGTTCGAGGACGGCGAGGTGACAGACGTGGAACTGTGGGTCGAAGACGCAGGCGATTCTGACTTCCGCGACGACCCGTTCGACAAGTCGGCGGCACTCGCTCGCGCCACCGCGCCGTACCATGTCTGGGTCGCACTCGACAAAGGCGAGATGACGCCGCTTGCTGCACTCACTTCGCCCGACTACCAGATCGAAGGCCCGAAGCTGAAGATCATGGCGAACATGGGTGTGCTCAACGGCATGGGTGAGGTCGCCTCGCGCATGGATAAGACGTATTGAGGGTACGGTGAGTGCGAGAGGGTGTGAGCGGAGTAGCACTCGCTTTCATTCCAAACCCTCTCTCATACGCTCATCCCCGCACACACTCACACTCAATCCCCCTCCCGTCATGGCTAAGAAAAAAGTCACCATCGTTACCAAGAAGAAAGGCAAGGCGGCTGGTGCCGCCGATGCGTCCAGTCCGAAGGCGGGCACCAAGAAGGCCGCGCCGAAAAAGACGGCGTCGAAGAAGAGCAATCTGCTCGACAGCCTGCCGAGCATTCCGAGCCTGCCCGATCTGCTCGACTTCCCGGCAGGCGTTGCCGATACGGCCCGCGAGGTCTGGATGGCGGGCATCGGCGCGCTCTCGACTGTCGAAGAGATGGGAGCCGAGATGTTCCAGTCGCTTGTGCAGAAGGGCGAGTACTGGGAGCGGGAGAGCCGCAAGCAACTGACCGCCGCGTCTAAGACCGCCAGCGAGGCCGTCGATGGCGCGAAAGCGGCGGCGGGGAGCCTGAGCAAGAAGCCGCTCGAATGGACGAGTGCCGTCGAGTCGCAGGTGCAACGGATCGTGGAAGACTCCATCGAAGGCGTGTTGCACCGCCTCAACGTGCCGACGCACGATGAGATTCAAGAGCTAATCGGGCGCGTCGCCGCGCTCTCGCAGAAGGTGGACACGCTTACCAAGCAGCGCGCCGCCGCCGAAGCCAAGCCCAAAGCCGCCGCTCCGAAAAAGACCACCAAGAAGGCCGAGGCGAAAGCGTCCGACACGCCGGTCTACCATGTCGTCCCGCACGACGAAGGCTGGGCCGTCGAGAAGGAGGGAAGCACCCGCGCCACGAGCGTCCACGGCACCAAGTCCGAAGCCGTTAAGTCCGGGCGCGAGCGGGCGAAGTCTGGCGACACGGGCCGCCTCGTCGTCCACCGGCAGGACGGGACGATCCAAGACGTGTTCAGCTACGGCGAGTAGGGTGAGGCGTGGAGGAGGTTGAGGGCGTGGGAGTAAGCTCGCCACCCTGAGTCGCAGTCACACTCATACCCTCACCCTCTCAAACACTCAACTCTCAGCCGAACTCTTCCTTCAGCGCGTTGATCTCCTCATGGAAGGCCGCGACGAGGGCGTCGGGGTCAGGGGCCATCTTGGCGTCGGTGGCGATGCCGAGCATGACCTCGCCCGCATAGCTGATCACGCTGACGCCGAGGCCGATGTCGCCCGCGCGTGGCACCCAGAACATGATGCGGCGGAGCGGATTGCTGTAGAAGTGAAGCTTCTCGCGCGGCCCCGGTACGTTGGTCACGACGGCAGAAACCTTCGACGAGAGGATATCGACGACCTGTCCGTGCAGTAGCTCTGGCCCCGCCCCGATGGCTTGCAGGATGCCGAAGGCGACGGCGGGTTCGGCGGAGCTTTTGATGATGTCCATCCGCCGCTTGATCTCCAGCAGTCGCTCCCGCGCATCCGCGATCCCGATGGGGAGGGAGAGGAAGACGAGGCCGAAGACGTTGCCGAGGTCGAACGCCCGCTCGTAGGGCCGGAGGTTGACCGGGATCACCGAGCCGATCTCGATGTTGCGAGTCGGTTCGCGGTGTCCTCGTAGGTAGCGCCGGAGCGCGCCCGTCACGGCGGCCATCAGCACGTCGTTCAGTTTGCCGCCGACGCCGTGGGCGATGGCCTTCACGTCGTCGAGCGGGAGCGGGACGGACCACGCCACGCGCTTGACGACTGTCGCCGGAGCCTTGAAGCGGGTCTTCGAGTCCGACGACATGAGTGCGATCTTGCTCGCCGCCGCGCCGATGCTCATGCCCTGCCGCGCTAGGTCGAATGCCTTGCCCGGATGCTGGATCGCGTCGAGGCTGCCGGTGATGGCACCGGCAGCCACCTTGCCAAGTCCGTCGATGGTTTTCCCAGCGCGGCGAAGAAGACGGTCGGCGAGGCTTTCATCCGACCGCTCACGCCCGTAGCTCGGTGTGGCCCGCGCCGGGTCGAACATCTCATCGGCCATCGCGAGGAGAACGTGGATCAGCGCAATTCCGTCGCCGATAGAATGGTGAAGTCGCCCGATGAGCGCGCTGCCGCCGTCATACTCTTCGATCAGATGGAACTGCCACGGTGGCTTCGAGAAATCGATGGGTGTGCTCATCAGCTCGCTCACCAGCTCTTCGAGCGAGGCCTTGCTGTCCGGCTCGGCGAGACCTGCGCGGTGAACGTGCGCGTCGATGTCGAAGTGGGGGTCGGTCTCCCACATCGGCGTGCTCCCCGAATAGACCACACGCTGCCGGAAGCGCTCGAAGATCAGCAGGCGCTCCTCGACGAGTCGCTTCAAGTCGTCCAGCGCCATCGGTTCGTCGAAGCCGATGATGCCGACGATGGTCATCGGGTTGACGGAGGACTCCATGCGGAGCCAGGCCACGTCGGCGGCACCGAGTTTCTGCCTGCGAGCCATGGGAGAGCGGGTGAATGGGGAAGGGCCGGGGCGCAATCTAACGCGGCGAGTGGTTTGGAAGCGCAGGTGCGCTGGGTCGGATCGTATGACTGTTATTGTATTGTAAAGTTTATAACCGAAAGCGCGGTGGGAGGAGGTCTCATGACGGTGGACTGTTATTGTGGATAACTATTCGTTTGAACCGAGGGGTGGCCTGTGTATCTTCAGAGCACCTCATGCTGCCAGAGAAGAGGTCGTCCAATCGGACCGTACCTCACAGTCGCGTCACTGAAAAGCCTGACCCCAGTGGTTGGGCTTTTCGGCCCAGGGCGGAAATGGTCCGGCGATACCCCGTGCCGAGAGGGTGTGGATAATTCTCTCGATAAGTTGTGCATAACTCGGCGGGGCGTGGTCTTGACTTCACGGTTTCTACGCAGTTAATTGGACGCAGTGCTTTCGGGCACACGCCGCCAACGAGGCTTGCCTCGGACGCAGCGGCTGCCTCCGGAGCTTGCTCCGAGCAGCGACGTTCCTTGACGCGACTGAAGTTCTCCAGGCTGCATGAGGTCGCCGGTATGGTTCCGGCGAGGACACGACTTCTTCGATACGCCTAGTCTGACTTGTCCTTGCGACAAGCGCGCACCCTCGCGGTGAGCGAACGACCAGAAACGACGAAGGATGTCAGATAAGTCCAGCGCCCCGAGTAGGCCGGTTCAACCGGACGAAAGAACGCGATGGCAGATGCCTCGCCGACGTGATGGGCTTACGGCGTGACTCGCTCACGACGCAGGCCGTTCACATCCATCCCGGAGAAAATGTGTCTGGGCGGCAGTTGATTGAACGTGGTACTTCGGTACCGCACCAGTTGACAACAGCACAGGGCGACTACGTCGTGCTACGCTGTGTGCCGCAGCATGTGGACCACGTTTACCGAGATGCTCTGCATCTCATCAAACAGGTGGCCGCTGCAAGAGCCAGCCCGCCCTTTTGTCCGGCGTTGGTTTGGGAGGAGGTCTGACGACCAGAACCCCGAAGCGACCCGTTCCGACGTATGTCGGTTTCCGGCCATGCGTCGGAGGATGCTTTCGAGCTGACGAAAGAAGGGCTGTCGCGTCAGGAACTACTTTCAGCGGGTCGGTGCCTCGGGTACCGGCCCGCTTTTTTTGGGGAGCTATGTGCGAGGTGCGTCGAGGAGCGTCCGTCACGGCAAATGCCGGTTCGTATCTTTCAGCATGGACGATCCCTCCGCTCCGCAGCCGCTCGAATCCCCGCCCGGTTCGCCTTCCGGGTCGCGCCCGCGCGGGCCGATGCTCCGTCAGCGGCGGCGGGTGATCAGGGGCGTGCCCCCCGTCGCCGTGCCAAGTTTCTTCACGCTGATGAACCTGCTCAGTGGGTTCTTCTCGATCATCCAAACCTCGGCAGGCAACCTCGAAGCGGCGGCGTGGCTCGTCGTCCTCGCGGCGTTCTTCGACCTGCTCGATGGGTTTATGGCGCGCCTCGCGCACGTCTCCTCGGACTTCGGGCTGGAGCTTGACTCGCTCAGCGATGTGGTTTCGTTCGGGGTGGCCCCGTCGTTCCTGCTTTACGAATTCGGTCTCGACCAGCTCGGACCGATGTGGGGTGGACTCTTGGCGAGCCTACCTGCGCTCTTCGGGGCCGTTCGTCTCGCCCGGTTCAACACGATGACGACCTCGGACGAGAAGCAGGGTTATTTCACCGGTTTGCCGATCCCGGCGCAGGCGGGGACGGTCGTCGTGTTCATCCTCACCTTCGCGGATTCGTCATGGTTCGATGTGCTGGAGCGCCGCCAGATTTCGGTGCTCATCACGCTTGTGCTCGTGCTGTCGGCGCTGATGGTGTCGCCGGTCCGCTTTCAGGCACTGCCGCAGCCGACTCGGGCAAATCTTCGGGCTTATCCCTACCGGTTCTTAGCATTCGGCCTCGGTCTGTTGCTGACGCTCGTGGGCGAGGTCGTCTTCCGTGCGGGTGAGGTCGGCCTTCTCATCTCGGCGGTCGTGTATCTTGCCCTCGGAATCGGTGGGGCGATTCGCTGGGCGATTCGTGCTGCCTCTGATCCCGACAACGACCCTTCGTCTGACTTCTGACCTGCCGTGTTCAAAGCCACTGTCCGCATCACGCTCCGCCCGTCCATCCTCGACCCGCAGGGCAAAGCTGTTCGCCATGCGCTCCACAGCCTCGGCTATGCCGGAGTCGAGAGCGTCCGCACCGGCAAGCTCATCGAATTGCAAATCGACGCCGCGAGCCGCGAGGAAGCCGAACGCATTGCCCGCGAGGCGGCGGAGAAGCTGCTCGCCAATCCGGTGATGGAAGACTTCGCCGTTGAGGTTAGCGAGGCCGAGGTGGCCTCGGCGTGATGGCGGAGGTGCCCCGGTTCGGTCCTGCCGCGCCGCCTGCTCGTCCGGCGGCCCCCGATGTGGAGGTGGCCGTCGAGGAGGAAGTCGAGGAGCGCATCAAAGCGCCGTGGCGTGTGATCCTCTACAACGACGAGATCCACACGTTCGACGAGGTGATCCGTCAGGTCGTCAAGGCGACGGGCTGCTCGGTGGCGCAAGCCGAGCGCCATGCGTGGACCGTCCACACCGAGGGCAAAGACCGGGTCTACGAGGGCGAGTTCGAGGAGTGCTTCCGCGTGCAGGGCGTGCTCCGCGAGATCCAACTCGTGACGGAGATTGAGGGCTAGCTACCGCATCAGCAGATAGCTCAATTTGATCAGGAAGACGTTCTCCGGGTAGATATCGAACGTGTCGCCGAGTTGGGTCGTGGTTGGTGTGTCGAACGGGGAAGCGGTCGGGTCGTCGAGGAAGCGGACGGTGTCGTCCTCGCCGAAGCGGTTGTGGCTCCACACGACGAAGATGGTCGAGCCGGGGCGGTATTCCCACCGGAGCACCGCGTTCGAGAGCAGCGACTCGAACGAAAAGGCCCGGCGCTTCGGGTAGGTGTCGAATGCCTCCAGATCGTTGGGTGAGGTGAGGAGGGTGAAGTCGCGGAAGCGGCCTCGGGCAGCAAAGAGTTGGGAGAAGAGTTGGAGCGAGAGGTTGGGGCTAAAGGTGACGCTCGTGCGCAGTTCGACCTCGAACTCGCGCGTGTCGCGCTCGCCGAAGACGGGCAGGAAGTAGCGACCGAAGAGGCCGTCGTGTGGCACAGCTCCGCTTAGCACAGCGTCGAGCGCTTCATCGCCATCGAAGGGTGTGAAAGCGTCCGGGGCCGGGGTGCCATCATCGGTCCCGATAGCGAATCCATCCGCATCGCGGCGGAGCGCCTCGTTCGCGGCCCACGCCAGAATGCCGTCGCGCTCGGTGTACTCCACCTCCAGTCCTAGGTCGAGTCGGTCACTGGCGTCCCACGCGAGGTTAAACTCTGTATTCCACCCGAACCCACCGCCTTCTTGGAAGTCCACGCCGAACTCGGGTTCGAGGACGAGGCGTCGGCGCGAGTCGGTTTCATAGGAGGCTGTGATGCCCACCGAGCGGCGGTTGCGGATCGGGCCGAGGCCGCGCGTCTCGCGCACGTCGAATCCGCCCAGGCCGCCGAACCCACCGCCCAGGTTGAACTCGCTGAAGTTCATGAATTCCCACTCCGAGAACCAGTTGATGCCGAACCCTCGGTTCGTGCCGTCGCTGTAGCGCCACGTCTGATCGCCGAAGAGGCCAAGGTTGATGCGGCGAAACGGGCCGACCGGCTGGCCGCCGTTGAGGAAGCTGTTTCCGCCGAGACCGACTCGGATCAGGTTGACTTCGCGGAGCCGTCCGAGGTCGTCGGGCCGGAAGTCATCGGAGTAGACGCGCAGGCCGGAGCCCCACGTCGTCGTGCCACGAATCTTATCATAGCCCGTGTAAATAGCGAAGCCGGTCTGGGCATCCACGCTGTTTGCCGTGCGGTGGCTGACGGTGGCCGCCCCGTCCCACTGGTACGTGTCGTTGGCAACGCGAATCTCCCAGTCGCCTCCGCCGACGAGGGCCTGTTCGCGTCCGCTGCCTGTGTCGAAGGCGTCGAAGTACGTCACCCCGGCCCCGACGAAGGAGCGACCGCGAAACTCCTGTTTGAGCCGACCCGCGCCGAAGAATCGGGCCGGGGCAAAGTCGTCGCCTGTGAGCGAGGCCAAGCCGCCGACCGAGAGACCGCTGCTCGTTCGCCCGGTCAGCTTGGTGGCGGCGATGATCGGGTCGGCGGCCCCGATGCGGCGCGTGTAGAGGAGTCTGCCGTCCCGTCCGCTGTCGATGGTGTAGTCGAAGATCGAGGTGCCTTCGAGGAAGAAAGGACGGCGCTCCGAGAAGAAGATCTCGAACGTCGAGAGGTTGAGCACGGCGGGGTCGGCCTCGACCTGTCCGAAGTCCGGGTTAATGGTGGCGTCGAGGATGAGGTTGGACGCGAGGCCCAGCTTGAGATCCGCGCCTACGTCGCCGCCGAGGTTCGCGTCGGCGGTGCCGGGCTGCTCGGCGTCCTCGAAGGTGCGTGCCCGCGAGAGGGTGTAGGGGCGCACTTGGACGGTTTGGCGTGGCGTGATGCCGCGCAGCCCGGTCAACTGGCCGGCGATAAATCCGGTGGATTGGTTCTCCCGCGTGACGGGCTGCCAGTAGGCCTCTTCGCTCCGGCGTGGGATCGCCCGTTGGAACTGGATGCCCCACGTTTGCTCACTGGCCTGTGAGAAGCGCAGCATCGAGTAGGGGATAGCGAGTTCGGCGACCCAACCTTCTGGCGTGATGCGGACCGCCGAGTTCCACACGGCATCCCACGATACATCAATGTTGTTGCCTGTCTGCACGCCGTCGAGTTGAACCCCGGCAGCGGTGACGGCAAAGAGGTACGCCGTTTTCAGGTCGCGGTAGCCGTCGATCCCGACAACGAAGAAGGCCGCGTTGCCCTCGTCATCGCGCCGGGTGAGTGGGCGACGGATCACCTCCGGCTCGGGGTCGTGCATCACCGCGCCGACGTAGAGGGCGTCGGACCCGTAGAGCACGCGGACCTCGGTGCGAAAGGAGGCTGGTGCGCCCTCGTCCGGCTCGAACTGGACGAAGTCGGTCGCTACCTCAGCGGCATCCCACGCGGCCTCATCGAGCCGGCCATCCACAGACAGGACACCCTCGACGGAAGCCGTTGCGACCGTGCGTAGCTCGGTGTCGGTCGGCTGGAAGACCAGGAGCGAGAGAAGAAGTGCGTAGATCATCCTCCGAAGATAGCAGTCAGAAGCAACGTTGCGGCACCGGCGCTACCTTCCGCGTCGTGAATGCGCCGTAGCATGTGTTGCCATGTCCGATACCTACCGCACGATTCTCCGCCCCGTCCTCGCCGAGCCACCCAAAACCAAAGGCTCCCGCTTCATCGGCGAGGCGTTTCCGGCTAGGACCGAAGCCGAGGCAGAGACGCATCTCGACGCCGTTCGCAAGCGCGAGTACGCGGCGACGCACTGGTGCTGGGCGTGGCGCATCGGGACTGAGGGCAAGGCCTTCCGCTACAGCGATGATGGCGAGCCGAGCGGCAGTGCGGGTGCCCCGATCCTGCGCCAGATCGACGCCCGCGACCTGACCAATACGGTCGTCGTCGTGACGCGATACTATGGCGGGACAAAGCTCGGCACGGGTGGCCTCGTTCGTGCCTACGGGGACGCTGCGTCGGTGGTGCTTGATGCGGCCCGCATCGTCGAGCATGTCATCCGCGTCCCAGTCCGGCTGCGGTTTGCCTACGACGACACCTCGCCCGCGATGCATACGGTCAGCCGGTTCGATGCCAAGATTGTAGAGCAGCACTATTCCGACGAGACCGAACTCGTCGTCCACGTCCGCCGCTCCGAGGCCGAGGCATTGCAAGCGGCGTTCGTTGAGGCACTCGGTGGTCGAGGGGCTGTTGAGCGCGTGTGACAAAGAGGTGTCACCTAGTGGTCTTACGTTGACGGTATCGGGCTGTGCGAGCTATCCTCTCGCCGGACCCAACCTACCAGAAACATGGAACGACGACGGTTTATTCAGAAGGCAGCACTCGGCACGGCAGCAGCCGGACTGGTCGGCTGCGCGAGCGACAGCGGTGAGGCAGAAGGCAGTGCCCCTGCCGTGGCCGGACGGCGCGTCCGGTGGCGGCTCGCGTCTAGCTTCCCGCGCTCGTCCGACATCATCTACCGCGCCGCCGAAACCCTCGCCGAGCGCGTCGCCGCGCTCACCGACGGGCAGTTTGAAATCCGAGCCTATCCGGCAGGCGAGATTGTCCCCGGCCTGAACGTCCTCGACGCCGTGCAGAACCGGACGGTGGCGATGGGGCACACGGCGGGCTACTACTACGTCGGCAAGAACCCCGCGCTCGCCTTCGAGACCGGCGTGCCGTTCGGCCTGACGGCGCGGCAGCACAACGCATGGCTCCTCTACGGCGGTGGCCTCGATAAAACGCGGTCGCTGCTGGCCGACTTCGGCGTGGTCAATCTCCCCGGTGGCAACACGGGGACGCAGATGGGCGGCTGGTGGCGGCGCGAGGTGAACGCACTTGCCGACCTGCGCGGCCTCAAGATGCGGATTCCCGGCCTCGGCGCGCGCGTGATGGACCGTCTCGGCGTGACCGCCCTCACGCTCCCCGGCGGCGAAATCTATCAGGCCTTGGAGCGGAGCACGATCGACGCAACCGAGTGGATCGGCCCCTACGACGACGAGAAGCTGGGCTTCTACAAGGTGGCGACCAACTACTACTACCCCGGCTGGTGGGAGCCGAGCGCGATGCTCTCGTTCTATGTCAACCAGTCCGAGTGGGACCGCCTGCCCGCGACCTACCAGCAGGCGCTCGAAGCCGCCGCTCACGAGGTCAACGAGCGGATGATGGCGGAGTACGATGCGCAGAACCCCGCCGCACTCCAGCGACTCCTCGATGCAGGCGTCCAGCTTCGCCCGTTCCCCGGCGACGTGATGCAAGCGGCCTACGCTGCCTCACAAGACCTCTTCGCCGAGGCAGCAGCCGAAGACGCGGCCTACCGCGACCTCTACGACCACTACCGCAATTTCCAGCGCGACGCCGACCGCTGGTTCGGCCTCGCCGAGCAGACCTACGCAAGCTTTTCTCCCTCCAACCAACCGGGATAACGTCATGGCCCACGTCCGAGGCATCGGTGGCATCTTTATCTACTCACCTAACCCGCAGGCGCTCGCACAGTGGTACGCCGATCACCTCGGCATCGAACTGATCGCCTACGAGGAGGGAGCCAACTACGCGCACGAGTTTGCGTGGGACGCCGACGCCGAGACGTGGGACCCGCGCCGCAATACGACGTGGGCCGTGCTGAAGGCGAAGGACGATCAGGCGGCCCTGGCGCGGGCGTTCACGGTCAACTACCACGTCGATGACCTGCGCGGCCTGCTTGACCAACTACGGTCGGCGGGGGTGGAGGTGGAGAAGTTCGACGAGTACGACTACGGCAGCTTCGCCTACGTCACCGATCCCGACGGCAACCGGATCGAACTCTACGAAGCGGCGACACCACCGGGTGCCTAGCAAAAAAGGCCGTCATTTCGACGAGCGTAGCGAGGAAAAATCCCCTACATCCTAAAACAGCACCCAACGATGGGGATTTCTCGCTCCGCTCGAAATGACAGGGGAAGAAAGGCGGGACCATACAGTGACAGGACGGATTCGTGAGGATCAGCGGCGGCAGAGCGGGGTATGCTGAGGCAGACCAACCCGCTGCCGCCATGCTCCTCCGCCTCGCCTGCTTTGCCCTCGTCGTTTCCCTCGCTGCCTGCTCCACGCCGGAGCCAGCCGAGGACACCGTGCCCGTCCGCGCCGCCACCGCGCCCGCCGGGTTCAGCGTGCCCGACGATGAGTTCGGCGACTACTGGTATCAGGGCCTCGCCGAGATCACGAGCTACGATCTCCAGCAGGTGCGCTACGGCGAGGTGCATCCCGGCGAGGCCGTCATGATCTACGTCACCGAGCCGTTCCTCGAAGACACGCAGGTCAAGGCCGACGACCCGAACGCCGACGGGGCGGTGACGGTCCTCAAGATGAACGCGACGCGAGCGTTCAACACGGGCGTCTACCCGTACACGATGATGACCTCCGTGTTCTCACCCGTCGAGGGCGGCCCGGCGCTCAAGGTCACGACCTCCTCGCAGGAGTGGTGCGGGCACACCTTCACGCAACTCAACCGGCGTGACGCGGGCTATCATCTTCAACTCTACTCTTACTTCGAGAGCGAGAGCGATCAGGACCGGATGCTCCCCGACGTGCTCCTCGAAGACGACCTCTGGACCCAACTCCGCCTCAACCCCGACGCGCTCACGACGGGCGACCTCACCCTCGTCCCCGGCACGATCTACCAGCGCCTCAGCCACCTCCACCTCGAACCCAAGCAGGCGACCGCCACGCTCACCGACGGCGACGACGGAACCCGTACCTATACGCTGACCTACCCCGACCTTGACCGGACGCTCGCCATCACCTTCGCTGCCGATTTTCCACACACCGTCGAAGGCTGGACCGAGGCCCGGCGCTCCGGCTTCGGCGCGAACTCCCAGACCCTCACGACGACGGCCACGCGGAAAGCCCGTGAGATGATGCCCTACTGGTCGCTCAACCGCCGCGCCGACACGCCGCTTCGTGAGTCGCTCAGGCTAGATGGATAACGGCCTACGTGCCACGAATGCCAACACTACGGACCACAGGGTCAAGTTCGGTATCAGAACAACTCCCTCCGTATTGCTGCAAGATGAGTCCCCTCAACTTTTTGATACGGTCGGCCGCTACGGCATCATTCATCCGAGATGGTGTGGCACCAAACGCATTCTCGGCTGCGAGTTGAATGACTCCGGCTTGGTCAAGCTGAGTCGCTAGGTGGTCATCAAGAGTCTCGACGACGACGCGCAGCAGCAGTAGAAGGTCAACTGATTCGCGCTCTTGAAATGTTGTTACATCGGTCGAGGTGAAGTCAAGCTCCTGCACCGAGCCTGTCCAGTACGCATTGAGCGCACTGCCGTGATCGGTGATTAGATTGGAGAGTCGGGGGCTTGGGCTTGAGTCTAGATGAATGAATACGTTCCGTCGAAGCCTGATGTACTCAAGCGTTCGCTTTACCTCATCCGGGGGAGTTGTGCAGGACGATGAGGATAAGGTGTTCCAGTAACGCGATTCGGGTGAGTCCCCGTTTGCCGCTCGAAAAGATGAATTTGCAGACCTCAGCAGGGATGTAGCATCAGCTAGAAAACTGCTAGCAAACTCATAGCTAGTCGATACGTAGGAGCCGAAGGTGAATCGGTCTCGCTCCGCCTCAAACTGCTCTATATCCCCGACCCGGATATTTATGCGTGGCGCGTACTCGTTGTCGGCAAATATGTCTGGCAGGTAGAGCTGATGCGCAGCGTCTCCCAGACGCCCAACTCCTCGCGCTAGCTCATCACTCGCGAAGAGAAAGAAGCAGAACTGGTCGTTTAGGTCTGCCAGCCCTCTAAGGTACTTGGAGCGGAGCGGCGTCTTTACCACAGACGATGGAGACTAGGCATAACCAGTAATTGAGTGTAGGGCGGACGCAATGTAACATGGCTGTCGGGCATTCGGCTCGCTTACGAGCTAAGAACTGCCGACGAGGCACAGCAGCTCTTCAATGATCTCCGTGTATCGAGTGCTGCTGAGGTCAAGCCAGCGGTACGTGTCGTGGCGGCGGAACCAGGTGAGCTGGCGCTTGGCGTAGCGCCGCGTGTTCTGCTTCAGGCGGCGCACCATCTCGTCGTACTCGATCTCGCCACGTAGGTGCGCCAGCGGCTCGCGGTAGCCAATCGTGCGAAGCGGGTTCAGGCTCGGCGAGACCCCAGCATCCAGCAGGCGGCGGTTCTCGTCCAGCAGTCCGGCCTCCAGCATCTGGTCCACGCGGCGGTTGATGCGCTCGTAGAGGTCGGCGCGGGGGCGGGTGAGCACGACGGGCGTAAACCTGAACCGGGGCGGCGTCCGGTGGGTGTGATAGTAGGACAGCGGGCGGTCCGTGTCGTGGAGCACTTCGAGCGCCCGAACGACGCGCTGCGTCTTGGTCGCATCCATCGTTGCCGCGCTCGCCGGGTCGAGGCGTTCGAGTTCGCGGTAGAGCACCTCGCTGCCCTCGTCGCGGAGCCGCGCCATGAGCCGGTCGCGGGTGGCCGCCGTCGTCTCGGGAATCTCGGCCAGCCCGTGCATCAGCGCTTCGAGGTAGAGCGTCGAGCCACCCGCGACGAGCGGGACCTTGTCTCGGTTCAGGATAGCCTCGATCCGCTCTGTCGCGGCCTCGGCAAAGCGGCCTGCCGAGAACGGTTCGTCGAGGTCCAGTTCGTCGATGAAGTGGTGCGGGACGCGGGCCAACTCCTCGGGCGAAGGCTTCGCCGTGCCAATCGTGAGGCCCCGGTAGACCTGCCGACTGTCTGCCGACACGATTTCACCGCCGAGCCGTTCGGTGAGGGTGAGACTGAGCGTCGTCTTGCCTACTGCCGTCGGGCCGATGAGCGCGAGAATCGGGGAGGCAGAATCGTCCGTCACACTCAATACTTCGGCATCGACGGGTCGATCTCGTCGCTCCACGCGAGCACGCCACCCTTCAGGTTGACCGCACCCTTGAAGCCCGCATCGTGCAGGATCTGTACAGCCTTGGCCGAGCGTCCCCCCGAACGGCAATGCACAACAAAGCCCTCTTCGCGGTGCTCCTCGATCTCGTCCAGCCGGTTGGGCAGTTCATCCAGCGGAATGAGGGTGCCGTCGAGGTTGGCGATGCCGAACTCGTCGGGCTTCCGCACGTCGAGAATGAACGGGCGCTCGCCGCGGTCGAGTCGGTCTTTGAGTTCGCGGACGGTGATTTCGGGGACAGCGCTCATGGGGGCGTCGGTTGGGGAGGCGCAGAACGCCTCGTAGTCGATAAGGTGGGTGATCGTGGGGTGGGTACCGCAGACCGGGCACTCGGGATTCTTCGGAACCGTCAGCGACTGAAACTGCATCCCCAGTGAATCAACCAGCAGCAGTTGGCCGATGATCGGCTCGCCGATGCCGAGCACCAGCTTCAGCACTTCGGTCGCTTGGATCGTCCCGACGAGGCCCGGCAGCACGCCGAGTACGCCACCTTCCGCGCAGTCGGGGACAGCATCAGGCGGCGGCGGACGGTCGAACAGGCAGCGGTAGCATGGCCCATCGTCGGTGCAAAATACAGCGGCCTGCCCCTCGAAGCGGAAGATGGAGCCGTAGACGTTCGGGGTGCCCGTGAGTACGCAGGCATCGTTCACGAGGTAGCGCGTGGCAAAGTTGTCGCTCCCATCGGCAATCACATCGTAGCCTCGGATGATATCGAGCGCGTTGTCGCTCGTGAGTCGGGTAGGGTGGGGGACGAGGTCAATATGCGGGTTGAGGTCGCGCAGCCGTTCCATTGCCGCTTCGAGCTTCGGGCGTCCCGCGTCACGACTCCCGTAGAGCACTTGGCGTTGGAGGTTGGTTTCATCCACCCGGTCGAACTCCACGATACCAAGCCGTCCGATGCCCGCCGCGGCAAGATAGAGGGCGAGCGGCGACCCCAGCCCGCCTGCGCCGATCAGCAGAACGGATGCGTGCTTGAGCGCTTCCTGTCCGGCCAGTCCGACCTGCGGAAGCGTGAGGTGGCGGCTGTAGCGCTGGCGTTCGTTTGGGGTAAGCAGCGTATCCAATTTATCCGTTATTGCAAATCAAAAACTTCGTTTTTGGGGAGAAACATCATAAGCCCTTGGACCACCATCAGATTCGTAACGAGGAAGAACACAGCTTCTTCGATGGGGAGGCCTAGCGGATCGAAGTTGAGACTGTAGGTGTCCGAGATATCCCAGATACCCAACCCGATGGCAATTCGGTCGGCGATCCACAGGTAGACGGTCGGCACAGCCACACCGAGAAACCACTGCCGTCGATACGTCCAGAAGGTCGATGCTGACAGCCACGCCATCCCGGCGAGCACAGGGCCTGCCCACGCAAGGATAAGACCCATATATAACGTACGAGTACCGAAGAGTAGATAGACACCGACTAAGCTTACGGCAATCCAGAATGCCACCATGACGACGCGTAGATTAGATGGCTGAATCGGCTCATGATCTTTGATGCGAGACTTAATATTCATCAGCCATAGTCCAGTCAGAATAGGTTGCAATAGAAAGAATAAATACTCTTCTATGGGTACATACCCAATCGTTGCCAGCACGCGGTCCTCTCCGTAGTACCAGACACCTCGGTAAACGAGGTAGTTGTCCCATGCGGTCGTGTAGACGAACGCGATCAGGGCGAGCAGCATGATCCATCCCCACGCCCGCTTCGCACCGATGCCGCCCATCGGCTTGGGCTGAAGGAGCGCCAGCGCCGCGATGGGCGGCAGGATAAAAACGAGGTGGAACGCTAGGTAGGTCAATAGATCTTCTTTTGGAGGTCTTGCAGGATGACGCGAGCAGCATTGCGCCCTGAGGCTCCCATGATGCCGCCGCCCGGATGGGTGCTAGCTCCCGTGAGGTAAAGACCATCGACATGACTGCGATACCCGCTCATCGTCAGGGACGGGCGCATCATAAACATCTGGTCTAGGCTCATCTCTAGGTGCATCACATTGCCTCGAAATAGCCCTAATTCGCGCTCTAGCCACAACGGATGCTGAAAAAGCTGACCGACGATCTTATCTCGTGTTCCCGGAGCATACTGCTCGAAGGTGTCCAGAATCCGGTCGGCTACCTCGTCTTCAATGTCATCCCACGACTGTCCGTTCGCCAGCTCGTAGGGATAGTACTGCGCCCAGAGCCAGAGGACTTCGCCACCGGGAGGAGCTAGCGAATCATCCACCGCACTGAAGGTCATCGCAACGATCGGTGGGTCTTGAGCAGGTTCGCCTCGCAGGTAGTCGGCGTAGGCACTCATAATCTGCTGACGATCCCGACAGATGAGTTGCAGAGCAATCCGTGCGTCGTTGCCCGGGTGGGCTTTGTAACGTACCGGTTCGGAGAGAGCCAGCCTGAGTATGGCTCCAAACCCGTTACCTACGCGGGGATTTGCAGATAGAGGTCGTTGATCTTCCGGTAGAAGATGGTGGAGTGTCTCCAGTATGTGGGTTCCTGACAGGACACAGCGTGACATGTATATATCACCATCAACTCGAACACCAACAGCTCTTTTGTTTTCGACGAGGATATCTTCTACTGGTGCTGATGTGAATACGGCTCCGCCATGTGCCTCTATATGCGCCCTGAGTGCCTGCGTGAGCATACCCGATCCGCCTTTAGGCCGGGCAATTCCGCCTTCATGATAGAGCGGGTGCCACAGTAAGAAAGGAGCAGATATCGGCTCAGTCGGTGGTGGCCCTGACTGGGCGGCCATCCATACGAGAGGGGCCTTGATCTTCTCTTCAGTGAAGTACTGGTCGACAACCTCACCGTAAGGTTGTAAGATCGTGCCTAGGGCTTGCTGCCAATCCATCTTGGCTGACGGACCAAACATCATCTTCTTTCCTAGCTGGAGCGGCCCCGGCGTAGAGAGGAAAATGTCCCGCACCGTTTGAGAAAACGGGAGCCAGTCTTGGATGAATTGATGATAAGCTTCGCCCTGTCCCGGAAACTTGGATTCGATGTGATCGGCTGTGCGAGTTACGCTTCGGTAGAAAAACATGCTGTCGTCATCAGGAGAAGGGGAGAAGAACAGCGGGTCTAGCTCAATATAGTCGAGTCCATATCTCTCAATTTTTAGCTCCTCAATGATCGGTGTCAGCCTGATTAAGATGTGAGCACTTCCTCCAAGATCAAACTGATATCCAGACACGATCTCTTTGGTAGATACAGCACCACCGACTATGTCTCGTCTCTCAAAAACACCTACTCGATATCCAGCTTGCGCAAGGTAGGCCGCCGATACAAGCGCATTGTGCCCGGCACCGATCACAATTACGTCATAGTCATAATGCATAGATAGTAAAATCTGTTATTGCAAGGTGGAATGCCTTACAGCTTGATGTAGTCTGCTGCGCTGTCTTTGAGCTTGTCGCGCTGGTGGATATAGGTCATGGTAGTCTCGATTCGCTTATGCCGGGCGTGCGTTTGGACCTGTTGGAGGGAGGCCCCGGACTCAATGGCGAGGGTGCATCCGGTGTGGCGAAGCGTATGGGCACCGATGGTTGTGTCGAGACCAGCCCGCCGTGCTGTTCGTCTCACCACCTCATAGATAGCTGCTGGCGACATCCGGTTTCCGCGACTGCTATTCTTGCTTAAAGATCGCCAGAAAGGCCCTTTCTCGATACCGTAGTGTTCCTGCATGGTGTTCAGCGACTCGACGAGGTGGGCCGGAATCTTTACGTACTCACCTGTACCACCCTTGGTGCGCGGTAAGTCGAGCACCCAGTAGGGGCCTGCGGAGCGAATGTGTCTCACATCCATGCCCGCAGCTTCGGAGCGCCGCAGGGTGCAGTGCAACAGAACGCTGAGAAGCGTTCTGTCGCGCAGCGCAGCTTCTCCATTGTGGCCTGTTGCTTCGATTAGGAGACGTGCTTGCTCCTTCGTAAGAACTGTTATTGCATTGTCTGATCTTCTATTTCGATCAACCCGGCGAATAACATGACGGTCTGCCGGATTTGTGTCAACAAGGCCGAGTGCAATAAGCCAACTGTAAAACCCGCGGATAGCTGATATCTTACGCTGTAGAGTACTAGGCCGGAGACCAGCTTCTTGAAGCTTCTTTATAAAGGCATTCACATGAACGAACGACAGCATGCGCGCCATGCGTAGAGTCACAAAATCTGCATCGAATAAGTGAACCAAATCGCTCCGATAGGCGCGGCGCGTCTGGTCTCGGTCAAATCGGAGCAAGTAGACCGGAAGCAAGTCTGTATCGAGCGCCCGACCATCAGGAACGGTTATATTCTCGCCTGAGGCCGAAATGACGGATGGAAGTACGCTTTGTCTGGGTGAATCCACGGTTCTTGGGGCCTCTCGTGACCGATGTAGATGTTAACCCTGATAATAAGGCTTATCACAGGTATAAGTCAATCCACGACCCTCGAAACCATGTCGAGTGCAGTCTTCAATTTCTGCCCCATCGTCGCCGGCGCATTGTACCCCGCCGTAGAACGCGGGCTAGCTGCTGACCTCGCTGCTGTGCGAGCGCTGGGCGGTTTGGGTTATCCGGTTTGCACATCGCTCGTGATGGCTGGACATGGCGTTGTCACTGACGCGACCGACGTACCAGAAGACACCATTCGTGCCCAGTTGGAGCATATCGCACTGACCGTCAAGCCAACAGCGCTCAAGGTTGGCGTACTCTCGTCTCATGCGGCCGCTGATACCGTGCTTCGCTTTGCTGACAAATTCGCGGGGCCGGTGTTGCTTGACATTCAGCTCACTGGTCCCCACGGCGAGACGGTACTGACTCCCCGTGGTATTGATGTCGTGCTGGAGCATTTGGGCGTTCCCGACCTAGTGGTGATAGATCATTCTGACGCTGAGCCGCTCAGTGGTGGCGAGATCCACTCACTTGATGATGCCCAGGTGGCTGCCCAGCGTATTATCCGCCGTGGTGCACGCGCCGTAGTGATAAAGTGTGCTACGCTGCCCGCGCGTCACTTTGAGCAGAACGGAGTGCCTCCCGACGACACGGTGTTCAATGCCGACCTGTACTTCGATGGTCAAGAGTTCGCTCTTTTCGAGGCCCCTCACCTCCCTAGAGGGCACCGGGATGGCATCTCCAGTACCTTTGCCGTCGTCGCGCTCAAAGGCCTCGCCGACGGCTTGCCCGCTGAGAAGGCACTACAGCAGGCAAAGCGTTTCGTAACAGAGGGCCTTCGTGCAACCGAGCAACAAGGTAAGACGGTGCCATTCCGTTTCACCGAGAGCATGACCTCGTTACAATAACGGCTCTGCTGTTCCACTCATCCTGTCCCTACAAAGGTGATGAAGCACACGATCTATGAGGTAGCTGCTGAGGCTGGCGTCGCAATCTCCACCGTATCGCGCGTTCTCAACGGCTCCAGCGAGGTGTCCGATGCGACTCGGGAGCGAGTGCAGGCCGCCATCGACAAGCTTCAGTTCCGCCCGCAACGCACGGCCCGGACCCTTGCACAGCAGCAGACACATTCACTCGCTGTCGCTATGCCGTCCTTCACCTCCCTGTTCTTCGTAGAACTCCTGAAGGGTGTGAAAGACGAACTCCGCGAGCACGACATCGACCTGTTGATGTGCAACCTAGGGTCCGTCGCCCCTTATCAGACGCTGGAGCGGTTCTTGGACCAAGGAGCCGTAGACGCCCTAATGCTCACCTCCCTACCGGTGGATCATGATCTTCAGAGGGAGCTAGAAAGGCTCCGTGCACCTGTTGTTTTGGTTGGCACCCAAGCCGATTCCTTCGATTCGTTTTATTGGGATGAAGCAGCAGGCATCGAGCGCGCCGTGCGACACCTAACGGATCAAGGACATAAGCGCATCGGCCTCATCGCCGCCCATCCCGGAAGCCACAACGCCGATCAGCGCCTCGCTGGATACCGTAGTGGAATAGAGGCGGCGGGCTTGCCTTTCGATCCAGCGTTGGTGGTGATGGGTGAAACGACGAAGCACGCCGGTTTTAGCGAAGAGGCAGGCGTAGAAGCCATGCAGAAGTTGCTCGCGTTGGACGAACCCATCACGGCGGTTTGTGCGTCGTCCGATGTCCAGGCGTATGGCGCTTGGTCGGCACTTCGAGACGCCGGGCGCCGCGTGCCAGAAGACATCGCGCTTGTCGGATACAATAACCTGAAGCTTAGTCACTACCTCGGTCTCACCTCCGTAGACCTGAGGATGCACGATGTGGGGTGCCGAGCCACTCGGCTCTTGCTGGACCGGATGAAAGGACCTGCCAGCAAGCCGTTCGTGGATGCCATGACCCCCGACCTCATTGTCCGAGGCAGCAGCACAGCCTGAGCAATTCCACCGCCCTAAATCTTGCACCCTATCATGCCTTCCGGCCTACTTGACGATCGGTTGTATCGTCAACTCGACCACTGCCTCGTCGATACGCACTTCGACGATCTCGGCGAGCGCTATCGAGGCAAGGTGCGTGACACCTATCGCACCGCCGACGGTCGCCTGATTCTCGTCACGACCGACCGCATCTCGGCCTTCGATCACATTCTATCCCATCCTATCCCGTTCAAAGGGCAGGTACTGAATCAACTCGCCGCGCACTTCTTCAACAAGACGCGAGACATCGTCCCGAACCACGTCCTCTCGGTTCCCGACCCCAACGTGACCGTCGCCCTAGCGTGCGAGTCAATCCCGGTTGAGTTTGTGGTGCGAGGCTACCTCGCGGGCCATGCTTGGCGTGTCTACCACGACGGCGGGCGCGAGCTGTGCGGCGTGCCGCTCCCCGATGGGCTTCGCCAGAACAGCAGCCTCCCGGCTCCCATTCTAACCCCCGCCACGAAAGCTGCCGAAGGGCACGACGAGGACATCTCGCGTGACGAGATCATCAAGCGCGGTTTACTAGATGCCGACCTCTTCGACCGAATCGCGGATTTCGCCCAGCGCCTGTTTGTGCGCGGCACCGAACTAGCCGCCGAGCGCGGGCTGATCCTCGTCGACACCAAGTACGAGTTTGGCTTAGACCACGAAGGCGAGGTGGTACTGATCGACGAGGTGCATACCCCCGACTCCTCGCGGTATTTCTATGCCGAGGGCTACGAACAGCGTCTCGAACGCAACGAGCCTCAGCGCCAGCTTTCCAAGGAGTTCGTGCGCGAATGGCTGATGGACCAAGGGTTTCAGGGCAAAGACGGCCAGTCGATGCCCCACCTCCCCGACGACTTCCGCGTTCTTGCCGCGAAGCGCTACATCGAACTGTTCGAGACCGTCACCGGCAAAGCCTTTGAGCCAGACTCGCACTTGGAACCAGAAACTAGGATTCGTGAGGCCTTATCAGCTGTTGCGTAAATATTCTTGCAATAACGGTTCATTAGGGGTCAGTCTCCTCTCCCGCGAGGATGGCAGTGATGGCCGCGACGTTGACGATGTCCTCGGCGTCGGAGCCGCGCGATAAGTCGTTGGCGGGCTGCTTCAATCCTTGGAGAATCGGGCCGAAGGCTTCGGCTCCGCCGATCCGCTGGGCGATCTTGTAGCCGATGTTACCCGCGTCAAGGTTCGGAAACACGAAAACGTTGGCGTTCCCGGCAACCGCCGATCCGGGAGCTTTGCGCTCGGCCACGGATGGAACGAACGCCGCGTCGAACTGAAACTCACCGTCGATGACAAGCTCGGGGCGCATCGCTTGAGCCTTTGCAGTGGCATTGCGGACGAGATCTACTGCCGGGTCGTCGGCGCTCCCCTTCGTCGAAAAGGACAGGAACGCAACCTGGGGCTCCTCGCCCGTGAGCAGCCGGTGCGACCGCGCTGCATCAACCCCAATCGAGGCGAGTTGGTCGGCGTCGGGCGTAGGGACGACCGCACAGTCGGCGAAGGTGACAGGTCGCCCATCAGGCAAGATCATCAGAAAGAAACTCGACACGAGCGCCGAGCCCTCGTCCACGCCGATGCAGTGGATGGCTGCCCGGAGCACATCGGGCGTCGGGTGCGCGGCGCCTGCGACGCTGCCATCGACATTGCCCCGGCGCACCATCAGCGCGCCGAAATAGAGTACGTCTTGGACGGTTTCACGCGCCTGCTCGTAGGTCATACCGCGATGCTTGCGAAGCTGAAATAGCTCTTGGGCAAACTCCGTCACCCGCTCAGATCGTGCGGGGTCGATGATCGGGATGGTATACGGAAGCGTAATCCCCTGCTCAGCCGCAACGGCGCGCACGGTCTCCTCATTGCCGAGGAGCACAGGCCGGGCGATGTTCTGCTCGACAAGCGTGTGGGCGGCCCGCACCGTGCGGGGGTCTACCCCTTCGGGGAGGACGATCCGCTTATGTAGTGGCTTGGCTCGTGACAGTAGATTGATCATTGCAATAACGGTTTATTTAGCTTGATTTCCTTTTGGTTCGACCCATGCTTCGGTTTCGTCGGCGAACACCTCGCGCTTCCAGATCGGCACCTGCTCTTTGAGCGTGTCAATCAACCACCGCGAAGCCTCGAACGCTGCAGCCCGGTGCGCGGTACCGACACCGACCACCACACTCGCCTCGGCAGCAGGCACGTCGCCGAGGCGATGAAGGAGACAGCATCGCTCCACAGGCCACCGCTTCGCGGCCCGCTCTGCCAACCGCTCCAACTCATCGAGCGCCATCGGTTCGTAGGCTTCGTACCACAGTCGTGCGGTCTGCTTGATTTCCGGCTCGGCGCTCGGTCGCACACTAGGCGGCGGCCTCGTCCACCGGCGCGTGGTCCCGACGAAGAAGCTGATCCCTCCCACTGCGGGTGTGCTCAGAAACGCAGCGACCTCGGCGACGGGGAGCGGATCGTGGTACAGGCCGCACCACGTTCGCTCGTCCCGGCGCTCGGTCGTCGCGTTAGCCACCGCTCACCGGGGTGATGAGTGCCACTTCGTCGCCGTCACCCAACTCCGTGAACGGCGGCACATAAACTCGGTTGACGGCGAACCGGATCACCGCCCCATAGGACCGAATCGAAGGGTGTTCGATGGCGAGCCAGTCGAGCACGTCCTCGACACGCACGGGCGGCGGGAGGCGCAAGCCAACTTCTCCTGTGCCGACAATGTCGCGAAGCACGCTGAATAGCATCACCCGTAGTTGGATGTCCTCAACCGAGTTCGTCGGTTGCTCGTCATGGTCGAAGGGAAGGGACACGATGCCTGCGGGGAGTTCGGTCATCAGCCCTGGATATCCGCGAGGGCTTGCTTGATGGCGTCGAAGTTCGGCTGCTTCCCAGCGTGCTCCGTCTCCTCGGCATAGCGCACCACGCCGTCCGGGTCGATCACGAACGCCGAGCGCTTGGCGATCCGGTCAAGCTTCATGTCGGTGAAGTCGTTGTCGTACTTCACGCCGTACTGTCCGCAAACTTGCGCATTATGGTCGCTCAGAAGCGGAAAGTCGAGGCCGTTGGCTTTCTTAAACTCAGCGAGCACGAAGGGTGAATCGGTCGAGATACCGAGGACGTGCGCGTCGAGGTCGCGGTAGCGGTTGAGGTTGTCGTTGACCGAACACATCTCGGCGGTGCAGACGCTCGTGAACGCACCGGGAAAGAACAAGAGCACGGTGCTCTTGCCGCCGTTGTCGTCGGAGAGCGTGTACGCTTGGCTCTGGTCGGTGTAGAGGGTGAAGTCGGGGGCGGGCTGCCCAGTCTGGACGGTCATGTGAGGCGGGTGATGATGAGGGGGTGATTACTGCGCGAAGCGGATCGAGCGGATGGGGTCGATTCGTGCGGCGACGCGGGCCGGAATGTACGCCGAGAGCGTGCAGAGCACGAGCGCCACCACGGTTACGAGTACGAAGTCGAACGCGCTGAGTTCGATGGGGGCGGTGTCGATGTAGTACGCCTCCTGAGGCAGCGGGATGATCCCGAACCGGAGTTGCAAGAGCGCAAGGCCGAGCGCGAGACCGCTCCCGATGGCCGTTCCCACAACGCCGATCATAAACCCGAGCCATACGAACAGCCGCTTCACGCCGTCCGCCGGACAGCCCATTGACAGGATGATCCCGATCTCTCGCGTCTTCTCCAGCGTCACCATCAAGAGCGTCCCAATGATGTTAAATGCCGCGACGAGTACGATTACCCCGATCACGAGCGGGACGATGCTCTGCTGGAGGTTGATCCACGCGAAGAGGTTCTGCTGGACTTGGTAGATAGAGCGAGCGAAGACGGGCAGCCCGAATGACTCGGTGATGGCTTCCGCCGTCGCGTCAGACTGATCGATGGTGTCGAGCGTCAACTCGAAGCGCGTGACTTCATCGGGGTCATAATCGAAGAGGTGGCGGGCCGCGTCAACGTCCGTGTAGGCGAAGACCTCGTCGAAGTCGGCAAGGCCAGTTTCGTAGATGCCCGCGATGTGGAAAGCACGAACGCGGGGTCGGTTGAAACCTCCTGCCCCAACATCTCGCATCGAGAACGCTGTGAGTTGGCTCCCGACATCAACCGCGAGTAAGTCAGCCAGCCCGCGCCCGACTACCACACCGGGTCGCCCCGCCGAGTCTGGCGCGAAGGAGAACACGCCTGCGTCGATCTGTTCGGCGAGAAACGTGTGGCTGCCTTCGGGCGATCCAGAAATGACGGCTCCGTCGATCCCGGCTTTCGAGCGAAGCAGAGCGAAATCATCCACCACTGGCGTCACTATCTCGACACCGGGTAGCGCCTCCAACCGAGCCGACAGCGAATCGGCCTGAGCGAGTGGTCCGTCGATGTAGCTCTCGACGCGGACGTGCGACCCGAACCCGACGATCTTCTCCTCGATCTCGCGGCTGAACCCACGCACGATCATTAGCGACAGCAGCAGCGCCGCTACGCCAATCGCCACGCCGCCGACCGCGACGTAGGTCACGAAGCGTAGAAACTTCTGCCCCTCGTCCCGACCCTGTGCGCCCCGCAGATAGCGGAGCGCTACGAAGCGCTGGAACGAGGAGGAGGACATAGAATTGGCGGAGACGGGAGCGGTTGGGAAGGTACCACACCCCGGCTTCGTCTAGCCGGTCAACCGCTCGTCCACATCGAGAACTTCCGGTGCGCCGATCTCCAGATCAACAAAGCCCGGGTGGCGCGGGTTGACGATGTAGTTCCACTCGGCAGGCACGACGACGCTCGGCACCTGCAACACCGGCGAGCGCGCCTCCCGTATCCACACATCTCCATACTTCTGCGTAGAGCGTGGGGCTGGATAGGCCCGCCAGTCGTCTGGCAGTTCGTCTACTGTTTCAACAGCTTCAACGTCGAACGCGACAGGGATCAAGAGATACTGCTTCAGCAGGCGCGGCTCGCCGAGGTTGACCAGCACTTCGAGCAGCGCCAGCGAGCACGACCCTGCCGCGTAGGCGACGGGCAGCCCCGGACGGTTCCAACGTCCGCCGTAGAGTCGCGCTCCCTCGCCGCTGAACGCGCCACGCCCAGCCTCCTCATCCGCACCGTCCACGTACCGGGACTGAACGATCCGCCATGCCGTAATGTGCTCGTCTGGCATCGGCTAGACGAACACGCCGTAGGCGAGCCGCCCGAGCAAGTTCTCAACCTCGCGGGCACCGAGCTCGGTGTCGGCATAGTCGAGCGGCGTATGTCCACCGAGCGCAGTTTTGGGCGTCTTGAGCCAGTGCCGCGCCTCCTCCTCGCCGCCGAGGGTGTCCGTAGCGATCTCGTAGAGGCGAGCAAAGCGCACAAGCCGCTCGCTCGTGTCCGGGGCGAGACGCTGCGCCTTCTTCTTCCGCCGGGCAAGCGTGCGTGTGGAGACCCCGGCGAGGTCGGCGAGGGTTTCGGCGGCGAGACCTAATTCAACGCGGAGCTGGTCGAACACGCTCGGTGGAAGGCCGCGCTTGACTTGTTCGATGAGATCGTCCGTCGAGTGGAGATCGAGTCCGATGGCGAGCGTGTTCATACGTCACGAGGTAGGACAGGTGTCATGTTGATTATCGACACCTGTCCTACCTCGTCTTTAGCCTTTCGGTTTCACTTCGCCGTAAAATGCAGCGCTCGGCCTCTTCGCGAACCCAACCCCCGCCCTGCGCGTGTCCTTGCCCGAACCGACACCCTCCTCCCCTCCTCTTCATCCTTCGACGCTGCCATGACCAATGCTGTCCTCCACCCGCCTGCCCCGATCAATGAGCCCGTACGTTCGTATGCGCCCGGCACACCAGAGCGTCGTTCCTTGCAAAAACGGCTCTCCGAGATGCGCGAGGAAACCGTCAACATCCCGGCGGTAATCGGCGGCGAGCGCGTCGAGACCGGACGCACGGCGGAAGTCGTCGCGCCGCACGAGCACAGCCGCGTGCTCGCCATTGAGCACAAGTGCGCCGAGGCCGAAGTCAACCGCGCCATTGATGCCGCCGTGGAGGCACGGCACGACTGGATGCGGATGCCGTGGAATGACCGCGCCGCGATCTTCCTCCGCGCCGCCGACCTCCTCGCCGGACCATGGCGCGACACGATCAACGCGGCCACCATGCTCGGCCAGAGCAAGAATGCCTACCAAGCCGAGATCGACAGCGCCGCCGAGTTGGTCGACTTCTTCAAGTACAATGTCCACTTCATGCGGCAGATCTACGAGGAGCAGCCGTTCTCGCCGCCGGGTCAGTGGAACCAGGTCGAGTACCGCCCGCTCGAGGGGTTTGTCTTCGCCGTCACGCCGTTCAACTTCACGAGCATCGCGGGCAACCTCCCGACAGCCCCCGCGCTGATGGGCAACATGGTCGTCTGGAAGCCCGCCACGACGGCGCTTCTGTCGGCACACTACATCATGGCGCTCCTCGAAGCAGCGGGCCTCCCCCCCGGCGTCATCAACATGGTCCCCGGCAGCGGGGCCGCTGTGGGCGACCCGGCGATTGCAAGTGAGCACTTCACCGGCCTCCACTTCACCGGCTCGACCGGCACGTTCAATCACCTGTGGCGCGAGATCGGCAACAACCTCGAGCGTTACCGGACCTACCCCCGGATCGTCGGCGAGACCGGCGGCAAGGACTTTATCGTCGCTCACGAATCGGCAGACCCGGAGGCGGTGGCGACGGCGATTGTACGGGGCGCGTTCGAGTACCAAGGCCAGAAGTGCTCCGCCGCGAGCCGGATCTACATTCCCGAAGCACTCTGGGGCGAAGTCGAGGCTTCGATGATGAGCCAGCTTGACGAGCTAAAAATGGGGCCGGTCGAGGACTTCACCAACTTCGTCAACGCAGTCATCGACCGGAAATCGTTCAACAACATCACGAGCTACATCGACCGGGCAAAAGAGACTGAAGGCGTCCGCATCGCACACGGCGGCGGCTACGACGACTCGGAAGGCTTCTTCATCGAGCCGACGGTCCTTGTGACCGATGAACCGGACTACGAGACGATGTGCGACGAACTCTTCGGCCCCGTCGCCTCGCTTTACGTCGCCCCGAAATCCACGAGCTTCAGCGACCTCCTCAAGCTGGTCGATCAGACCTCGCCCTACGCTCTCACGGGGGCTGTCTTCGCCCGCGACCGAAGCGCGGTGATCGAGGCCCGCGACACGCTCTCGGAGGCCGCAGGCAACTTCTACATCAACGACAAGCCAACCGGGGCTGTCGTCGGGCAGCAGCCCTTTGGCGGGGCACGCGGATCGGGGACCAACGACAAGGCCGGATCGCACGTCAACCTGCTCCGGTGGACGAGCCTCCGCGCCATCAAGGAGACGTTCGTTCCGGCAACGCACTTCGCCTATCCGTTCCACGCACCGGACGTGGCAACAAACGGTCAGCAGGAGAAGCAAGAGAGCTAGCCTATGATTGTTTTTAGAAGCCGAGAGCATCCGGGCGATGCGCCGATGGCACTCGTCTACGCCCGCGCTCTCACCGGGCCGCTGGCGTGGAGCATGACCGGCGTGATGATCGCGGCGAGCGTGGCGATGCTTGAAGGGCAGGACCCGCTGCCGTGGGTGATCTGGGTCGTGCCGCTCGTCTATGCCCTCAGTACGTCATGGACGATCTACGACCTCCGCCGGACGCCTGCCGAACTCGTACTCGATGGCCCACGCGGCGGGGTTCGGTCGGCGTGGGACGCGGCGGGCAGGAAGAACCCGCTGGTCCTCCGCCCTGTGTTCTCGCCCCGGCGTACGGCCTATGGGCTGGACGTGCCCATAGGCCGTACCCTCCACGCTTTCTCGCCGGACGACTGGCCCCACTTCGACCGGCTCGAAGCCGCCGCCTTTGCTGCTGCGGAAGAAGCCGAGACCGAACGTCGTGCCCGTGCAGCCGTTTAGAGACGAATCGCACCATGCCGCCCGTTGACTCCCAGCGCTTCGCTTCCACCGAACTCGGCTCCGATGCCCTACCTCCTGCTTACTCTCGCGCTGTTTCTCGCCGCACCGTCTCACTCGACGCCCCCCGATCCCCCGGTGCAGGCTCGCTGGGTTGGCGTCAGCGGCGACGAGCTTCTGACCGTCGCGGGTTATACCGTCGTCGAGTACCGCAATGCGGGGCAAGGTGGACTAGAATGGCTCGTAGACGGCACAGGCCACACCAACGGCAACGGCACCAGTCAGCTGTGGCTGCTCACATCTCCCAAGCAGGCCTCCACGATCTTCACTGCTCCGAGCGAAGCGGTCGCGTTCATGACAGCGGGTGACTATAACGACGGCTTCGCGACGTTTCTAGTCGATGGCGTCGAGGTCGGCACGTTCGATATGTACCGGCGCGGCGAGCAGACCCTCGTCGTCGAGGGGCTTGAGCGCGTTCCTCATCGGCTCGAAGTCCGCGCGACCGGGCTGAAAGCGCTGAGGAGCAAAGCCGCGCACGTTGCGCTCTACGGCGGGGCCGCGCTGTCGAACCAGATCGTAGAACACCGACGCCCGGTACCGTCTGTATTCGTCGCTGCGGCACAGCCTCAGTAGATGCGGACGTAGTATTTGGCCTCCCCGATCCGGGCGAGGCGCTCGGCTTCGGCACGGAGGTCGGCATCTTCTGATTGCAAGGCTTCGCGGAGCGCCGTCAGATCGGCGGAGCGTTTGACGCGGACGAAGCCTTCGGGCAGGTCGTCTACCTCGACGGCCAACTCGACGGGCGGGCTGCCGCTCTGCTGGAGCTTGACGCGCCCGAGCGAGGTCAGGTACTCGGTCTCGCCCCGCTGCTGCATCGATAGGACGAGCCGGTCTTTGAGCGACTGGGCGGCATTCGATAAGCGGCGCTCCGACTCTTGCAGGCGCTGCCGTTCGGTCTTGACCGCCTCAGCAGTGGCTTCGAGCCGCCGCATCACACGGAGATAGCCCTCGACTTTGCCCTCACGCAGATCGAGCAGCCGGTCGTGCTGGGCTTCGATCTCGTCTGTGATCTCGCCGCCGGATTCGATGAGCGCGTCTTCGAGCGCCTGAAGCTCGGCGTCGATGGCGTAGAGCGTGAGCGATTGGATGGCAGCCATCGGCGCTAGGCAGCAGGAGCGACCCACGAGGTGCAATATCCCGCGGGCGCAATCGGGCCTTTGATGAGTTGGCACCCGCCGCACGCAGCCCCACCTTCCGCCGGTGCCCAGAACTTGCAGTTGTCACAACGCTTCTCTGGGATTGGCGTCTCCTCGACGTAGTTGAGCGCTTGGGCCATCGTCTGGCGCTGCTGCGCATCGGCAGACGTAAGCGCGCTCACGTCGGAGCACGCGCCTCCCCCTTCACTGGCAGCGGTACGACTGTCGCCTCCACAAGCGCTCAGGAACGAACCGGCGGCTCCAAGAGCGGCACAGCGAAGAAGGAAGTCGCGACGGGAAGAGGTCGAGTCAGACATAGCGGGGTGAAGTCTAGCGAGAGGTTTCCAAAGGCTACGAACGCGGCGCGGTGTTCCGCCACTCTTTTTTTGCCGACGTGAAGCCCCGGCTGTTATCAAGCGTATGCAAGCCCATTCGTCTTTTCTCTGTTTGGCTTTACGCTCTATGTCCGCCCCTAGGAAACCCTCGCTCTTCGGTCGCCTGCTGCTGCTGTTCACGATTGTCCCGGTCATCGAACTGACGCTCCTCGTCTGGCTCGGCGAGCAAATTGGTCTCTGGCCGACGGTGGGGTTGATCGCGGCCACGGCCGTCATCGGCTCCGCGCTCGCGCACCGCGAGGGGCTGTCGGCGCTGGCCCGGTTCCGCGCCCGGGTGGCCTCGGGCGACGTGCCGGGTGACGAACTGATCGATGGTATCCTCATTCTGATCTCGGGCGCGTTCCTCCTTACGCCCGGCGTGCTAACCGACGTGGTCGGCTTCCTCGGCTTGCTGCCACCGACGCGGGCAATCATCAAGCGCATCGTCTCGAAGCGCATCAAGCAGAGCCTTCTCAGCGGCTCGGTTAGCGTCAGCACTTGGCCGCCAACACCTCCACCAGAGACTCGCGCAGAGGCCCGCGTTGCGAACGACGACAACGTGGTGGACGTGGAGGTGGTAGATATAAAACACGAGGCGTGAGATCGGCAGCTCGACCTCACGCCTCGCGTCATACTTATCAACCTACTCGGTGCCTATCGCACCACGAGGAGCTTGCGCGTCGTGACCGTCCCGGCAGCACGGAGTGTGACCACGTAGACCCCACTCGCCGCGGGCTGCCCCGCTCCATCGTGTCCGTCCCACGTCGCGGTATGCGAACCCGCCGCGTGGACGCCATCGGCGAGAACGCGGATGCGGTGACCGAGCAGGTCGTACACGGCGAGCGAGACTTCGCTGGCCTCAGGCAGCTCGAATGGAATGAGCGTCCGCTCGACGAACGGGTTCGGGTAGTTCTCGAAGAGCATCGCCTGACCGGGCTGTGTGCCATCGTTTTCGTTCGACACCGCGTTGCCGTTGGTGAAGCTCTCGACTGCGAGGTCGTCGAGGTAGAACCCGTCGCCGGTCACGCCGCCATCGGAGCGAAGCACGAACTGAATCCAGACTTCCGCTTCGCCCTCGAAGGCGCGGAGGTCCATCGACTCCTCGACCCATGACGTTTGTGTTCCATCATAGCCCGGTTCGCCCGAGACTTGCTCGCCGTTGCCGGAGCCGAGCGAGGTGTAGCGACCTGTGAGCGGCGTCCAGGCCGAGCCATCGATCGAGGCCCGCACTTGGACCACGTCGTAGCCTGCCTCAATGTCCCAGCGTGCCATAAACCGAAGCTGCGGGCTGATCTCGTCGCGCAGGTCGAGCGGTGCAGCGAGCGTGATCGCATTGTTCGCGTTGTTGCGGTAGCTGCCGGATGGACTGTCAGCGAAAGAAGTCGGGGAAGAGGTGCTCTGGATCGTAGACAGGCCCCAGTCTGCCGTCGTCCATTCGTCGGCCGAGGCCGCCTCGTCCTCAAAGAGCGCGACCGGCGTGCCCACGGCGAGGCCCTCAACCGGCTCAGCAATCATGAGGTCGTCGAACGAGAACTCGACCGTGAGGCCGTCTTGCAAGCCGAGCGGCGCATCGGCGCTGAGGGTGAAGGCGAGACCCTCGATCTCGATGCTCTCGCCCGATGCTAGGTCGAACGGCGCGCTGTACTCGCTCGTTTCAGTCAGCATGGCTGGGTCATCGCTGGCGATGCGGACGCGCACGTTCGTCATCCCCTCCAGCCCGACGTTGTACACCGTCACGGATGCCGCCGCCGACTCGCCGGGGTCGAGGTGCCCGTTCGGGCTGGCGTGCGTCTCGACGGCCTCGAAGGCCGCAACCGTCGGATAGAACCCGGCGAGCTGCGCGAGGCGAAGGTTCATCACCCGGTTCGCTTCGGCGAGCGGGATGATGTCGCTCTGGTTCGGCCAGAAGCCCTGGAAGAACGAACCGACCTCGGGCGTCCACGCGAAGATTTTGTCCTTCTCGGTCTGCTCGCCGTAGTGCCAATCGTCGGAGTCGCCGTTGGCGGGATAGAGCACATCAGCGGCTTGGCCGTACTCGTAGCCGTTGACGCGCGTCAGATAGGCCGAGGCGCGCGTGAAGAGTTCTTGGTCTGGCGTGTAGACACCTTCCTCATAACCCCACGGGTGAAGGAGCACGTTGCTATACGAATGGTAGTTGAACGCCCCGCGGATCTCGCGTCCGATCAGGAAATCGCGGATCGCCGAGGTCTCCGGCTCAGAGAACGGGGCCGGTCCCCGGTAGACATCGCTGCCCGCGTTGCCGCTGGAGCCGTTGTTGTCGCGGCCCCACTCGTAGGCGTAGTTCCGGTTGAGATCCACGCCGAAGCTGCTGCCGGGGTTGTTGCGCCGGTTCTTGCGCCAGAAGCCGCCGCCGTTGGGGTTGGTCGATTGGTTGTAGACGTAGCCATCGGGGTTGAGGACGGGGACGAAGTACATCTCCCGGTTGTTGACGAGGTTCGTCGCCTGGTTGCTCACCCCGTAGTTCTCGAGGAGGTAGAACATGTAGTAGATCACCGTCGCCATGCTCTGCGGCTCGCGGGCGTGGTGGAGCGCCGTGTAGAGTACCTCCGGCTCGTTCTCGTCCACGTCCGGATTGTCGGAGATTTTGACCATCCAGATGTCCCGCCCCTCGTGGCTCTGCCCGATGGACACCTTGTCGGTGATGAGATTGGGATAGTTCGCCGCCATCTCGTCGAGCTTCGCCACGACCTCGTCGAAGGTGTAGTAGCCGCCCATCGAGCCGAAATCGAAACCATCGGCGCGACTGGCGGCGAGGGACTGCTGCCGCTCGGCTTCGGTGAACGGCGTGCGTGCGTCGTAGGCTGCCGCCATGTCAGGCACGGAAACCTCGTAGGCGAAACCGCTCGTAGCGAGATCGGCGAGGTCGGCCTCGCTCATCACGGTCACGACCACCCACCCGGCGTCCGCCTTGTCCAGCCCGACGTGGCCGATGCCGGGTACGCGACTGGCAAGGTCATGCAGATCGCTACGGTCGTTGAGGGTAATGCGGACCTCGCTGTAGCGCGGGGGCGCGTCGGCGGCGCGCTGCGCGAGGGCGGTCGGCGCGGCGAGGAGGAAGGCAAGCAAGAGGGTGGCGAAGCGCATGGTCGGAAAAAGGCTACGTGACGGAAAATGCGACGCGGCATAATACGGTATGCGCGTGCCGTCACCAACCGGCAAGCGGGGAACGCGCCTCAGGCGACAGGCAAATGCGCGAGAAGTGACCCCAGCGTGATCTCCCCTCTCACCTCTGCGGTATGAAGAGGCCCGGAAATGCACGTCTCGGACGAACCCAACCTCGGTGCCGGGGTTCGCTCTGCTCACCCAATCCGCCGTTCTGTGCCCGCCGCCACGACACCCCAAGGGATTCAGCGCATCCCGCTCGGGCTTCGCTACATGGCTGGCTCCGCGCTGTTCTTCAGCCTGATGACGGTCTTCGTCAAGCTGGCCGGGCGGACCATCCCGACGATGGAGATCGTCTTCGCCCGCTCGGTCTTCATGGTGGGCGCAACCTACCTCCTGCTGCGACGAGCCGGTGTGTCGCCGCTCGGCAACAACCGGGGCCTGCTCCTCGCGCGCGGCGTGATCGGCGTGACGGCCCTGAGCCTGTTCTACTGGGCGATCCCCCGCATCCCCCTCGGCGACGCAACCGCGCTGTTCTACATCACCCCGATCTGGACAGCCGTGGCGGCGGCGTTCATCCTCCGCGAGCGGACGGCGGGGCGCGTCATCGCCGGAATGGTCGTCAGTCTCGTCGGCGTCGCCCTCATCGCCAAGCCCTCACTGTTGTTCGGGGATGGCCTCGTCGGCCTCGATCCGCTTGCGGTGGCGGCAACGGTGGCCGCGTCGATCTGCTCGGGCCTCGTCTACACCATCGTCCGCAAGCTGCGCGAGACGGACGCACCGAACGTCATCATCTTCTATCTCTCCGTGGTGGGTGTCGTTGGGGCACTGCCGTTTCTCGGCAACTGGGTGATGCCGCACGACCTCGAGTGGGGGTGGCTCCTCGGCGCGGGCGTGACGACGTTGTTCGGGCAACTCTTCCTGACGCATGGCCTCCACCACGAGCAGGCCGGACGGGCGTTGTCGGTAGGCTACCTGCAGGTCGTCTTCGCATTCGTGTGGGGACTGCTCGTCTTCGGGAACGTGCCCGACGGGTGGAGCCTCGGCGGGGCGGTGCTCATCGTCGGCAGCGTACTGCTGATCGCTCGGCAGCGGCGATAGGGCGAAAGCCCGTGCCCTTGCCACTTTATCGTTGATGCACGTAGAATGGCCATGTCCTCCTGACACATCTCGGTCTCATGCACACGGTACGACACCTCGTTCTTGCTGCCACCCTCTGCCTCATGGCCCCCGTGGTTGCGCAGGACGAACCACAGGCCTACCTCTTCGAGCAGGCGTCTGAACACGTTGCCGCGCATGAGCAGAAGCTGATCGCCATCCGGCATGACATCCACCGGCACCCCGAACTTTCCGGGGCTGAGGAGCGCACCGCCAAGCTCATCACCCGCACGCTAATCCCGCTCGGCTTCGACGTGCGATCCGGTGTGGGCGGGCACGGCGTCATTGGGATTCTCGAAGGCAGCCAGCCGGGGCCGATGGTCGCGTTCCGGGCCGACATGGATGCCGTCCGCTCTAACGCTCCCGACCCAGTCGACTACCGCTCGCTCACACCCGGCGTGCGCCACATCTGCGGGCACGACGTCCACACGACTATCGGCCTCGCCCTGGCTGAAGGCTTTGCTGCCATTCAGGACGACCTACCCGGCTCGGTGATGCTGATCTTTCAGCCCGCCGAGGAGCGCGGCACCGGCGCGAACGCGATGCTGGCCGACGGAGCCTTCGACGCCGTGCAGCCCGACGCCATCTTTGCGCTCCACACGGCCCCCTACAACGTCGGCGACGTGGCGACCGTAGCCGGGGGCCTGATGGCGGGCCGCGCCCGCTTCTCCGTGACGCTGCGCGGCGACGGCGACCTAGCCGCCGCGACCGCACAGGTCCGGGCCGCGATAGAAGACGTCGGTACGCTCTCGCCCGACGAGGCGATGGGGCCTGCGCCAGAGGGGTTCATCCTCGTCCAGCCTTTTCCTAGCGAGACAGGGCGCGTCCAAGGTCAGATCATGACCGCAGGCTACGAGGACCGTGCCCGCGCCAAAGCCGCCGTGCTCGACGCCCTCGACAACCTCGACCTGCCCGGCATCACGCTGGAAACGGCCTACGACGAGCGGTTCATGGAGGGCGTGAACAACGACGCCGACCTCGTGGCCCTCGCTAATGCGGGGATGCAGGCGATGACGCCCGACATCACCATTCGGACTCCCTCTGGTCCTGTGCCCGTCTTTAGCGAAGACTTCGGCTCGTTCCAAGTGCAGGTGCCGGGGGTGATGTACTTCCTCGGCGTCAGCAACCCCGAGACCGGAACCGTCGGGATGCCGCACAGCCCTGACTACGTCGCCGACGACGCGGCGATTCTGGTGGGCACCCGCGCCATGCTGGCCGCGATGCTGGAGCGGATGACAAGGGAGTAAGTTGGGCGTGCCCTGAATCACCATCCGCGAACCACGCTCTGTACTTTTGAACGAACGCCCCTCCCCCTAGCAGAGCCTGTCCCCGCGAAGGCGGGGAGGGAGGACAGGAGGGGGTCGAGGACAAACACGCCCCGTCCATTCTCGACCCCCCGCTCGCGTGGCTCGCTGCCCCCTCTGCTAGGGAGGCTAGTTGTTTTCGTAACCTCTCCCTACGCTCCCTTCGTTTCCGGGCGGGTCGATGCGCGGGCGGTTAATTCTTCGCGGACGTGCGCCGCTTCTGGCCGATTCGCGTGCGCCGGACCCTACCGCTCCGCTAGTTTTGGCGCTCGCCAATCAACGCTGCTCCCGATCCCGATCCTCGTCTCTATGGACAACGCTGAGTTCTACTTCGAGTACTTCATCGAGAACGTCGTCCCGGTCCTCGCCAATCTGGCGGGGGCCGTCGCGCTGCTCGTCATCGGATTCTGGCTCATCAAGCGGGTACGCCGGGTCGTGGACGTGGCGCTGAACCGCGCCGGGTTCGAGAAGGCCATCGTCACGTTCCTGTCGTCGTTCCTCAACATCGCGCTCAAAGTCTTTTTGCTAATTATCGTCGCGGGCGTGGTGGGGGTGGACACGGCGGCGCTGGTGGGCGTGCTGGCGGCGGCAGGCTTTGCGGTCGGCCTCGCGCTTCAGGGCAGCCTGTCCAACTTCGCGGCGGGCATCCTCATCCTCGTCTTCAAGCCCTACCAAGTGGACGACTGGATCGCCCTCGAAGACCAGTTCGGGCGCGTCAAGACGATCCAGATTTTTTCGACGATCATCGTCACGCCCGGCCTGAAGACCCTCGTGGTGCCCAACGGGATGATCATCGACGGCATCCTAATCAACTACTCGAAGAAGGGGCAGGTGCGCCTCGAACTGAACGTGACGATGCCGTACAGCGAGAGCTACCCGAAGGTCGAGGGCCTCATCCAAACCGTGCTTGCTGACACGCCGGGCGTGCTCGCCGACCCGGCCCCGGAGATCGGCATCGAGGCGTTCGACAGCCACAGCCTCGTACTGGCCGTGCGCCCGTATGTCCGGCCGGACGACTACTGGCCCGTGACGTTCGAGGTCTACCGCCGCATCAAGCACGCCTTCAGCGAGGCAGGCGTCGAGGTCGCCTACTCCGAAGGCGTCGAACTGGGGCGGATCGGAAACTGAGTGCGTCTTAGATTGCGTCCCTTCTGCAGTCAATTACTGGCTCTACATCTCTTCCAACCCTCATGAGCAATGCGCGACTGGACTATGACCGAGACGCGGTGCTCGCCGTGCTCCGCGACCTCGAGCAGATCGTCGTCTCGCTAGACCGGATAGGATCGGCCACGCAAGAGCAGTCTGAGACGGATCAAGACGCAGCGCTAGCGGCGTTTGTCCGTGAGTGGGAGGTATTCAGAAAGCTAGCCTCCGCTCGCCGGATTCTCTCGGAGCCGTTCTCAGACGAGTTGGGGCCGGACGACATGGACGAGTTGGAGTATGAGCTAGCCGACGTGACATATTGGTCGAGTACGGGCCGCGCCCCCAGAGAGACGTAGAACTCACCGCTACACGCCGATCACATCGTAGCCGGAGCCTTGCACCGGGTCTTTCTTGACCTCGATACGGACGGGGAACGCCTCCTTTAGCTCGTTGAGGTGCGTGATGACGAGAATCTTGTCGAAGTCCTCGCGGATCGTCTGGATGGCCTCGACGAGGCGCTCGATGCCCTGCTTGTCCTGCGTCCCGAAGCCCTCGTCCACGACGAGCGTGCGAATGCGGACGCCGCTGCGCTCGGCGAGGAGTTGGGCGAGGGCGATGCGAAGGGCGAAGTTGACCCGGAAGGCCTCGCCGCCGGAGAACGTCTCGTAGGGGCGCGGCACCCCGCCCGCGTCGGTGATCTTGATGTCGAGCGTCTCCTTCGTCCCGCCGGTCTTCTTGTCTTTGAGCGTCTCCAGCGTGACGCGCGTCCGCCCCTTCGACAGTCGCTCCAGCAGCCCGTTCGCCCGGTCCTCGATCTCGGGGAGCGTCTCTTCGATGATGAGCGCCGGGATGCCGTTCTTGCCGAAGGCGTCGCGGAGGTGGCGGTAGAGCGTGCGCTCCTTCTTCGCCTCCCTGGCCTCAGCACGTACCGACTTGAGCGCTTCGCGGTCACGGGCGGCGCGCTCCAGCCGTTCGTGGATCCCACCGAGCGTGGCCTGCGCTTCGCTCAGTCGGGCAGCGAGACCGGCGCGGCGCTCGGCGTGGGTGCGCTGCTGCTCAGCGAGGTCGGCGCGGGCGGCGAGGCCTTCCTGCGCGGCTTCGATGGCGGTGCGGAGTGCCCCGGCGTCTTCCTCGTTCCGGGCGACCTCCTCGGCGATCTGCGTGCGGCGGGCGGTCCAGTCGGTGAGGCGGTCGCGGGCGTTGAGGAGCGCGGAGCGACGGTCGGGCACCTCGGCGAGGGCGTCGAGGTCGCGACGCACGGCGTCGTGCCGGGCCGCGTCGTAGCCGAGCGTGGTGAGTTGCTGCTGGAGCGCGTCGATCTGCTGACGGATCGGGGCGAACGCACTGCCCGAGGCGAGTTGCTCGCGGAGCGCCGCTACTTCGCGTTCTCCGGCCTCGATTTTCTGGGCGAGCGTGTCGCGCCGCCCCTGCACCTCGTCGAGGTCACGGAGCGTGGCCTCGTGGCGAGCACGTTGCGCGGCCTCAGCCTGCACTTGCTCGAAGCGCTCGGCGTCGAACGGAAGCTCACGGAGTTTTTCTTCGAGGTCCGTCTTCTCGGCGCGGAGGTCCGGGCGAAAGGCATCGTCCCGAAGCTGCCGGTCGAGGTCGTCGGCACGGGTGCGACGCTCGGCGAGGTCGGCGACAGCTTCCTCGGCGGTGGCGATTCGGCCCTGCACCGTCGTGAGCGTGTCGGCCACGCCGTTCTGCTGATCGATGCGCGCCTTGAGGTCGGCAAAGCGTCGGAGCAGTTCGCTGCGTGTTTCCTGCCGCTGCTGCATCTCGCCCTCGACGCGGGCGATCTCAGCGGTGAGCGCAGCGCGTTCGTCGGCGTAGGTCTGCTCCACGGTGCGACGGTGCTCGGGCGTGAGCGCCGTGCCGCACGTCGGGCACGCCTCGGTTTCGAGGCCGCGCAGCCGCTCGGCCTTCTCGTCGACGGCCCGCACTTCGCGGCGGAGCCGCTCGATCTCGCGCTCCAGCCCTTCGATCTCGGCCTTGACGCCGCTCCCCTGCTCGCGCACCTCCGCCTGCTCCGTCTCCACCGCCTTGACCGCCGCGACGCGCTCGCGCAGATCGGCCTCCTGCTGCTTCAGACCGGGCAGCGCCTCGGCGTGGACACTGGCCGACTTGATCTGCTCCTGCAAACTTCGGATGCTGGCTTGGAGCGACCCGCGCTCGCTCGCCAGTTGCTTGTCGAGCGCCGTGATGCGCTCCTCGAAGGTCTGCCGCTCGGCCCGGCGGGCGCGCAGCGCTTCTAACTCGCGCTCGGCGGCACGGGCGGCACCGAGTCCGCGCTCGGCGATAGGCCGTTCGAGGAGACGCCGCTCGGCCTCAGCGTGGGCCTTGCGGTCGGCCTGCAACTCCACGTCGAGCCGACCGAGGCGCTTCTCACTATCCAGCCGCTGCCGCTCTAGGTCCAGCTTCTTCTCGTTGAGCTGCTTTTCGACGCCGCGCCACAGGTCGGCCTTCTGGCTGAGGTCGCGGTACTCCTTATCGAGCGCGTTCCACCGCTCGTAGTCGCGCTCGATGGATTCGCGCTGCGCGATGAGCGTTCCGGCCTGCTCGATCCGTCTCGCGAGTTCGGTGCGCTCGCGGTCGAGTTCCTGCTTGCGCTCGGCGAGGCGGGCGAGGCGAGCCTGCTGGCCGTCGACCGTCTGCGCGAGGCTGTCGAGTTCGGCAAGGCGCTCGGTGAGGCGCTTGCCCTCCGCGTCGGCGTCGGCCTGTTTCTTTTTTTGATTTGCAATAACGGCTTCGAGCGTCGTACGTTCTTCCTTCCACCGCCCCTCGTCTTCGAGCGCGCCGGTCAGCCGCTCGATCTCCACATCGGCGCGCTTGCCACGCTCGGTAGCTTCGGACAGCCGACTGCGCGCGACGGCGGCGTACTTCTCGAAGCGGTTCAGCCCGAGAATCCGCCCGAGGATTTCTTTGCGCTCGCCGGACTTCTTCTTGGTGAACTCGTCGCTCCTCCCCTGCAGCAGGAACGCTGAGTTGATGAACGTCTCGTAGTCCAGACCGAGCGTGTCGGTGATGACGACCTGCGTGTCCTTGACCGAACCTGCGGTGAGCGGCTGGAAGTCGGTGCCGTCCCACGCCTGAAACTCCAGCCCCGGCTTCGAGGTCTTGCCGGACGCCGAGCGCTGAAACGAGCGGACGACCCGGTACCGCCCCCCTTCGAGGTCGAAGACCAGTTCGACCTTCATATCGCGCGTACCGATGCGGAGGAGATCTTCGTCTGGCTTGCGGGCGTCGGTCGACTTCCGCGCTTCGCCCCAGATCGCCCAGGTGATCGCGTCGAGGAGCGCCGACTTGCCCTGCCCGTTCCCCCCCGAGAGACAGGCGACGTGAAACTGCTCGAAGTCGAGCGGCTCGGTGTGCGTGCCGTAGGACAGGAAGTTGTGGAGCTTGAGGGAAACGGGAATCATCGGCTAGTCGGAATCATCGTCGCTAAATCGGTCGAGCAGTTGATCCTGAAAACCGGGTGCGAGGCTGCGAAACAGCTCCCACGCGCCGGGGGCTAGCGTCTGCACTGGCTCGTAGAGCACCGATGCCTCGCGCGTGTCCTCGCCGATTAGGAGCGGTTCGCCGCCGGGCAGCGCGACGGCACTTGTGACGAGGAGTCCCACGCTCAGGACCAGCGCCGCCCGGAGCGCCCCGAAGCCTCCGCCCACCACCTTATCGATCCCCCCGAGCTTGAGTGCCGCGAGTGTCTTGCGAACCAAGTGCGCGGCAAACATCAGCACGCTCAGGACCGCCGCGAAGGTAACGACGAAGCCGAGGATCGGTGCGAGCCGTTCGGACAGGCCGAGGCTAGACACGACGAGGTCGCCCACGGGTTGCATCGAACCTGCCGCCACCCAGAGCGCCACGACGAGGCCTACGGTGCCGACGAGTTGGCTGAGTGCCCCGGCCCGCACCCCGCGCCAGATGCCTAGCCCGATGAGTCCGGCCAAGGCCAGATCGAGTGTACTCGCGGACATCAGCGTGCTACCCCTTCAATAAGTTCTGCACGACAACGCGGACGCGGTTACCGTCGGCCTTGCCTTTGAGCGCACTCATCGCCTCGCCCATCACGCGGCCCATGTCCTTCATCGAGGTCGCGCCGGTGCGGGTGACGATCTCGTGGATGGTGCGGTGGATGTCCTCGTCGGAGAGTTGGGCAGGCAGGTACTCGGCGATGATGACCAGTTCGTCACGCTCGCGCTGGGCGAGATCGTCGCGGCCCGCGTCCTCGTACTGCTGAAGGGCATCGCGGCGCTGCTTGGCCTGCTTCTGGATAATCGCGAGCAGATCGTCATCGGAAACAGGGCCGGTGCCCTCTTTGTGTTTCTCGATGATGGCGGCGCGGAGTGCGCGAATGGCGAGGAGGCGGGTCTTGTCCTTCGCCCGCATGGCGTCTTTGAGGTCGTGGTCGAGGCGGTCGAGCATGGATCGGCGGGAGTGCGATGGAGATCGAAAACGGGCTGCAAGCTACGCCCGTCGCGCCCCGACGTTTCCCGCTTCCCTACCGCAACACCAACCGGAGGGCGAAGACGCCAATGCCGACCTGCATCGCCCCGAGGGCCACCGCCGAGTACGTGTCGTAGCGGTCGATCTCGTGCCGGAGCGACGGGTCGCCGGAGCGCTCGTAGACCTCGAACGCATCGTCGCCCTTGAACTTGTAGTGGATGGCGACGGCCCCGGCCCCAAGCGCGAGGCCGACCGCAGCAATGTCAATCCAGTAGTTGGGGCGCTTCGCCTCGTGCAGCGCGACCTCACCGACGCCCGCCTCGGCGAGGGTGATCGGGCGGAGCACGACGCTGTAGGCGTTGTCGAGGTCAGCACCCGGCACCTGCCGCGCTTCGGTGTAGCCCGTCTTGCGAACGACGAGCGTACCGTCGAGCGGCTCGTCAGTCATCACGTCGAGTGGCGTCTCGCCAAGGCGTTCAGTGGCGCCATCGGCTTTTTCCAGCGATACCGTCGCGCCGAAGGGGAAGCTCTCGATTCGGTAGCGCAGCGGCACGTCGAGACGCACGGTCGTCGTCTCCCCCGTTCGTACCTCGACTTCTGTTTCAGAATGGCGCGGCTGCCACGCCGCTACGTCCGGCTCGCGGAGCACGAGGCGGTGCGTACCCGGCGCGAGATCGAATCCCGCCGCGGCGACCGGCCCGAGCAGCGTCTCACCGTCGTAGAGCATCCCATCCGGCAGGTTCGTCTCGACGACGACCGTGCCGGTGCCGACAAGGACGGCAGCCACCGAGTCTGGAAACGACGGCTGCGCGGCGACGGGGAGCGCCGACAGTAGCAGGACTAGTGTAGCGAGAGATCGGATCATGAGTCGTCCCGGCTTGCAGTGACCGGCGCGGCGGGCCGGAAGGCATAAATGTGGCGCGGCTCGGCGAGGACGAGGAGCGTGCCCTCGTGCAGCACCGGAGCCGTCTTGACGCGACCGCCTAGCTCCTGCTCCCACAGCAACTCGCCTGTTGCTCGGTCGAGGGCGTAGAAATGTTGGTCGAGCGCTCCGGCATAGACCACGTCGGCAGTAATCAGAGGGGCCGAAGCGAAGTTGCCGTCGGCGCGGAAGCGCCAGCGCTCCTCGCCCGACGCTGCATCGAGTGCCCGGAGCACGCCATCGCTCGCACCCACGACTACGAGTCGGTTATCGACGGCAGGCGCGCTGACTTTGACCGCATCGCCCGTCTCTACCTCCCACACGAGGTCTCCGCTCACATCGAGCGCCACGAAGCGTCCCCGAGTCGTCGGTACAAAAAGGAGGCCTCCACTACAGGCCGGTGTCTCGTAGACCGGCACGCCGAGCATCCGCGTCCAGCGAACCGCCCCCGTGACGAGGTCGAGCGCGGTCACCCGGCCCCGGTCGTCGGCGACGGCCACGAGGTTCGGCGCGAGCAGCGTGGGTGTAGCGAAGAACCCAGCGGTGGAGTCGGGCACGGCTTCCCAGCGCACCGTGCCGATGGTAGGATCGATGGCGCGGACGGTCCCATCCGTCCCGGCAGCGACAAGGGTCTCGCCCGCGAGCAACAGCCCGGCCTCGTGCGCTCCAGCGCGAATCGACCACACCCGCTCGCCCTTGACGAAGTCGTACCCGAGGATCGTCCGCTTCCCGGCAGCGATGGTGGCGTAGAACATCCGCTCCGTCAGCACAGGCGCGCCTTCTAGCGGCTCGCGGAAATCTACCGAGGCCCGCTTGCGCCCTGTCTCCACGTCAATGCCCCGCACCTCGCCCTTCCGCGTCACCACGATTAGTACGCCGTCCGCGACGAGCGCGGCCGCCGGACCGAATGCCCCATCGGCATCGTAGCGCCATGCCTCTTCGAGTGGAGGTTGAAGCAAACCCTCGGTGGCGTTGCTCCGTGATACCGTGCCGCCCTCTGTTGTCCAGTCGCTGGCATCCAGTCGCAGCGGATCGCCGAGTTGAAAAACGGTGCAGCCGCTGAGGCCAGAGAGGAGCAAGAGGAGAGAGAAAAGAAGGAAAAGAAAGCGAGGCCTGTCTGCCCGCCTTCTGCTCGCTGCCCGCTGCCTTCTGCTCGCTGTCATCAGAAGTTGTACCCGAAGAAGAACGACGTGAATGGATCGCGCTCGGACCATTGAAGCCCGTCCCGGAAGCGCCAGCCGACATCATAGCGAAGGACGAACCCGCCGAAGATGTTCAGCCGAAGGCCGAGGCCGAGTGAGCCGAGGTCGGTCCCGGCGAAGAGTTGGGGCTGCCGCTCGTTGTAGTCGCCGTTCCAGACGTGGGCCGCGTCGGCGAAGGCCGCGCCGCGCAGGTTGACGATCCCGAATGGCGCGAGGAATGGGATATAGGCGCTGGGGCGCTCTAGGATCGGGAAGCGGAGTTCGTGCGAGGTGAACCACATGCTCTGGCCGCGGACGCGGAAGAGCGGGAAGCCACGCAGGTCCCAGCTTCCGCCGAGAAGAAACAGCCGTGCCTCACGCCCGACGTTGGTCTGCGCCAGTCCCCACGAGGCGAACGTCACGCCGGGAACAATGCGGAGGTAGTGGCGGAGGTCGGCGCGGAGCGTGTAGTAGCTCACATTCGAGAAGCGCACGTCGGTGGTGTAGGCTGCCGTCGCGGTTCCCTTCCAGCCATCGACCGGGCCATTGAACCCGTAGAGCGCGTTGTCGTGCGTGAACGAGATCGCGTTCGAGAGGAGAAACGCCTCGCGGTCGATCTGCCGGACGAAGACTTCCTTGCGGTTGTAGTTGAACGAGGTCGAGATATCGACGCGCTGGAACTTGGAGAGCGGATAGCTCACCAGCCCGACGGCCCCGATCAGTTCCTCAAAGAAGACCGGAAATTCCTCGGCGGCGTCGGGGTCGGTGAGGTCGAAGCGCTGGCCGCTGAAGCGGTAGAGGCCGTAGCCGTAGTTGGCCCGACGCCCGAGGTGGATGCGCGTCACCGAGGCATTCAGCCCGTCCACGAACGAGCGCCCCGGCACGCGGGTCGAGTAGGCCGAGACATAAATCTGGTCGTTGCCCAGCAGGTCGGAGAAGGCGAGAACAGCTCCACCGTTGGTACCCCAGACGGGGTTGGTCGAGAGCGCGCCTTGCGCGGCGTCAAGGGAGTATTTCTTCCGGTACGGGCGGCGGCGCTCCGTGTCTTCGATCTCCAGCCGACCGTAGCTCCACGGCCCATCGCCCCCGCTCACCTCATCGCGGTAGACCAGCCCCACGCGGGCCGTTTGACGCGGCGCGGTCAGGAGCGAGTCCGCCGAGCTCTGGCGGATCGTGAAGCGCGAGTCTTCGAGCGTCGAGAACAGCAGCCGGTTGTCGGCGGTCCAGACCGGGTCGAAGGCAGCCCCGGTGAAGTCGGTGAGTTGGGCAACGGTACGACCCGACGGCTCGGGTGCGACGGTCGGGCCAGCCGCAGCGAGAGCGATCTCTGCCGGGGCGTCGGCGGTCATGTCGGCGACCCAGAGGTTCTGACCGCTGAACTTGCCGTCGGCCTCGCGGCGCGACGAGATGAAGACGAGGCGCTCGCCATCAGGACTCCAGTCCGGGGCAAGGTCGATCTGCGGGCCGTAGGTCACGTAGTCGATCCCGCCGCTGTCCAGGTCGAGCGTGAACAGGTTATAGTGCCCATCCTCGCCAAACTCCGTCCGGTCCGACGAGAAGGCGAGCGTGGTGCCGTCGGGGCTCCACGCGGGGTCGCGGTCGTCGTAGGCGTCGTTCGTCAGCTTGCGGAGCGTGCCGTCGGCGAGGTCGTAGGTGTAGAGGTCGGCGAAGCCGCTTCGCTCGATGCCGGTGAACGCGAGCCGCGTCCCGGTCGGGTCCCACGACGGCGAGTAGACGGCGACCAAACCGGGGAAGCGGTACGTCTCCCCGATGCGATCATTTGCCAGGTCGTAGACGTGAATCACATCGGCGTCGCCGCTCTTAGTGACGAAGGCGAGTTGGCCGTCCGCGCTCACGTCGAGTTGGCTCTCGAAGAAGTGGAACGCCTCGAACCGCGCCGAGCGCTCACCCTTGACGAGCACACGCGGGTCAGCGGTCGGCGATCCTTCGGCATCGACCTCGACAGCGTAGAGGTTGGTGTACCCATCGCGGTTGGCGACGAAGGCGATCTCGCGCCGACCGTCAGCGTGGCGGTAGTGGGTGGGTTTGCCGCTGAAGCCTCGGGCGGCGACCGCGTCCGACATAAACGTCGGCGGCATAGCCTCGTCGAGTTTCGGGAGATACTGCTCGTGGACCCACGCGGTCCACTCATCGGATATCGTGCGGTAGTCCTCGCGGAGGACGTGCTCCATCACCTTGCGGAAGTCGGGGTCGCGCCAGAACTCATCGAACAGGCGAAGCAACTTGTCCTCGCCGTAGCGCTCGGCGATGAACCGGCATAGGGCCTCGCCCTGCTTGTACATCAGGTACGTCCCGTAAATCCGGTCGAGGTTTTCGAGCGGGACGAAGTAGTTACTCGCCACCGCGTCGCGGAGCACCATCTCGTGCTGGAAGTCCGGCTCGCCGCTCCAGTACTCGGCGATGCCCTCGGTGAACCACAAGGGCGGTGGGACGGTGAATGGGCGGCGGTGGTCGCGCATCACCCGCGTCAGCTTGGAGTAGGTGAAGACGTGGACCAGCTCGTGCCGGATCACGCGGCGGAAGCGGTGGAGGTTGCCGTTTGCCGGGATCACGACGCGCCCTTTGAGGAACTCGAAGAACCCGCCGACGCCGTCCGGGATGAACCCCGGCGTAACGTTGGTCTGCTTGAAGTGGAGGTTGGACGAGTAGAAGATCAGCGGGACGCGGTGCCCAAGCGAGAAGTTGAACGTGTTCTCCAGTTCCTCGTAGGCCTCCTCGGCGAAGTGCGCGCCGTGCTCGGCCAGCGTCTGCATCTCCGGGTAGTAGTAGATGTCGAAGTGGTCCGTGTGCAGGACGTGCCAGTCGAAAGCGTCGTACTGGATCTTGTTGCGCCCGAAGTAGAAGTGGTACTGCGCCTGCGCCGGGAGGGCGGGCAGCAGGATACCGAGCACAAGAAGCGCGGACGCGAAGCGGAGGAATCGGGGCATGAGACCGAGCGAGGCGAGACAGGGCACGATAGGACTATCGGCGGGTCGCGTCAAGGGCTTTCGCCGCCCCCTTTGGGATTGCTCACACCTCCTGCGTATGTTGAAGCCCATTCCTTTAGTCTGGCTCCGATACCATGATCCGATTGCTACCCTTTGCCCTCGTCTTCTTCGGCCTTTCCAACGTTGTTGCACAACCCTCTCTTTCCGTCTCAACGGATATGATTCAGTATCCCGTCGAGACTACGTTCGCTGCCGCCAATATCGGTGTTGACTCTCTCATTTTATCGTTTCCCACGACGAATAATGGCCTGTACGGTACAACTGTCGGATACGGATGGTCCTTTGAAGTAGAGACACCCGACTCACTCTACGAATACATCTACCTCCCCTTCGTCATTGACGAGCTTCCAATGATTCCCTTAGGGCCGGGCGACCAAGCATCATTCCGCATCACTGAATTCGATCCCTGCCCCGCCTGTGTGACTGGAGGTGACTTCACAGCCGACACGCTCTACCTCCAAGCGATTGCCAATACTGAAACCGATGACGCCCAAGTCATTCTTGACCTTTCCAAGTTTGTCTCCGCTGAACCTGCTGCCCCGTTAGCGTCTCTGCAACTGAGCACCTACCCTAACCCCGCTCGTCACGCACTCACAGTTGACCTAACAACAGAGCCAACAGCAGCCCTGAACCTCATCATCACCGACATGCTGGGGCGTGTGGTATGGGAATCGACAATGCCTGCCTCTGCTCAAACCCTCCTTCTACACCTCAACGACTTTTCCGCAGGGGTGTATCTACTGCAGGTGCAGACTGAGTCGGCAGATCGAATCATGGCAAAGCAGTTTGTCGTCATCCGGTAAGTCCTGCTCTTTGACTGGAGCGCCGGATCTGCCGATATCCTAAAGACTGCCCACCTACCCCGCGCTCGCTCTGCTCTGGACGCTGATCCGTCTCCAAGCCCTCGCCTTCCGGCGGGCACCGTACCTCGGCGGGCGGCTCGTGCTCGCCGTGCTCAAGGGGTTTGGGCTGGGCTATGCCGTCGTGACGGCGGCGGCGCTGGGGTTTCTGCTGCCGGACACGCTCTCGGTGTGGGCACCGGAGGTCTCGGCACTCGACCTCGTCGTGCAGACCCTGCTTCCTGCACTCGGAGCGCTCACCGTCGGGCGCGTGCTGTTTCAGGATGTGCCGACACGGGGGGCTGAGGCGTTCCTGCTCCTGCCGGTCTCGCGGCAGCGCGTAGCCCACGCCGTAACATTCCGGGCGAGTCTGTCGGTGTTTAACCTTGCCCCGCTCGCCTTTGCCGTGCCGTTCGCCGTGCGGACGGTGCGCGGGGCATCGGGTGACGCGGCGGCGGTCGGGTTTGTCGTCGGGGTGATGGCGCTGGTGGCGGTGTCGCACTTCGCGGTCGTGGTGTGGAAGACACGGCTCGGGACGGCTCCGGGCGAGACCGTGGCGGTCGTCGGCGCGGCACTCGCGGGCACGATGGCGGTCGTACTCGCCCTCGGCGGACTCCTCGGGCCGCAGGCGGTGCTCACCATCCTCATCGTCGCCGCCATCGCGGTGACCCTCGGAGCCTACGCCCACCGGAGCGTCGTCGAATCACTCTATCTCGACCCACCCACCCGGACGGCGGCCCCGACCGAGCGCCGGGCTACGACCGGGTTCGAGCGCCCCGGCGTGCGGGCGTTCATCGACCTAGAGTGGCGGCTCATCAGACGCACCCGCTTCCCGCGTGGCATCGCCCTGAACGCCCTTGCCCTGACGCTGGCTATCTCCGTCTACGTCTTCGGCTGGAACGACGCCGCGCCAACGGCCCTCCTCCTGCTGGCCTCGACGGGCACGTTTGCCATCTCCGCCGGACAGTTCGCGCTTCCGTTTGCGAGCGGGCACTACGACCGGCTGCTGAGTCTGCCCGGCGCGCTCCGCGCCTTCGTCGTGGCGAAGCTGGCGATGGGGGTCGGCTCGACGCTCGTGCTGGGTGCGGTTCAGCTTGCTATCGCGCTCGTGCTCGCGCCCGATGCACTGGCCGACCTCGGCGGCGCGGTGCTGTTCTGCGCAGGCGTGCTCGCGCCAGTCGCTGTGCTCGGCTCGACGCTCGGGCCGAAGCCGCTCGACGTGCAGGACAAGTTCATGGGTAGCCCCCGGATTCAGTCGCTCCCGCCGCAGATTCTCCTCGCCGTGGCCGGTACGGTCGCGGTCGCCCTGTTCCTCTTCCTCGGTTCAGCGGGTGGCCTCGCTGCGACGGCGGCGGTCGGTGCCTTCGGCGTAGTCGCGCTGCCGCTGTGGGCGCACGTCATCGAGACCCGACTGCTCCGACAGCGCCATGCCTTCGCCCTTCGCTTCCGCTCCGTGCTGTGATGATGCCACCTAGCTCTTTCGATATCGGTGCCACCGTCACCGCAACCGACCTCGTCAAGCGCTACGGCGCAACGGAGGCGTTGTCCATTGACCACCTCGCTGTACTTCCGGGCGAGGCGGTCGCGCTCGTCGGCAACAACGGCGCAGGCAAGACGACGCTGCTCCGCCTCGCGCTCGACCTGATCCGCGCCACCAGCGGTCAGGTCCACATCAACGACATCGCAGTGGCTGAGAGTGACGCATGGAAGCCATCGGTCGGAGCCTTCCTCGATGCCGGGTTTCTGATCGACTACCTCCGGCCCAGCGAGTACTTCCGGCTTGTCGGCGGAGCCTACGGTCTGAGCGCTGCAGAGTCGGACGAGCGAGCGGCCCACTATGCCGACTTCTTCGGCCCGACGGTCGAGGCCGATCCGCTGATCCGCGATCTCTCGCTCGGCAATGCCGGGAAGGTCGGCATCGTCGGCGCGCTGCTGCCGGAGCCGAGCCTCGTGGTGCTCGACGAGCCGTTCGCCAACCTCGATCCGCGTGCACGTCTCCAGCTCGAGTCGATCCTCCGCTGCGAACGTGAGCGCGGCGCGACGCTCCTCGTCTCCAGCCACGACCTTGACCACGTCGTGGACGTGTGCTCCCGCGTGCTCGTCCTCGCCGACGGGCGCGTGGTGCGCGACACCCCCTCGACCGGCGATACGCTCGGCGAACTCCGGTCCTTCTTCGCTCCGGCTTAGGGCACCTCTCAGTTTGAGACAGCCCGGTTCGGGCAGTGCATCACCGCTCTCATCTGTCGGGGTAGCACACCGCTGAGGCCAAGCCGTATCGTCCCGGCATAGTTGTTCTTCAAGGCGCGTGCATCACACAACGCACGCGCCTCATGGCTCACCTCTACTACCTCCCTCCCAAAGAAAAACCGCCTCGCTGGCCGCGCGCCGCAGGCATCCTCGCCGGGTTTGTGGTACTCTACGCGCTCGGCTCGATGGTGGGCCTGATTCAGCCGTAGAACTAACCCATCATCGCCGGGCGAGACCCTTGAGTTCGGCGAGCGCCATGAGCGCCTCGATGGGCGTCATCCGGTCGGGGTCGAAGTCTTCTAGCCTGTCCATGATCTCGATGAGTACGGGGTCGGCGTGAGCCGCAGCAGGCAGCGCAGGTTCGGGTGGAGCCACAGACGCGGCAGAGGCCGGGCGCGTCTCGGGCAACGCGCCATCGCCTGATGGCGACGCCGTGCCTTCGGACGAAATCTCCTCGGCGACGTTGTGCGCTTCGAGGTGATGGAGCACTTCCTTCGCTCGGCGTATCACTACTTCTGGTAGCCCCGCCATGCGGGCGACCTCGATGCCGTAGGAATGGTCGGCCCCGCCGGGGACGAGCGTGCGGAGGAAGATCACCTTGCCGTCGTGCTCCTGCACCTGCACGCGGGCGTTGCGGACACGCGGCAGCCGCTCGGCGAGGGCGTTGAGCTCGTGGTAGTGCGTCGCGAAGAGGGTCCGCGCCGCGACCTCCGGCGTCTCGTGCAGATGCTCGACAATCGCCCATGCAATCGAGAGACCGTCGAACGTGGAGGTGCCACGACCGACCTCGTCGAGCAGGATGAGCGACTTCGGCGTGGCGTTGTTGAGGATGCTCGCCGTCTCGTTCATCTCGACGAGGAACGTGCTCTCCCCCGCCGCGAGGTTGTCACTCGCCCCGACGCGGGTAAAGATTTTGTCGACCACCCCGACGCGCGCCTTCGCCGCAGGGACAAACGCCCCGACCTGCGCCAGTAGCACGATCAGCCCAACCTGCCGGAGCACAACGCTCTTGCCCGCCATGTTCGGCCCGGTGATGATGAGCACTTGCTCGTCCGCGTCGAGACGGATGGAGTTGGGAATGAACGCCTCGCCTGCCGGAAGCGCCTGCTCCACGACCGGGTGCCGACCGTCGGTGATGTCCAGCACATCGCTATCGTCCACATCGGGCCGGACGTAGCCGTGCTGCTCGGCGACCTCGGCGAGGGCGCAGAACACGTCGAGGAGGGCGAGGAACCGGGCGTTGCGCTGCACCGGCTCGACGGCCTCGGCAACGGCCATCCGCAACTCGGCGAAAAGCTGACTCTCTAGTTCGACCATTCGTTCTTCGGCAGTCAGGATTTTCTCCTCGTATTGTTTCAACGCAGGCGTGATGTAGCGCTCGGCGTTGACGAGGGTCTGCTTGCGGATGTAGTCGTCCGGGACCTTGTCCTTGTGCGCGTTCGTGATTTCGAGGTAGTAGCCGAAGACCTTGTTGTAGCCGATCTTGAGGCTCGGGATGCCGGTTCGGGCGCTCTCCTCCGCTTGGAGCCTCGCTAGCGTCTCCTTGCCCGACGAGGCGATGCCACGAAGCTCGTCGAGTTCGTCGGAGAACCCCGACTTGATATAGCCGCCGCCGTCCATCTTCGCGGGCGGATCATCCACAAGCGCCGCGTCAATGCGCTCGACGAGGTCGGTGCAGAGGGTGAGGCCGTCGTGGATTTTGATGAGCGTCTCGCAGGACTCGTCGGCGAGCGCCTGCTTGAGGAGCGGAACCTGGCGGAGGGTAAGCTTCAGCGTGACGAGGTCGCGCGGCGTGGCACGCCCGGTGCAGACCTTCGCCGCGAGCCGCTCCAAATCACCGACGTGCCGCAACTCGTCGCGGAGATTTCGGCGGAGTCGACTGCCAGTGTAAAGCGCCTCGACCGCATCGAACCGTTGCTGGATTTTCTCGACCGAGCGGAGCGGGCGGACCAGCCATGCGCGCAGCATCCGCCCACCCATCGGCGTCTGCGTTCGGTCGAGAATCTGGATGAGCGACCCGTCGCGCCCGCCCTGCATAGACGAGACGAGTTCGAGGTTGCGCTTCGTCTGTGGGTCGAGCGCGATGTAATCGTCCGACTGATAGAGTTGGATGCGGCGGACGTGCGGGACGCGGCCCTTCTGCGTCTCGCCGAGGTAGTAGAGCGCCGCCCCCGCCGCGACGAGGCCGAGCCGGAGGTCTTCAACGCCGTAGCCCTTGAGCGAGTGCGTCTGGAAGTGGCGGAGCAGGGTCTCGTAGGCGAAGTCGTAGCCGAAGACCCAGTCTTCCTGCAGCGTGAGCGCGAAGTGCGCACCTCGAATGGCTTTTGCCTCTTCCTTCTGCCGCTTGTCCACGAGCAGCTCTGCCGGGGCGACGGTCAGCAGCAACTCGTCGAACCGGGCAGCGGGCACCTCAGCGACGAAAAACTCGCCGGTCGTCGCGTCCACGAAGGCAAACCCGACGAGGCCCTTGTCCTGCCGCTCGCGACCCCAGACGGCGGCGGCGAGGTAGTGGCTCTGCTTCGGCGCGAGGAGCACGTCGCGGAACGAGACCCCCGGCGTGACGACTTCCACCACGTCGCGCTTGACGATCTTGCGGGCGTGCTTCGGGTCTTCGAGCTGCTCGCAGACGGCGACGCGGTAGCCCGCCTGCACGAGCTTCGGGAGGTGCTGGTCGAGTGCGTGATGCGGGAAGCCTGCGAGCGGCACGTCGTCCGCTGCTCCGTTCGAGCGCTTGGTGAGCGTGATGCCGAGCACATCGGAGACGATGCGGGCGTCCTCCTCAAAGGTCTCGTAGAAATCACCCATGCGGAAGAGCAGGAGCGCACCGGGGTGGCGGTCCTTGATCTTCCAGTACTGCCGCATCAGCGGCGTAGCGGCCTTCTTCCGGCGCTCTTTCTTCTCCTCCTTCGAGAGCGGGAATAGTGTCGGCGTCTCCTTAGGCATAGCGCGGGGCAAATGGTGTCGCAGGAAAATACACGCCCCCAGTGCCAGCGGCATGGCAGGGTTTGGTTGACGGTCTGCCGTGTGAAGGCTATGTTGATGAACCATCGACTGACGGCCTCTGCCATGCGCTTCTGCTACACTTTCCTCGCCCTCGGCTGCCTCCTGCTCGTCGGCTCGGCCCGCGCCCAGACCTACGTCGAGTTCTTCGAGATCGGCGGCAACCCGACGCTCCACGGCCTCGACTACCACGACGGCTTCCTGTGGGTCGCGGTTCGCTCATCCTCCGATCCGCGCATTCTTCAGGTCGATCCGGTCGATGGCGAAGTTCTGAGCACCGTCTCGATCAGCGCCAGTTTCACGCCGCTCGGGGTGACGTGGGACGGGACCGACTTCTGGGTGAGCGAGAGTTTTACTTCAACGCCCGAGTTGTTTCGCGTCGGCACCGACGGGAGCATCCTGGGGCAGATCGACGCGCCGAGCCAGCTATCCAACGGCCTCGCGTGGCGCGCCGACACACTGTGGGTGGCGAACGCATTCCCCGACGACCAAGCCTCTCTCGTCGGCGTGGACACGACCGACGGGAGTGTGCTTGGCGAGATTCCGTTTCCCTCGACGCAGCCCGCCGGGATCGCCTTTCTCGGCGATGGCACGCTGTGGACCACCAACGTCGGCGACGACTCGGGCAGCGACATCGAGGTGCTCTGGAAGCTCGACCGGGCGACGGGCGCCGTACTCGATACGCTGGAGATGCCGACCGGCGCGGGCCGACCGCGTGGCCTCGCCTACGACGGGAGCCAGTTCCTCTTCGCTGTGATGGACGAGCCGGGCGGCTTCGACGACGTGATCTACAAAATCGACCTCGCCACCGACGGCACGCCCGTCTACACCGACAACGTGGACGTGCTCGACTGGGGACTTCAGGATAATGATCTACCCGTTGGCCTGACCTTCACCATCACGAATGCGGGCGATGCCCCGCTGGAGATCAGCGAACAGACCATTTCTGGGGACGTTGGCTTCACCCTCGATGGGGATGGCGAGGCGTTCACCCTCGCTGCTGCCGCCGACACCAGTCTCGGCATTTTTGCGCTCGCTCCCGGCTACGGCCCGCTCGAGGCAACCCTCTCCTTCGCCACGAACGACGTAGCCAACGCGACGGTCGAGATTCCGCTCCGGGCGCTCGGCGTGTTCTCGAAACAACGACTCGGGTTCGCCGAGGACGCGCACGACTTCGGCGCGGTGCGGATCGAAGATCCGTATGGCGGAGGACGCAGCGAGGTGCTCTGGCCGCTCCAACTCATCAACCAAGGCAACGGCACGCTCGATGTCTCGGACCTCGTCATCGACGACGAGGCGTTCAACGTCTTCAGCGGCGACACCCCACTCAGTCTCGCCACCGCCGATACCGCCCTCATCCAGATCGCCTTCGCCCCACCTGAGGCAGTCGAGTACGAGGCCACCGTCACCGTCACCAGCAACGACTTCGAGATGGCGACCCGGACGGTAATGCTCTCTGGCGAAGGCATCGACCCGGACATTGAAGGCGGCGATGCACTCTGGACCTACGCCCTCCCGGACAACCCCGCCACTTCGTTCCAAGACAAGAAAATCTCGACCCTGAAGTCGATGGGTGACGTAACGGGCGACGGCAAGGCGGACCTCGTGCTCGGGAGCGAGAACTACTTCGTCCTCGCGCTCAACGGCAACGGCTGGGGCACGGCGGACACACTCTGGGCCTTCAATACTTGCTACAACAACTTCGACTGTGGTTCGGTCGGTGGCAACCTCGGCGTCTTCGAGACCGGTCTCGCTACCGGAGCAGACTTCAACCGAGACGGAGTCGGCGATGTGGTTTTTGCCGTGGACGGCGGCGGCGACCGGGTCACGGCGCTCGACGGGCGGGACGGCTCAATCATCTGGAGCCTCGACACACCGGACGATCCGTTCCTTGCCTCCTACAACGCCGTCGCCGTCCGCTTCGACGCGACAGGCGACGGCGTGCCGGACGTGGCGACCTGTACCGGCACGGCCAGCGAAAGTCCTGACCCGTTCAACGAGCGCCGCGTCTACCTTCTCGACGGAGCCACGGGCGATGAAATCTGGCAGGCTGCCCCCGGCATACCCAACTTCATCGTCTCGCCCTTCGAGGCGGCGGGCGGGCAACAACTCGTCGCAGCGGGTGGTCGAGACGAGAACGAGGTAGCACATGTCACGGCTTACAACGCTGCAAACGGCAGCGTGGCATGGACCACCGCCCCCCAGATTGCCCCGTTCGTGATGGCGCCCTACCCGCTCACGGGCGGCGGCGAAGACCTCATCTACGCCGGTCTCGGCAACCTCTCCGGTGGCGGCGGGCTAGCCCGTGTCGATGGCGCAACGGGCGACGAGGTATGGAGCAACTACAGCTTTGGTACTTCGGTCTGGGACGTGGTCGTGCTCGACGACATCAACGACAACGGAGCACCCGACCTCGCGCTCGGCTCCGTACTCGACAATACCTACGTCCTCGATGGGGCCACGGGCGAAGTGCTCTGGTCCACATCGCTCGGCGGACAGGTGTTCGACGTAGCCGCCGTAGCCGACGTGAACGGCGACGGCCTCGCCGAGGTGGCCGCCACGGGCGGGGCTGGAAACGCGGTCTTGCTCTCGGGTGCCGACGGCGAAGAACTGTGGAGCTACCGGATCGGCAACGGCTCACTTGACCAGAGCGGCGAAGTGATCGTGGCTGTGCCCGATATCGACGGCAACGGCTTCCCCGAAGTCGGCGTCGCCACACGGCACGGGCGCGTCGCTCTCATTTCCAGCACGGGCGATTTCATCACTGACGTTTCCGACGAGTCGAGTCTTCCGACCTCATTCACCCTCGACCAGAACTTTCCCAACCCGTTCCGCACCCGTACTACGGTCCGCTATACTCTCGCCGAGCGCGCCGATGTGCAGCTTACGATCTACAACATGCTGGGCCAGCGCATCCGCACACTCGTGTCTGAGGAGCAGGCTGCCGGTGTCCAATCGGTCGTGTGGGATGGACATGGTACATCCGGGCGACTCGCCGCAGGGGTCTATCTCGTTCGCCTGCAGGCCGGTGCCTTCACCGAGACACGGCGGATGGTCCTCCTGCGGTAGCAGCGCTACCTTTTACGCACCCTGTTCTACCTGCTTCGCCCGCTTTTCTGCTTGGCCTGTCTTCTTAGGCCGCCTTGGAAACAGGGTATACTCAATCGTGCGCTGACGCTCGGCCGTGGCTCCCCAGATTGATCCACCTAGCGCCAGCACGCAGAGAACGGCAGCGATGAGCGCGCCGTTGCTCCAGGAGCCGAAGCGGCCCACCAAGAAAATAGCCCCCAAGAAATACGCAGAGAGTACGGTCCAGAGGAAGTAGCGGCTACGGGTGCGTAGCTGGCGGCGGAGGCGCTGTATCAAACCCAGAGCCAGCAAACTACCCACCCCGACGCCTGTGTACAGCACAGCCTTGGCGGCCCTCTCCGTAGCCTCCGGTAGGTCTTGACGAAACGTCAGCAGTTCCCGCATCGATAGAAGTATCAGCCACCCCACGCAGGGTAACAGAACGCGGGCAATTTTTCTGGGGAGTGATACGGGGTGTGACATGGGGAGGCGAAGGTTCGCGGACCGTCAGCGGGGCGCTCGAAAAACAGCGGACAGGTGGAGAAAGATACCGTCTTTAGGTAGGCGTAAAATGAAGGAACGGATTATGTCGAAGCCAACCGCTTCCGGTCCGCCTTCCGAAGCCCGGCCACGACGAGGCGATACGAGTCCTCGATCATCGCGTGTACGAGCGCTGTCGGAACCTCGGCATTTAGCACGACCGTGTTCCAGTGGCGCTTGTTCATGTGATAGCCCGGCAGGATCGCGTCGTACTCCTCGCGCAGCGCGACGGCCTCTTCAGGGTCGCACTTCAGGTTGACACGCGGCGGTATATCGTCGAGACTGAGCAGAGCGAACATCTTGTCGCAAACTTTGAACACGAGCACGTCGGGACCGAAAGGCTGGTCCTCACGGGTCTCAGGCAGGGCGAGGCAGGCGGAACGGAACTCGTCGAGATACATCGGCTGATGTACGGCGTTTGATAAGTCGAAGATACGCGGCGGCTGCGCCATTCATACGGCAGGGGCACCCTACTGGATGCCCCTGCGCCCTACATGATATGTTTCTCGAACCTAGCGCGCATCGCGCTCGGCTAGAAGCGCCCGAATGGTACCACGCACGGCCTCAGACTTTTCAAACGACTCAGACTGCCGGAGAAATCCAACGGCCCATTCGCTATTGAGCTTGGTGCAGGCAACGGCCGCGAGGCGACGGACGCGCTCGTCGTGATGGCTCCGAAAGAGGCGCACCACATCAAACTGGGCTCCACGGACATCGAGCCGGTCGCCGTGGCGAACGATCAGTTGGAGCGCGCTGGTCTTGAGGCCGTCATGGTCCCCTGCGAGAGCGTGGACGAGGTTGTCGCTGAAGGTTGTCCAGTCGGCTTCGGCCCACGTCGGCTGCGGAGTCGGTAGCTCCGGCGTGTTGGCAACACTCGGTGCAGCGAGGACGACGGCGAGAGCGAGGGTAAAGAGGCTGTTTCGTGCAAGCATGGTCGGTTTCATGGAGGGTCCCTCCTTGTGTAGCTGGTGAATGTAAAAGCCGCTACGGAGGTAGCCTTGCCCCTGTTACGGAAACTCCTGACATCTCGCCACACGGTACGGCCCGCTCAAAACAGCCGCGCGACACCGAAGGAGAAATACAACCCCGGAGCGTCAAAACGGTACGTCAGGTCCAGCCGGACGGGAAGGAAGAATCCGCCGTGAAGCGAGACGCCGAGTTCGTGGATCCACCCATCGGCGAATCGGAACGGCGGCAGGAGCGCCAGCGATTCTGGGTCGAAGTCGTCGAGCCATACCCGGCCGTGCGCGCCGTGGACACTCAGGCTAATGTTGCGAACGGCGAGCGCTTCGAGGCCGAGCAACTCGAACGGTACGCTACGGAAGTCGTGCTCCCACGATGCGGCCACGTAGCGGTCGCCTTCCACCGGCTGCCCTCGCAGCGATCGGAACACGCCGATGGGTGCCCAGCCCAGCATTGCCCCATCGATCCCGAAGAAGCGCTGCGGCGGGAGGTCGCCGCTGTGCAGGCCGCCCGCAAGACGGAGGTCTAGCGTGTTCGGGATGAGGCGGCGGCGCAGGAAGGTCGGCACGCGGAGCGCCGCGACGCCTTCGGCACGGACGAAGTCGAAGTCGCTACCGAGCGCATCGCCACTACCCTCAACGCGGAGCCGGACACCGCGCTTCCCGACGATGGCTGCCTCCACCCCGCCATCAACCCGCCCCACTGTCACCTCGGCCCCGAGCGAGCGCAGGTCGCCTTCGGGAACGGCGAGGTTCAGGCGCTGTGGGTCCTGCCCGAATAGGTCGTAGCTCGTCGTTTGCTCCACAGCCCGATGCTGTTCGGCGACGCCGAACAGGGTGACCCGCATGCGAAGCCGCCGGGTATACCCGCTGAGGTTCGCATAGACTCCTTCGCGGCGGTAGTAGTCGAAATAGTCTGGCTCGCCGACGAGGGCCGCGACCGAGTTCACGAGGCGACCATAGGCTGCCGAGCCGACGCGGGGCGCAATCTCCCGCTGCACGCCGACTTCAGCAAAGAGCCAGTTTCGTTTGGGGAAACGAACGGTCTGCGCGAGCGACACGTCGTAGGTGACATCTTCCAGCCCGGTGGCGTAGCCAAGCGCACCGCGCAGCCGAGGACCGCGCCCGAATCGAAGCGTCGCTTCGCCGCCGAGGTGCGCGGCCTCCACCCGGTTGTACCAGAGCTGAGGCGCAAAATCTGTCGAGACGAACCGGCGTCCGCTCCGCCCGCCGCTGCCGACGTTGATGTTGGTGCCCCCGCTCTCGTTCTCCTCCATGTCGATGAAACGGGCGAGAAAGCCGGTCGGGCGGTAGGCCTTCGCAAAGGTATCCGTGCTGTCGATCTCCGCGTAGGCGACGGCCTCGCGTGGCTCCAGCGGGACGACCACCCCAGCTTGCGACCAAACAGTATCCGCCGCCACCGCAACAGAATCCACGACCGAGCCGTCCTTGTCCCCGTCGAAGAGCGAGTCTGGGGCCGCGACGTTCGCCTCGTAGTCAGTCAGCCGAGCGACAAGGCGAAAGGTCATCGTCGGAAACTGCAAGCCGGTCATCCCAACCTTGCCCTCGCCGTCGAGCCGGAAGTCCGCTGGAAGCCAGACGGCCTCGCCCTCCACCTCCTGCCCGAATGATGAGAACTGCTGGGCAAGCGTGAGATCAAAGGCCGTGACAAGCGGAAAACGAACCGACTTGTTCGGGCGCAGCTCCACGTCGATCAGCGCGTACTCCTCGCCGAGCACCGAGACACGGCCCTCGAACCCCGGCTGCAGTCCGTTCTTCGGTGTCATCCTGATGTCGTAGACGATCTGGTCGTCGAGGTAGCGCGTGCCTTCGAGCGTGAAGCGGTAGAAGTCGAGTGCGTCGGGTGCAGTCGGCCCCAAGAGATCGAACCCGGCGAAGTCGATCTCGTCATCGTAGAAGTTGATGATCGCCGCGGCGGCGCTGAGAAACTCAGCGCGGAAGTCCTGAAAGTTTTCGGTACGCCGGACGCCCTTGACGACCTCGCGGAGACCATCGCCCCGCCGCCAGTAGGCCTCGGTCACCCCCTCAATGATCCCGACGATGCTCGTGTCCCGACTGAGCACCTGCCGGATGTAGGCGTCGGCCCGCCACGACTCCAGCCCTGCCTGCCATACACGCTTCCGCTCGATGACGCGACGCATGATGTTCTCCGCTGGGTTCTCCCCCGTTACCACCACCTCCTCGCCGACCACCCCGACAGGCGCAAGCGCGACATCAACCCGACCGCCTTCGCTCACCGTGCGCCGCGCCGTCTCGTAGCCGATGAACCGGACGACAAGCACGGCAGGCGTAGTACGCAGCCGCAACTCATAGTCCCCCGCCCGGTTGGTGATCGTCCCAGCGGTCGTACCCTCGATCTGCAACGTCGCCGCCGCCAGCCCCTCTCCGGTCTCGGCATCTGTGATGCGGCCCGTGACCACTGTCTGGGCTTGGACAGACCCGAGGAAAAAAGCAAGAAGGGCGGCGGTAGTGAGGCGGGCGAGCAGCATAGCGTAGGACGGGAGATTGGCGGCGGGTACGGAGACGGCCTGTCGCTGTTGCGTGCGATAGACACAACCGTAGGCCGCTTGTTCAGGGCACGGCGTAACGCCCTGCGCTGCCGCCTGCTTCATTCTGCTGCCTGCATCCGCCGCATCCCGGCAATCACCATCACGGCCCCGTAGGCTGCCATGCACTGCGCGCCGAGCGCGATACCCACGAGTTCGAGCGTAAGCCAGTCCGGGCGAAAGAGGATCTGCTTGTTGATTCCTAGTCCGAGATACCACAGCCCGACGCCGAGTAGCGCCGCGCCCCCCATCGCCGCCATATACCACCGCACGCGAAACCAGCGGGTCCGGCGGTAGAACCTAAATGCCACCAGCACAAGCAGGAGCGGTGCCACGAGCACCTCATACAGCCCCAACGATCCCGACCATGCGCCAACGTTGACATCGGCGATCCAGAACGGCAGAGCCACGAGGGGTAGCCCGGCTGTGCATACCATACTCCGTAGAAACAGCTGCCGCGTGTGCATCTCTTCCATGAGAAGCGTATCAGTTCGTGCATAGCAAGCAGAACCAGAATACGCCCCCCCTACCCATCGGGGCTAGACCCGCCTGATCCTCTGTAATCTCTACCGCATTATTGAAGAGTTACCATTTCCTTCGTATCGTGTGCCCTCACGTCCTGTGCGGGGCGTCCCTTCACTTTCCCATCAACCGCCAAGACATCATGACCCAATTCGCTACGACGAGGCACCTTCTGGCTGCCTTCCTCCTGCTTCTGCTACCTGCTCTCGGGCAGGCCCAGTCTGTCCACGACACCGGCACCGTCGAACTGGAAGTCTTCGCCAACGGCTACGTTGGCACGACCCCAACTGACTATGCAGAGACCGGCTTCACCTTCAACGGTGACCTCGGTCTCTTCCATGCTTCGTTCGTCGTCGGCGTCTCCGACACGCAAGTATCCGGCAACTACTATGGCGCTGGCACGACTCCTGCCACTGTCGAGTACAGCACGATCTCAGGGCCAACTGCTCTAACCAAGCCGTTTGACGCGCCATTTGAGGAGTTCGATCAAGGATTCGAGGCCGTCTTCGATGACAGCGCCGCCCCGAACCCTATCGGCATCCAAGTCACGCAACGGTCATACTCCCGGTCGGACTTCCAGAATGATGGCTTTGCTATCATGGAATACACGATCGAGAACACCTCAGGAGCTGACCTAGCCGATGTCTATGTCGGCATGTTCGCCGACTGGGATGTGGGCAACTTCCAGCAAAACCTCGGCGGCTACGACGATGACACCCAGCTGCTCTACATTTTCGACGACAGCGAGACCTCGACCAACTACTTCGGCGTGGCAGCGCTCGGCAAGGTGCCCGTGTCGGGCATCACCTTTGACGCCCTCGGTGGAGCAGAGACGGACGTCGAAATCTACCAGTTCCTGACGACGATCTCCCCCGAACCTCCGATCGTTGACGACCGCCGCGCCACCCTCGGCGTCGGCCCGTACAACATCACGGATGGGGAGTCTATCGTCGTTCGCTTCGGCTTCGTCGGCGGGGCCGACGAGGAAGGCGTGATTGCCAACGCCACCGCCGCGCAGAACCTCGGCGTCGATCCGGAGCCGCTGGACGAGGCCATCCACGAGACCGGCCCCGTCTCCTTTGAGGTCTTCGGCAATGGCTCGCTCGGGAGTTTTGCTGACGCGGCTGGTGCCTCCAACGAGACCGGCTTCGTATTCGACGGGGACAATGGCCTCTACGAAGGCGAGTTCCTCGTCGGTGCCAGCATCAGCCAAGTCTCCGGTGACGCCTACGAGTTCCCGGACATCGAGTGGGCACCCGTGAACCCACTCTTTAATGCGCCCCCCCCGGACGGTGCTGATCAGGCCTTCACGTCCTCGTACAGCGATGCCGCTGCTGCCAACCCCATCGGCGTTGAGGTCTCACAGTATTCCTACTCGGGCGCAGGTGATGACTATGTCACCGTCGAGTTCACCGTGACAAATACCTCGGGCGGCGACCTCGCAGACCTCTACATGGGCATCTTCGCCGACTGGGACGTGGGCAACTTCGAGCAAAACCTCGGCGGCTACGATGCGGAAACCCGTACGCTATACGTCAACGATGACAGCGAAACCTCGACCAACTACTTTGGTCAGGTCGCCATTGGCAACGATACGGATGACATTCCAGTCTCCGGCGTCTTTTATGACGCACTCCCCGGTGACGACCTTCTCTACCAAGGTCTCACGACTATCTCACCCGACGCGGCCCTCGTTGCCGACCGACGCACGGTGCTCGGTGTCGGCCCCATTGACATCTTGGCGGGCGAGAGCGTGACGGTCGCCTTTGCCTTTGTCGGGGGTGCAGACCTCGACGACCTCCTCGCCAACGCTTGCTTCGCGCAAGGCGGCGACGAGGCCACGTGCAACCCTGTCGCCACCGAGGAAACGACGCCTGAGGGTACCTTCGCGCTGCACTCGGCCTACCCGAACCCGTTCGCCTCGGCAACGACGGTAGGCTTCACGCTGCCCGAAGCCCAGCAAGCCCTGCTGACCGTCTACGACGTGCTTGGTCGCCGTGTGGCGACGCTGGCCGACGGCCCGTATGCCGCCGGGTACAACTCGGTCCGGTTCGACGCCTCGGCCCTCCCGAGCGGCGTGTACGTCGTCCGCTTGGAGACCGACTCCGTGGACCTCACCGAGCGCGTCTCTCTCGTTCGTTAATCGAGACGCCTCGTTTAAACGTTGCGGCCCCGCTAGCACTGCGCTAGCGGGGCCGCTGTTGTCTGGGCCATCGCTGAAGCAGCGAGCTACCAGAGCCGCCGTGCCTTCCGGTCGCGGCGCATCGCCGGTTGCAGAACGTTCGGTCGGTTTTCGGGGATCACCTGGCGAAGAACGAGCGCGAGCACGGCTCCGGCGAAGAACCCACCGATGTGAGCACCATAGGCCACACCGCCCGTTTGCTCCGCCGCTGCAATCGCCCCGAAGCCATTGATGAACTGGAACAGAATCCACAGCCCGATAGCAAGGAGCGCAGGTACCGCGACAATCGTGATGAAGAAGACCGCGTGGACTCGGTTGCGAGGAAAGAGTACGAGGTAGGCCCCGAGCACTCCCGAAATGGCCCCACTCGCACCGAGGTTGGGAATGACCGAGTCCGGGTCGAGCGCGATCTGCGCAGCGCTCGCGGCAAAACCGCTGATGAGGTAGAAGGCCAGAAAAACGCCGTGTCCGAATCGGTGCTCCACGTTGTCGCCGAATATCCAGAGATAGAGCAGGTTGCCACCGATATGCCCGAACCCACCGTGCATGAACATGCTGGAAAGCAGCGTCAGGTAGATCGGCACCGGACCGGGCCGCTGCGGGAGCTGATCTAGGCTCGTCGGATTGAGCGTCGCGGAGGCGTCGTTGACGAGGTCCTGCCCCGTTGTGATCTCATAAGGAATCGTACTCCAACCATACAGTAGTTCAGGATTCATCAACTGAAGCACGAACACGACGACATTCGCCAGCACGAGCGTGATGGTGACAAAAGCGGGTCCGTCGAGGTGGCGATCATCGTCGCCGATGGGAAACAGCATGGGACAAGAGGAGAAGTGAAAGAGATAGACGCCATTCAGCTCACCCCCACCGTTTCTGGACCCTACAACAGCCCACGATGGAGTGCCCAGAATATGGCGGCGACGTGCATACCGTGTACGATTTCCCCCCGCTCAACCAGTCCGACGAGGTCCGCGGCATCCACGAGCCGAACCTGCAAATCCTCCGTCTCATCCAGCGCCGGAGCCTCCACGCGGCGTGCCCCCTGGGCAACAAACAGGTGTCCATAGTTCGTGTGGCGTGCTGGCTCCACCGCGCACGGCCCCAGGGCTGTCCACGTATCGGCCACGTAGCCGGTTTCTTCGAGCAATTCGCGGCGAGCGCCTTCGAGCGGCGTCTCGTGTTCGCCGATTATCCCGGCGGCAAACTCCAGCGCCGTCCGGTCGATGGGATACCGGTACTGCTCGACGAGCACAGCCTGCCCGTCGTCTGTCAGCGCCACGATCAGCGACCAGTCGGGGACCTCGGCTACGTGAAACTCTTCGATTTCCGCTCCGGTGGGGAGGCGAACGTGGTCGGCGCGGAGCGTGAGCCACCATCGGTCCACCACCGTTTCCGAGGCAAGTGTGGTCCAGCGGCGGTCGTTTACGGGTTCGGTCGGCATGAAATTGGTCGGTAGCGGGGATGGGTAAGGTATCCACGCGCACGATGCCCTGTGCGCTGTCTTCCCCACGATTCCTTGTTTCAACAAGGTATTTTTTTCACCCCTAGCGTTCAACTGCACCGATGCGATACGTCCTTGCGCTCGCCCTGTTTTTCGCTGCTCCGTCCACCACGGCCCAGACATTTATCCTAGAACAGACGAGAGGTGGCGGCGGACCAACCGAAGACGACGCGCGCGGCATTGCCCTCGCTGCCGACGGAAGCCGCTACGTGATTGGCACCTTCGAGAACACCGCCACCTTCGATGGCATCTCGATTTCGAGCATCGGCGGCAGCGACTTATTCCTCGTCAAGTACGGCCCAACCGGAGAAGTTCTATGGGCACGTCGCGGCGGCAGCAATGCTTCGGACTTCGGCGCGGCTGTTGAGGTAGCCCCAGACGGCAGCGTCTATGTCATCGGGTCTTTCAATGGTAACGCTACGTTCAGCGGCGGTGACAACCCAGACGTTCTCCTGCTCTCGTCTGGTGGCTTTGATGTGTACCTTCTCAAGTACGACCCCAATGGCACCATCCAGTGGGCACGACGGGCAGGCGGTATGGAAGCAGATATCGGGCGCGACTTGGCGGTAGACACCAGTGGGAATGTGTACCTAGCTGGTAGCTTCAGGGCGACGGGTACCTTCGGTGGCACGATGCTGACAAGCGCTGGCGAGACCGACACCTTCCTCGCCAAGTATGCGCCCGACGGCACCGTGCTCTGGGCACAGCGCGGCGGCGGAGAAGCACTCGATATCGCCTATGGCATTGCTGTCGCCGATGACGGCACTGCCCACCTCTCTGGCACATTCGAGGGCATCGTGCAGTTTGGGAGTCTACCGGGGCAAAGCCTCGGCGGCTCTGACGTGTTCGTCATTCAGTACAGTTCGTCGGGCGAAGCTGTTTGGGCCACGCGCATTGGGTCGGGGGGCAACGAATTTACCCGCAGCAGCGGCATCGGCCTAGGTATGAACGGCTCCGTGTTTGTACACGGCACCTTCTCCAGCACGCTCACCATCGGCGAGGATGTGCTCATGAGTGCAGGCTCTACGGACATCTTCCTTGCCAAACTCAACAGCAACGGCGAGGCCATCTGGGGGCGACGTGGCGGTGGCGAGGGGGAAGACGCAGCGGCTGCGCTGAATGTTTTCGGGAACGGCATCCTGCTCACCGGCTATGTCGAAGGCGAGGGCTCCTTCGGTAACATAGACTTCGACACCCAAGGCCGCGATGCCTACTTCGCCGTCTTTGATATCACAGGCAACCTCTTCACCGTCAAAGTCTTCGGTGGCGCGGGCAGTGACGTAGGCAACGCCATCGCTTCAGACCTAGCTAGCTCTACCTTTGCCCTAGCTGGCCGGTTCGAGGATACCGCAACTTTCGATACTCTGACGCTCACCAGCAACGGAGAAAGCGATGGGTACATGGTGGCAGGCCGGTACGGCGTGGTCGACGTTGAACCGGGAGCAGGCACGCCTAGCGCGAATACCCTCGGCGCGGCCTATCCGAACCCCTTCAGCCAAATCACCACGCTCACGCTCGACCTAGCCCAAGCCCAGAACGTGACCATCGAGCTGTTCGATGTGCTCGGGCGGCGGGTGGCAACGGTCTATGACGGGCCGCTAGCGATGGGATCACACCGGGTCATGGTCGAGGCCGCCGGACTCCCGACGGGCCTTTACGTCGTCCGCGCTGAGGGCGAGACGTTCCGGTTCGCCCGCCGTGTAACGCTCGTGCGGTAAGCCCAACTCAGTCACGCCGGAACTGCATCCGCTGGTGGAGGCGGATCCGGCCCGCCGGCTCACCATCAATACGGACGGTTTGCCAGCCGTGGAGGTCCGTGTCAGCCTCAACCTCCACTGCGACCTCGTCTGCGAGTGTAGCCGCACGGCGGACAGCTTCTTCGGGTGTCCGACCCCGCGTGCGGCCTGAGACTGCCTCCGGCCCTACGGCGTCGAGTTCGTACTGAGGCATGGGGTTGTAAACCGTCCTGTTGGGTTTCCGGTGAAGCGTCCGTAAGATAGGGTCATGGCGAGGAACGCAGCAGCGGCCTCCCCGTGCAAAGGACATTGCCGGAAGCCCTTCCGGCCCTCTTCTCGATTCCCGACCTCCGACACCCAACGATTCCCTTCTTATGGCTGACTCCACCCAGACTATCCCCTCCGGCGACGGGGCGTCCGCTGCTGTCTCCACTGGCGCGACAAGCCTCCACGGCGCGCCCGACCATGTCGAAGACGACTTCCTCCCGATCAACGGGACCGACTACGTCGAGTTCTACGTCGGCAACGCGAAGCAGGCGGCGTACTACTACGCCTCCGCGTTCGGCTTCCAGATCATCGGGTACCGGGGGCCGGAGACCGGCCACCGCGAGGCCGCGAGCTACCTGCTGAAACAGGACAAAATCCGGTTTGTCTTTACGACGGCGCTCCACTCCAGCAGCCCGATTGCCGCGCACGTCCACAAGCACGGCGACGGCGTGAAAGACATTGCCCTCTGGGTGGACGACGCTCGCTCGGCCTTCGAGGAGACGACCAAGCGCGGAGCCACCGCCATCCGCGAGCCGGAAGTGCTCGAAGATGAGCACGGCCAAATCGTCGTCTCGGCGATGGGCACCTACGGCGACACCATCCACACGTTCGTCGAGCGCACCAACTACAACGGCCTCTTCATGCCGGGCTTCGAGCCGTGGACCAATGACGACTGGAGCGTGGAGCCGGTTGGCCTGAAGTACGTCGACCATTGCGTCGGGAACGTCCACCTCGGGGACATGAACAAGTACGTCAAGTACTACGAGGACACGATGGGCTTCCGCAACATCCTCGTCTTCACCGACCAGGACATCCAGACGGAGTATTCGAGCCTGATGTCGAAGGTGATGAGCAACGGCAACGAGCGGATCAAATTCCCGATCAACGAGCCGGCTCAGGGCAAGAAGAAGAGCCAGATCGACGAGTACCTCGACTTCTACGACGGCGCGGGCGTGCAGCACGTCGCAATGGCGACCGACGACATCCTGAAGACCGTCTCGGACCTTCGCCGCCGCGGCGTCCAGTTCCTCACCGTCCCGACAACCTACTACGAAGAGTTGCAGGACCGCGTCGGGACCATCGACGAGCCAGTGGACGAACTCGCCAAGCTCGGCATTCTCGTGGACCGTGATCCGGACGGGTACCTCTTGCAGATCTTCACCAAGCCTGTCGAGGACCGCCCGACGGTGTTCTACGAGATCATCCAGCGCAAGGGCGCACGCACCTTCGGCGAGGGCAACTTCAAGGCCCTCTTCGAAGCCATCGAGCGCGAGCAAGAACGCCGGGGCAATTTGTGATTCGCTGATTCGCCGATTGGCTGATTGGTTCGCATCCTTGCCCCATCAGCCCGTCACCCATTCACTCAATCAGTCCATAGACAGTCATGCCGTATTACCAGAAGATGGGCGATGTGCCAGCTAAGCGCCACGTCCAGTTCGCCCGGCCCGACGGCGCGCTCTACACCGAGGAGGTGATCGGAGCCGAGGGCTTCTCGGGCATCCAGTCCATCGCCTACCACATCCACCCGCCGACACTCGTCGACAAGGTGCTGGAGCCGGAGCCGTACTCGGTCGAGTACGTCGAGAAAGACTTCCTCCGCCACCGCCACTTCCTCGGGCGGAAGGTCGAGCCGGGGGGCAACTGGCTGACGGGCCGCCGCTACATCATGGGCAACGCCGACGTAGACCTCGCGCTCTGCGCCCCGACCGAGCCAATGGGCGACAGCGAGTTCTACAAGAACGCCAAGTGCGACGAGTTGGTCTACGTCCACGACGGCGAGGGCCGTCTGGAGACCATTCTCGGCACCGTCGAGTTCACGCAGGGCGACTATGTTCACGTCCCGCGCACGCTCATCCATCGCTGGGTGTTCACGGGTGAGACCCAGCCACGCCTCCTCGTGATCGAGGCCCCGACGGAGTTCCGTCCGCCGAAGCGCTATCGCAACCAGTTCGGCCAACTCTTGGAGCACTCGCCTTACTGCGAGCGCGACTACCGCGGGCCGGTCGAACTCAACACCATCGACGCGGAGGGCGAGTTCATCGTCCGCATCAAGAAGCACGGCAAGCTGCACCCGTTCGTCTACCGCTACCACCCGTTCGACGTGGTCGGCTGGGACGGCTATATGTACCCCTACGCGATCTCGATCCACGACTTCGAGCCGATCACGGGGCGCATCCACCAGCCGCCGCCGGTCCACCAGATGTTCGAGGCGCACAACTTCGTCGTGTGCTCGTTCGTGCCGCGCCTGTTCGACTACCACCCGCAGTCGGTGCCCGCACCGTACAACCACTCGAACATCGACTCGGACGAGGTGCTCTACTACGCCGAGGGGGACTTCATGTCGCGCAAAGGCATCGACCGGGGTAGCTTCACGCTGCATCCTGGCGGTATCCCACATGGCCCACACCCTGGCACGACCGAGGCGAGCATCGGCGTCCGCGAGACGAAGGAACTCGCGGTGATGGTGGACACGTTCCGCCCGCTCAACCTCACCAAGGACGCACTCGGGATCGAGGACGAGGACTACATCTACTCGTGGCAGCCGGAGAAGCACAACCACCCGCTACCCGACGCTGCTCCCGTCCCGCCGCACGCCGGAGATGGCGCGATGACCGATGCGTCCCCCGCCGACTCGGCGCGGTAGCCTCTCCCCTCGCACTCGTAGTTTCAGGGGCGGCCTCACGGTCGCCCCTTTTTATTTCGCCCCTCGCCCTCATGTCTGACACGTATCCCTTCGGCCAAGCTATCGCGTGGCGTCCTGACCCAAACCAACGCACCAACCTCCACCGCTTCATGGAGCGCGTCGGCGTGGCTGACTACGACACCCTCCTCGCATGGGCGACCGATGACGTAGGCCGGTTCTGGGACGCTGTGCTCGACGACCTCGGCGTCGAGTTCTACGAACCCTACGACCGGATCCTCGACATAAGTGAGGGGATCGAGTTTTCCACGTGGTGCGTCGGCGGGCAGATGAATATCGTCCACAACCTGCTCGACAAATGGATGGGTACCGAGGTAGCCGAGCGCGACGCGGTGCGGTACGAGAGCGAAGCCGGCGAGGTGCGGACGCTGACCTACCACGAACTCCACCGCGAGGTGAATCGGTGTGCCTCGGCGCTGCGGACGCTCGGCCTCGGCAAGGGCGATGCGATCGGGCTGTACATGCCGATGACGCCGGAGTTAATCGTAGCCTTTCTCGCGGTCGCCAAGATCGGCGGCGTGATCCTCCCGCTGTTTTCCGGCTATGGTGCGACCGCCGTCGCCACCCGCCTCGCCGATGGCAAAGCCAAAGCGCTGTTCGTCGCCAACGGCATGACGCGGCGCGGACGGTCGATCCCGATGAAGCCCACCGCCGACGAAGCCCTCGCCGAGGCCCCGACGGTCCAGCACGTTTTCGTCTACGAGCACGTTCCCGATCTGGACGTGCCGATGATGCGCGGGCGCGACCGGACGTGGGACGACCTGGTGGCCCTCGCCGATGGCACCGATCTCGATGCCGTCGAGACCGAACGAACCGACGCCGAAGAACTCGTGATGCTGATCTACACGAGCGGCACGACGGGCAAGCCGAAGGGCGCGGTCCACACCCACTGCGGCTTCCCGATCAAGGCCGCGCAGGACATGGCCCACCCGATGGACCTCAGCGTGGGCGACGTGATGTGGTGGATGAGCGACATGGGCTGGATGATGGGGCCGTGGCTCGTCTTCGGCACCCTCCTTAACGCCGCGACGATGGTTCTCTTCGATGGGGCACCCGACTACCCCGGCCCTGACCGGACGTGGGCGCTGTGCGAGCGGCACGGCGTCACCCACCTCGGCGTCTCCCCCACTCTCATCCGCTCCCTCATGGCACACGGACCCGAGCCAGTCCAGCGGCACGACCTCTCCGCGCTCCGTGCCGTCGGCTCGACGGGCAGCCCGTGGGACCCGGAGAGCTGGACGTGGCTCTTCGAGCACGCGCTCGACAGTAGCAATCCGATCCTCAATTATTCGGGCGGGACCGAGATCTCGGGCGGGATCATCTGCGGCACGTTCCTGACGCCGCTCAAGCCGGGCGCGTTCTCCGGCCCGGTCGTCGGGATGGACGCCGACGTGGTGGATGACGCGGGCGAAACCGTCCGTGGCGAGGTTGGCGAACTCGTGATCCGGCAGCCGTGGATCGGGATGACACGCGGCTTCTGGGGCGACCGCGAGCGCTACCTCGACTCCTACTGGCGGCGGCACCCCGGCGTGTGGACCCACGGTGACTTCGCGGCGGTGGACGCCGACGGGCTGTGGTACCTCCTCGGGCGGAGCGACGACACGATCAAGGTCGCGGGCAAGCGCCTCGGCCCGGCGGAGGTCGAGGCCGTGCTCAACGCGCACCCCGCTGTGCTGGAGAGTGCGGCGATTGGCGTGCCGCACGACATCAAAGGCCAGGAGGTCGTCGCCTTCTGCGTCCTCGCCGACGGGCATGAACCGGGCGAGGAACTGCGGGCCGACCTCGTCGGGCGGATCGTGGACGCCCTCGGCAAGCCACTCAAGCCGCGCGAGGTGAAGTTTGCCACCGCGCTCCCGAAGACGCGCAACGCCAAGGTCATGCGCCGCCTCATCCGCGCCGCCTACCTCGACCTCGACCTCGGTGATACATCGAGTCTGGAGGTGCCGGAGACCGTGAACGCGGTGCGGGAGGCTGTGTGATCCCGTCAGGATACGAACGGACCCGCCGGGGCGTTACCTTCGGACGCTCCGCCCATCCTCCTACAGCTTCTGCTCTCCGATGCACCTGCCTCGCCTGTTTGCCGTTCTCATCATCACCGCTGCTCTCGCCGGGTGCTCCGCCTCGCGTCCTGCCGTTACGCTGCCCGAGGAGCCGCCGACACCCATCGTCGAAACGACGGTCGTGGAAGAACCGGCACCTGAAGCAGAAGAACCCGAGGCCGAGATGGATCTCTTCCCCGGCCAAGCCCCACGCGAGTGGCTGATGCTAGACGAAGCCGACGACGACGTGCGCGGCATCAGCGCTGACCGGGGCTACCGCCTTCTCGAAGGCCGCAGCCCGCGCCGGACGGTCATCGTCGCGGTGATCGACTCGGGCGTGGATACGACACACGCCGACCTACGAGGCCGCCTCTGGACGAACACCGACGAGGTCGCCGGGAACGGTCTCGATGATGACGGCAACGGCTACATTGACGACGTGCGCGGCTGGAGCTTCCTCGGCAACGCCGACGGCGAAAACATCCAGTACGACACCTACGAACTGACCCGCGAGGTCGTCCGCCTCCGCCCGCGCTACCAGAACGCCGACCCCGACGCGCTCTCCGCCGAGGAGCATGAGGAGTACGCCTACTACCAGAGCCTCGAAGAGAAACTGGTCTCCCAGCGCGAGGAATACTCCGGCAACCTCGCCCAAATCAAGATGATCGAGCAGGCGACCCAGCAGGCGGTCGAGGTGCTCCGCCCGATCCTCGGCGACGGCCCGTACACGCCCGAGAAGCTCGAACCCGGCATCATCGACAGCCCCGAGGTGCAGCAGGCCAAGAACCTCGTCGGGTACCTCGCCCAGAACGGCCTCACGCCGGACGACGTGACCACCCAGCGCCAGCAGATCGCCAACGTCCTCGCCTACGGCTACAACACCGACTACGACCCGCGCCCGACGATTGGCGACGATCCTGACGACCTGACCGAGCGCGGCTATGGCAACGCCGACGTGGCCGGGCCGTATCCGGGCCACGGCACGTCGGTAGGCGGCGTCATCGCAGCGATCCGAGACAACGATGCAGGGACCGACGGCGTAGGCGACAGCGGCGTCCTCATCATGCCGATCCGCGCCGTCCCGAACGGCGACGAGCGCGACAAAGACATCGCCAACGCGATCCGCTACGCGGTGGACAATGGCGCGATGGTCGTCAATATGAGCTTCGGTAAGTCGTACTCGCCAAACAAGAAGGTCGTCGACGAGGCCGTGCGCTACGCCGAGGAGCGGGGTGTGCTCCTCGTCCACGCTGCCGGGAATAGCTCGAAGAACCTCGACACATCGGACAACTTCCCGACGGCAACGCTCGACGACGGCACACGGGTGAGCAACTGGCTGGAGGTCGGCGCGACGACGTGGAGCGCGGACCCATTCGCGGCGACGTTCACCAACTACGGAGCGACGACCGTAGACCTCTTCGCGCCCGGTGCCGAGATTGACGTGCTCTCGCCCGGCGACGCCGTAGACCGCGCCGACGGGACGAGCGTGGCGGCTCCGGTGGTGAGCGGGATCGCCGCCCTCCTCCTGAGCTACTACCCCGACCTCTCCCCGCTCGACGTGCGGCAGATTCTCCTCGACTCCGCCGTGTCGTATCAGGGTGCGACTGCCCTTCGCCCCGGCAGCGACGAGCGCGTCGACTTCGGGACGCTCTCCATCACGGGCGGCGTGGTCAACCTCGGGCGCGCCGTCGAACTCGCCGACGCCCGCAGCGGAAGCTAGGAAGCCTTATCCGACGATCTCTTCGAGCGTGATCTCGAACGTCAGGTCTTCGCCCGCCAGTGGGTGGTTGGCGTCGAGCGTCACCCCGTCGTCCGACACCTCGGCGACGCGGACGACGACGGCCTGCCCATCGGGTTGGCTGAGTTGTAGCTCTTGCCCGACTTCGGGGTCCATCCCTTCAGGAAACTGGTCCGGCGAGACGTTCAGCATCATCTCCATCCGGCGCGGCCCGTAGGCTTCGTCTGCTGGAATCTCGACAGTCTGCGATTCGCCCGGCGTCATCCCGGTCACGGCTTCGTCGAACCCGGCGATCACCTGCCCACCCCCGACGGTGAACTCCAACGGCTCGCGCCCGGCAGACGAATCGAACTCGGTGCCGTCGGCGAGGGTGCCGGTGTAGTGAACGCGAACAGTGTCTCCTGCAGAAGCTTGGGACATGGGGTCGGGAAAAGGGTGATAAAGGAAGGGCGACCGCAGCGTGGCGGTCGCCCTGAAAAGGGGGAACTCCGGGGGAGTTCCTACCTGCGGCTCATCATCAGCCGGAGGACGTACCAGAACATCAGCGCGACGGAGGCGAAGAGTTCAAGCGACGCCGCGACGTGCTTGTCTTCTGGGTAGTCGCGGAGAATCTTGGAGGTGTCGTAGAGAATCGACGCACCGGCCAGCCCGATCATCGCGACCGAAAACCACGTCCCTAGCTCGAAGCCGAATACGACGCCGGCCACAATCGCGACGATGGCGACGATAAAGCCCCACCGGAGGAGGCCGCCGAGGAACGAGAAATCCTTGCCCGTCAGCACCGCCACCGCCGTCAGGCCCGTGAACCCGAGGAGCGTCACCCACGCAGCGCTACCAATGACGCCCGGTGCGATGGCGCTCGCAATGTAGAGCAGCGGGACGAAGATGATCGCTTCGGCGAGGACAAACCCGCCGAGCGCGGCGTACTGTGCGGCCGGGGACGACACCGTGTGCGCCGTCCGGCTGGCGAACCAGCTCACGATCACGAAGCCGCCGAGCACGATGAGCCAGTTGATGCCGAGCAGCGCATTGGCGATGACAGCCGCGAGGCCGGACTGAAAGAGTGCGACCTCAATCCCCGTGAAGAGGAGAATCGCACCAAAGAGGTGGAGATACGTCCGCGTTATAAACGCCGCCCGTGCGTCAGAGTCGAGCGAAGCGACGGGAGCGTTGAGCTTGTAAGTATCCATCGGAAGGGTCGTCAGTGGGTAGGAATCTGGTGCGCGGTACGCACCGTCGCGCCTCAGAACCCGCACCCTCTCGCTCTCGTTCCCCGCGTCCTAGTCGACGCGGAAGAGACTGTCGAATGGGTCCGATTCGCCCAATACCACTGCCGCAACGGTGCGTCCCATGCGGAACCCGTAGCCCATGCCGTGCCCGGTGAGTCCGCCCACCCACCAAACCTTCCCCACGCCGGACACTTCGCCGAACAGGGGTAGGCCGGTCGAAGAAAATCCCATCGTGCCGCTCCACCGTCGCGTGACCTCGGCACCGGCGAGGCCGGAAAAGTGGCGACGGAGATAGGCTTCGAGATCGGCTTGCAGCGGCGCGGTCGTCGTGTCGTCGTAGCCGACCTCGGCATCGCGGTGGAGATGCCGGGCACCGCCGAGGAGCACCTCGCCGGTCGGGAGTTGGCAGATGTAGAAATAGCCCTCGTGTGAATAGACCGGCTGCGTGAGGATGATAGGCTGCGGCGCGGTCGCCAGCATCTGTGCCCGAACGGGGCGAATACGATCTGCGAGGTCTGGTACGAGACGAGGCAGATACGCATTGAGTGCGAGGACGATGCGCCCGGCTTCGAGCGTCCCACCGCTCGTCACAAGTCGCACCCTATCACCCGTCGATTCGATGGACCGCACTGCGTGGTGCTCGACGATCCGTGTCCCACTGTGCCCGACGAGGGCGCGCACCGTCCGCACAGGATGCAGCATCGCCCCGCCCGCGACGTGCAGCGCACCGTACAACCCGCTGCTCCCGATGCGCTTATTTGCTTGGTCCGGCGATAGGTAGGTGACCTCCACGCCATCGGCCCGGAGCAACTCTGCTGCTCGGCGTAAGCGCGCATCTTCAGCCTCATCGCCCGCGACGGTCAGGCTACCGGAAGTCGTCAGGCTGATGTCTGCTTCGCTGAGCGCGTCGATCAGCCCGTCGCGGTTCTCCTGCGTGAACTGCCACAGCCGCCGGGCGATGTCGGGGCCGCGCTCCTCGACCGTCCGGGCAAAGTCCGCGTCCGTGCCTTGCAATAGAAACCCGGCGTTCCGCCCACTCGCCCCGTGCGCGAGCGTGGCGCGCTCGATGATCGCTACGTCGAGACTGGGGTCAAACTGCCGAAGCCAGTAGGCCACCGAAACACCTGCGATGCCGCCGCCGACCACTGCAACGTCACAGCGGCTCGGAAGCGCCTCAGACGAAGCCACGCTCGGCGCATCGGCCTGCCAGTGAGAGATCGTCGCCATCAGGCGTTCACGTCCACGACGATCCGCCCCTGCGTCTCGCCGCGCGTAATCGTCTCGCTGTAGGCAATCACGTCGCCCAACCCAATCGTCTGTTGCATGGCTTCTAGGTCGGCGCTCGTCAGCAGGTCGGCGAGGCGTTGCCACGCGGCGCGGCGGCGCTCCGGCGGACAGGTGTTCGAGTCGATCCCGAGGAGGTTGACGCCGCGCAGGATGAACGGGAAGACGGTCGTGTTGAGTTCGTGGCTCTGGGCGAGGCCGTAGGCGGCGATGCTCCCGTGACGCTCCGTCTGGGCGATGAGGGTAGCGAGTGTCTTCCCGCCGACGCCGTCGATGGCTCCGGCCCAGCGACCCTTTTCCATCGGGTGCTTGGGACCATTGCCTAGCTCATCGCGCCCGATGATGCGCGTCGCGCCGAGCGTGCGGAGATAGTCGTGCGCTGCTTCGGTTCCGGTCGAAGCCACCACGTCGTAGCCGAGCCGGTGCAGTAGAGCAACCGCCATACTACCCGCTCCGCCCGAGGCTCCCGTCACGACCACCTCGCCGCTCGCGGGCACGACACCGTGCTCCTCCAATGCCATGACGGCAAGCATCGCGGTGAACCCAGCAGTGCCGATCACCATCGCTTCGTGCAGTGACAGCCCCTCGGGTAGCGATACGAGATGGTCAGCGGTGGCGCGGGCGCGTTGGGCGAAGCCGCCCCATCGGTCCTCGCCCGTCCCCCAGCCCGTCAGAATCACCTCGTCGCCCGGCGCAAACCGGTCGCTCTCCGATTTGGCGACGGTGCCTGCGAGGTCGATCCCCGGCACGAAGGGGAAGTCGCCGCGCACAATCTTGCCCTTGCCCGTGACAGCGAGGCCGTCCTTGTAGTTGAGGCTCGAATAGGCGACATCAATCAGCACGTCACCGTCGGGTAGATCGGCTTCCTCAACAGCGGTGACGGCGGCGCTCAGGCCCTCGTCGGATTGCGTGAGCAGGAGCGCGTTCATCCGATCACTCGGCTACCGTTTCAACTGGAACTGCCTTCGCCGAGACCTTGGCATCTTCGGGGTTCTGGAGCACGATGCGACTGTCGTGGTAGATCGGCAGCAACGGGATGGCATCAACTTGAGCACAGTAGGCCACGTCCTCCTCGAAGCCCAATTCAACGAGGTGCCGGGCGTGGTTGCTGCGGGCCAGCGTCGTGGCGAGGTCGCCGTGGTCTTGGGCGTACTGCGTGAGGGCGATGTGGGCGGCATCGGAGCGATTCTTCGGCTCCTGACCGCCCCAGAGTTGGTTCAGGATCAGTCCGGCGCAGAGGATGTCTTCCAGCGCCGCCCGGTCGGCAGAACCGGCACAGAGAATAACCACGTCCTGCTCGGCCTTCCATGCAAACTCGATCACCTTGCTGGCATTGAGGAAACAACCGATGGCGACGTCCGCCGCGCCCCGGGCCTTGGTGATGGACCGCGTCCCGTTGCTTGTATTCAGGATGATCGTCTTGCCCTGGACCATCTCGGGCGTGTATTCCAGCGGCGAGTTGCCGAGGGCGTAGCCGTCGATCTTATGACCGCCGCGCTCGCCGCCGAGCAGGCTGGTCGTGGCGTCCGAGTGGGCGCTAATACGGCTCGCTTCCGCCATGTCCGCGACGGGAATCACAGCCCGCGCCCCGTGGTTGAGCGCGGTCACGACAGTCGAGGAGGCACGAAGCACATCCACGACGATCACGGCCTTGCCCTTCAGGTCGTCCTCGGTGGCGGAGTGGGCGGTCAGGTAGACTTCGACGTTCATGTCTGGAACTGAATCAATGGGGTGAGCCGAATAGTAGCGGAGCTTGGTGCCAGCGGTGCGTCAGCGCGTGCGCTTGGCGCGTCAGCTTTTGTGGAATGGAGGTTTCGTGACCGTCGCCGGGAGCACGCGACCACGGACGGCAATGCCGATAGGGTTGCCGGGGGTAGTGAAGGTCTCGTCGTTCGGGACATAGCCCAGCCCGATGCCCTGCCCGAGCACCGGCGACTGCGAGCCGCTCGTGACTTCGCCGATGGGTTCGCTATCCGCGTTGACGATGGCATAGCCCTGACGTGGGATGCCGCGCTCGTTGACGACGAATCCGATGAGCTTACGCGGAATGCCCTGCTCCTTCTGAGCCGCCAGCGAGCCGCGTCCGACGAAGCGCTCCTTGCCGAGTTTCGTGACCCAGCCGAGTCCGGCTTCGAGGGGCGTCGTCTTGCCGGTCAGCTCGTGGCCGTAGAGGCAGTAACCTGATTCGAGCCGGAGCGTGTCGCGGGCACCGAGTCCGGCGGGCAGCAGGCCGTGCTTCGCGCCCGCTTCCATCAAGGCGTTCCAGATGTGCTCGGTCTTTTCGGCCTCGCAGTAAATCTCCAAGCCTTTCTCGCCGGTGTAGCCGGTGTGCGAGAGGATGATCTTGTCGCAGCCGAGAAACGCCCCCGGCTCGGGCCGCATGAAGTGATAGTACTTCACGTCGGCCACTGGGAGGTCCGTCACCTCGGCGATCACGTCGAATGCTTTGGGTCCCTGGAGTGCGAGCAACCCCATGTAGTCCGACACATCCTCCACGGTGCAGTCGAAGTCGCCGCTGGCGTGGACGGCCTGCATGTGAGTGACATCCTTAGCGATGTTGGAGGCATTGATGACGAGCATGTATGCCTCTTCGGCGAGCCGGTAGACGAGGAGGTCGTCCACGGCCCCGCCATTGTCATTGCACATCACCGTGTAGAGTGCCTTGCTGTCGTAGAGCGTCGAGGCGTCGTTGGTGATGAGGTGCTGCACGAAGCCGAGCGCTTGCGGACCTCGGATCAAGACCTCGCCCATGTGCGACACATCAAACAGCCCGGCGGCTTCGCGGACGGCGCGGTGCTCGTCGAGGATGCCGGAATATTGGACCGGCATCTCAAACCCGCCGAAGGGCATCATCTTCGCCCCGAGGGCAGCGTGCGTTTCGTAAAGCGGCGTGCGCTGGAGGGTGTGTACCGAAGACTCCATGCGGGCGGGGCAAAGGTGACGGGGAGCGGGGGCCGAGTAATGTACGCTCCGCGCTCGGGTGGTGCAATCGGGAAAGGCCGGATGGGACAGAGGGCAGAAAGCAGAGAGTAGAAAACAGTAGTGCCATAGCAACCCGTCCCTTCTTGTCATCCTGAACGAAGGCCGAAGGCCGAAGTCGAATGGATCTCTGACGGCACCTCGCTAGAGATCCTTCGACTGCGTTCGCATGCGCTCACTCCGCTCAGGATGTCATTCTCTCTAGCGCCGAGATAGAGTCGGCGAGTACCTTCCGGCGTCCAAACCTTGCCCCGCATGCGCCTCGCCTTTCTGCTCTGTGCTCTCCTCTTCGCCCTCCCCGTCGTCGCCCAGCCGACGGCTTACATCGGGGCCACCATCTACCCCATCGCCGGACCGCCCATCGAAGACGGAATGCTGATCGTCGAGGATGGGCGGATCGTCGAAGTCGGGCCGGTGCGAACGAACCTCCGTCCGGGTACGCAGCAGGTGGACGTGACGGGCAAGGTCATTATGCCGGGCCTCGTGGACACGCACTCGCACGTCGGCGAAGGCGACGGCGGTGACCGCTCGGCGCCGCTCCACCCGGCGGTCCGCATCCTCGACGCCATCGACCCGATGAGCGACTCGTTCAACCGCGCCCGCGCAGGCGGCGTCACGACGATGAACATCATGCCCGGCTCGGGCCACCTGATGAGCGGGCAGACGGTCTATGTCAAACCGCGCCACGCTCTCACCATTGACGAGATGCTGTTCTGCGACGACACCCTGCGCGGCATCTGCGGCGGAATGAAGATGGCGAACGGCACCAACTCGATCCGCTCGAACCCCGGCCCGTTCCCCGGCACCCGCGCCAAGAGCGCCGCCCTCGTCCGGTCGCTGTTCCTGAAGGCGCAGCAGTACCAAGAGAAAAAAGAGGCCGACCCGGATCACGACCGCGACATCGAGATGGAGGCGCTGCTCGAAGTGATGGACGGGCGGCGGATCGTCCATTTCCACACGCACCGCTCGCACGACATCCTGACGGCGCTCCGGCTCGGCGACGAGTTCGGGTTCACGCCGGTCCTCCACCACGTCTCCGAAGGCTGGAAGGTCGCTGACGAGATCGCCGCCGCCGGAGCGCCCGCCTCGATCATCGTGCTCGACTCGCCCGGCGGCAAGATCGAAGCCGACGAACTGTATTTCATCACGGGCGGCGTGCTGGAAGCGGCAGGCGTGGACGTGGCCTATCACACCGACGACTACATCACCGACAGCCGCCTCTTCCTTCGCTCGGCAGCCTTCGGTGTGCGCGGCGGGATGAGCCGCACCGCCGCCCTCGAATCAGTCACAATCGCCGGAGCGCGGATGCTCGGCCTCGCCGACCGCATCGGCTCGCTAGAGGCGGGCAAGGACGCCGACTTCATCGTCCTCTCCGGCGACCCGCTCTCGACCTACACCCACGTCGAGCAGACCTATCTCGACGGCGAAAAGGTCTTCGACCGCGCCGACCCCGAGGACCGCGCCTACGCCGTCGGCGGCTACGAGGTCTACCGCAGCGGAGCGACCCACCACCACGATCACTGAGCCTCTTCATCCAACAAGCCTGTCATTGCGAGGAGCCGAAGGCGACGTGGCAATCTCCCGACCTTGCCTCATTCCTCGGGAGATTGCTTCGCTGCGCTCGCAATGACAGCCATTTCATGATGAACCTGAAACGGTTTGTGGTCCTCACTCTTCCCTTCGTGCTCTGCGGGTGCTTCGACCTCTTCCCCTGCGAAACAGAGGAATTCATGCGTGTCACCTCACCCGATGGTCAGCACGACCTTGTAGCCTTCCGAGCCAACTGTGGGGCAACAACGCGAGAAAGCTATCACGCTTCCCTTCTGCCGTCTGGGCAGGCTGTTGCTAAGGGTGGTGGAAATGTATTCGCCGCCGAGCTAGAGAGAGGTCCGATAGCCCATGTGCTCGTTGGGTGGAGCGGAGACACGGCTCAGGTATTCTATAACGCACCTCGGGAGGTCTTCAGGCAAGAACCAACAGCACAGGGCTATCCCATCGAATATGTCGTCGGAGATGGGATTGACATCATCGACGGTACAGAGCAAACACCATAACTATGCTTCGACTTCTCACCCTACTCCTACTCACCACCTCCGCCCATGCCCAACTCGCCGTGCGGGCCAACCTCGTCTACACGATGGAGGGCGCCCCTATCGAGAACGGCGTCGTGCTCGCGAACGCGGACGGGCAGATCGAGGCCGTCGGTCCGGCCTCGTCGGTGACGATTCCCGATGGGTACCAAGTGCTCGATGCGGCGGTCGTGACGCCGGGGTTTGTGGATGCGCGGGCGACGGTCGGGCTGTCGGGCATCCTGAACCAGTCGCAGGACCAGGACCACCTCGACACGTCCGGCCCGATCCAGCCCGAGCTGCGGGCCATCGACGCCTACGATCCGACGGAAGACCTCGTGGACTGGGTGCTCGGGTTCGGGGTGACGACGGCGCACGTCGGGCCGTCGCCGGGCGCGCCGGTGGCAGGGCAGACAGCGGTCTTCAAGACCGCCGCCGAGACGGTCGCCGAGGGCTTGGTCGAGGAAGCGCCGATGGTCGTGTTCGTCCTCGGGACCGGCATCCGGCGCAACTTCGACTCACCGGGGACGCGGGCGAAGGAGATCGCCATGCTGCGCGAGGCGCTGATGGAAGCGCAGCGCTACGCCGAGGGCATGGCCGACGAGGACGAGGCCAAGCGCCCGAGTCGCGACCTCCGCAAAGAGGCGATGGCCCGCGTGCTCTCCGGCGAGGCCGCCGCGCTCATCACCGCCCACCGCGCCCACGACATCCTCACCGCCCTCCGCCTCGCCCAAGAGTTCGGCCTCCGCATGATTCTCGACGGCGGGGCCGAAGCCTACCTCGTCACCGACCAACTGAGCGATCAGCAGATTCCCGTCATCCTCCACCCGACGATGATCCGTCCGAACGGTGACGCCCAAAACGCAAGCTTCGAGACAGCCAAGCTGCTCCGCGACGCCGGACTGACCGTCGCCATTCAGAGCGGCTACGAGTCCTATGTCCCGAAAACTCGCGTCGTCCTCTTTGAGGCTGGTGTGGCCGCGACGCACGGCCTCGGCGTCGAGGGCGCGCTGGAAACCATCACTATCGATGCCGCCCGCATCCTCGGCATCGACGACCGCGTCGGCTCCCTCGCCGAAGGCAAGGACGCCGACCTCGTCCTCTTCGACGGCGACCCGTTCGAGTACACCTCCCATGTCTGCACCGTCATCGCCGACGGCGTGGTCGTCGTGGACGAATGCCGATGAGCGGTTCGGACTCTTCGCGTTACCTCTACCGCATTGCCATGCTCTGCGGCATTCTGCCCATGACGGTGGGTGTTTCGATTTACATCTTGTATGAGATTACTCGGTGGGATGTGCTGGTGCTGGCGGGCCTCTTTACCGTGTATGGGGGTCTCGCATGCGCGGCGCTAGGGTTCATCTGCATTATCGCTTATGCTTTCAAGCGTCATGCAGCCGGAGAGATGTGGGGACTTGGGGTAGGTAAAGCTGTCGGCGTGATTCTCCTCAATATCCCAGTGTGTGTAATTGTAGTGCATCTCTCTCTTCTCAGCGTGACTCGCATGGACTCCTACACCGTCGTCTTGGAGAACAAGGGAGAGGATGTCGTTGCGCATTTCGAGTTGGAGACTCCGGGAGGAGCAGTGGGAATCGAAGGGATTGCACCGGGAGAATCCGAATCTGTACGCCTGAGCTTTGAGGACCCTGGCTCCATCACTTACAGAGCAGAGGTTGGAAACGATCTTCTGGAAGGGGTTATCGAAAACCATGTGGCAAATAGCGGGGGCGGAAAGAAGTCAATAATCACCTTCTCTGACGGGGAGTTCAGCATAGAACGAATGGAGTGATAAGCAACGGCTCTTCCTAATCCCTACTTTCTCTCCACGCCCAATCCGGTATATTCCGGCATCCGCCTCCCGCCCACCGGATCGACCGACGCCTGTGAGCCGATCCTCGACTCGCTCCAAACCCCGCAAGAAGCGTAGTGCCGCGAAGCGCGACGCTGCCCTCGTATCGTCGCAGCGCAAGAAGGAGGTCTTCGGCCTCGTGCTGATGGCGCTCGCGCTCTTGCTGACGCTCGCGCTCGTCACGTATAGCTCCGCCGACGACACCCTCGCCCGCGCCTTCTCGTGGCGCGATGCCCTCGACCCGAGCGGGGCCTCGACCGACAACGCCCTCGGCCTCGTCGGCGCGACACTCGCCTACGGGCTGATCCCGCGCTTCCTCGGCTATCCTATCGTCATCCTCGCGCTGCTCCTCGGCGCGTGGGGCTACATGTTCTTCCGCCGCCGCGAGACCGTCTTCCTGCCAGTCCTCAGCGCGCTCGCCCTCGTCGTCACGCTCCTCGCCTCGACCCTTTTCGGCTGGTTCGCCGACGGACCGGGCACAACACTCGCCCTCTGGAGCGGCGATGTCGGTCTCGGCGTGGCAGGCTGGATGACCCAACTCGTCGGCGCAACCGGCTCGCTGATTCTCCTCATCGTCGCTGCCCTCGTCGCCCTCCTGCTCATCATCGACCGCGACATCCAGATCACGCTCGACCGGGCCGAGGAATCCGTCACCTCACTCCGTGCCAGCGCGAAGGGAAAGTGGGATACGGCCCGTGCCGCGAGCGCTCGTCGCAAGGAGGCCCGTCAGGCGCACACTGCTGCCCGGCGGAAGGAGCGCGAGGCGAAGCAACGCGAGAAGATCAAACAGGAGAAGGCGCGAGCGAAGGAGCAAAAGAGTAAACAAACGGAAGAGCGGAAAGCGCCGGTACCGACACCCCCCGTTGCCGAGGCTCCTCCTCCGGTCGCAACGCCGCCACCGCCTCGCCCCACGCCCAAACCTGAACCCGTTCGCACCGAGACGCCGCGTGCCGAGCCGACACGAGCCGAGCCGACGCTCCACGTCCAAGGCCCGGTCAAGGAAGCCGAGGGCGACCTCGACGCGCTCCACCAGCGGCCCGACGCGGCGACGCTTCCCTACGACTTTCCGCCTATCGATCTGCTCGACGAGCCGGACGCCTCAGCGGGGGTCGATTATGACGAGATCGAGGAGAACAAGCAGGTGCTCCTCGACAAGCTGGAGACCTACAAGGTCGAGATCACGGAGATCAACGCGGTCGTCGGGCCGACGGTGACGCGGTACGAGTTGACGCCCGCACCCGGCGTGCGAATCAGCCGGATCACCGCGCTCGAAGACGATCTCGCGATGGCGATGGCTGCGCCCGGCATCCGCATCCTCGCCCCGATCCCCGGCAAGTCGGCCATCGGCGTCGAGATTCCGAACCGGCAGCGCGAACTGGTCCGCCTCCGCAGCGTCCTCGGCACGGCGCGGTTCACCGATGCCAAGATGGAACTTCCCGTCGCGCTCGGCAAGAACATTCAGGGCGAGGTGAGCATCGAGGACCTCGCCAAAATGCCGCACCTGCTGATCGCAGGAGCGACCGGCGCAGGTAAGTCGGTCGGGCTGAACGGCCTCGTCGTCGGGCTGCTCTATGCCTGCCACCCTGCGGACCTCAAGTTCGTGATGATCGACCCGAAGAAGATCGAACTCGGGCCGTACCAGCACCTCCTCGACCACTACCTTGCTCTGCCGGAAGGAGCCGAAGACCCGATCATCACCGACTTCACGCAGGCAGCGGGCGTGCTCAAGAGTTGCGAGCGCGAGATGGAGGATCGCTACGACCTCCTCGCCGAAGCGGGCGTGCGCGGCATCCGCGAGTACAACGAAAAGGTCCGCTCCGGCGAACTCAGCCCCGACGACGACCACCGCCACCTCCCCTACATCGTCGTCATCATCGATGAGCTAGCGGATCTCATGATGACGAGTGGCAAGGAGGTGGAGCCGCCGATTGCCCGCCTCGCCCAGATGGCCCGCGCCGTCGGTATTCACCTCGTCCTCGCCACGCAGCGCCCGAGCGTTGATGTCATCACGGGCCTCATCAAAGCCAACTTCCCGAGCCGCATCGCCTTCCAGACCTCGTCCAAGATCGACAGCCGGACGATCCTCGACACCGGCGGCGCGCAGCAACTCGTCGGCAACGGCGACCTGCTCTACATGAACGGCAGCCGGATGATGCGCCTCCAAGGGCCGTTCGTCTCCAACGCCGAGATCGAGCGCGTGGTGACACACGTCGGCGGGCAGAAAGGCGCGGGGCCGTACCTCCTGCCGCCGCTCGAAACCGAGGAAGACACCAACCTCTTCGGCCCGACGAGCGAAGAGGACCGCGACGACCTGTTCGAGGACGCGGCGAAGGTGATCGTCCGCAGCCAGCAGGGATCGGTGTCGCTCCTGCAACGCAAGCTCTCGGTCGGCTACACGCGGGCGGCGCGGATTGTGGACCAGTTGGAAGATGCCGGAATCGTCGGCCCGTTCGAAGGGTCGAAAGCGCGCGACGTGCTCGTCGGTGATCTGGAGTCGCTGGAGATGCTGCTCCACGGCGAGACAGAGGAACTCGAAGATGGCGAGTAGCAGCGGGGCACCCGTCCTCGGCATCCTCGGTGGTGGACAGTTGGGGCGGATGACAGCACTCGCGGCGATTCCGATGGGCGTGCGCGTTCGCTTCCTCGTCCCAAAGCCATCTGGTTCGGTCGACGGACTCGGCGAGGTGACGGTCGCCGACTGGACCGACCTCGACGTACTCCGCACGTTTGCAGCTTCTTGTTCTGCAATAACGGTAGAAAGTGAGTGGGCGCCCGCCGACCTCCTCGTCCAAGCTGCCCCCGACGTCGCCCTCTGGCCGCGCCCCGAAACGCTCCGTCTCATCCGACACAAGGGACGCCAAAACCAGACCCTAGCTGATGCGGGCCTTCCCCTCCCCGATTTCGAGCTTTGCTCGAACCTCGACGACGCACTCGCTGCTGCCGAACGCTTCGGATACCCCGTCATCCTGAAGCAGTACACCCACTCCTACGACGGCTACGGCAACGCGACCGCTCGCACCCCCGACGACCTCCGCGCCGCGTGGCCCGACCTTGCGGGCGCTGACGGACTGCTCGTTGAGGCATTCGTCCGGTTCAAGCAAGAGTTGACCGTGCTCGTAGCGCGGCACCCGGACGGATCGCACGTCACCTACCCCGTCGCCTACACCGAGCAGCGCGACCACCGCTGCCACGCGGTCGTCGTCCCGGCAGATATTCCCGAAGCCACGGCGGAAGCAGCACGGCGCGTCGGACTTGCAGCGGTCGAGGCAGTCGGTGGGGTTGGCATTACGGCAGTCGAGTTGTTCGAGACAGGGGACGGACGCATCCTCGTCAACGAGCTGGCTCCGCGCCCACACAACACCGGGCATTACTCCATCGAAGCCTGCTATGCCTCGCAGTTCGAGAACCACGCCCGCGCCGTCCTTGGCTGGCCGCTCGGCTCGCCCGATCTCCGCGTGGCCGTCGCGGTCATGATCAACGTCCTCGGCGAGCGCGAGGGCGTAACCCAATCCAACATCGAAGACGCTCTCGCCGTCTCCGGCGTCGGCGTCCACCTCTACGGCAAGGCCGACGTGCGTCCGAAGCGGAAGATGGGCCATGTCACGGCCACCGGAACCGATCCCGCGGAGGTCCGCGCGCGCGCCGAGCGCGCCGCCTCTCTCATCACCCTCTGACCTATGGCTTCCTCTCCCCTCGTCGGCATCGCAATGGGCAGCGAATCCGACCTCCCGACCATGCAAGCCGCCGCCGATGTACTCACCGACTTCGGCATTCCCTTCGAGATGCGCGTGTTGTCAGCGCACCGCACACCCAACCGGATGACCGACTACGCGAAGTCGGCGCGAGGGCGTGGGTTGCGGGTCCTCATCGGCGGCGCAGGCGGAGCCGCCCATCTGCCGGGGATGATCGCCGCGAGCACGACACTCCCCGTCATCGGCGTGCCGGTCAAATCGTCGGCCCTGAGCGGCCTCGACTCGCTGCTCTCCATCGTGCAGATGCCTGGCGGCGTCCCCGTCGCCACCGTCGCCATCGGGCAGGCGAAGAACGCCGGACTCCTCGCCGTGCAAATCCTCGCCATTTCGGACGATACACTCGCCCAGAAGCTGGCCGACTTCCGTGCGTCCGAAGTCGAGCGCGTCGAAGCGATGGACCGCCGGGTGAGCGAGGCTACCTGATGACTGCCATGCGGCGATGGTCGGTGAAGTCAGCCCCTTGTACGCGGACGATGTAGGTGCCCGCAGCTAGCCCCTGTACATCGAGCGCCACCGGCACGATCACCCCCGCGGCTGCGCGGTCTGTGAACGCCTCACCCACGCGCCGCCCCTGCACGTCGAACACCTTGACCATGACGTGCTGCGGCTGGTCCACGCGGAAGGTGAGCGTGGCCTCCGAGCGCGCCGGGTTGGGCCAGACAGCCGAGAGCGCGTGCCCCGGCGCGGCAGCCTCCGACTCGTTCGAGACGAACTGGCATCCGTCCGAGAGCCCCGTCTCTGTCTGCATGAGCACGCCGTCTGCTCCCGCTGCGATATAGAGATTGTTGTCAAACATACGGGCGGCATAGAAGTCCGTCGTCACGCCGGGGTCCATCAAGCACCATGTCAGGCCGTTGTCCAAGGACCGTAGCACCGTCCCGCCATCTCCAGCGGCGAGATGGAAATTAGCGTTCTGCCCACTCGTCGAAAGCGCACGGAGCGTAGCAGTCGTATTGCTCGGACGTGGCGTCCACGTCGTCCCCCCATCGTTCGAGGACAGAAGAGTGCCATTAGCCCCGGCCACTTCGACACCGCCAGGGATGAACTGAACATCATAGAGAGCAGCGATCGTTCCAGAAGGCAGCGGCGTCCACGTTTCCCCGACATCGGTACTCTTGAGAATCAGACCACCATCACCTACGACGTACCCTTCCGCGAACGTACCCCCGATACCAGCGTGCAGCGGCGTCGTGGTCCCGCTGTTCTGAAGGCTCCACGTCACACCGAGGTCCTCTGACTTCCAGATGCTACCACCCGAGCCTGCGGCAATAGCCTCCCCGCTGCTGCGAGAAAAGACAATGTAGTCCTGCGTAGCGTCAGGAATATTTCGGACGTTCCATTCGAGTTGGTTGTCGCGCACGCGCACCACCCCATTGCGTCCGGTGATCCAGATCTGCGTAGCCGTCTGCCGCACGAGCGACAGCAGATCAGCGTTCGTCCCGACATTGACGAGCGACCAGTCGGTGAAGGGAGAGAACGCCATCCTGACCGTGCCGTTGTCTCCAATGAGGAAGACATCGCCGGAGCTACCCTGCTCGAACGCGCGAAGTGTATCCGTGATGCCAAGCGGAACGACGGACCAATCCTGCGCGGAAACAGGTCGAGCGAGGCAGCACAAAAGGACCAAGACGGAAGCAAGACGATACATGGCGTGGGGTATTGAGGAGAAGGAGCAACACGGTGCTCAATGTCTACTATCGCTATTTCGGGCTTCATTCCCTCAAAGTAGAAGAAACTTTGCCGACATTCTCAGAACGAAGCCCGCAAAGAGTAAGGGCCGCTCCCCCTCCCTACCATGAGCTACTTCACAACAACAAATCTCCGGTTCTCGACGAACGTCTCGCCCTGCACGCGGACGATGTAGGTGCCCGGAGCTAGTGCCTCTGCATCGAGCGCGACCGGCACGATTACCTCGGCGGCTGCGCTGCCTGAGAACGCTTCGGCCACGCGCCGTCCCTGCACGTCGAACACCTCGACCGCAACGTGCTGTGACTGGTCCACGCGGAAGGTGAGCGTGGCCGCCGACCGCGCCGGGTTGGGCCAGACAGCCGAGAGCGCGTGCCCCGGCGCGGCAGCCTCCGGCTCATTCGATACAACCTGACACGAAGCAGACGACCCGTTCTCCGTCCACACCAACACCCCGTCGGCTCCGGCAACGACGTGTATGTCGTTCGGCGGTATGACTGTCGCATACGCGGCGTAGAGATCTACGGTCACACCGGGGTCCATCGCGCACCACGTCGCACCATTGTCGGTGGATCGGAGGACGGTCCCGTTGTCCCCTACGGCGAGATGTCGCAACGAGTTTGCGCCTGAAAGCGCACGGAGCGTAGCGGTCGTGTTGGTCGGGCGTTGCGTCCACGTCGCCCCGGAATCATCCGAGGTGAGGATCAACCCATCGGCTCCGGCCACCTCAAGCGTTCCGCTACCTGCGATGTCTTGAATGGCATACAGATCAGACGTAGTTCCCGACGGCAGAGGCTGCCAGGTCGCCCCGCCATTGGTGGTTGCGAGGATAAGACCGCCATCGCCTACCGCATAGCCGTCGTTGAAGATGGTGCCGATACCCGCGTTCAGCGACGCTGTCGTGCCGCTGGCTTGTAGCGCCCAGTTCTGCCCGAGGTCGGTGGACGTGAAGACACTGCCGCCAGAGCCTGCCGCGAAGGCTCGCCCACTACCCCGTGGCAGGAGCACATAGCCCTGCGTGGCGTCAGGAATATCGCGGACGTTCCAGTTGAGTTGATTATCCCGTACCCGCACCACCCCGTCGCGCCCGCTGATCCAAGCCAACGTGGTGTTCTCTCGATGAACCGACAGCAGATCAGCGTTGGTACCAACATCTACAGGGGCCCACTCGGTGAAGGGCGGAAATGCCGCTACGACGGTGCCGTTGTCTCCGACAAGGAAGATGTCACCGAAGTTGGGCGTAGTCTGCGCGAAGGCACGGAGTGTGTCGGTTGTGCCGAGCGAAATGACGGACCAATCCTGCGCGCGGGCGAGGGGTGCTAGGCAAAGCAGCAGGACGATGATGAAACGATTCATGGCGACGGTCGGTCGGTGAGAGGAAAGGAGCTTACCACTCCTCCTATCGTATTTTCGGGGAGCGAACGCTCACCGCGGGAGAAAGAATCCTACTTCGTCCAACGCGAAGATTCCGACCCGACAAGGAACTAAGCAAGCGGGGCCGCTCTCCCAGCGGAAAGCGGCCCCGGTGATGCGTGTTCGCGTCGTTGCTATTCCAAGAACAGGTCCCGCGTGCGTTCCGCAGTCTCGCCGGTGAGCGTGTCGCGGACACGGAGCGCGAGCGTGTACAGCCCCGGCTCCTGCTCGCTCGCGTCGAGGATCGCGTAGGTCGCATTGTTCGGCCCGACGCCACCTGCCTCGAACTCAACCGACACACCGCCATCGTCGCCGCCGAAGAGGTTGCGGGCGAGGCGAACGAGGCCGCGAGAGGTGTCCTGCGGCTTGAGTACCACCTCCACGCTATACTGATTCTGGGCCTCCGCATTCTGCTCAAGGTTGTAGGTCTCGAAGTAGACGTACACTGGCTGACGGCGGTTGTATACACTCCACGGTGCAGGCTGAATCACGAAGTCGCCCCGGCGGACACGCCCCCCACTGACGCCGTCTTCGCCCGGCTCAAAGTCTTCCTCGACCTGGTAGGCCAGCATCAAGTCGCTGACTCCCAAGCCATCGGTAAAGCTGGGCACCGTCACCTCTCGGCGCTGCGCGGCCTCGGCCCCGCCACCTGCCGTCTCGAACTCGACCGACACGGTTGCTGGACCGGGCTGGGCCGTCATCGGCTGCGTGTCGGTCCAGATGGTGGCCTCCTCAAACTCGGCGACTTGGTTCGTCTTTAGCCCGTAGAGCGTGCGGCGGCGCTCAACGGCGATGTCCCGGTTGTCGCTGATCAGAAACGTGCCCGTCCGAACAGTGAGGTTCACGAGGTCGCCGCTCAGGTCGGCGCTCTGCCCGAGCGGGATACCGTAGCTAACATAGAGGTCAGCCCGCCCACCCTCGCCCTTGAAGGCGTTGACGAGGTAGGGAATGCGGACTGCCCGGCCCGGCGGTTCGTACTCATAGCGCTCCGGCTGCTCACGGAACGTCTCGCGGGCGACGAGTTCGTAGTCGAACCGCTCGACGAAGCCTGCCGAGACGTCAGCGAAATAGTCGGCGGGCGGTGAGTAGAGCCGGTACTCCCCGTTGCGAAGCGGGTCCTCGAAGACGAACTTGAATTCCCCGTAGTCCCAGACGTTGAAAAGGTTCGACTGGTCTGCGATGTCGAACCGCTCACCGAACTTCCGGCCGGACTCCAAGTCCGCGGCCCCGACGTTCAACCCAAAACCGGTGATGACCTCGCCAAAGTCGCCAACAATCGTCACATCGGACGGCGGCGGACCGTAGCGGACGAGGATGCGACCGCGCTGCGTATCCCACCCTCGCAGGTCAATGTCCTCAGCAGCGTAGAGCAAATCGGCGTAGACGAGGCGGGCGTAGTGTTCGAGCTGGCGCTCGTTGTAGGGCGTGAGATAGCGCGGGTCCTGACTCGTCCAGAAACGTGAGGCGAAGGCGACGGGGTCTTCGCGGTAGCGCGCTTGGTCTTCGTCAGACAGAATCAGCGTCAGGTCGTCGAATGCGGCGCGCTCGGCTTCGCTCATGAACGTAAACGCCTCCTCAAAACTCTTCGCCGCGGCATCTGTCCGCCCGACGCGGTAGTTGGCAAGGCCGAGATACGTCCACATCTCCGGGTCCTCGGGGAAGAAGACGAACATCCGTTCGAGCGGCGCGAGGGCCTCGTCGTAGGACTCGTTGAGCGCATAAATCCGCATCAGGTGGTCGTAGACCGGACGGCGGCGCGGATCATACTGAAGAGCCTTTTCAAGGTGACCGACCGCAGCCTCATAGGCCGCATCGGCGCGACTGCTGAGGTCCAGCACACCCGCCCCCTGTGACTGGAGCGTGGCGATGTCGAACGGGTTGTTGATGTCGATCCCTTCAGCGGCTCCGAATTCGGTAGGCGTAACGATGCTAGCCTCGGATTCGATGTCGGCAAACAGAGGCCCGTCCTCGCCCTCGCCGGGAAGCGTGACCCGACCGACTTCCTCTTCTTCATCGGGGTCATAATCGACACGATTGATAGCAAGGGTCGGGAACGCGATGGCATTTCGGTACAACCAAAAATCGCGGATGTACGTCGATCCCAGTTCCTCGTGCGCAAAGGCATTCGTCGAGTCTACTGCGAGGATCTGCCGAGCTAACGTGCGGCGTTTCTCTTGCTGGATGAACTCGGCGACATTGCTCCACGAGGGAAGCCGAAGCTGCTGCAGTTCGGCCACCATAAACTCGATGTCGTTCGGATCAAGCATGCGCGCTTCCTTGATGTAGCGCCCCGCCTCGCCCTTGTCAAAGAGCGGGGTCTCATAGTAGACACGCGAGAGCATGTAGTACGCCTCGGCGTTGGCGGCGTCGGCGGCAATCGCCCGCTCGAAGGCAACCTTAGCGATATCATACTGCTCCTCGCGGAAGGCTTCAATGCCTTCTTCGAGCGCCTGCTGCGAAGCAGGCAACGGGGCGTCTTGGGCAGCGACCGGCGCAGCCCACAGCGCGAGGGCGGTCAATAGAACCAGAGAGTAAGTCGATGGCTTGGTCATGGGAGGTTCGGTTGGAAGGCATCGCGCCCTTGATGACGCACAGTGAGGCTACGCCTGCTCGTGCGGCAAGTTCGTCATTCGAGCACCAACTCCGTGGTACGCTCTAGTGCGTTCCCGGAGCCGAGGTCGCGCAAACGCAGGGTAAGAAGGTAGGGACCGGACGCTTGGTCTCGCGCATCGAGTACGACATACTCCCCGAAGCTCCGAGCCGAGCTATACCCCTCAAACTCGACGGCGACGCCGCGCTCTCGCTCGCCGAACAGACGCCGGGCAAGTCGGGCCAGCCCCGTGGCCGTGTCTTTCGGGCGAAGTGTGACCTCGACGGCGTACCGACTACTCCCGTCATCTAGCATGGCAAGATCGTACCCCTCGAAATAGACGTAGACCGGTTGCTCGACTGCAAAGGTAGCCGCTGGTGCAGGCATGATCTGGAAGCCGCGCCGCACGACACCCGCCGTCCCGCCGCCCTCTTCGACGATGGTAGCCGGTAGCAAGTCGCTAAGTGCAAAATCGCCACTGTAGGCTGGCACCGCGAGAGCCGTTCGCTCAAACCCGACGGCTTCCGCTGTCTCAAACTCGACGGCTAGTTCATAGGCCCCCGGCGTGGCCCCTAGCTCGAACGCACCGACTCCGACCGGAGCACGGGGCGTTGTGCTGCGCTGCTCGGTGACGATCTCGCCGTTGGCATCGAGCAGAAACGCACCCGCTTGAATGTTGCGGGCATCATCAGGCGGGCTATAGGAGACGACGATATCCGTTGTTCCGCCAGCGCCCCGGAACGTCGCGGCAGCAAATGGGAAGGCGACTCGGTTTGGCGGAGCGTAGTCGAACCGCTCTGGCATCCGGGTCATCAGACTTCGGGCGCGTGTCACCTCATCCTTGCCTGCCGCCGAACTCCAGAACTCGTAGTCGCCGTCGCGGAAGGCATCCTCGAAGAGCAGCGTAAAGTCGCCATAGTTCCAGCGGTTGTACCGGCTGAAGTCTTTGCCAACGATGTCATTGGTAAGCCACGTCGCCTCGGCACGCGGCAGCCCGTAGCGGACGGCGACTTCGCCCTTCGTGGACTCCCAACCCCGACGGCCGCGGCGCGGTTCAGTGAAGAGTAAGTCCGTGAGCGCGAGGCGAGCGACGTGTTCGAGGCGGCGCTCGTTCTGGGTCGTGAGCAAACGCGGGTCGCGGCGCTGCCAGAAGGAGTCCGTAAAGCCTGCTGGGTCGGCATCGAACGTTGGTTCATCGTCGGAGCCGATGAACAAGGCGATACTCTCGAACGCTCGGCGCTGGTCGTCGGGCATCGCGGCGAGCGCGGCGGCGAATGCCCCGCCGGCCTCGGCGGTCTGCCCACGACGGTAGAGCGCGGTCCCTAAGAACAGGTCGGCGTCAGGATCAGCGAAGCGAGCCGCTTTCATACGCTGGGCGACGGCGAGGAAAACGGCATCGTCGCGAGCCGTCGCGGCGGTGCGGAGCGCGAGGCGATGCGCCGAGGCGCGATCCGGCTCTGCGGCGAGAGCTTGATCGACGTGGTCGTAGGCACGGCGCAGGGCGCGGTTGGCGGCCCCGCTCATCCCGCGCTCGGCGGTGCGGTCCCAGCCGCCCTGGCGTTCGGCGAGACTCCGCCGCCAGTCGAACTCTAGGAAGTAGCCGAGCGCCCGCTCCTCGTGCGCGACGGCACTGGAAGCATCGAGCGCGAGAATCCGGCGGGCGAGGGTGGCGCGGCGCCCATCCGTCATGCTGAAGGCCCGTTCCTCGCTCAGTTCGCGCTGCAACTGGCGGAGCCGGGTTTCGAGATACGCCACGTTGTCTGGAGCCATCTCGATGGCCCGCTCGGCATGGCGACGAGCGAGGCGTTCGTCGCGCAGCGGCCCTGCCTCTCCGTAAACGAGCGCCAGCATATGGTGCGCCTCGGCGTTTCGTCGGTCTCGCTCCACGACCGTTTCGAGCAATCCGGCAGCCTCTCCGAGCTTCCCCGTCTCATAGGCTAGTACCGCTTCCGTCAACGGCTCATCCTGCGACTGCGCGGAGGCGATCACAGGAAGCAGCGCGAATAGCAGGAACAGCGAGCAGCGCATGGCGTGCAGCGAGGATTCGGGATAGGGTATGATCCCCAACGCCGCGCCGCAAGGCAAGCGAAGCGGGTCGAACGGTCGATGCACGGTGCAGAAGTGCACAAATCCGTGCCCCGACGGTCGCCGCCTACACTCTCACGACGCGCCCAAAGCGCCGTTTGCCGACCTTCAGCACGAGCGGCGCGGCGGCGAGGTCAACGTCGGCAAACGGGTCGGTCACCTTCTCGTCGTCGATCGAAACCGCGTTTTGCTGGATAAGCCGCCGAGCCTCGCCATTGGACTGGACAAACCCCGCCTGCCGCATCAGGTCGATGATGCCGATGGTCTCGCCCTCGACCGCGATCTCGTCCATCTCGTCCGGGACGCCGCCCTGAATGACTGTCTTCTCGAAGTGAGTACGCGCAGCGTCGGCAGCTTCTTCGCCGTGATACATCCGCACAATCGTCCATGCGAGGTCGTGCTTGGCGTCGCGGGGGTTCTCGTCAGCGAACTGCTTTTTCTCGTCGAGCCTGCCGGTCGGCACGTCGGTCGCTAGCTCGAAGTAGCGGTAGATCAGTTCGTCGGGGATCGAGAGCGTCTTGCCGTACATCTCCTCCGGCGGCTCGGCGATGCCGATGTAGTTGTCGAGCGACTTCGACATCTTCTCGACGCCATCGGTGCCCTCCAGAATCGGCATCGTGAGGCAGACCTGCGGCTCCTGCCCCGCTGCGCTCTGGATGTCGCGCCCGACGAGGAGGTTGAAGGTCTGGTCCGTCCCGCCGAGTTCCACGTCGGACTCCAGTTCGACCGAGTCCTGGGCCTGGGCGAGCGGGTAGAGAAACTCGTGGACCGAGATCGGCTCGCCCGCCTTGTAGCGGTTCTCGAACTCGTCGCGCTCTAGCATCCGGGCGACGGTGTAGCCCGAAGCGAGGCGGATCACGTCGGCGAAGCTCATCTTCCCGAGCCAGTCGCCGTTGTAGCGAATCGTGGTCCGGTCGGGGTCGAGGATTTTGGAGGCTTGCTCGAAATAGCTCTGCCCGTTGGCGCGCGTCTCTTCCAGCGTCAGCGCAGGCCGCGTCTTGCTCTTGCCACTCGGGTCGCCGATCATCCCGGTGAAGTCACCGACGATGAGCACGGCCTGATGGCCGAGGTCTTGAAACTGCCGCAGCTTGCGGAGGACGACGGCATGCCCGAGGTGGAGGTCGGGGCGACTCGGGTCGCAGCCGAGCTTGACGATCAGCGGCGTGCCGGTCTTCTCGGCCCGCTTCAGCTTTTCGACGAGGGCGTCTTCAGGGATGATTTGCGCCGTGCCGCGCCGGATCTGGGCGAGTTGGTCGTCGATGGGTGGGAAGGTGCTCATGTTCTACGTTAACTGATCTCGCTTCGGAACGTCATCCCGAGCTTGTCGAGGGATCTCTAGTGAGAAAACGTATCAGCAGTAGAGATCCCTCGACTCCACTGCGTTCCGCTCGGGATGACATGAGCAAAGAACTGCGTCCTACTCCTTCATCACCCGGTCGAGGCGGCGCTGGGACTCGCGGTCGGCGATGTCGCGGCGCTTGTCGTGGAGTTTCTTGCCGCGCGCGAGGGCGACCTCGACCTTTGCCCAGCCCTGCTTGAAATAGATTCGGAGAGGCACAATGGTCAATCCCTTCTGCTCGGTGCCTTTCTTAAACTTCTCGATCTCCTTTTTGTGGAGGAGCAGGCGGCGCGGGCGGGTCGGCTCGTGGTGGGCGTAGTGGCCGTAGGGCGCGATGTGACAGTTAAACAACTGCATCCCAGCGTCGTCCACGGCGCAGAACGCTTCCTGCAGGTTCACCTTGCCCGCCCGGAGCGACTTCACCTCGGAACCCTTGAGTTCGATCCCGGCCTCGACGCGGTCGAGCAATTCGTACTCGTGCCGGGCGCGGCGATTCGTGATGATGACCTTGATGCCTTCGCTCATGCCTCTCCCTCGTCGTCTTCCACCTCGTCTTCGACGGGAATCACGACGAAAGGAATCTCCGGCATCCCGTCGAGGGCGCGGTGGTAGAACAGGTGATTCACCCACTCGTCGAGGCCTGCGTGGGCGAAGCCCGCGAGTGTGACGCCACCCATGCCCGGGTCGGTGCCTGCATCGGCGGGACCGTCGTGGTCGAGCGCGATGTCGCGGAGCCGCCGCGCCTCGTCCGGCGTGATGGTCCCGACGGGAGCCGCGAGCAGCGCCCACACGAACGGGCGCGTCGTCATCTCGAACCACTCGCGCCCGAGGTCGAGCGAGAACCCGTCGCCCCCCTCCTCGCCCACGCGGAGCACCGCGTCGAGGTCGGCAGGCTCGGCTCCGGTCGGGTCGATCGGTATGAAACTCGGCTGGGCGTCGTATAACTCTTTAAGCACGACCTGCGCCAGCAGCGCCTCCTGCGCGAAGCGTGGGTCGATCCCGACACGGTGAATCGCATCAAGACCACTGCGAACGTCCAGTCGGACTGGCGTAGCGACGCCTCCGACGAGCGCCACACCGGGGACGACGGAGAACGCATCGGGATCGCGGAGCACAGAGAGCGTAGGGACGAACGCGAGGTCGGCTTCGCCGTGGCGGAGCAACCGCTCGCCATCTCTCAACGAGGCCGTCTGCCAGTTGTCCACAGCCGTGCCGCCTGCCCATGCCTCAGCGAGGGCACGGGCAGCGGGAACATCGGGAACGACGAGGCGGAGTGGCGAGGTCAAGACGTCGTTTACTTCCGGCCTTTCTCCTGAATACGCGCCGCCTTGCCACGGAGGCCGCGGAGGTAGTAGAGCTTGGCCCGCCGGACGCGACCTTCGCGGACGCGTTCGATCTTCGCCAGCTTCGGTGAGTAGAGCGGGAAGACGCGCTCGACGCCGATGCCGCCGGAGACCTTGCGGACGGTGAAGGTCTTCGTGGAGCCGTGGCCGCCGCGTGCGATGACGACGCCCTGGAACTGCTGGATGCGCTCCTTGTCGCCTTCGATGACGCGGACGTGGACGTTGACCGTGTCGCCGGACTTGAAGTCCGGGATGCCGTCGCGGAGCTGGGTCGCTTCGACGAGGTCCATCAGTTCGTGTGCCATAATGGTTGTGTGTTTCGGGGTGGAAGCGTGCAGGCATGGGCCAGCACGCGAGCTAGTCAGAGTGTAAGTCGGGCGAATCGAGTAGGTCGGGGCGGCGAGCGCGGGTGTGAGCGATGCGCTGGGCCTCGCGCCACTCGTGGATACGGCGATGGTCACCGGAGAGCAGCACGTCGGGAACAGCCTCGCCCCGGAACTCTGCCGGGCGCGTGTAAACCGGCGCGCCAAGCAATCCGTCTTGGAATGAGTCCGAGAGGGCCGACTGCGCGTCACCGAGTACGCCGGGCACGAGCCGCACGAGGGCGTCGACGAGCACGAGCGCGGGCAGTTCGCCACCCGAGAGCACGTAGTCGCCGACCGAGATTTCCCGCGTCACGAGGGCGTCGCGGACGCGCTGGTCGATGCCTTTGTAGTGGCCCGCGATCAGCAGGAGCCGGGGGGCAAGCGACAGCTCGTTCGCCATCGGCTGATCGAGCAACGCACCGTCGGGGGTGAGGAAAATCACCTCGCCCTCGTCGTCTCCGTCTTCGGCCCACTCCGCGCGGATCGTCTCGACGCAGGCGAAGAGCGGCTCGGGCTTGAGCACCATGCCGCCGCCGCCGCCGAACGGGTAGTCGTCGATTGTCCGGTTGTTGCCTTCCGCCCAATCGCGGAGGTCATGCACCCGGATATCGACCAACTCTTTGCGCTGGGCGCGCTGGAGAATGGAGTGCTCCAGCGGCCCGGCGACGAGGCCGGGGAGTGCCGTGACAATATCGATTCGCATCAAAGAACAGGGGGCGGGCACAGCGCAAGGCGGTGCCGTCAGTCGAGCAATCCTTCCGGCGGCGCAATCGTGATCTGCTCCGCGTCGAGGTCAATAGTGGTGACGATCTCGTCCACGTCGGGAACGAGGGCGTCGGGTTTGCCGTCGCGCTGGACGACGAGGAGCGGATGCGCCGTGCCTTCGAGCACGTCCGTCACGGTCCCAACCGCCTCACCGTCTTCGGTGACGACCGCGAGGCCGATCAGGTCGTGCAGAAACACCTCGCCCTCGCCGAGCGGCGGGAGGTCGGCTTGGTCGGCGAAGACGCCGTGCCCACGCAGAGCGTCGGCAGCGTCGCGGCCTGCGATGCCCTCGAAGCACATCAAAGCGGCCAGCCCTCGCTTCGTCGGCTGAAACCGTACGGACTCGACAGCGCGACGCTGGGCCGTTTCCGGTGACGGACCGACGTACACCTGCGCCAGCGCCGCGAGGCGCTCCGGGTCATCCGTTTCGGGGATGACCTTAACCTCGCCCTGCACGCCGTGGGGACGCCCAAAGGTGCCGACGAGGAGGAGGCTATCGGTGTTGGTCGGAATCACGAGATCGCGGCGGCGCGGTTACCCAGCCTTTTCTTCTTCGGCTTCGTCCGCCGCGCCTTCGGCGGCGGCTTCCGCTTCGTCAGCCACCTGCTCTCCGGCTTCGTCGACGACCTCTTCCACCGCCTCGGCTTCGGCGGCAGGCTGTTCCTCGGCGGCATCCGGGGCCTCTTCGGCTACCTCCTCGGCACTCGCCTCGGCAGCAGCTTCTTCGGCTTCAGCAGCAGGTTCTTCCGCGGCTTCCGCTTCAGCGGGTGCTTCGGTTTCGTCGGCAACGGCTTCTTCCGCTTCGACAGCCTCTGCTTCGGCGGCTTCCTCGCGGGCCTCTTCGGCTTCCTTACGGGCTTCGGCCTCGGCCTCCGCCTTCTGCTTCGCGAGTTCGGCCTCACGGGCAGCGCGCTCCTCTTCGAGGCGCTTCGCCTCGGCGGCAGCGGCTTTGCGCTCGGCTTCGAGGGCAGCGGCACGGCGGTCGGCGGCGGTCGTCTTGGTGTCCCCGTCTTTCTCACCGCGACGGGCGCGGAACTCGGAGACGGCCTGCTCGATCTCGTCCTCCGTCTTGCCCTTGCGGAGCAGGTGGAGTTGGAGCATCAGCCCTTGGTCCGAGAGGAGGTTGCGCACCGTGTGGCTCGGCTGCGCGCCCTGCTGGAGCCAGTAGAGGATGCGGTCTTCTTTGAGCACGACCTGAGCCGGCTCGTTGACCGGCTCGTAGCGGCCGAGGTCTTCGATAAACCGACCGTCACGCGGGCTACGCGCGTCGGCGGCGACGAGGGCAAAGACGGGGTGCTTTTTCCGGCCAAGCCGGCGCAGGCGAAGTTTGACTGCCATGAGGTTGGTTGGGTTGGGGGATTAAGTCAAAAGGGGAATTAGCGGCGTCCGCCGAGCATCTGGCCGAGGTCGGCCACACGGCCTTTCGAGGCCATCTTGCTCATCGTCTTCATCATCTTCTTCATCTCGCGGAACTGCTTGAGGAGTTGGTTGACGTCTTGCACTTGGACGCCGGAGCCACGGGCGATGCGTTGGCGGCGGCTACCGTTGATGATGCCGGGCTGCTCGCGCTCCTCCTGCGTCATGCTCTGGATCATCGCTTCGATGTGGACGAAGGCGTCGTCCTCCACGTCCACGTCCTTGATCTGCTTGCCGACGCCGGGGATCATGCCGAGGAGGTCTTTAATCGACCCCATGTTTTTGATCCGCTGAAGCTGGGTGTAGAAGTCGTCGAGGTTGAAGTCTTGGCTGCGGATCTTCTTCTGCAGCTTCTCGGCTTCCTTCTCGTCGAACTGCTCCTGCGCCTTCTCGACGAACGACACGATGTCGCCCATGCCGAGGATGCGCTGGGCCATCCGGTCCGGGTGGAACTCGGTGAGCGCGTCGAGCTTTTCGCCGGTTGAGGCAAACTTGATCGGCTTCTGGACGACGGTGCGGATCGAGAGCGCTGCGCCGCCGCGCGTGTCGCCATCGAGCTTGGTCAGCACGATGCCGTCCACGTCAAGCTGGTCGTTGAACGCCTTGGCCGTGTTAACCGCGTCCTGCCCCGTCATCGAGTCCACGACGAACAGCACCTCGTCCGGCTCGGTCGCGGTCTTGATGTCCACGACCTCCTGCATCATCTGCTCGTCAACGTGGAGGCGGCCGGCAGTGTCGATGATGACGGTGTCGCGGCCCTGCTTGCGCGCTTCGGCGACGGCCTCCTTGGCGACCTTGACCGCGTCCGAGAGCGGCACGCCGTCCTCGCCGCGCAGGGCGAAGACCGGGACGTTGATATCCTTGGCGAGCGTTTCGAGCTGGTCCACGGCGGCCGGACGGTACACGTCGGCGGCGGCGAGGAGTGGGCTGCGACCTTTGCTCTTGAGGTGCTTGGCGAGCTTGGCGCTGAAGGTGGTCTTGCCCGAGCCTTGCAGCCCCGCGATCAGGATCACCTGCGGCGGGCGCTTCGGCGTGTTCAGATCGACGTGGACATCGCCGAGGAGGAAGACGAGTTCGTCGTAGAGGATCTTGACGAACTGCTGGCCCGGCGAGACGGCGGTGAGGACGGTCTCGCTCGTGGCCTGCTCCTTCACCTTGTTCGTGAAGTCGCGGGCGACCTGGTAGTTGACATCGGCGTCAAGCAGCGCGCGGCGGACCTCGCGCATCGTCTCGGCGATGTTTAGCTCATTGATCTTGCCCTGACCCTTGACGTTCTTGAGGGCGACATCGAGCTTGTCGGACAGGCTTTCAAACATGGGGCGCAGTGGGGATTGAAGTTGGGACCGCGAGGCGGATCGGGGTCGATCCTGCGGTGCCGGGGGCGGAGCCGTCGAGCACGGCCGTACCCCGCGACGGGTTCCGAACTGGGCAGCGCTAAAGATACGCACTCTCTCAACCCTGACCGTGCAGACGCGGCGAAGAAAGAGTACCCCCTACTTCCTCCGCTCCGCTAAGGACCGGTGCGCCGGGACGATGTGACGTGCAGCGTGTGCACACGGGTGCGCAGGCTGTGCGCATAGATTCTACTCACGCTCCCTTTTTCTCTAAACGCTGGTTCGAGGCACGGTTATGGACAGAAGCACAACGGACTCCCCTTCGCCCCTCAACCCTTCCTTAGCCATGATCTCCGCCTCCTGCTCGGCCAAGTACACCCAACGCCGCATGGTCTTGTTCGCCCCCCTCATGCTGCTACTCCTCGCTCCGGCTTCGATGGGCCAGTCGCTCCTTCAAGAGTTGTCGGCTCCCGAACCCCAAGGGGGCACCAACTTCGGACTCGCCGTCGCCGGGGTAACCGATGCGGACGGCGACGGGCGCGGCGATATCCTCGTCGGAGCACGCGAGCAAGTACACCTCTTCAGCGGGGCCACCGGCGCCCTCCTCCATACCATCCTGCCACCCGACTCGGCCCGCTCCTTTGGCACGGCAGTCGCAGGCGTGCCCGACGTCAACGGCGACGGGCGCACGGACCTCCTCGTCGGGGCCTCCCTCACCTTTGGCGCGTTCGACAATGCGGGACGGGTCTACCTCTTCAGCGGCACCACCGGCTCCCGCCTCCGTACACTCGACTCGCCCGATCCCCACTTCGATGGCATGTTCGGGCGTGCTGTCACGGGCGTGCAGGACGTGGACGGCGACGGGCGCGGCGACCTCCTCATTGGCTCGCGCGACGCGGGCGGGCAGGCCTACCTCTTCAGCGGCGCGACGGGCCTTCTGCTCGACACCCTGTTCTCTCCCGACCCGATGTCCGGCGACAACTTCGGGGCAGCCGTCGCCGCCGTGCCCGATACCGACGGCGACGGACTAGACGACTTGCTGATTGGGGCCTTCGCTGGCATGCACGAGAACATCCGGTCAGGCCGGGCCTACCTCTTCAGCGGCGCAACCCGAGCCCTCCTCCACACACTCGACTCGCCAGACCCCAAAAACTTTGGTGACTTCGGCGAAGCCGTAGCTGGCGTGCCAGACGTGGATGGCGATGGCCGGGGCGACCTCCTCATTGGGGCACCGCAAGAAAACGGCAGCAGTAACCTCACATGGGCAGGCCGGGCCTATCTCTTCAGCGGCACCATCGGCGCGCTTCTCCGCTCCCTCGACTCGCCCAATCCCGGAGCAAATGACCGCTTCGGTATTTCCGTCTCTGGCACCGCTGATGTGGACGGCGACGAACGGGGAGACATCCTCGTCGGAGCCTTCTTCGAGGACGAGACAGGCCGAGCCTACGCGTTTAGCGGAGCCACCGGCGCACTTCTCCAGCCCCTCGACTCACCAAATCCCGACCCGGTGGGCCTCTTCGGCAGCGCCATCGCCACCCTACCCGACGCCAACGGCGACGGACGAGACGACTTCCTCGTCGGGGCACCGCAAGAAAACGGCGGCGGCTTCAACGCTGGACAGGCCTACCTCTATAGCGGGGCAGGCGCACCGGCTGTAGCTCTCGCGGCCACAGCGGACCAAACGACAGTCATGCCGGGTGGCACCATCACATTCCCCTACACCATCACCAACGCCTCGGCCCCCACCACGAGTGGCGACCTGTTCTTCACCGCCGAGCGCGGCGGCAGCCCCGTCGCCCTAGGGATCGTCCGCTCAGGGACCCTCCCAAACGGTGCATCGGTCGCTGGCTCCTACACCCAACAAGTGCCAGCGGGTGCGCTACCGGGCATCTACCTGTATACCCTCCGCGTCGGCAGTTTCCCCGATGTGACTGTGGACGCAGAGACCTTCGCCATCACCGTAGTCGGGGCGGCACGCAACACCGAGGGCATGGATCGGTGGTCCGTCGTGCAGGCCATGTCTCCGGTGCCGGGATTCCACGCTGTGCATACGCCCGACGTAGCGGCGACCGCGAAGGTCTTTGGGGTCGAGGCGTACCCCAACCCGTTCCAGGACCGTACCACGCTCCGCTTCACGCTCAATGAAGCGACGCAGGCCCGCCTAGCCGTCTACGACGTGCTTGGGCGCGAGGTGGCTGTACTCCACGACGGCCCCGCTGAGACTGGAAATCACAGCGCTCGATTCGAGGCAGACGGCCTTGCCTCGGGGGTCTACGTGTGGCGGTTCATGGCCGGTGCCCGCATCGAGACGGGGCGTCTCACGCTCGTGCGGTAGCCTGACCTTCGCTGGCAACAGAAGCGCCCCGCTCGGCGTGGACCGGGCGGGGCGCATTTTTCTACGTTGTACTCAACTACTGCACGAGCGTCACCCGGCCTGTCTGCACCTTCACTCCGGCGATGAGGCGGTAGACATATACCCCGCTCGGCAATCCGGCTGCGTCGAAAGTTAACGCATGGCGACCCGCCGCCATCGGCCCGTCGGCGAGCGTGGCGACGGCGCGGCCCCGGACATCGTAGACCACCAGCGATACGTCCGAGGCGTCAGCCAGCATGAAGGCGATCTCGGTGCGCTCGGCGAACGGATTCGGGTAGGCCACGGCGGCTTCGCCTGTGCGGGCAGCGGCCTGGGTGCTAGACTGCCCAGCGTACTTCGCCGCCTCCGTAGGCGACACGACGGCTTCCCACTCGGCTCCTGTACCACCCGCCCCAGCGAGGCTACCTGTAACGGTGAGGGCGATGGGATCGGAGCAGGCGATGGGCGCGTCGATGGTGAGACCGGCACACACCGTATAGTTGTAAACTCCAGCAGGGACAGATGATGGGGCCGTCAGCCCATAGTTCAGTCCGTTCCGCCCAAGCGCATCTAGCATGCCCGTTGCAAGATCGCCTTGGCTCACGACAGTCCCACCGCGCTCGACATAGAAGAACAGGGCACCCGTCTTCGGGCTGTTCGTGTTGTTGATGATGTCGAGCCGGAAGGCAATGAGACCACCGGGGGCGACGGTCCTAGAACCTACCGTATAGACACCAACCGAGACGATCTCGTTCTCTTCGAACAGTCGGACCGCGTCGATCTCGTTGTAGTTGGGCACCGCCGGGGAGTTGACGGCGATGCGGACAGCGTCTACGTCGAAGGCGGTTTGGGGGAAACGGATCGGGTTGATCCGCGACGTGAAGGGGACGGGCACCGCCGTGCCAGACCACACCTCGACGAACTCACCCGTAGCAGCATTGCGGACGTAGACCGTGTCTACAGCGCCTGCTTCGTAGGTCTCGTAGATCCACACGATGGAGGCCGGAGCGGCTCCGTCGAATCCGAGTTCGAGGAACTCGCGCTGACCATCACGGGTCGCGCTGGCCCAAGCGGAGGTGAAGTCGCCATAGAAGGGGTAGGTATTCGGCACCCCGAGGGCTTGCTCAGCAGACCACATCGTCTCGCTGAACTGGGAACTGAAGTCGATGACGCTCGTGGCGTAGCGCCCTTGGGCGAGTAGGCCCGGCGTGAGCACCGCGACGAGGGCGGCGAGGCAAAGAAAACGAGAGAAGCGAGGCATGAGACTGAAGGGTTGGAGAATGAGCGATTAGGAAGCAGCTACCGCGGCGCGGGCCAAGGCTGCCTTACCTGTCATTTCGACAAACGGACCCGCGACCGGACACCCCTCCCCGATTTTATCCGTTGCTATGACCGATTCCACCACCTACTGGTGGGACGTTGCCCTTGACTCCTCCACCCAAGGCATTCCCCGCATCAACAGCGACGACACGCCCACTATCAACCCACCCGATGAGGAGAAATCGTATCGAAGCTCAATGGAACATCAAGCGTGACACATGTTCCTTCGCCGGGAACAGACTCCACTGTCAGTTCCCCGCCAACGAAGCCGAGGCGTTCACGCACGCTGGGCAAGCCGAGCGTAGCACCCTGCTCTTCCAGCATCGCCGGATCAAACCCGACACCCTCATCCTCAACCATGACGCGCACCCGCCCCTCCTCTGCTACTGCCGTCACACGCACCGCGTTCGTCCCGGCATGCTTGACGACATTGAGCAGTAGTTCGCGAAGAAGCTGATAGAGCATCACCCGGAGGTCTTCGTCCGGGATAGACACGTTGTCACTGATCCTGACTTCTATATCGAGACCGTAGTGCTTGCACTCGCGAGCGGTGAGCCACCCAACAAGGTCCGCGAGCCCCTCGTTGTGGAGGAAAGGTGGGCTCATCTCATGCGCAAGCGTGCGCGTCTTTTCGATGGCCTCGTCAAGGATCGTTTCGAACCGAGCCATGTTTCCGAGCGCCCCCATCATCTTCGCCCCGACGAGGAGTTGCTGAACATCATCGTGGAGAACGTGCGCGATGCGGCGACGCTCCTGCTGCTCGGCCAGTGTCAGGGCACGGGACAATGCACGAACCCGCTCGGTCTGCTCCTCCACACGTGCCCCTAGGGTCGCATTGAGATCGGCAAGTGCCTGCTCCATCTGGACCCGCTCGGTGACATCAAAGTTGACGCCCAGCATGCGAACGGGCTGCCCCTCAGCATCCCGAAGAACATACCCACGAGACGCCAGCCAGCGCGTGGCACCGTCAGGGCGAATAATCCGGAACTCATTGACGTAGGACCCACCTGCTGCGAGGGCTTGGCGCAACTCACGGCGCACACGGTCTCGATCTTCGGGATGGAGCAAGCGCTCCCACTCCTCCTGCGAGGGTACGCCGCCTTGCGGTGGCAGCCCCATGAGATCATAAACGATCTCGGACCACGTCGCAGTGCCGGTACGGATATCGAGGTCCCAGGTGCCAATTCCCGCGACTTGCTGCGCACGTCGCAGGCGCTCCTCGTTCTCCCGCAGGGCCATCTCTGCCTTTGCCCGAGCGGTGATGTCGGTGATGAGCACCCCCACCCGGCGCTGCTTCGCCTCTCCGGTACGGAAGACACTTATATCGAGATATCGGTCGATTGACGAGGCGTGGTGGATGAACCGGGTCGGCTCACCGGTCAGCGCCACTCGGGCGTAGGTAGGCAGGCGGTGTGGCTCGGCATCCGGCGCGATGGCCCGTGCTGTTGCCCCGACGATGTCCACCAGCCCCGTATCCCGCTCGAATGCAGGGTTGGACTCCACCACGCGATAGTCGTACGGCGTCCCTACCTCATCGAACAGAAGCTCCAGTACGCAGAACCCCTCGTGCATCGACTCGAAGAGCGCACGGTAGCGCTCTTCGCTACGGCGCAGCCGTTCATGGACCTCCACAGCCGAATCCGACGGCTGTGCGGAGCTATCACTGTGGAGCGCAGAATCTGGTATCGGCAAAGCCATCGCCAAGAAAATGGTGAGTAAAGGAGGGCTTGCAAGCCGCGTAGTATTTTACGCCTCTGACCCCGGCGGAACAACTCATCCCGCTAAATCAACCCAAGCGCTTCCGCCCAGTACGTTCTCCTTTCGCTCCGCTCACACCTCCTCCATGCCCGACGAACTCAACGTCTACTGGTGGGACTTTGCTCTTGACACCTCCGACGCCCGCCTTACCGACAGGGACGGCACCCCCATCGTCAATCCGCCCGATGCCGACGAACGCCTCGGACTGGACTACAGCGCCTACCTCGGCCTTGATCTGCTGCTGAACGCGCAGGTCCCGTCGTCCCGCGTGCCGGATGAGCGTGTGTTTATCATCATCCACCAGTTGTTCGAGTTGGTCTTCAAGCAGATGACGTTCGACCTCGCCGTCGTGGCACGGACGTTTCAGGCGCTCGGGGCGATGGGCGAGGCCACCTTCCGTGAGACAACCCGCGAGGGATTGCCAGACGAGCGCGGGCCAAGCGCATTCTGGCGGCCCGGCATGACGGCGGCGGCCCGCCTGCGCCACAGCGCCCGTGTCGTGCTCCCGGCGGTGATGTCGCTCGTCGGGCGTGGAGCCGATGACGACGTGCTGTTCTCAACGCTGGAGTACCAGCGCTTCCGCGACTTCTTGGTTCCGGCGAGCGGCTTCCAGACCGCCCAACTCCGCCTAATCCAGCGCGCCCTCGGCAAAGGCCCCCTGTTTGGCGTGCCGGTTTTTCCGGGCGATGCCTACGGCGCAAACTACACCGGGTCGCCCTGTGGGCACGTCTCGCTCGGCGACCCGCTCGTGCTCCGCTCAGGCCACGCCCGCGCCTTTCCTGACGCCGACCACCCGGCGCACGAGGTAGCAGACTTGGACAACCTCGCCCACGCCGTCCTCGCTCGCCTCGCGCCTGAGGCCGATGACCTGTCCGCTCCGCCGAGCGTCCGCCGCATTCTGGGCGACGACCTAGACCGTACCACAGCCCGTGTTCGCTCCACCCTCGGCGACGCTCCGAACGCCGACGCCACAGCAGCCACCTTCCGCCGGGACCTCGCCGCCGCCGCCAAGGCCGAAAACCAACGCCGTGACGGATTCGCTCAGGCACGGCGCGGTGCCCATGCCGTCCAGACGCGCTTCGCCCGCACCTGCCTCGCCTTCGTCCTCGACCGCATCGCAGCCACCGATGCGGCGATGCACGCGCCTGACCCCGAGAGCTTTCTCACCGTTCACCGCAAGGCCGTCCGACGCCACGTTGCGGGCGAGGGTGGCACCGGCGGCGGCGGGATGCCCTACCTCGTCACGAGCCAACGCTTCCTGCTGCCCCTCTTCCCCGCTCTCGTCGCCTATGCCGACCTCGGCGTGGGCGGCACCGCCGAGACAGCGGATCGTTGGTAAACAAGTTTACTCGAAACGTGAGCGTTCCACCACATAGCGGGCACTGTTGAAGCACGAGTAGACTACCTTCAGCCCCTCGGTGTCTTCTTTGTAGACCCCGTGCCCGGGACTCTGGCAACCCGCCGCCGCCGCGCGCGTCTCTACGTTCGGAGCTGTGCTCGGGCCGAAGTACTCAATCTCGGTAATCGTATTGTCGTTGAAGCCGGTCGCGAGGACAAAGAATCGGTTATCAGCCGTGCGGTGAATGTCAATCCCGACCGGCCCGTCGCCTACGTCGGCGAAGCTAGGACTCGTAGGCGAATTGGTGACGGTCCACTCGGTGAAGCCCACCCGGTCAGCACCGAAGACGGAGACAGCACAGACGTAGGTACCGTTCGAGCGCTGCTCGCAGCGAACACGCCGAGCATCCAATCCGAAATTGAGCGGGTTGGCGTTGGGCGTATCGCCCTCGACTTCGTAGAGGAAGCTACTCGTGCCGCGCGTCAGCGCGAGGAGCGGGGCTGTACCACCCGTCGCCGGTAGCCACACCGAGACCAGCTCGCCCTGGAACGCGCCCGGGGCAATAGACACCTTGCGGATGCCGAAGCCGCTGCCGTCCGAGACAGGCTCAATGAACTGCAAACCGCGGCTCGGGCCCACGAACGCCGCCTCACCCGAAGCGGGATCGCCCCCGGCTGTCATGGCATCGTTCGTCGTCGTGCCGACCGAGAGCTGGCAGAACCCCGCACTGGCCGGGCAGAGGATGTTGCCCTGCGCGCCGTAGGTGAACAGCGCAGCATCGTCGCCATTTTTCAGCCCGATGGTTCCGAACACCGCCCCGACGCTGCTCGTCGTGCCCTCGGATTGGACTTCTTGGGTCGCTAGGTCCACAATCTGGTAACCCTCAGAGCAAGAAATCGACGCAAGGCACTGCCCGGAGAACTCGCCCAACTCGTCCCCGCCGCCGTCCGCCAGATCGCACTGGTCGAGGAAGTTGATGGACTCTGTGTCGGAGCAGGTCGTGTAGACGCCTTCTTCGATCACGGTGTCGCCCCCACCCTCCCGAGACTCAACAGTGATAATGACCGTATCCGAAATGATCTCTTGCAGCGTACCGTCCATGTCTTCCTCGAACCGCGTGACATCAATCACGGTGGAGCCAACCCCTTCCGCTCTCACGAGGCCGTTGTTATCAACAGTCGCTACGCTTTCGTCCCTGCTTCGCCATGCGATCGTGGCTGCTCCGGTGAACTCGTCAAGCAATTCGAGCTGCAACGTCTCGCCTTCCATGAGGGTTGCCCGCTCTGGGGTCACCTCGAACGCGATCTCTTCCATGTCCTCCTCTAGGTCGCCACAAGCCGGATAGACGATCACAGCGTAGAAAGCAATGAGCAGACCAATGAACCGGGCGGTGCGAAGTGCGTAGAGCGTGAAGACCGAGGGCATGGCGATGTCAGTCTGAGCGATATGTTGACGTAACAAAGATATATATCGCCACCTCGCCAAGCACTCTATACCTCCGGGGCACTCTTTCACGCACGCTCCCGCGCCCTCAGCAGGTCCACCGTCTCGACCGCGTGGCGAAGATGCGGGATGACGATGCTACCCCCGACGACGAGCGCCACATTGAGTGCATCGTCGATCTCCTCGTCCGTGAACCCGGCCTCGACGCACTGGCCGAGGTGGTAGTCGATACAGTCGTTGCAGCGGAGTACCGCGCTGGCGACGAGACCGAGCAACTCTTTCGTCCGACTATCGAGCGCGCCATCGCGGTAGGCCGCCGTGTCGAGGTTGAAGAAGCGCTTGATGCCAAGGTGGTTTTTCTCGTCGAGGATGCGGGCGTTCATCCGGGTGCGGTAGGCGTCAAAGGCGTCGAGGCGGTTGGAAGCGTCGGAGGAGGTACTCATGGGGATGGCGTCGGGTGTATGCTTGCAGAGCGCCGTATACGCCCGTCCGCCTGTCCTGTCCCCGTTTTCGTGAACGCTTCCGAACTCGCTGCCAAGAAAGCCAATCTCCGCGCACGCTTCCGCGCGGCCCGCCTCGGTCTCACCGAAACCGAGGCTGCCGCCCACAGTGCCGCGATCTGCGAGCGCATCGCCTCTTTACCCGAAATCAAAGCCGCACAGACGGTGCATGTCTACTGGCCGCTCTCAGCAAAACGCGAAGTCGATACCCGCCCGCTCATCCGGCGGCTTCATGGCGAAGGCAAGCGACTCGCCCTCCCCGTCGTCGCCGACTTCGATAGCGCGCCCCGACTTCGGCACGTCGCCTTCGAGAGCGAGGCCGCGATGCAGCCGAACCGCTGGGGCATCCTAGAGCCGACCGGCACGGTCGAGGTCGATCCGACCGAACTCAACGCCATCATCGTCCCGGCGTTTGGGGCCGGGCGCAACGGTCACCGCATCGGCCACGGGCGCGGCTTCTATGATGCCTTCCTCGCCAACCTCGACGCTGTCATCATCGGCGCGGTCTACAGTACCTGCCTCGTGCCCTCCGTTCCCGCCGAGACACACGACGTGCCACTCGATATCATTGTGACAGAGCGGGAGGTGTGGCGTGTCACTGAGTGATTCGCGGATTGACTGATTGGGTGATTTTGTCGCCCTAATCACCCAATCAGTCGATCCCCCAATCGGTGAATCATCCTCACGCCTCCTCCAACTCGGCGTTCTGGGCGATGATCTCCTCTTGGACGTGGCGCGGCATCGCGTCGTAGCGATTGAACTCGGCGTGGTGCAAGCCGCGGCCCTGCGTCATCGAGCGGAGCGAGGTCGAGTAGCGGTACAGTTCGGCCTCCGGCACTTGGGCAATGACCTTCTGGAACGGCCCCTCGGCCTCCATCCCCTGCACGCGGGCGCGCCGCGTGTTGAGGTCGCCGAGCACGTCGCCCATGTGGTCCTCGGGGACGAGCACTTCGAGGTTGTAGATCGGCTCCAAGAGCACGGCCTTGGCCTCGCGGAAGGCATCGCGGAAGCAGTAGCGCGCCGCCGTCTTGAAGGCGTTCTCGTTCGAGTCCACGGCGTGCATCCCGCCGTCGTAGACCACCACACGCACGTCGCCTACCGGATAGCCCGCAACGGGACCCTCGTTGAGCATATCGTTGATCCCCTTCTGAATGGCCCCAAAGAACCGGCGCATGTCGATCACGCCACCAACGATCCCATCGATGTACTCAATGGTCGAGCCCCAATCGGTTGTGACCTGCTCGACGTTGCGGACTTTGATGTCGTCCGGGGCGTTGAACTCACCTTTCAGCGGCTCGACGAGGAGCGAGATGTCAGCGAACTGACCGGCCCCACCGGTCTGCTTCTTGTGGCGGTACGAGGCGCGGGCGCGGCCCTGGACGGTCTCGCGGTAGGCCACCTTCGGACGGTCGAACTCAACCTCTACGCCGAAGCGGTGCTTGAGGCGGTACTTCGCCACATCGAGGTGCTGCTCGCCCTGCCCCGCGAGTGTCATCTGGGCGAGCGAGGCGTCGTGCTCGATGTGGAGCGCGGGGTCTTCCTTGTGTAACTGATGGAGGCCCTGCGCGAGCTTGTCCTCGTCCCCACTCTTGGTCGTGCGGATGGCGACGCGCATCCGAGGCTCGGGGAACGAGATCGGGGTGCGGACGGCGTTCGAGCCTTTGCGCCGGAGTGTGTGGTTGGTCGAGGTGTCGCGGAGCTTGACGGCGGCTCCGAGATCACCCGCGACGAGCTTTGGCACAGACTCGCGCTCGTGCCCGTTGATGACGAACAGTTGCCCGAGGCGCTCCGACGCGCCGGTCTGCGCGTTTTCGAGGTCGATGTTCGGCTCCAGGGTGCCACTGTGGACCCGGAAGAAGGAATACTCGCCGACGTGTTGCTCGGCCATCGTGCGGTAGATGAACGCAATCGGCTCGGCGTTCTCGTCGTAGCTCGCCTCGCCCTCGTCCATCTGCGCGGGCGGCATCATCGATGGCGCGGGGCAGACGTTGTCGATGAAGCCCATCAGACGACTGACGCCGATGTTCTCCTTCGAGATGGTGAGGAAGATCGGAAAGAGGTCGCGCTGGATCATCGCCTCGCGGAGACCCTTCCGCATCTCGTCCTCGGTCAACTCGCCCTTCTCGAAGTAGAGTTCCATCAGCCCCTCGTCGTTCTCGGCAATGTTCTCGACGAGTTCGTTGTGGAGCCGCTGGGCCTCCTCGCGGAACTCGTCCGCGATCTCTTCTTGGGTCATCTGCCCCTTGTCGTCGAAGCGAAGCTGCTTCATCAGAAGCACGTCGATAATCGTCCGCGTGCCTTTGCCGCCGGGAAGCTGGACCACCGTCGCGGCGCGCCCAAAACGCTCGTGCATCTGCCGAACGATCTCATTGAAGTCGGCTTGGTCCTGATCGAGCTTGTTGATGACAAACATCGAGGGCGTGCCCGTCTGCTCGCAGTAGCGCCACGACTGTTCGGTGCCCACCTGGACGCCCTCGGCAGCGTCGAGTACGAAGATCGCCGTGTCGGCCACTTTGAGCGCGGTCACCACCTCACCCACGAAGTCGAGATAGCCCGGCGTGTCGAGAATGTTGATCTTGTGCCCCTTCCACTCGGCGTGGAGCAGCGAGGTGAAGATCGACATCTCGCGCTCGTGCTCGCTCGGGTGGTAATCCGAGACCGTGTTCTGCTCCCCTACCGATCCCATGCGCTGGAGCGCACCGGACGAATAGAGCATGGCTTCGGCGAGCGTGGTCTTCCCGCTACCCTGGTGCCCGACGAGGGCGACGTTGCGAACATGGTCGGCATCATAGACTTTCATTTTGAGTCGGGGGTCTGAGTGTCAGGGGTCGGGAGTCCGCAGCAGCGGGGGCGGTAAGATATCGTGAAGAGGGAAAGAAGGAAAGAGGGGAATCAGAAGACAGCGAGCGGTAGACAGAAGACGGTCACAAAAAGACCCCGTCTCGGTACCTTCCTCAGCTTGGTTCTGCCCTCTGCCCTCTGCCCTCTGCCCTCTGCCCTCTGCCCTCTGCCCTCTGCCCTCTG
>JANQRZ010000005.1 GCA_028284265.1 Rhodothermales bacterium
GTGACGTTCGACGGCGCGTCGCTGCCGAGCGGAGTGTACATCTACCGCGTGGTGAGTGGGACGCAGGTCGAGACCGGCCGCGTCACCCTCGTCAAGTAAGGGTTAGCAGTATGTAGTCTGAGCGGGGGCCGTCCAGCGATGGGCGGCCCCCGCTTCTATTTCTGAAAGGAAGTCGGCGGGATCGTAAACTTGGAGCGCGTTGGTTCGTAGGCCCGTCGTTCCCTCTGCTACCGTATGACCCCGCGCTCTCGTTTTGATCTGGTGGACGCCGCCCTCTTCGGGCTAGGCGTGCTGGGGCTTGTCCTGTTCCTCTACCTGCTGCCGAGCCAGCACCCGGACAGCGCGGCGACGTATGCGCTTGGACGCGAGGTGGCGGTTGAGCGGGCCGAGGCCTTCCTCTCGCAGCAGGGCTATGACACGGCGGACCTCGTGCCGAACGCCCGGCTCCGGCGGGCCACGCGACTGCTGGACTCGCTGCAAGCCGCGCTGCCACGGCCCGACGTGATCCAGATGCTGCAAGCCGGAGGCGGCGAGGCGCTTCCGGCTTATTACTGGGAGGTCCAATGGCGACGCGCCAGAGACCAGACCCCGTACACCCCCGGAGGAGGCGGACCGCCCCGCCTCGTCTTCGATGTAGACCTTACGCAAGCCGGGGCTGTGTGGCAGTTCAGCAACACTCAGTCCGTCGTGCCGCGCGCCGGGGTGGACCGGAACGTGCTCCGTGCCATCGTCGATTCCGAAGCCGCTCCTGCGCCGGACGGCAGCATGGGCGAGATGCTCATGGCACCGGCGGACTCGGCCCTCGCCTCGCTACTGCGCTTCAACCTTCCCTCCGAGCCGGTGCTCGCCGAGAACCTGCCGCCGATGCAGGCCGACCGGGAACGCCTGTACGCCGCCGCCGAGACTGGGCGACCGCAAGAACTCAGCGCAACGATGGCAGCGGCGATCGCCCGCGAGCACCTCAACGCCACCTCGCTCGCAGGACAGCCGTTTTCTCTTCACTCCGTCGAAGCACTGCCAGAACGAGGCCAGTCAGCGGCCCGCGTTCGCTTCGAGACAGACCCTCCGTCGCCCGGCCCCGATCCCCTGCATGGGCAGCGCCTCTCAACGACTGTAGACGTGACGGCCGCCGGAGCGCTGCTCGGCTTGGACGTGATTACCAATGAGGAGGTGTCCGTCAACGAGGCCGATAGGGCCGAGGTCAACGACAACGTGTCGTTCAGCTTCGAGTCGGGCGAGACGATACGGGACGTGGTTAAGGGAATCTGCTACGTCCTGCTCGGGCTGCTTCTGCTCGTGGTAATGGTCCGCCAGTTGAGCAGCCGGTCGCTGGACTCTCGGGCCGCGCTCAAAGATGCGATGCTGACCGGCGTGATGGTGGCCGCGTGGATTGGGCTGACATCGCCGGGCTGGCTGGGCGACGCGCCCATGACGCCGTGGGTGTTCCTTCTGTTCGGGATGCTGTTCAACGGAACCGGGTTTGGGCTACTGGTTTTTATCGCCTCGTCGGCGTCGGATGCGCTGGCCAGGTCGGCGTGGCCGCAACAGATCGAGACGCTCAGTCTGGCGCGGCAGGGTGCTTTCGTCAACCAACCCGTCGGACGGACGCTCGTGCGCGGCGTGGCGGTCGCGGGCGTGCTGCTTGGGGTGTATGTGCTCCTGCTCACGGCGATGCCCTCGGGGGCGCTCGCGTTCGAGACGGGTCTGCTTAATGCTGAAGCTACCTACTCGGTCTTCGGCGCAAGCGCCGTGGGATCCCTGTGGTATGGCCTGCTGCTCACGCTCGCCGTCTACGTCGGGCTAGGATCTATGCTGCGGCGCTGGCGCACGGGCGCTGGCGCCATTGGTCTCGCCCTAGCGATCGGTCTGATCGGCTTCGGCGTGCTCGACCTACCGGCGGGGACGCCGTGGGCGATGTGGGGCATACCCCTCGTGCTCGGTGCCGTCCTCGCGTGGGTCTATATCCGGTATGATGCCCTGACGGTGTTAGTCGCGATTTTCGTAACCAGTGTGCTGTGGGATACGGCCGAAGGATGGCTGGTTACGGCATCGCCTGCCTTCGGCGATGCCGTGCTCGGCTTCGGTCTCGCCGCGGGACTGGTGGCGTTCGGCCTTGTGGGTGTGCAAAGCAAGCGCACGGGAGAGATGTTGCCACGCTACGTCCCGGACTATGTCATTGAGCAGCGCGAGCGAGGACGACTCACCCGCGAACTGGAGATCGCCCGCGAGGTGCAGCGCTCCTTCCTCCCGGCTCAGATGCCCTGCATCCCCGGCCTCGACATCGCTGCCCGCTGTATCGCTGCCGAAGAGGTCGGGGGCGATTATTATGACGTGATCCCGCTCGACAGCCACCGTCTCGCACTCGTCATCGGCGACGTGAGCGGCAAGGGCATTCAGGCGGCGTTCTTTATGACGCTCGCCAAGGGCTTTTTGCAGACGCTCGCCCGTGAGACCGACAGCCCCGCGGAAGTGCTGCGCCGGGCGAACCGCCTATTCGTCGCTAATGCAACGCCGGGTACCTTCATCTCGCTCATCTACGGCATCTTCGACCTAGAGACCGAGACTTTCACCTTCGCCCGCGCCGGGCACAACCCCGTCATCCTCAAGCGCTCGCCGAACCAGACCGCCGACTTTATCCAACCGCCCGGCCTCGCCATCGGCCTGACCGCCCAGCACGTCTTCGACGATGTGATCCGCGAGCAGACGATCCCTCTGCGACGCGGCGACACCCTCGTGCTCTATACCGACGGGTTCTCCGAGTCGATGAACGTAGCCAAAACGCTCTACACCGATGAGCGCTTGGCCGATACGGTCGCGGCAACGAGCGGCGATACGTCGGCGGAAGACCTCCTCCAAGCGATGGTGAGCGACGTGCTCTCGCACGCAGGTACTGCACCCCAGCACGATGACATGACAATGGTCGTCGTCCGCGTCGGCACCGATGATGCGCGTCCCCTTCCTGATGACACCAGTCTCTCCGCCGCCACGACTTCGCTATGATCGACGCTCCTGCTGACTCCCTCGACGCTGCCGTGGCCGCTGTGCGCCAGCACACCGACGCCACGCCCGACCTTGTCCTCATCCTCGGCTCCGGCCTCGGCGCACTCGCCGATGAGATTGAGGATGCCGTGGCAATTCCGACAGAAGACATTCCGGGCTACCCGCGCTCAACGGTCGCCGGGCACGCGGGACGACTCGTCTTTGGGCAGTTTGAGGGGAAGTCGGTGCTGGTGGTGCAGGGGCGGGTGCATCTCTACGAAGGCCACGCACCGAGCGTGCTCGGGTTTCCCGTCCGCCTCGCCCATGCCCTTGGCGCGCAGCGGCTCCTCGTCACCAACGCTGCTGGTGGGATCGATCCGACGATGGGGCCGGGGACGCTGATGTTCATCACGGACCACCTCAACCTCGCCTTCGTCAGCCCAATGTCTGGCCCCGTCCGCGAAGGTGAGCCGCGCTGGCCTGACCTCGCCGAACCTTACAACGAGGCCTGGCTCGACCGCGCTGAAGCGCTCGCCTTGCAGCACGGCATTCCGACGCGGCGTGGGGCCTACCTGTGGACGACCGGCCCGAGCTACGAGACACCCGCTGAGATCCGCTTTTTTCGCACCATCGGGGCCGATGCCGTCGGGATGAGCACGGTGCCTGAGGTAATCCAAGCCACAGCCCTTGGGATGAGCACGCTTGGCATCTCTGCGATTACCAACGCCGCCGCCGGACTGAACGCAGAACCGCTGAATCACGAGGAGGTGATGGAAGTCGGGCGACAGGTGCGGGGCCGCTTCGCCACCCTCGTCCGGGCCATTGTGGCCGAGAGCTAGGCTGCACGTCTAGAAGGGGTACCGGCAGGATCGGGTGTTGGGCGACGGCACAGGATTGGCGCATACGTCGCGTATCTTCTTTGCCCTTCTGGTTTTACTTCTTGCGAACCCGATGCGCCTCGCTACCTCCCTCCTCTTCCTGACCGCCACCCTCGCGGCGTGCGATCACGCAGCACCCGAACCACCCGTAGCGACGACCGTCAGCGAGGATGCGTTCGCCCGCGGCATCACGGTGGAAGCCGCTCCGGAGTGGGATGCGCTCTTCGACCGCGACAAGGGCTGGACCGGAGCCGACGGCATCTTCTCGATCCCGCTCTCCGGTGTCGAGACCCCCGGCACGGCAGGCGAGACGATGACGGCGTTCGTCTTCAGCGACACGTTCGTCGGCGATGTCCGGCCCAACGGGTCGCGGGTCGGGGCGCGGCTGGTCAACAACACGCTGGCGATGCTGGACGGCGGCGCACCGGACCCGAGCCAGATGCAGTTTTATATCAAGAGCGGCGCTGAGAACCCCGAAGCTGTCTTCGTCCCGAACACGCCCAACGCAGAACCGGGCGACTGGTACTGGCTCCAAGACGCTTTCGTCAACCATGCGCTGGGCGGGGCGACCTACATCTTTGCACTCCGGGTCCGACGCGGCGGCGGCAGCTTCGAGGTGGCGGGCGTCTCGGTCATCAAGCTGCCCGCCGGAGCGCAGCCTCCGTTCGAGGACTACGAGGAGGTCGAGCTTCCATTCTATCGTGCAGCACAGAACGGGCGTGGGGATTTCCTCTTTGGCCCCGGCCTCTTCCTCAACACGGCAGCGGCGGGCGTGCCCGATCCCGACGGCTACCTCTACGTCTACGGCACCGAGACCGTCCCGTTCAACAAGCACCTCCTCGCCGCCCGCGTTCGCCCCGAAGACATCGAGCGACCTGGCGCGTGGCGCTTCTATGACGGCACCAACTGGGTCACGGGCGTCGAGAACGCGGCCCGCCTCACGGCGAAGATCTCGAACGAACTCAGCGTCAGCCCCATCCCCGGCGGCGGCTACGCGCTCGTATTCAAAAGCTCACTCCTCTACGACTACGTCGCCGCCCGCACCGGCCCCACGCCCGTCGGTCCCTTCGGCCCGATCCGGCAACTCTACACGCCGCCGGAGTACCAGATCAGCCCCGATGTGTTCACCTACAACGCGAAGGCACACCCGCACCTCTCCGAGCCGGGCACGCTGCTGATCTCGTACAACGTCAACACCTACAACTTCTTCGAGCACTTCTCGAACGCCGACATCTACCGCCCCCGCTTCTTCCGTGTCCACTTCTGATAGAGCTGTGCTTTGCTGAGCTCTATTGCTGGTCATCCCGAGCGGAGTCTCGGAGAGACAAAGTCGAGGGATCTCTCCGGGGAAACTGTTGCTAGGTTGCTGAAGCCATGCCCGAAGAGATCTCTCCACTCGCGATGCTCGGTCGAGATGACATGACTTGAGCTCTTCAACAGAACGACAGACTTACTGCCCGCCCGAGGCAATCGCCGTGGCGATCTCGTTCTGGGCGACAGAGATCAGGCTGGACCGGCTCGTGAAGTTGTTGGCGATGGCGACGAACACGTAGGGTGTCCCGTCCGGCCCGGCGGCGTAGCCCGAGAGCGCGCGGACGTGCTCCAACGCGCCGGTCTTGGCGCGGACCGGAAGACCCGGCAGCCGGTAGCGCAGCGTCGTCTCCTCCTCCCCACCGTGCGGGAGCGTGGCGACGAAGGCATCGCGCATCGGCGAGCGGTAGATGTAGGCCAGCATCTCACCGAGGGTCTCGGGCGCGAGCAGGTTCTTGCGCGAAAGACCGGACCCGTCGCGGACAGCGAGGCCCTCAGTGTCGATCCCGGCTTCTTCGAGAAAGACCATCATGCGCCGCTCGCCACCCGTCGCACCGCCGTTGCTGGAGAAGGTGCGAAAGACCTGCTCGGCGTAGAGGTTGCTGCTCTTGTGGTTGATCGTCGTCAGAATGTCGAGCAGCGGCGGCGAGAGGTGGACGAGGACCGGGTCACTCTCATAGCTCGGCGGCTCGTCAAGGTTGTCGGCATCCACGATCTCGGCGGCAACCTCGATACCCGCATCACGGAGACGTTCGGCGAAGGCGTGGAGTGTGAAGGCGGTCGGGTCTTGGATCGGGATGCGCGCTGCGCCCTCGTAGCGGGACGAGACGGAGCCTTGCACTTGAATCTGGTTGGTCCCGACGGTGCGGCGGATGCGGAGCGGGTTGTAGCCACGCCGACCTCGCGTCGTGAGGTCGCCTGTGACCTCGACGTAGCCCGCCGGGTCTGTGGTGACGGTCGCCGGTTCGCCGGGCGTCGTGCCCGCCATCGCCAGCGTGACGAGGTTGTCGCGGAACGTCAGCCCGCCCGCACTCTGCGCCCAGTCCTCGGTGGCGATGTAGTTGATGTCCCATCCGTTGGCATACGGCTGATCGTCAATCACGTCGTCGTCGCCGATGAGCCGGCCTTCGATCCGGTTGACGCCCATCGCCCGGAGCTGCCATGCCCACGCCCGCAGCGGGTCCGGTCCAGCCAGCATACTGCCGAACGTCGGGTCGCCGGAGCCGCGCAGGATGAGGTCACCACTGAGCGTCGAGTCGCCCGCTTCGCCGCCCGCCGTGCCGTCGAAGTAGAGCCGGGTGATGTAGCGATAGTCCGGCCCGAGGGCGTCGAGCGCCGTCGCCACCGTGAGGAGCTTCAGGTTCGACGCGGGCATCAGGTTCTTGTCCGCGTTCTGGCTGACGATCACCGCGCCGGTCTGGAGGTTCTGGACGTAGACGCCCCAGAAAGCGTCCGGCAGATTCTCCGCGTTGAGGGCTGCCGTGACCGCATTGCGAATCGCCGCGTCTGTCGCACTCGTCGAGGCTTCGAGCGGGTTGCGACTGGCGAACAGCGCAAGCAGGGCGACAGCCAAGATCGCAGCGAAGAGGAGACGGGCGAAGCGCATGGGTAGGTGGACGTGGACCAATTCCCTCTATCGGCACAGAGGCCAGAGGTGTTCCCTAGATCCGTGCGAAACGGAGTGCCCGCTGCGTTTCGTCTACTGGCCGCCCCACCCGACCGGGGCTATATTGTCAACGTTCAGTTCCTTCTACTTCGTCATCCCGAGCGCAGCCCCACGGGGGCGCAGTCGAGGAACCCGAAGGCTCGGCGTAGCCTATCTTTCCGGCCTCAGCCTCAGCAAGCTGTCAAGGCAATGCCCGTAGAGATCCTTCGACTACGCTTCGGGCTACGCCCGCTACTCCGCTCAGGATGACAAGTGGTATCGGTGTCAGTAATCTTTTATCCAGCACGCTGCCCTCATGGCGAAAGCCTCCCGCAAGTCCCGCCGCTCCAACAACCGCAAGACCGCCCGCCTCGTCTTCGACCGCACGAACTACGTGCTCCTCATCGGGTGCGTCGTCGCCATCATCCTCGGCTATACGCTGATGCGCGTCGAGAACGAGGTGGACGGATTCCTCTCGCTCTACGTCGCCCCGCTGATGATCCTCGGCGGCTACCTCGGCGTCATCGTCGCCATCCTCCGCCGCCCGAAGGAAGCAGCGGGAGACGCTACGTAGGCTTGGTCGTCACATGAGAGGCTTTCTCCTTATCGCGACCTTCCTACTCGCCAGCACAACTATATACGCTCAACAGGCAACAGATTCCACCCAAGTAGTTGCTAGTCGGCACGCCGCGATCAAGGCTGCTCCGAACTCCACGGCACAGGTAGTTATCCACGTAAGTGCAGGAGACACCCTTGTTGTACTTGGGCAGGAAGGTATCTACTACCATGTAGCCTACGCGGATACATCAGGGTGGATCGCGGACGTTTTCCTCGATATCAACATCAATGTCCGGGCACGGCCTAGTAGCTCCCAGACGACGCCGTCAAGACCGAAGCGTACAGCACGCCCTCGAACGAACCCGCCTCGCCGTACTGCTGTACGTTGCTCTGGTACTACCAAGAGTGGTGCTCGCTGTCGGCGTAGAACTACTAGCCCAAACGGACGCTGTTATCAGCACGGGGGTTGATGAACTAGACTTCTCAGAAAGAAGTCATCCCCGGCTTGATCGGGGACCCACCGGCTGACTCCGACTCTGGGTCCCCGCCTGCGCGGGGATGACGAGTGCAAAAGGTTGGGAGCAGGAAGTCAAGCATCCCACGCCGGGGCGAAGTCGGGGGAGATCATGCGCCCGTCGGGTTGGGCGAGGGCGGTGATCTCGGCCATCTCGTCGTCGGAGAGGGCAAAGTCGAAGATGTCGAGGTTGGACGTGCGGTGGCGGGCGCTGGCGGCTTTGGGAATGGCAGAGACGCGGTCCTGCTGCAACAACCACCGGAGCGTGACCTGCACCGGACTCTTGCCGTGCCCCTCGGCGATGGCGCGGATCACCTCGTCGTCCATCACCTTGCCCCGCGCAATCGGGCTGTAGGCGGTGAGGAACATCTCATGCTCGCGCATGACCTCCAGCAAATCGCTCTGGTCAAGGTAGGGGTGGTACTCGACCTGATTGCAGACGAGGCCGGGCGCGTGCCGGACAGCCTCGTGGATGAGCGACGGGGTGAAGTTGGAGACGCCGATGTGCCGGGCCTTCTCGGCGTGCTGCACCTCCTGCAACGCATCGAGCGTCTCGGCCAGTTCGACCTCGTCGTTCGGCCAGTGGATGAGGAGGAGATCGACAACCTCGACGTTCAGCTTCCGCAGGCTGTCGTCGGTGGAGGCGATGACATCGCGGTAGCGCATCTTGTCGCGCCAGACCTTGGTGGTGAGAAAAACGGCGTCGCGGTCTACGTCCGAAGCGCGCAGCCCCTCACCAACCTCGACTTCGTTATCGTAGATCTGTGCCGTGTCGATGTGCCGATAGCCGAGGTCGAGCGCGTGGGCGACCGTGTCGCGGGCCTCATCGCCGTCGAGTCGCCACGTACCGAAGCCGAGCGCAGGGATTGATTCGCCGTTGAGGTTGATGTGGATCATGAGAAAGGAAGATGGGTGACGTGAGAGGTGCTCTGTTGCCAAACTCGAATTCTGTCATCTCGACCGAGCGTAGACACAGTGTGTCGGAGCGAGTGGAGAGATCTCTAGTGAGATAACCGCAGAGGCACCAGAGATCCCTCGACTCCGCTCGGGACGACGTTCTCTGCAAGCTTCTCGGCAAAAGTCTTGCACGCTCATCGGGGGCTCCCGATCCTCAGAACGGCAGCGTCGCCTGAATGCGGTAGTAGAGGTCGAGACTTTCCCGGTCGATGGTCGCGCCGAGGTCGCGCCAGCGCTGCGCCACGCCGAACGCGTGAATGATTGGGAAGCCGCCGAGGGTGAGGCGGTTCTTGATCTCGAACCCGGCCCCCGTCCGGCGGATCGCGTTGTCGAAATCGCTCCCCGTCCACACAGCAGCGGCATCGAGGAAGAAGGCGGGCGAGACGCGGCCTAGCCCGATGACGCCGAGGATCGAAGTATTGAGATCAAAGACCGGCGGGAGGCGATACTCGATGCTTCCGAACAGCACCCGGTCACCGACCGCGTAGCGGCGGTAGCCCCGCACCCGCTCGGCATCGGACAGCGTCACCGGATCGATGAACGGAAGCTGGAGGTCGATATCGTCGAAGCGTGAGAGACCGACGAAGTCCTGCGCGAGCCGCTGCCCGAACTGCGCCTGCGCCCGTCCATAGACGTAGACCCGCCCGATGCCGAGACTCGGCGAAACCCAAAACGCCGAGAGGTCGGGGCGAATGAACTCGTTCTCGCTGCCAAGCACCGGCACGCCGCCCGTCACCCGCGCTCGGAGTCCAATCCCGTCGAGTGGGTAAATATCGTTGTAGCGATAGGGCCGCTGCCGCTTCACCGTGAAACCGAGCCGCACGTCGGCCCGCGTCCCCGATTCCGGTTGGAGCAGACCGTCGGCGACATCCACGAACGTGCTGTCGTTGAATGGGTCGGCGTAGGCGAGGCGGAGGCGCACGTCGGCGGTCGTCCGCACGTAGGGCGCGTCGGTCAGGTCAAGCGGCTGTGTGACGGTGAGGTCGCCGCCGATCAGGTCTTCGACGAGGAGCGACGAGCCATACCACCGCGCCGGGCTGGGCGTCCGGTAGGCGTTGAGCGTGAGCGTCGGGCGGAACTGGTTGTTGGTGTACGAAAAGAAGGCGAGCGTCTCGTCGGCGAAGTCGGGGATCGAGACGGTGACGACGCCGAGGAAGAGGTGCTTGCCGAGTGGCTCCAGCCAGAGCGTCGTCCCGAAGAATCCGTAATCGCTGCCGTCGAGTTCGGCGTAGGGCAGAGCAAAGCTCCCGGCGTGCGTGATGTTCGCCCACGAACTGTACCGCCGTCGCGCTTCGATGAGGCCGGGGTCGGCGATCGTGCGGAACGGAACCTCGTTCGGCGGTCGGTGCTCCGTCCATGCGGCATATTGCGGTGGCGTGCTCACGGGCGTCTCGACCGTCACCGTCCGACTGGCATCTACGGCGTAGGCTCTCTCCCGCCGCTTGCTCTCGCTCGTCACGAGGACGATCCGACCGTCGGGGTGCAGGGAGTCTGGCGGCAGCCAGTCGTGCGCCGTTGCCCCGCCGAAGAGATGAGTGACACGGCGCTCGCCCCCCCCGTTTTCCTCGCGCCCTTCGGGCATGCTCAGAAAACTGTCCCCCTTCAAGGGGGACAGCTCCCGTAACGAAGCGGAGGGAGCAGGGGGTTCGAGGTTCAGCACGAACACGTTCGGTACATCGTCGCGGAGCGAGGTAAACGCGAGCTTCTGTCCGTCGGGACTCCACACCGGGATGCGGTCGTCGGTGCCGCTGACCGAGACGCTTTCGATGTCGCCTGACTCGACATCGAGAACAACGAGGCCGCGCTCGCCCTCAGGCCCAAAACGGGCGAAGGCGAGGCGGGTGCCGTTCGGACTGAAGCGGAGCGTTGTGATCTGTACGTCGCCCGTGAACTCCGTGAGTTGCGTCTCCTCACCCGACGCATCGAGCAGAAACACGTTTGCCGTTCCGCCCACGCTGCCGACGAACGCGAGTCGACCGTCGGGTGCAAACGTCGGCGACGAGGCGCGGCGGTTGTGCGTGATTCGACGCGTGTCGCCCGACGCTACGTCCACCGCGTAGAGGTCGTTCACGAGCGAGCCGTAGCGTCCCCGGACAGTGCGAGCATAGGCGATTCGCGTCCCGTCCCGGCTCCACGCGACCGGCGCTTCCAGACTTCCTTCGGCGAGCACCCGGACGCGCCGCGTGATGGTCGTATCGGTCAGCCCTTCGATGACCGCGAGCCGCCGGACGGGTCGCGCCACCGATGAGAGTACGAGGGCTGCCACCTGCGACGTGTCGGGACTGTAGGCCACGTCGTAGACGTACTGCCCCGGCAGCGGGAGCGCTGCGCCGAGCGAATCCACGCGCTCCATCTGCCCAGCCAGCGTGTTGTAGTAGACGTTAACGTGCTTGCGCCACTCATCGTAGAACGTCCGGTACGACTTGCCGACCTCAGCCTTGAAGGCGCTGTAGAAGTCGTGCACCTTGATCCCCGGCAGCAACGTCTTCCGGTGGTTCAGGATGTTCGTGATCGTCGAGTCGCCGTAGGTCTCGGCGAGGTAGCGGACTTGGCTGTTGCCGACAGCGTAGCGGAGCCGCCCGTTCCACGCCGAGAGGCCGTCGCTGTAGCTGAGTCGGTCCTCGAAGACGGCGGTGCGGAGCCAGCGGTCGCCACGCTGCGCGTCCCAGCGTTCGGTCTGGTACTGCGCGAAGCCCTCGGCCCAGAAACTCGGGATCGGGTTGGCGAAGACGTTTTGCAGGAGGCCGATGGGTGCCTTGATCGCCCGGTAGTGGAAGATGTGGGCGATCTCGTGCGCGAGCACCGTCCGCATCCACTTCGCATCGCCGGTCCAGATCGACGCCGTCTCGTTGACGTGGACCCAGATGTTCGTAAACCCCGCTCGCCCGACGTCAACGGCGAACCCGTTGGCGATCTCGTCCTCGTCCGATAGATAGACCCGGATCGGTCGGTCGAAGCTCACGCCGAGGGTTTCGGAGAGCGCGGCGTAGGTCTCCTCGGCGATCGTTGCGGCCTCGGCCTCGATGCCTTCGAGATGCTCCGGGTAGACGATCTCGAAGTGCTCCGTCTCGGCGACCCGCCAGTCGATCTCCGGGTGGTTGCGCCCGCTGAACGTGCGGAAGCCCTGTGCGACGAGAAGCTCAGGAAAAAGGAGTAGGACAGCGAGCGCGAGAAATCGCATGAAGGTGGCGGAAACGAACAAAAAAGGGCTACTCCTCTCATCGGCGAGGGGCGCGCGAAAATTAGTAACAAGCCCTATGACATAGAGGTGTCACCTTGGCTCGGTATCCTACGCACACGCGCGCGCGAAGATGTATAAACGTGCCGCTTTCAACCCCTGAATCTGACATCCTCTTCCGATGATCCGACTCTCTAGCCCCGAACCGCGCGACCTCAAGGGCCTGCTCTCTGGCCCCGCCTACGAGCCGCCCTATGACGGGGCTGTGCAGGACGAGTTCGCGTGGCACATCGTCAAATACCTCCGCGAGGACGCCGTCCTCCACTCCGAGGTCGAACTCGAAACTTCCGGTGCGCTTTTCACCGCCGACTTCGTCGTCGAGGTGCCGGGACCGATTCAGCCGAGGCGTGTCGCCTTCGAGTGCGGCGGCGGGCGCAACCTCCGCGACCACCAGCGCCGCCTCCGCCGCGACGCGACGCTCATCGCCTCGAACCGTCCGAATGGGCAGCCCGTGGTGGATGCGCTCTATCGCCTCCGTGGAAGCGACCTCCTCGACCACATGGAGGACTGCCTCTACCTCGTGAGCCAGTGGGAGAGGTCTGCCCCTACCCGCCCGGACCTCTTCTCCGAACGCGGGCGTATCAACCTCGATACACTCGCCACGCGCGAGGCGCGCAACCTCCGGCTTCGCCCGGAGCAGGCCGCTGCGATGGTGACCTACGAAATCGATCCCGAGCAGGAGGAGTATTTCTCCGAGCGGCACCTATGGCACGCCGCCAACGGTACGAATCCGTTCATCCTGCTCCGCCGATTCGACCGTCGCTACAGCGAGGCGTGGAGTGTGCATGTAGACGAAGCCGTCGCTCGGCCGCAGCGCTTGCGACCGACCGGCTCGTGAAAGGAGGCCGCTGTTCGGGGCAGGGGTGTCCCCGCAGCGTCACGATAGGCCGCCTCTCCAGATCGGGGAGGCGGCCTCATTTTTCAGCTACACCTCCGCCGGGATGAACTCGTCGTCGGGAACGCCATAGCCATCACCGCCTGCGACGAACTCCGGGTAGGCCTGCGCCGCGTGCTCGTGCAGGTCGAGGCCGAGCACCTCCGGGTGCGCCTCCACGCGAAGCCCGACGATGCGGTCAATCAAGGTGAACAGGCCATAGGCGAGCGGGAAGACCCACAGGAAAGCCGCTACGACACCGAGTGCCTGCACGCCGACAGTCGCAAGGCTGAATCCGCCTGCATCGAAGAGGCCTGCCGCGAGGGTACCCCACGCGCCGCAGACGCCGTGGACAGCGATGGCACCCACCGGATCATCCACGAACCGTTCCAGCCCGAGCGAGGCGTAGACGACGAGCGCACCGGCGATGGCCCCGGTCAAGATCGCAAATCCGGGCGTAAGGTTCGCGCAGCCCGCCGTGATCCCGACCAAGCCACCGAGCACGCCGTTGAGCGTCATCCCGGCATCCGGCTTGCCGCTCCGCAGCCACGTCACGGCCATCGCCACAACCGCCCCGGCGGACGCCGAGAGAAATGTGTTCATGGCGATGAGCGCGATCTCCGAGCTACCGGCTGTCGTGGACCCTGCGTTGAAGCCGAACCAACCCATCCACAGGATGAACACGCCGAGTGCGGCGAGGGGCAGACTATGCCCCGCGAGGTGGCGCGGCTTCCCGTCGGGTCCGTACTTCCCAGCGCGCGGCCCGATCACAAGCACGCCCGCGAGCGCCGCCCAGCCACCGACCGAGTGTACGACAGTCGATCCCGCGAAGTCGATGAAGCCGAGGCCTTCGAGCCAGCCGGAGCCATTGAACAGGCCGCCCCACGCCCATGCGCCGAAGACGGGATAGATCAGGCCGGTGATGACGATGGAGAAGAGCAGGTACCCCGTAAACTTTGTCCGCTCGGCGACAGCACCGGAGACAATCGTGGCAGCGGTGGCGGCGAAGACGGCTTGGAAGAGCCAGAAGGCATAGGTCCACATCTGGTCCTGCCCCTCGATCCCCGAGAGGAAAAAGCCATCGGTGCCGAACCATCCCGACGAGGTGCCAAACATTAGCCCGAACCCGACGGCGAAGAACACGAGCGCGCCCGCCGCGCAGTCCATCACGTTCTTCATGATGATGTTGACGGCGTTCTTCGAGCGCGTCAGACCCGTCTCGACAAGCGTGAAGCCTGCCTGCATGAACAGGACCAGTATGGCGGCAACCACGATCCACACGAAGTCGAGATTGAGCTGGACAGTGGCTGCATCAACGGCTTGGGCACTGGCTGGGAAAAGTGGAAACGGCATGGAGCAGAGGGTTCAAGGTGGACCGGGCCTATATCATAATTTATCTCGGCCATTCGAGTCAAGAACTAAAAATATTAAATCAATACCGGAAGCGCTTTCGTATCCAAAAGCTCACGAAGCAAAAGTCAACAGGTTACAAAGACGCCACTGCAGGGCATACTATCTCCAGAGAACGCATATGACACAAAGATGTCACCGTCGATTCATATCCTGTCTTACCTCAACCTGACGGAGCCTCCTATGGAACCGACCTACCGCCGCCCTATCGACTGGCAACACCTCACCGCGCCGTTTCCGCCACGCGACATCGAGTGGAAACCGGGTGCTGTCACCCGCGACCGTAAGAAGGGTCTTGCGATGCCCTACATCACCGCCCGCGCTGTGCAGGAGCGACTCGACGACGTATTCGGGCCGGGCAACTGGAAGAACGAGTTCCGGGCCGGGCCGGAAGGCGGCGTCATCTGCCGCATCTATTTTAAGAACGACGATGGCGAGTGGGTCTGGCGCGAGGACGGCGCGGACAACACCGAGGTTGAAGCCATCAAAGGCGGCCTCTCGAACGCGATGAAGCGAGCCGGGGCCGCGCTCGGCATCGGACGCTACCTCTACGATATGCCCCAACAGTGGGTGCCACTGAACGAGAAAGGTCGCTTCGCCGAGGTGCCGCGCATTCCGGCGCAGTTCATCCCCGGACCGGACCGGACGCGCTCCGACGCCACGTCGCACCGCCCGCCTACGAACCGGCATGGCAATGGGCAGCCCGTGAGCAACGGAGCAAACCGCAATGGCGACCGTGTGCCTCCCTCCCACCGGACGGATGGCGCGAGACGTTGAGCGTATACCCCCGAGGTAGCCGCTTGGGCCGTCTGCGTCAGGCCCAACAAAAAAGCGGATGGAGCGCGTTGCTGCGCCCCATCCGCTATGCTACAGAACTACTAGAGACTTACTTGACGAGGGTCACGCGGCCGGTCTCGACCTGCGTCCCACTCACCACCCGGTAGATGTACACTCCGCTCGGCAGCGACGCGCCGTCGAACGTCACGCTGTGCGCACCTGCCTCCAGCGTACCGTCGGTCAGCACCGCGACCTCACGGCCACGCACGTCGTAGACCGTCACGGCGACCTTGCTGCTCTCTTCGAGCGAGAAGGTGATCTCGGTCCGCTCGACGAACGGGTTCGGG
>JANQRZ010000006.1 GCA_028284265.1 Rhodothermales bacterium
GTGACGTTCGACGGCGCGTCGCTGCCGAGCGGAGTGTACATCTACCGCGTGGTGAGTGGGACGCAGGTCGAGACCGGCCGCGTCACCCTCGTCAAGTAACACCTGACCCTTTTGCCTAGCCCGCCTGCTCCGGCAGGTCGGCTCGGAGCGAAAGAGCCTGCGAGGCCCTCGGTGCTCAAGCGCCGGGGGCCTCGTCTATTTGGTAGCCCGTTGCTACTCGAACGGCTCGACGTCCATCAGGTCGCTTTCGACCCGGTCCACCTGCGCGAAGAGGATGCGCTGTCCGTTGGCGGTGGCCGTCAGCCCCGGCTCGCCCGACATGATGCGACCGAGGCGAACCGGGAGCGACGCAGCCTCGCCCGTTGCCTCGTCGATCCGTTGCAGGCTAAACCCGGCGCTGGACCGCGTGACGACGAGGACACCCTCCTCGGTGATACTCCAGCTTCCCCTCATGTCCACCGGAAGCGCATCGGTGACGAGTCGCTCGACTCCCCCCTCGACGGGCTGTGCCCAGAGTCCAGGGACGCCGGGCTTGGTGTAGAGCACGCGCTCGCCATCGGCGGACTCTTCGCCGGTGATACCACCCTCGTCTGTCACCCGAACCGCTTCGCCACCCTCGGCTGGCATTTTCCAAAGCTGCCACGTTCCGTCGCGGTTCGAGCCGAAGTAGATGGAGCGCCCATCCTGCGACCAGCGCGGCATGACTTCATCGGCCTCGGACGGGGTGAGACGACGCGGCGTCCCGCTCTCGGCACCGATCACATAGAGATCAGCCTGCGTCTCTGGTCGCGCCTGAAAGACGATCTGCGTGCCGTCCGGCGACCAGCGCGGGGCTTCGACCGAGGCCCCGCCGAAATCGGTCAGCCGGGTTGGGTTGGCCCCGTCGTGGTCGGCGGTCCAGACCTCCGGCGGGCCGGAGCGGTTGGAGATGAACGCGATCCGCGACCCATCGGCGCGGAGGTGCGGCTGCTTGTCCCACCACGTCGAAACCACACATTGCCGAGGCTCGGCCTCGTCCGCTGCAGCCTCCCACACGTTGATCTCGAACGCCCACTCCTCGAACACGAGCCGACCGGGAGCCGCGACGGGCCGACCGGGGTCCCGCGCGACGATGCCCGAGACGCGGGTCACGTCACCGCCCGACGCGGGGACGCGCCATAGCTCATACATCCCGGTCCGGTTTGAGGAGAACAGCAGAGCGTCCCCATCCGGCGTCCAACCGTGCCCCGCGAAGTCCCGACTGTCGAACGTCAGACGCTCTGGCTCGCCGCCCTCGACCGGGACGAGGAACAGGTCTTGCCCGCCACCGCTCGTGCGGCGCGTGAACGCGACGGTCGTCCCATCGGGCGAGACCATCGGGAAGAGGTCACCGGTAGAGGTGGCGGGAGGTGTAGTGAGGCGGAGGCGCTCGCCGGTAGCGAGGTCGAGCAGGCTGAGGCTCGTCGGCTCGCCGGGTCCGTCGGCGGTGACGAGCGCGAGGCGCTGGCCGTCAGGGTGAAACGAGAGACCCCACGGCAGAGCGAGTCCATCGGCGAGCCGCCGCACATCGCCGCCGAGCGAGGAGACGGAGAAGACGCCGCAGCTTTCTTCGCACCGAACAAACGCCAGCGTCCGACCGTCCGGTGCCCATGTCGGACTGCCATCTCCCGCCGGTCCCTCGGTGAGTTGGAGCGGAGCCGACGCGCCGAGCACCTGCACAAAGAGGTCGCCGCGTGTGCTATCGGTCGAGTGAACGTAGGCGACCCGCGATCCATCGGGGGACAGCACAGGGGCCGTCTCCAAACCGGGCGCGCTCGTCAGAGGCCGGGTGACAGACTCGACCGGAGGCTCCGGTACGCTGTTGAGCAATGCCAACGCGCCGAGTGCCACAGCCGCGAGCGCAAGCAGTCCCCATGCCCAACCCACCCGAAGCCGGAAGCCCCGGTCTATGGGTAGCGCCACCGGCTCGCTCAACGTCACAGCAGGATCAGGCGCTGGAATGGAGAGCGCCACATCGGAGGAAGCCGAGGGCGTGTAGCCATCGCCGAGGTGATAGACCGGGGCGATCAGCCGGTAGCCGACAGTCGGGATGGTCTCGATGACGCGGGGCGCACGGGCGTCATCGCCGAAGAGCTTCCGAAGCTGGGAGATGGATCGGCTGAGGGCGTTCTCCGTCACGAAGACATCGGGCCAGACGGCCTCGATCAGCTCCTCGCGCGTGACCGTCTCGCCCGCGTGCTCGGCCAGCAGCGTCAGCACCTGCATCGGCGTTGGCTCTACGTGAACTGTCTCGCCGGGGCGGGTCAGTTCGTTCGAGCGCGGAAGCACGGTCCACTCGCCGACGCGAAAGCCATCGGCGAGGCGGGTGTGAAGGGAAGGATCGAGAGGCATAGCCGGGGTATGGCGTCCGGTACAAGGGCGGGTGGGCGTCCGCCACAGAGTAGGGCTTCGTGCCGGGACGAGGCAAGGTACTATGGAAGGCTCCGCCACCATCGCCCGGAATCCGCCGGAATAGGCTCTATCCGAAGATCATCAGCACATCGTCACCTTTCTATCACGTCCTCAGCAAGCGACCGCTGCGATTCGCGCCCTACCCTGCTGCCACACGCTGCCGTCCATTCAGTCTGATCCGCTATGACCCTCCTTCGCTACACGCTTCTCGCTCTGCTACTCGTCCCCACTGGCGCAGTGGCCCAACTCACCTTCACCGAAGTCGACAATCCCTTCACCGTCTCGCTCACCTCATGGGGTGCAAGCTGGGTGGACGTGGACGGCGATCTCGACCTCGACCTGTTCGTCAGCCGCAGCGGTACGGCGGGCGGCAACGAGCTGTTCATCAACAACGGCGGCACCTTCAGCCGTATCACCCGCCAGCCTTTCAACGAGGACAATTCCATCGGCCATACGTGGGCGGACTATGACAACGACGGCGACCTCGACCTGCTCACCGTCGGCAACCCGTCCGTGCTGTACCGCAACGACGGCAACGTCGTCTTTACCCGAATCGAAGATGGGGTACTGGCTCCGTCGGTGAGTAACCGGGGGTGGAGCGGCGCGTGGGGCGACATCGACAACGACGGTTTCGTCGATATCGTGATCGCCCACCCGGCGGGTTTCATCGGCGCTCCGCAAGAGAACCACCTCTTCCGCAACGAGGGTGCGGGCGCGTTCGCCCGCATCAGCGACGGCCCTATCGTCACCGGCTTCGATCCATACACAGTCCCCTCGTGGAGCGACTACGACCTCGATGGTGACCTCGACCTCTTCATCGGCAGCGGCCCGGCCAACGGCAACATCGCCCCGGACAACCTCTACGAGAACGACGGCACCGGCACCTTCACCCGCATCACCACCGACCCCATCGCCACCGACGCGCGCGACGGACAGGTGATGAACTGGATCGACTATGACAACGACAGCGACCTCGACCTCTTCGTCACCAACTACACCGGGATCAACCGAAGCGAGCTGTATCGCAACGACGAGGGTACCTACGTTCAGGTCACGACCGGCTCCATCGTCCAAGACACCGGAGGGGCCGGACTGGCGAATACGTGGGGCGACCTCGACAATGACGGCGACCTCGATGTGTTCGTAACGACGGATGCTGGGGGCGTGGACCGACTCTACATCAACAACGGCGATGACACCTTCACCCGCGTCACCGATCAACCCGTCGGCAGCGGGAGCACGTCGCGGTCCGGGGCCACACTCGGTGACTATGACTTCGACGGCGACCTCGACCTCGCGGTGACGACCCCGCCGCCGTTCCCCAGTCAGGTCCGGCTCTACCGGAACGAAGCCCCTGCCGCAAACGGCTGGCTCAAGCTGAATCTCGTCGGTGTCGAGTCCAACCGGGCCGCCATCGGGGCGAAGGTGCGCGCCACGGCCATGATCGGCGGCGAAACGGTGACACAGTTCCGCGAGGTCTCAGCCCAGAACACGTTCAACGGGCAGAATGCCCTCACCGTCCACTTTGGGCTGGGCGATGCCGAGAACGTGGACATGCTGGAGATCACTTGGCCCTCGGGCATGGTGGACACGTTCAACGACGTGCGGCGCAATGCCTTCTTCGAGCTGATGGAGGGCGGGAGCCTGCTCGCCGTCGCCGACGAGCCAAGTGCGCCGACCGCCCCGACGCTCGCGCTCGACGCGGCCTACCCCAACCCGTTCAGCACAGCGACGACCCTCCGCTATAGCCTCCGCGAATCAGGCCCGGTTCAGCTTGCGGTCTACGACGTACTCGGTCGCCGCGTCACGACGCTGGTGGACGGGACGTTGCCCGCAGGTACGCACACGGCAACGTGGAACGGAACCAGCGAAGCTGGACGCGCCCTTAGTGCGGGCGTGTATCTCGTCCGACTCGAAACCGGCAAGCAAACGCTCAGTCGCCGCCTCGTCCTCGTGCGCTAGCTTCCCCGCTGGGTCGCCCGATGGGGGGCGGCCCGGCCTCGTTCCTCTTCCATTCATCGACATCGACATGCTCCGCATCCTCCTCGCGCTGCTCCTCTTTGCTCCGCTAGCCCACGCGCAACCTGCCCCCTGCCCGTCTGCCGAGGCCACCCATCTCGACTTCTGGCTCGGCACTTGGGATCTGACGTGGACCGCCGACGACGGAAGCGACGGGCACGGCGTCAACACCATCACCCGCACCCTCGGCGATTGTGTGATCCGCGAGGTGTTCGCAGGCGATGACGGCTTCGCGGGCGAGAGCGTCTCCGTCTACAACCCGCGCACCGAGCAGTGGCGGCAGACGTGGGTGGACAACCAGGGCGGCTACCTCCTCTTCACCGGCAGCCCGGACGCCGACGGCACGATGGAACTACGCACCGCGCCGTTCACGAACCCGCAGGGCAACGAACAGGTCAACCGGATGATCTGGCTCAACGTGACCGACGACAGCTTCGACTGGCACTGGCAAAACTCGACCGACGACGGCCAGACGTGGAACGACCTGTGGGTGATCCGCTACGCCCGGCGCTGATAGGCGGCCTCTTCCTCCGCTGCCACCGCCTCACCCGGCTCCAGCGTCTCGCGGAGGTGGACATCGTCGGTGCGCTCCATCTGCGGGCGGACGATCATCTCGCCGAGAAAGCCTGCTAGGAAAAGCTGCACGCCGAGGACGACGAGCATAATCCCGAGGTGGAACAGCGGGCGATTCTGGATCGGCGTGCCCATCCACCAGCCGATGGAGAGGTAGAGCGAGATTGCAAAGCCGCCGATAAATGAAAGCGTCCCGAGGCCACCGAATAAGTGCATCGGTCGCCGCCCGAAGCGGGTCACGAAGACGACGGTGACGAGATCGAGGAAGCCGCGAATGAAGCGCTCGATCCCGAACTTGGTCTGCCCGTGCTGGCGCGGGTGGTGCTGCACGGCCTGCTCCTCGATGCGCGTATAGCCCTCCCACTTGGCGAGCAGCGGGATGTAGCGGTGTAGCTCGCCGTAGACGTGGACGTTCTTGACCACCTCGGCGTGGTAGGCCTTGATGCCGGAGTTGAAGTCGTGCAGCGGAATGCCCGAGACGAAGCGCGTGACGCCGTTGAAGAACCGGCTGGGGATCGTCTTCGAGAGCGGGTCGTGGCGTTTCTGCTTCCAGCCGCTGACGAGATCAGCCCCGGCTTCGAGGCGCTCGATCATCTCGGGTAGCTCGGCAGGATCGTCCTGCAAGTCGGCGTCGAGGGTAGCGACGTACCGGCCCCGCGCCCGCTCGAACCCGACGGCGAGCGCCGCGCTCTTGCCGTAGTTCCGGCGAAGTTGGATACCGGCGAAGCGCGGATCGTCCCAGTGCAACTGTCGGACGACCTCCCACGAGTTGTCCGTCGAACCATCGTCGATCAGCCAGACCTCGAATGCATAGCCCGTCGGCTCGATGGCCGCACGGATGCGCTCGGCGAGTTCGGGGAGCGACTCGGCTTCGTTGAGAAGCGGAATCACGAGGGAGAGGTCGGGGGCTGGGCTTTGCATAGAGCGGAAAGGTACCCAATCGCGGCGATGGCTGGTAGCTTCCACTGCCCCGCCATCCATTTGCTGCCATGACTATCGACTCCGATCTCGCCAGTCTCAAGAATCTCGGCCCGAAAAGCGTCGGCTGGCTCTGCGACTGCGGCATCACCTCGGCGGAGGAGCTTCGGCGGATCGGCGCGGTGATGGCGTACAAGATCGTTCGGCACCGCTACCCGTCGGCCAATGCGCTGCTCCTCTTCGCGCTCCACGGTGCCCTCACCGACACTCATTGGAACGGCCTCGACCCGGCGACCAAAGCCCGCCTCCGCGACGAGGCCGACGGCGAATTACAGATCGGCCCGCGCTAATTCGGCAGCAGCCAGAACACGCCGAAGCGGAGGCGCGGATTCGGGAGCGGGTAGACCGGCGCGACGTAGACCCCCGGATAGACCCGGCTCGCGAGGATGTTCTCGTAGGCGATAAACACTGTCGCCCGTCCGCCGCCAATCGCGGCCTCGGTCACGATATCGAGCGTGCCGGAGGCGTCGACGGGCCGAGCGTCAAGCGGCCGGAGGGCGAAGAGCGCCGTCGGTGCGTGGAAGCTCCGGCCGAGGAATGCCGCCCACCCCCGCCCGCGTGCGGCGAGATCGAGGTCGAGGTTGCCATCGAACAGGCCGAGAGCGCGGACGCCGAGGCGGGCATCGCCCCAGACGGGCGGCAGCACGTCAGCGGCCCGCTCGTGAACCGGCGAATCGCTGGCGTTGAGGAAGGCGTGGGCGTTCGCTTGGAGACGGAGATAGAGGCCACGCGCGGCCCGGTCGCGCCACGCGAGACGGAGCGTGCCCGTCGCCCGGCGGAACGCTCCGTCCACCGTCGCGAACGTCGCCACGGTGTCGGTATCCGCGAGGAGCACGCACGGATCGGCCTGCTGCACGGCCTCGCCCGACAGTCCGACATCGAACGGTCCGACCTTGGCGTGGAGGCCTGCGGCCAGGACGAGCGTCCGCTCATCGCCCGTGGCTTCCGCCGACTGAATCAACCCGCCGAACCCGTCGCGCTCGACCCGGCTGTGCGTTGCCCCAGCCAGACGCGCCGAGACAAACACCTGCGCGACCCCAAACGACCGCTCGGCCCGAACGCCGACAACGGGAAACGAACCCGTCGGGGCGGACGTAAATCCGGCCTCGAGACCAAGGTCGAAGCCTGCGAGAGCGAGCGAGTCCAGCAGAGCGAGGTGGAGCGTGCGGGCACGGTCATCGTCGGGGAAGGCCGTGCCGCGCTTGGTCTGCGTCACCCAGCCCTCAGCACGGACGCGAAGCCTGTGCGCGCCAAGCTGGAACGGCTGTACGACGCGAAGCCCAACCCGGTCGGCCCGCGCGCCTACGGTGTCCGACGCAGTGAACGATCCGCCGTCGACATACCGAAATGTCTCGGCGGTCCAGAAGGCGGTCGCCGTGAGCGGGGCGGCGGCGAGCGGCAGGCGAACCGTCGCGGCGAGGTCGTTGCGGATCGTCTCGCGCTCGGCGTTAGGATTGAGGACGTTGGCCCGGTCGAAGACGGTCTCGAACACACCGATGGGCGCAACCCCGCCCGACGCCCCGGCCCGTTCGCGCCCGTGCCGCTCCGTCACCTCGACCGACAGCGTAGGCAGCGCGATGCCGACACGTCCGATCACCTGCCAGCCACTCACCCCGATCCCGGCATACTCCCCGTCCGCCTTCCGACCGCTGACGTGGAAGAGCGCTTGCAGCCTCGCCCGGTCGCCGCCGAGAGCGCGGACGAAGCCGGGCCGACGAGTCTGCGCGTGCGTCGCCGAGATGAACTGAATGCCGTCGCCGCCCGTCCGGTAGCGCAACTCCGACACCGGTACCGACGCCGCGAAGGCCCGCAGGCTCGTCGCCACCCCGACCGGCGCGGTCCCGTCCGGCCCAAGTCGAATCGGTGCGAGCACGTCGAGCGGCAATAGCTCCAGCGCGGAGCGACCGGAGAGCAGATTTGAGACCGGCACCCCGCCGAGCGTAACCGCCGTGCGGCGTGGATCAAGGCCACCGAACGAGACGCCGTCTGCGGCAGCCGGTACACCGAGGTCGTACAGAAACGCGCCCGGCACCTCGGCCAGCAGGTCGGCAACATTGAAGACGGGCCGACGGGTCGGGGCGCCGCTTACGACGCGGCCCGGTGCGTCGGAGGAAAAAGCAACGACCGGACGGGCCGGACGCCGTGCCGCAAGCGAATCGGCGGCCAGCGAATCCGCCACTATGTCGAGAGTATCCGTTGGCGCGACGAGTGAATCGACCGGCAGCGCGAGAGAGTCCGGGAGTTGGGCTTGGGCAACAGAGAAGAGATAGAAGAGAGGGAAGAGAGGGAAGAGATAGAGGAGAAAGCGACTCTCTCTTCTATCCCTTCCCTCTTCTCTCGCTCCTCTCGCCCGTCTCACCCCGCCATCTCCGGGAACAGCCCGTAGAGCCGACTCTCGACGCGGCTCAGAATCTCGCCCCGGTCCCGGTCGGCATTGACGAAGTCAAGTTCGTCGGTCTCAACGATCAGCTTGGGGCCGAGATCGTAGCGCTCGACCCAGTCCTCATAGAGCACGTTGAGCCGTTCGAGGTAGTCGATGCGGATGCCCGCTTCGAAGTCGCGGCCCCGGCTCTGGATCTGGCGGACGAGCGTCGGGACGCTAGCGCGGAGATAGACGAGGAGGTCCGGCGGACGAAGGTAGCTCGTCATCAGCGCGAAGAGGTCTTGGTAGTTCTCATAGTCGCGGCTGTCCATCAGCCCCATCTCGTAGAGGTTCTTCGCGAAGATCTCCACGTCCTCGTAGATCGAGCGGTCCTGCACGACGGAGTGCGGCGCTTCCTCGATCCGCTTCTGATGGTCGAAGCGGCTGGAGAGGAAGAACACCTGAAGGTTGAAGCTCCACCGCCGCATGTCCTCGTAGAAGTCCGAGAGGTACGGGTTGCCATCGACGCGCTCGTAGAAGGCCTCCCACTTGAAGTAGTCGGAGATGATGCGGGTGAGCGAGCTTTTGCCCGCCCCGATGTTACCCGCGATGGCGACGTATTTCTTGCCGGTCCGGGCGGTATCGGCGGCGGCTTCGGTGAGGAGGTCTTCCATGTGGCGGCAATGCGAGAGGAAACAGGTCCGGGCAGGAGCTAGGAAGATAGCGTGGCCCCGACCGAGAATCCTCGTCCGCGCGCTCTTTCTTCCGCTCCTTGTTATTCCCGCGCGAACGTGAGCGTCGTCACGTCGTCGAGGCGGACAGTGAGCATCGTATCGCGGAGCGTGCCGGTCCCGGAGAAGAGTGCAGCATCGAAAAGGTCCGGCTCTTCCATTTCCTCGTCTTCCATACCCTCTTCCGTTTCGGGTTCATCCGCCATACTGTCGGCCTCCTCGATAGCGGAGATGAAACGAATCGCCACACTGTCGACGGTGAACGGCCCCTCGCTCGTAGCACGGTCCATCATCTGTGCCTCTTCCGGCTCGTCCTCGTCGCACATCGCGCGGGCGAGGACATCGAGCTTGTACCGAGCGTCATCGCGGAGCGTGATCGAGCCGCGAGAGAGTTGCACCTCGCACTCGTCCACCATGCCAACACCGCCGGGAAGCGGCTCGTCATCAACGGCGATGAGTCTGTACGTTCCAAGCACCGAGTCCGGCACTGCGACGACCTCCGCTCTCTCCTCTGAATCTGCGGTCGGCTCTTCCGCGTCGGGACCACAGGCGGCGATGCAAAGCACAGAAGCAAGAAGGAAGGCGGGGAGGCGGTACACGGCAATCGGGATTAGGAGTCGGCGTCCTCGTCGGGCGTCGAGCGGTCGAGGGTAATGGCGCTGGGCGCACGGACGGCGGCCGGGTAGCCCATCGGTCCGACGAGTAAGGTAGCGGTCAGCGAGGCGTCCTGCAGACGGAAAGCTCCCGAGGCGAAGGGCGGGTCGAGCGCATCGTCCAAAGCTACGCGCAGCAGGTCGAGGTCGAGCGTACCGTCCCGGAAGGTACCGCGTACTTCATAGGTCTCGGTATGGTTGACGACGCCTTCGACCTCGGTGCTCTCGCCGGTGCTCTGGAGCGTCTGGGTTTCATTGACGAACCCGTCGTCGGTGAGGGTAAGCGTGCCGCCGTACTCGCCTGCGGTCCCTCGCTCGGACAGGGTGAGGACGTAGGCCTGGACCGCGTCGATGTCGTAGATGAGCGTGGTATCTGTCGCCGTATGCTCGGCACTGAAGCTCATATCGACTTCGCCCGCCCACGTCCCATCGACGGTGAGAGGGCGGTCCTCTTCTGAGCCACCACCATCACAGGCGACGAGAAAGATGGGCAGGGCCAAGACAGCGAGACGGTACATGGGATCGGGAGTCGGCGTCGAAAGTACGGGAGAGGCGAACTTGGTGTGAATCGCTCTGCTCTCCGTCATCGGCCCTTTTCGTCCCGGATGTAGGCGAGGTTCTCCGGCGTGAACGGGACCGGCGTCACGTCGAAGTCGGCCCAGAAACGCGCCGCGTCACAGGTGTTGCCCGCGATCAGCATCTTGAACTGCGCCGGGGAGATCGGCAGCAGCCCAAGCTCGCCCGCCGTGCCGACGACGAACTTCGAGAGCCAGAGCGGCTGGTGGAGCTTCGGCTTGGGGTTCCGTCCCATCGCCCGCGTGATCCGGTCAATGGCGTCGTCGAACGTGACGGCCTCGTGCCCGGCGACGCAGTACGCATCATGCTCCGCGTAGTCCTTCTCGTCGCTCGGCGGCTCGCGGTCGAGGGCCTGCACGAAAGCGTCGGCGACAGCGGTGACCGGAACGGGCTGGAGCTGGTACTGGCCGTCGCCGAGAATCGGCAGGATGGGGAACGGGCGGATGAGCGTCTCGGCGAGGCGACCGGCGAACTCCTCGCGCCCGTGCGGATCGCCGAAGAGGATCGACGGGCGGAAGATGACGTACACCTCAAACCCGGCGGCGCGGACGATCTCCTCAGCCCGCCACTTCGTCGTCTGATACTCGGAGTCGGCGGCCGGGCCGGCCCCGTTGGCGCTCATGTGGACAAACCGCTGGATGCCCGCCGCCTTCGCCTCTTCAACGATGGTGCGGGTGCCCTTGACGTGGATGCGCTCGAACGTGACGCCGCGCGGCTTGACCTCCTCAATGATCCCGACGAGGTGGATGACCGCGTCGCACCCGCGCATATCGCCTTGCAGCGTCGAGAGGTCGGTGATGTCGCCGTAGACCACTTCGACCGGTCGGTCCGACCGATTGGCCCCGCCCTCTTCGCCGCGCTCGATGTCCTCGACGACCGATGCCTGCGACGAGTCCACCTCGGCAATCATCTCGGGCGCTACGTCGAGCTGGTCGAGCGACCCTTCGCGGAGCAAGCAGCGGACGGTGTGGCCCCGGTCAAGGAGCGCGCGGAGGACGTAGGTGCCGACGTAGCCGGTGGCTCCGGTGAGGAAGACGTGCATGATTTAAGAGGAGGAAGAGTGAGAGAGCGGAAGATAGGTTCTGCGGTGCCCCTTGAAGTCGTCCGCTCTTCCACGCCTCCGCTCTTCCGTGCTTACTTACATCGGCACCCCGAACGACGTCCCGACGGAGAGCGCCGCCCGCACCATCTCGTGATCCTTCGGCACCGTCCGGGTTTTGTGGGCCACCTCTTCGAGCGGGATCGTCGCCATCTGGCTGTTCTGGAGGGCGACCATCACGCCGTAGTTCTGGTCAGCGACGCAGCGGGCGGCGGCTTCGCCGAAGGCCGTCGAGAGAATGCGGTCGTAGGGCGTCGGGGTGCCGCCGCGCTGGACGTGGCCGAGGATCGTTGTGCGGATCTCGCTGTCGAGGTGGTGTTCGAGGGCGCGGCCGAGGACGTGGCACGCCCCGCCAAGGCGGATCGGGTCCGGGCTGTCCTCGACGACCTTCAGCACGGCCATCTCGCCGCCGATGGGCTTCGCGCCCTCGGCCATCGCGATGATCGTGAAGCGCTGCCCGCCCTGCTCGCGCTTGCGGCAGACGCGAACGATCTCATCCACATCGTACTCAAACTCGGGGATCAACACCACGTCGGACCCGCTGGCGATCCCGGCGTAGAGCGCGATCCACCCGGCGTAGCGCCCCATCGTCTCCAGAATCATGACCCGATGGTGGCTCTGCGCCGTCGAGTGCAGCCGGTCGAGGGCCTCGGTCGCAATCGTCACGGCGGTGTCGAAGCCGAAGGTCCGGTCGGTCCCGACGAGGTCGTTGTCGATGGTCTTCGGAACGCCGACGACGTTCAGCCCTTTTTCCTGCAAGCCGTGGCAGATCGACATGGTCCCGTCGCCGCCGATGGCGACGAGCGCGTCGAGCTTGATCTCGCGGACATAGTCCAGAATCTCGTCCGACACATCGGCCCCGTCGCGCCCGAAATAGTCGAACGGGTTGGCCTTGTTGGATGTGCCTAGAATCGTGCCGCCGACGGTGAGCAGGCCCGACACGTCGCGATACGAGAGCGTCCGGGCGCGGTGCTCGATCAGCCCCTCGAAGCCGTCCTCGAAGCCGATGACCTCGGCTCCGTCGCGGAGGATGAGGCTCTTGGTGACGGCACGGATGACGGCGTTGAGGCCGGGGCAATCGCCGCCGCCCGTGAGGACGCCGACGCGGAGCGAATCAGACATGGAGACTGGGGAATCGAGAACGGGGTGAGCCGGAAAGCTACGGCAGCGGGCGCGATGTACGATATTGTGGCTCTGTTCACTTTGCCATTTTGCTGCCATGCGTATCGCCTCCGCTGTCTGTCTCCTCGCACTCCTCGTCCTCACCGGCTGCTTCACGAGCGACCTCATCATCCGCGTCAACGCCGACGGGTCGGGCACCATCGAAGAGACCATGCTCCTCTCGGCGGAGGCGATCGCCCAGATTCGCTCGATGCAGTCGGAGTTCGGAGGCAAGGAGGACGAGGGCTTCGATCTGATCGACAAGGAGAAGCTGCACGCGCAGGCCGCGCGCTTCGGCGAGGGCGTCCGCTTTGTCTCTGCCGAGCCGCTCCGCGAGGCGGACGGGCGTGAGGGCTACCGTGCTACATGGGCCTTCGACGATGTAACGGCACTCCACGTCCAGCCATCGGTCGATGAGGCCTCGGCGCAGTCGATGGCGGAGAGCTTCCGGTTTGGCTTTGCACCGGGCAACCCGGCGGCGCTCACCATCCTCGTCCCCGAAGACCATGAACCGAGCGACCTCGCCATGCCCGAGGTCCCCACCGACTCCGCCGAGGTCGCGCAGGCGTTCGAAATGATGAAAGGTTTCTTGAGCGGTCTGCGCGTCCGCGTACTCGTCGAGCCACAGGGCACGATCACCGAGACCAATGCCTCGCAGCAGAGCGATGGGCAGGTGACGCTGCTGGACTTCTCCGGCGACGCTCTTCTCAATGAGCGCGATGTGATCGCCCGACTCGCCGCCCTCGGCCCGTCCGATCCGGCGGCAGCACGCGCCCTGCTCCAAGATATCCCCGGCCTCCACTTCGAGACGGAGCCAGAAGTCACGGTGACGTTTGAGTAAGCAGGCGGACCCAAACGAGGCTAGAGGTTCAACTCCACCCGCAGGTAAAACCGCAGGTCTAGCGCCGCGCCGATGGGGTGGTACCGCTCCTCGTGGTTGAGCAGATTGCGAAAGAGCAGGCTCATGCGAAGCCGCCGCTGCCAGAGCCACTTTTCGAGCGACGCATCGAGCAGCCATGCGGCAGGAAGCTCGCCGTCATACAGAAAGTCATTGCCAAAGCCAAGGGGTTCGTAGGCCAGCCAGCGAGAGGCCGAGCGATAGACCAGGGTGCCCCCGAGCGTGAAGCCCGGGTCGGGCATCAGCGTCACCGTCGCGCCTGCCCGGTGCCGGGGCACCGCTTCCCACTCCCGGTCCAGATTCCCACCGAGCACGCGGAGGCCGTCGTAAAACAGCCTCCCCCGCCATCGCCCATGCGTGCCCCGGATTGCCAAGCGACCCGTCGCTGTGGTGCTTTTCCCCGCTGCGTCCAGAAACGTCGGCTCGGCGATATAGGAGAGTCCGGGACCAGGATCGGGCGCTCGCCCCTGTCGCTCGGCGTACGCATCGTCCGCGCGCCGCACACTGAAACCAGCATCAAGCACCAAGCCGGGCACGAGCTGTCCGGTCGCGTCCAGGCTGGCCCGATACTGCATCGAGGTGACCGGGGCTTCACGCTGCTCAAAGCCGTTGCGTCGGAGAAGTCGACCGATGTCACGAGCGAATTGCCGATACCCGCGCCGGAGCCAGAACCCGAAGCGCTCGGCCTGCTCGGGGAGTTGCTGGGTGCGTGCGGCACGTGCGCTGACGGTCCACCCGTCCCATGTGCGACGACCGTGGAGCACGAGACTCACAGCCTGCGCATCGTCAGTGATGGCCAGTGCACCCTCTGCCCCGTAGCGGTAGCGAGAAGTCGTCCGAGCGACGTGGCCGGTGAGCGTGCCGAGCGTGAAGCCTTCGGCTTGGTTCGCGGTCGTGTGCTGCACCTCGACCCCCAGCCCGGCAATCTGGCTTTCGATGCGATGATTCAGATCTATTCCGGCACGCAGCGTTCGCGTCGTCCAGTCTGGATCGAGACGGAGCGCGGCCCCCTCCCACTCACTCAACTGGTTCTCTGCTGCCGCGACTCGGTAGCCGAACTTCATATGAGGCGACACCGGCACACGCCCGTGCAGCCCGACCTGCCCCCACACCCGCCGCACTGGAATCTCCCGACCGAAAGGCTGGAAGAACCACAGATCATTCGCGCCACCACCCAGAACATTTAGCGCGTGCCGCCCGCCGAGTGCATCGGCCTCCACGCGAAGCGCCGGGGCGAAGAGCCGGAGGGCCGGGTTTGCACCGAGCGCCTCGCGGTTGCGTTCGAAAGAAGCGAAGTCAGTAGCATAGAACCGCAGGAGCTTGAAACGCGCCTGTATGCGTGACTGCGCCCCGGAATGACTCACGAGCGCGTCGTAGTCGGCACCGAACTTGTCCACGTTGCGGCTGAATAGCTCGGGCACATAGCGGAACGGACCGGGGTCGCCGATCTCGTTGCCAATCGCCACGCCACCGCGTGCTGCCGTGCCCTGCGATGCCTGCGCCGTATGGATGTGGATGACGCCGCCGTGCGCGAGCGTGCCTGCTACGAGGCGAGGCTCGGTCCACACCTCGACGGAGTCCACCTGCGTGATCGCCACTGGCACGAGCGACAGGTTCTGCTCCCCGAAGAGGCCGAACTCGACGCGCTCCCCATCGACCAGCAACGTCCACGCCTCAGCCCCAAACGGGTCGCCGTGCCCAAAGTCAGCACGCCACGTAAACCCGTCCACAGCGAACGTCCGCGCGCCATCCATGAGACGATAGAGGTCAGGCAAACGATACAGCCCAGCGGCCTCGATCTCGGCCCGCGTGATAACCTGCCGCCCCGGATCTTCGGGCCGAGGCGGCGGCAGCGCGGGCTGCGTCGTATCGGCGATGGCGAGCGAGGCGAGGAGCGCGAGGGTGGCGAGCGTCATCGCAAAAACTCCCGCAGCCAGTCTGGCGTGCGAAACGTTCGACTGACACCGACCTGCACGAAGCGAAAGTCGATCTGCTCGGCAGTGAACATCCGCACGACGGAGCCGCCCGCCGTCAGCCGCCATCCTGCCGCGACCGGCACACTCGCCCGGAGGTCGAACCCCGCCGTCAACTCGGCCTCGCTGCGGACCGCCGCCGGATCATCCGTGTCGAAGCGCATATTCAGAATCCCAACCCGCACACCCGGCGCGATCCGAACGCCACCCGGTAGCGCCGTCCCGACACCCCACCCAGCGAACGTGTAGAACGCGATAAAGTCTGGCACCGCCTCGTCAAACTCGGCTACGGCTCCGTGCCATGAGACCATACCGCCGACGCGAATCTGCCCGAGATAGAATGGCATCTCAACCGACGCCTCTCCGCCGGGGCCAGGGTCCCAGAAGTCCGCGAATGGTGCGCCCGCGAAGGTCCCCGCGCCACTCAGTCCGATTTCCAGCGTCTCGAATGGCTGCGCCGCCGCTGGCGCGCAGAGCAACAGCAGGCAGAGACCACGCAGCATCCGAGATTAGGTGTCGATGGTCGCGTAGCGGGCGTTGCGCTCAATGAACTTGCGGCGCGGCTCCACGGCATCGCCCATGAGCGTCGAGAACACCCGGTCGGCGGCGGCAGCATCCTCCACGGTGACGATCTGGAGGACGCGCGTGGCCGGGTCCATCGTGGTCTCCCAGAGCTGCTCGGGGTTCATCTCGCCGAGACCTTTGTAGCGCTGCACCGAGACGCCGCGATTGCCGCCCATCGCCTGAACGGTCTGCTCCAACTCGGCGTCGGTCCAGCAGTAGTGCTCCTCCTTGCCCTTCTTGGCGCGGTAGAGCGGCGGCTGTGCGATGTAGACGTAGCCCTGCTCGATCAACGGGCGGAGGTACCGGTAGACGAGGGTCAGCAGGAGGGTGCGGATGTGCGCCCCGTCCACGTCGGCGTCCGTCATCAGGACGATCTTGTGGTAGCGCAGATTCTCCGTGCTGAACTCTTCGGCCTCGACGCCCGTGGCGAGGCCTGTCCCAAGGGCGGTGACGATGTTCTTGATCTCCTCATTGTCGAGGATTTTGTCGAGGCGGGCCTTTTCGACGTTGAGGATTTTGCCGCGCAGCGGGAGGATGGCTTGGAAGTGCCGGTCGCGGGCCTGCTTGGCCGAGCCACCGGCAGAGTCGCCCTCGACGAGGAAGACCTCGCTCTCGGCGGGGTCCTTCGAAGCACAGTCGGCGAGCTTGCCGGGCAGACCGGCCCCGCCGAAGGCGTTTTTGCGCTGTACGAGTTCGCGGGCCTTGCGGGCGGCAGCGCGAGCCTGCGCGGAGAGCGTCACCTTCTGGATGATCCGCTTCGCATCATTCGGGTGGTCGTCCAGCCATTCGGCCAGCTTCTCGCCAACGAGGCTCTCGACCGCCCCCTGCACCTCCGAGTTGCCGAGCTTGGTCTTGGTCTGCCCCTCAAACTGCGGCTCGGCGACCTTCACCGAAAGCACGGCGGTCAGCCCCTCGCGGAAGTCGTCGCCTGAGAGGTCTACCTTGACGTTTTTGAGGAGGCCGTTCTTCTCGGCGTAGGTCTTGAGCGTTCGCGTGAGCGCCCGGCGAAATCCAGAGATGTGCGTCCCGCCCTCGTGCGTGTTGATGTTGTTGACGAACGAGAGGACATTCTCGGTGTAGCTTGCATTGTAGCGCATCGCCAATTCGATGGGCATCTCACCATTGTCGCCCTCAACGCTGATGGTGTGCTCGAGGATCGCTTCGCGTGCCTCGTCGAGGTACTCAACGAACTCGGTCAGACCACCCTCCGAGTGGTACGTCTCGACGCGCAGATCCGCGTCGTCTTCGCGCCGGTCCTCGATGGTGATCTGCAGGCCCCGGTTCAAGTAGGCGAGTTCGCGCATCCGGTCCGAGAGCGTCTCGAAGCGGTAGACCGTAGCCAGGAAGATGCTGTCGTCCGGCCAGAAGTGGACGTGGGTGCCAGTCTCCTCGTCGGCTTCCATCGGGCGGAGCTTCTGGAGTTCGGTGACGGGCACACCGCGCTCATAGGTCTGCTGCCAGATGTGGCCTTCGCGACGGATCGTGACGGTGAGCTTGTTTGAGAGCGCGTTGACGCAACTGACGCCGACGCCGTGGAGGCCGCCGGAAACCTTGTAGGTGTCCTTGTCGAACTTGCCGCCCGCGTGGAGGACCGTCATCACGACCTCGACCGCCGGGCGGTTCTCCTTCTTGTGCATCCCAACCGGAATGCCGCGCCCGTTGTCCCACACCGAGATCGAGTTGTCCTCGTGGATCTGCACCTCCACCCGGTCGCAGTAGCCCGCGAGTGCCTCATCGATGGAGTTATCCACGACCTCGTAGACGAGGTGGTGCAGGCCGCGCACGCCGACATCGCCGATGTACATCGCGGGGCGCTTGCGGACGGCCTCTAACCCTTCGAGGACTTGAATATTGTCGGCCTCGTACTGGCCGCCCTTCGGGGCAGGCGGGCGGGCGGTTTCGTCGTTGCCGTTTAGGTTCAGGTTCTCGTCTGCCATGCGAGTCGATGTGTGCGATAGGAGGGGATCAAAAAGGCTTTCTGCGTGCAGAATATAGCGATTTCTACGGTCTCCTATGTCACGCCGCAGGGGGCGATTAGTTCGCCTCGTCGAGTGCCTTCGCGAGCCTTTCGAGGAAGCCAGCCGTGCGGTCGAGCCAGAGCGTCAGAAGCACCTCGAAACTATCCCCTGAAGCAACCGCGAGGCGTTCGGCCTCTTGCTGCCGAAGCCGCGCCTCTTCGATGAGCGATTCGGGGGCCTCGGGATAGAGACTCAGCAGGCGCTGATGGACGACGTGTAGCTCGCGGGCCAGCCTGCTCAACGTGAGCCGGTCCTCAAACGCTTGCACGAGCGCGGCACGCTCCTCCCGCTCGACGATGAGGCTGACCCGGAGGCGTGCCACGAGGCTACCGAGTTCAGGCCTGACACCGCGCAAATACGCCCGCACCGGCTGCGCGGCCTCCTGCTCGGACGGGTCACGTCCGGCCCGTCGCTCGGCGAGGGCGTGGCGCACCTCCGCCGCCGTACGAAGCGTCGAGAGCAGCACGAGCGCGTGGATTTGGCGGGCGTCGGAATCGTTGGGCATGGTCCGGTAAACGACGTAGGGGCAACCAATCGGTCGCCCCCAGGGAAAGTCGATGGAAGGAGCGACTACACTTCGAGGTACCGCATGAACTCCTGCACCCGGAGCGAGAGTTCGTCGTCATCGCCCTGCTCATTGAACACCGCAGCCACACGGTAGCCGTGGTGTTCGAGGACATGCCGGACGCGCGAGGTATCCGTCACGTTGAGCTTGATCGTGACCCGGATCATACCTTCGCTGAGCGCGCCGTCGCTCTGCGTAGCGAGCGAGAGCACCTTCGCATCGCTCTGCTCGATGAGATGACTGAGTACACTCAGGGAGTAGTCCCGAAGCGACACCTCGAGAATCAGAATCGTGCCCGGCGTACCGGTAGAAAGCATCCCCGCGAGTTCCTCGAAGAGCACACGGCGGCGCACGGCCCCAACGTATTCACCATCGGCCTCGGCCACGGGCAGCACGCTCAGGTGATGCACCGAGAGCAAGCTCGCGGCCTCAAACAGATGAACCTCTGGCGTCACGCTCAACGCCCCGAGCCCCACCAGCGCACCTAGCGTAGTACCGAGGTCGCCCACTTCCAACATTTCATCTTCCGACACGAGTGCCAGAAGCTCACCCTCCTCACTCACGACGGGCAGATGCTGCACGTCCAGCTCCGCCAGCCGATAGATCGCATGCCCGACGGTGTCCGTCGGCACGAGCGGCTCGAGATCGGGGCTGATGAGGTATTGGACAGTCATAACGGCAGAGGATACAGTGCCGAGCACCGCTCCATGAAACACAAACCCTGTGCCACCCTTCCTTCACAGTTGGCACGGGGTAGAGGGCGTTGGGACGCAGGGCCTACGAGACAGTACGCGGCATCGGGGTAGAGGACCGTAGCATTTCTGCCGAGCCGCCGGAATAAAGTCTCGAAACGTGACCCGCGGCGGGCGAAAGGTCACGGCCCGATGCGTGGCACTACAAAGAACAACGGAGCGATGGCACGGAAGAGGCCGCACCAACACCCCTCAGGGTCACTCCGGGGCGAGATCAGCTTCGCTTCCGAAGGCTCCGTCGCCGCCGGATACAAAGGTGAACTGCTCGAAGCGGGCCAGCATCCGGTCGAGTTCGGGCGCGTTCTTCTTCGAGGTGCGGAAGCGAAGGCGGAGAGCCGGTTGCGGCGTGTCATTGTACTCCTGCGCCAGCACGGTCTCCTCCTCCAGCACCTCGGCTACACGGTGGATGTGGGCACGGCTCTTCGGCTCGGTCACAGGCAGTAGCGCCGTCCGCTCCACATAATCCGACTCGATTACACCGAGGAGCGCCTCTTTCAAGCTGTCTAGACCAATTCCGCGCAGGGCGGATACGAACACCGCGTGCTCGTGCTCCTCGCGTAGCGCCTGAATCATGCCGCGCTCCTCCAGCACGTCCATCTTGTTGAACACCATCAGCGTCGGCTTCTCGCGGGCACCGAGTTCCTTGAGCGTGTTGTTGACCACGCGGATGTGCTCCTCAAAGTTGGGGTGGCTCGCGTCGACGACGTGGAGCAGCACATCCGACTCGCGGGTCTCATCGAGCGTGCTCTTGAAGCTCTCGATGAGCTTGTGCGGCAGCTTCCGGATGAACCCGACGGTGTCGGATAGCAGGACCGACTTGTTGGTATCGAGATAGACCTGCCGGGTCGTCGCGTCGAGTGTGGCGAAGAGGCGATCCTCGGCGAACACGGCGGCGTCGGAGAGCGCGTTCATCAGCGTGCTCTTGCCCGCGTTCGTGTAGCCGACAAGGGCCACGCGGGTCTGGTCGCCACGGCCTTTTCGCTGCGTGCGTCGCTGCCGGTCGATCTTGTCGAGTTGGTCGGAGAGCACCGACATCCGGCGACCGATGAGACGGCGGTCTGTCTCGATCTGCGTCTCACCCGGCCCGCGCATCCCGATACCCCCCTTCTGGCGCGAAAGGTGCGTCCACTGCCGCGTCAGCCGCGTCTTGAGGTAGTCGAGTTGGGCGAGTTCGACCTGCGTCTTCGCCGTCGCCGTCTTGGCGCGCCGGGCGAAGATGTCGAGGATCAGCCCGGACCGGTCCACGAGCTTGCAGCCAAACGCCTTTTCGAGGTTACGCAGTTGGATCGGCGAGAGGTCGTCGTCGAAGATGACGAGGTCTGTCTTGCGCTTGTCGACGAGTTTCTTGATCTCCTCGACCTTCCCCTTGCCGATGAAGGTGGCCCCATGAATCTGCGGAAGCGCCTGCGTCACACGGTCGGTGACGGTCGCACCGGCCGTATCGGCGAGTTGCTCGAGTTCATCGAGCGCGTCGTCGAGGTCAGCCTGCGTCGTGTCGGGCGTGAGGACGCCGACGAGGAGTGCGTTCTCACGCGGGCGGTCGTTTTGGGGTAGCGAAAGAGACAAAGACAAGAAGGTTGACTCAGAGAAAGGATACGCCGATTGGCGGCCTTGTTGTATGTATGGGAAGAGGGTGGGTTGCGGACGTGACCGTTTCTTTACGAACCAAGACCGTGCCTGTTAAGCCGCGACTGGCTCGGGCCGCCACTGCATCGCCACGAGCATCTCGGCAAGGAGGAACAGCAGCGCAGCCATCAAGAAAACATTCCACAACTCCACGCCCGTCCGCTCCTCGGCGATGCGCTCGGCTGCCGCGAGGCCCTGCCCACCCGCTGCATCGAGCAACCGAACCTCCGCTCCTGTCGCTGCGATCAACCGGCGGCGCGCTTCGTCGGGCGCGAGGGTCGAGAGGTCGGACTCACGGGCATCGGGGTTGAAGGCCACACGGCGGATGAGGCGCTCGTCCTGCATCACGTCATAGACCCCCGGCTCGCGGACGGTGTCGTCGATTTCCAGCAGCACGCCGCCGGGGACACTGCGCTGCTCCGGGGCGAACTCGGTCCCGTCCGGCCCGACGAGTCGCAACCCTTCGGTGCCGCCGGAGACGCGGAGCGCACCAGCCTGCCGGACGGTCAGCGCCTCGCCCGTGTCAGCGTCGGCGGCGAGGTAGTAGACGGCACGGTAGAGCAGCGGGACAAAGAGGCCGCGCACGGGGAAGTCACTCCAGCGCGGGTCCGGGGCGACGGCGAAGACGAACGCCGTGCCCTGCCCGCTCCGAAGCTCCTGCAGAAACGGCGTGCCGGTGGAGAGCGCGATGAGTGTGTTCTCATCTCCGACACCGGGCTGATAGGGTCGGGCGAAGGCGATGGCCGGACTTTCGAGCCGGGCTTGACCGGAGGTGCCATCGAAGACACCCTCGAAGAGCGGGTGCTCCAAGTCGACCCGTCCGAACTGCGCGACGGGCCGTACTCCGCCGAGTTGCCCGACCGTATCGCCGAGCCGCCCGCCACCGAGCGCAATGAAGAGCGCATCGTAGTCGGCGGCGTTCGCTCGTTCGGACGGGAAGACCATCAGCCCGCCGCCGCCCTGCACGAACTGCGTGAGCGCTGCCTGCTCCCCGCTCGCCAGACTCTCCGGCCCGACGAGCACGACCACATCGAACCCGTCGAGGTTCTGCGCGGCGAGGGCTGTCTCCGGCACCGTCGTCACAGCGAAACGGGTCTGCTCGCCGCCGAGGGAGAGTGCGAGGTCGGCGAGGTCGGCGCGCTGGCCTGCGCCACGGACGAGGAGCACACGCCGAGTCTCGGGGACGTGGAGCACGAGGTGGCGCGTGTTGTCCCACTCGAACTCGTCCTCTTCGGTATGAACCTCGCCCGCGAGCCAGCCGCGCGTCTGCGGCGTGGCCGTGAACGTGACCGTCGCCGGGACATTCGGCATGAGGTCGGTGGTAGCCTGCGCCACGCGCTCGCCATTGAGGTAGAGGCTCGCGGTGTAGCCCTCCAGCGGCTCAGTGCCATAGGCGATGAGCGTGGCCTCGACCTCGACGGGCTGCCCGACTTCGACGATCCGGCTGAGGACACGCGCCTCCGTCACGGCGACGTTCGTGTGCCGACGCTCGCCGACCGGAAGAAGTGTGACACGCACGCCCTCGGGCACCGGCACCCGCGCCGAGTCGAGGAACGTTGAGGCTTGCAGGTCGGAGACGATGAGCACCTCGCGGTTCAGGTTGGTGGCCCCTTCAAGGAGCGCGAACCCCCTACCGACAGCGCTCCCGGCGGTCGTCGCTCCAGCCTCCGGCTCTAGCTCTGCAATCGCATCGAGCGCAGGACCGGGATTGCGAAATGCCTCGGGCCGCCCGGTCGCCGCGGTCCCGACGACGAACACCTCATCGCCCGTCTCCGACGTTTCGACGACCGCCGAGGCCAGTTCCTGCGCCTGCGTCATCAGGTCGCCCTGCGCGTCGCGGACGGTCATCGAGAGCGAGTGGTCGAGGACGAGCGCGGTCGAGGTCTCGACCTGCCCGCCGAAGACGGTCGCCCATCCGCTCTGGACTGTCGGACGCGCGAAGGCGAGGACGAGGCACGCGATGGCGAGCGTGCGGAGCGCGAGGAGGATCCACTGCTTGATGCGGACCCGGCGCATGGTGCTCTTCTGCAACTCATGCAGGAACGCCAGCGAGGAGAAGTCCACCGTCCGCGGCTTGCGGAAGTTGAAGAGGTGGATCAGGATCGGAATCGCCGCCGCCGCGAGGCCGAGCAGCACGAGCGGGTTGAGAAAGGCCATCGGGGAACTGAAACGGGCGGGGCTGAACAAGTAGAACCGAACGGCTCAGTTCCCCAACGGTTCAGCCCCGCCGCTTCGTTTCCTACCTCCGCCTCACTCTTCGATGGAGAATGTCTGCAAGTCCTGCGTGGTCAGCACGGGCGTGCGTCCGTAGGGCGTGTCGGCGTAGACCCACCAGACATATGGACGACCGACCGATAGCGGTAGTGAGGTCATGCGGACCCGCTCCTCGCCGTCCACCGTCACCAACTGCCCCGGCCCATCTGAGGTCGCCGTGCTGGGGAAATTGAAGGTTTCTGTGCTGTCCTCTGGTGCCTCAAACGCTTCCACGACGCGCACGCGGTAGGTGGCAGGACCGCACTTCGCTGGAAGCCACTCGAAGTTCACGCTCACGGCGCCCGTGTTGTTGAAGGGTGTCTCGATGGTCGCACCGTTTGAGGGTGCGCGTGTCGTGAGCTTGTCCGGCGGCCCCGCCGTCTCGAAGGCCATGAACGGCGTGAACGGCCCGCTGGCGAGGGTCCCGTCCTCACGGGCACAGCTTGCCCGGACACGCCACTCGTAGGCCTCGTTCTGCAGGAGCGACTCGGCGGTCGAGTTCGTGTTGAAGTCGAAGACGATGCACGACTCATTGCTGCCCGACCAATGGGCGCTTGACCCGTCGGTCCAGTCACCGAGACACGATGCCTGACCAGCCTGGCGGATCTCTACCTGATAGGCCTTGTTGGTAGCCGCCGCGCCCTCCACGGGTTGCCACATGAAGCTCGGAATAGCCACATTGCCTGCGATGATCCCTGCACACGTCTCCCCGTCCAGCGGTCCGTCCACCACGAGCGGGTCCAGCACGGGCGAGGCGAGGCCGCCATCGGGAGCCATATCGTCCGGGCACGTCGCCGGGTTGTTGTTCACCACAGGCGGATCGCCGACGCCACCGCCCCCGTTGTTGTTACCCCCATTGTTATTCCCGCCACTGTTGCATGCGGCGTTCGCCGCTGCGTCGAAGGCCACCGTCACGCGCTCGCTGAAGACAGACCGCGTGGCCTCACCGGCGCGCTCGTACTTCGCCTGAAGGTTCATCACCAGCTTCTCGCTGCTGCCGAGCGGCTCGGCAAAGTCGAAGCGGAGAAACACCTCAAGGTCATCGCCGAGCGGTAGGCCCACGTCCACGCCTCCGGTGTTGCGGATGTACCAGTCGTCGTCCTCGCCGAAGGCTGGACCGACAGGATCGCTGGCGTAGAGGCTCGGCGGGTTCATCGCGATGTGGTTGCGCCCCCAGTTGACGATGAGGTCTGTGATCATCTCGTCATCGCGATCGATGGCAACCCAAACGAGGGGACGACCGCAGTTGTACTCTACTTGGGTGATGGTCACCTCGGGCGCGTCTTCATCCCGATCACAGGCCGTGAAGAAGACCGCGGCGAAGAGGCAGAGGGCTGGTAGGCGGAGGACGCGAAGGGTAGTCATTGGAGTAGGCGGTTGGTCTCTATCCGCTCTATCGCAAAACCGGATCGCTGCGTATCATCTCAGAAGCGTGACGCGGCGGGTCGCGGCGAAGCCGCTCGCCGTCATCCGCACGAGGTAGACCCCACTCGGCAGGTCCGCACCGTCAAGCACCACCTCGTAGCGACCGGCTCTGCGTTCGTCATCCACGAGCCGGACTACCTCCCGCCCGAGCACGTCATAGACCGCGAGCGTCACCCGTCCGGCTTCGGGCAGTGCGAACGCCACCGTCGTCTCCCGGCTGAACGGGTTAGGATACACGTCCGACAGGGAAGCTTCTGTTGGCAGCGCCTCGCTCGATGCCGCCTCGGCAGCACTCGTCTCTGACGCGGTGTCTTCCGCCAGTACCCACGGCTTCGCCTCAAGCACCGCCCAGCCCTCCGAATCACCTTCGCGCGCCGATCCACTCACCACAACCGCGAAATCCTCTTGGTCCACGGCCACGTTCGGGAATTGGCCGATTCGTAGCGAGTAGGCATACGACCCGGCGGGCGCACTCCCCGGCACCTGCTGCGTGAAGCTGCTCGTCACCATCTGCCCGGCAGGCAGCGTCCCCGAGAGTATCATGCCCTGCGCGACGGTGCTGCCGTTGCGCTCGGCGCGGAAGAAGAAGTCACCCGTCACCGAGGCGGCAGTGTTGTTGGTAATCGTGTAGTCGAAGGAAATCTGCCCGCTGGGGGCGACCGTCAGCGGCGAGGTGTTCGTCGCCGTGAGGAAGATGCCTGGCATCACGCCCGTGTCCTCAACCTCAACCGACAGCGCGAACTCGCTCGTGGCGCGATAGCCCTCGGGGATCGCACCGGCTACCTCGGTCGCGTTGACCGTCACGAAGCTGCCTGCGGGATAGGCCCCCACGCCGAGGGTCTCGGTGCCACTCGCATTGCTTGCACCGTTGGTCGTCGTCGTGGCGAGGGCGTTCGGGTTGGCGCACTCGCCATAGCCCGATGGATCAGGCGACGAGACCCGGCAGAAGAGTAGCTCGTAGGTCGTGTTCGCCTCGGCGTTGAGCGTCCACTCGATGATCGAGTTCGAGCCGTCGTTCTCCGCCGATGTGATGACCGGGAAGTTGAGCTTGCCGTTGGCTCCGGTGTCGCCGTCGCCCGTGTCGTTCGGATTCGGCCCATTCGGGGCGAGGTCCACCGCGAGGTCGCCGTTGTCGCGGATGATGTTGCCGACGACGGCGATGTCCTGGCACGGCGCACCGATGAAAATGCCGTCGCCGCCGTTGAAGTAGATGCGGTTGGGCGAGAAGTTCTGCCCGATGCGAACGTCGGACGCATTGCTACAGAAGATGCCCGCGCGCCCCGCCCCGCTCGGCGGCCCATTGCCGAGGTCGTCACCCTCGGCGTTGGTGCCGATGAAGTTGTTTTCGAAGACGTGACCGCTGGTGCCGTTGAAGAGGAAGACCCCGTTGTCGGTGTTGCCGCTCAGGGTGTTGGCCTGCACGAGGGCGTCGGCAGCGGACTCGGAAAAGACGAGACCCGTCTGGCCGTTGGGCCGGGCGGCGAGACCATCGGCGGTGGTGCCCACGAAGTTGCCCGTGATGACAGGGGCAGAGGAGACGAACCCGCCCGCTGAGCGTCCGACTTCTTGGCCCCGGTCCCCATCGGCACGGAGATTCGGCTGCTCGAAGAAAATGCCCGAGCCGCTGTTGCCGGAGACGACGTTCCCCGTGAGCGTGAGGTTGTCGCTCCCGAAGATGGAGATACCGCTGTTGTTGAAGCCGTCCACGACACCGTTGGGTCGGATATCACCGCTGGCATTCAGCCCGACCGTGTTGCCTTCGATGGTCGCGTTGGGACTGAAGCTCAGAGCGATGCCGTTCCACGTATTGCCACTCGCCATATTATCGCGCAGCGTCACCCCATCGCTCTCGCGCACTTCGATGCCATTTCGGGCATTGGGTCGCAAGTCACCCGCATCGTTCAGCCCCACCGTGTTGCCTTCGATGAGGGCATTATCTGCGTTGAACAGGAAGAGGCCGTCGTCTAAGCTATTCGCCACGGTGTTGGCTCGCACAACGTGATCGATGCCGTTCTGGACGGTGATTCCGATGCCCTCGTTGGGACGGGCTGCTCCGGCAGCGTTCAGGCCCACCGTGTTGCCCTCAACCAGCGCTGCGTCGAGGTTAATTACACTGATACCGGCCACGACGATGCCTCCCGCATCACGAACCGACACGACGTTGTCCAAAACGCTAGCATTCGATCCCCCGAATACGGAGACGCCTATATCCCCGTTGGGGCGGGCTGTTCCGGCATCGTTTAGGCCTACTGTGTTCCCCTCGATCAACAGTAGCCCAAGATCGGAGGATGGACTGAAGACGCTGATGCCATCATCTTCATTGCTGCCCACAAGGTTGTTTTGGATCGTGACGGAGGGATCGACTGCTGACGAACTGGAATGCGAGAAGGCAATGCCACGCGCACCATTTCCGAGCGCGGTCGTCCGGTCCAGCGCCAACCCCACGATGTTACCCACCACCTCGATGACCTCGGCACCACCCACTCGAACACCGTCATCGCCATTGCCCGAAATGAGGTTGTCGTGGATGCTGATCATGTCGCCAGCACCACCACTAACACCTCCAGCGATTCCGGTTCCGTTGCCGAGTGCTTGACTTCCATCGATGTCCGCACCCACGATGTTGCGCCGGATCAGCAGACTATCCCCTGCGAAGCGCGCCGCACCACCGAGGCCAAGGCTGCTGTTTGCCGAGGCGAGATTGTTCTGTATGGTGCCGCTGTACACAAAGAGGCCGATGAGATTCCCCGCTGCCGCCTGCCCCGTGTGATCGCTCCCCACGTAGTTGCATTCAGCGAGATGGGAGGCATCGTCGTTGGCATCCCTTTCGAGGAAGATGCCGTAGAACGAAAAGTTCTGGACGACGAGGCCCCGCACCGTCGTCCGGGGAGCAAACCCAACGAGTCCGCTTGCCGATGGATCGGTCAGCAAGCTTCCGTCGAGCACCACGCGGAGGTCATGCGGCTGGCCCGCCACGAGGTCACCACACGAGGCCCCCGGCTGGGTCAGCCCGTCAATCACTAGGTCCGGTGCCGTGATCTCAGGCAGCGCTGTTGGGCTGGAGACAGTAATCTTCCACACACCCGGTGCGATCTCGGACCCGGCAGGCCCATCGTCGATGTCGAAGTGAATGGCAGACGGCCCGGTGCTCCCTTGTGCGTTCGCCTCTTCGATGGCTGCGCGCAGCGTGCATTCGCGGGTGGTAATCCCATCAACCACGACCGAGAAACCGGTGAAGCACTGACCATCACCGAGGTTTGTGTCGGGCCGCTCGTAGGCACTGTTGACGATGAAATCGAAGCTCGGCGGCGGACCTGCCGCGATGTTATCCAGCGCCAGCGTAGCAGCGATGGTTGTACCCGGGGTCGTCGGCGTGGGACTGTGGTAGATGCGGAGCTTCGTAACCCCTGCCAGCGTCGTGGAAACGCTGGTGGCACCCTGTGTAGGCGCAAGGTCAGCGGGCCTCACCGAAAACGTGGCCTGCTGCCACCCACTGCCTGCCGGAAGCGAAAACCCGGAGGCAGAGACCCATCGTCCACCCGGTCCTTCAAGCCACACCCGCAAGATGAGATCGGTCGCACCGAGATTGTTGACCGAGGCGGAGATGGTCTCAACCCCCGCCGCTGTGTAGTTGCCCGTCCACTGCGCAGTGTTGAAGACGGTGAGCTTGCTGGCAATCCCGCCGGTACCCGTAGAGGTAACCTGAAGGGCAAAGTCGCCTGCCCCCTGCGGCCCCAGATCCGACACGGTGACAACCGCCCCACTATTGATCCCTTGGCGCCAATTCTGGGTACTGCCGTCTTGAAAATCATCCAGCAGCCCGGTGGAAACCTGAGCAGAGACCGAGGCGATCGGCAGAAGTATGGCGAGATAGACAAGTCGAAGAACCGAAGAGAAGGAAGGCATGAGACTAGAGGTTTGGGGTGCGAAGGCAGGGCTGGCGGTGGGTGGGTTTGGTTATCTCATCGGGACGGCCTCGTATCACCGCCCTTCCGAATCAGCGGAGCAGCGTGACGCGGCGGGTCTCGGCGAAGCCGTCGGCGGTCATTCGCACGAGGTAAGCCCCGCTTGGCAGGCTCCGCGCGTCGAGCATCGCCTCGTAGCGACCGGCGGCTCGATTCTCATCCACGAGCCGCACAACCTCACGACCCAGCACGTCAAAGACCGCGAGCGTGACGCGACTGGCCTCGGGGACGGCATAGCGCAGCGTCGCCCGCTCGGCGAAGGGGTTCGGATAGGCGCGGTCCAGCGCGAAGGCTGTCGGCAATGCCTCGGCGGTGTCATCTTCATTCGAGACCGGCTGGCCGATCACTAGCTCGGCCCCGTCGTCGGTGACATCGATAAACGCCTCCAACCCGTCGGGGAGGTCGAGCGCGTCAAAGCTGCCAGAGACCGACGCGGCGGGAATGATCAGGAAGCGGTCGCCGTCCGCAGGCTCGAACCCATCGGTGAGGGTGACGCGGAGCGTGCCGCCGAGCGTGGCTGTGCCCGTCACGCTGAGTTGGTCGAAGTCGGTGCCGGGCGTCGGGCCGCCGATCTCGATGTCGAGGACGCCTTCGGGCTGCATCGCGGGCCAGTTGCTATCGACCGCGAGCACGCCGGGAGAGGTACCGGGTTGCCACGTCGCCCGGTTGGTGACGGGGCTGCCGGGGAAGGCGACAGCACCGATGCCAGTGATTGAAACCGACTCCGTGAGGGTACGCGTCCCGAAAACGAACTCCAGCCTTCCGGTTTCTGCGATGTCGTAGCGCCCCGTATCGGTGCCATTGGCGTTGAGTTGGAGTGTCCCCGTCTCGATACGGATCTCGCCCTCGTTGTTCATCTCGCCGCCGAAGCGGAGCGTACCGCCATCGTGAATGACCGTGCCAGTGTTCTGGAACGTGACGAAATTCGTCTGGCGCTCACCAGGCCCCGAGGACGTGAACGTGCCTGCGTTCTCGAACACGGTGGTGGTGGTGCCCGAGGAGAAATCAGCGTCGCCGGTCCACGTCACCGGCCCCTCGGTACGGAGTGTCCGCGTGCCACTGAGGCTGACGTTCGCACCGCCGATGGTGAGCGGGACGCTCGGCCCGAGGGTCGTCGTCCCGCTGCCTTCCATGCGACCGCCCGACCAATCGAGCGAGTTCGTGACGGTGAGCGTACCGCTACCGTCTAGGAAACCAGCCTCCAGCACGAGGTCCGAGATCGTTGCATCAGCATCGAGCCGGAGACCGCCGCCGCTGCCCAGCATGTGCGTCGTCGTCACGTCGTAGGTATCGGTGACGGTGAACCGACTGCCGAATGTGTTGACGGTGACAGTCTCGCCTGTGATGCTCGCCTGTGTGCTGTTTCCACGGCCGCTCAGAAGAAGCTCCGCTCCGCTCAGGACCTCGATGGACCCGGTTCCCGTCGTTCCCGTGCTATTGAAGCTGCTGATGTCGAGGATGCCGTCTTCGACACGGATGAGGCCGTCGTTGACAAGGCCCGAGCCGATGGTGGCTCCGCCTTCGCCCATCCGGCGGATGGTGCCCGTCGCGCTGTTCATGACGGCGTCGGCGAGGTCCGAGAAGGTGATGCTCCCCTCGCCCATCGCGAGGAGAAGCTCCCCGTTGTTGACGAGGCGACCGCCGCCCTGCCATGTCCCGGAGCCGTCCCACAGAATGGAGCCGTCGTTGACGAGCGTGCGCCCGCTACTCATCTGGTAGCGGCTCGTGCCCTCAGCCATGTGCCCCGTTGCTCCGGAGGCGAGGGTAATGGTGCCGGTGCCCCGGAACGTCTCGAAGCCGGTTCCGCCGCCCTCCCATTGGAGGTGATCGGTGATGGTCAGGTCGAAGTCGCCCGCGACCGCCCCAAGGCCTTCGACCTCCAGCCCGGCGATGGTCGTGTTCTCGGTGAGCGTGGCGATGACGATGCTGCTGCTCTCAACGACGGCGGTATCAGCAGCGGCGGGAATGCCCTCGGGCGACCAGTTGGCAGGCTCGGTCCAGTCGCCCGAGGAGCCGCCGACCCACTCGTAGCGGGTCTGGGCATCGGCGGTGGCGGAGACGGCGAGCAGGGCGAGGAAGTAGAAATAGCGCATCGGATGGCGTGGTTGGTGAGGTGCTGCCTACCCAATCGCAGAACCTGTCGCCTGCGGATCACCCGGGTTGCGCCAAACCTTGCGGCGGTACCACGCGTACCTTTCGACCGGGCTTCTCTTAGCAACCAACGCATGACCGCAGGACCGAGCACCACCCAGCTTCTGCACGACGCGCGCGAGGGCGACCGCGACGCGCTCGACCGGCTGTTCCCGCGCCTCTACGACGAATTGCGGCAACTGGCCCACGCCAAACTCCGCCGCCACCGTCCGAGCGAGACGCTCAACACGACCGCGCTCGTCCACGAGGTGTACATCAAGCTGACGACCGGCGAGAATCCGAGCTTCACCGACCGGGTGCATTTCTTCGCGCTCGCGGCGCGGGCGATGCGGTTTGTGCTGATCGGCTACGCACGCGAACAGGCGGCCCAGAAGCGCGGCGGCGGCCAGCCGCACCTCACCTTCAACGAAGCCCTCGGCACGACGCCGACCCACGCGGACGCCGAGGCCGTGAACCTGCTAGCCCTCGACGACGCCCTCAATCAACTTGCACGCCTCAGCGAGCGGCTGGCCGAGGTCGTTGAGCTTCGGTTCTTCGGCGGGATGCAACATGAGGAGATCGCCGAGCACACGGGCCGCTCCCTCGCCACGGTCAAGCGGGACTGGCGGCGCGCCCGCGCTTGGCTCTACCACACGATGCGCGAGCGCCCGGCAGACGCATCGCCCGATGACAGGTCAGGCACCGATGACACGTCGGACGCCGAAACTGCGAATGGAGGGTAAACCCCATCGCCGATGGAACCTCTCACACCTGAACGCTGGGCCGCGATCGACACCCTCTTCGAGCAAGCCCTCGACCGGCCGCCCGACGAGCGCACGGCCTTTCTGCGCGCCCGTTGCGGCGATGATCCCGCACTCTACCATGCTGTCATCGCCTTGCTCGACAGCGACTCCGAGGCCGAGCACGCACTCGGCGAAAGTGCGACGGCCTTCGCATCCCACCTGCTTGACGAGGCGACGGCTCGGCAAGAACGCGACCTCACGCCGGGTACACTCGTCGGAGCCTACCGCATCGAGGGCGAACTCGGACGCGGAGGCATGGGCACCGTCTACCAAGCCACTCGCGCCGACGGGACCTTCGAGAAGCAGGTCGCCCTCAAACTCGTCAAGCGCGGCATGGACACCGACGAGGTCCTCCGCCGCTTCCGCTACGAGCGGCAGATCCTCGCCGGCCTCGACCATCCGCACATCGCCCGCCTCCTCGACGCCGGGGCCGCCGCGGACGGACGCCCGTTCCTCGTGATGGAGCGTGTCGCGGGCCAGCCGATCACGCACTATGCTGAAGCGCACGGCCTCGATGTGGAGACCCGCCTCGCACTCTTCGAGCAGGTGTGCGCGGCGGTCGCCTACGCGCACCGCCACCTCGTCGTCCACCGTGACCTGAAGCCGTCGAACATCCTCGTCTCCGACGACGGTGAGGTCAAGCTGCTCGACTTCGGCATCGCCCGACTGCTTGCTGACGAGGACGGCTCGGCGGACACGCCCGTGACACGGCCGCTGACGCAGGCGGGCCAACGCGTCCTGACGCCGGAGTACGCCGCGCCGGAGCAGGTGGCAGGCGCGACGGTGACGACGGCGACGGACGTGTACGCGCTCGGGGTGATTCTCTTCGAACTGCTCGTCGGACGCCGTCCAGTCCAACCCGGTGAGCGCCTCAGCGAAGCCGTGACCAGCGATGGGGACCGCCGGACACTGCGCGGCGACCTCGAAGTGCTCGTCGCCAAAGCCCTGCATGAAGACGCCGCCCGCCGCTACCCGACGGCCGAGGCGCTCGGCGAGGACTTGGTGCGGCTGCGCGAGGGGCGTCCGCTGGCTGCGCGCCCGGACTCGATCGGGTACCGGGCGCGGAAGTTTGTGGCTCGGCACCGGCTCGGCGTTGGAATCGGCACGGCGGTGCTGCTCACGGTGCTTGTCTTCGGTGCGGCGCTCGTGCGGCAGCAGCGCGAGACCGTCCGCGCCCTCGACCGGGCCGCGACGACAGCCACCTTCCTCGAAAGCCTTTTCGCCGCCGCCGACCCCTTCGCCGACACGCGGCAGGACACGCTCCGCGTCCGCGACCTCCTCGACCCGGCGCTCGTCCGCGTGCAGGATGAGTTCGCCGACCAGCCCGAGACGCGCGCGGGCCTGCTCCACGTCATCGGCGAGACCTACCTCCGGCTCGGCCTCTATCCCGAGGCGGTGGAGCCGCTGCGCGAGGCGGTCTCGCTCCGGGAGCACGCCCCACCCGCTGAACACGCGGCAAGCCTCGCGGCCCTCGCCGCTGCGCTCCGCGAAACGGGAGCCACCGACGAAGCGGGCGAAGCTGCCCAGACTGCCCACCGCCTCGCCGAACAGGCCGGAGACCCTGCACTGCTGGCCCACACCGAACGCCAGCACGCCCTCGTGCTCATCGAGAGCTACCGCACCGACGAAGCCGAGGCCATTCTGCGGGCCTCGCTCGAACGCTTGGAAGCCAACGGAGCCGACGAGGCAGAGATCGTGGCGACCGAGGAGACCCTCGCCCGCGTGCTGACCAACGCCGGGCGCGTTACCGAAGCCGAAGCGCTGTACCGGACAGCCCTTGACCGCTACGAGCGACTGTATGGAGCCGACGACCCGCGCCGCGTCGGCGTGCTGCGGCACCTCGCCTTTGCGCTGCTCATGACCGGACGGCTCGATGAGGCAGAGGCGACCGGAGCCGAGGCCGTCGCGGTCACACGGGCTACGCGGCCCGGCAGCGGCTCGCTCGCCACCCTCCTCGCTATCCACGGGGCCATCTTGCGCCGCCAAGGACGACTCGATGAAGCCGAGGCCACGCTCCGCGAGGCCGCCTCCCTCCCGCCCCGTCGCCCCGCCGACCGTGCCGTGCCCCTGGGCACCCTCGCTTCGCTACTGCACGACCGGGGCAACCTAGCAGGAGCCATCGACGCCCAGCAAGAATCAATGGATGTGCTCCGCGCCGACCGGGGGCTAGACGACCCCTCGGTGGCCTACAGCGCGGTCAAGTTGGCAGGCTTTCTCCGAGAGCAAGGCTCGTTCGAGCGGGCCGAGCAGCTCCTGCTCTCCGCCCGCGACGCGCTCGACGGGTCGGATCACGCCGAGCGGCATGGGGCACCGCCGGTCGCCTCCGCGCTCGTCGAGTTGTACGAGGCATGGGGTCGCCCCGACGAGGTCGCACGTTGGCAGGAGCAGGTCGAAGCCTCGGCAGACTAAGACCGCGAGGCTCGGACGACAGGCGGGCGGAGCACCTGAGGGTACCCCGCCCGCTTGGCCTCCACCACAAACGCCTTATCGCACGAGCGCGAGCCGCTGCGTCTCGACCGCACCGCTGTCGGTCGTCAGCCGCACGAGATACAAGCCACTCGGCAGATCCGTGGCATCCCACGTTGCCGTGTGGCGTCCGGCTTCTACCTCGCCGTTCACGAGCACGGCGACCTCGCGGCCCAGCACATCATAGACTGCCAGTTGGACGGTACCCGCGGCAGGCACCTCGAAGCCGAGCGTGGTCGCCGACGTGAATGGGTTGGGATAGGCCGCGTGGAGCGCGACGGCCTCCGGCGTGCCGCTCGTACTCGATGCGGTCAGCACCGACGCAGCTTCGTCCGTCACGGTCACATCAACGGGAGCGGCTTCCTCACCAGGCCGGTTGGAGCCCGTCTTCGAGAACACGAAACTGTCGAACGACACCATCTCGTCGGGATAGTCCCCGGCGTAGATCGAGACCCGGTAGCCGCCTCGGCTGGACGGCGCGCTGGCTGGCACGTTGAACTGGAGCGTCTTCGAGAACGACTGGTCCTCGTTGACCCGGACGAGCTGCGGCCCGAAGATGGTACCGTATGGACCGTTCGGGGTTGTGAGCGTAACCCAGACCTCGCCAGCGAAGCCGGGCGTGCTGAGGCCCGTGATCGTCGCCTCGAACTGCACCGTCCCGCCGGAGGCCGGAAGCGTCGAGGGGCTGAGGCGCTCGATCTCTACGTCGGCCCGCCGCGCGGTGGGCGAGGGGCCGATGAAGGCGATGGTGCCCCACGTCTCCGCGAGTACGCGGGCGTTGTTGCGGAGCACCTCGTCACCGGTCGGGACGCCTTGGAACAGCACGTCGGGATTGGACCAGTTGGGTCGGCGGGTGCAGCCGCTCGGGCAGTTGTAGGACATGATGGTCCGCCAAGCGTCTGGCTCGTAGTACTTGCCGTGCCCATACAGGAAGGGCGAGGTACTCGGATCGGCCTCGGGGTTGTGGCGCGCCCCTTGCAGATGCCCCAGCTCATGGCCGAAGGTGTAGTTGCCCGTCGCGCAGTTCTGCGCCGTCACCGCATACGAGTCCGTCGCATCCGAAGCGAGGATAGCCGAGGCGATGCCGCAGTAGAAACCGTCGCTCGTGATCATGTTGACGAGGTTGGCCCCGTAGGCTCCGCGCAGCGCATGGACCTCGTTGTACCAACTGTCTCTCGGGTTCTGAAGCCGTTCGAGGAGGGTGATCATATCCGCGCCTGCCTCACTCTGCTGGGTCTTGTAGGCGTAGGCTAGCACCGCTTCGAGGCCGAGGTTGCTGCGGTCGTAGCTGAGGTTGGTTTCGTCGAAGGCAAGCTGGATCAGGCCCAGGATGTCGGCCGACTCCTGATCGGCTTCGGGGGTGTAGGGCACCATAATGCGGATGGCGAAGCCGCCGCGCTCGCCGTCCATGATACCGTCGGGAAGGGCCTTCGGGGCGTACGGCTCGGTAGCCCAGTGCTCGGCGGCCTCAGCCTCAACGGTATCCCACTCCGGCGGATGGTCGTCTGGGAATTGGCTCTCGTCCACTTTCACGACGGCGTGCAGGCCGTCCGTCAGCGGACGTACCGAGTAGAGCTGTCCGTCCACGCGGACATTGCCGGTGAGCTGCCCTTGGCGTTCGACGAAAAGGGCAAAGGTGGCCTCGTCGTCGCTCTCAAAGCGATACGACGCTCCGTCCCCAAAGCGGCGCTCGACGCGGGTTCGGGTCAGCCGTACCTCGGCATCCAAGAGGTTGAAGGTGAGCGTCTCGGCATCGAGCGTGCTGAGATCGGGGACGACAAGGCGTGTCTCGGCGCTCGTGCGAAGGGTTTCGAGGTGATCGAGATAGGTGGCTTGCCGGGCGTTCAGGGTAGCCCCATCGGCGGAAGTAAAGAGCCGAGGCTGGGCAGTGGCAGGAAAGGCGAGGATGATCGCTAGCAGAAGAAACAGAGGGCGGTTCATGGGACCAAGGGTTGGATGAAAAAGGATGCCCGAGGGGCGCTCTATTTCTCCATTCGGAATCCCGCCGCCGATCCGATCACCGCCCGGCCAAATCAGTCGATTTCGTGCGCGTTTGGGGCGAGCCTAGTTTGCTCCTGCCCACCTCGGAAGACGGCCCGGATGGCGCGGGTGTGGCGGATGTCGTCCAGCGGGTTCTCATCAAGCAGCACCATGTCGGCCCACTTGCCGACTTCGAGGGTGCCGAGGTCGTCCTCCACGCCGAGCATGATGGCGGCGTTGCGCGTCGCCATCGGGATTAACTCAGCGGGCGTGAAGCCCATCGCCAGCAACTCCAGTTCCTCATGCACACTCAGGCCGGGAAAGATGAAGTCGTTGCCCATATCCGTCCCGACGACGAGGTTGAAGCCGCGCCGGTGTACCTCCTGCAGATCCTCGATCTGAAGCCGGAGAGCGGCATCGAGCGTCGGGTCTTCTAGCCCGAAAGCGTTGCGCAGAAAGGCCTGCGCTTCCTCTACCGTACGACTATCCCGCAGCCGAGCGATCTCGTCGGCGTCGAAGAGGCCAGTCGCCTCTACCTCATCGAGCCATTCGGGGTGGGCGGGGTATAAAAACATCTTGTCGATCATCAGGGTCGTGACCCACGACGGATCGCGCTCGCGTAGGCGCTCGATAAGCGCCTCGTCTTGCTCCCAGTCGATGTCCAAGCCCACAAAGTGGACGAAGTGGTCCACACCGGCTACCTCGGCGACGCGGAGCCCTTCCATCGAACTGACGTGGGCGAACACCTCAATGCCGCGCGCATGGGCTGCCTGGACGAGAGCTGTGACGAACTCCACCGAGATCATCTCCACGAACGGCGGCGTCGGCCCGTCGTCGATAGTCACCTTGATGCCGACGATGGGCTGGTCCGCGACGGCCTCCACAATGCGCTCCGCGTCGCTAGCTTCGCGCATGTAGTAGACCGTTTCGCCCTCGACCCAATTGGGACTAGGGTACGTCTTGACCGGGTGCCGCCCCTCCATCGTGACGTGCTGGCTCGTGTGGAAGACGCGCGGCGAGGGGGTGTCGCCGCGCTCGGAGAGCGCTCGGGCGTGAGCCAGATTCTCCCGGCTTGCGATACTTCCACCCGTAATCAGGATGGACGTGACGCCGTAGTGGATAAACCGAGGAAAGGTGCCCTCGCCCGGAAGCGGGTGCGTGTGTGCGTCGATGAGGCCGGGGATGAGGTACTGTCCGGTGGCCTCCACCACCGTCGCGGCGTCCTCGCGGAGGGGGCCGGTGGTGATGGCGGCCAGGCGTCCGTCTCGGACGAGCACGTTCGCGCCGGACTGTGCTGGTGCGCCGGTACCGTTGATGAGCGTCACGTTGGTGACAGCAAGATCGTAGGGCGGCGGCGACTCACCGACACACCCGACCAGCAAGGCGACAAGCAAGAGGGGTAAGCGTTTCATACGAGCGCGGAAGGTTAGCGGTACCCGTAATGCTAGCCCTCAGGAGGCTCAGCCGTCAACACCGAGCCTCCTGAGCCTGTATTCTGTTAGCGGGATGCGAGATCGCCGACGAGTTGCCCGTCGCGCACGACCACCTCGCCGTCAATCGTCACGGTCGCATTCGTCAGTTGGAAGCCGAACTCGCTCTGCGTGTCATTGGCCCCGCCGAGGTACGTGTTCCGTCCGATCTCCACCGTCACAACGCCCGCCCCAGCCCACGGCCGGAACTCGGCTCCGCCCTCTTCCATCGGTTGCAGCGCCGGATTCAAGCCAATGGCGAAGTAGCCGAGCCGGTCTTTCGGGCCGCTGTAGGGGCGCATCATGTCCTCGACGCACGCCTGCCCTTGGCTCGCCCGGAGGTTTTTCATCACGCCTTGCTCGAACGTGAACGAGGCGTCGCGCAGCGGCTCATCGTTGCACATCGCGCGGGGCACAACCACCCGTCCGTTCGCCGAGGTTTCGAGCGGGGCCACGTCCACCGCACCGCCGGGCAGCACTTCGTCGAGGTCGGTCAACGTACCGCTGGCGCGCTCAGCGTCGGAGATCACCCCATCGGCAGCGTAGACGCGCCGGTCACCGACAGCGAAGGTGAAGTCGGTGCCCGCAGGCGTCGTCACGCGCACTTCGCGCGCACCCCGGAGCTTATCGGAGAGACTCGACGCCTGAGCCGCGATCCGGTCGTAGTCGGCCCCGAGCGCAGCCCAGTGCAGGCGTTCGTACTGCGCCAGGTCGAGACGGCTCTCGCGGGCGTCGGACGCCGAGGGATAACGCACGCTAATGTTCCGGTTACGGGTGGCCTGCATCACCTCGACGAAGTCGGCATAGGCTTCACTGACGAGGGCGCGGCGCTCCGGTGCGACGTCTTTCCAAAACGTCTCGTCCTCCTGCGAGGGCAGATCGATGTACACGTCCGCCATCTCCCGAATGGCTTTTGCTGACGGGTCCTGCTGCTGGAGGTAGGCGTCGGGCTGTGCCCAGAATGCTTCGTTGGCGCGGTCGGTACTCAGCAGCAATCTCGGAAAAGCTCCGGCCTTTGTGACCTCGACAGCGAGGGCTTCCATGAGTGGGACGGTATGCTGTCCGCCCTCGATGACCACCACTTCCCCGGCCTCGATGCCAGCGGTGGTGTGGATGATGCGGTGGGCGAGCGCGTCAAGATTGTGCTGCGCCGAAGCGGTGGTCGCGCCAGCGAGCAGGACAAGGAAAAGCAGGATGCGTGTCATGGGTCTATAGGTTGTTGATTGGAGGGAGTAGGGATAGAGCGAGCTACAGAAGCGTGACGCGGCGACTGGCACCAAACGTCTCGCCCGCGACGCGGACGAGATAGGTGCCGGACGGCAGCCCCCGGCGTTCGAGGGTGAGCGTGTGCACCGCGCCCGTCGCGATAGGTCCGTCGAAGAGAAGTGCCACACGCCGACCTAGCAAATCGACCACCTCGGCGGTGACGTGCTGCGGGCGGTCCACCGAAAGCGAAAGTGCGGTGCGCTGCGTCATCGGGTTGGGCCACGCGGCGGAGAGCGTGTAGCCTACTTCGGGCGCAGCCTCCTCACCGGAGACGGGCACGCAGTTGCCTAAAGCCCCAAACTGAGCGAGAAGGAGCACGCCGCCCTCGCCAGCCACGAGCCACCGATTGGAACTGAGCCGAGTGGCAGCGTAGAGCGTGGCCGTCGTGCCCGTGTCGAGGAAACACCACGTGTCGCCTCGGGTCTCCGACTTGATAACCAATCCGCCCTCGCCCACGGCGAGGAAATCGAACGAGCGCTCGGCGAGATCATAGAGCGTGGCCGTTGTGCCACTGTTTCGAGGAGTCCACGTAAGGCCGTTGTCGTTGCTCTTGAGGACGAGACCGCCTTCCCCAACGGCCACCCAAACATCGCCCACCATGGCACCGACTGCGTGCAAGTTGGCGGTAGTGCCGCTCTCCACAGCCGCCCACGTCTCGGCCTGGAGCGTCGAGCGAAGGATTGTCCCCTCGTCCCCGACTGCAATGAACGTGTCGCCACGCAGGAAGGCATCGTTCAGCGAGGCGGTCGTGCCGCTCTCCTGTATCACCCACGGCGGGATGGCATTGAACGAGGTCCGAATATCCCCCTCGCTCCCGAACGCTACGAGGCCGCCATTGTATCGCAGCACATAGTCCTGTGTAGTGTCGGGGATGTCGTGGTCAAACCAACTGGACCCATCGAAGGTGTGCCGCACGATGCCTGCCCGCCCACCGACATAGAATCGCTCGGAGCCGAGGGGATAGCGACTGAAGGAAACGAGGTCTGTGTCGGTTCCAGCGTCGAATGTGGTCCACGTTCCGAGGTCCGCCGAGGCACGAGCCACGAAACCATTCGTACCGACAACCCACGGCGGCTCAACAAGCGCGCTCAGGGCGAGCAGGTCCTCTGTGGTGCCAAGGTCTACGACCTCCCACGTGGGCTGGGCGAGGGCGGGTGCGGCGAGAAGAAAAGCGAGGAGTAGCACGGAGCGTTTCATAGAATCGGGCGGATCGATGGAGGGCGTCTATCTCCTCTTTCGGAATCCCGGCCCGGATCCGATCATTGGCCTTCCGAAGCAGGTGGCAACGTCTTACATTATCAGACCGTTGCCCGGCCTCTCGCCTCTGCCATGCCTGCTACCGATACGCTCGACCTCCTCCGTGCCGCCCGCGAAGGCGGCGACGGCGCTTCCGACCGTCTCTTCGAGCACGTCTACGGCGCGCTCCGCGACATCGCCCGCGCCCGACTCCGCCGGTTCCGCCCCGGCGAGACGCTCAACACGACGGCCCTCGTCCATGAAGCCTACCTCCGCCTCGTGGACCCGGAGCGGCTGACGCCCGAGGACCGGAGCCACTTCTTCGCCCTCGCCGCCCGCGCCATGCGGTTCGTCTTGGTGGACTATGCCCGCGAGCAGTCCGCCGCCAAGCGCGGCGGCGACGCCTCGGTGCTCCCGCTCGACGCGGTGCAGGCCGCCGCCGAGCAGCGCGCTGACGACCTCCTCGCCCTCGATGAAGCCCTCGAAACACTCCGCACCTACGACGAGCGCCTCGCCGAGATCGTCGAGTTGCGCTTCTTCGGCGGCTACACCTACGACGAGATCGCCGAAATCACAGGTCGCGCTGAGGTGACAGCCCGCCGCGACTGGGCACGCGCCCGCGCGTGGCTCCATCAGGCGCTCTACCCCGAGAAGATGGACCCGTGATCGGATCGGCGGTGCGATTCCGATAGAAGGGTACACGCCACCCTGACGCCATGCTTGACCTTTCCCATGATCGCTGGCAACGCCTCGACGACCTCCTCGCCGAAGCCTTGGAGCGCGACCCCGACGAGCGCACCGCCTTTCTCCGCGCCGCTTGCGGACAAGACCCTGACCTCTACCACGCCGCCGTCGCCTTGGTCGAACGCGCCGCCCGTGCCGAGGCCGACTTCGGGGAGTCCGCCACTGGCTTCGCCGCCCCGATGCTCGACGCGCAGCCTGAGCAACCTCTCGAACTCGACAGCGGGGCGTCGGTGGGGCCATATCGGATCGCTGGCGAGATCGGTCGCGGTGGGATGGGGGCGGTGTACCTCGCCGAGCGGGCCGATGGGACGTTCGAGAAGCGCGTCGCGCTGAAGCTGGTCAAGCGCGGGATGGACACCGACGAGGTCCTCGCCCGCTTCCGCCGCGAGCGCCGCATCCTCGCGGGGCTGGACCACCCCGGTATCGCCCGATTGCTCGACGCCGGGGCGACGGACGACGGACGACCGTACCTCGTGATGGAATACGTCGAGGGCGAGCCAATCACGGCCTGGGCCGAAGCGCGGTCGCTCAACCTCAAGGCACGGCTGGAGCTCGTCGGGCAGGTCGGCGAGGCGGTGGCCTACGCCCACCGGCGGCTCGTCATCCACCGCGACCTCAAGCCGTCGAATATTCTCATTGCGGAAGACGAGCACGGACGACCGCAGGTGAAGCTGCTCGACTTCGGCATCGCCCGCCTCCTCGATCCGGAGACGGGCGATGCGATGACGCAGACGACCGAGCAGCGCCTGCTCACCCCGGCCTATGCCTCACCGGAGCAACTGCGTGGCGAGGCCGTCTCGACGGCGACCGACGTGTATGCCCTCGGCGTGGTGCTGTATGAACTGCTCACCGGACAGCGGCCACCAGAACCGCTGAAGCCGCCGAGCGCAGTCGTTGACGCTGAACGTGGGCGACGCCTTCGCAGCGACCTCGATACGATCATACTGAAAACGCTGCGGGAGGACTTGGAGGCTCGCTATGTCTCGGTGGAGGCACTACTCGACGACCTGCGACGGCACAGGATGGGGCTACCAGTGCAGGCACGCCCAGCCTCGGCGGGCTACAGAATGCGAAGGTTCGTCGGTCGACACCGCGTAGGCGTCGCGGCAGCCGCAGGCCTTGTGGTCTTGCTCGCAGGGTTCGCTATTGCGATGGCGTTACAACAGGCACAGACGGCCCGCGCACTCGTACGTGCCGAGGTTGAGCAAGCGAAGGCCGAGCGGGTCTCGGCGTTCATGCAGGAGCTTTTCATGGTAAACGACCCCTTCGAGGAGGTTCGCGGGGACACCCTCACGGCCTCCGCTCTGCTGGAGCGCGGGCTGGAACGGGTGGACGACCTAGAGGACAACGCGGAGGTACAGGCCCAGATGCTCGATCTCATCGGCTCGGCCTACCAAGGCATGGGGCAGTATGAGAAGGCTCAGCCCTTACTGGAGCGAGGCTTGGCACTCCGCCAACAGGTTTTCGGAGAGGAGCATGAGGACGTAGCCCAGAGCCTCGAAAACCTAGCTGTGCAGCAGAAGCGCTTAGGCGATTATGCCGCCGCGGATTCACTCTTCCGCATCGTTCTGGCAATGCGCCGCCAAGTCCTGGGCGACGATCACCTTTCCATCTCTCGGACCCTCTCCGACCTGGGCACCATGCTCTCGCAACAAGGCCAACACGCCGAGGCTGAGGCGATGGCTCGGGAGGGCCTTGCGATGCGTCACCGCGTCGCACCCGATGATCACGTCGAGATTGCCCTCGCCCTGAACGAACTGTCTGGAACGCTATGGGAACAAGGCAAGCCCGCTGAAGCCGAACCCCTCCTGCGCGAAGCCTATGAACTTTATCGCCAAGAGCTGGACGAAGATCATCCGTATGTGACAAACGCCCTAGGAAGCTTGTCTGTGATGGCTTGGGCTGCGGGCAACCTAGAGGACGCCGAGCGCTTCGTTCGGGAAACCCTTGCCATCGAAAGCAGAACAATCGGCGAAGATCACCCCAGCAGGCTCTCCCCGCTGTACAACCTGGGCAGCATCTTACTGATCCAGAATAAACCTGAGGAAGCAGAGGCGACTTTCCGGAAAGCCCTAGAGCTCGGTCGTAGGACGGTGGGTGAGGACCATCCCAACGTGACTAAGAACGTCATGGGACTAGGCTCGGCGTTGATGCAGCAGCAAGAGTATGCGGAAGCCGAGCGAGTCTACCGACAAGGCATCGCCACGAACCGGCGTACGCTGGGCAACGATGACACCAATCGGTGGCTCGCACTCGCTAGACTCGCTAAGGTGGTGAGCCACCAGCAGCGGTATGGAGAGGCCGAAGCGATCTACGACGAGTCCCTGTCGCTTGCCATGGCAACCTACGGCGAGACACATCCACGCACCGCCCATATCCAGGCTGAGTTGGGCGAATGCCTGACCGATCAGGCTCGCTATGCCGAAGCCGAAGCGTTGATGCTCCAAGCGTATGCGATTCTAGAGGCCAACTTGCCCCCCGAGCATACCTACGTCCAAGAGGCCCGAGAGGGCTTCGCTGATCTCTACGCCGCTTGGGGTCAGCCCGAGAAGACGCGACCCTATCAGTGAGATCGGAGCCAACCGTCATGCTTGACCTTTCCCACGACCGCTGGCAACGCCTCGACGACCTCCTCGCCGAAGCCTTGGAGCGCGACCCCGACGAGCGCACCGCCTTCCTCCGCGCCGCCTGCGGCGACGACCCCGACCTCTACCACGCCGCCGTCGCCCTCGTCGAGCGCGCTGCCCAAGCCGAGGCTGACTTCGGCGAGTCCGCCACCGGCTTTGCTGCCCCGCTGCTCGACCGGCCAGCGAGCGGAGCGCTTGAACTCGAAAGCGGCGCAGTAGTCGGGCCGTACCGGATCGTGGGGGAGATCGGTCGTGGTGGGATGGGGGCGGTGTACTTGGCCGAGCGGGCCGACGGCACGTTCGAGAAGCAGGTCGCCCTGAAATTGGTCCAGCACGGTACGGACACCGACGCCGCCACGCTGGCACGCTTCCGTCGGGAGCGGCAGATCCTTGCGGGGTTGGACCACCCCGGCATCGCCCGGCTCTTGGATGCGGGGGCGACCGACGACGGGCGACCCTACCTCGTGATGGAGTTCGTCGAGGGCGAACCGATCACAGCATACTGCGACCGCCACGGGCTGGGCGTCGAAGCCCGACTCGCACTCGTCGAGCAGGTGGCGGAAGCCGTCGCGCACGCGCACCGCCGATTCGTGGTCCACCGCGACCTGAAGCCGTCGAACATCCTTGTGGCGGAGAGCGATGGTGGGCAGCCGCAGGTCAAGCTCCTCGACTTCGGCATCGCCCGCCTACTCGATACTGAAGCCGACGCGGCGGCGCTTCCAGCGACGCTGCGTCTCACTCCGGCCTACGCCGCGCCGGAGCAGTTCCGAGGCGAGGCCATCACCGCGGCGACGGATGTGTACGCGGTCGGCGTGCTACTCTACGAACTGCTCACTGAACAGCGCCCCTTCGATCTCGGCGGCAAGAAGCCCGAGGAGATGGAGCACCTCCTCTCTACGTCGGTACCGCCCGCCCCGAGTGCGGTCGCCACAGGCGAGGCGGCAAGGCGGCTGCGCGGCGACCTCGACGCCATCATGCTGAAGACCCTCGCTGCCAACCCCGAGGACCGATATCCCTCCGTTGAGGCACTGCTGGACGACCTGCGACGGCACGGGGCCGGCGTGCCGGTCGAAGCACGTCCGGCGAAAGTCGGGTACCAAGCACGCAAGTTTGTGCAGCGCCACCGTGCAGGAGTCGCGGCAACCGCAGCGTTTGTCCTCCTGCTCCTCGTGGCCGTGGCTGGGCTGGCTCTTCAGCAGCAACAAACGGCCCGCGAGCGAGACCGAGCCGAGGCCGCCCTGCTCCTATCCGCCCAGTCAAGCGAGTTCCTCGCCAGCCTGTTCGAGGACATGAACCCGACCACCCCGACAGGCGATACCCTCTCGGCGGTGGACGTGCTTGACCGGGGGCGGCAACGCATCGCCAACGAGTTAGCGGACACGCCGGAACTGCGCATCGGGATGCTCCAAGTCATGAGCCGAGCCTACAAGGACCTGCCTGACCACAAGCAGGCTCGCGATCTGCTCAGGCAAGCCTACATCCTCAGCGACAGCCTCTACGGGCCGAATGCTCGTGGAACGCTGTCCGTCCAGAAGGAACTGGCCTCGTCCCTTTACTGGACTGGAGAGCGAGACGAGGCGCGCCGCCTGAACGACGACTGGATCGAGCAGGTAAAGGCGTTGCCCAACGACGGGACCCTAGACTACACCGACATGCAAGCAGGCCTCGGCGAGTTGCTCTACTACCGCCGACAATACGATGAAGCCGAGCACCACCTCCGCGAGGCCTACGAGTTTTTCCACGCGAACGGCACCTTTGCCACCCGTACCGACCAGATCGCCGGATTGCTGGTGACGGTCTACCGGACGCAACAGGCCTTCGACAAGGCCGAGCCGCTGCAACGAGAGCGTATTCGCTATGCTACTGAGCGTGGAAGCACCAAGGAACAGTCGAGCGCGCATCGCCACCTCGCAAGTATCTATCACGGGCAGCAGCGCTATGACGAGGCCCGCGCCTCGTGCGAGACCGGCATCGCGTTGCTGAAAGGATCCGACACCGCACCGCTCACGCTGGGCCGCGCCCTGTTCGACTGCGCCGACCTGCTCCGCCGACAGGGCGATGAAGAGGCCGCAGCCCCGCTGTTCCTCGAAATCGAGGCCATCTTCACCGAGCAACTCGACACCAACACCTTGGCGGCCTTGCAGGTCACGCTGTCACAAGCCGCCGCTCTCGTGGGGCGCGAGGACTTCGCCGAGGCCGAGCAGTTGCTCTTCGCACGGTACCGCGCACTGGAGATGCAACGCAGCGCATCGGACCCCGCGCTACGCGAGGTACTCGCCGAGATCGTCACGAGCTACGAACGCTGGCGACAACCTGACCGAGCTGCGCCGTTCCGGGCACTGCTCGCTGAAAAGGAAGCGACTGCTCGGTAACCAACGGGCTGTGCCCTCAGCTTCAGCTATTCCTTCCCTCTCAGCGGATGAGTGTGAGGCGTCGCGTCGAGTGATAGCCGTTTGCCGCAAGTCGGACCATGTACAGACCGCGCGCGAGGTCCTGCCCATTGAGTACAGCGGTATGCGTCCCGATCGGGCGTTCTTCATCCACCAGCACAGCGACCTCGCGACCCAGCACATCATAGACGGTCAGCCGCACCGAACTGGACTCCGGCAGATCATAGCGAAGCGCAGCCTGTGCCAAAGCGGGGTTGGGGTACGGCGCGTAGAGCGCAAAGGCCGTGGGCAGATCAGCCTCGCCCTCGTTTGCCACGGGCGGACCGATGACGAGTTCGGCCCCGGCTCCCGAGACCTCGACGGTCGCGGTCATCCCATCGGGCAAGTCGAGATCGGCGAAGACCCCAGTGGCCCCACCGGTGGCCGGGACGATCAGGAAGCGGTCCCCCTCCTCCGGCTCGAAGCTGTCGAGGAGCGTGACGCGGAGAGTGCCATCGAGGATGGCCGGTCCGGTAACAGCGAGTTGGTCGAAGTCGGTGCCGGACGTCGGACCGGCTAGCTCAATCTCTAGGACAGCCGACGCGGCAGGATTGAACGGGAAGAAGGCATCGCCGATCCAGTTGAGAACGCCCGGCGAGGTACCGGGAGCGACAATCCCACCGAAGGTGACGCCGTTCGTGAACCCCTTGTTGAGCGTACCCGTGCCCTGAAGGTGGGAGCCGGGCTGAAGATCGAGCGACGAGTTAGAGCTTAGGAAAAGGGCGTCGGTGACGAGGTCGATGGTACCGCCACTCGCGTTGGTGATCGGGATGCCGACGTTGACATTGCCTGTGCCCACACTTCTCCGGAGAGTACCGCCCTCAGCATTGAGGAAGAGCGGGTTGTTCGTGCCGCCGAACACCTGCCCGTCGCCCTGCAAATCGAAGAGACCCGCGTTCTCGATGGTGAAGTTGGCGAGCAGGTTATTCCCAGCCTCCCACCGGACCGTGCCCTCGTTTCGGAGCGTTCCGTTGTCGAGGTCGTGGAACTCTGTCAGCACCAGCAGACCCGTGTTGGTGAGCGTCTCGCCGCCCATATCGAAGAAGCCGTCCTGCCACTCCAGCCCGGTTCCACCGATCCCGAGCGTCGTCGGCCCGTTGAGGGCGATGACCATCTGGCCGTTGTCGAGGAGAATGCTTCCGTCCGGCTCGCCGCCGAGGGTACCGCTGAAGGTGTAGGGACCGAAGCGTGTAAAGTGCAGCGTCGCCCCGGCCTCGGCGTTGTACGTGCCGCCCTGAAGCGTTGCGCCGTTGATCTCGAGCGTGCCGGTGCGAACGTCGATCTGCCCACCTTCATTCGTCACGGTAGCCCCAATGGTCGTCGTGCCCGGATCCATCGTGCGGGTGAGTAGTGCATTGGCGCGGATGACGAAAGTTGGCCCGCTCAGGGTGGCTCCGTCGGCCCGTGCGTCGAAAGCCCCCCGCACATCGACGGCGGACTCTGAATCGAGCGCGATACCGCCCTCCGTCCAGGTCACGATGCCGGTGCCCTCGACGCGCAGGTCGGTACCTTGGAGCACCTTGCCTCCGCCTTGTAACGTTGCGTTCCCGACCACGCTAATCGTACCGAGCGTGTTGATCGTCCCGCCGTCCCAGACGAACGTGTCGTTGATCTGGAGGCTTCCAGCCGTCTGGAGACTCGTCCCGTTGAGGATGAGCCCGAGCACCGAGGCGGAGGAAAACACGCCCGTAACTGTTGCCGCTCCGATGGAGACGGTGCTGCTGGCTCCGGGGGCGGTGTTCGCGCTCCAGTTCAGCTCGCACTGCCACGCGTTGGACTGCATGCCCATGTTGGTACACTCGGACTGCGGACCGATGTAGACGTGCGACTGGGCACGGGCGGATCCGGCAGCGAGTCCCAAAAGGAAACAAAGCGTTACAATTCGGAACATGATTTCCTCAACGTGTAGGTGGAACCAGGATGAAATGAAGGATACCCCAGAAGCCGTAAAGCTGGACACATTGTATGCCGCCGTTCCTCGCCCCAGCGTCGGGCCAAGCTCTACCGCGTTACGTAACGCTACCGCTATTCGCCGCGGAGTTCCTGCCACGGGTTGCGGTCGAGCACCCAGCGGTAGAAGAACGCACCGAGCACGCCGTGGTAGACGCCGAGCGGCCAGAGATTCCGGTGCCGCAGGTAGAGCGGCGCGTAGGCCGCCCCGAGCGCCGTCGTGGCCGCGGTGAGTTTCCAGTTCGGGATGTGGACCGAGCCAAACGCGACCGCCGAGACAGGCGACACAATCCACGGCGAGAGACCTGCCCGGTCGAGGTGGCGGGTGAAGAAGCCCTGGACGAGCGTCTGCTGCACAACACCCCACGCCGGATAGAGCACGAAGAGCGGCAGGAAGTCGGCATCGAGGGCCAGCGTCCCCTGCGCCGCGCCTACGGCGGCCATCCCCGCCAGTGACACGCCCGCCAGAATCGACGCATCGCGGAACGCCGGACCGAGGTTCTGCCCCGTCAGCCCGAGATTGCCGAGGAAGCCCGGCTCCGTCACAGCACGGTAGCCGACGTAGCCACCCCACCCGCCTGCCGCGATGGGAATGAATACACCCGAGGCATCGAACTCTGAAAACACGAGATGCCCCACGCCCGTCACTGCGACGGCTCCGATCTCTAGCCACGCACGGGTAGAAAGTTGCGGTGCTCCCTCGGCCCGGTTGATCGGAATCGTGAGCGAGAACGATGGTCTCCAAGCAGGCCCCTCAAAACCGGGTTGTGCGCGGCACGGAACGGCGAGTATGAATAGAAGCAGGCGCATGGTGTGAGGGGCATACAACCGGCGAGAAGATAGCCGCTGTCAGGCAACGCAGCCCTCCGTCTTTCCTCCCAGTCTGCTCACGCCGTAGCTTTGGGTTTCCACCCCGCCTGCCCATGCCCCCTATTTTCATCTTTCTGCTGCTCGCTGTCGTGCTCAGTGTAGCAGCACAGGCACAACCAGGCCAGCCGGTTGTGCGGGACGAGGTGGTCCGCGTGCGCCTGCTCGAACGGAAGACGCCGCGCTCGGCGACCGTCGAGGCCGTCGGCGGGCCAGTGCAGGTTCGCGTCGGCGGTGCGCTCCTTGGGACGCTTCAACCCGGCGAGGCAGCGACCGTCGAAACGGCACGAGGCGACGTATCGGTTCGCTTCCTCGGCACCACGGAGACCGTCCCGAAAGTCCGCTTCGTGCCGCACCGGGGGGCACACTTCCGGCTTCGTGCGGGTTCGGTGGACCGAACCTATCACGGCGCGCTCGGCGTCACCGCTGATGGGTCCGGTGCCCGCGACCCGCTCCGACTCATCAATTCGGTGCGGCTGGAAGATTACGTGTCGAGCGTCGTTGCTTCGGAGTATCCTTTTCGGGAGATCGAGGGCGTCAAGGCGCAGGCGGTCCTTGCCCGGACCTACGCGCTCCGATCGAAAGGCAAGTACGGTCCCTACGACGTGGTGGACCATGTCAGCTCGCAGGTCTATCGCGGGATCAGCACGGAGACGGCGACCTCACGCCGCGCCGCCGAAGCCACGCGGGGCGAAGTGCTGACCTATCGCGGCAACCTCATCGAGGCTGTCTACTCGTCCTCCTCCGGCGGCCACACCGCCGACAACGACGCCGTATGGAACGGTCGCCCCCTCCCTTACCTGCGGGGCCGCCAAGACCCCTTCGACCACGCCTCGCCCGACCACGAGTGGACGACGAGCGTCAACCGAGACCGCCTGCTCCGCACCCTCTCGACGCGCTACGGGATGACCGTGACCGGTATTGAGATCGGCGAGCGCAGTCGGGAGGGCCGGGCACGGTCGATCCGCCTGCTCGGGTCACGCCCGCGTTCCGTCCCGGCCAACGACTTCCGTATCACGATCAACGGCACGTTCGGATCAAGGCTGCTGCGGAGCGCCTTCTTCTCGGCCCGGCGTGAGGGCGACCGCTATGTGTTTCAGGGACGCGGCTTCGGGCATGGCGTGGGAATGAGCCAGTACGGTGCCCGCGAGCAGGCACGGCAAGGCTATGGCTACCGCGACATCCTAGCGTTCTACTTCGCCGAAACCCGCATCACGCAACGCGATGAAGCGGGCACACCGCTCTACGCCGAGGCTCCTCCCCAAGGTCGCCGCACGATGCCCCTCGACCCGATCCCCGTCCGCCCGGCCTCCACCTCCGAACCGGCTCGTCCTACCTCGCCGATTCGCACCGGCTGGTAGCCGATGCTCTTGCAAACACCCGACTTTCCGATATGAAGTACCTCTTCTCGCTCGTCCTGCTCTTCGCGGTCCTCGCCCTGCCAATGGCCCACGCTCAGATCGCTCCGTCAGTGGAGATGCGAGGCGGCAGCGTGCCGTCGGATCAGCCGTTCGCCTCGGCGTGGTTCCCGAACACGATCCTCGACTGGTCGCCCGAGACGGACCCGGACGCGCCCTACAACCGGGCGGCGGTCCCGCTCGCCTCGCGCTTCACCGTGCCCGGCTTGCAGGCCAACGACCATGCCCGGCTCGACGAGGCAGGCACGAACCCGCTCTCGGTCTTCGCCCCGACGAGCGGCAATCCCTCGCAGGGTAGCCTCGATGCGACGTACTACGCCTTCAGCTACTGGCCCTACGTGGAGGTGCTCATCTTCTGGGGCGGCTCGGCCAGCGAGGGGCTGATCCTCGCACCGAACCCCGGCGTGACCGACGCCGCACATCGCCACGGCATCCCGGTCCTCGGCACCGTCTTCTTCCCACCCAATGTCTTCGGCGGACAAATCCAATGGGTCCGAGACCTTGTGCAGCGCGACGGCGAGACGTTCCCCGTCGCCGACAAGCTGATCGAGGCGGCGGAGTATTACGGCTTCGACGGGTGGTTCATCAACCAAGAGACGGTCGGCGGCAACGCGGCGCTCGCCACCGACCTGCAGGACTTCATGATTTACATCCAAGAGAACTCCGACCTGCAGATCGAGTGGTACGACGCGATGACCGAGTCGGGGTCGATCTTCTGGCAGGAGCAACTCAACGAGCAGAACGACGCCTTCTTCCAGCAGGGCGATGTGCGGGTCTCGGACTATATGTTCCTCGACTTCGGGTGGACGGCGGCGGAGTTGGCGTCCAGCAACGCCTACGCCCTCTCGCTCGGGCGTGACCCGTATGAGTTGTTCGCGGGGGTCGATTACGGCGCGCGCGGCCTCGGGATCGGGACGGACTTCCCGCGCATCTTCCCCGAGGGCGAACCGCACCGGACCTCGCTCGGCATCTTCCGCCCGGACGAAACCCTCGTCCCCGATCTGGAAGAATTCTATACCGCCGAGCGCACGCTCTGGGTCGGGACCGACGGCAACCCGAGCTTGGAGGACGCCGGAAGCTGGAAGGGCATCGCCCACTACATCCCGGCGGCGACCTCGATTGACATGATGCCGTTCGGGACGCACTTCAACGTCGGGCAGGGGCTGGGGTATTACCTCGACGGCTCGAACATCGCCTCCGAGGCGTGGCAGGCGAACGGCTGGAACAACCTCTCGCTCCAAGACATCGCGCCGACGTGGCGGTGGTGGGTCGAGACAGCCGATACGCCGGTCTCGGTGCGGTACGATTTCGAGACGGCCTATCAGGGCGGCTCCTCGCTCCGCCTCGCTGGCGACATCAGCAGCGGGCACCACGTCCGCCTCTTCCAGACCGATCTCGACCTCACGGCGAGCACGTCGCTGGAGATCGCCTACCGCGTGGACGAGGCAGGGCCGGTGCCGCTCATCGCCGGGCTGATTCTGGAGAGCAACCTCAGCGGCGTGGCAACACTCGACCTCGGACCGGCGGCCTCGGCGGGCTGGAACGTCGAGACGCTCGACCTCTCCGGGTTCGCCGGGGAGACGCTCGCTGGCCTGTCGCTCATCGTGCCCGCGTCGGCTGGGAGTGGCTTCGAGATTCACGTCGGGAAGATGGCCGTCTACGAATCCGACGACGCGCCGGCAGCTCCGTCCGGCGTGATGGTCGAGCGCCGGGTCGATGAGGCCGAGAACGAGATCACGCTTCGCCTTCGCTGGACCGCCTCGCCCGATGCCGACGAGGTCCATCACTACGAGGTCTACCGCCTGCTGCCCAACGAGTCGCGGCAGTTCCTCGGCGGCACGTCGGGGACAGCCTATTTCGTGCCGTCGCTCGCGCGCGTTGAAGGGCAGGCCTCGATTCCTATCGAGGTCGTTGCGATCACCCCGACGGGTGTGCGCTCCGACCCCGCGATGCTCACCGTGGACAGCTTCGAGCTACCCGGCGTCGCCTCCGCGCCCAGTCCCGCCGACGGCGCGACGAACGTTCCGACGAACACCCGCCTCGCGTGGACGCCCGGTGCCGGAACGGTGACGCACACCGTCTACTTCGGCACGACCGACGACCCGCCGCAGGTGGCCCAGACCGACGACCCGCTCTACGACCCCGGCGACCTCGATCCGCAGGCGACCTACTTCTGGCGCGTCGATGAGACCAACCCGGCAGGCACCACTGAAGGCCCCGTCTGGAGCTTCACGACGGGCGATGGTCCGAGTGCCGGAGCGGCCCTGCTCTTCGACGGCGACGACGACTTCGTGGACCTCGGCGATGGCGACGACCTCAGCGTGACCGGCACCCAAGTCACGCTCGAAGCTCGCGTCAACCCGACCGAATGGCGGGACCAGCCGTTCCAAGGCAGCGTCCTCAACAAAGAGCAGGCGGGCGGAGCCGGAAACGACGAAGGCTATGCCCTCCGCGTCGGCGGCGAGGGGCGGGTCAATCTCCTCCTCGGCAACGGCTCATGGCAGGAGTTGACGACGCCTACTGGCGCGCTTGTCCTCGACGCATGGCAGCACGTCGCCGCGACCTACGACGGGACGACGATGCGGATCTACGTGGACGGCGAGCAGGTGTCGAGCCGGTCGGTGAGCCATAGCATCACCGACAATGACTTCGCGCTCCGCGTGGGCAGTTCCGAGAACAGTCCCGAGCGCACCTTCCCCGGCGGTATCGACGAGGTGCGCATCTGGAACGTCGCTCGGTCGCCCGAGCAGATTGAGGCGTCGCTGGAGACCGTCGATCCTGCGAGCGAAGGCTTGGTCGGCTACTGGCGCTTCGACGAAGGGGCCGGACAGACCGTCACCGACGAGACCGGCAACGCCGACCCCGGCACGCTCGGCGCGAGCACCTCGTTCGGCGGCGACGATCCGATGTGGACGCTCTTCGCCCCTGTCGATGCCGAAGACGACGCGAGCGGCCTGCCGACTGAGTACGCGCTCGACCAGAACTACCCCAATCCCTTCCGTAAGACCACGACGATCCGGTTCGCACTCCCCAACACCGGCTTCGTCCGACTGCACCTCTTCGACGTGCTCGGTCGCCGCGTCGCCGTCCTCGCCGACGAGGTCCTGCCCGCAGGCACGCACACCGTCCGCCTCAACGGAGCGACACTGCCGAGTGGGGTCTACGTGGTCCGCTTGGAGGCCGGGAGGTTCAGCGCAGCGCGAAGACTCGTGCTGACGCGGTAATCTTGGCGGTTGCGTTGGAGGCGATAGACGCGGCTCACTCGTTGTCCCCCCAACCAATGCGACCGTCCTATGCTTCGCCTTCTGCTCCCGCTGCTCCTCCTCGCCGGGTGTTCTTCTGCCAATAGAGTGCTTGCTCCCTTAGGCGAGGACGAACCGCTCCCGACGGTCACACCGGAGGCCGTCGGTCTGGATGCGTGGTATCTCGAAAACGCGGCCCGGCAACTCGCAGAAAGAGAGGACGACCATGAGGTCCACAGTATGCTCGTCGTGCGCGGCGGGCGGCTCGCGTTCGAGCGCTACTACAACGGGCACGGTCGGGACAATCCGCATGACCTCCGCTCGGCTACGAAGAGCATCACCTCACTTCTGACCGGGATCGCCTTTGAGCGCGGCGCGCTCGCAGACACCGACACTCCTCTGATGTACATCCTCGGCGATAACTACCCCGAGGTGAAGAACAAGGGCGACCTCACGCTTCGCCACCTGCTGACGATGAGCAGCGGTCTCGACTGTGACGATGGCGACCGGCGCACACGCGGGCAGGAAGACCGGATGTATCGTTCGACCGATTGGGTGGACTACTTCCTCTCGCTTGACCGCACGTTTGCACCGGGCGATAGCACGCGCTACTGCACAGGAGGGGTCATCGCGCTCGGCGAAGCCATCGCGCAGAGCACGAGTCAGGATATCGCCACCTTCGCCGATGAGACGCTGTTCCGCCCGCTCGGGATTCGGAACTACGAGTGGGCGCGGTTCGATGGGGGTCGCAAGGTAGACACAGGCGGACATCTCCTGCTCACCCCGCAGGGCATGGCGAAGATCGGGCTGCTCGTCCTCAATCAAGGCCGATGGGACGGGCAACAGGTCGTATCTGCCGATTGGATCGAGGAATCGACCCAGCCCCACACCACGATGCGCGGCGAGCCATACGGCTACCTGTGGTGGCTGGGACCGCTGCGCTATGGCGAGAAAACAGTCGACGTCATTTCGGCGCGAGGCAACGGTGGACAGGCCATCCTCATCGTGCCGGAGTACGACCTCGTCGCCGTGTTCACCGGCGGGTTCTACAACTCCGACCGCGTCGGAGCCATCTACGAGATTTTCTATAGCGCCGTGCTACCCTCGGTGAAGGAGCTTCATCCCTACCTCCCGCCTCGACCTCAGTGAACGCTACATCCGCTGGTTGGTCGGCATGACGAGGACTTCGTGGACCGTCGCGCGCGGCGGGGCAGTGAGGGCGTAGCGAATCGCCTCGGCGATGTCTTCGCTCTCCAGCGGCGTCGCGTCGAACTTCGACTTTGCCTGATACTCCTCATCGGCAATCGAGTTGGACAGCTCGGTCGCTACGGCACCGGGCTCGATACAGGTCACGCGGATGCCGTACTTGGGGCCTAGCTCCATCCGCAACCCCTCGGAGAACGCCGTCACGGCAAACTTGGTCGCGCAGTAGACGGCCCCGCCCATGAACACGCGGCGGCCCGCGACGGATGACACGTTGACGATGTGCCCGCCCTCTTGCTCGACGAAATGCGGCAGCGCGGCGGCGGTGCAGTAGAGCACCCCGTTGATGTTGACACTCACCATCTGCTCCCACTCGTCCACGCGGGCGTTCTTGACGAACGAGAGCGGCATCACGCCCGCGTTGTTGATGAGCACATCGAGTCGCCCGAAGGCGTCGAGAGTTTGGTCGACGAGACGCTGGCAGGCCGCGCGGTCGGTTACGTCGGCTTCGACGACGAGGGCGCGGCCACCGGCAGATTCGATCTCGCCTTTGAGCGCTTCGAGGCGGGCGGCGCGACGGGCGGCGAGGGTGACGGCGGCTCCTTCTTGGGCGAGGAGGCGGGCCGTGGCTTCGCCAATGCCGGACGAGGCTCCGGTGATGATGATGGCGTGGTCGGAGAGCTTGGACATGATACGCGGGGGTGAGAGGGACTAGATAGGTCGATGTCAGGCCTATCTCAGACGGCCATTTTACGCATCGTGATCCTCGACACCCATCTTTCGCGATTGGATGAGCAAATCCCTCTTCCATCAAAGCCATCCGACCATCATGAACTGGTACGCTCTGCTGGGACTGCTCCTCTGTGGGCTGCTCGCTCTTCCCACGGCGACCGCGCAGGAACGCAACGCGCTGGACACGCCCAGCTTCGATCTCCCCCACGAACGCTACCGGGTGGTCCCCGGCGAGGAACGCCTCGTGCTCACACTCGAGGGCCTTGCTGAAGCGCGTGCCTTAGCGGCGTCCAAGCCGCGCGTCATCGTAGCACCCCGACCTGCCAACACGCCGCGCCGCACGCCACGCACGCCGGAGTTCCGCAATGGCGCAACCGTGTTCACGGTAAATAGCGCCTTTGACGACGCGGAAGACACCGATCCGGGTGACGGGGCATGCGATGCAGATCCCTTCGGCGATTGTACGCTCCGCGCCGCAATCCAAGAAGCGAACGCCACGCCCGGCCCCGTCATCATCGAGTTCGACATCAACTTTGCCCCACCCGGCGGCGTGCTCGCACCCGGTGTCTTTCGGATTACGCTCGACTATGACGGCTCCGATGCGAACACCGACGTCGACCCTCTACCCGTCATCGCTGGCTTCAACTACACGATCGACGGCCTGACCCAGTCCGGTGCGTCATGTGGCAACCTTGCAACGGGCACGAAGCACGACCTCCGCATTGTCCTCGACGGTAGCAACCTCGTCGCAGGCAATGGGATCCACGTGTCGGGCGACGGTTTCACCGTGCGCGGCCTCGTCGTCCAGAATTTTGGCTTCGGATTCGACGCTGGGATTTTCATCCCGTCCTCCGACGCGCTCGTTGAGTGCAACTACGTGGGAACCGACTATACGGGTGAAACTTCCGCGGGTAACGCCATTGGGATTTACAGCGGCGGCACGATCCAGAACAACCTCGTCAGCGGCAACTTCAATACCGGCATCTACGTCCGCCCGTTCTCCTCGACCACCGTGTCCGGCAACCTCGTCGGCTCGGACGCCGACGGCAACCAGCCGCTCGGCAACGGTAGCACCGGCATCCATGTCTCCGGCGATGGCAACACCCATATCATCACGACCAACCTGGCTTCAGCCAACGTCAACTTCGGCATCACGCTCACAGACGACTTTCTGTTCGGAGACCCCGCGCCTGCGAATACGACGCTGACCAACAACACGGTCGGCCTGACCCGCAACCGCGGCGTCGGTCCCGGCGGCATGGGCAACGGCTTTTCCGGCATCAGCGTTAACAGCGAGGCAACCAACAACGACATTGGGTTGCCGGGGAGCGGACAGGGCAATTTCGTCGGCAACAATGCTAGCGCGGGCATTTTTGTCTCTGGAAGCGGCACCAATGACAACCGCATCCGGGGCAACACCGTCGGCCTTTCGTTAGCTGGAAACGCAGCCCCCAACGGGTTCGGCGTCCGTGTGGATGGACCGATCAGAACCATCATCGGTGGCTTGGCACCGGGCGAGGGCAACATCATCAGTGGCAACGTCAACAGTGGGATCTACAACATCGGCTTCAACGCTACGCGCATCGAGGGCAACATCATCGGCCTGAACGCCAACGGCGACGCACGCCCCAACGGTCAGGTCGGCAGCGGCCTCCTCAACAGCGGCATTGACCTAGACGGCTTCATCCAGCCGGTCCGGGGCAACACCATCTCCGGCAACAACGGCTCGGGCCTCCGCATCGTGACGAGTATCAACCGTTCAGGTGGCGAACGTCCGCACGGTGAAAACGGGAGCAACGCGCAGGTGCAGGGCGGATCCATCTCCATTATCGACAACTTCATCGGCACCACGCCCGACGGCTCCGCCGCTCGGCCCAACGTCGAGAGTGGCCTCGTCCTCGGCATCCCCGCCTCGTTCGGCTTCGTCTCGGGCAATACCATCTCCGGCAACACCGACACCGGCATCTTCCTCACCGAAGATGTCCAGCAGGTTGTGATCGAGAACAACTTCGTCGGCACCAACGCAGCGGGGGCGGACCTCGGCAACGGACTGCCCGGTGGCGACGGCCTCGCGGGCATCTTCTGTAGCAGCGCCACGCGCGTACGCATCGGGCAGAACTTCTCGCCCAACCGCATCCGCTTCAACGGCGGCGACGGCATCTTCCTCGGCAACAACTGCGAGGACATCTCGATTGTCGGCAACATCATCCGCAACAACGATGGCCTCGCGGTGGACCTCGCTCCGAACGGCCCCAACCCGAACGACACGGGTGACGGCGACACCGGGGCCAACGACCAGCTCAACTACCCCGTCATCGTCTCTGCCGAGAACGATGGGAGCAACTCGATCATCGAGTGGACGCTCAACGCCGAGGCGAATACGACCTACGAACTACTCTTCTGCCGGACGACCACGCCCGACCCGTCCGGTTTCGGCGAATGCCCCAACCCGAATGCCTTGGCGACGGTCACAACCAACAGCACCGGCAACATCAGCGGTACGGAGACCCTCGGGGCCGGAGCCTATCCGGCGGGCATCTTCGTGACGGCCAATGCGACGGAGGTGATCGGGCCGTTCCGGCCGAATGACTACCGCGCCACGAGCGAGTTCGCTGCCGCGGTCGAGGTCATCGACACAAACCTCCCGCCGCTCACTGTCACCATAACCCCAACCAACCCGCCACCGCCCGTCGTACTGGAGCGCGGCGACGATGTGTTCTTCGACATCACTTTTATAGTTGGGCCGACCGGGCCTTCAAGCTTCGAGTTCTGGACCGAGGCGGTGCTGCCGAACAACTCCGTGCGAAGTCCACTCATCGGACCGAGCACGATCAACGTGACGCCGCCCGCGACGGTGACGCTGCCGTTCAGCCAGCGGGTGCCGAACATCGCGCCGTTCGGGAGCTACACCTACCGCGCCGAGGCGGGCACGTTCCCGAGCACGGTGCTGGACTCGGACAGTTTCGCGGCGGAGATCGTGCCAGGGCGCGAGACGGGACCGGGCGACTGGCAAGCGTTCGACGCGGAGGGGCAGTTGCTCGATGGGTCTCGGAGCTACGACTTCCGCGACACGGATAGGATCGACGAAGTCGCATCGAGCGAGGCCCTACCGACGGAGGCGTCACTGTCGGGCGCGTACCCCAACCCGTTCAGCCGACAGGCGACGGTGGGCTTCGCGCTGCCAGAGGCGCAGCGCGTGACGCTGGCAGTCTACGATGTGCTAGGCCGCGAGGTGGCGGTGCTCGTCGACAGCGAGGTGGCAGCGGGTCGTCACGCGGCGGTACTCGATGGCTCGGGCTTGCCGAGCGGGGTGTACCTCGTGCGGCTCACAGCGGGTGGCGTGATGCAGACCGAGCAGATCACCCTCGTCCGCTAGCTGCAACGAAGCGTAGACAGATCAGCGGCGTTCCTTCGGTCGAGGGGACGCCGCTTTGGCTAGGACTGCGATGGACAGGCGGAGCATGGGCCGGGAGCCAGAGGCGCTACCGGATTGCGCCAGAAGCACTGCCAACAAATCAATTTATTGATTCTTTACGGCTTATCCTAGCTGGCTGGCTCTTTCGTGGTTTGTACCCGCGGCGTAACGCTGCCGTAGTGCGTGCTGCTTCACCGTGCGTGACGCTGCTCCAGCGTCGCCTCTTACCCCTTCCTACCCGGACTCCCATGACTCTCATGACGCTGCTCCGCGGGCCGCTCCTGGCCGCAACCCTCGCCTTGCTTCTACTCCCCGCGCTGGCGGCTCAGGCCGACACCCCGGCTGCTACCGACGATCCACCCGCTGCACTCCAGGCGGCGGTGGAGGCCGCAGCGGCAGAGGCCGGGCAGCCGGTCCCCGGCGGGCTGGCCGAGGCCATCGCCGCGACGTTCAGCGAGGAGCAGAAGCTCACCGCCAGCGATGCGGACGCGTTCGATCAGTTCGGCAACGCGGTGGCGCTCTCCGGCGACCGTGCCATCGTCGGGGCACTCGGCAACGACGATGCAGGCTTGAACTCAGGCGCGGCCTATGTCTTCGCCTTCGACGGCTCCACCTGGACCGAAGAACAGAAACTCACCGCCAGCGATGCGGACGCGGAGGACCTCTTCGGCAACGCGGTGGCGCTCTCCGGCGACCGTGCCCTCATCGGGGCTGGTCTCAACGACGATGCAGGCAGCGGTTCGGGCGCGGCCTACGTCTTCGCCTTCGACGGCTCCACCTGGACCGAAGAACAGAAGCTCACCGCCAGCGATGCGAACGCGGAGGACCTCTTCGGCGCCTCAGTGGCGATCTCCGGCGACCACGCCCTCGTCGGGGCCACCTCCGACGACGATGGAGGCTTCAACTCGGGCGCGGCCTACGTCTTCGCCTTCGACGGTTCCATCTGGGCCGAGGAGCAGAAGCTCACCGCCAGCGATGCGGACGCGGGCGATCAGTTCGGCCAGTCCGTGTCGCTCTCCGGCGACCGCGCCCTCGTCGGGGCCATCGGCGACGGCGATGCAGGCTCGTTCTCGGGCGCGGCCTACGTCTTCGCCTTCGACGGTTCCACCTGGGCCGAGGAGCAGAAGCTCACCGCCAGCGATGCGGATGAGTTCGCTCAGTTCGGCTTCTCAGTGTCGCTCTCCGGCGACCGCGCCCTCGTCGGGGCCATCGGCGACGACGATGCAGCCTCCGGCTCGGGCGCGGCCTACGTCTTCGAAGCGGCTGCCTCGCTGTGCGAGCCGGGCACGTTCAGCGCCACCGGCTTCGCGCCGTGCATGGACGCCCCCCCCGGCTCTTTTGTCGCCACCGAAGGCGCGACCGAGGCCACGCCCTGTGACCCCGGCTTCTTCCAGCCGGACGCCGGGCAGACCGCCTGCCTCGCAGCTCCTGCCGGCCGCTTCGTCGCCGAGGCGGGAGCGGAGTTCGCCACAGACTGTGCCCTCGGCACCTTCCAGCCCGACACCGGACAGACCGCCTGCCTCCTCGCCCCCTTCGGCTTCTACGTCGATTTCACGGGAGCCGCAGCGGCCACCGTCTGCCCCGAGGGCCTCACCACCCAGATGGCCGGCTCCACCAGCCTCGACGACTGCGTCCCCCCGCCCTCGTTCGACCTGACGGCGACCAACACCGATCCGGCGGGCGCGACCATCATCGTCCCGCAGGGCAGCTCCGTCACGGTGGCCTACACCATCAAGAACAACACGCCCAGCCCCGAGGTCGGCGACCTCTGGTTCACGATCGTCATGAACGGCGAGACGGTGGCGCAGAACCTGATCCGTTCAGGGCTGCTGATGCCGGGCACGATGCTCTCGAACTCGTTCGTGCAGAACGTACCGGTCAACGCGCCGGTGGGGACATACACGTACCGCGTGCGGCTGGGGAGCTTCCCGGATGGCATCCAGGACGAGGTGGTGTTCACGGCCGAGGTCACGCCGTCGGGCGAGCGCGGGGCGGGCGGCGCAACGACGTGGTCGGTGACGGTGTTGGGTGAGGACGACGTGGTCGAGCCAGCGTCGTCGGAGACCGCCCCTGCCACTTCAAGCGAGGCACTGCCAGAGGTCGTGACACTCGCCGGTACCTATCCCAACCCGTTCAGCCGGAATGCGACGGTGGCCTTCACGCTGCCAGAGTCGCAGCAGGTGACGCTGGCGGTGTACGACGTGCTGGGCCGCGAGGTAGCGCGGCTGGTGGACGGTAAGGTGGAGGCGGGGCGGCACGAGGCCGTGCTCGACGGAGCAGGCTTGCCGAGCGGGGTCTACCTTGTGCGGCTGGCAACGGGCAGCGTGAGCCAAACCGAGCGGCTCACACTTGTGCGCTAGCCTCAACAGGCGACTCAATTCTAAGCGGGGCGGGCTTCTTCGGAGTCTGCCCCGCGCTGTTGACGACAGCCAAGAGGTCGCTCCCGTATCTCCTGGCACACCGATGGTCCACCACCACCACCCATAGCGTACGGATCAAGGACGGCACGCAGAGAGCGCAGCCGACTAGCACCGCAACGATCAACCGCGACGAGGTATCCCATGTCTATCCCCCTTCCCTCCAGCACGCTCCTCCACACCGGAAAGTGGTTCGCTGTCATTGTGCTCCTGCTCCTCCCGCTCTTCACTCAGGCCCAACCCGGCACCGTGCTCGACGAGCAGATCCTCGCTACCGGCGGCCTCCCCTTTCTCGGCTCAGAAGACAATTTCGGGAACGGCCCTACGCGCATCGGCGACCTCGACGGCGATGGCACCGAGGAAGTGGTCATCGGCGCTCCGGCAGGGCAGTTTGACGCCCGCGGCAGAGTCTACGTGCTATTTATGAATCCCGACGGCACCTTCCGTGACGTGCAGACCATCGGAGGGTTTCTCGGCGGGTTCTCCGGAGACATCATCAACGCCAGCTTCGGCAACGCCGCTGCCCCGCTCGGCGACCTCGACGGGGACGGCACCCCCGATATCGCTGTCGGGGCACGTCTCGATGACGATGGCGGCACCTCCCCTAGCACGAACCGCGGGGCAGTGTGGATTCTGTTCATGAATCCCGACGGCACCGTCAAAGCCGAACAGAAAATCTCCGACACCGAGGGCGGACTCAGCGGCACGCTCGACAACTCGGACGACTTCGGCAGTGCTCTTGCCGCGCTCGGCGACCTCGACGGCGACGGCACATCCGATCTCGCTGTTGGGGCCAGCGGCGACGACGATGGTGGGAGCAGTCGCGGCGCGGTGTGGGTCCTCTTCCTCAACACCGACGGCACCGTCAAAGCCGAACAGAAGATATCCAGCACCGCAGGGGGCTTCACCGGCACACTCGACAACTCGGACGACTTCGGCACCGCACTCGCCGCGCTCGGCGACCTCGACAGCGACGGGGTCGTAGACCTCGCGGTCGGGGCAACGGACGACGACGACGGCGGCGTCAACGTCGGGGCCGCGTGGGTGCTCTTCCTCAACACCGACGGCACCGTCAAAGCCGAACAGAAGATATCCAGCACCGCAGGGGGCTTCAGCGGTACGCTCGACAACTCAGACCGCTTCGGCACCGCACTTGCCTCGGTAGGTGATCTCGATGGCGACGGTATACCCGACCTCGCTGTTGGGGCCAACGGCGACGACGATGGTGGGAGCAGTCGCGGCGCGGTGTGGGTCCTCTTCCTAAATGCCAATGGCACCGTCAAGGACGAGCAGAAAATCTCCGACGCCGAGGGCGGCCTCACGGGGCCACTCGACAACTTCGACAACTTCGGGGCGGGGTTGGGGTCGCTCGGCGATCTCGACGGAGACGGGGTGGACGACCTCGCTGTCGGCATCCCGTTCCGCGATGCCGACGACCAAACAAACCTCGGGGCAACCCTCGTTCTTTCCCTCAATTCCGATGGAACAATCAAAGCCGAGCAAGAAATCTCCTTAGAGCAAGGCTTCTCCCTCGGTGGCTTCCGGGGCGGCCCCAGCGAGGAACTGCTCATCGGTACGGCTCTTGCTTCGCTCGGCGACTTCAACGGCGACGGCACAAACGATCTTGCCGTCAGTGATGGCAGAGAGAGCGTCTTCCTCCTCTTCATGAATCCTGACGGCACTGTCAAGGACGAGCAACGCATCGCCGAGGGCAGCGGCGGCTTTGGAGGCAGCGCCTCGAACTTCTCCGACTTTGGCAACAGCCTTGCAGCTCTAGGTGATGTGGACGGCGATGGCATCACCGACCTCGCCGTCGGCGCACCCGGTGAGTTCTCAGGAGATGGGGCCGTGTGGATCTTGCTCCTCAACGCCGACGGCACGGTCAAAGACGAACAGCAGATCGCTGAGGGCATCGGCGGATTCGGGGGAAGTCTGATTAACGAGGCGCTGTTCGGATTCGCCTTGGCCCCGCTCGGCGACCTCGATGGCGATGGCACCCCTGACCTTGCTACCAGCAACGTGGGCACTGGCATAACAGGCTCCGGGAAACAGAGCGTCTGGATTCTGTTCCTCAACCCCGACGGCACCGTCAAGGACGAGCAACGCATCACAAGTGGCGTCGGCGGCTTCAACGTCGTGCTCGACAATTCGGACTCCTTCGGTGTGTCGCTTGCCCCGGTTGGGGACTTCAATGGCGACGGGATTGTGGACCTCGCCGTTGGTGCATCAAGCGATGACGATGGAGGAGAAAACAGGGGGGCGGTGTACCTACTCCTCCTCAACACCGATGGGACGGTCGCCGACTCACGCAAGGTCTCCGACACCCTTGGCGGCTTCACCGGCACTCTTGACGATTCCGACTTATTCGGCTGGTCGCTCGCTCCGGTCGGCGACCTCAACAGCGACGGCACCCCTGACCTCGCGGTCGGTGCACTGTTCGACGACGACGGTGGTCTTTCTACCTCAGCCAATCGTGGAGCCGTGTGGCTCCTTTTCCTCAACCCGAACCTAGAGCAGGAGCCGGTCCTAAGCTTCCAGAAAATCTCCGACACTGCAGGCGGCCTCGCAACCGAACTCAACAACAACGACAACTTGGGGTCTTCAATCGCCCCCGCCGGTGACCTCAACAGCGACGGCATCCCCGACCTTGCCGTCGGAGCCAGAGGAACCGACTTCCTTCTCAATGCTTTTGGAGCTGGCTCCAACCTAGGCGCGGTGTACCTACTCACCCTAGACGGCATCGCCCCTACTGGTCCCGACTACGACCTCCAAGCAACCAGCACCACACCACTCACCGTCGCAGCAGGCGAAGCAGTCTCGTTCGACTACACCATCACCAACAACACAACCGCTTCGGTCTCCGGCGACTTCTTCTTCCGCGCTACGCGGGGCGGCAACACGGTGGCGCAAGGCGTGATCCTCTCCGGGTCCTTACCTGCGGGCCAAACCGTAGCGAGCAGCTTCACGCAGCAAGTCCCCGGCAACGCCCCGCTGGGAACCTACGACTACTCGCTGAGGATCGGTCAATTCCCGGGCCTGACAGTGGACTCGGAAGCATTCACGGTGACGATCACGGCAGCGGCGAGAGAGAGCGTGAGTGAAGCATGGGACGTGGCCAACGTAGAGCCGTGGCAGGCGATTGGTGCGCTGCGCGAGGAGCCGACAGCGGCGGCGAACCGGGAAGGCGGACTGCCGACCGAGGTGGTGTTGGTGGGGGCGTATCCGAACCCGTTCAGCCGACAGGCAACGGTCGGCTTTGCGCTGCCCGAAGCGCAGCGTGTGACGGTGAAGGTCTACGATGTGCTAGGCCGCGAGGTGGCGCGGCTCGTGGACGGTGAGATAGAGGCGGGGCGGCACGAGGCCGTGCTTGACGGAGCGAGCCTACCGAGCGGGGTCTACCTCGTGCGTCTCGTGACAGCGACGGGGACGCAGACCGAGCGCCTCACGCTGGTGCGCTAATCGATGCCGCACAACTGATTAGCAGGATATCGCGGGGCAGGCTTCTTTGGAGTCCGCCCCGCGCTGTTGACCGCAGACAAGCCCGAACGCCGCTACAGCTCCCCCAGTGTCGGCGCGTCGGCATCGTAGGCTGGAGTGGCACCGGCTCGGGTGGCGATATAAGCTCCCGATCGGCAGGCCGCGTCGAGTACCTCGGCCGCATCACGTCCGTTCAGGAGAGCACCGAGGAGACCAGCCAGAAACGCATCGCCAGCCCCTACGGTGTCCCGCACGGTGACACGGTAGCCGGGATGATCTCTCCATGCCTCGGCATGCCAGAGCGCTGCCCCGTCGGCCCCGTGCGTGACGCAAACCGTCTGGCAGTCGAAACGTGCGGCGAGGGCTTCCAAGGCTGTCCGCTCGCCATCGGGGAAACCGAACCAGTCGGCCAGTACACCGAGTTCTTCCTCGTTGAGCTTGACGATATCGGCGGCCTCCAGCGAGGCCTGCACCGTGTCCGGGACGAGGAACGGCGGACGGAGGTTGACATCGAACACGGCGAGCCGAGCCTCGGCGACAAGGGCTTGGACGGTCGCGCGGGACCGCTCCTTCCGTTGGGCGAGCGTGCCGAAGACGACAGCGCGCGCGGACGCAGCGGCCTCGCAAAGATCAGGCACCAGCGCCAAGGCATCCCACGCTACGGGCGCGACGATGTCGTACTGCGGGATGCCATCGGCGTCCACCTCGACCTCCACGAAGCCTGTCGCGAGCGCGGGGTCAGTCTGAACGAATCGCGTGTCCACGCCGCCCTGTGCGACACGGCGAAGTGCCTCGCTACCCAGTCGATCCGCCCCAACCCGCGTTGCGAGTGCGGCAGGCAGGCCGTGCTGCCGAAGGTGGTAGGCGACGTTGTAGGGTGCTCCTCCTAGGAAAAGACCGTCGGGGAGCGCGTCCCACAACAGTTCGCCCACACACAGGATCGAGTCGTTCATCTTACTTCTTCCTCGGCGCAACACGCACGGTGAGCAGCACAACGGCACGCATCGCGTTACAACCCGACACGCTCACCCTCTTGGGCAAGCCGGAAGCCCGCGTCTTCAACGGACCGAGCTGCCTCCGAGTCGAGCCAGAGCGCTGGGTTGGTATGGTTGAGGTGGATGAACCGGACCTTGGCGCGCTCGGCGGCGGGCAGCGGTGCGAAGCGCGCCATGCTGTGCGCGATGAACGGGTGGGGGAACCCCGACATATCGCGCCCCGGAATCTCGCCATCGGCAAAAAACGTCGCGTCGAGATAGGCCGCGTCCACTAGGGCCAACTCCTCCTCGATCCGCGTCCCCAATGCCGAGGATGCATCCCACTCCTCCCACGAGTCGATGTCGGGAATAAAGAGCACCGACCGCTCGGGGCCGATGATGCGGAAGCCGACGACCTCGGAGAACTCCTGCCGGTGTGGCACGCGCAACGGTACCACCGACAGCCGGTCGTTGAGGCGGACGGCCTCGCCATCAGCCATCTCGCGCAGGGCGATGTTCTCGTAGCGGACGAGCTGGCTCCACGGGCCGTTGGTTCGCAGGTAGTCCGCCATCCGGGGCATCGCGTAGACGGGCACCTCGCGCGCGCCCATCGCCTCATGCCCGAAGAACATCAGCCCAACGTAGTGGCCGAGGTGGGCGTGCGTGAGAAAAACCCCGGCTAGGCCGGGACGCACCAGCGAGTCGGCGGGGGCGAGGGTATCGAGCCGATGAAGCTGCTCGGGCAGATCGGGCGTCGCCTCGAACAACCACCGCTCGCCGGTTGCCGGGTCCACGAGACCGAGGCTGACGACGAGTCGGCGCTTGGCCGGATCGGTCCAGCCGGGGCGGTCTGTATCGCCCGCTTGCGGAACACCACCGTCCTGCGCCACACCGAGCACGACGAGGTACGGCTGATCCTGCGCGCTAATATCACACGCGGCAACGAGGAGCAGACCGAGCGCGAAGCGTGCTATTCGGCCGCGCCTTCCCACGTCAGGATGTCCTCCTCGGACTTCTCACTCAGCTTCGGCTCCTGCGAGTATTCCTCCGCCGTGGGCAGTTCGTCCTTCTTCTCCGTGATGTTGTAGCCGAGCGGCTGCCACTGTTCGGCGAGGTAGGCGTTCCACTCGATGTAGTGCTCCCACTTGGCGGGCAACTCGTCGTCGGCGTAGATCGCCTCGACGGGGCAGGTCGGGACGCAGGCGTTGCAGTCGATGCACTCGTCCGGGTGGATGGTCAGGAAGTTCGGCCCCTCGTAGAAACAGTCCACGGGGCAGACCTCGACGCAGTCGGTGTACTTGCAGTTGATGCAAGGCTCGGCGACGATGTAGGGCATAGCAGTAGAAGGCAGAAGGCGGCCCCGCTGTTACTCGCGGCGGGGGCAAGGCGGCTGAGAGAAGAGAAAATACGGGCAGATTGTCTATTCTGCCTCACACCAGACGCGATTCCGATGTCCACTGTTCGGCACCCCCTGCTCGCTCTCCTGATCGCCTCCGTGGCGCTGCCTGTCTTCTCCGGCTGCGGGCCGTCCAACCGCCTGCGCGACTACACCTTCGACGACCGGAATATCGCGGTGATCGCGGCGATTCCGCCGGGGCCGCGCGTGATGAGCGGCTCGTGGACCGAGGCCTTCGTCGACCCCTATGACCCCATCGGCACGGCGATCCGACTCGGGACCGCCTCGGCGAAGTGGGAGCAGGCACGCAAGGCGCAGGCGCGCCTCGACTCGGCGGCGGCGAATGTGGACGTCGCGGAAATCATCGCCCGCCGCGCCCTCACCGGCAGCGCTCCCACCCTCGGCCTCCGCCCGGTCGACGATCCGATAGAATCCGACTTTGTGCTTGACCTCCGGGTCTACGAGATCGGCCTCGTCGCCGACTCCTACGACGGCGCGACCTACTTCGCGGTCGAAGCCGACATCGTGCTCCTCGATGGACCGACGCGGGCCACGATCTGGGAGGACAAGCTCCGCGAGCGCGAGGTGCTGACGAATGTACTCTTCGGTCTGCCCCCGGCGGCGGGCAATGTGGTCACGGCACGGGCGCTGGCCCGCCTCTCTGCTGAGGAGATGGAGCACGGCCTCATCCGCCTCGCCGAATTCGCCGCCGACCGCGTGACGCGGGAGCTGCGCGAGGACTTCCTGCGCTCGCGGGAGGCCGGGTCATAAGCGAGACCGACTAGGGACCATATGTAATCAGGAGGCGCAGCATGGAGAAGCCGGAGAGGGGTAGACGCTTCCTCTTCATGACCTTATACTCCCTGCTGCTTCCTCCCTTCGTTGCATCGTCATCTACGTTCCCTGCTCCCTCATGACCCGTTTGCTTCGCACGCTCGGGCTTGGCTCTGCCGTGCTGCTCATCGCCTTCACGGTCCGCCTGGCTGGCACGCCGACACTCCCGGCCACGCCGTACAACTACGCCAACATCGCCCTGCCCGCGCATCTCGAAAGCGCCGCCCTCCAGCAGGCCGATAATACGCCGGGCGATAACCCGACCACGGACGAGGGCGCAACGCTCGGGCGCGTGCTGTTCTACGACACGCGGCTTTCGCTCAACCAGACGATTTCGTGCGCCTCGTGCCACCAGCAGGAGCACGGCTTCAGCGACCCCGACGCCTTCAGCACCGGGTTCGACGGCGGTCTGACGGGCCGCAACTCGATGAGCATGATCAACATGCGGTTCTACCGCCGGGGCAACGGCTTCTGGGACGAGCGCGCCGACTCGATGGAGGACCAAGCCCTCATGCCGATTCAGGACGCGGTCGAGATGGGGATGACGCTCGAAAACGTGGTCACGCGCCTCGAAGCGACGACCTTCTACGCGGACCTCTTCGAGGACGCCTTCGGTACGCCCGAGATTACTTCGGAGCGCATCGGGAAAGCGCTCGCCCAGTTCGGGCGGTCCATCGTCTCGTACCAGTCGCGCTACGACGAGGGCCGGGCGCAGGTGACGCCCTTCCTACCCTTCCCCAACTTCACCGAGCAGGAGAATCGGGGCAAGCAGCTCTTTTTCAACAACCAGACGAACTGCAGCAACTGCCACGTCACCGATGCCTTCATCGCGGAGCGCCCCCGCAACATCGGCCTCGACTCCGTCACGACGGACCCCGGACTGGGCGGCGTCAGTGGCAACGTGAATGACGAGGGCGAGTTCAAGGTGCCCTCACTCCGCAACGTCGGCCTCACCGCGCCCTACATGCACGACGGGCGCTTCGCCACACTCGAAGAGGTCGTCGACTTTTACAACGACGGCGTCCAGCCTCATCCCAACCTCGACGGCTTCCTGCGCGTCGGTATCGGTGGACCGCCGGTTCGGATGAATCTCAGCGCCGACGACCGCGCCGCGCTCGTCGCGTTCCTCCACACCCTCACCGACTCGACGCTAGCAACCGACGAGCGGTGGAGCGATCCGTTCGAGGAGGCCACCCTCGCCCTCGCGGTAACACCGATCACGACGACGGTCCCCGCGTCCGGCGGCCCGGTTCAGTTTCAGGTCAACCTCACCAACCTGACCGACGCACCGCAGACCGTCGAGAGCCAGCTCGTCGCTACGTTACCGAACGGGAGCACGCGCGTGGTGCGGATGCAGACGGTCACCCTGCCCGCGAGCGCGAGCGTCAGCCCAACCCTGAGCGAGCCGGTCCCGGCCTTCGCCCCGGCGGGCCTCTACACGCTGCGCGTTGAGGTCGGGGCGATATCTGACAGCTTCACCTTCGAGAAGCTGCCCCCATCGGCCCTCGCCGATGCAGCAGCATCGAAGGCTGGACTGCCGACCGTCCTCACTCTCCATGCACCGTTCCCGAATCCGGCTACCACGAGCGCCACGCTACCCTTCGACCTCCCCGAAGCCGCCGACGTGACAGTCGAGGTGCTGGACGTGCGCGGACGGCGTGTGGCGCTGCTCGTGGAGGAGCGCCTCGCCGCCGGAGAGCACGAGGCACGCTGGGACGCCACAGACACGCCGAGTGGGGTGTACCTCGTCCGGCTCGTGGCTGGTTCGACGGCTCAGACGCAGCGCGTGACGCTGGTTCGCTAGGCTCTTGAGGTTTCTAGGCCTTGCGCCCCGATCTGCTTCGGCGGATCGGGGCGCTGCCGTTTCGGGCGATTCCGGTGCGTGAGGGGCAGGTGAGCAGAAGGTGAGCATCAATTGGTCTTGTAGAGACGGCAGCGGCTCACGTTCTTGATGCTAGCGCGACCCACTCCGGGGCGTACCGGTCGTGCAGCGTCTCCTCACTCATCATTCTGCCGAGTACCATGTCCGCATCTACCCGCTCCCGCTTATCTACGGTCGCCCTCGTCGGGGCCATCGCAGGCTTCCTCGCGCTCGGGCTAGCCGCGCCGCAATTCAGCGACGCCTCCAGCCACCGCGAGGCCCCAGTGATCTCCACCGACCCACTCGCCGACAACACCGACGTCTACGCCTTCCGCGACCCGAACAGCCCGGACGACGTCATCCTCGTCGCCAACTACATCCCGCTCGAATCGCCCGAGGGCGGCCCGAACTACCACCAGTTCGGCTGGAGCGTCCGCTACGAGATCCACGTCAAGAACCAGACCTCGGCGGGGCCGCTCGGCTCGGCGAAGGACGACATCACCTACCGCTTCACGTTCCGCGTCTTCAATGAGGACGGCGCGGGCACCTTCTTCAAGATTCGCCTCGGGCAAGAGAACCTGAAGGCAACCTATACGATGGAGAAGAGCACCGACGGCGGGGCCACCTTCCAGACCGTCATCACGGACGGCTTCGTGCCGCCACCGAACGTCGGGCCACGCTCGATTGAGGACCCCGTCCTCGGCCTCGGGACGACCTACGAGCAACTCACGCAGCAAGCCATCGCCACCGCTTCGAGCGGCGAGACCGTCTTCGTCGGGCCGCGCGACGATCCCTTCTTCGTGGACCTCGGTGGAACGTTCGACGTGGGCAACCTCCGCGACGACTTCGGCCCCAGCCCTGCCAACCCGAACAACACACGCGATGCCGTCGCAGGCTACAACACGCACTCGATTGTGCTGCGCGTCCCGATCTCGTCGCTCCAGAAAGACGGCCTCGGACCAGACCAAGCCGAGAATATCCTCGACCCGAACTATGTGATCGGCGTGTGGGCCTCGGCCAGCCGACCGACGATCCGCACCTTCTCGCCGGAGAGCGGGCGCATCTCGTACACCGGCCCGTGGGCGCAGGTCTCCCGCCTCGGGATGCCGCTGACCAACGAGGTCATCATTCCCGTCGGGATGAAGGACAAGTGGAATGCGACCTCGCCGTATGACGCCCGCGAGCAGGACTTCGTCCAGTACTTCGCCAACCCCGAAGTCGCGCTCTACATGGGCAACGGTGCTTTCGGTCCGGCGGTGCCGAACCTGAGCGACGCCCTCACGATCCCGACCAACTCCTACCCGGCCATCGGTGATGTAGACGGCGACGGCAGCGTCGGCTTCAACTTCAACAACGGAGCCGACGGCGTCTTCGACCTCGTCGAGGCGGGCGTGGACCTCTCGGGCACGGCCTTCGCTGTGCCGCTCCAGCCTGCCGGGACGGACAGCCCGAGCGCCCTCGCGGGCCGGGGCGAGCCGCGCCGTGCGGACATCTTCCCGATCTTCTACTTCGGCGTGCCGAACCTCATCCCGTACCAGCTCGTCGTCGGGAAGGACGCAGGCCCACTCTCAACCGGGAAGCCGTTCATCAACAACTTCCTCCCGGTCACGCAGACGCCGGACGGCAACCTCTGGGGCGGCGATATGCTTCGCCTCAATATGGCCGTCCCGCCGACCGACCGCTCCAGTGGTCTGTTCCAGACGCTCGGCTCCGAGGGCCTCCTCGCCGCCGCCGTCGCTGGTGCCGCGCTGCCTGCCTACAACCAGACCGAGGACCTCCAGTTCATCCCGAACATGGACGGCTTCCCGAACGGTCGACGCTTGGAGGACGACGTGACGCGGATCGCGTTGCAGGCCGTCGGCTCGATTGTGCTGAGTGCGGTGGGGCTGCCCGAGAACGACGCCGTCGAAGGCGACTACTCGGACATCGTCTCGCCGCTGGCACTCGCCGAAGTGGGCTTCATCGCTGGGCCGACGAAGAACGACCTCCCGCTGCGAAGCGACTTCCCGTACCTCGCTAACCCGCACCGGGGCTATGACTTCGTCCGGCAAGCCACCGCCGACGCACCGGGGCGCGGGGCAACGGACCTCCTACAGGAAGCCAGCACCAGCCGCTCGCTTGGCCTCGGTGTGCCGGAGGTGTTCATCCTCGATCAGAACTACCCGAACCCGTTCGGGGCCTCGACGACCGTGCAGTATCAGGTCTCCTCGCCCAGCGACGTGCGCCTCGACGTCTTCGACATCCAAGGGCAACTCGTCGAGACGCTCGTCAACGAGCAACGCGCCGAGGGTACGCATGCCGCCGAGTGGGATGCCAGCCGCCTCGCCAACGGAACGTATTTCTACCGCCTCTCCGTGAACGGCCGGACCGTCTCCACGAAGAAGGCGGTGGTCGTCCGCTAGTCACGATCCCCTCGCAGTCTTCTCCCTCCTGACTGCGAGGCCTGACGGGCCGCCGGTTCCTGATTCCCCCGGATCAGTGAATCGGCGGCTTGTTCTCTTCCTCACCCAACGCCTCTTCATTATGAAATCGCCGATCCACACCGCGCTCCTCATCACCCTACTGGCCGCCATCGGGTTTGCGGGCTATGCTCTCTGGACCGCTTGGCACAACCCGACACCGCTTCCTGAAGGCCCTCGGCAGGTGCTCCCGGCCTCCGAGTTCATCAACGCCGAGGCATCGATTGAGTATTACCGCGAGACGCTCCGCCGCGACGAGAGCGACATCGAGAGCCGGGTATCGCTCGCGCAGGTGCTGCTCCAGCAGGCCCGCGCCACGGGCCGCGAGACCGAGTACGTCCCCCAAGCCGAAGAGACCCTCGCCGAAGCGCTCCGGCAGGATCCGCAGCACTACCACGCCCGGCTGATGCAGGCCTCGCTCCTCAACAAGCTGCACCGCTTTGAGGACGCCCGCGACCTCGCCGAGGAACTGATCGAGGAATACCCTTACCACGCCTTCCCCTACGGCATCCTCACCGATGCGCTCGTGGAACTGGGCGAGTACAACGAGGCCGTCACCGTCGCCGACTCGATGAACGCGATCAAGCCGAGCATCGCCTCCTATGCCCGCATAGCCTACCTCCGCGAGCTGCATGGCGACAGCAACGGCGCTATCGAAGCGATGCAACTCGCCGCCGACGCCGGAGCCTACGGCCAAGCCGACCGGGCGTGGGTACTCTACCAGCTCGCCAATCTGTACCTCGCCGACGCGAAGCCGGACACAGCGGCCATCCTCTTCAAAGGGATTCTGGAGGAGCGGCCCGACTACGCCCGCGCCGTCGCCGGGCTCGGGCATGTCGCGCTCGTCGAGGGCAACACCGACGAAGCGATCCGGCGGCTGGAAACAGCCTATGGCATGGCTCCGCTCGGCGAAGCCCAAGAGCTTCTCGCCGAAGCCTATGCGCTGAAAGGCGACGAGCAACGCGCCAACGCCGCCCTGGAGAACGTCCGCCAAGAACTGGCCGAGGCCCGCGCGATGGGCGAGATCGTCGAAATGGAAGAGGCCGACTTCATGCTCGATAACGGCATCGAGGTCGCGCGGACCTTGGCGATGGCAGAGCGGCAGGTCGAGCGTCGCCCCGGTCACCTGCACGCCAACGAGACCTATGCGTGGGCACTCCACCACAACGGCCGCTCCACCGAAGCGGTTCGGTACATCGAGCGGGCGATGCGCCTCGGCACGGGCGACGCGATGGTGCACTTCCGCGCCGGGGTGATCTACGACGGAGCCGGTGACACTGCCGAGGCCGCCCGTCATCTCCGCCTCGCGCTCGACAGCCACCTCCACATCGAAAGCCCGACCGCAGCAGCGGAGGCACGGGAGCGGCTTGCTGCCCTCGACCCTTCTTTCATCCTCTAATCGCCCTGTCTCATGTCCCGACGATGCCTCCTCCTGCTCCTCGTCCCGCTCTTCGCCACTGCGCCTGCTGAGGCCCAATCCATCGCCCGCATCGAGGGGTCTGTCCGCGACGCGGCGACCAGCGAGTTGCTGCCCGGCGCTAATGTCGTGCTTGACCGTACGGCACTCGGCGCGAGCACGGGGGCCAACGGGACATTCGTCATCGAGGCCGTGCCGCCGGGGCGCTATACCTTGGTCGCCAGTCTGCTCGGATACACGCCCGTGCGGCGGGCGGTTGAGGTGGCAGCGGGCGAAACCGTCCGGGTCGATCTGCAACTCGGCGATGCCCCGCTCCGCCTCGGAGAAGTGCTCGCCGAGGCGGAGCGACCATACTCCACCGCTTCGTCACGGGCCGTCCGGGCATTCGACCTCCAGACGCGCCCGGCTCGCTCGACACAAGACCTCCTCCGGCTCGCCCCCGGCCTCGTCACCGCGCAGCACGCGGGCGGCGGCAAGGCCGAGCAGATCTTCCTGCGCGGCTTCGACGCCGACCACGGCACCGACGTGGCCGTGTTCGTGGACGGGATGCCCGTCAACATGGTTTCGCACGGGCACGGGCAGGGCTATGCCGACCTCCACTTCGTCATCCCCGAAACTATCGAGGCCGTAGACGTGGCGAAGGGGCCGTACTTCGCCCGCTACGGCAACCTCGCCACCGCCGGTGCCGTCGCCTTCCGCACCAAAGATCACCTCGACGCCAACCTCGTCCGCGCCGAGATCGGGGCGTTCAACACCACCGGACTGACTGCCCTCTATCAGCTTCCCACGCCGGGGCCGCACCAGAACGCCTACTTCGCCGGAAGCTTCGCCACCGCCGATGGGCCGTTCGACAGCCCGCAGGCGTTCCGCCGGTTCAACCTCTTCAGCAAAGCGCATACGCACCTCAACGAGGCCTCGTCGCTCGCCCTCGACGTAGGCGGCTACGGGGCAGCGTGGGACGCCTCGGGCCAAATCCCCGTACGCGCCGTCGCCGAGATCGGGCGCTTCGGAGCCATCGACGACCTCGAAGGCGGGACAACGGGGCACCTCCACGCCAACGCGCAATACCGCCTCCGCAACGACGACTCCGCGCTCGACCTGCAAGCCTACGCCGTCCGCTACGACTTCAAGCTGTTCTCCAACTTCACCTTCTTCCTCGAAGACTCAGAGCGGGGGGACATGATCGAGCAGACGGACAAGCGGACGGTCCTCGGGCTGAACAGCACCTACCGCACCGCCCACACACTCCCCATCGCACAGAGCGCCACGGCGACCCTCGGCGGTGGCTTCCGCGCCGACAACATCGCTGTGGCACTCTGGCAAAGCCCGGATCGCATCCGCACCACCAACCTCGTGGACGCCGGAATCGACGAGCGCAACTTCTTCCTATGGGGGCAGGAGGAACTGGTTTTCAGCGAAGCACTCCGACTCCAACTCGGTCTACGGGGGGACTACTTCACATTCGACGTGGAGGACCGGCTCGACACCGTCGCGGAGCCACCGGGTGATCTGCCGCACGCCTCAGGCTACGCGCAGCAACTCATCGTCAGCCCGAAGGCCAGCCTCGTCGTCTCTCCGACTCGGTCGCTCGATCTCTTCGCCAACGTCGGGCTGGGCTTCCACTCGAACGACGCCCGCGACGTGATTATCGGGCAACGGGTGAACCAACTCGCCCGCCGGTTCCGGCAGCAGGGCCTCGATGACGCCGAGATTGACGAGGCACTCGAAGACCGACGGTTCGATCCGGCCCAGCGCGATGCCGAGACCCTCCCGCGCGCTGCGGGCGGCGAGTTCGGTGTCCGCACCCGCGCGGCGTGCGGAGCAGCCTCCGCTACCGCCACATCGGCAACCGGCCCGCCAACGAGGACGGCAACGTGACCGCCGAGGGCTATACCGTCGTAGACGCCTTCGCCGCCTACCGACTCGGTCGCGCTGAGGTGAGCCTGACGGTCGAGAACGTCTTCAATGTGGCGTGGAACGAAGCGCAGTTCGACACGGAGTCACGGCTTCCCGGCGAAGCGGCTGCCGTTTCGGAGCTTCATTTTACGCCGGGCAACCCGTTCAACGTCCGCCTCGGCATCGGCTACCGCTTTTAGCCGTACCTGCCCCTCTCCCCTCATCATGACGAAACCTGTCAAGCATCGCCTGCATGGCATGCTCGACTACGCGGTGGTCGTCGTGTTCCTCCTCGCGTCCTCCCTCTTTGGCCTGATCGGCCTGATCAACGCCAGTGCCGGGAACGCCGCCGAAGCCGCTCGCCACCTTCGCATCGCGCTCGACAACCACCTCCACATCGAAAGCCCGACTGCGACGGCTGAGGCACGGGAGCGGCTAGTCTCTCTTGAGGCACCGGCTCTCTAGACGCGCTACTCGTCGCTCGGGAGAAAAGAGAACCCCTCGAAGAACCGCTCACGGACAGTCTTCTCAAACGCGCCGATGGTGACGAGTTGGTAGAGCACTCCTTCGCGGAAATACAACCTCCAGTACGCCTGATTCTCGTCGTATCCTAGGTGCAACGCACGGCCCGAGTATCCCTTCAGGGTGATCGGAACGAGCATTCGGATCGTGTCCTCCGAGTTGCGAGCAATCCCATCCGCCACGAAATCGAGGAGTTCCTCAGACGGCACGGTGTCGCGCGCAGCCTCGGGCAAGCGCATAGCCAAAACCGCCAACTCCCGCTCTCCGAGTCCGACAGTACGTATCCGAACTTCCATCGGACCCGCCTCTGTGGCTTCAATCTGTGTCGCATGCTGCGGCTCGAACGGGAACCACGCGGCGTAGCCGTCCGCTGGCTCTTCAACGCGGAGCCATTCGTCAGGGAGAGAAGCAGTTGTGGCCTCGGCGAGCGCAGGGGGCGGAGCCTGCTCGCCGGCTTCGATGCGAACGTCAAGCCAGTTCTCCGATGGCGGGAGCGGGCAACTGTAACGCAGGCTGAACGCGCAGTATGGGTTGTAGGCACGATTAAAATCGAGCACGGTCTCCTCGCTGCCGGGAATTGGAACGTCGAGGTATCGCCCCCCACCGTAGGTTTCGGCTCCATTCGTTGCGTCTTTGAACGGTACGAAGAGGGAGTCGCGCGGGGCATCTACGCTGTGATATCCGTGCAGCGTGTACGCGGTGCCGTCGAGCATGAAGTGGAACACACCGTAGGAGACGTAGGGCCGGGTCGCCCCATCCGTCGTCGCCATATCGAAGGGTCGGGCATCGGGTGTCCGCTCAAACGTCGCAACTACAGCAAAAGCAGGATCCGGCTCGAAATAGGCCAAACCATCGAACACGCCTTGAGCGCGGGGGTCGAGCGGTGACTCATTCGGATCCAAGAACTCGGCATCCGTTTCGGCACGCTCGGCGGTGAGCGTTTCGGCAAAGTCATCGATACCGAGTGTCGCCGATTGGGCGAATGAAGGCGTGGGAAGGAAAAGCAGCGTGAGCAGGAGGAGGGGTCGCACGTCGAAAGAGCGTCATGTGGAAAAGAGAGCGAAGATAGACTATGATCCAGAACAAGGCATTAATCCCCCCTTCGCTTGTGTTCCGACAGGAAGTACCGTAACGTGGGTACCTTATCATCCGTACTCGCAGATACGCTTCAGAGAATATTAGGAGGGAATAGACAGGCTGCATGGAATCGCACGGCGAAGTCACCCGGATACTTGAGACGCTACGCAACGGAGACCGTGGCGCAATAGACGAGCTATTCCCACTCGTCTACCGGGAGCTGCATATGCTCGCGCACCGCCAGCTCGGACACCGCCGCCCCGGCCAAACCCTGAACTCGACCGCGCTCGTCCACGAGGCCTACCTCAAGCTCGTCGGTCAGTCCGAGGGGCGGTGGCAGGACCGCCAGCACTTCTTCGCAGTCGCCGCCACGGCGATGCGACATATCATCGTCGACTACGCTCGCCACCGTCGGGCGCTCAAGCGCGGCGGCAACGCCCAACCCACCCTCCTCGACGAGCAGAGGGTCGCCATCGAAGACAAGGCCGAGGAAATCCTCGCGCTCGACGAAGCCCTCGTCCACCTGAGCGCTCTTGACGAGCGCCTCGCCCGGACGGTCGAGTTGCGCTTCTTCGGCGGCCTCTCGATTGAGGAGGCCGCCGAGGTGCTCGGCCTCTCGGCCCGAACGGTCAAGCGGGACTGGCGCAAGGCGCGCGCCTTCCTCTACCAGATGATCAACAACGAAGAGACCTCGCCTGCGCCACCGTCTCCCCCGGTCTAGCCCCCGGTGCCATGCCTACGATCAGCCCCGAACGCTGGCAACGCCTCGCCTCGATCTTGGACGACGCGCTCGACCTGCCGCCCGAGCGCCGGGATGCTTTCCTCGACACCGCCTGCCCTGACGACCCGGACCTCCGCGCCGAGATCGAAGCCCTGATCGAAGCCGACGAAGAGGCGGGCGGCTTCCTCGACGACTCGGCGGCGGGCTTCGCCCAGACCCTCCTCGAAGACCTCGAGCGGGTCACTGCCGGACCACAGCCGGAATATGGCGAGCCGGTCGGACCCTACCGCATCGTCGAGGCCCTCGGACAGGGCGGAATGGGGACGGTCTACCTCGCCGAGCGGGCCGACGGGCAGTTCGAGCAGCGCGTCGCGCTCAAGCTGATCCGGCCCGGCATGGACCGGCGCGAAATCCTCCGCCGCTTCCTCCAAGAGCGACAGATCCTCGCCCGCCTCCAGCACCCCAACATCGCCCGCCTCCTCGACGGCGGCATGACCGACGAAGGCCAGCCCTACTTCGCGATGGAATTCGTCGAGGGCCAGCCCATCACGATGTACTGCGACGCCCACCAGCTCACCATCGACGAGCGGCTCCGGCTGTTCCTCTCTGTGGCTGGGGCCGTGGCCTACGCCCACCGCAACCTCGTCATCCACCGCGACCTCAAACCCTCCAACATCCTCATCGCCGAGGGCGAGAGCGCGACCCTGAACGACGGGACACCTCGCGTCAAACTGCTCGACTTCGGGATCGCCAAGCTGCTCCACAAGGACGACGCCGAGGAAACCCTCATCGAGACGCAGATGGGGCTGCGCGTGATGACGCCGGAGTATGCCGCCCCCGAGCAGGCCCGCGGCGATGCGGTCACGACCTCGACCGACATCTACGCACTCGGTGTGGTGCTCTACGAACTCCTCACCGGCCACCGGCCCTACGCCTTCGAGCGGCGGTCGGCGAGTGAGATGGAGCGCGTAATCTGCGAGGCCGAGCCGCCGCGTCCGAGCACCATCATCGCCCAGACAGAAGAGGTGCGCCGCTCCAGCGGGACGGTCGAGACGATCACACCGGACGATGTCGTGGCCGCGCGAGGCACGCCGGTGGACCGGCTCCGCCGCCGCCTCTCCGGCGACCTCGATACAATCCTCCTGAAGGCGCTCCGCAAGGAGCCGCACCGCCGATACGCCAGCGTCGAAGCCTTCATCGATGATATCTGCGCCCACCTCGACGGACGGCCCGTGGCGGCGCGGAAGGACTCGCCCGGCTACCGGGCGCGGAAGTTCATCCAGCGCCACCGCGTCGGGGTCGCAACGGCGGCGACGGCGGTCCTTCTCCTCGCCGCCGGTCTCATCGGGACGCTCTGGCAGGCCCGCGCCGTGAGCCGCGAGGCCGCCCGCACCGAAGCCGTCAAGGACTTCCTCGTCAGCCTGTTCGAGGTGGCCGACCCCAGCGAAACGCGAGCCGATGAGATCACCGCCCGCGACCTGCTGGACCGAGGCGCGACGCGCATCGAGGACGTGCTGGCCGAAGAACCGGCACTCCAAGCCGAACTGATGGGTGTGCTCGGCGAGATCCACCTGAAGCTCGGCAGCTACGACCCTGCCCAAGACCTCCTCGAACAGGCGCTCGCGCTCCGCGAAGCCACCCATGGCCCCCGCCACGTCGAAGTCGCCGCCAGCCTCCACGCGCTCGGCGACCTCGCGCTCGACCGGAGCGCATTCGACGCGGCAGAAGACTACAGCCGCCGCGCCCTCGCCATGCGCCGCGACCTCCTCGGCGAGCACCACCCGGACGTGGCCGCTTCCATGCTGACCGTCGCCCATGTCCTCCAGCGCAAGGGGGCCTATGACGAGGCCCAGCCGCTGTTTGAGGAGTCTCTCGCCATCAGCCGCGACGCCTACGGGGATGAGCACGAACAGGTAGCCGAGGTGCTCAATGACTTCGTTCTGCTCCAACGCGCGCAGGGCAACTTCGACGAGGCCGAATCCCTCGCCCGCGAAGCGCTCGCCATCCGCCGCTCGATCCTCGGCGAGGACCACCTCGATACGGCGACCTCCAAGAACAACCTCGCCATCATCCTCCGGGACAAGGACGAACTCGACGAGGCTGAGACGCTCTACCGGGAAGTGCTCGCCTTCGATATCGAGCGCCTCGGCGAGCGGCACCCCTACACGGCGACGGTCACGAACAACCTCGCCACGATCCTGAAGGAGCGCGGCAACTACGACGAGGCCGAAGTGCTCCAGCGCCGCGTCGTCGAACTCGACCTCGAAATCTTCGGCCCGAAGCACCGCTACGTCGCCCTCGCCAAGCACAACCTCGCCACGATCAACCGGATGCAGGGCGACTATGATGAGGCCGAGCGCCTAGAGCGCGAATCCCTCGCCCTCTACCGCGAACTGCTCGGCGATGAGCACCGCAGCATCGGCGAGACCTACGCCGCGCTGGCCGAGACCATGCACGCCCGAGGTGACCTCAACGAAGCCACGCCGCTCTACGATCAGGCGCTCACGATACTCCGCAACACGCTGTCGGCTGATCACCCCAGCCTTGCCACCGCACTCCTCGGCCAAGGACAACTACTGGACGATCAGGGTACGCCGAGCGAGGCCGAGGCCCCGTTGCGGGAGAGCCTGCGGATTCGAGAGGCGGCCTTCGGAGCGGACCATGTGCGGACCGCTGAGGCCCGCGTCGCCCTCGGCACCTGCCTGATGCACCGCGGCCAGATCGAGGCCGCCCGCGTGCTCCTCGACACCGGCTACGCCACCCTCCGCGCCCGGCGCGGCGACAACCACCGCCTCACCCGACAGGCCCGCACCGCCCTCGCGGAGTTGAACGCGATAGGCCCAGTAAGTGGCTGAGACACGATCTCAGCGAAATACGATCTCGCGGATGACCTCGCTGCCTAGCTCGGCGTTGAGGCGGTCGCACCACGGGCGGCGCTGGAGGTGCAACTGGTGCCGCCACGGAGCCGAGCGGACCTTGACGAACAGCGTGCCGTCCTTCACCCACGCCTTCTCCGTCACCCCGTTGATCTGCGGTCCGGCAAGCGCCGCCCACGCCTCCACCGCCCGCACCGCGTCGATCTTCTCGCGGTAGCCTGCCTTGTCGATCAGCTCGCGGAGCACGGCCCCGAGCGGCTGCGGCGTGTTGGAGTAGGCCATGGCGAACGTGCGGCGGAGTCAGCGGTAGGACGAGGGTAAGGTACACGCCACCTCGCCCCTCCCGCCATGCGCTTTCTCCCCTGCCTCCTCCTCGCCCTCACCGGCTGCGCCGCTGACCCTCCAGCGTCAGGCGTGCCCGAGGTTCAGGCCGTCGAGATCGAAACTTTGGTAGCTTCTGCGCCGGACGAGATTCGGACCCAGCCGCTCGCGCCCCAGACCTACCGGATCACGCTCGACGATCTGCCGGAGCCGTTTGCTACTGAGTCAGCCCGAAAAAGCCCGAATGTGGTGGACGTACCCAGTGACCCGGTGCTCTACGTGCCGGAGGGCTTCCGCGTCAACGTCTGGGCCGACGGGCTGGACCGTCCGCGCTGGCTCGCCCTCACGCCCGAGGGTGATGTGCTCGTGACCGAGACCCGCGCCAACCATATCCGTCGCCTTGCCGACACGGATGGCGACGGGGCTGCCGACGCACGCACCACCTTCGCCGACGCGAGCCACGGCCTCGACATCCCCTTCGGGATGGCCTTCGCCGAGACCGAGGCCGGTCCCTCGTTCTTTCTCGGCAATACGGCGGAAGTCCGACGCTACCCGTATACCGGCGGCGCGCTCGAAGGGCGGGGTGAAAAAATCGCTGACCTGCCGGGGGGAGGTTACAACCAGCACTGGACCCGCAACGTCGTCACCGATGGCGAGCACCTCTACGTCTCCATCGGCTCGCGCTCCAACGCCGACCCGGAGCCGCTGCCCCGCGCCTCGGTCCAGCGGATGAACTTCGACGGCTCGGACATGACGACCTTCGCCCACGGCCTCCGCAACCCCGTCGGGCTGGACTTCCACCCGACGACCGGTGCGCTCTACACGACCGTCAACGAGCGCGACCGCCTCGGCGACGGCCTCGTGCCCGACTATCTGACTCGCATCCAAGACGGTGAGTACTACGGCTGGCCCTACACCTACCTCACCCCCGACCTCCTTGACCCACGCCTGAGCGAGGGTGGGCGAAGCGAGCGGCCTGACCTCGCCGCGCAGACCCTCACGCCGGACGTGCTCTTCGAGGCCCACTCCGCCGCGCTCGGTCTTCAGTTCTACGATGGGACGGTGTTTCCTGAACGCTACCGAGGCGGCGCGTTCGCCGCCTTCCGGGGGTCGTGGAATCGGAGCGAAGGAACGGGCTATAAGCTCGTCTTGATCCCTTTCGCCGAGGGACGACCGACGGGCGGCTACGAGGATTTCCTCACCGGCTTTCTCATCGATCCGACCGGCCCGACGACGTGGGGACGGCCCGTCGGCTTGCTCGTGCTGCCGGACGGGAGCCTGCTCTTCACCGAGGAGATGAACGGACGCATCTACCGCGTGTGGTATGACGGATAGGGCTAGGTGTTACCTCAACCCCTTTCGCACCGGCTGACACGGGCGGCGCTGCTATCTTTCGTCTCGCTCTACGCCTCTGCCGATGCTCCGACTCGTCGCCCTTCTTTTCGTCCTGACGCCCCATGCCCTCGCCCAGCCCGACACGCTCGACGTGGACGTGCTCGGGGCGATGCGGCTTGCGCTCGATAGCAGCCCGGAGGTCGAGATCGAGGCGGCGGGACGAGACTTTGCGGCGGCGCGGGCGCGGCAGGCGCGGGCGGCGCGCTTCCTCACCGAGTTCAACCTCACGACGGGCCATGCCATCGCCCCCGGCCTGAGCGTCCCCGACGACAACACGCTGGCCCAAGACGAGCTCTACCTGAATCCCGGCGTCCGCAACGACTGGGACGACCCGCGCCCCTACAACGAGTTCACCGCCGAGGCTATCCAACCGATCTATACCTGGGGCGAACTCGGCGGCCAGATCAACGCCGCCGAGGCAGGGGTCGCCATCGAAGAGGCGAAGGTAGACGCCAAGGCGAGCGAGGTCGCCCTCCGCACCGGCGAACTCTACTACGGCCTCCTTCTCGCCGAGGCACTCTCAGCGATTGCCGTCGAAACAGGCGAGGCACTCGATACCGCTCAAGACGAACTGCAAACCCTGCTCGATGAAGGCGACGAGTCGGTGAGCGACGCCGACCTGTTTCAGCTTCGGCTGTTCGAGCAGGAGTACCTGCGGCAGCGGGCCGAGGTCGGCGAGCAGCGGGCGCTGGCGGTGTCGGCGCTCAGTCGGCAGATGCTCCGGCCCGGCGTGGCGGTGCGCGGCGGACCGCTCGAACCCCTCGCCTTCGTGCGAGACTCGCTCGACGTGTACCAGCAACTCGGCCTCGCCAACCGCGCCGAGCTTCGGCAGGCCGAGGCCGGGCTACGGGCACGCGACGCGCTCGTCCGCGTGGCGAAGTCGGACTACTACCCCAAGCTGTTCATCGGCGGGACGGCGCGGGGGCGCTACGCAGCGGGCCGTACCCAGCAGGGCAATCCGTTCATCAGCGACTCGTTTCTCGGCGCGGGGATACGCTTTGGCGTAGGCGTGCGGCAGAACCTGACGTTTCTTCAGACGCGGGCGAAGGTCCAGCAGGCCGAAGCCGAGCGCGCCGAGGTCCGCTTCCAGAGCGAGGCCGCCGAGCAACTCATTCTGTTCGAGGTCGAGCAAGCCTACCGCCGCCTCGTAATTGCCGAAGCCGCGCTCGCCGCCCGCGACGAAGCCGTCCGTATTTCCGGCGAGTGGCTCCGTACCGAGCAGATCAACTTCGACCTCGCCCTCGGCGACGTGGACGACCTCATCGCCGCCGTCCGCGCCGACCTCGAAGGCCGCGCCGCCCGCCTCAAGGCGGTCCAGACCTACAACGTCGCCGTGCTTCGCCTCCTCCACGCCACCGGCACCCTCGCCGACCGCGTCGAGCGCGGCATAGCGTTTGAACCACATACGACAACGCCGTAATTCCCCGTTTAGACACCGGACGCGGGCCTCCGCTCGCGCTTTCTCCAGACACCACGACCTCGATGCTGCACAGACTCGTTCTCGTTCTTTTTGCCTTCCTGCTCGCCGTCCCCGTCTCGGCTCAGTCCGATGACATCGAGCAGATGCTCCGCCAGCGCGACACCGAAATCAAGGCCATCCTCGGCACCGGCACTCCGACCGCCGCCCAGCGCGACGAACTCCGCGAAGTCGTCAACGGGGTGATCGACTTCGAGGCGATGGCGCAGCAGGCCCTCGGCTCATTCTGGACCGAGCTTTCCGCCGCCCAGCGCACCGACTTCGCCGAGACCTTCGGCGGCGTCATCCGCGCCCAGAGCCTCGCCGACCTCGATCTCTACCGCGCCCGCGTGAGCTATGGCGATGTGGAGGTGAACGGTGCCACCGCAACAGCTCACACGACCGCCCGCTCCGGCGATGTGGATGCCGCCGTGGTCTACGCCCTCGCCCGCAAAGACGGCGCGTGGTACGTCACCGACATTGAGATCGACGAGGTCAGCACCGTCGAAGGCTACGCGACCTCCTTCCAGCGTGTAATGAAGCGCAAGGGCGTTGAGGAGGGCTATGAGATGCTGATGGCAAGTCTCCGCAAGCGCCTCGCCCGCGCCGGATGACTGTGCTTACTGCCGCGTGGCGAGGTGCCACAGGAACGCTAGCTCCGGGCGAACCGCGACGAAGGCGACGAGCCATAGGGCGGCGATAACACCGAGCGGCGCGCCCAGTCCGAGCAGGAGGGCGCGCGGCATCGGTACGCGCGTGACGCGGCTGAAGTCAAAGAGCATCCGTACCGCCGCCACCGCTTCGATGAGCAACCAGGCCGTGAGCAGCAGCGGTACCCACCGGATCGTCGTGGGCTGCACCGCGGCCAGCACCGCCCCGACCATCAGCACCAGCACCGACCACCGGCTCCACACCGCGAGGGTGAGGGCCTGGCCTGGACGGATGCGGTAGCTTTGTCCAGTGAGAACCAACAGCCACAGCATGTTCAGCAGCAGCCACACACCGTAGACGATACCGACGAGCAGCACGACGGCAAGCGAAGCGCCGAGCAGCGCAAGCACACGCGCCTCCGCCTCCGGCTGCAGCCCGCCGACGAGCGCCTCCAGCACATCGGTCTCAGTCGCAGCGTAAAGCACCACTGCCCCGATCACTCCGGCGGAGAGTGCTAACACAACGGCCAGCAGGACGCCAGCCCACTCCTCTGCCGCCCGACCGCGCTGCAGGGCCTCACGGTAGTACGCGTGGCGGGCGAAATAGCGCGGTACGAGTTGCTGGAAGCGGGGTGCCAGCGCCAACATCACTGCAAACCCGATGGCTAGCAGCCAGCCGATGAGGACAAAGGTGGGCGTGTTGGCGCGCGTCACTGGCTCCGGCCCCGCATCAAACGCGAAGACGCGCTGTTCGCCGGTATAGAAGCCACGCAGGACCCCGAACGCTGGGCGCGTCACATCGTCGTCTTGAAACAGCCCATAGGGAGCCTCGACACCATCGCGCCACGCGAAAACGAACACGGCAGCGGGTGGCGGCTCCAGCGCGAAAAGATCGGTGAGTCCGTTCTCGAGAAACCGGGCTTGGGCGGTCGGCGAACGGGGGGTCCGGTACCCCCCGTCTACGCGATCATCGACCGGCGTGCCGAAGCTACCAATGCCGACCGGCGTATCGTGCGCCGACCGCCAGCGAGAGACGAGGTCTAGCGGGTCGTGCCCTCGCGCATCAAGCAGCACGAGGTCTACCTGATCGCCGCATACGTCGTCCTCGATGAAGTGCGAGAGGTAGTAGGTCTTGGATTGCCCATCGGCACCGACGCGCGCGGCGAGCGTCTGGATGTAGGCACAGGCCGCCGGGTCGCTCGTGTCCGAGTAGCGCGTCAGCCCAAACGCATACGCGGAGGGGTGCTGCTGGGCGAGGGCAAGGGCCGCATCTAGCTCGCGCTCGGCGAAGGCGAGCGTGTCCGCAAGACGCGCTGCCGGAAGGTTTGCCACCGGGAGGTCTTGGTAGAACTGAAGGCCCAAGAGGTCCGCCATCCGCAAAACGGGCGCGCGCGTGACAAGGTCAGTCCGCACCGCCTCAATGCCCACCTCGCGCATCGCCCGGAGGTCGCGCAGCGCGTCTTGCAAGTCCTCCGGCTGCCGCCACACGACGCCTTCCACGATGTGCGCCGTCCCGGAGGTAGCCGCCGGTTGCGCCGAAGCCGAGGCCACGGTCAGGGCAGCAAGCAGCAGCAGGAGCCGGGAAGAGAGCATAGAGGTGACGAGAGGAGCCGACGCGCGTCGTGGAAGGTAGCACCGCCTGCCCTTCGAGGTCTAGCGCTCAAGGCGCTCTTACCGCCTCGGATCGCCGAGTGCCTGCGTCACCCGTTTCCCTAATGTGGCGAGCCGCTCGACCGGCTCGTTGCTGAAGACCAGCCGGACGAAGCGGTCGCCGTTGATCTTGCCCCAGTCACGCATTGGGGTGGCCGCGACGCCGTGACGCAGAAGGCAATCTGATGCCTCAAACGAACCCAAGCCGAGGCTCTTCACATCGAGAAGCTGCGACCAGCCACCTGCTGCGGGGATCATCTTGTAGCCATCGAGTTGTGCCGTCACGGTATCGCGGCGGCGCTCCCACGCGGCGAGGCAACGGCTGAAGTCGGCGTCCGGCTCATCGAGCGCAGCAAGGGCACCCGGTTGTGCGATGCCCGTCGGCGTAACGGCATTGTAGATATGGACGCGGGCGATGTCATCGATCACCGGCCTCGGCCCCACGACCCAGCCCACGCGCCACCCGATCATCCGGTATTCCTTCGAGACCGACCCAACGGTGATCGTCCGCTCGGCCATCCCGTCCAGCCCGGCGGGATGCGTGACGGCCCGCCCGTCGAAGAGGATGCGCTCCATCGCCGCGTTGTAGAGCAACCACAGGTCGCGCTCGCAGCAGAGGTCGGCAACGGCGGCCCACTCCTCGGCGTTCAGCACGGCCCCCGACGGCATCGAGGGGTTCATCAGGAAGAGGACGCGAGTGCGGTCGGTCACGGCGGCCCGGAGCGCATCGAGATCGAGCCACCATGCACCGTCCGCCTCGACGAACGGGACGAGCCGCGTCGTGCATCCGGCGAGGCGGGCACGGTAGATCATCCCGGCATAGGTCGGGTCCGTAAGCACGACCTCGTCGCCGGGATCGGTCAGGGCCAGCAGGGCGTCGAACATGCCCTCCGTCGCGCCGCATGTAATCACCACGTTGCCTGCATCGAAGCTCGTACCCGCATCCCGGTTGATGCGTGCGGCGACGGCTTCCCGGAGCGCGGTCTGCCCGACGAACGGGAGATAGCTGTTCGCCTCATCCGTACCGATGGCCTCTCGCGTGGCAGACATGGCCGCCTCGGGAGGCGCGAGGTCGGTGTCAAGATTTTCGAGCCGCAGCACTCGTGCGTCGTTTCCGACAGCGGCGGCGACGCGGTCTATCGAGAAGCCGGGAATCCCGGCGAGGCGGTCAACAGACATAGGACAAAAAACGCGGGGCCGGACTGCTGCCCGACCCCGCGTCTGGTTTCACCGAACGGATCGGTCGATCAACCCGGCACTTCGGAGTTCGGACGCGGCCACTGCACGAAAATCTGCGACGTGATGCCCTCGCCCACCTCGGGCGTCGGGAGCGTGTCGAGACGGTCGTACCGGCGGAGGTCCACCCAGCGGTGCCCCTCCCCGAAGAGCGAGTAGCGCCGCTCGGAGAGGAGTTGGTCGACCGCGTTGCTGGCGTCGAGTTCGACCGCGCCAAGCCCGGCGGCCGCACGAACGGCATTGATGTCACCTTCGGCAGCGTCGAAGTCGCCGTTGATGATGTTTGCCTCCGCCCGGATGAGGAGCAGTTCCTCGTTCCGAATGATCGGATAGGAATCGGTTGAGCTTTCGGCAACGGTCGCCACGATGGCGCTGGACAAGCCGTTTGCGGCCCGAGGGCTTGCGTTGAAGTCCGTCCCGTCCGCATTCGGAATGTCACTCCGGTCGAGCACTTTCTCCGCTACCCGAGCATCGCCCTCTTCCGCATCCTCAACGAAGTCGGGGGACGCCCGAAGCTTGACGGAGGGCGCCGTCGGTACCTCAAACATCGGATTCAGCCGATCGCCTAGGCTGGTTCCATAGACGTGATAGGCCCCGAGGTCCATCGAGGCACCCGCATCCACAAAGGAAGCGTCGAGTGCTGCGAGCGCCGCATCGGCGTTGCCTTGGTAGATCGCCACGCGCGCTTGGATGGCTTGGTTGAACCGCGCAAAGTCAGCGGGTGCCAGACCCGCAGGCGTCTCGAAATCCTCAAACCCGCTAGAGAGCGTGAACGGAAACGCATCACCCGCCGCTGCCAGATCCTCAATCGCTTCGTCGAGGTAGCGGTTGATCTCGGCGTACCCTTCTTCCTTCGAGACGAACGGCGTGCTTACGTCCTCGGAGAAGACGATCTTAATTCCGTTCTCGTCGGTGTAGTTGAGATTGAGGAGCAGTTGATGCGCGATGATAGTCTTGGCATAGCCTCGCACACCAGCCAGCGCAGCCGCATCAATCACCCCAGACTCGGCACGCATCGTCGCCTGCTCCATCAGGATGTTCGCCTGCTCAATCGACCGATAGCGAGATGACCATGGGGTCAGCAGGAGGAAGCCGCCAGGATCGAGCGGCCCCGTGTACAACTCGCCGGTATAGCGGGGGTCTGCTGGCTCGAAGTAATAGAGCTCGCGGCTGAAAATGCCGTTGACACGCCAGTAAACCCCCATTCCCACGCGCAGGCTTCCTTCGAGGCCCGTGGCGAGCGCGTTGATGCTGAGGTTTGCCGGATCGTCGGCGGCGTTGGGATCCGCGATGTCGAGGCTGTCACACCCCGTTGGTATGGTGAGAAGGAATCCGCCTACGAGGAGTGCGGCGCAAAGCCGGGCGGTTCGGTGGAAAAACGTCGGTAGGGAAGTCATAATGCAGACAGGCTGGTGGCTTGTAAGGTCGGGGTCGGAAGAGCTGGGTTAGAGTCCGAGCGCGACCTTGAAGTAGAAGCTGCGCGACGAGGGGAACGGGATCACGTCCACCGCCCGCCCGATGGCGACGTTGCCAAACTGGCTCACCTCTGGATCGTATCCGCTGTAGTCGGTGAACACGAGGAGGTTGCGACCAGAGACGCCCAGCGTCAAGCTGCGCGCCTGCCCGGCCGTCCAGCGTGCGACGAGGTCCGGGTTGACGTTGTAGGTCAGGCTAGCTTCGCGGAGCTTGAGATAGGTCCCATCTTCAACGTAGCGGCCCGTGCCACCGACGCCCGCGAGGCGATCCTGGCCCTCCGGCGTATCTAGGTCTTCCGACGTACCACCGAGGTCAGAGAGGAAGAGGCCGAGATTGATCACGTTACCGCCCTGCTTCCAGTCCCAGAGGAACCCGAGGTTGAAGTCGCCGATGGCCAAGTTGTTGTTCCAGCCAAGTTGGAAGTCGGGGTTCTCATTTCCGAAATAGGCCTGGTTGCCTGCCTCGTCGAGACCCGTGATCGCGTTCGGCGAGCGACCTTCTTCGATGCGGAACTGACCGAGCGAGAGAGCAAAGCCGCCAATCTCGAAGGGGTCCACATCGAGTTGCGTGATCTCAGAGGCAGTCGAGGAGAAGTTGAACTGGGTGCTCCACGTGATCAGATCCGAGTTCACCGGCGTCGCTCCGAGGGCCACCTCGACGCCCTGTGTCCTCATCTCGCCCGCGTTGATGAACTGCGAAGTATAGCCGGACGATGGCGGGAGGCCATTCTGCAGGATGAGGTCGGAGATGTTCTGCGTGTAGTAACTCACCTCTAGCGTCGCCTTGTCGTCGAAGAGCGTAGCATCCATGCCGACTTCGATCTCCTGTGTCGTCTCAGGTTCGATGTCGGGGTTGCCAAGACGCGTCGGGACGAGGACCCCCCCGAGACCGCCCGCATTCTCTCCGCCGAGCGACGTAAACTTCGCCCGGGCAAGCGGGAGGTTGCCTGTGCGCCCAAACGCTGCGCGGAGCTTGAACTCGTTGGCGAACCCGCTGATCGGCTCCCAGAATCCGAACTGCGAGAGGCGGACCGAGGCGGCGGCCTTCGGGAAGAAATAGAACTTGTCCGTGTCGCCATTACGGCTGCTGGCATCGGCGCGGAAGCCTGCCGTCAGGAAGAACTTGTCCTGGATGTTGACCTCTTCCTGGGCGAAGAACCCGCGCTCGCGCTGGATGAGGCGGTTCTGGAGCACGTTGATGCTCGCGGCCTGATCGAGGTTCTGCTGAGTCTCAACGATCCCCTGCGCCTGGCTCAGGATGTTGTCGAGGTCACGGGCCTCGTACTGATACCCCGCCGACGTGTTGAACGTGATCGACGATGGTGTGCTGTAATAGTGCACGAGGCTGATGCCAAGGTTGGTGCTCAGGCTCGTCGTCCGCCCTTTCACGGACTGCCCCCGGACCGCCGGATCCTTCGCCTGCTCGAACTGGAGTTCGGGCGGCGAGAGGATATCGTTGGCGAGGGTGTAGTAATCCGCACCGCCCTGGACATTCAGATCGAGGGTCTGGTTCTGGGTCCGCAGCAGGTTGAGCCCGAGAAGCCCGGAGCCGATGGCGCGGTTCGAGGTCTCCTCGTTCTTTAGAAGCTCGATGGTCTGAAGCGGATTCGCGCCCGCAGGTCCTGCCGGGAAGTTCCCGTCGGCGTCAGCCTGCAGATCGATGAACGGGAGGGTAAACACCTGTGCGAAGCCGAGCGTCGTGCTGCCTTGGTTCTCGTTCCCCGTGATGCTTCGGTTCGAGACCGCGTTGGTGAGCGAGGTCGTAACGCTGAGGCGCAGACGGTCATTGAAGCGCTGCTCAACGTTGACCTTACCCGAGTACTTGTCGTAGCCCGTATTCTCGACAATCCCGTTTTCGTTAAGGGCGAGGCCGCTCACAAAGAAGCGGGTGTCCTGATCGCCGCCGGAGACCCCAACGCTGGTCTCGCTCAGGAGACCGTTGCGCCCGTAGATGAGGTCCTCATAGTCAAGGAGGCCATTTTGTGCGAGGAGCGCAGCGCCGCCTTCCTGTGCCGCCTCGGCGGTCTCAGCGGTGAACTGCCGCGTCCCGATCTTCTTAAGGATCGAGCTGAATCCGACCTGCTGGGTGATGTTGACCCGCGTTTCACCAGGCCGCCCGCGCTTCGTTGTGATGAGCACCACGCCATTCGTTGCTTTGGCTCCGTAGATCGCCGCAGCACTCGCGCCCTTGAGCACCTCAATACTCTCGATGTCGTTGGGGTTGATGTCGGCGATGCGGTTGGTTGGCTGCCCCTGCGGGCGGGCGCTGCCCGCGCCGGTCGCCGCTGTGACGAGGTCAAGACCCGGCTCGATGGCCGAGTTGTCCATGATGACGCCGTCGATCACGTAGAGCGGCTGCGTGTCGCCCGTGATGGTGGACGTGCCGCGGAGGTTGACGTTAATGCCGCCCCCCGGCGCACCCGTGTTCTGGCTGATCGAGATACCGGCGATCTTGCCGTTGAGCGCCCGCTCCAGCGTCTGCGCCGGAGCCGGTACCAATTCTTCGGCAGAAATCGTCCCGACCGAGTTTGCCAAGTTGGAACGCTTGACGGAGGTGGCTAGACCCGTCACGACGACTTCGTCGAGGCCGAGCGGATCCTCCTCCATTTCCACATCGAAGGCCGTCACGCCGGGCGGCAGGACGACCTCAAAATCGCGGTAGCCAACGAACGAGAACAGAAGGCCCCGGTTGCCGGACGGTAGTGTGAGACTGTACTCCCCGTTGAGATCCGTGATCGTTCCCACGGTCGTTCCTTGGACGAGGATGTTGACACCCGGCAGCGGCTCGCCGGTGTCTGAATCGGTGACGGTTCCGTTGACGGATTGAGCTGATGCCGTGAGCGATCCGAGCAGGAATAGGGCGAGGGCACAGATCGCCCCTACGCTGTACCGTTGGCGCATGAATGGGCCTCTTTCGTTGGTGGGATGGGCTAGCGACCGACTCCACAGGTCCCTCCGGGAGTCGCCCCGAAAGGTAATGATTCCGTAACTCTGATACCGTGTAAAAAGCACTCCCCAAGCAAAAAGAGCTGTAAAGGAGCCTTATAACCCCTACAGACTCAACCGGTCGCGTAGTTCTCGGGAGCGGCTGCGGCTGGCAATCACCTCGTGCCCGCCCGTCAGTACGAGCTTGTAACGCCCGCTGAACCACTGAATCATCTCGCGGATGTGCCCGAGTTGCACGATGGCCGAGCGGTGGACCCGTATGAAGTGCTCCGGGTCGAGGCGCTGTTCGAGCGCGTCGAGTGTGTGCGAGACGATGTGGCGACTCGGCTGCGTGGGGCGACCCGGCGGACGGGCCTCGTCATTCTGGAGGACGTAGAGCCGGGTAATGCCATCCTCTACCTCCGCCGAAAGCAACTGCTCGGTCGACACAATCATCAGGCGGTCCGAGCCGGGGATCGACAACTGCTTGAGGTAGTCCCCGCCTTTCTCTGCCGGTGGCGACCCGGCTTGACGGTCAAGGTATTCGAGCAGATCGGCGAGGCGATCTTCACCGTCACGCTTAGCCCCGTCGCCGTCAGCCATCTTCTCGGCCCGCTCGATGGCGAGCGCGAGGCGGTCCTGCTGAATCGGCTTGAGGAGGTAGTCCACCGCGCTCGCTTCAAAGGCACGGAGCGCATACTCATCGTGGGCCGTGGTGAACACGACGACGGGCCGCCCCTCCGGCGGCAACCGGTCGAGCACATCGAACCCGTCGAGGCCGGGCATCTGGATATCGAGCAACACGAGGTCCACACCGCCTGCTTCCAGCCTCTCCAGCGCCTCGACGCCATCAACCGCTTCGCCGACAACCTCGATGCGCCCCCCCTCAGCAAACGGTTCGAGCAGGCGAGTCAGCCGACTGCGGGCAGGCGCTTCATCGTCTACAACCAGGGTTCGGAGCATGGCGGGGTTCAGGATCGAGAGGGTATCAGGCCTTGTGAAAATACCCAACCACCCAGTCGCCCATTCCGAACGGCTCGCCCAGCTTCTCCAGCCCCTGCCGGACGACCTTGCGCGCGATGAACCCCCACCGCCCTTCCTGCGCGAGGCCACGGAAGAAGAACGGGTCGTAGTACTTCGACCACATCCCTGGCGTCTTCGTGAAGTGCGTCTCGAACCCGCAGCGCTCGACGACCGCCCGGAGCGAGTCCTCGGTGAAGCCTGAGAGGTGGATATCTCCGTAGAGCTTGCAGACGGTCTCGGCCTCCCCGCCGGAGGTCAACTGCTTGATCTTATCGCGGAGCGCGAACGTGAGCGGCTGCTGGTGCGGGACGTGGAGCACGAGCAACCCGCCCGGCTTCAGCTTGCGGTAGAAGGTCTCCAGAAACGCGATAGGCTCGTCGATGTGCTCTAGCACATGGTGGCACGTCAGCGCATCCAAGCTCTCGTCTTCGACCTCGTCGAGGGCGATGTAGCTCGCCCCGTACTGGTGCTCGCCGTGGCGGACGGCCTCGGCGGAAATCTCAGCACCCGTCACGTCCCAGCCTTCCTCCTGCGCTACACGGACGAGATAGCCCGGCCCGGCACCTACATCGAGCAGGCGAGGCCGGTCGCCGGAGACGTAGCGCCGCATCAGTGCGAGTTGCTTCTTGAACTTCGGACGCCGGATGCGAACCTCCCACTCGAACCGCTCGGCGTCGAAGCCTTTGAGGTAGGGGTAGTAGTCCTGATAGTCCTCGTGCTCGATCTCGTCCCGGTCGTAGAAGATGGCTCCGGTGTCGGGGCATTGGTAGATCACCCGTCCGTCTTTCTTGCCCCAAACGCGGGACGACGTGGCGTTGGAAAACGGGGACTGGGCCGAGGCTGTGCGGGTTTCGCTCATGGTCTGGAACAGGCAGAAGGAGATAACGTGTGCGTCGCGGCACGGACCACGAGGCATGACCTTATATAGTTCGGCAGAGCCGGAAGCGCTCTAAATAGGGGCTGGTGCTTTCTTCACAGCCAACAGGGTCTCCAAAGTACGACAGGCTATGAAGCTACCGCACCCACCCGGTCGCGCCAGTCCATGCCTTACGCGCTTATTTCACGCTTCGGCTGCCGCCTCCGCCAGCGGAATCAACAGCCTTGCCGTGGTGCCTGCATCCGGCGCGCTGGCGAAGCGAAGCAAGTCGCTCCGTCCATACAGTTGCTCCAGCCGTGCGGCCACATTCTGCAGGCCGATGCCGAAGAACTCCGGCGGAGCATCGAGGTCAGCTATCCCATCGCCCCCACCGAAAAGTGCAGGAATACCGAGGCCGGTATCGGTGACGCACACCTCGGCGCAGTCACCATTCCGTCGGCTGGCGAGGGTGAGCGTGCCGCCGCCGCGCTTACGCTCGATGCCGTGCTTGACGGCGTTCTCGACGAGTGTCTGGACGGCGAACGCGGGTACCGGCAGGTCACGCAGTGCAGGGTCCCAGTCGTGCTCGATGCGGAGCTTGTCGCCGAAGCGGGCTTGCTCGATAGCGAGGTAGTCCTCGACGAGCCGCGCCTCATCGGCGAGCGGAACGAAAGTCCGACTGCCGGTCTGGAGGATGTAGCGGAAAATGCGCGCCAGCCGCTCGACTGTGCCCTCGGCCTCGTGCGGGTCCTGCTCGATCAGCGCGGCAATCGTGTTGAGGGTGTTGAAGAGGAAGTGCGGGTTGATCTGCGCCCGAAGCGCGGCAAGCTGGGCTTCGGCACTCTGCCGAACGAGCGCCTTCTCTCGCTCGATCAGCGCGAGGCGCTCCACCGCGAGCGCGAGTTGACCGCCTAGCGAGCGGAGGATTGCTACGTCTTCGAGATTGTAGACCGCACGACGCCGCGCCTTACGCCCCAGCACGAGGAGACCTGCTGGTTCGGTCGCACCACCCGCCACCGGCACGGCCAGTGCCACCCCGTGCTGTTGCAAGAGCCGATCCTCCTCCGGCGAGAGATTGCTCTCATCGAGTTCAGCGTTGCGCGCCCATACGGTTCCGGCCTGCTGAAGCCGATCCCACACCTTCCGCAACTCGGCCTCGGTGAAATACGGCGGATCGGGGTGGTAGGTCGCCCGCACCCACGCATCGCCGCCCGCTGGGTCTCGCAGGAAAAGCACCGCCGACCGAACATCCAGTGCCTCACCGACGGTCTGCACCGTCTCCTGCGCGAGCCGGTGCGCGTCGAGAATCAGCCGCACCCGCTCACTGAAACCCCGAAGCCGAGATCGTGCCCGCTGCCGTTCTGTCACGAACCACTTAGCGGCATAGCGGCGGAGCACCCGCGCGCCGCGCTCGGCCAGCAGCATCAGCAGCACAACGTACACGCCCGCCACCACCGAGTGCGGCCATCCGCCCAAGTCCGACGGCAGCACGCGCTCGACAAGCAGTAGCCCACCGACCACAACAAAGAAGGCCGCGCCAAAAAGCATCACGTAGACCAGCGCCCGCGTCACAACCGCATCGGCCCGCCCGTAGCGCAAGGTCGCCACTGACGCCAGCCCGACCGGGGCCAGCGACAGCAGTTGGATCAGCACGATCAGCCCACCCACTCCGGCATCCGAAACGGCTCCCGGCAACGGCACGATCCCATAAACCGACAACGCCCCGAGCAGCGCGAGGGCGAACACCCCCGCACTCCCAGCCCGGCTCCACGCCGTTGAGGCCGGAACGGCATCGCCCTCGGGCGTCTCGTCTGGCGTTCGTGCCACCAGCGTCAGGCCAGTGGCTGCGGCCACGTAGCAACACACGTAAAACAGGATGGGCGCAATGAGCGCGTCGAGTGTGAGCGGACCCACGCTGCCCCACAGCACGGCTCCCACCACCGCACTGCCCAAGACGACCGCCGGGAGATACACAGCGACCGCAAGGACCCGCGCCCTGAGTTGCGCCACATCGGCGAGGACATGGTGGAGTAGCAGCGCCGGAAACAGCACCCAGCCGCCGAGCGCGAGGAGCGTCACCGCCTGGAAGAACGTCGCATAGGCCCCGCCCATCGGCGGCCCGATGAACGTCAGACTGAGCAGCCGAACGAGGTTGCCAAATACCCACAGCGACGCCGCCGCGAAGAGCGCAAACGTCCGCCGCGCTCGGCGGCTTCGGGTCACCAGCGGGGCCACGATTACGAGGCCGAGCAGGTGCAGAAACGCCACCAGCGCGAACCCCCACAGCGACGCCTGCCACAGCACGCTACCCAGCGGATACAGAAACGTCGGATAGCGCGAGATCGGGATTTCGAACGACTGAAGCTGATCGTCCTGTACTACATCATAGACCAGCACATCACCCGGCGTGACGCCCTCGACGGCGCGCTTCACGTCCTCCGCCGAGAAGAACTGCTGGAACTCAAACTGGTAGAGCACGGCATCCTCGCGGAGACCGGCTGCATAGGCCGTGCCGCCCGGATAGACGTAGGCCGCCACGATCTCCCCATCACGATCCTGCCACTGCACCCAGTCGAACCCGCGCGGGGCCGAGGCCGTCGGCGTCTCGCCAGTCACGCGGGCAATCGTCCACCAGTCCGCCACCAGCCGCCCCAGCATCAGGAGCGACACGAGCGGGACGAGCACCACGAATACCCGTAGCGCGACGGGGCGATCTCGAAAAGCCATAGGCGCGAACCGTGTAACCGGAAGGAAGGTAGGTGTAAAACGCACCATATTCCATTCCGCATCCCGACCCAAAACGCCGTGCCCCTCATCGACACCCATGCTCACGTCTACCTTGACCGCTTCGACGCCGACCGCGACGCCATGATCGAGCGAGCGAAGGCGGCTGGCATTACCGCTGTCGTACTCCCAGCGATTGACGTGCCCTCGATCCACGCGGCGCTCGCCCTGTGCGAGCAGTACCCCGGTTTCTTCTGGGCGATGGCAGCCCTCCATCCGTCCGAGGTGAAAGATGCAACGGATGCGGACTTCGCCGAGGTCGAAGCGCTGTGCGACCGGCCTGAGGTCGTGGCCGTAGGTGAGAGCGGGCTGGACTATTACTGGGACCGCTCGTTCAACGCGAAGCAGCAGGACTACCTACGGCGGCACGCCCGCCTCGCTGTGAAGCGTGACCTCCCGCTCATTCTCCACAACCGCGATCAGCAAGGCAGCGACGCCGCCTCACTCGACCTCGTCGATATCCTGAAAGAGATCAAGGCCGGACCCGGCGGCGAGCGGCTGCGCGGCATCTTCCACTGCTTCGGCGGCCCAGTCTGGCTGGCCAATGACGTGCTCGACCTCGGTTTCCACGTCGGCCTCGGCGGGACGCTCACCTTTAAAAACGGCGGCGTGCCTGAGACCATCGAAAACGTTCCACTCGACAGGATCGTGCTGGAGACCGACGCGCCGTTCCTCGCCCCTACCCCGCACCGAGGCAAGCGCAACGAACCGGCCTACGTCCGCCTCGTCGCCGAGAAGCTCGCCGAGGTGCGAGGGCTTTCTATCGAAGAGGTCGAAGCCGCGACGACAGCCAATGCTCGGACACTGTTCGATCTCCACTAAGCAAACGAGAAACCCCGCGCGCACCGAAGTACGCGCAGGGTGGGGGACAACCCTGGCGAGGTTATCCGGAGGGGACGGTGGTAGGGTACGAACAGCCCGTGCCAACCCTATGTCACGGGCCGCCGTCCGTCGCTTAGTCCATCATTTTTCGCAGGAACGCCGGGACGTCGGTGTCTTCCTCGCGGTCGCGTTCGTTGCGGCGCTTGAAGTCGTCGGCTTGAAGGCGGCGGACGTTGGCCGGACGCTTCCGACTCGACTCCTCCTCGTCCAAGAGTGCCGGGGTGCGGCGTTCGTAAGCGGGCGTGTCGAGGTGCTTGAGGTTGTCTTCACCTTTGTAGCCCGGCACCGGCTCGTCGCCCGCGAGGCGGACGGTGCGGCGCACCCGACCCTCGGGCCGCGCTGCGTCGAACCCGGTGGCGATGACCGTCACGCGGAGTTCGTCGCCCATCTCAGGATCGATGACGGTACCGAAGATGACCTCAGCGTCGTCTCCGGCTTCGCGCTGGATGACGGACGTGGCTTGCGTTGCCTCGCGGATGCCGAGGCTTTCGCCCGCGGTGATGTTGACGAGCACATTGCGCGCCCCGGCAATCGAGACACCGTCGAGGAGCGGGCTGGAGATGGCCTCCATCGCGGCGCGCTCGGCGCGCTTGTCACCCTGCGCCGTGGCCGAGCCCATGATGGCAGTGCCGCCGTCCTGCATCGTCGTCCGCACATCGGCAAAGTCGAGGTTGATGAGACCGTGGACGGTGATGAGGTCGGAGATGCCGCGCGTCGCATTGTAGAGCACGTCGTCGGCCATCTCGAAGGCGGCCATGAGTGTCGTGTCGTCCTCGGCGATGTCGAGGAGCCGCTCGTTCGGAATCACGATGAGCGTGTCGACGGTCTCCTTGAGGAGGTCGAGACCCTCGGCTGCGGACTTCATCCGCTTGCGGCCCTCGCAGTCGAACGGCTTGGTGACGACGCCGACGGTGAGGATGCCGAGGCGCTTGGCAATAGCGGCCACGACGGGCGCGCCGCCGGTGCCGGTGCCACCGCCCATTCCGGCAGTGACAAAGACCATGTCGCTGCCTGCGATGGCCTTCTCGATTTCGGAACGGCTCTCTTCAGCCGCTTCGGCCCCGACGAAGGGGCGAGCGCCTGCGCCGAGTCCTTTCGTCAGTTCGCGGCCGACTTGGAGCTTGACGGGGGCTTTGTTGGTGTTGAGCGCTTGGGCATCGGTGTTGATCGCCACGAACTCGACGCCAGTGATGCCTTTGCCGATCATGTTGTTGACGGCGTTGCCGCCGCCGCCGCCGACGCCGACGACGGAGATTTTTGCTTTCTCTTTCGCTTCGGCGTCGAAGGCGAAACGGGTGCTGAAGTGGTTATCCATGGGAGGTCCTCCGGGGGTTTTACGCCAGGTTGTCTTGCTGGAGATGGGTTGGTGAGTGGGGTGTGAGTGGGGTCGATTAGAGTTCGTCGAACCAGCTCTTCATGCGTCCCGCGAGCTTGGTGACGAGGGTGTCGCCATCGCCGCCGACGCCGACCGCGAGGAGCGCCGACTCGGTGGTTTCGTGGCGAAGGCCGTAGAGCACGAGACCGACAGCCGTCGCGTAGATCGGATCATTGACTTCTTCGATGAGGCCACCGGCGAGGCCGAGCGGCGTCCCGATCCGCGCCTCGACGCCGAGCACTTCCGACGCGAGTTCGGCGGTGCCGGGGATGAGCGAGCCGCCGCCGGTGAGCACGACGCCCGCCGACAGGTGCCGCCCATAGCCGGAGCGTTTGATCTCGATGCCGACGATCTCCATGATCTCCTCCAGCCGGGGCTGGATGATCTGCGCGAGCGTGCTCTGCCCGATGGATTTCTCGGGCCGCCCGCCAATGCCAGGAATCGTGATCTCTTGGTCTTCCTCGACGAGGTCCACGAGCGCCACGCCGAACTGGTGCTTGAGCCGTTCGGCCTGATCGTCGAGGATGCCGAGGCCTTTGCGGAGGTCGTCGGTGACCTTCTCGCCTGCGACCGCCACCACGGCGGTATGGCGGATCGTCTTGTCTTCGAAGACGGCGATGTCGGTCGTGCCGCCACCGATGTCGATGAGGGCGACGCCGACGGCTTTCTCGTCTTCGTGCAGCACAGCATAGCTGGATGCCAGCGGTTCGAGGACGATGTCGGCGACTTCGTACCCTGCCTTCTCGATGCAGCGATACACGTTCTTCGCCGCAGAGACGAGGCCAGTGATGATGTGGACGTTGGCCTCCAGCCGGATGCCGCTCATCCCGATGGGATCGGCGACACCGTCTTGGCCGTCGACGATAAACTCCTGCGGGATGACGTGCAGGATGCGCCGGTCGGCGGGCATGGCGACGTGCTGCGTGTCTTCGAGCAGGCGGTCCACATCGCGCTGCGTGATCTCGCCGTTGCGACTTGAAATCACGCCCCGGCTCTGGAAGCTCTGGATGTGGTCGCCCGCGATACCGACGTAGACGCTCCGCGCCTCGACACCCGCCGAGCGCTCGGCCTCGCCGACCGCTTCCTGCACGGCGGCCACGGTCTTGTCAATATTGACGACGACGCCGCGGTTGAGGCCTTCGGAGTGGGCGACGCCGACGCCGAGGACGTTGATGCGGTTGAGATCGTCGGCGGCGGCGACGACCGCGCACACCTTGGTCGTTCCGATGTCTACGCCGACTACGATGCGTTCATTCATGGTGTTGGGGGGTTGTGGACCGCGAGCGGGGGTCACTCCGATCCTTCGTCAGTAATAATTTGTCCGTCGAAGCGGAGGTCGATCCGGCGGACGGGTGTGGCAGGGCGAGTCAAGAGGGCTTGGTGCCAGAAGGCGTGGAGGCGAGAGAGCTTGTCGGTGAAACCGGTCCGGCCGAGCGCGGCAGGGAGCGCACGACCGTCCGGTAGGGGTGCGGTGGTGAGGGTGAGCGCGCCGTCGGGGCTTCGCTCGATAGAGGAAATGAGGGCATCGATTTCGGGCGAGGTGGTGGCGAGCGCTGTGAGGAGTTCGAGGGTCGTGGCGTCGTCCGTCGGCTGTGTCGGGTTGAACGGACCGAAGGCACCCGAGAGGAGCGGCACGTCATAAGCCGCGCCCGCCACAACCGGCATTCTGAATCCGGCAGCATCGAAGAAGTAGGCTGGTCGCCCTGGTGCGTCGAGGACGAGCGCCACGGGCATGCGCTCTGTGACGGCGATGCCGAGGGTGCCCGTCGGCCAGCGCGTCACGCTCGCATCGGCCACCCACGGGTGACGGCGGGCACGGTCGGCGAGGATCGCTGGGTCGAGCGCAAACAGCAGCGCCGAGTCCGGCACGGCGACTAGGTCGAGTACGGCACTCGTATCCGCGTGGACCACGTCCGACACTTCGACGGCGCGCACCGGCAGCGATGCTTGCCAGCGCCAGCCGAGCACGCCCACGGCAATAACCGCTGCGAGGCCAAGCACGGCGATCACACGCTGAACGAATCGGCGGCGGGCCTGCTGCTTTTTCGTAGGCTTCGCCATCAGTCCACCTCCACGTTTTCGTTGAGGCCACGCAGGAACGCCTCCCCATACTTCCAGACATCGCCCGCGCCCATCGTAATCACCAGGTCGCCGGGCTTCGTCTCGGCGCGGAGATAGGTCGGCAGGTCCGTCTTCTCGGCGACGTAGCGCACGTCGCGGTGCCCGTAGCGGGCGGCGAGCGTGGCGAGGAGCTGGCCGTCGACTCCGTCGATGGGCTGCTCGCGTGCCCCGTAGACGTCGGTCAGCACGAGCACGTCGGCGTCATAGAAGGCACGGGCGAACTCCTCCTGCAAATCGCGGGTCCGCGAGTAGAGGTGCGGCTGGAAGACGGCAACCACGCGCCGATCCGGCCACCCCGTCGAGGCCGCGTCGAGCGTAGCCTCGATCTCGGTCGGGTGGTGGGCGTAGTCGTCGATCACGATGAGGTCGCTGACCTCACCCTTGATCTGGAACCGGCGATCCACGCCGCTGAACGCGGCGAGCGCTTCCTGAATGTTGGCGAAGGGAATGTCGAGTTCCAGACCGACCGCGATGGCAGCGAGCGCGTTGCGGACGTTGTGCAGGCCGGGGACTTGGAGTGTCACGTCGCCCAGCATGGTCTTGTCCTGCACTACGCCGAACCGCGTGACCGAGCCGACCTGCTCGACGCCCTCGGCGCGGATTTGCGCCTGCCGACTCGTGCCGTAGGTAATGACCCGTCGTTCGACCTGATTCAGCACCTCGCGCACGACCGGATCATCAAGGCAAAGGATCGCAGCCCCGAAGAAGGGGACCGAGTTGGCAAACTGGACGAACGCGCCCTTGAGATCGTCGAGGTCGGCGTAGATGTCCATGTGGTCCGCCTCGACGTTCGTGATGACCGCGAGCGCGGGCGTCAGGCGGAGGAAGGTCCGGTCGTACTCGTCGGCCTCGATGATGATGATGTCGCCCTCACCGCTGACGGCGTTCGAGTCGAAGACGGTAACTTTGCCGCCGACGATGATCGTCGGATCGAACCCGCCGTGCTGGACGACGAGACCGGTCATGCTGGTCGTCGTCGTCTTGCCGTGGGTGCCCGCGATACCGACACCGTACTTGGCGCGCATCAGCTCGCCGAGCATCTCGGCGCGGCGAATGAGCGGGATGCGAAGACGCTCGGCCTCAGCGGTTTCAGGGTTCGCGGCAGGCTTGACGGCGGAGGAATACACCACCACATCGGCATCGGCGACGTGCCCGGCAGCGTGGCCCTCGTGGATGGTCGCGCCGAGCGAGACGAGACGCTTGGTTACGTCGCTCGCCCGGAGGTCCGACCCACTGACGCGGTAGCCGCGCGCGATCAGCACCTCGGCAATCGACGACATCCCGATCCCGCCGATGCCGACCATGTGGACGTTTTTGATCCGTCCGAAGGAAGCCTGTCTCCGCATCTCGTTTGTCATCCCGTCACCTCCTTCGTTTGGGTGGCGAGGTCAAGGACTTCGCGGGCGATCTCCTGCGCGGCATCAGGCCGGGCGATGGCAAGCGCCGCCATCTCCATCACGGCCAGTTGGTCGCCATTGTTGAGGAGCGCCTGAACGTTCGACAGAAACTCGTCGGCGAGGCGAGGCTCGGGCAGGAGCAGCGCGGCTCCTGCGTCAGCGAGCGCGGCGGCGTTCTTGGTCTGGTGGTCCGCCGTCACGTTCGGGCTGGGGACGAGGATCGACGGGGTGCCGGTGACGGCGAGTTCACTGCACGTAATCGCCCCGGCGCGGCAAACGGCGAGGTCGGCGGCGGCGTAGGCGAAGTCCATCCGGTCGAGGTACTGGAGCAGGCGGAGGCGCGGATGGTCGGGCATCTGCCGCTTGAGGTCGTCGAAGTAGCGGCGACCCGTCTGCCAGATGACGGTCAGCGATTCGTCGGCGAGGAGTGCGTCGAGGTTCGTGCGGAGCGCATCGTTGATCGGCCCCGCCCCGAGCGAGCCGCCCATTGCGAGCAGCACGCGCTGGCCCTCGGCGACCTCGAAATGATCGCGGGCGGCGTTGCGATCCGCGTCGGCGAGGTCCGCACGAACGGGATTGCCCGTAAGCACGCACTTGCCTTCGGGGAAATAGTCTTTCGCTGCCTCGAAGGCGATGAAGACGCGGTCGGCGACTTTTGCCAGCAGTTTGTTCGTTGCCCCGGCGTAGGCGTTCTGCTCCTGAATCGCCAGCGGCACACCCCGCAGGTTCGCTGCGAAACCGACCGGCCCGGCGACATACCCGCCGGTCCCGACGACTACATCGGGGTCGAACCCGCCGATGAGCGTCCAGCTATCCGTCACCCCTTTGAGCAGTTTGAACGGGAAGGTGGCGAGCTTCAGCGAGAGCGTGCGCGGGAAGCCCGTCACGGTGACGGCGTGGATCGGGTAGCCCGCCTTCGGAACGGCCTCCCACTCCATCCGGTCGCGGGTGCCCGCGAAGGCAATCGCCACGTCGGGCGCTTCCTCGCGGAGGGCGTCAGCGATGGCGATGGCGGGGTAGACGTGCCCACCTGTCCCGCCGCAGGCGAACAGGACACGGAGGCCGAGGACGCTATGTCGGCGCGGGCTGCTCATCGCTGCGTCGGGTCGGCGTGACGAGAAACGTTGAGCAGCAGCCCGGCCATGATGCCGGTGGCGAGGAGCGACGTGCCGCCGTAGGAGACGAACGGCATCGGCAGGCCGGTGACGGGCAGCAGCCCACTCGCCACGCCCGCGTTGACGAACCCGTAGAGCACGAGTACGGTCGTGAGACCGACCGCGAGGAAAAGACCCAGCGGATCGGGGGCCTGCCGGGCGATTCGCAGGAAACCCTGAAAGAGTAGCACCACGAAGCCGAAGAGCAGCAGGCCTGCGCCGAGGAGTCCCCACTCCTCGGCGATGATGGCGAAGATGAAGTCATTGTACGGGGCCGGGAGGAAGTCGCGCTGGACCGACTTGCCGGGACCCACGCCGGTCAGCCCGCCCATCGCGATGGCGATGCGTGCCTGTTTGGCTTGGTAGCCCTCGTCCTGCTCGGAGAAGACCTGCACCTCCTCGGTGTGCGGGAAGACCTTGACGTTCAGCCAGCTCTCGACGCGGGCAGCGCGCTGCGGCGAGGTCAGCAGAAAGAGGTAGGCGGCCAGCAGTCCGACCACGACGAGGCCCGAGAGGTAGCGCGTCGGCACGCGCCCGACGACCATCATAATCCCGACCGCCGCTGAGAGCACTGCTGCTGTCGAGAGGTCTTCCATCCCGATGAGCGCAATCGTCGGCACAGTCCAGATGAGAAGCGGGACGAACCCACGCTCGAACTCATCGATGTAGGCCTGCTTCTTGGCGAGCAGCACCGCGAGGTGGAGAATGAGCGCGACCTTGGCGAAGTCCGACGGCTGGAACGAGAACCCGCCAATCTCCAGCCACCGCTGCGCCCCACCCAGCACGACGCCTGAGACCTGCACCGCTGCAAGTAGCAAGAGCGCCCCTGCGAGCAGCCACTTCGAGACCTTCGCCAGCCGCCGGTAGTCGAGCGTCGACACGATTCCGACCGCAGCCAGCGCGAGGCCGGTCCGCCCGAGGTGCCGGAACAGGAACCGCTCGGTGTCGCCGCCCGACTTGGTCTCGGCGAGGAACGACAGCGCGCTGTACACCGCCACCACCCCGAGCGCGGCCAACGCGAACACGACCCACACGACGAGTTTGTCGGCGGGCTGGAGCGCGGCAGCGCGAGCTTTGATCTGGGAGGCGACGGTGCTCACAGGAGCAATCGGATTAGAGGCTGTGGACGAGGCGCTTGAATTCGTCGCCGCGTTGCTCGTAGTTCTTGTACATGTCGAACGACGCGCAGGCGGGGCTGAGGAGGATGACATCGCCTTCCTCGGCCATGAGGCGAGCGAACTGGATGGCTTCCTCCATCGACTGAGCACGGGCAGCGGCTTTGGCGTAGTCGCCAAGTTCGAGGACCACTTTATCCCCGCTCTCGCCGAGGCCGACGACGCCCCGGCACTTCGCCTTGACGAGCGGCTGAAGTGAGGCGTAGTCATTGCCCTTGTCCCGACCACCGGCGATGAGCACGACCTGCTCGTCGAAGCTTTCGAGCGCGTACCAGACGGCGTTCACGTTCGTCGCTTTCGAGTCGTTGATGTAGCGGACGCCGCCGATCTCGCGGACGAACTCCAGCCGGTGCGGAACTCCCTCAAACGAGGCAAGGCTCTCGCGCACGACGTCAGACGAAATCTCCATCGCCCGGGCCGACACAGCAGCGGCGAGCGAGTTGTAGAGGTTGTGGCGTCCGCGCAGGGACAGGTCGGAGGCGGGCATGAGTACCTCTTCCATAGGGGTCGGTTTATGTCCGCCGGAGGCGGACGTGGGTGCAGTGGGTGAGGTCAAGCGGAGAAGGATGGAACCGTCGCGGACGAAAGCTCCCTGATCGAGTTCGTGGTCGAGGCTGAAGGGATACCGCACCACACCAGCAGGTACATCGCGCTCGACGCGCTCGCGGACGAGGTCGTCGTCGTGGTTGTAGACGAGAACGTCACCGGGCTTCTGGTTCTCGAAGATGCGCAGCTTGGCCGCGGCATACTTGCCGAAGTCATCGTCGTAGCGATTCAGGTGGTCGGGTGTGATATTGAGGAGCACGCTCACGCGAGGGCGGAAGGTGTCGATGTGGTCGAGCTGGAAGCTGGAGACTTCGAGCACGACCGTGGTGTCGTCGTCGCAGTCGGCCACCCGGTCCGCGAAGGCGGTCCCGATGTTGCCCGCGACAACGAGCGGTCGGTTGGCTGTGCTGACGATGTGGGCGACGAGCGAGGTCGTCGTGGTCTTCCCGTTACTACCGGTGATGGCGATGATGGGCGCGTCACAGAACCATGAGGCAACCTCGATCTCGGAATAGACCGAGAGACCGCCCTTCATCGCGTTCTGCACGAGGCTCGACCGCGTGGGCACGCCGGGCGAGACGGCGAGAAAGTCAGCATCGAGTGCCCGGACGGTGTGCCCACCGAACTCGTAGGCGACGCCCGCCGCGTCGAGGTCGTCCCGCACGCCCGGTGCGGCACGGCCTTCTTCGGTGAGGAACACCTCGGCCCCCCGCACGGCGAGAAGCTTCGCCACGGCCAGCCCGCTGCGTGCAGCTCCGACGACGGTGACTTTTTTGCCTTCGACGTTCATCGGATTCTGAGGACGAGGAGGGTGAGGATGACAAGCATCGCGGTCACGATCCAGAACCGGATCACGATTTTAGCCTCATGGACACCGAGCGCTTCGTAGTGATGGTGGAGCGGGGCCATCTTGAAGACCCGCTTGCCCTCGCCCGTCTTGCGCTTGGTGTACTTGAAGTAGCCTGTCTGGATGATGACCGACAGCGTCTCGACGAAAAAGATGGCGCACAGGACCGGGAGCAGCAGTTCCTTCTTGATCATGATGGCGACGGTCCCGATGGCCGCGCCGAGCGCGAGGCTCCCGGTGTCGCCCATGAAGACCTGCGCCGGGTAGCCGTTGTACCAAAGGAACCCGAAGCACGCCGCCGCCATCGCTGCGACGAAGATGGTCAACTCGCCCGAGAGCGGGAGGAACAGGTCGTTGACGAAGTCGGCGAGGTTGGCGTTGCCGGTGATGTAGACCAGCCCGATGAGACCGATCGAGACGAACGCGGCAGTACCGGTCGTGAGGCCGTCCAGCCCGTCGGTGATGTTGACGGCGTTCGAGACGGCGGTGACGATGAAAACGACGATGGGGATGTAGATCAGCCAGCCGATGTCGAACCCGACGAGCGGGCTGAGGAAGTCGTAGTCGAACGTGCCATTGGCGATGAAAGGCAGGCTCGTCAGCGTGTTCGTGTCGCGGAAGACCGGGAGGAAGTAGAGCATCGCGCCGAGGAACAACCCGAGCGAAGTCTGCCCAGCGATCTTGACCCACTCGTCCACGCCGTCCTTGTTCTTCATCACGACCTTGATGTAGTCGTCAGCGAAGCCAATCGCACCCATCCAGAGGGTCGAGAGGAGGACGAGCAGGACGTAAGCATTCGTGAGGTCGCCCCAGAGAAGCGTCGCGCCGCAGATGGCGAGCAGGATGATGACGCCGCCCATCGTCGGGGTGCCCGCCTTGTGTTCGTGGCTGACGGCTCCGGCGGCCTCGCCCTCGCGGACCGTCTCACCGAGTTGGCGGGTGCGGAGGTAAGCGATGATCTTCTTCCCGGCGAAGAGCGCAATGAGCAGCGCCGTCACCGCCGCGAGCGAGGCGCGCACGGTGATGAACTCGAAGACCTGAAAACCCGGCGGCTCGTAGGTCGCTTCCAGCCATTGAAAGAGGTGATGCAGCATAGCTAGCAGGATCAGGAGGTGCGATGGGCGAAGGCGGCGCGGACGTGCTCGCGGTCGTCGAAATCTCGCCGCTCGGTGCCGACGATCTGGTAGGTCTCGTGGCCCTTCCCGGCGACGACGACCACGTCGCCCGGCACGGCGGCTTCGATGCCATCGCGGATCGCCTCGGCGCGGTCGGGGATGACCGTCGCGGTGTTCGAGTCGGCCATTCCAGCGAGGATCCCGGCGAGGATCGCGCCCGGCGCTTCGGTGCGCGGGTTGTCGTTGGTCAGGACGACGCGGTCGGCGAGACGCTCGGCGATGGCTCCCATCGCGGGGCGCTTGGTCCGGTCCCGGTCGCCGCCGCAGCCGAAGACGCAGGTAAGCACGGCCTCGGCATCCATCATGTCGCGGACCGTCGAGAGGACGTTTTCGAGCGCGTCCGGCGTGTGGGCATAGTCGACGACCGCGAGCACGCCATCGCTAGACTGAATCGTTTCGAGACGCCCCGGCACGGGCGGAGCCTCTTGCAGCGCGTCGAGTACCGCTTCCTTTTCGTAGCCGAGTGCTCGCCCGACGCCGTACGCCGCAGCGAGGTTGTAGGCGTTGAATGCCCCGGCGAGGCGATACTGCCGGACCTCACCGCCGAGTTGGAGACGAAGTCCCGCGAGGTCGTTCTCGACGATCTCGAAGGAAATGTCAGACCCATCGTCGGCGGCGCGGTCGGCCCCGGAGGCTTCCCCTCCGTAGGTCACGATCCGCGCCGCCGACCCCTTCACCATCGCCGTCCAGGCCGCATCGTCCCGGTTGGCGATTATCACGGCCCCCTCGGCGAGGCCTTTGAACAGCGACGCCTTCGCATCGCGGTAGGCCTCTACCGAACCGTGATAGTCAAGGTGGTCATGGGTCAAATTCGTAAAGACGGCAGCGGCGAACTGCTGGCCTCGCACCCGCTCCTGCGCGAGGGCGTGGCTCGACACTTCCATCGCGCACGCCGCACAGCCCGCATACACCATCTCTCGGAAGAGGGCGTTCAGCGCGAGCGCGTCCGGCGTCGTGTGGGTTGCCGCTTTTTTCTCGTCGCCGATCCGTACCTCCACCGTCCCGATCAGCCCGGCGGTTTCGCCGAGCGCGGAGAACAGGTGGTGGAGCAGAAAGGCCGTCGTGGTTTTGCCGTTCGTCCCCGTCACCCCAACGAGTTGAAGCTCGCGGCTGGGGTGATCGAAGAAGACGGCGGCCGCCTCGGCGAGGGCGGGCCGCGTGTCCGTGACGGTCACGCGGGCCGCCCCCGTGGGCGGAGTGTCGGAAGGCGACTGGCAGACCACTGCCGTCGCCCCGTGTTGCACAGCCTTGTCAATGAACAGGTGCCCGTCAGCGTGCTCGCCCGCTATCGCGAAGAAGCATCCGTCAGGGCCGACCGCCCGGCTGTCGTGCGCCAAGTGGTCAATGGGTACGTCAAGATTTCCCGTGGCCGCCACGAGCAGCCCCGCTTCGCGGAGAGGGGCCAGCAGGCGTTGAAGCGAGAGCGGATCATGGCGGCTCACGGGAAAAAGTGGAGGTTCAGCACCGCCGCCTCGGGGAGCGCACTCCCCGGCGCGGGCGACTGATCGGTGACGACGCCGGTCCCGCGAAGCTGCGCGGTGACGCCGAGTGAGGCTAGCCAACCGACAGCCTGCCGGGCGGGAAGCCCGACGAGGTCCGGCATCTGACCCTGAACATCTGGTTCGTCTAGAGAAACGGCGGTGAGGCGAACCGTCCTACGCAGCTCATGATTAGAGTCTGCGCTGGGGTGTTGGACGGCCACCTCCCGCCAAGCGTCGCCCCACTCCGTGGCGGGAGCGGGCTCAGGGGCGACGGGAAAACCGAGGGTGCGAAGCCGCTGCGCCGCGACGGGCTGCGGCAGTCCGGTGACATCCGGCAGCGTCGCAACGGTGCGAGTTGGCAGAGCATCACTCGTCGATGTGCGTCCAGCGAGGACAGGCTGCACGCCGGTCCAGCGCTCGGCGACGCGCCCGAAGACCGGGGCCGAAACGGTCCCGCCGTAGCGCCCATTCTTCGGGTGATGCATGAGCACGAGGAGCACCACTTCTGGATCGTCCGCCGGGAACATCCCGACGAACGAGGAGCGGTAGATGCTGGTGTAGCCGCCCGCCGTAGCGAGGCGAGCCGTTCCAGTCTTGCCCGCGATACGTAGCCCTTCGACGGCAGCCCTCGGCGCGGTCCCACCCTCGGCGACGACCTGCTCAAACATGGGTCGAAGCGTCTCGGCGGTCTCGGGCTTGAAGGCACGACGGATCGAATCCTGCGGCGCGGCCCAGACGGTCCGGCCCATCGCATCCCGCCGCTCGGCGACGAGGTACGGCTGGACGAGGAGGCCACCGTTGGCGAGCGCGGCATAGGCAGCAGCAACTTGCAGCGGCGTCACATTGACCGCATAGCCGATGCTCATCGAAGTCTGCGTCGTCCCGCTCCACGTATCCGGCTTGCGGAGCGTCCCGCCGACCTCACCCGGCAGGTCGATCCACGTCGGCTGGCCGAAACCGAGGTCGCGGGCCGTGCGGTAGAGATCACCCGGCTCCAGCCTCTGCGCGGTCTTGGCGAGGGCGACGTTGCTCGACTTCGCCATCGCCTCGGCGAACGTGATGGTGCCGTAGGCGTGTGAGTCGCGCATGGTCCGCCCGCCGAAGACAGCCCAGCCTGCGCCGGTCTCGATAGAATCCTCCGGCGACACAACGCCTGCTTCGAGCGCCGCAACGGCGGTGACGAGCTTGAACGTCGAGCCGGGTTCGATCTGGTCCGTGACGGCGTGGTTGCGACGGGCGGCGGTCGAGAAGGCACTCGCGCGATTCGGGTCGTAGTCCGGCGCGTTCGCCATCGCCAGCACAGCCCCGGTAGCGGGGTCGAGCGCGATGGCCGTGCCCCACTCGGCCTCGGCCTCTTCGACGCCGTGGACCAACTCTTCCTGCAAGATGGACTGGAGGACGAGGTCGAGCGTGAGCACGAGGCTCTGCCCGTGCTGCGGAGCGACGACGTTGCCGCCGACGAGCGCTTTGATGTGCCCGCGCCGGTCGCGCTGCACAGCCTGTCGCCCGGAGGTGCCGCGCAGTATGTCATCGTACTGAAGCTCCAGTCCCGCCGTCCCGCGCAGGTCGGTATCAACATGGCCGAGGACGTGGGACGCCGTCCGGTCGTAGGTGTAGCGCCGCTCGAAGCCGGGGTTCAGGATGAGACCGGGCATGCCCCACTCGTCCATCGCCTCCTTCTTCGCTTCGCCGAGGCCCCGATGCAGGAGCACGTACTGTCGACTCGACCGGCCATCGACCTGACGCCGAACCCGCGCCGCGCTCTGCCCCGTCAGCCGGGCAAACTTGGCGTAGAACTCCTCGGCCCGGTCGGCAAAGCCGGGGGCGGTTGGATCGAGCGCGACTTCGTAGCGGGCCGCGTTGACGGCGAGCGTTCGCCCGGCCCGGTCGAGAATCGCGCCACGCACGGCAGGAATGGTCACAAAGCTCTCGGCCTGCCGTGCGCCTTGCTCGACGAGGTCCGGCCCCTCGCTGACATAAATCCACACGAGCTGCGCCGCGACCAGCACGGGCAGCAAGGCCAGCAACGTCAGCACGACGTAGAGGCGGGTGAGGATATCGGGGCGAGGGTCGTTCATATTGAGTGATTGCGGGATTTGCCGATTGGGTGATTCAATCAGCTACCCACCCAATCAGTCATTCAGTCAATGAAATGGTGGGACCGTAGGCCGAGCCGGTATCCAGTCCGAGTGCCTCGGCGCGATTCAGGATGACGGACGGGCTGGTCATGCGATCGAACTCGCCCCGAAGGCGGTTGTGCTTGAGGACGAGGCGGTGGTTCTCCCGTTCGAGTTGTTGCACCTCGGCGGCGAGAGCTTGGGTGGCGTAGACGTGCCCGACGTAGAGCGTGAGGAGCGCGCACGCCAGGACGACGTAAAGCGCGAACCGGAGCGTCGGCACGCCTTCGACGAGGCCACGTTTCGGAGCCTTCGCCCGCCGTGCCGCTGCGCCTTTCTTGGAGGCGAGGTCGCTCCACGACGGCAACCCATTGGCCGATGCGGTGGTCTTCCGACCACCGCGCTTCGCCGAGCGGGCACGCGATGCCTTCGCCGGAGCTTTGTGCTGGACCGGCTTCTTCCGGGTAGACTTTGTCTTGGAGGTAGGCATCAGGAGGACGGATAGGAAAAGCTGGAGCCGAGGCCCGACTCTTCGGGGTTGCGCTTCTCGGCGATACGCAGGCGGGCGCTCCGGGCGCGCGGGTTGGCCTCGACCTCGGCGTCGCTCGCGGTGATAGGCTTGCGCGTGAGAAGCGTCCACGGCGTGAGGAGGTTGCCGTAGAAGTCGCGCATCGGTTCGCCCGCGAAGTTGCCATAGCGGAGGAACTGCTTGGCCCGCCGGTCCTCCAGCGAGTGGTAGGCGATGACGGCCATCCGTCCACCGGGGCGAAGCACGCGCAGCCCGGCGATGAGGGCGCGCTCCAGCACACCCAACTCATCGTTGACCGCGATGCGGAGCGCTTGGAAGACGCGGGCGAGCGTCTTCAATTCCTCGCGATGGTAGGTCGCGGCACGAATGACGTCAGCGAGCTTGCCGGTCGTCTCGATGGGTCGGGCCTCGATGAGGGCGCGAACGATCTTCGGGGCGCGCGGCTCCTCACCGTAGGCACGGAAGATGTGAATGAGGTCTTCCGGCTCCGCGCGGTTGACGAGGTCGGCGGCGGTCAGTGGCGCGTCGGTGTCCATCCGCATATCGAGTGGGCCGCTCGCGGCGTAGGCAAACCCGCGCCCCGCCTCGTCGATCTGGTGCGACGACACGCCGAGGTCAAGGAGCAGGCCATCCACCTGATCGATGCCCGCTTCGGCGAGCAGCCGTTCGAGATCGCCGAAGTTGCCGCGGAGGGTGCGGAAACGTCCAGCCTCTGCTGCACCGGCCAGCCGAGCCTCGGCCGTCGCCAGCGCCTCGGGGTCTTGGTCGATCCCAACAACCCGACCGTTCTCTCTGAGTACGTCGAGCAGCGCCGCTGCATGACCACCACCGCCGAGCGTACCGTCGACGTAGGTGCCTGCCAGATCCGTCACGAGTCCGTCGACAACCTCTTTATAGAGAACCGGCGCATGGTAGCCCGTCGCGTAGGGCGCGGGCTGCTCAGAATGAGGCCGGTCGGCGCATCGGGTCATAGGGTCGAGGGAAAAGGTGGTCGTCGTCATGCTGCCCCCTCGGTTCCGCTAAGGCGACCGTTCAGATTGCCCATCACCATCTCGGCAATCTCTTCCTTCGAGGTAGACCGGTCGTCGAGGTAGTCCTCATACCGCGCCGGGTCCCAGACCTCAATGTGGTCGAGCGCGCCGATGACGAGCGCGGTGTCGCCGAGGTCAGCTTCGAGCATCAACTCCTTCGGGAGCACGATCCGACCCTGCTTGTCGAGTGAAACTTCCTCGGCCCAGCGAAGGGTGTCGCGGATAAAGAGGCGGGTCTCGCTGTTGAACTGGTTGAGCCGATCGAACTCATCCTCCATCTGCTCCCAGCGGTCGTTGGGATAGAGAGCGATGCACTGATCGAAACCAAGTGTGGCCGTGAACGTGTTGTTTGCCTCGGGCGTGAGGACACGGCGCATCTTGGCCGGGATCGCCAAGCGACCCTTCTCGTCTACCGAGTTTTCAGCCTGTCCTTTGAAGCGTGCCATCGCGAGGTCTGGAAGTCGGCGGCAGGGAGGGCGTGGTCAGACTCCCCACTTTTCCCCACCGGCTCCCAAAGTAGCACGCATATATCATAAATCAAGCAGAAACGCCAAAATCAAGCTGTTTTTGTGGATAAAAAAGAAGCCCCGCAAAGCCTGCACATATACTCTTCTTGCTCGACCTCACAAAATACCCCTAGGGGTGAAATCATTATCACCTCGCCTGCTATTCCCCCTCGTGAGGTGATAATGATTTCACCAAATCAGATTACTGGGGAACACATATCCTTCGTGCTTCGTGATTCTGCTCCGCCCCCCACGCCGCCACTATGCCTTCTGCCCACCTCACCAAGCGCCAAGATCAGGTCTACGAGCACATTCGTACCTACGTCCGTGAACAGGGAAAACCGCCGACGCTCAAGGAGATCGGCAAGGCGCTTTCGATCCGCTCGACCAACGGCGTATCCAAGCACCTCTACGCGCTCGAACAGAAGGGCTACATCCGCCGCACTCCGAATGAGGCACGCGGCATCTCCCTCATCGACGCAGGCACCGATCCCTTTGCGTTCGACACCCCCCCGCCCAACCTCCTCCTCGTAAGCCGGACCGACAGCGCCCGGCCCGACCGTCTCCGCCGACGTCCGAAGGGCGCTCTCTTTACCGACCCGTTCTTTCTGAATGGTGCCGACGAAGAAGACTGCCTATTCGGTCGTGCTGGGGATGCCGGGATGGCTAGGGCGGGCATCCTGAAAGGGGACTATCTCATGATCGAGGAGATGAAGTGGCGACGAGTCAAAGATGGTGACATCGTCGCAGCCCTCATCGGCGAGTCTCTCCTCGCCCGCGAGTTCCATCTCATCGACAACAAGTTTCACCTCAAGGCGATGGACCGCACCTATCGCAAGGAAGTCTTCAGCGTCAAGGACCCCGGCTGCCATATCATCGGGCCGGTCCGAAGTGTGATGCGCCAGTTGTAGGTCAGAGCAGCGTTCCGAGGTACTGCGTGCCTTCAGGGAACCCGGCGTTGGCATCGGTGGGCAGCCGTTCGGCGAAGCCTTCGGGGTAGAGCGTCAGCGAGCCGAGGTCGTCGAACGCAACAAACCGGCTGCTGCGGATGAGTTGGTCGTCGCCGAGTTCAGGGTCGGAACCGGTGACGAGATTACCACCTTCGACGGAGCACTGGAAGTAGAACGAAACGGCGTGGAGCGGGAGCCGGACAAAGTCGAGCGTGTAGCGCAGCGGCCCGACGCGGATGATGAGGCCGGTCTCTTCCTCAACCTCGCGCCGCAACGCTTCGGGCAGCGCCTCGCCGAACTCCACGCCTCCGCCCGGCGGCGTCCAGAACGGCTGCGGGCTGCCGAACTCGTCCGTGTGGATACCTTCGTGCTCGACAAGCAGGACAGAGCTAGGCGCCTGCTCGTCATCGAACAGGAGCGCGCCGACGCGGACACGGATGCGCCCGCCATAAAAGTCGGCAACAGAGCTGGCGTCACGCGAAGTCATACCGAAGCTGGACGACGCCGCTCTCGAACGTGTGCGTCTCTACGTGACGTAATCCGCCCCCCGGTTGTGCGCCAGCAAAAAGCGGGACTCCCTCGCCTAGCAGCACCGGCAGGATGGTTAGAATGATCGTGTCGATCAGACCCGCTGCACGAAATGACGCGATGAGGTCGCCGCCGCCGACCAGCCAGATGTCACCTTCGACTTGGCTACGCAGCGAGGCGATGACCTCGTCCGGATCGCCCGAGGCAAACTCGGCCTCGGGGTGCTCCCCATCGGGCCGATGGCTGGAGAACACGACGGTCGGCTTGCCAAGGTAGGGCCACGCTCCGAAGCCTCGGACCTGCTCGTAGGTCCGCCGTCCCATCACGAGGGTACCGACGCTTGCATAGAAGTCAGCGTATCCGTAATCGCCGTCGGCTTTGGATGTGGCCTGGTCGAGCCAGTCGATGCCGCCGTCGCGGTCGGCGACGAATCCGTCGAGGCTGGCGGCGATATAGAGGACGACCGCCACGACGGTGTCGCTACGGCTTTTCGAGCGCCACGAAGTCGGCGCGCTCGCCGATGCCTGCCGAGACGGTATTGACCACGTTCACGTTGAACGTCTCGACGCGCTCGCGCGTCCGGTCGTAGATGGTGCCGGTGAACTCGACCTCATCCTCGCCCTCGGCGACTTCGATGGCGTTCTCATTGTCGGCGAAGAACACGCCCTTGTATTCCTTCCCCCGAAACGTCTTGACGGGGTAGGCATAGCCCTGTCCCTCGACTCCGTTCAGTTCGGCTTCTTTCAGCGTGTAGATTCCCACGGCAACCTCGTTGTTGATCGGACAAATGCGACGCACGCGGGGCGCTGCCAGAGATCACAGAGTAGCCTGCGTGCACGAACATTACACGCGGGCACCACTATTTGGTTCATCGCTTTCTCCCTCGCCATGTCCTCGCCATTCCCCACAGGCCGCCCGATGCCCGGTCTCGACACCGCCTTGCCGCTGCCACACGAAGAGCAGCTCGGCGTCGCTCTCGTCGGACTCGGAGCCTACACGCTCAACCAGATTCTGCCCAACCTTCCAGCCTCGCGTCGGTGCCGACTGGCGGCCCTCGTCTCGGGAAATGAGGACAAGGCCCGCACCGTCGCCCGCGCCTATGGCCTCGGTGAACGGCACGTCTACAACTACGACACCTTCGACCGGATCGCGGAGGACCAGACGGTCGATGTGGTCTACATCCTCCTACCCAACACGATGCACCGCGACTGGACGGAGCGGTCGTTCGCAGCGGGCAAGCACGTCCTCTGCGAGAAGCCAATGGCCGCGACCGTCGCCGACTGCGAGGCGATGATCGCCGCCGGACGCACCGCCGACCGCAAGCTGATGATCGGCTACCGAGCACAGTTCGACCCGTACAACCTCCGGGCAATTGACTTGGTGCGCGGCGACAACCGACAGATCGGCACGCCGCGCATCGCGGTCGGCAACCACGGGCGAATGCTCGATCTATCCGACTCGCGCGATGGGTGGCGGGCCAAGCGCGACCTTGCCGGCGGCGGCTCGCTGTTCGACATAGGCATCTACTCACTCAACGGCGTGCGCTACCTCCTCGGCGAGGAGCCGACCGAGGTGACGGCCCGCTTCATGCCGCGCAGTGGTCGCAGTGAAGTAGAAGTCGAGGAAGGCGTCGCGTGGTCGATGCTGTTTCCCTCCGGTGCGGTGGCGAACTGCACGTCAAGCTATCTGATCGAGGGCGTCAACCGGCTCCAGGTGCAGGGCAGCGAAGGTACCGTCACGCTCGACCCGGCGACGAAGTACTACGTCCGCCACCTCATCCTCACGCGGGGCCGAACCCACGAGCGGATCGTCATCCCGAATACCAACCAGTTCGCCGCGATGTTCGACGAGTTAGCCGAAGCCATCCGCGAAGACCGCGAACCGAAGGCATCAGGCACCGAGGGCCTGCGCGACGTGCGGATCATGGAGGCGATCTACGAATCGGCAGAGCAAGGCCGCTCGGTGTCGCTGATCTGACCCGCTGCGAAGAGTGCGTGAACGCGGGACCCAATGGTTCGTAGCGCGTATCCTCGCCTCAATCGAGCAGCAAGGCAGCACCCGTGTTGTAGGGACCGGGACGTTCATCGACCCGGCCCTTTTCTTTTTGCTCGCGCCCACCGGGAGGGGCGTAGGACTCGCGGACTTACACCGGCACCAGCGCGCGGATTCACCGCGAGGCGGAGTGCCCAACACAACCAGAAGGTACAGTAGTATGCGCACGACAGGAACAGTGAAGTGGTTCAACGACGCCAAGGGCTTCGGCTTTGTCACGCCCGAAGACGGCTCCAAGGACTGCTTCGTCCACCACTCCGCCATCAACGGCGAAGGCTTCAAGACCCTCGAAGAGGGCGAAAAGGTCGAGTTCGACATCACGCAGGGCCAGAAAGGCCCCGCCGCTGAGAACGTCACCCGCCTCGGCTTCAACTAAGCCGCGCTGTGTACTCTCCGAAGGCTCGCCTTCCGGGAGTGACTGACTTCTGAGGGGCTGCTCCGGCGACGGGGCAGCCCCTCACTCATTACACGATCCGGTTCGGGTCGATGGGCCTCGGCTCGGGACCGCGGTAGCCGAAGAGCTTCTGGACCGTCCTAATGACGACGGGGAACTGCTTGCGGGCATACCACTGATCGGCAGCACGGCGGGCACCGAGGGCGTAGGTCGGGTACGGGAAAATGGTATCGGCGATGGCGCGGAGGCTGACGCCGTTCTTCATCGCCATGCCGTAGAGCGAGATCAACTCGCCCGCCCGGTCGCCGAGGACGCTCGCACCGAGGATGGTGCCGCGCCAAGTGGTGGCGAAGACCTTGATCTGCCCTGTCGTTGCGCTCTCGGTGATGGCGCGGTCTACTTTGGAATACGGAAAACGGTAGACCTCATACTTGACGCCGCGCTCCTTCAACTCCTCCTCCGTCGCGCCGACGTGCGCGATCTCGGGGTCGGCGAACGTGGCCCACGGGACGTGCTTCCGGTCGATGGCTGACGGGACCCGGAGGATAGCGTTGGTAGCGGCGACCTTCGCCATGTGCTCGCTCATGTGGGTGAGTTGGTACTCACCCGTACAGTCGCCCGCGGCGTAGATGTGGCGCTGCGAGGTCCGGCAGCGGTCGTTGACCTTGATGCCTCGCTTGGTGACGACGACACCCGCGCTCTCCAAGCCGAGGTCTTCGACATTGGGCCGTCTACCGGTGGCGACGAGGAGCGCATCGACCTTGACCTCTTGCACAGCCTCGCCGACTTTCGCGTGAACCGCCTTCTGCCCCTCATCTTCCGACACCCGCTCGACCGACGCGCCGAGCAGGAAGCGGACGCCTTCGCCTTCGAGGGCTTCGCGGAGCATCGCGGCGTGCTCGGCGTCGTCGCGCCCGAGGATGCGGTCGGCCATGTCGATGACCGTGACTTCAGTGCCGAGCCGGGTGAAGCTCTGGGCCATCTCGATCCCAATCGGTCCACCGCCGATGATGGCGAGCGACGCAGGCTGCTCGTCGATCTCAAACAGGTGCTCATTCGTCCACGCCTCCACCGAGTCGAGGCCGGGAATCGGCGGCACCGCAGCCCTTCCGCCGGTAGCGATGACGAACATCCGCGAGGTGACAGAGGTCTGCCGGTTCTCGTGCTGAATCAAGACCCGGTGCGGACCAGTGAAGCATGCCTCGCCGAAAACCACCTCGACGCCGAGGTCTTCGTAGATTTCGGGCCGGTCGGCGTCGTGGTAGACCTCGTCGCGGACGGCGTGGACGTGCTCGATCACCTTGTCAAACGGAATCTCCGGCGGCGTGTTGGTGAGACCGACCTGCCCGGCGTCGCGCATCGCATGGGCGACGTGGGCGGCCTTGATGATGGTCTTGCTCGGGACGCAGCCCGTCCAAGTGCAGTCGCCGCCGAGACGGTGGCGTTCGATCATCATCGTCTTCGCGCCGAGGGAGGCCGCGATACCAGAGGCCGTCAGGCCCGCCGCACCGCCACCGATCACGACGAGATCGTACTCATAGCTGCTCATAACAGGGAATAGACTGATGGGAAATGACCGGGCCTCGCTGGAGAGTCACACGCTACGCTACGCGTGCGTCCCGGCGGAGGCACTCTACGACATCCGCACATTCGGGGTCTCACGGGAGGATAACAGTGCCCGCTTCTTCGACGCATTCACGGACGCCCACACTGCCTGCGCCGAGGACGAACGCCTCCTCGTCCTCGAAGGCACTGCCGATCCCGTCCCGCCCGAGCACATTCCGAACCTTGACCCGTATCTCCCCGCTGCCCGCGTGACGGCAGCAGGCGGCCTTGTCGTCCGGCACGAGGCGGACGAGCCGCTCCTGCTCCTCATCTTCCGGCGTGGCGCGTGGGACCTCCCGAAGGGCAAGCTCGATCCGGGCGAGACCATTGAGGAATGTGCACTCCGCGAGGTGCAAGAAGAGGTCGGCATCGAGACGCTGCGAATCGTCGAGGCAGCGGGGACGACGGTACATGGCTACCCGGAGAAAGGGCGCTACCTCGTCAAGACGACGTGGTGGTACGTCATGGAAACGCCGGAGCGCGACTTTACGCCGGAGGAACGCGAAGGCATTGAGGCCGTCGAGTGGGTCCCGTGGCGCGAGGCCGTTAAACGGCTCGGCTACGAGTCCCTGCGGGCGTTCGTCGGGAGCCTCGTTCCGCCCGATCAGTCGTAGTGATAGCGGTTCGCCCAGTCTCGGGAGAGCGGCTCGGCCAGCCCCCGGCACAGCCACACCGTCCCGCCGAACTCCTCATTCTCGACACCATACGAATTCGTCACCGTGGCAACCGGCTCAACCTCGGCGAAGAAGCGGCGGAGGTAATCGGCCCCGTTCTCTCCGAAGCCGAGGGCGATGACGGTGGTGGTCTTGTCTGGCGGCGGCCCCCAGTCGTGAACCGAGTTGTGCCCGCTGACAGCTCGCGGCAGGCGAGACGGACCGAGGAGGTTCAGCGCCCCGGCCTCGCCGTAGTTGCCGGTGAAGATCACCGTAGTGGCCTGCTCCTCCGGCGGCAGGCCATCGTAGACCTCGGTGATGGTCTCGACCAAGTCCGGCCAGCCCAGCATCTCGGCATAGTTCCCGTTCACCTCGTGCAGCCCGACCCGTACCATCGTATCCACTGGAAGCACGGGCACGAAAAGCGGGAGGAACGGCAGAGTCAGCCCCGCGATGACCGCGAGCACCGTGGGCCGGACCCACTGGCGGGCCTGCACCCACGCGAGCGATTCGAGGCCCACGGCCCCCGCCGCGAGCGCCATCGGATAGGTCGCTCCGAGGTAGTACGCCTTGCCGCCCACGAGCAGCAGGACGCCGAACGTCGTGAGCACTGTCCAGCCGAGCACACGATACGGCCTGCCCGATGAAGAGAAGAACCACACCAGCCCACCGAGCCAGAGGGAGAGGCTGGGCAGCCCGAGCAGCAGCGGCTGCATGGCGAGGAAGCCGCCGAGCGTCATGTCCGCGTTGGCGCTGTTGTTGGCGATGAACTCCAGTGTCGGCCAGCCGTGGGCGATCTGCCAGAGCACGTTCGGCAGGAAGACAGCAAAGGCCACAAGCGCCGCTGCCCACGGTCCCGGCGTCTTGAGTTGCGCCCGCGCTGAGGCCACCAGTCCGACCAGCAGGCCGAAGCCAAACAGCAGTACGGTGTACTTCGTCATGAGGGCGATGCCGAGCACAAGGCCCGTCCCGAGCCAAGCAAGCAGGCTACCCGTCCGCACGGCCCGCACCACGCCGTAGGCTGCGAGCGTCCACCACAAGAGATCGAGCGGCACCGTCTGCATCACCGAGCTTGCCGCGAGGATGAACGGCGTGCAGAGCACCATTAACGCGGCCAGCATCTGCGCGAAGCGCCCGCCGCCCAGCTCGCGCGCGAGCAAGCCTGCCAGCGCCACCGTCGCCGCACCGGCCAGCGCTGAGAGCACCCGCACCCCAAGCGGCGTCATCCCGAACAGTTCGGTGCCGACGAGCGCCAGAAGCGGCGTGACCGGCGGATGATCTACGAACCCCCACGCGAGGTGCTGACCGCCCGCGACGTAGTAAAACTCGTCGCGGTGGAAGCCGTAGCGCGAGGCCGTCAGCAGGTGTAGGAGCAGCTTCACCAAACCCAATCCGAACAGGGGCCACATGGCGAGAGCGGGCCGAGCACGAGAGGCAGTAAGCATGGCAGGAAGCGTGAGAAAGGCTGCGTGCCCCTACGAACCAATCCGAATGGAGATGCGCTAGTCCACCCGCAGCGCTGCAGCCTTACGGCGAAGTCGCTCCTCGCGGGAGAGGCTGTAGTCGCCGCCGAATGTCACACTCTCCCAGCCGCCATACTGCGGATTCGGAAACACGAACCAGCGCTCGCCCCACCAGCTTTCATACGGTGCCGCTACCGCATTACGCGCCTCGATGGAATCGACCTCATAGGAGATGAAGTCGCCGAGGTTGTCGCCGAAATAGGCGAGCACGCGGAACTGCTCGGTGACGACGGCGCGGCGGGCGGCTTTGTCGCTTCCTTCCCCGGCCTCGCCCCGCGTCAGGACCGCGTCGAACTTGGCCGCGATGGGGAAGCCGAGCGCGGCGAGGTTGGCGCGGGTGGCGTCTTCCTCGTCGGCACGGCGATTGGTGAGATAGACCACCACCACGCCCATGCTATCGGCAGCGCGGATGAAGTCGAGCGCGCCCGGCACTGGCGTCGCCGCCGCTTCTTCGACCCACGCCTTCCAACTCTCGCGGTCGTACTCCCCGTTGGTCTGGACGAGCCGCGCCTGATAGGCCGAGTTATCGAGCACCGTCTCATCCACATCAAGCACGACGGCAGGCGGGAGCGACTCATAGCCCCCCGCTGCGAGCTGCGCCACATCCGCCGTCCAACTCGGATCAGCGAGGGCGCGGGCGAGGGCCATCTCAGCGACCGCATAGGTCTGGATGGTGAGGGCGCGGAACTCGGCGGCGGTCTGGGTCCAAAGCACCGCGTGGAGGTTTTCGTTCGCCGCCGAGACCGTCATCGGTCCGACCGGAACCTCGGAGGTATCGGGGACGGAGATACTGGTCGGCGCGCAGCCGGCGAGGGTGAGGGCGGCGAGCAGGAGAATAGAGCGGACAGGCATCGGGGGGAGGCTTGGTGGGCGATGCTGTCAAACTAGACTGCCCGGAGACGCCGCGCAAGAAGAGATGGTGCGTATCGTAGCAATTGGATCCCGGCAAGACCCTCGCGGTATCCGCCCCGCGCTCGTCGCCCCTCTGTTTCTCATGCAGATCGCTTATTCCACGGATCAGTTCCTCCCCCGCACGGCAACCGATGCCGAGCAAATCATGGCGACGGTGGCAGCATTAGGCTCCGCCGGGGCAACGGTTGACCTACTCCTGCCAGGCTATGCCCAGAAACACTCTCCAAAGGCCAAGGACCTCGCCGCCTTCTACGAAGTGCCCCCGACCTTCGAGGTCATCGCGCTACGCGGGAGGACGCCGACGTTCCGGGGGCTGGAGAAGGTGGCGCACGGCATGGCGGTGCCATATCACGATATAGCGGCAGCAGCCGATGTGCTCTACACGCGGAATCTGCCGACCGTTCTCGCCGCATTGCAGTTTGGACGGACGCCGGTCGTCTACGAGACCTACCGGCCGTGGCCGGACCAGCGCCCGCGCCGCTCGCCGATCTTCCGTTGGATCTTCAAGCACCCGCGCTTCCTCGGGGCTGTGCTGCACTCACGCCTCGCTGCCGACAGCTACCGGCGCATCGGTGCACGGGACGAGCAACTCCTCGTCGCACACAACGGATATGACCCCAAGAGGCTGGAGCCTATGCTGTCGCAGGAGGATGCGCGGACGCGGCTCGGTCTGCCAACGGGTCCGCGCGTCGTGACGTATGCCGGACACGTCTCGCTGGAGAAAGGGCTGGGCTTGGTGCTCGATATCGCCGAGGCGCTGCCGGACACCCGCTTCGTGCTCGTCGGCTCGAAGGGCGACGGGCCGATAGAGCAACGAGCTGCAACGATGGCGAACGTAACCATCGTGCCATGGCAACCGTTCGGGGCGACGGTCCCCTACCTCTACGCTGCCGACGTGCTCCTCATCCCCCCGACGCGCGGACCGCTCGAAGCAATCGGCAACACGGTGCTCCCGATGAAGACATTCCTGTATATGGCTGCCGGGCGGACTATCTTCGGGCCGACGACGCCCGACCTCACCGAGGTGCTCACCGACGGTTACTCTGCCCGACTCGTCCCGCCGGATACCCCCGAGGTAACGGTCTCTGCCCTTCGCGACCTTCTCGCCGATGAGATGCTGCAACACCGCCTCGCGGCGGCGGCACGGGCCGAGGTGCAGACGTGGAACGCCCGTGCCGAGCACGTGCTGGCTTTCGTAGAGTCGCGGCTCATGGCATTCGCTGCGTGATGGCCGATCGACCACTCGCTTCCCGGGTCGCCCGCTCGCTCCTGCTCTCCGGCGTGGGCAACGTCGTGAGCAAGGGGATCAACGTCGTCGCGATCCTCGTCGTGCTCAAGTTGCTCACGCCCGAGGCGTTCGGGGTGGCCAACCTCGTACTTGCACTGTTCGCGATCGTGCAGGCCGTGACGGAACTGGGACTGGGCGCAGCCCTCGTCCAGGCCCCGTCCCCAACGCGCGCGCAGATCGACGGGCTGTTCTGGCTCTCTGTCCTCGTCTCAGCCGTGCTCTACGGTCTGCTCTTTCTAAGCGCACCGCTCGTCGCGGCGTTCTACGGCGAGCCCGAATTGACTGCCCTCGTCCGCGTGTTCGGACTCGTTATCATCGTCTTCTCGCTCTATTTCGTCCCGCGCAACCTACTCCTCAAAGAGCTCGCGTTCGACCGGCTCGTGATCATCGACAACGCCGCACTCTTGGCATCGGGCGTGCTGATGATCATGCTGGCGTACTACGGTTTCGGTGCATGGTCAATCATCCTGGGCGAGCTCGGGTCGCGTGTGGTGATGCTGCTCGCCTACCAATCCGTCCACCCGTATTGGCCGCGCCTCCAACTCTCACTCGACGAGGTCCGACCGCTCGTCTCGTTCGGACTTTATGCGACCGGCGCGCGCCTACTCTATAACGTCTACTCGAACGCCGACTACCTGATCGTAGGACGACTGTTCGGCGTCGAGGCGGTCGGGCTCTACACGCTCGCCTACCGCATCGTAGCGGACCCGGTCAAGACGCTCGCGAGTGTTGTCAACGACGTAGCGTTCCCGGCATTCTCGAAGCTGCAGGACGATCTCGGTCGGCTGCGGCTTTATCTCTTCACGATCGCACGGGCGAGCTTGGTCGGAATCGGCGTGCTCCTTCTCACGATCGCGCTCTACATCGACTGGATTCTCGAGGTAGGCGGCTATGACGAATGGCTCGGGGCCGTGCCGCTGATCCACGTGTTCGCCGGATTTGGACTGCTGCGGTGCGTCATCCCGCTCGTTCCCCAGCTCCTGAACGCCGTCGGGCAGGCGCGGCAGAACTTCTACTTCAACCTCATCGGTGCTGTGCTCCTGCCCCTCGCCTTCATCGTCGGCGGTCAGTTCGGACTGCTCGGGGTAGCGTGGGCGTGGTCGCTGGGCTATCTCGTCGTCGTGCTCCCGCTCCTCTGGTTCGGGGCACGGGCAGTGGCCGTTCCGCCCCTGCGGTTTGGGACCACGTTGTTCCGCGGGCTTGGAGTCCTCGTACCCTTTGCCGTTCTTGCACTCGGGCTTCGGCTCGGGCTGGTCATGGCTGACCTTCCGCTTCTGATCAAGACGATTCTCGGCACGGTCGTCACGCTCGGGCTTGGCGGGGTACTGCTGTTCTGGCGCGAGCGGGCCGTGCTCACCCTCGTCCGTGGTAAACAAGAACCAACCGTATGAACGTCCTCGTCTGGGCCACGACCTTCGGGGCCGACCTCTGGAGCTTCACCCGCTACCTCGACCAGCGCGACGACTGCGACGTGCGGGTGATCCTCGACGAACCCGCGACGTTCGAGCGCGAGGGCGTGGCGCAGCTTTTTCCGCTGGAGCACACGCCGCTCATCAAGCGCCGTCCGTGGCACCAGCTCGTCGGCCTGCCGGGATTCCGACCCGACATTACGGTGATGGACAACCGGGTGCCGCTCCGGGCACCGTCGCGGGCCGGGCTGATGCTGTGGCACGGCTTCGGGTGGCGAGGTCCGAACGCAGCAGATACGGACTTCGCGTGGCTGCACCGGTCGATCCGCCAAGCCTTCGGCGATGCCCGCGCACCGAACCCACGCTTCCGCTGGCAGTGCTTCGGCCCGTGGGACTTCGAGCATCGCACGGAGGTCAGCGGCTTCGCCCCGGCCAACTGCCGCCAGATCGGCGCGGTCAGCCACGACGATCTCCGCGTGCCGCTGGACCGAAGCCTCGCGCAGCCGTTCTACCCGTTCGACGTGGTGAACCGGAAGACCGTGCTGATCGCCCCGACGTGGCACTACGGTGAGGTGTTCGCCCATTGGGGCCGCGACGCCGATCTCTTCGACCGACTCCTCGGCCACCTCCATCGCCGCGAGACCAACGTCATCCTTCGACTCCATGACTCGTTCCGATTCGAGAAGCCCTACCGCCGGTTCCTCGACGACCTCGCCCGGCGCTACCCGAACGTGCTCCTCAAGTTCAAGGACCAGCACCCGGACAATTTCCTCGACCTTCAGGTGGCCGATGTGCTCGTGACCAACTTCTCCTCCATCGCCAACCTGTTCTACGCGACGCTTCGCCCGACCGTCCACGTTTACCCGGTGGCGAGCGCCGACGAGGCGTTCATGGACCGGCAGTACACCGTCTTCGGCGTGCGGGAAAAGGAGGTCGATTCGGCGCGGTTCATCTGGAAGCTGCCACCGGAAGACAACGGCGGTCTGCTCGCGCACGGCTTCGACGAGATGATGCAGCAAATCGACCGGGGCCTCGACGAGCCGACCTGCTGCCGCGAGACCGCCCAAGACTTCCTCGACCGACATATGCTCGGAGCCGACGGGAAAAATGCCGGGCGGGCGTGGGCTGCGATGCAGGAGGTGGCTGCGTCGGCGAAGGCTGTGAGGCGATGACGTGAGGATGGGCTGAATTGCAGAGATGCTGGCAACCGCCGGGAGCGCGCCCGGTATATTCGTGAGCTTTATCTCCTTTGTTTTCGCGCCACCAACCGGCTCCCACCGTGACAACGTCTCTCCCCGCCCACGACGGCAAGCTCCTCGTCCTGCTCCCCGGCATGGGGGCGGTCGCCACCACCTTTATCGCGGGCGTTGAGGCCGTGCGGCGCGGGACGGCGCAGCCCTTCGGCTCGCTCTCGCAGATGCAGACCATCCGGCTCGGCAAGCGCTCCGAGAACCGCAACCCGCTTATCCGCGACTTCGTCCCGCTGGCTCCGCTGGACGACCTCGTCTTCGCCGGGTGGGACCCGATCCCGGACGACTGCTACGATGCCGCTGTTCGGGCGGGCGTCCTCGAAGACCGCGACCTCGAACCGATGGCGGACTTCCTCCACGGCATCGAGCCGATGCCCGCCGCCTTCGACCGGCAGTATGTCAAGAAGCTCGACGGCACCCACGTCAAGACCGGCGAGACGAAGTGGGACCTCGCGCAGCAACTTCGCAATGACATCCGCGGGCAGATGGAGGCCACGGGCGCGACGCGCGCTGTGATGGTCTGGTGCGGTTCCACCGAAGTCTACCTCTCCCCCGCCCCGTGCCACATGACGGTCGAGGCGTTCGAGCAGGGCATGAAGAACAACGACCCGGCGATTGCGCCGAGTCAGCTCTACGCCTATGCCGCGATCATGGAGGGCGTCCCCTACGCCAACGGCGCGCCGAACCTGTCGGCAGACTTCCCGGCCCTCGAAGCCCTCGCTGAAGCCAAGGGCGTACCGCTCGCGGGCAAGGACTTCAAGACCGGGCAGACGATGATGAAGACCATCCTCGCGCCCGGCCTCAAGGCCCGGATGCTCGGCGTCCACGGCTGGTTCTCGACCAACATCCTCGGCAACCGCGACGGCGAGGTGCTGGACGACGCCGCCAGCTTCCGCGCCAAGGAAGTCACGAAGGCGGGCGTACTCGACACCATCTTCCAGCCCGAGACCTACCCCGACCTCTACGGCGACCTCTACCACAAAATCCGCATCAACTACTACCCGCCGCACGGCGATGCGAAGGAGGGCTGGGACAACATCGACCTCTTCGGCTGGCTCGGCTACCGAATGCAGATCAAGGTCAACTTCCTCTGCCGCGACTCGATCCTCGCCGCGCCCATCGTGTTGGATCTCGCGCTGTTCCTCGACTTGGCAGCTCGTGCCGGACGGTCGGGCATCCAGGAGTGGCTCTCGTTCTATTTCAAAAGCCCGCACACGCCGCAGGGCCACGTCCAGGAGCACGACCTCTTCATCCAGCACTTCCGGCTCAAGAACACGCTCCGTGTGATGGCGGGCGAGGAGCCGATCACCCACCTCTCCGAACACTTCGCGGCACACACTGAAGCCGAGGAAGTCGAGTGAGTGCGCGAACCGGCGTGGTGCTCGCGGCGGGCTTCGGGTCACGGCTCGAAGGCGCCAGTGCTGAGACCACGCTCAAACCGCTGACGCCGGTGGCGGGCGTGCCGCTGATCCAGCGAACGCTCCGCAGTCTGGAGGTCGCCGGATGCGAGCGGATCGTCGTTGTGGTCGGGCATGGTGCGGACGAGGTGGAAGCCGCCGCCCGGTCGGTGCATGAGGGCGGGGCCGAATTGCGCTTTGTAGTGAACGAGCGGTACGACCTCGCCAACGGCGTCTCAGTCCTCGCCGCCCGTGAATGGATCGACGGCCCCTTCCTCCTCACGATGGCCGACCACGTCTTCAGCGACGACGTGATGCGCCTCGCCGGATCACACTCGCCGCCCGAGCACGGCGCAACCCTCCTCGTGGACTACGACATCGACGGCGTCTTCGACCTCGACGATGCGACGAAGGTGCTGGAGGCGCAGGGTCGGATCGCCGACATCGGCAAGCAGATCGCGGACTACAACTGCATCGACACGGGCCTCTTTGTCTGCACGCCCGCCCTGCTCGATGCGCTCGCCGACGTGTACCACGAGCGCGGTGATGCCTCACTCTCCGACGGCATCGGGCACCTCGCCACGGCGGGCCGGATGACCGTGCTCGACATCGGCGATGGGTTCTGGCAGGACGTGGACACCCCCGCCATGCTCGCCGAAGCCGAGCGGCGGCTGGCAACCCTTTCGTAGCGCGAAGAAAAAACGGAACGCCGTGATCAAGTCGGCGATGGGATGACGCGACAGGAAGTGTAGGGCTTTCCTCCCGTCCACTCATCTCTCCCCGACCATGCTCTTTCAACCCACTACCATCGACCAAGTCCAGACGACGTGGCGCGAGGTCGAGCAGATCGCTCCCATCGCGGCGGCGCTGTTCTACGACCATCTGTTCGCCGCCGACCCGAGCCTGCGCCCCATGTTTCGGGGCGATATGACCGAGCAGGGCGAGAAACTGATGCAGATGATCGGCGCAGCGGTCCAGAAGCTCGACAAACCGCGCGCGCTCGTCCATGTGCTCGAAGCCCTCGGTCGGCGGCACCACGACTATGGGGTGCGCCCGTCGCACTATGACACGGTCGGGGCCGCCTTGCTCCAGACGCTGTCGATGGGCTTGGGCGATCAGTTCACGCCTGCGGTCGAACAGGCTTGGGTCGAAGTCTACGGCGTGATGGCCGAGACGATGATGGCCGCTGCCGACTCCAGCAACATGGCGGCTTAGGTGCTAAAGGTTGTGGTCGGCGGGATGTGGCGGTATCATAGCGTTACGCCTTTCCCTCACCTACCTCCTTTAGGACGAATGACCTACCGCTATCTCGGCACCTTCGTGGTCGCCCTCCTGTTCGCCTCTGGTGCGTTCGCACAGCGCGCTGCCGACGAGGCCGCCGACCACCTGCAGCGCACCGCCAGCCGGTACGGCCTCACGGCTGACGACCTCGCCGACCTGGCTGTCACTGACGCCTATGAGAGCCGCCAGTCGGGAACGCAACACGTCTACCTCCAGCAGACGGCCAATGGCATCCCGGTCGTCGGAGGCGAGTTCACGGTGGCCATCGGTCGGGATGGCGAGGTCGCGCACGCGACGGGCCGAGGCGTGGCCCTCGCGAACCAGCGCCTCGCGTACTCCCCGGCGCTCAGTGCGCCTGCTGCCGCGCTGGCCCTAGCCCAAGACGCTGACCTCGCGCCGAAGGAAGCGTTCCGCGTCCTCACGCTGGAAGGCAACCGCGCCCCTGTCGCCACGCTGTCGGAAGCGGGCATCGCCGAGGAGCCGGTCCAAGCTCGGCTGGTCTACTATCGCGCGGAAGAGGATGACCTCGTCCTCGCGTGGGAAGTCGGACTCTACGAGATCGGCGCGCAGCACTACTGGCAGGGCTACGTGGATGCCGCGACCGGCACCGTCCTCGCCCGGCGCGACCTCGTGGTCCACGACACGTTCGGCTTCGCCCCGGCTTCCGGTGCTCCCGAGACGGTGAGCCTCGCCCCCATCGCCGAGGCTTCGGCCCCGGCCCTCGCGCCAGTCGCCCTCGCGGGGTCGTACCGTGTCTATGAACTCCCCGACGAAAGCCCGCTGCACGCCAACGGGCGGCGGCTCGTCACCAACCCGGACGACGCGGCAGCCTCGCCCTTTGGCTGGCACGACACGAACGGGTCGCCCGGTGCGGAATACACCGTCACGCGCGGCAACAACGTCCACGCCTACACCGACCGCCGGAGCAACAACAACCCCGGCACCGGAAACGACGCTGAGGGCGGCCCCGGCCTCGTCTTCGACTTCCCGATCAACTTCAATCAGGGACCGGAGACGTACAGCGACGCAGCCGTGACCAACCTGTTCTACGTCAACAACGTCATCCACGACGTGCTCTGGCGCTATGGCTTCGACGAGGCGGCGGGCAACTTCCAGCAGAACAACTACGGCAACGGCGGAGCCGGGGGCGACTACGTCCGCGCCGAGGCTCAGGACGGAGCCGATCGCTGCCGACCGATTCCGCTGCCGATTTTCTGCCTCAACAACGCCAACTTCTTCACGCCCGCCGACGGCAGCCGCCCCCGGATGCAGATGTTCGAGTGGGATGAGACCAACCCCCGCCGCGACGGCGACCTCGATAACGGGATCATCCTCCACGAGTACGGCCACGGTGTCTCGAACCGGCTCACCGGCGGTCCGAGCAACGTCTCCTGCCTCGGCAACGCGGAGCAGATGGGCGAGGGCTGGAGCGACTACTTCACCGTGCTCTTCACCATCAAGTCCGGCGACACGCGGACGATGAACCGGGGGGTCGGCAACTACCCGCTCGGGTTAGACGAGGACGGTACCGGCATCCGTGAGTACCCCTACAACACCAACTTCGCGGTCAACCCGCAGACCTATGGGTTCAGCCGGACGGCCGTCGCGCCGCACGGCGTCGGCTCGGTGTGGACCTCGATCCTGTGGGAAGCGACGTGGGATATGATCGATGCGTTCGGCTTCGATCCCAACCTCTACAACGCGGACGGCACCGCAGGGAATCAGGTGATGCTCAAGCTCGTGCTGGCCGGGATGAAGCTTCAGCCCTGCAACCCCGGCTTCGTCGATGGCCGCGATGCCATCCTCGCCGCCGACCAACTGCTCTATGGCGGTATGCACACCGACGTGCTGTGGGCCGCCTTCGCCCGCCGAGGCCTCGGCCTCAACGCCGACCAAGGATCGAGCAACAGCAATAACGACAACACCGAGGACTTCACCGTCCCGCCGAGCCAGTCGGTGTCGCTCTCCCTCGCGCTGCAAAACCCGCCTGCCATCGTACCGCGCGGTGGCACCGTCGCCTACACCGCCACCCTCTCGACCCCCACAGCATCGAGCTTCGACTACTGGGCGGAGGCAATACTCCCCGACGGCTCCACGCTCCGTGTCTTCGGACCCGGCTCAGTGGACGTTCCGGCGGGCACCTTTATGACCTCGCTCTCGCAGCAGGTGCCCGGCAACGCACCGCTCGGTGACTACACCTACACGCTGAAGGTCGGGACCTACCCGAACACCGTCGTGGCGCTGGACAGTTTCGACGCTACGGTGACGGCGGCCAATCGTACCGCCGATGCCGCGGGTACCCTGTGGCGGCTCTTCGATGCCGACGGTCTCGAACTCACCGAAGGCTCCACGCTCGACCTGCAGCAAACGGTCACGGCTGCCTCGACAGGCCTGCCAGAGACCTCGGCTTTGCAGGCGGCCTATCCGAACCCGTTCGCCGAGCGGGCGACGATCCCCTACACCCTTGCTGAAACTGGGCCGGTGCGGCTCGTAGTCTACGACCTGTTGGGCCGTGAACTGGCCGTGCTCGCCGACGGCCTGCACGAGGCCGGACACTTCAGCGCTACGCTCGATGCCCGCGTCTTCCCGGCGGGCGTCTACCTCGTGCGCCTGAGCGCGCCGGGCGTGGTGCAGACGCAGCGCATCACCGTGACCCACTAACCCGACCGTGTCACCTCACGAGGGCGTGGCTACTTCGGTGGCCGCGCCCTCGGCTTCTCAGGCAAGGCGGAGAGGCTCATAATTAGGCTTTAGCGCGTCACCTATCAAGCCGAGAACAGATTCGAGCGCGTTCAAATCATCGTATATTGGGTGCCCTGAATAGGATCCATAAGCACCCTGAATAGAATTGCTTGACCCATGCGTTTCCTAGTCTTACTTCTGCTCGCTATCGGCCTGACGAGTTGTGGAGGAGGTGATGCGTCCTACGAGGCATCCGCACCCTCCGACCTTGGCGGGTCCTACCTCCACACTTGGCACGATGCACTGACGGACGTGCTCGTCACGGACATCGTCTCGCCGCCTGTGGCGAGCCGGATGTACGTCTATCCGCACATCGCCGCCTACGAGGTGCTGGCGAGCCTCGCCCCGGACTACCTCTCGCTGAGTGACCAACTCGGCTTCGAGGTGCCCGAGACACCGGAAGAGGCGGTAGACCCTGAACTCGCCAGCGTCACGGCGTTCGTGGGCGTCGCCGAGAAGCTCGTCTTCGGTCCGGCTCCGCTGCAAGCACAGGAAGCGGCCCTGCGAGAGCAGATGCAGAACCGCCTGTCCCGCGCGGTCTACGAGCGCTCGTTGGCCTATGGAGAGGCCGTAGCGTCCGCCGTGAATACCTACAGCGAGAGCGACAACTACGCGCAGACCCGCACGATGCCGGGCTATACGACCATCACCGAAGAGCCTGCGCGCTGGCAGCCCACACCGCCGGACTATCAAGGCGGCCTCGAACCGAACTGGAACGCCCTGCGCCCCTTCGCGCTGACCAGCGCCGATGAGTTCGCCCCGGACCCGCCGACGCCGTTCGACACCACCCCCGGCTCCCCGTTCATGGAGGAGGTCATGCAGGTCTATGAGGCCGTCAACAACGCTACCGAGGAGCACCTCGAGATCGCCAAATTCTGGGACTGCAATCCGCTCGTCTCTTCCCACGACGGCCACTTCGTCTCCTTCAGCAAGAAGATCACGCCGGGCGGGCACTGGATGGCGATTGCCGGTATCGCGGCACGTAAGGTGGAGGCCAACGCGATGCGGGCGTCCGAAGCCTACACCCTCACCGCCCTCGCCCTCGCCGACGGGTTCATCTCCTGCTGGGATGAGAAGTACCGGAGCGTCCTGACGCGCCCGGTCACGGTCATCAACAAGCACATCGACCCGACGTGGGCACCGATCCTCCAGACCCCCGCCTTTCCCGAATACACGAGCGGGCACAGCGTCGTCTCGGGCGCAGCCTCGACCATCCTGACCGAACTCTTCGGCGAGCCGTTTTCCTTCGCCGATTCGTCCGAGGTCGAGTTCGGGCTTCCGGTGCGGCACTTCGAGTCCTTCCGCCACGCGGCGGACGAAGCCGCCATCAGCCGCCTCTATGGCGGCATCCACTACCTACCGGCCATCGAGAACGGCGTCGCGCAAGGACGTGAGGTCGGGCAGCGGGTCCTCGAAACGATCCACACGCGCGAGAGCACCGTTCTGGCACAGCACGAGACCGCAGCGGACAACGAATGAGCGAGGCACCCACGACCCACCGACTAGACGGAAAAGGCTGGGCGCTCGCCCTTATCACGCTCGTGGCGAGCGTCGGCATCGCAGGGTGTGCAACGGACGGCGAGAGCGACGAGGCTGAACCGAGCCAGACTCTCTTCGAGCGCGTCAGCTACGAGCAGTCCGGCGTCGGGTTTATCAACGGCATCCAAGAGACGCTGCAAGTCAATATCCTCTCGTTCGAGTACCTCTACAACGGCGGGGGCGTCGCGGTCGGCGATGTGGACGGCGACGGATTGGCCGACCTGTTCTTCACCGCCACCCAGCTTCCCAACCGGCTCTACCGCAACCTCGGCGGCTTCCGCTTCGAAGACATCACCGAGCAGGCGGGCGTCGCCGGGCGCGATTCGTCGATGACGACCGGGGCCACCTTCGCCGACGTGGACGGCGACGGCGACCTCGACCTCTACGTGTGCCAGACCGGCAAACCGGAGTGGCCCTTCGACCGGCGCAACCTCCTCTACCTCAACGACGGGACCGGCGCGTTCACCGAGCAGGCCGAAGCGTGGGGCATCGCCTCGACCAACTACTCGAACCAGGCGACGTTCTTCGACTACGACCACGACGGCGACCTCGACCTATACCTCCTCAACCACCCGTACAACTTCAAGGCGGGCAACGAGGTGATCCTCGGGCAAACCGACCTCGACCCTGCGACCAGCGACCAGTTTTTCCGCAACGACGGGAGCCGGTTCACCGAGGTTTCGGAGCAAGCCGGCATCCGCAACGAGGCGTTCGGCCTCTCGGCCACAGCGCTGGACTACGACAACGACGGGTGGCTCGATGTCTACGTCGCTAACGACTACGTGCAGCCCGACTACCTCTACCAGAACGAGGGCGACGGCACGTTCACGAGCGTTGGGCCGGAAGCGCTCGCGCACACCAGCCACTTTGGGATGGGGGCCGATGCCGCCGACATCAACAACGACGGCGATCTCGACCTGATCGTGCTCGACATGATGGCTGAGGACGCCCGTCGCCAGCGCCTCCTCGGCTCAGTGATGAACTACGAACGGTTCACCCTCCAGCAGGAGGTCGGCATGGGCGCGCAGGTGATGCGAAACATGCTTCAGGTCAACACGGGCGATGGCGATTTCGCCGAGGTCGGCCAGCTCGCCGGGGTCTCCACAACCGACTGGAGCTGGGGACCGCTCCTCGCCGACTTCGACCTCGACGGCTTCCGCGACCTCTTCGTCGCCAACGGCTACCGCCGCGACGTAACGAACCTCGACTACATGCAGTTCACCATCGACTCACTGCGGCGGGCCGGGGGCGGACGGGTCAACGTCAGCAACATCTACGAGTACCTCGACGAGGTGCCGTCGGAGCCGATTCCCAACTACGCCTATCGCAACCGCGGCGACCTCTCCTTCGAGGACGTCTCCCGGCAGTGGGGCGTCGCCGAACCGTCGTTCTCGAACGGCGCGGCCTATGCCGACCTCGACAACGACGGCGATCTCGACCTCATCGTCAACGACATTGACGCACACGCGAGACTCTACCGCAACCGGGCCGATGTGTTGATGCCCGAGCGCCACTGGCTCCGCGTCGCGTTCGAGGGCATGGACGGCAACCCCTTCGGTATCGGCGCGCGCGTCACGGTTGAGACTGACGCGGGGCAACAGGTCGGCGAGAACGTCATGACGCGGGGGTTCTACTCCTCCGTCGAGCCAGCCCTGTATTTCGGACTAGGCCCTGACTCGACGGCGACCGTGTCGGTTCGCTGGCTCGACGGCACAGTTCAGCGGCTCGAAGGCGTCGCGGCCAACCAGCAACTCACGCTTCGCCACACCGACGCCGCCGACGCCCCGACCACCTCCTCACCGGCAGCGCCCCTCTTCGCCGAGGTGACCGGCATCGGCCTCGACTTCGTCCACGATGAAGACCCCTTCGTCGACTTCAAGCGCGATGGGCTGATACCGCACAAGCACTCGCGCGAAGGCCCGGCGCTCGCCACCGCCGACGTGAATGGCGACGGGCTGGGCGATCTCTACATCGGGGGCGCGGTCGGACAGGCAGGCGTGCTCTACCGCCAGACCAACAGCGGACGCTTCACTCCGCTCGACGGGCCGTGGCAGGAAGACGCTGCCCAAGAAGATGTCCGCGCCCTCTTCTTCGATGCCGATGGTAACGGGACGTCTGACCTACTCGTCGCCTCCGGCGGCAACCACATCGCGGGGACGGGCGAGGACGCAGTGGCAGCTTACGCGGCCCGACTCTACTATGGCGATGGGACCGGCGGCTTCACGAAGGCTCCCGCTGACGCGCTGCCCGCAACGCCCTACCCGACTGGAGCCGTGGACGCCGCGGACATCGACAGCGACGGCGACCTCGACCTTTTCATCGGGAGCCGCCTCGCGTCGGGCCGGTACCCGGAGGCACCGAGAAGCTATCTCTTCATCAACGACGGCCAAGGCCGCTTCACGGACGCTACGGCGGAGCAAGCCCCCGACCTTATGGCGCTCGGCCTCGTCTCCGGTGCCCGCTGGGCCGACCTCGACGGCGACGACCGCCCCGAACTCGTCATGGTGGGCGAGTGGATGGCCCCCAGCATCTGGCAAGCGGATGCCGCCGGTCGCTACGCCCGCGTGACCTCCCCGGCACTCGACAACCTCACCGGCTGGTGGAATGCCGTCACCGCGACCGACCTCGACGGCGACGGCGACCTCGACCTATTGGCGGGCAACCTAGGTCTCAACAGCCGCATCCAAGCAACGCCTGAGCAGCCGGTTCGCGTCCACGCCAAGGACTACGACAACAACGGCAGCCTCGACCCGGTCCTATCGCTCTACTACCCTGACGGGCGCGCCTACCCCATCCATCGCCGGGAGTCGCTGATGAAGCAGTTGCCCTATCTCCAGCAGCGGTTCCCCCGGTATGGTCGGTACGCTGCCTCGTCGCTTGACGAGGTGTTCGGCGATGAACTTGAGGGTGCGCTCGTCCGCGAGGCCACCACGTTCGCGTCCATGTGGTTCGAGAACGACGGACAGGGCGAGTTCACCCCGCACTGGCTGCCGGTTGAGGCACAGGTGGCTCCACTGCACGTCCTCGATGCACACGATGCCGACGGCGACGGAAACCAAGACCTCCTTCTCGCTGGCAACGACCGAGGGGCGGCTGTCGAGAGCGGCCCCTATGACGCGCTGCGCGGGCTTGTGCTGCGCCAGACGGATGCGCAGTGGGAACCGCTATCGCCACAGTCGAGCGGCCTGCGTTTGCCGGGGGATGTCACCGGGATGGTGTGGGTCGAGACGGCGGGTGTGCCCCTCCTCGTCGCAGCCGTGAGCGACGGCGCGCCGCGTGTCTTTCGGCGCGCCGAGTGACACGCGAACGATGGTGTGGGCAGTGAGGGACTCGAACCCCCGACCCCCTCGGTGTAAACGAGGTGCTCTAAACCAACTGAGCTAACCGCCCAAAAGAAACACATGGAGCGGGAAACGGGACTCGAACCCGCGACCCTCAGCTTGGGAAGCTGATGCTCTACCAACTGAGCTATTCCCGCACGCTAGCATCGGTCCCAGAGAGGCTTCCCGCAGGCCGACGAACGAGGGATCAACTTAATCGCATTCTCTGCGAAAGTCAACCAGTCCGGGCGCTCTGCCTCACCCCTTCCGTATCTTTTCAAGCTCCGCTCGCCACATCCCGTAGTAACCCTCACCGGACTGTGAGCGCTGACCGGAAAGCTACCACACTGCTTCGCACCAAGCTTTACATCTGTCATGAAGAGAACCTACCAACCGAGCCGCCGCAAGCGCGCCAACAAACACGGCTTCCGCGCACGGATGGCCTCCAAGAATGGCCGCAGCCTCCTCGCCCGCCGTCGCGCCAAAGGCCGTAAGCGCCTCACCGTCAGCGACTCCAAGTCCGGTAAGTGATCCGGTGGCCGAGGCGTCGGCTGACCCGCCCGGTCGGAACCGGTTTTCGCGAGCGGCTCGGCTCAAGCGGCAGCGTCTGATCCGCCCGCTCTTCGACCGCCACCGGAAGGACGTTCATGCTGTCCGCGTCGGTACGCTGCTCGTGCGCTACCGACTCGTCGCGTCACAGGAGGTCGGTCAGGATGTACCGCTTCAGATCGGGTTCGCTGTCGGGCGAGGCTTCGGGACAAAACCCGACCGTAACCGAATTAAGCGACTCCTGCGCGAGAGCTTCCGGCTCCACCAGCACACCCTTGTGGACCTCCTTGCTGACCGACCGGAGACGCTCACGCTGATGGTGCTCTACCGAGGCCATACCGACGGTGCCAGCCTCGCCATCCGCCGCGACCTTCCCAACGCTCTCCGGCGCATCCCATCTGATTTGGAGAAGCGGCTGAACCCGGAGGCGTGAACTTTCCGCCGGGGTGGAACAGCGACTTAGAGGTCCCGTACCGCGCCGAGTCCTCTGTCCTTGCAGAGGCAGCGACCAGCGACATTTGACCCAACGACTTTGAATCAGGAACAAGGGCTAGACCGCAGCGGCGTCATCGGGATCGTGCTCATCACGATCATCATGGGCGTGTGGATGGTCTACTTCACGCCCCGCCCGCCCGTCGAACCCACCGAGCCGGTCGCAGCAGACTCCGTCGAGACCCTCGTTCCAGAAATCGGGCCAGACGAAGGCTTGGTGGCCCCTGTCGATTCGGCTTTTGCTGCCGTCACGACCGGCGACGCGCGCACCATCACCGTCGAGACCGACCGCTACCGGGCAGAGTTCTCGACGAAAGGCGCGACGTTCACCTCGTTCCTGCTGAAGAACTACAACGTCTCGAACGTCTCGGGCGAGGACGCACGACCTGTCGAGATGATATCGTCGGAGGACGGTGCCCTCGCGCTCGCCTTTACGCCGCCGCAGGGTCGCTACCTCGACTCGCGCTCGCTGTTCTACGAGACACCCGGCCTTGATGGTGTCTCGCTTGAGGTGACCGACACGCCGCGTGAGTTGGCTTTCGAGGTGGCCGTTCCCGGTGGGACACTCCGGCAGACCTACACCTTCACGCCGGAGAGCTACGAGATCGGCCTGCGCGTCGAGGAGGTTGGAGGCAACCTCCTCTCGTCGTCCGGCGGCTATGAACTCGTGTGGGACGGGGCGATCCCCTTTGCCGAGGAGTTGAGTAGCCTCGACGCGACCGCGTCGGGTACCTACGCGCACAGCGGCGGGGAAGTCGAGAAGATCAACCTCGCGTCCGACGCGACCGGATCGCAACGACTCAACGGCGCGGTCGATTGGATCGCGGTCAAGAACAAATATTTCGTCGCGGCGATTCGCCCCGAGCAGCCCGCCGACGGAGCCGAGATCGAAGGCGAGCGGGTCGGTGAAGTCGGCGACATTGAGTTCGAGGAGTACTTCGCCGCCCGACTCGACATGCCGCGACCGCGTGGCGAGGTCAACGACTTTCGCCTCTACGTCGGCCCGATGGAGTTCGACCGGATCGCAGCCTTCGATCCTGATCTGTACGACGTGGTGGACTATGGCTTTGGCGCGTTCATGACGCGGCCCATCGCCAAGTATATCATCTCGCCCTCGTTCCGTTTTCTCGGCGGCCTCCTCCCGAACTACGGCCTTGTTATTATTCTCTTTGCCATCCTCGTCAAGCTGCTGCTTTATCCGCTGACCAAGGTGTCCTACAAGAACACGGCGCGGATGCGGGAGCTACAGCCGAAGATGGAGGTCATCAAGGAGAAGTACGGCGACGACCCGCAGAAGCAGCAGGAGGCGATGATGAAGATGTACCGCGAGACGGGCGTCAACCCGCTTGCTGGCTGCCTCCCGCTCCTCTTGCAGTACCCAATCATCATCGCACTCTGGCGCTACTTCCAGAACTCCATCGTCATCCGGCAGGAGCCGTTCCTCTGGGCCGCCGACCTCTCGGCCCCGGACCCCATCCTCAGCCTTCCGTTCGCCATACCGTTCTACGGCGATTTCGTCGCGGGCTTCACGCTCATCATGGGCCTTGCGATGATCGTGCAGATGAAGGTCTCGATGCCCGACAGTGGCGGGACGCAGCAGAAGGTGATGATGTACTTCCTGCCGCTGATCCTCTTTGTGGTCTTCAACCGCCTCGCCTCGGGCCTCAGCCTCTACTACCTGACGTTCAACGTTCTGACGATCATCCAGCAGAAGCTGATCAACAAGGAGGTCGAAGAAGCCACTGCGGCGGGCGAGTCTGACTCAAAGAAACCAAGCCGAAACGGGCGCGCCCGAACGAACGGCCAAGCGGGTAAGTCGAAGCGCAAGGGCGCGAAGAAGTCGTAGCTGCCGTGCTCCCGGTCGCCGACACCATCGCCGCGATTGCTACTGCGCGGGGCCGCGCCGCGCTCGCCATCGTCCGCTGTTCCGGCCCCGAGGCCATCGCCATCGCCGACCGGCTGTTCCCGTCGAAGGACCTTGCTGCCGCCGATTCCCACACGGCCCACGTTGGGTTTGTCACCACGCCGAAGGATGAGCGAATCGACCAAGTCGTGGTGACGCTGTTTCGTACCCCGCGCTCGGCGACGGGTGAGGATATCGTTGAGGTCACCTGTCACGGTGGCGACGTGGCTCCGCAACTCATCCTCAAAGCGCTGCTCGATGCCGGGGCACGCCTCGCCCGCCCCGGCGAGTTCACCGAACGTGCTTTCCTGAACGGCAAGCTCGACCTCGCCCAAGCCGAGGCCGTCGCCGATCTGATCCACGCCCAATCGTCGCTCGCGCACCGCGTCTCGCTGAACCACTTGCAAGGGCGCTACTCGGAAGCCGTCGCCGCTGTCCGGCAGGAGCTACTCCAGACCTGTGCCCTCGTCGAGTTGGAGTTGGACTTCGCCGAGGAGGATGTCGAGTTCGCCGACAAGGCCCAGCTCGAAGCGCTGCTCGAACGCACCTCCCTCCTACTGGAACGCTTGCTCAACTCCTACCGCCTCGGCATGCTCGTGCGCGACGGCGTCCGCGTGGTCATCGGGGGCCGCCCGAACGCCGGTAAGTCGACACTCCTCAACGCGCTCGTTGGACGAGACCGCGCCATCGTCAGCCCGACCCCCGGCACGACCCGCGACGAGATCGAAGCCGAGGTTGAGATCGGCGGCCTCTCGTTCCGGTTCGTTGACACGGCGGGCCTGCGTGAGACTGAGGATCTGATCGAAGCCGAAGGCGTCCGTCGCACGCACGACGCTATCGCCCACAGCGACGCCTTACTCTATGTCTTCGACGCAACGCTCGGTCTCGATGCGGAGGAACGCGACTGGCTCGGTAGCTTGACTTCGCCGAACGAGCCTGCGGATCGTTTCACCGTGAAACGTAGTGACGCGAAGTTCAGCGGAGCTAAACAGTCGGAGCTGCCAACCTTGCTGATTGCCAACAAGCAAGACTTGCTCGGCGAGACCTCCGGCGTTTCTACTGATGGCCTCTCCCCGCTTGCCATCTCGGCGCACCATGCCCTCGCTGACGGAGATACGCTGAACCCACTGCGGTCTTGGCTCGTTGATGCCGTGGCGGGCGATCTGTCCGACTCCGAGGCTACGCCGATTGTGGTCAATCAGCGGCACCGCCAGCACCTCGCCCAAGCGCTCGACGCCGTGCGAGCAGCCAAGCAAGCCTTAGCAACCGGAGCCTCCGGGGATACGCTCGCGCTCGACCTCCGCACGGCGCTGCACGAACTCGGAGCCATCACCGGCGAGATCACCAACGACGATGTGCTCGGCACCATCTTCTCCCAGTTCTGCATCGGGAAATGAACGCCTCGATCTGTTTCACGGTGAAACACGACCATACAGAGGTCCGGTGCGACATTACCAAAAGTAGTCCCTCCTTAAATAGTTAGGAACGCGTTCCCAAAACAGTCTTTACGAATTAACCGTTATGACTCATTCTGACGCGTTTGACGTGATTGTGGTCGGTGGCGGGCACGCCGGAGCCGAGGCAGCGCATGCCGCCGCCCGTATGGGAGCGCGCACGCTGCTCATCACGATGAGCCTTGAAGCGCTCGGCCGGATGTCGTGCAATCCGGCCATCGGCGGGATCGGCAAAGGACAGATCGTCCGCGAGATCGATGCGCTCGGCGGGTTGATGGGTCGCGTGGCCGACCACTCGGGCCTCCAGTTTCGGATGCTGAACCGCAGCAAAGGCCCGGCGGTGTGGAGTCCCCGCGCCCAGAGCGACCGCACGCTCTATGCCGCTGCTGTCCGCGAAGTGCTCGAAGCCGCCCCTACCCTCTCCTTCCGCCAAGACATGGCGACAGAGGTGCTCGTCGAGGATGGTCATGTGATGGGCGTGCAGACCCAGACCGGGCAGGTCTTCCGCGCCCGGTGCGTCATTCTCACGAGCGGCACCTTCCTCAACGGCACCATCCATATCGGTGAGCAGCAGCACGGCGGCGGTCGCGCTGGTGAGCGTGCGGCGACCGGCATCAGCGCAAGCTTGGAGAAGCTCGGCTTCGAGGTCGGGCGACTCAAGACTGGCACTCCACCCCGTGTCGATGGCCGCACAATCGACTACGCCGGACTCGAAGAGCAGCCCGGCGACGAGACCCCTAGCCCCTTCTCGTTTATGACCGATGCCCTCCCGACGGAGCAGCGGTCCTGCTGGCTGACCTACACCTCCCCTGCCGTTCACGAGACACTCCGCGCGGGATTCGACCGAAGCCCGATGTTTGCCGGGCGGATTCAGGGCGCGGGCCCGCGCTACTGTCCGTCGATTGAGGACAAGATCGACCGCTTCGCCGACAAGGACCAGCACCAGCTTTTCCTCGAACCGGAGGGCTGGACCACCTACGAGGTCTACGTCAACGGCTTCTCGACCTCGCTGCCCGAGGAGGTACAGATTGAGGCGATGCGTCAGGTGCCGGGTTTGGAGCAGGTGCATATGCTTCGCCCTGGCTATGCCATCGAGTACGACTACTTCCCGCCCTATCAACTCCGTTACAGCCTCGAAACCAAGTCCATCGCAGGCCTCTTCTTCGCCGGACAAATCAACGGAACGACGGGCTATGAGGAAGCCGCTGCACAGGGCCTCATCGCGGGCATCAATGCCGTACAGCGGTTGCGCGATGCCGAGCCGCTCGTCCTCCCGCGCTCGCAGGCCTATATCGGCGTACTCGTCGATGACCTCGTGGCGAAAGGCACCGAGGAGCCCTACCGTATGTTCACATCGCGCGCCGAGCACCGGCTCCTGCTCAGGCAGGACAACGCCGACCAGCGCCTAACGCAACTGGGCTACGACCTCGGCCTCGCCTCACGTGAGCGCCTCGACCGGATGCACCAGAAGCAGGCAGCGCTGACAGCCACCATCGGCGCGCTTCGGGAAACGCCTGTGACACCCAGCGAAGTCAACGGCTTCCTTGAATACGTCGGTACTGCCCCGATCGCCACCCCCGTCCGGCTTGATCGACTAGTCCCCCGTCCTGAGATCTCGCTTACAGCCTTGCTACAGGCTCTTGGACGGGAAGACCTCGTGACGGACGCTCCGGGCTTGGAGCCAGTTGAGCACCTTGCCGAGGTGGAACTCAAGTACAAAGGCTACCTCGACCGGGAGCAAGAGATGGTCGAGAAAATGCACCGGATGGAGAGTTGGAAGATCCCTCCCGGCGTGGAGTACAACGCCATCAGCAGTATCACATTGGAGGCGCGCGAGAAGCTGACGCGCATTCAGCCCGACACACTGGGCCAGGCCTCGCGCATCAGCGGCGTCAGCCCCGCCGACATCTCGGCACTCATGGTGCTGCTCAAAAGCAGTCGTTTCACGCCGAACGAGACGACTGTTTCACGTGAAACGGCATGATGCTCTTCGCAAGATGATAGACCCCTCCACTGCACAACCCCTGAACGCCCACCAGCGCGAGAGGCTGATTGAGCTAGAGGCGATGGCCCTGCGCCTGAACCAGCGGTTGAACCTGTACTCCGAAGAAAGCACTCAGCATTTCCAAGAGCGCCACCTGCTACACAGCCTCACACTCGCGTCGCATCCTTTTCCGCCTGGCGCTCATGTTGTGGACTGGGGCACCGGCGGCGGTATGCCGGGCCTCCCCCTCGCCATCGCGTTCCCCGAGACCACTTTCCATCTCGTCGACTCGGTTGGCAAAAAGATCAAAGCCGTCGAGACGATGGCACGCCGTCTCAAACTGTCGAACGTACACGCCTATCACGGGAGAGCCGAGGCGTGGGAAGGGCAAATCGCCTACAGTGTTTCACGTGCAACAGCGTCCCTCTCTACGCTATGGGCCTGGCATAGGCGCTGCTTCTCCCCCCTCAATGTCCCTTCCAGCTACTGGAAGCCCGGCCTGATCTGCCTAAAAGGTGGCGATTTGGACAGCGAGATCGCCTCTCTCAACGCTGCCTATCCCGGCTTGACGGTTGAATGCTCCCCCCTTCTACCCATCCTGAAAACTCCCTACTTCCAAGACAAGGTGATCGTCGCAGTCAGCGAAGGATGATAGACCCATCTTAGAGGTTCAGCCCGACGAACAGGGAAAAGGTGCTGGTGAGCACACTGGACGACCGACCTTCAGCCGCTACACTCGGTTCGAGCAAGTTCCTCACCCCACGGGCGTATCGTGCGCCAAGGACCACTTCCAGCGTGCCCAGCGATAGGTTTAGATCACTGCCGATCATGAAGCCCGCATCCGGGGATACAAGGTTGTCCGTCTGCTCCGACGTGCCGTCCCCCACCTCGTCGATGCGGAGCCGCTCGGAAAGCTCAAAGCCGACAAAAGGTCCGGCGTAGGGGTCGAGGCGTAGCGAGCCGAGATAGACAGGATACTTGAGGAGCACCGGCATTTCGATATAGGTCAACTCCACGGTTGGCTCCGTATCGCTGACCGAGACCGAATCCGTGGGCTTGAATCCTTTCTGCGTGTAGAGAATCTCCGGTTGGAGCATGAAGCCGTACCGCAGTGGTATCGCCCCGTAGATACCGACGACCAGCCCCACCCTCTGCTCGGCACCATCTGCCGAAAAGAAGTCGCCCGTGAGTGTGGCGGCGCTGACGCCAGCCCGCACTCCAAACGTGTTCTGCGCGAGGGATGGCGAACTACAGGCTAACAGGATGAAAGCGAAGACTAGGCGAGGTCGCATAGGTCAAATGAGACAGAGCGATGGGCTAGGAAGTGAAGACACTGAAATAAACCACCAGAACCGGCAAAAAAGGACGGGGCATCGGCTTTTGCCCGTGAACCGAATCCCACTCTGAGCGTTGACACTTTACTGTCACACCCCGCCCCAATCCCGATGCCCCAGTCCGACCGCACGCTGAACAAAACAGAGCGCCTGTTTGCCCTCGTCCTGCTGCTCCAGAACCGCCCCAACATGACCTCGAAGGACCTCGCGGAGTACTTTGAGGTCAGCCGACGGACCATCTTCCGCGACCTCCGAACGCTCGGCGAATCCGGCGTGCCGCTGACCTATGCGGACGGAGGCGGCTACGAAATCCTCGAAGGCTATCAGCTCCCACCGCTGATGTTCACCGCCCGTGAGGCGGCCACTCTCCTCGTCGGTACAGCGTTCACGAAGCTTCAGCCGGATCAATCACTCCGCACCGACGCCGACGAGGTGGCCCTGAAGATCCGCTCCGTCCTCCCCGGCCCGATCCGCGACTACATCGACCGCTTGCAGGAGAGCACCGTCATCGCCCCTTACATCCGCAACCTCGAACCGGGCCAAGGCGCGCACGACGATGAGGGCCGGTGGTATGACCTCAGTGAGGCCGTAGCCAAGCAGCGCAGCGTCTACATGGACTACTACGTTGCCAGCCGCGACGAACTGACGAAGCGCAAGGTGGACCCGCTCGGGCTGGTCTACTATTCCGACTCTTGGAACCTGATCGCCTACGACCACCTCCGCAAGGACGTCCGCAACTTCCGCCTCGACCGGATCAAGAAGATGCGGATGCTGATGGACGTCTTCAAGCGCCCCGCGGACTTTAACCTAGAGGACTATCTCAAGGAGAAAGGCTCGAACCCTCGGAGCGAACGGATCACCCTCCGCTTCAATCCCCGCGCCTACCGATGGGCCAAGCGCGGCATCCCCGCCGAGATCGAGGAAGAGGTCGAGACCGACGACGGCGTGCGCGTCACGTTCTACTTCGAGAACCTAGGCTACATCGCACACTGGCTCCTCCGCTATGGCACCGACGTGGAGGCCCTCGAACCGGCCGCGCTGCGCGAGACCCTCCGCGAACGAGCGACGCGCCTCGCCGAGCACTATAGCGCGGAACCTTTTGGTGTTTAATTCCTTGTTATTCTAAAATATACGGGGTACACTTTCGTCAAAACGACTGTCCGCAAAAACGGCTTATCTCGCGGACGTATCCCTATGGGAAAACCGTAGTCATAGGACGACTTCTTCGATGGGCCGAAGCCGCTCCAGTAGGCGCTTCGCAGTGGCAAGGTCAGGTACCTCTTGGATGATCGCACGGAGCTTGCCACCGGTCGTCTCCTTCATCACATAGCGCCGGTCGAGACCGCCGAGCCGTTCGAGCAGCGGATGGAAGACAGCCTCGTAAAAATGCGGGTCGGCATCCTGCGTGGGGAGGTCGAGGAAGAGGCGCTGGTTCTTGAACTGGATACGGGGGAGCCGGAGCGATTGGGCATCGGCCTTCATCTCGGCGGCGATGAGTAGCGCATCTACCTCGGGCGGGATTGAACCGAAGCGGTCGCCTAGCTCCTGCCGGAAGGCGGCTAACTCTTCGGGTGCGCGGAGATCGGCGAGGCGGCGGTAGAGGTTCATCCGCTCGGTGCCGTTCGAGACATAGTCGGTGGGGATGAATGCGTCCTCGGCCACATCGATCGTCGCATCGCCGGAGGGGGGAGGGGCTTCGCCCGCGAAGAGGTCGCTGAACTCTTCGCTGCGTAGCTCCTGCACAGCCTCTTCCAGAATCCGGTGGTAGGTCTCATAGCCGAGATCCTCGATGAACCCGCTCTGCTCGGCCCCGAGCATCGCCCCGGCCCCGCGAATATCCATGTCGCGCATGGCGATGTTGAACCCGCTGCCGAGATCGGAGAATTCCTCGACGGCTTGGAGGCGCATCCGAGCCTCGCGGGTCAGCGTGTGGACGCTCGGCACGAGGAGGTAGCAGAACGCCTTCTGCGCGCTTCGCCCGACGCGCCCACGTAGCTGGTGGAGGTCAGCCAACCCGAACCGCTCGGCCCGGTCGATAATCATGGTGTTGGCATTCGTCACGTCGATCCCGCTTTCGACGATGTTGGTCGAGACGAGTACGTCGAACTTGTGCTGAATGAAGTCGTGCATCACATTTTCGAGGTCGCTGGCCCTCATCTGACCGTGGGCAACTTTTATGCGAACGTCTGGGACAAGCGCCCGAATCATCGCCGATACCTCTTCGATAGTCTGCACCCGATTGTGCACGAAGAAGACTTGACCACCCCGATTTACTTCGTACAGAATAGAATCGCGAATCAAATCACGATCAAAGGTATGAATCTCGGTAACGACCGGCTGCCTATTCGGCGGCGGAGTGTTCATGATTGAGAGGTCACGCACGCCGAGAAGGGAGAACTGGAGAGTACGTGGGATCGGCGTCGCGGTGAGCGTGAGCGTGTCTACTTCGGCGCGCATCGCTCGAAGCCGTTCCTTGACCGCAACGCCGAAGCGCTGCTCCTCGTCAATGATGAGCAGCCCAAGGTTTTTGAACCTAACCTTCTTGCCCGCGAGCCGCTGCGTCCCGATGACGATGTCCACCTCGCCACGCTCAATTTGAGTGAGCGTTTCCTTCTGCTCGGCGGTGGTGGCGAAGCGGGAAAGTTGAGCGATGCGAACTGGATACCGGCCTAAACGCTCCGAAAACGTCTCGAAGTGCTGGAGCGAGAGGATGCTCGTCGGGACAAGCACGGCGACCTGCTTGCCGTCCTGTACGGCCTTGAACGCGGCGCGCACCGCGACCTCCGTCTTGCCGAACCCGACATCGCCACAGACGAGCCGGTCCATCGGTACCGAGGCTTCCATGTCCTCCTTGACGGCGCTCGCTGCAAGGGCCTGATCCGGCGTGTCTTCCCACTTGAATGAGGCTTCTAGCTCGCGCTGCCAAATCGAATCGGGCGAGAAGCCAAACCCCGGACTCGCCTTGCGCTTGGCGTAGATTTTGACCAAGTCACGGGCGATGTCTTTGACCCGTTTCTTGGTCCGGCTCTTCGTCTTCTCCCACTGCCCGCTACCGAGCTTGGTCAGCTTCGGCTGATGCCCCTCTTTTCCTGAATACTTATGCAGCTTATGCAGGGCATTAACATTGACAAATAGCTCATCGCCACCGAGGAACTGAAGCTTAACCGCCTCCTGTTTCTTGTCGCGGACGGTGATCGTGTGCAGCCCGCTAAAGCGTCCGATGCCATAATCAATGTGGACGACGAAGTCTCCGGGGGAAAGGCCCTGGAGGTCGCGGAGGGAGAGGCCGCCGCGGACGCGCTTCCGCTTGCGGGCCGTAGGGCGGTGGTAACGGTTGAAGACCTGATGGTCAGTGTAGACGGCGAGCCGCTCGTCGGGGAGGACGAACCCCTCGTGGAGCGACTCGACGGTGAGCGTGGCGTCCGGCTCGTGGTCTTCATCGCCCAAGAGTTCGCGGAGGCGGGCACGCTGGCCCTGACTGTCGCAGAGGACGTGGGCCTCGAAGCCTCGGTCTTTCAACTCGGCAAGGTGCTCACGGAGGCGGCGCACGTCCGCGTTGAAGTCCGGCTGCGGCTGGGCATCAAGGGTAAGCGTGTGGGCAGCATCATCGGAGAACGTGCCGAAGAGGAGAGCAGGGCAAGCCGACAGCTTCTCGCGGAGCGCATCGCCCGTGAGGTAGAGTCGGTCAGGTGATGGGGTATCGTCTTCTTCGAGCGCATCGAAGGCCTGAGTGGCCTCGGCATACACGGCCTCGGCGCGCTCGGCGAGCCGGGCAGAGTCGAACAGGGCGAGGAGGGTGCCGTCCGGGAAGTAGTCGAGGAGGGCGACATGCTCTACCTCGTCGTAGGTCGGTGCGTCGAGGTTGGGGACGATTCGGGCCTGCGTCAGGCGACTCACCGAGCGTTGCGTCTGCGGGTCGAACTCTCGGATCGAGTCGATGTCATCGCCGAAGAACTCGATGCGAACGGGGTAGTCGCCTGCGAACGGGTACACATCGAGGATGCCGCCGCGCAGCGCGATCTCGCCCGGCAGCCCGACGAACTCGACCGCCCCAAAGCCCTGCCCGACGAGCCGTTCCATGAGGGTCTCTGGTCCGACCTCGTCGCCGACGCGGATGGTGAGCGTTTCCTGCGCCACTGTCTCGGGTGGGGCGACGAGTTCGGCGACCGCTTCTACGCTCGTCACGATGGTCCCGGCGAACCCTTCCTGCAACCGCTGGAGCACATCAGCCCGTCGGATCAGCGCAGCGCTCTCGGCGACCTGCTCGCGGTCGTAGGGCTTCTGGCCCGTTGGCGGGAAGAGGAGCACCTCGATGTCTTCGCCAAGGAGTTGTTCGAGGTCGCTCTGGAGATACGTCGCCGACTCGTGCTCGGGGAGGAGACAGCACAGCGGTGTGCCCGCGTCCGCGAGATCGGAGAGAGCAAAAGCGGGGAGGGAACCGACTGTGCCTTTCAGTCGGAGTTGGTCGCCGGGGTTGAGTTGCGAGGCTTCGCGGCGAAGCTGGACGAAGAACGGCACGGCGGCGACGCGGGTGCGAATCGAGAGGAGAGACACAAAAGCAGGGGAGAGGTGAAACACAGCGAGGGGCACAGCCGCGCTGCGCCCCTTGGGTTGAGTGCTTTGCAACGACCAGATAGTCCGACGGGTCCCTCGAAAAAGTCACCCTGCAATCGCCTGCCGGACGAACCCGTCGGCCGCGTCGATTCGCTGCCGCGCCTCGTCCGCCGAGGCCTCGGCAAGGATCATCACGAGCGCCGTCTTGACGTGCCCGTCGGCGGCGGCGAGCACGCGAGCGGCCTCTTCATAGTCCACCCCCGTCGCCGTCATCACGATACGCTTCGAGCGCTCCTTCAGCTTCTCGTTCGTCATCTGGAGGTCGATCATCATGTTCTCGTAGACCTTTCCGAGCCGGACGAACGTGGCGGTGGTGAGCATGTTGAGGACGAGCTTTTGCGCCGTCCCGCTCTTCATCCGCGTGGACCCCATGATGACCTCCGGCCCGACCGCCGGGCACATCGCCACGTCGACAAACTCATGGAGGTCGAATGCTTCGCGCGGATTGCAAGTCACGAACAGCGTCTTGCAACCGAGCGACTTGGCGTGCTTGACCGCCCCGACTACGAAAGGCGTCCGACGACTCGCCGCTATACCGCAGATGACATCCTTCGGTGTCACGGCTGCCTCTTCGAGCGCGTCGCGCCCGTTCGACTCGTGATCTTCGGCTCCTTCCTGCGCGACGAACATCGCCGCTTTGCCGCCCGCGATCAGCCCCTGCACCAACTCCGGCGGCGAGCCGAACGTCGGCGGGCACTCGGCGGCGTCGATCACCCCGAGCCGACCGCTCGTTCCGGCCCCGGCATAGATCAGCCGCCCGCCGTTCTTGAATGCTTCGACGATGAGTTCGACCGCCTCGGCGATGTACGGCAACTCGGCGCGGACGGCGGGGACGACGCGGGCATCCTCGTCGTTGATGATGCGGAGGATATCCTCGGTCGAGGCCGCGTCGATCCGCATCGAGCGCGGGTTGCGGGTCTCCGTGGTGAGCGATTGCAACTCGCGGAACAGGGCGGATTCGGCCATCGGTGGGAGAGAGGTCGTCAGCGGAAGCGCTGGAGCGTGCGGGGCAGGAGAAGGGCGGCGGCGATGAGGACAAGCCCGATGATCCACCACCACAGGTTCGATCCCGTTGGGAGGTCTAACGGACTCGGATCGCCATAGAGCATCGGAGCGGCCCAGAAGAAGGGGCTACCGCGCAGCCCGTCGTGGGTTTCGAGGTAGTCGAGTTGCGCCCGCTGGAGGGCCACGTCCTTACGCTCGCCGCGGGCGAGATGCTCGTAGAAGCGGTCCATCAGTTCGACCGTCGCGGCGTCGTCCACGCGCCAGAGTGTGCCGAGGGTACTCGCGGCCCCGGCGGCGCGGACGGCATACTGCAACCCGAGTACGCCTTCGCCGAGAAGGTCGCGCCCCCGCGCCGTGCGGCAGCCACTCAGCACGACCAGCGCGGCGTTCAGCGGCTGCTGCATCAGTTCATAGAGATAGAGCCGCCCGTCTTCCGTGCCGTCGGGATCAGGGAAAAGTTGGAGGTAGCTGCCGAGCGGGTTGGCATCCTCCACGAAAGCGTGCGACGCGAGGTGGAGCAAACGCGCGCCCCCCAGCCGCTCGTAGAACAACGACTCCGTCGCCTCCTCATTGAGCGCGACGAGCGCCGAGGGGAAGCGGCGACCGAGGTCGTCCAGTTCGCGCACCACGCTCGGCAGGTCCGGCGGCGCACCCTCGTCATAGACCGAGCGCAGCGGGGAGTCGGCCTCGACCCCGCCGAAGTCGCTCCGACCGAAGGCGACGAAGTCGGAGCCATTGCCAGCAACCTGATCCTCCACCAGCAGCGCGGCGGCTAGTTCGGTTGAGATCGCATGGCGGCGCAGCAGAAAGGGGGCCTCGGCCAACTGGTAGCTGTCGGTGGGAGCCTCTTCGAGCAGGAGCGAGAACGGAAGGTGCGCCAGCGGTCCTTCGGGCACGACGACGAGCGCCGAACCTTCGGGCAGATGCGGCGCGACCGGAGCCATGAGGAGATCGTAGAGCGTCTTCAGCGGAGCCGGATCGAACGAAAGGTTCGAGGTAGCCACAGGGCCGCCGCCCTCGACCCAGAGCGGGCTGACCGCCGCCATTAGCGCTTCGATCCGGGCGAAGTCGAGCGTCGGGTCGAGCGGCACGGCAACGAGCGTGTCGGGCCGAAGCACGAAGGCGTGGTGCGGCGTTTTGAGGTGGTAGGTAAGCAGCACCTGACCGCGCGCACCGAGCGCCTCCTGCATCCGATCGAGGCCGGACGAGGCGGTGTCGCGTTCATCACCGAGCAGGGTTGCTCGGTCTGCTTCCAGCCCTTCGATCTCCCCACGAAGCCGCAGCCGCTCCACCGGATCAAGGTCCGGCTCGGCGAAGCGGCGGTGGAGGGTTTCAAGCGCGGTAGCGAGGCTGTCGACACGCTGTCGCGTCTCGGGTGCCAGGTCGCCAAGTAGGAGGCGGCGACGCCGGAGGTCGCGCAAGACGCGGGCGCGGGCTTCGTCGAGGGCGAGGAACGCCTCGGTCGGGCGCTGCTGCGCGAGGAGCAGACTCACCCGCGTGAGGTAGGTGGCATACCACGTCCCGGCGCGACTCGCCTCCACCTCGGCGCTGAGGCCCGCCCGCTCTGCCTCGACGAGGCGGAGCGCCTGCCCGACGAGCGAGTCGGCACGGGCGAAGTCGCCGAGGTGGATCGACACGGACGCGAGCCAGTCGAGCAGTGCCGGACGACGGGCCTGCACGCCGTACTGGTCGCCCAGCCTCAGCGCCTCCTCGAACGCTGCTTGGGCCTCCTCGTATTGGTGCAGCGCGTGGTAGGTTTTGCCGACCGCCTCCCAACTCGTGATCTCCGCGCTGCGCGAGGGTCGCTGCAATCGCCCCGCGAGATCGGCTGCGGCCTGCACCACGACGAGGGCCGAGTCTGCCTGCCCGTGGGCGAGGTAGGCATCGGCAAGGGTGATCCGGGCGAAGACGAGGTAATGCTCGGCACGGGGCGAGTCGAGGCCGCTGAGTATATCCCTCGCCGTGCGTGCGGCGACCAGGCTCCGGGCAACGGTCTCTGGACGATGGGTCTGGAGCAGCCGCAGTTCGGCCTCCTGCGTGTAGGCGCGGGCGAGGCTGACGCTCAGTTGCAACTCCAAGTCTGGTTCCGCCCCGAGCGTCTGTTGGACCGTCTCATAGATGGCGAGCGCCTCGTCCCACTGCCCAAGCCGGTCGTAGGCCCCGGCCAGCCCCATCCAGATGCGCGTGCGGACGGCAGGCGTCGAAGAAGCGGCATAGTCGAGCAGGCGAAGTCGGGCGCGCAACCCCTCTTCAGTCCGGCCCTGCTGATCCAGAATGAAGGCCTGAAACTCTAGCAAGTAGCGCACGCCGGAGGAATCGGCCCGAAGGTATGGCCCCTCGAAGAAGGTGTCGATGAGCGCCGCCACTTCGTCGATCCGTCCGGTCTCCAGCAGAATCTGCGCGTCGCGCCCATAGGCTCGGGCGACGTAGTTGGCCCCAGTGCTGTCGAGCGCAGGGAGGGCGGCATAGCACGTCCGAGCGTCCGCGAACGCCGACCGGGTGGCCGCGATGGCTAGGGAGTCCGCCATCCGCGTATCGAGTTCGGCGAATGAGGCTTGGGCTTGCTCGAAGAGCGCGTTGCAATCCGGCTGCGCCACCGCACCGGACGAGAGCAAGAGGATAAAAGCAAGGAAACGCATACAAATAGCCAGAGCCGAAACCCAATCTATCTCTCTCGGCCCAAACAAATAGCGCAATCGGTATGCGCTTTGGGCGACGCGGCCCACCGAACCCATCGGGCAAGCGGCGGTATCATCTGCGCTCCTCCCAACGCCCGCATGCGCCTCCGCTCACTTCGTCTGCTCTCCTTCCGCGCCCACGCCGAGACCGAGGTGGTCTTCGCGCCCGGCGTCAACCTGATCGTCGGACCGAACGGGGCAGGGAAGACGAACCTGCTAGAGGCCGTCCACTACCTCTGCCTGACCAAGAGCTTCCTCACCTCAACCGACACGCACGCGCTCCGACAAGGCTGCCCGTACTTCGAGGTCGAGGGAGATTTCGAGGGCGAGCAGCGGCCTCATCTCGCCGCCCGGTTGGTCTACGTCCCCGACGAAGGCAAGCGGCTGTTTCTCAACAAAGCGCCCCTCGACCGGCTCTCCGAAATCGTCGGGCAGTTGCCGGTGGTCGTGCTCGCTCCGGCGGATGGGGCGCTGACGGCGGGCGGGCCGGAGGAGCGCCGTCGATTTCTCGACAACACGCTGAGCCAGGCGCGCCCTACGTATCTCGGCGATCTGATGGGCTACCGGCGGGCGCTGAAGCAGCGCAACGCGCTCCTGCTGCACCACCGCCGGACCCGCACCGCACCCGACCCCGCTGCACTCGAAGCGTGGAACGAAGAACTGGTCACGCTCGGGGCACGGCTGATCGAGCGGCGGCGGCAGTTCATCGATGAGTTCGCCGGGTTTCTGGCCGAGGCCTACGAACGGATCGAGGCGGTGGGGGAGGAGCCGAGCATCGAGTATCAGACCGCCGTGCCGCTCGCAGAGGACACGACGGAGGCCGACATCGCCGAGGCGTTCCGCGAAGCCCTGCACCGCCTCGCCCGGCGCGAGCGCGAGCGGGGCCGCACCCTCGCTGGTCCACACCGCGATGAGTTGGTGTTCCGGCTCAACACGTTCGAGGTGCGCCCCTATGCCTCACAAGGCCAACATCGCACCTTCGGCCTCGCCCTCAAGCTCGCCAAGTACTTCTACCTCCGCGACCGCCTCGACGAGACGCCGCTCCTCCTCCTCGACGACGTGTTCGGCGACCTCGACCCGCGCCGCGCCGATATCTTCCTCCAGCTTCTGCAGTCCGACGCCGTCGGCCAAAGCCTGATTACCGCCGCCCGAAGCGAGCCGTTCGATGACGCCGTGGACTTCGGCGCGGAAACTCATCGGGCGATCCGCATCGTACACGGAGGCGTCGCCGAAGCAGTAGGCGATTCGCTGATTAGGTGAGGCTACACACACTCCCCTTCTCCCACCATCTCCCTTCCTGCTATGAACCACCACCTCCGGCCTCTCTTCTTCGTGCTCCTGCTCATCACGCTGCCCCTCATCGGGTGTGGCACGGCCTCGACTAACCTCATCACCGGCGAGACGGTGCGCGGCGCGTATACCTGGCAGGAGGAGGTCCAGATCGGCACCGAGGCAGACCAGCAGATCATCGCGCAGTACGGCCTCTACGATAACGCGGGGCTGGCAGCCTACGTCGAGCGGCTGGGGCAGGAGGTGCTCCAAACGAGTGCCTACACGGACCCGACCACGCCTGCCGAGATTCGCAACACACCGTTCTACTTCCGAGTGCTCGATAGCGACGTGGTCAATGCCTTCGCCCTACCGGGGGGCTACACGTACATCACGCGCGGCCTGCTGGCCCACCTCGAAAACGAGGCCCAGCTTGCCGTCGTCCTCGGGCATGAGATCGGACATGTCCTCGGGCGGCATTCCTCGCAGCGGGCGCTGAAGGCACAGCAGGGACAGCTCGGGCTGATCGGTGCTGCTGTCCTCGGGGGGGTCGTCGGTGGAGGCGGCGTGGCCGAGGGGATCCTCAACTATGGCGGGACCGGCGTTCAGCTTCTCTTCCTCGCCAACGGGCGCGACGCCGAGCGCGAGTCCGACCGGGCGGGCGTGGCCTACGCCGAGTTCGCAGGCTATGACGGAGCCGAGGCGGCCTCGTTTTTCCGCTCTCTCGGTCGTCTCAGCGCACAGGCGGGCGGCAGCCTCCCGTCGTTCCTCTCGACCCACCCTGATCCCGGCGAGCGCGAGCAGACGATCCCCCAACTCGCCGCGCAGTACGACACCGGCACCCGAGTCAACAGCGCCGAGTATCTCCAGCAGATCGACGGCATCGTGCTCGGCACCAACCCGCGCCAGGGCTTCACCGAGAACAGCGTGTTCTACCACCCTGATCTCCGCTTCGAGTTCGACGTTCCGAATGGCTGGCAGGTCGCCAACGGCGCGGCGGCGGTGCAGATCGGCGAGCCGAACGGGCAAGCCATCATCCAGTTCACCTTCGCGCAGGAGTCGTCGGCGCAGGCCGCCGGACGGGCGTTTGCCGGACAGGAAGGACTGCAAGTGTCCGACCAAGGCGGCACGCGCATCAACGGCAACACGGCCTACACCGTCTCCGGGACCGCTAACACTCAGCAGGGCGAACTGGCCCTCCTCGCCACGTTCGTCGAGTACGATGGCGAGGTCTTCCAATTCCTCGGCTACACCGGAGCCAGCAGTTTCAGCACCTACCGCGATGAGTTCCAGTCCACCGCCGGAAGCTTCACACGCCTCACCGACTCCGACAAGCTGAACCGCCAGCCCGTCCGCCTCGACGTGGTCCAGGCCAACCGGACAGCCTCGTTCCAGAGCTTCCTCAGTGGCCGCCCGATGCCCTACGGGATGGACGCCAACGGCCTCGCCATCATGAACGAGGTCCAACTCAACGAGCAGATCCCGTCCGGCACCGCCCTCAAGCTGCCGCAGAACTGAGCAGAGAAAAGCATGATCCTGCGAGTAGTTCTCTCCCTATTCGCCATCTTGAGCACGGCATGGGCCGGTGTCGTGTTCGCCTACACCCGTCTTTACCTTGCTGGGTCGTTCTATTCAATATCGGAGCCGACGTATTCTGTGCAGTTGGCGCGACATCAGGCTTGGAAAGATTGGGTCTACGGCGGGTACCCATCTATCATCCTAGGAGTCCTACTTGCGTGGGCAGCTATCTATGTAGCAAAAAAGCTCGACCGAGTGACAGCACAAGAGAAGGGTCTATCACATGTATCTAGTCGCAGAGTCGAGACTGCACTTGCACTCATTCCTACTTTCTACGCCATCGTCTTTTTCTTCTACGCCCCATTCGTCTTGAACCACATTTTTCTGGAGTAGCTACCAGCACTACTCCTCCGGCGGGATGACGAAAGAGTAGCGATGTTGTCCGTCTCGGCTACCTTCATGCCATGAAACGACTCCTCGGTATCGTCACGGTCATGCTCGTACTCGCCGCTCTCGCGGTCGTCCTATGGCTCTATCCGAGGGAAACCATTCGCCGCCCTCCGGTTGAGGTGGACGTGGTGCCGTTCGAGGAGGTCGCGGTAGACTTCGTGCACCAGTGGACGGACGAGCAGACCTTTCCCTTTCTCGGCGCGGCCGTGATCGACATCGAGGGCGACGGAATGTGGGAGGTATTCGTCGGTGGCGCGGCGGGCCAGCCGGACGCTCTCCTCAGCTACCGGGACGGCGCGCTACACAACCGGATCGACGGCTCCGGCCTCTCGGCCCTCACGGCCACCTACGGCGCGACGGCCCTCGACTTCGACGCTGACGGCGACTCCGACCTCCTCGTTGCACGCAACGATGGTGTCTTCCTCTACACGAATACGGGCGGCGTCTTCTCCGGTGAACGCCTCCCCGTAAACCTCGACGCCGACGCCGTGCCGTTCGCGGTGGCGGTCTCCGACATCGACGGCGATGGAGATGGCGATCTCTACATCAGCGCGTTCGTTGCCATCCACACTTTCCGGAGCGCGACGTTCAACGACCCCGAGCACGCAAAGCAGAACGTGCTGCTACGCAACGACGGGACCGGGTTTACGGATATCACCTCGTCGTCCGGCACGGCCTCAGCGCAGAACACCTTTCTCTCTGTCTTCGTGGACCTAGACGGCGACCGCTTGCAGGACCTCGTCGTGGCTCAGAACACGGGTGAGGTCGAGGTCTTCCGCAACCTCGGTGGCACCGCGTTCGAGCCTGTCCCCACGAACACCGGCTATGGCTTCTGGATGAGCCTCGCCGTGGGCGACATCGACAATGACGGCGACCAAGACCTCTTCTTCAGCAACGCGGGCAACTCCGTCCCCGACTTTCTGCTGCGAGGCGACCTCCGCGACGACCAACGGCTGGCGACCGACTGGCTGCTCCTTCGCAACGACGGCGACTTCTCCTTTACCGACGTGAGCTATGCCTATGGCCTTCGAGATTTCGCCTTTGCTTGGGGGGCTGTCTTCGAGGACCTCGATCTCGATGGGCGGCTCGACTTGCTCGTGGCGCAAAACTATCTCAAGCTGCCCAACTTCAAGCTGCGCCGCGTCCCCGGCAAGGTGATGCGGCAGGTGACGAACGGCGAGGGTGCGGGCTTCTACCATCTCGACGAGTGGGGACTCAATAACTCGAACTACGCACACGCCCCGCTCATCGTGGACCTTGACGGGGACGCGCGGCCCGATGTCCTCTGGCTCAACATGGACGGCCCGGCGCGAGCGTTCCTGAATCGATCCGAGGCGAACTTCGTGACCGTCGTACTCCCGGACAACGTCGCGGCGCTCGGCACGAGGGTGAACGTGGCGGACGGCAGCGGCGAGCGCTACACGCGGGAGGCGGTCGCCGGGGTCGGCCTGATGACGGACCAGACGCCGGAGCTTGTGTTCGGGCTGGCCGCATCACAGGGTCCGTTAACGGTGACGGTAGAGCGGCCGGACGGAACGGCGACGGTGATCGATTCCGTAGCCCTCGGCGAGCGCGTGGTTGTCGCCTTCTGAACCGCCGATGAGGAACCAGCCTGTCGCTACCCGACCTCGTGAGTGCTACTCCTTCGGCGGGATGACGACAGCCTCGCCGCCGAGAGCGGTCTTGCCTGCCGCGTTGTAGGCCGTGATCCGGCAGCGGACGTGCCCGAAACGCTCGATCTTCTCGGCCACCTTCACCTCGATGCGGACCTCAGAATCGATGGGGATGGGGCGGAGGAACTTGGCGGACAGCGAGACGGCGACGCTGCCGTGCCCTGGGTAGTCGCGCCCGAGCACCTTCGAGACGACGCCGAGCAGGAACGCGCCGTGGACTATGGGCTGGCCGAAGGGCGTCGTCGCGGCGTACTCAGGGTCGAGGTGGAGCGGGTTGTCATCGCCCGAGACATCGGCGTAGGCCTGCACGTCGGCGGCGGAGATGTGGCGGCTCCACTCGAACGTGTCGCCGACTTCCATCGAATCGTAGGTGTGCTTGGACATGAGAAGCGAAGGAGGTGGATGAGGCAAGAAGTTACGCCGCGTCGGTTTCCAGAAAGCGGCTCCGCAGGTCGGGCGTCGGCAGACGGCAGGCGTCGCGCTGACCGAACCATCGGTAGCGGTTGCGCGCGATGACACGATAGACCGCATCGCGGAGCGGGGACGGGACGACGAGCAGCACAGAGAGCATGGGCCACACCCCGCTGAGTCGGCGGGCGATCCGCAGCGCCGCCGTCGAGCGCACGAAGCACCGCCCGTCCTCAATGAGCACCATCGTCTCGATCTTGTCGCTGGCGATGCCGCACTGCTCGGTCAACGCCTGCCCGATGTCCGACTGAAGCGGGGCGAACCGGAAGGCGCTCTCAGGATCGCGGTCGATGATGAAGTTGACCGCTGCGTTGCACAGGTTGCAGACGCCATCGAACAGGATGACGGGGTGCCCGGCTGATACTAATTCCTTGGTCTGCATCGGGGAACGGCGTTGCGAGCCGTGCGGTTACGGGAGCAGTCGCTCCGTCTACCCGTAGCCCCGCCCTCAGTTGCAAAACGAATCGCCCCCTTCGTCCGACGGCCTGGGTGTCCTTGCCCGCGTCTTCTTCAAGCTCGGCGTGATCGGCTTCGGCGGTCCGGCAGCGCACATCGCCATGATGGAGGACGAGGTCGTCGAGCGGCGCGGCTGGCTCTCGCGGCAGCACTTCCTTGACCTGATCGGCGCGACGAACCTCATCCCCGGCCCGAACTCGACGGAGATGACGATGCACGTCGGCTACGAGCGGGCGCGGTGGCCGGGCCTCTTCGTGGCGGGCGGGTCGTTCATCTTCCCCGCCGCGCTCTCGACCGGCCTGCTGGCATGGCTGTACGTCCGATACGGCGAGGTCCCGGCGGTCGCACCATTTCTGGCGGGTATCAAGCCCGCGGTGATGGCCGTTATCCTCGGGGCACTGTGGCGACTCGGCAAGAAGGCCGGCAAGAGTTGGACGCTGGCGTTTCTCGGACTCGCGGTCGGAGCCGCGCTCGCGCTCGGGTTGGGCGAGTTGTGGGCGCTGCTGGCGGGCGGGATCATCGGGATGGCGGTGCTGGCGCTGTGGAAGAAAAGGGGAGAGGAGGGCGAGAGGGCGAAGGTCGTTTTTCCGGTCGTGCCGCAAGACTCCCTCGTAGTTGCAGCCGGGGCGACGGGTGCGGCGGCGGGCGTCTCGCTGTGGGCGCTCGGGCTGTTCTTCCTCAAGGTTGGGGCCATCCTCTACGGCTCGGGTTATGTGCTCATCGCGTTCCTCGAAGGCGGCCTCGTGCAGGACTACGGCTGGCTCACCGAGCAGCAACTCCTCGACGCCATCGCCATCGGGCAGTTCACACCAGGTCCCGTACTCACGACGGCGACATTCATCGGCTATGTTCTCGGCGGCGTCCCCGGCGCGGTGGTCGCCACGCTCGGCATCTTCCTGCCCGCGTTCGTCTTCGTCGGCATCCTGAACCCCATCGTGCCGAGGCTGCGTGAGTCGAAGTGGTCGGCGGCATTTCTCGACGCGGTGAACGTGAGCGCAGTCGCGCTGATGGCAGTCGTGACGCTGGAGCTAGGTGCCGGTGTACTCGTCAGTCCGGGCGCGTGGGTGATCTTCGCTGTGGCGACGGTGCTGGCGCTGCGGTTCAAGGTCAACGCCGCATGGATCGTCCTCGGCGGGGCACTGGCCGGGTGGCTGCTGATTTGAACCCGCTACGGCATCCGGCGTATCCGTGCCGCCTTCGCGCCGGTTTCATGTGACCTTACGCGGCCCGGCGTCGGCTTCTGCCCGGCTCTCAACCCGATTTCTGTGGAACGCTTCTTCGACGCCCTCCGCCCGCTCATCCGCACCGTGGTCCGGCACCCGCTCGCGGTCGTCCTCCTCGGCCTCGCACTGTCCGTTGTCGGCTTCTTCTCGGCCTCCGACCTGAAGATCGACACGGACCTCGCCAATCTGCTTCCCGAGGACTATGCGAGCGTCCAGGCCCTCGAACGGCTGCGTCAGACCGTTGGCTCGGAGACGCCGGTCGATGTCGGGATCGAAAGCCCGTTGTTCGAGGCCAACCTTGCGTTCGCCGAGGCGCTGATCCCCGAGGCCCTCGCGATGCGGCGTGGCGACGAGTCCCTGTTCTCCCGCGCCGAGTTCAGGAAGGACACGACGTTCCTCGCTTTCAATGCGCTCTACTTCGCCTCTGCCGACGAGCTAGACCAACTCGAAGCCTTCCTCGAAACCGAGGCCGAGGACGCCCGCCTCGAAGCCAACCCGTTCTTCGTGGACCTCGACGATGACTTCGGACTGGAGGACGAGGAAGAAGACACCGAGGGTCTCGAAGCCGCCCTCGAAAACCTGCAGGTTCGGGAGTACCCGGTCTCCGAAGACTCGACCGTCCTCGCCGTCCGTCTTTTCCCAACGGGCGCGCAGTCCAACATCGGTGGCATCCGCACGACGTACCAGCGACTTGACTCGCTCGTCGCAGCACTCGGCCCCACGAGTTTCCATCCTGAGATGGAGGTGACGACGGCGGGGCGGCTCCTGCGGCAGCAGGTCGAGATCGACGCGATCACGGACGACGTGCGCGGGAGCTTCGGGTTGGGCGCAACGGCGGTGCTGCTGTTCGTGGTGCTCTACTTTTTCTACAAGGCCCTGCAAGTGCGCGGCGTCCGGCGCGAGACCATCCTCAGCGAACTAGCGCGGCTCCCGGTGACGGCGCTCCTGATTGGGTTGCCGCTCGTGATGAGCCTCGCGTGGACGTTCGGGGTTGCCGGGGTCGCCTTCGGGACGCTGAATCTGATGACCTCAACGCTCGCGCTCGTCCTCTTCGGGCTGGGGATCGACTACGGCATCCACTTCTATGCCCGCTATGCCGAGGAGCGCGGGGCAGGTCGCACCGTCGAAGATGCCGCCGAGACCACCTTCGTCTCGACCGGCCTCGCGGTCGCCGTGAGTGCCGCCACGACGGCGGTTGCCCTCTTCGCCCTCACCATCGCCGACTTCCGCGGGTTCAGCGAGTTTGGGCTGATCGGCGGCGTGGGCATCCTGTTCGCGCTCGTGGCGATGCTGCTCGTCCTCCCGGCGCTCCTCGCTCTCGCCGAGCGCTGGGGCTTGCTCCGGCTCGACCCGCGCTCGGGCGAGGCCGTCTTCACCTCCGATCCGCGCCCGTTCCCGGCGGTGAAACCGATCCTCGCGCTGAGTGCCATCGCCGTCGTGCTGTCGATCTGGGCACTTCCGCGGGAGCGGTTCGAGTACAACTTCAGCAAGCTGGAGCCGACCTACGAGGCGTACTACGACCGCGCTGCTCGCATCAGTCCGGCACTCCGTGGCTCCAGCCGTCGCAACCCGGCCTACCTCGTCCTGAATGACACCGCCGATGTGCAGCCTGTCGTGGACGAACTCAGACGACGTGCCGAGGAGGATACCCTGATCCTCGCCGTCGAGAGTTTGCAGGAGCGCTTCCCGACCACGCCCGCTGCCGAGCGAGCCAAGCTAGACCGGGTCGCTGACATTCGTGACCTGACCAACGATGCGTTTCTGAGTCAGGACACGACGGGCCAGATCGCCCGTATCCGCCGCGCCGCGAGCACGACGGAGCCGATCCCGCTCGCCGAGGTGCCCGACGATCTCAAGCGGACATTCACCTCGAAGTCCGGCGAGGTCGGCACGTTCGTCATCGTCTACCCGGCGGTCAACCTCTCCGAAGACGCCCGCCTGTCGATGGCCTTCGCCGACGAAGTGGGCACGGTCGAGGCCAATGGGACAACCTACCACGCGGGTTCGACCTCGATTGTGGCCGCCGAGATGCTGCGTCTGATGCTCGCCGAAAGCCCGTTGATGATCGGCATCACGTTTGCACTTATTGCGCTGCTCATGCTCCTCGTCTTCCGCTCGCTGAAGTGGACGCTGCTGGCGCTCCTGCCGCTCGTGGTCGGGATTCTGTGGATGCTGGGGATGACGGTACTAACCGGCGTCTCGCTCACGTTTTACAACCTAGTGGTGCTGCCTGCCGTGCTCGGGATCGGAAATGACTGCGGAGTTCACCTCGTCCATCGCTACCGCGAGGAGGGCCCCGGATCGCTCCGCGATGTGCTTCGCTCGACCGGCGAACACGTCACGATGGGCGCATTGACAACCATGATCGGCTTCTCCGGCCTCCTGTTCTCGTTCCACCCCGGCCTCCGGTCCATCGGCCTCCTCGCCGTAATCGGGATCGGGACCACGCTCCTCGCCGCTCTCCTTTTTCTGCCTGCTCTCCTGCAATGGCTCGAAGACCGACACGCTGCCGATCCCGAGCCAGCTTCCTGATGATGCGACTTTCTCTCTTTCTTTTTGCTGGTCTGCTCCTCACCGCAGGCACCATCGCCGCACCCGTCGATGACCGTGTGACGGTGCCGACCGGCGGCGAGCGCGGCCTGACCGTCGCTGACCTCCGCCCGCACCCGGCGAGTGGCAACACCTACAACGAGGCGTGGTCCTACACCTTCGTCCTCAACGACGGCATGCAGGCCACACTCAGTCTGTCCCGCGCCAACCTCGGCAGTCTGATGTCGCCGGTCTCTGGGGCCGAGTTCTCGATCTCTGGCTTCAACGGCCAGACGTACCGGGCTGCGAAGCAGTACGATGCTGAGGACTTGGTCTTTTCCGAATCTGACCACCGGCTTCAAGTCCGTCCGGATATCTACTTCGAGGGTACGCTTCCGCAGCGGCATCGCGTCCGCTTCAAAGCGGGCAAGAACGGGACGGAGTACGAGGTTGATCTGTCATTCTCCGACATCGCCGCCGGGCTGACATGGGGCGACGGGGTTTTCCGTCTCGGCGATGAACGGGTCGGGATGTTCCTCCACATCCCCTACGCTCGCGTCTCGGGCACCGTGACGGTCGATGGGCGCACCGAGCAGGTGTCCGGCACGGCTACGATGGACCACACGTTCCAGACCAACTTTGCGCCGAAGCTCATCCGCTCGGCCTACCGCTATGTGCAGCACAGCGACGACGCTCAGGTCGGCTACTTCATCCGCCCAGCCGACCGATTCGAGGATCGTGTCATCGGCCTCGCCGCCGTCCGTGAGAACGGACGCTTCCGCCTTCGTCGTCCCGAGTCGCTCCAGATCGTCTCGACGCGGCGGGCGCAGGGGGCTGAGGTGCCGCGGCAACTCGCTGTCCAGTACGTGGGCGGCGGGCAGACGATCCTCAACCGCGAGCGTGACCAGCAGACCTTCTCGGTGTTCGACGAACTGAGCGGTCTACAGAAAACGCTTGCCCGACGGTATGTCGGCGGCGAGGTCGTCGTCTTTCGAGGGCGCGGCACTACCAACCAGCGCGGGCGCATCGTCTACGACTACCTCGTCGTGAAGTAGCCGACTATCCGGCTCGGCGCGCACGAAGGCTTCGCACGATGCCGATCAGGCTGATGGCGACCCAGAATGCCTCGATAATGAAGGCGGACAGGTTGAAGTCGAACCACAGCGACACGAGGACGAGCGCCGCCCCGACCGCGTTCATCGCCGAGTAGGCGAGACTCCGTCCGTCGAGCTTGCCGAGTTGGAGCGCGAGGTAAGCGAGGATGATGAGCGCGACGCCGACGTTCCCCACGAAGTCAGGCCATCCGTATCCGGTCATCGTTTTGCTAGCGGTTGAGCTTGGCAATGAGGTTCGCCTCGACGCGCGGCCACTCGTCGTCGGTGATGCTGAAGTAGACGGTGTCCCGAACGCGACCGCTCGCTGTCACCATGTGCTTGCGAAGCGTGCCTTCCTCGGTGGCTCCAAGTCGGAGGATCGCCCGGCGTGAGCGCTCGTTGAGGGCGTCCGTCTTGAACTCGACGCGGTGGCACCCGAGTGGCCCGAAGGCGTGGCGCAGCATAAGGAGCTTAGCCTCCGTGTTCACCGCCGTCCGCTGCCACGGCGCGGCGATCCACGTCCACCCGATCTCGACCCGGCGATGGGCGAGCGCAACATTCCCGAACCGCGTGCTCCCGATGACGGTGCCCGAGGCTCGCTCGACCGTGGCAAACGGCAGCATCGTGCCCTGCGCCTGCCCGTCGAGTGCCGTCTGGATGTAGGCTGCCATATCGTCGCGGGACTGAACCGGCGTCGGGGTCAAGCGCCAGAGGTCCTCGTCGAGACCGACTTCAATGAGCGCGTCGAGGTGATCCAGCGAGAGCGGTTCGAGCCGGACATACTGGCCTTCAAGGATGAGAGGATTGAGCACGGATTTCAGTCCTAAAGCACTCACTCTGGTATCGTTGGTGAATAACAGACCGCAGCAAAACTGTTATACAGTTGGGGGCACAACGGAGGCGCTGGCCTTCGTGAGACGGGGCTGTTCACCGAACTTACGCGAGTACTCCCGGCTGAACTGCGTCGGGCTTTCGTACCCGACTCTAAACGCTGTGCTGGAGACCGTGTGGCCTTCGCTGACGAGCAGTCGGCGCGCCTCTATGAGTCTCAAGTCCTTCTGGTACTGGAGCGGGGTCGTGGCCGTGAGCGCCTTGAACTGCGTGTAAAACGACGAGGGGCTCATCCCCACTTCTCTTGCCAACTCCGGCACCGGAAGCGACATCGCAAAGTCCCGTTTGATACGACCGATGGCTCGGGCGATACGATCGGCATGACTCCCGCGTTGGAGCAGGTGGCGGAGCGTGTTGCTGTGTCCTTCGAGCAAAAGGCGGAAATGGATCTCACGCCGGATGAGTGGGGCCAGCACTGCCGCTTCTCGAGGTCGGTCAACCAAGTCAAAGAAGCGCCCGATCGCGTCGACGAGCGCCGCGTCCGTCGGCCCCGCTTCAAGCGCATGAGTGGTGGCCTCTTTCGCCAGCATGTTGCCGACTTCGGCATCAAGGCTTCGGAGCATGCCCAGGTCCAACGTCAGAACGAGGGCAAGGTAGGGGGTCGTCTGACTCGCTTCCGTGACGCGGGAGAGGACGGGGAGATCGTGGCTCACAACTAATGACTCGCCGGGGCCGAACCGGACGCAGTGGCTTCCTGAATAGGTCTCTTTCTCTCCCTGTAGAATGAGGCAGATCAGTGGTTGGTAAACCACTGCTTCGATGGGGTAAGGGCTCCGGTGGCACAGGACCAGCAGCCCATCAAGGGGAGACGCGCAAACCCCTTCGCTGGTACCTTGGTGTTCTAGCCAGCCAGTGACTCGGTCAGCAAGATCGTGTAGTGCTATCACAGGACTCGGCAGGGTATGGTGGACTAGGTGGACGCAGAACGTACGATAGCATCATGTGATAATCCCAATTCTTGTAGGATCGGGCAGGTTTTTCAGAGCATGTGGCAGGGGCCTTACGTCCACTTGGTTCGATGTTGGAACATCCCCAGTCACCAACCCCAGCAGGATCATGTCCCAGAAAATCATCATCACCGGAGCGAGCGGTGGGCTCGGTGCCCCGATCTGCACAGCGCTTGCTGCTGCCGGACACCACGTCGTCGGAACGATGCGCTCGACAGGCGGCAAGAACGAGGCTGTCGCTCAGGCACTCGGCGAACAGGGTGTCCATCTCGTCGAACTGGACGTGACGGACGACGCGAGCGTGGAGCGGGGCGTCGAAGAAGCCATCTCCTACCTCGGCGGCCTCGACGTCGTGTTCAACAACGCTGGCATCGGCTCATACGGCCTTCAGGAACTGTTCACGCCCGAGGATATGCAGCGCGTGTTCGAGGTCAACGTGCTCGGCGTGCAGCGCGTCATGCGCGCCGTCCTACCCACTCTTCGTGCGCAGGGTCGAGGCACGGTCCTCTACACGTCGAGCCTGATCGGGCGCATCGCCTCACCCTTCTACGGAACCTACAGCGCGTCGAAGTGGGCCTTGGAGGCCATGGCGGAGAACTACCGGACGGAGCTGTCCGGCTTCGGGATCGAGACCTGCATCGTCGAGCCGGGCGCGATGCCGACAGCCTTCCTCGACGGGATGCTTGTGCCCAGCGACCCAGACCGCGAGGCGGCGTACGGCGACCTCGCCCGCGCGGTGGAGCCTGCCCTCGCTGGGCTCCAACAGGCGCTGGAAGCTACCCCCGATCAGCGGCCCGAGCGGGTCGTGGAGGCCGTCGTTCAGCTACTGGCGATGCCCTACGGCGAGAAGCCGTTCCGAACCGTCGTCGACGCCATGGGTATCGGATCCCTCATCGAGCGGTACAACGCCGAACTGGCGGACGTCACCCGCGATGTCCATTCGATGTTCGGCACCGAGGCGATGCTCAGCATGAACACCCCGTCCTAGCCCCGACCTACTATGACCCAGACCGTCCTCGTCACCGGCTCGTCGAGTGGCATCGGCAAGGCAACAGCACGCCGATTCCAGTCTGCGGGCTGGAACGTCATCGCCACCATGCGCTCGCCTGATGCAGCGACCGAACTCGCAGCCCTTGACCGTGTGCTCGTCGTCCGCCTCGACGTGACGGACGCGGCCTCGATCAAGGCTGCCGTCGCGGCAGGCATCGACCGCTTCGGCCGGATCGACGCGCTCGTCAACAATGCAGGCTATGGGGCCTACGGCCCGCTCGAAGCATTCGACATGGCAGGCATTCGTCGCCAGTTCGATACCAACGTGATCGGTCTCCTAGAAGTGACGAAGGCTGTGCTCCCCGGTCTGCGTGCGCAGGGCTCTGGGACCATCGTCAATATATCTTCCATCGGCGGTCGGATCGCGTTCCCGCTAGGTGCGCTCTACCACGGGACTAAGTTCGCCGTCGAGGGTCTGTCCGAAGCGCTCCACTACGAGCTTGCGGCGGTTGGCGTCCGCGTCAAGATCATTGAGCCCGGCCTCGTTGCCACCGACTTCGGCGGGCGATCCTTCGATTTTCGTCCGGGTGACATCCCAGCGTACCGACCGCTCGTTGAAGGGCAGAGTGCGGGGTTCGGCACCATCGCAGCCGAGCACGGCGTGTCGAGTCCCGCCGAGGTGGCCGAGGTCGTCTATCAGGCCGTAACCGATGGGACGACGACCCTCCGGTACACCGCGGGGGCGGACGCCGCAGCCCTGCTCGCAGAACGAACGTCGAGCGACGACGAGACATTCATCGGGAGTATCCAGACCCGCTTTGGCCTCTGAATGGTACTCGTACCCCTAAGTTTCGCACAGTAGGCCGTATAATAGACGACTGCTAACCGCGAAGGGCACAGTGGCGGAACGAAGCGAGAGTAGCGCCGAAGCTAGCACGGAGTCAAGACCGTGCAGCCCTTCGTCGGCGTGCAGCCGCGGGTTATGTGGAGCACTTGGGGCACACGCCGTCAGAGGTGTCCCATATAGCCGATCACCGCGAAGCGCTCGACTTCTTCGATGTAGCCGTCAAGCAGCGCGAGGCAGGCGGCGAGGTCGCGGTACGCAAATGGCCCGTCGGTGCGTAGCGAGGCGTTTTCCAAACCGGTCGGAAGCAGCACCCGCTCGCGCAGACCGGCGAAGTTATAGGACGCGGCGAGGGGCTTACAGTCCGCCCGCGACATGGCTCTGCCCGTACCGTGACTGAGTGAGCAAAGCGACTCGCGGACACGCTCCGTTGCTCGAACGAGCGCGACGTCCCCTGACATATGGGACGGTATGATGTTGAGGTCGCCCGGTTCGACGTGTACCGATCCCTTGCGAATGATCGCACCGCCGTCGTCCAGCCTCTCAAAAGTATTGTGCGGGAGGTCCAGCACGAGTTCGAGTGGGCCGAGCGCGGAGGCCGCCGCCTCATGTATTGCGGCCCGGTTCGCTTCGGCCCACTCCACCATCCGGTCGAACTCGGCATCGAACGCCTCCGGTTCGTCCACGAAGGCGTCAACGTGACCGGACTCGGCGCGCGAGCCGGTGTGGATGAGAAGGTGAAGTTGATCCCCTTCGTACGGAGCGAGCGCGTCGAGGAAATGGTTCCCCCCGCCGAGGTCGCCCAAGTTGCCCTTGTTCTGCCGCAGAGTGTCCGCGATGGTATCCCAAGCTTCGCGCGTGAGGTCGGCGGGACTCAGTTTGCCACGAACGAGCCGCATGCCGCAACCACAATCGCTTACGGCGAAGCGCCGCCAGTCGGGCTGGCGCGTGAGGACAGCCGTTCCAGTCGGCAGCGGAGACTTGCCGGGGCATGCGTCGGGCAGAAACACGACGGTCTCTGCCGTGAGGTCGTGCGGTAGCCAATCGTAGAGCTTGCCGAGTGGTTCAGCCGAGAGGTTGACGATCTCCATAGCGCCAGCAGGGGCGTGCTCTACATAACCAGTAATTGAGTGTCGAACCGACGCAATGTAAAACGTCTGTCGGACACATAGTAAACCGTGCCGGGGTTATAGGCAAGGCGCTCTTTTGTCTATACAAGCCCTTTTGTACGGTTTCACCTCCGGCGCTTTTGCATCCAACCGCCACCTAGTATGCCGCCGCTAGTGGTACAGAAACAGCGGAATCTCGGCTTCGTCGATGAGACCGGTGGTGGTGGAGCCGAAGAGGAACTTCGACAGGCCGGTCTTGGCGTGCGCTCCGGCCACGATGAGGTCGGCGCGGCTGCGGTCGGCGTGGTCGAGGAGCACGTCTTTCGGGCTTTGTCCGGCGATGCTGGTGCCCACCACCGAGGCAAAGCCGTAGGCGTTGAGGTACGACGTAGCCAAGCCCAGCATCAGCTCGGACTCAGAGCGGGCGTTGTCATCGTCATCGCGGACGTTGACGATTTCCACCTCGACGTGCTCGGTGTCAAAGGCGTTTAGCTCAGCGAACTTCTGCATGGCGCGGGCCGCGCTCACGCTCCGGTCGTAGGCCACCATCACCCGGCGGATCGGGCGGTAGGCTGGCTCCACGATGAGTGTTGCCGCCGCACCCTTCTCGACCACCTCGTCCATGCAGTGGGTGCGCTTGTCGCGGTCGGGATAGAAAAAGTGCGACTCAGCTCCGGCGATGAGCAGGTCGTGGTACTTCATATCCTCGACGATCCGCTCGAACGGGACGCCTTCCCCGATGTGGTCGCTCCCGTGCTGGACCCCAGCGCGTTCGATCTCATCAGCGAAGCCACGAAGGAGGTGCTGCGCTTGGGCGCGGGCTTCAGAGGAGAGTTTGTGCTGGAGCTTCTCGGCATAGTACATCGCTCCGAGGCCGGCTCCCGAAGACTCAGACTCAATGCCCTTGCTATCCACGAGCGCGAGGCCTGTGACTTCAGCATCGCACCGCTGGGCGATCTCTATGGCATAGCGCGTAGCAACGGAAGTGTCAGAGTCGAAGTCGAGAGCAACGAGGATGCGCTTGAGCATGGTAAGTCGGGAGAAGAGGGCGGAGAAGGGGAAGGTACGGCACACACGCTGTTCCGTCTGCTCAAGGCTCGATTGGTATATGCTGGTATACACGGTTGATCTGTCTTCCACACGCTCTATTTATATAGAGTATTTAATAAATGATGTTAATGTAGTAGTAGGGCCTGTGGACATGTGGAAAAGCAAGAAGCGAACACGATGTGGAGACGTGTGCATAAGAAGGCGGGGTTATCCGCGCTTCTGTCCACAAGCGAAGGTCGCTACAAAGCTGCGAGAAGGGGCTTACATGGTGATTGAGTTACGTTGTCCACGTATCCACGCTCGTCCACATTGAGGAGGTGGGTTCATCCACACGATGTCCACCGCCGTACCCCTGTGGATCAGTGTTGGATATCGCGTGGACGATTCGGGCTTGACAAACAGCTTTTTCTGGCAGGTCGGCGAGGCATCAAGATTTTCCCCGACGTGTCCACCGTTCTCCACAATCTTCTCCACAGGGTGGAAAAACTCTTTGGTTGCGCGGTACGAGGCTGAGGTCATAGCACGTTCATCGAACATGGCAAAACACGACGGGCTTCCTCTCGTTAGAGTACAACCACGCTGCACCCCGACCTCGCATGGTTCGCCTCCTCTTCCTGCTGACGCTCCTCGTTCTTCCGTTCGATGTACTCGCACAGTCCAGCGAGTATGACGTGACGATTGCTCGTGTCAAGTATGGCGGTGGCGGCGACTGGTACAGCGGCGAAGAGTCGCTCCCGACCCTCCTCGCCTTCGTCCGCCAGAACACGCTCCTCGACGTGGCTCCGAGCGAAGACATCGTCGAGCTGACGAGCGACAAGCTGTTCCAGTATCCGTACCTCTACCTCAACGGGCACGGCACGGTCCGCTTCACCGACCGCGAGGCGGAGCGGCTGCGGCGGTATCTCCTCGGCGGCGGCTTCCTTCATGTCAACGACGACTACGGCCTTGACGCCACGCTCCGGCAGGAGATCAAGAAGGTGTTCCCCGACCAGGACTTCGTCCGTGTTCCGTTCGATCACCCTATATATAGCGCGCACTTCCAGTTTCCGAATGGCCTCCCCAAAATCCACGAGCACAACGGCCAGCCCGCCGAAGGCCTCGGCCTGTTCCACGAAGGCCGACTCGTTGTCTTCTACTCCTACGAGAGCGACCTCGGCGATGGGTGGGAGCCGGAGGGCGTTCATGACAACCCGCCGGAGAAGCGGCAGGCCGCGCTACGGATGGGCACCAACCTCCTCGTTTACGCCATGACCAACTGACCCTATGCGCTTGCTATTACTCATTGCCCTCCTCATCGTGCTGGCTGTGACGAACCCCGGCCAAGACGACTTTGTCGAGTACGCCGAAGAGAACGTCGCCGAACAAATCGAGGCGGAGATGGAAGAAGCGCCAGTGGGCGGCCTCTTGGGAGAGTTGGGCGGCTTCGCGGCGGGGCAGCTTGTCCAGCGCTTCGCACACCGGGATAACTACCTCGTGGCGAGCGTGTATACCTTAGACTTTGACGGGCGAGCGAGCGAGGAGGAAGACTGGCGGTTCCTCGGGATCGCCGGGCTGTTCTTCGAGATCAGCCGCCCGGACAGCTTCTGACTCCCGACTCTTGACGCACCCCCAATGGACGACCTTCGCACCCAAGACCCCGACCTCTATTCCATCATCCAGCGCGAGATCGACCGGCAGAACGACGGCCTCGAACTGATCGCGTCGGAGAACTTTGTCTCCAAGGCTGTGCTTCAGGCGATGGGCACGCCGCTGACCAACAAGTACGCTGAGGGCCGCCCCGGCAAGCGCTACTATGGCGGGTGTGAGGTCGTGGACGAAGCCGAGGTGCTCGCGCAGGAGCGGGCCAAGAAGCTATTCGATGCCGACTGGGTCAACGTCCAGCCCCACTCCGGCGCGACGGCCAACCACGCCATCTACCTTTCGATGATGGAGCCGGGCGACCGGCTTCTCGGGCTCGACCTCGCGCACGGCGGGCACCTCACGCACGGCTCGCCGGTCAACTTCTCCGGTATCCTCTACGACGCGCACTTCTACGGCGTCGAGCAGGACACGGGCCGGATCGACATGGACAAGGTCCGCGACAAGGCGAAGGCGGTGCAGCCGAAGATGCTCTCGGTGGGGGCGAGCGCCTACAGCCGCGACTTCGATTTTGCCACCTTCCGCGCTATCGCCGACGAGGTCGGGGCGATCCTGTGGGTGGACATGGCTCACCCGGCAGGGTTGATTGCCGCCGACCTGTTGAACGACCCGCTCCCGCACGCCCACGTCGTCTCAACGACGACGCACAAGACGCTGCGTGGCCCGCGCGGCGGGATGCTCCTCGTTGGCAACGACACCGAGAACCCGTTTGGCAAGACGTGGAAGAGTGGCAAGCCGAAGATGATCAGCGAACTGCTTGACTCGGCGGTCTTCCCCGGTGTGATCGGGGGGCCGCTGATGCACGTCATCGCCGCCAAAGCCGTTGCCTTCGGCGAAGCGCTGGAGTCGGGCTTCGTGGACTACCAGCAGCGGGTCATCGAGAACGCGCAGGCGATGGCCGAGGCGTTCGTTGAGCGCGGATACGGCGTGATCTCGGGTGGTACCGACAACCACCTCATGCTGATCGATCTCCGCTCGAAGGGGCTGACCGGCAAAGAGGCTGAGGCGCTCCTCGGCGAGGCCGACATCACGGTGAACAAAAACATGGTACCCTACGATACCGAGAGTCCGTTCGTGACGAGCGGCATCCGCGTCGGCACCCCAGCGCTGACCACACGCGGCTTTGGGCCGGACGAGTTTCGCCACGTCGTCGACCTGATCGACCGCGTGCTCTCGAAGCGAGATAGCGAGGGTGCCCGTGAACTCGTTCGCCGCGAAGTTTTTGTCCTCACCGAACAGTTTCCGCTCTACGATCACAGCGTCTTGGCGTAGGGGGGTCTCGTTTTCCGTTTCTAGTTCGATAAGAACGACCGGGTATGGTCAACCAGAAACGAGGAACAGCAAACGAGAAACGGATAGCCGGAACGAATGTCGGGGGCAACGGTTTTTCAAGGACGCCGCCGCGCTTATGCACGTAGCTTATAGCTCCCCGCGACCCCGGCTCGGCCCGATGATTCCTTCTTTTCATGGCTAACGATTTCAGTTCGGTTCCAGAGTCGGCGCTGGCGCGGTTGGGGCACCAGCTCTACCAGCGTGCGCTCGTCCGCCGCGACCAGGAGCCGATCACCGATCCGCGCGGGCAGCCCATCGGCTGGCTGCTCGACACGCGGATGCCGATGCTCGAAGGCGAGGTCTTCGACGAGATCGGCGATGTGCTCGCCGAGCGACTGCGGGCGCGAGGCATCGGGCAGGTCGCGGGTTTCGGCTACGGGTCCTTCCCGATAGTGTGCTCGATTCTCGGTGCGTCGGCAGAGGAAGGACAGGCGAAGTTCAAAGGGGGTTTCGTCCGCGAGCGTCGCAAGGCCTACGGTCGGCGTCGCCTCATCGAAGGCCCCATTGAGCGGGATCAACCCGTGGTGCTCGTTGATGATATTCTCAATAGCGGGCGCAGCGCGGCCCGCGCTATCGCGCTTCTTCGCAGCGATGGTTTCCAAGTCCCTGGCGTACTGACCCTCTTCAACTTCACTTGGAGTGGCGGCAAGTCCCGCATCGAAGGCGAGGGGCTGTGGGTGGAGAGCTTACTGGAGTTGAACCTCCGCGATGGGTCCCGCGCCGCCACCACCTCCGGCGACCGACGTTAAGAGAAAAGAGGGAGGAGAACGAAGAGTATAGAAAAGAGAGCCGCTCTTTCTTCTTCCTTTTCCCTCTCCTCTTTCTCTTCTCTCATTCCCACCGTGCTCGATCTCAAGTCCAAGTTCTCGCGCATCGCCCGCGTCGCCGCGCCTTCAGGGGACGGCGCGTCCTCGGTTGTGGACGGGATCGCCGCCGAGATGGGATTCCTTGACCATCTCGAAGAGCTTCGCTGGCGGATCATCAAGGCGCTGGCGGCCATCGTCCTCTCGGCCATCGCGTGCCTCTTCTTCACCGACTGGGTGATCGAAGAGTTGCTGATGGCCCCGACGCGGCCAGACTTCTTCATGTACGGCGTCTTCAAGATGGACGCCACCGAACTGGTCCTCCAGAACCGGACGATCACGGGGCAATTCTTCGCCTACTTCGGGACCGTCCTCGCGGTCGGCATCATCCTCGCCATGCCGGTGGTGCTGTACCAGGCGTGGGCGTTCGTTGAGCCGGGGCTGTACGCGCACGAGCGCAAGGGCCTGCGGTTCATCTCGGTCTTCGCCACGATGTTCTTCGTGACGGGCGTCGCCTTCGGGTACCTCATCCTGACGCCGCTCGCGCTCCAGTTCTTCGCCAACTTCCAGATCTCGGAGCAGATCATCAATGAGTTCGACATCGCGCGCTACTTCTCGATGATCCTGATGTGGACGTTCGGGGCCGGGGCGCTGTTCGAGCTTCCGGTGGTGGTCTACTTTCTCGCCAAGCTGGGGGTGGTGACGCCGCAGAAGCTGCGGCAGGTGCGGAAGTTCGCGCTCGTCATCATCCTCATCATCTCGGCGTTCTTCACGCCGCCGGACCCGCTGAGCCAGATCATCATGGCCGTCCCGATCCTCGGGCTGTACGAGGGGTCGATCTGGATCGCCACCGTCGTCGAGCGCCGCCGTCTCCGCGCCGAGGCCAAGCGACGGAAGGAAGAGGAAAAGGAGCGATTGGAGAAAGAGCGTGGGGAGCAGGGAGGGTAAGGAGGGTACATTGGAAGGGTACGGATGCGATTCCCTCCCCGCCCTCCGTTCTTCCCACGCCGGACCTACTGAAATTCAACCGGACGCGCCATGAAACGCTCCCTCCGCATCGCCCGATCGCACACGATCGCCGTCTTCGTTGTCGCCCTCGCGCTTGGCCTCTTCGCCGGGTCGTTCATGCCGCCGGACGACGACTTCTTCGCCATCAAGAAGAACTTTACCATCTTCGGCAAGATCTACGAAGAGCTATCGACGGGCTACGTGGATGACCTCGACGCCGAGCAGCTCATGCGGACCGGGATCGATGCGATGCTCCAGACGCTCGACCCGTACACCGTCTTCATCGACGAGGCCGACAACGAGGACATCGAGATCATCACACGCGGGCGGTACGGCGGTGTGGGTGTTTCGGTCGGTCAGCGCGGGGGACGAACCGTCGTGCTCGATGTGTTCGAAGATGCGAGCGCGTTCGAGCAGGGCGTCCGCACCGGCGACATCATCCTAGAGATCGCGGGCACGCCGACCGATGGTCTCGACTCGGACCAGATTCGCGACCTCTTCCGCGGCGATCCGGGCACGACGGTGAGCGTCCGCATCGAGCGCGAAGGCGAGATGGAGCCGCTCGACTTCCGCCTGACACGCTCGACCGTCCAACTCAAGAACGTGACCTACGCCGAGTACGTGAACGACGGCGTGGGCTACGTCAAGCTGGAGCGCTTCGCCCGCGAGGCAGCGTCCGAGGTGGAGACGGCGGTGCGGAAGCTGCAAGAGACCGGCGACTTGCAGGGCCTTGTGCTCGACCTGCGCGGCAACCCCGGCGGCCTCCTCGAAGCGGCGGTCGATATCTCCGGCCTCTTCCTGCCCGAAGGCTCGACGGTCGTCTCGACACGCGGTCGCGTAGCTGAGACCGAGCGGCTCTACCGCAGCCGCCACGCGCCGATTGCGCCAGACCTGCCGCTCATCGTACTCGTAGACGGCAGCAGTGCCTCGGCGAGCGAGATCGTGGCCGGTGCCATGCAGGACCACGACCGGGGCATCGTCGTCGGCGAGCGGACCTTCGGCAAGGGCCTCGTGCAGATCATCCGGGGGTTGCCGTACCACACGTCGCTCAAAATGACGACAGCGAAATACTACACGCCGAGCGGGCGGCTGATTCAGGCCGTAGAGTATTCCCGTGACGGAGCCGGGGGCCGCGCCGTTGAGGTGGCTGACTCGCTCCGCCGGGCCTACACGACCAACGGCGGGCGCGTGGTCTACGACGGCAAAGGGATCGAGCCGGACGTGGAAGAGAGCCTCGGCCCGATGAGTGAGTTGGAGGAGGCGCTTGTCCGGCAGGCCGCGTTCTTCCTCTTCGCCAACCGCTACGCCGCCACGCACGAAGACCCCGGCGATGCACTTACCGTGAGCGATGCCGACCTCCGTGAGTTCCACGACTGGGTCGATGCCGAGGGTATCGTCTATCGCACCCGCGCCGAGCAGGCCCTCGATGCCCTCGCCGACGACCTTGATGGGGCAGGCTACGCGGAGACCGCCGACGAGATCGACGCGCTCCGCGCCGAAGTCACCGACGAAAAAGAGGCCGACTTCGAGCGGCACGCGCCGCGCCTCAAGGAGCGCCTCCGCCGCGAAATCCTCGCCCGCTACCTCGGCGAGAGCGCCCAGATCGAAGCCTCCTTCCGCGACGACTTCCAGCTCAACCGGGGCCTTGCGTTGCTGGCCGATGATGCGGCGTACCGGGCGGTGCTTTCGGGGAGCTAGAGCGACGGTATCTTCCGGTTCCGTCCGATAGGGGCACAGTGTGCTGTGCCCCTACCTTTTTTCCTGCACCTCCGAACGCATGGACCCGGTCAATATTCTCATCCTCGGTGCGGCGGGCGTGGTCGGCGGGTTTGTGGCGGGGCTGCTCGGGGTCGGGGGCGGGATCATCTTTGCGCCGGTGCTCTTCTTTTTCTACAGCGCGACGGGCGTGGCCCTCGACCTCATCGCGCCGCTCACGCTTGGGACGAGTCTGTTCTGCACGCTCGTGACGGCGCTTGCGGGGACGTGGACCCACCGAGGCGACGGGCTGATCCGGCAGCGGGTGGCCCTCGTCGTCGGGGCGTTCAGCGCGGCGGCGGTGGTGGCGATGACGCTGTTCGTGACGACGCAGCCGTGGTACAGCGGGCGGGTCTTTCAGATCGTCCTCGCGGTGATCCTGCTGCTGGCGGTCTACCGGATGGTGACGGGCAAGCGCCCGCAGCGAACCTCGGGCTGGCGCGACCGACTGCGGACGGATACGCCGTTCCTCGCCGCGACGGGTGCGGCTGCCGGAGCCGTGGCGAGTGCGGCGGGCGTCGGTGGCGGGATCGTGCTCGTCCCGGTCTACAACCAGTTGCTCCGCCTCCCGCTCAAATCCGCCACCGCGACCTCGCTTGCCACCATCATCCTCGTCTCACTCAGCGGCGTGGTGATGTATGTTGTCACCGGCCTCGGAGCCGAAACGCTGCCGACGGCGCTGGGGTATGTCGATTTCGGGCACGCCGTCTGGATGGTCGTGCCTGCGCTCCTGACGGCTCGGCTGGGTGTGAAGACGGCGGATCGCGTCAACGTCAGGCTGATCCGGTTTTGCTTCGCGGGCCTCGCGGTGCTCGTCGCCGGGCGGTTGCTCTGGCGAGCCTTCGGAGGGTAGATGCTGCGCGATCTCATCGAAACGTGGAAGCGCGAGCCGGTGCTGGGCCTGCTGGCTGGGTTGAGTGCAGGGCTGCTGGCGCTGTATCCGTTCTGGCTCTCGGCACGGGTCTATCTCCCGGTGCTCTCGGGTGCACAGGAAACGGTGGCCGACTTCTCGTTCTACTACGATGCCGCCGAGCGCTTCGTGGCGGGCGCGGCGCTCTACCCCGATGCCTACGGGTTCATGTACCCGCCGCCGAGCATCGTGCTGTTTGCGCCGCTCGCCGCGTTGCCCATGCCGGTCGGGTTCATCCTGTCGGTGATCGGAATTGCCTTGCTCTCGGCCTTGTGCGTCTGGCTCACACTGTGGCTGTGGGAAGAGGCCAGCGGCGAGGTACTGGCGCAGCCGGTCAAGGTGTCGCTCCTGCTGATCGGGCTGGCGACGGCTCCGGTGTTTCAGAACTTGAAGTACGCCCAGGTCAACGTCCTCGTCCTGTTGACCGGGTTAGGGTTCCTCGCGCTGCTGCGCGCCGACCGACCCTTCGCGGCGGCGCTCGTGCTGAGCGGTGGGTTCTGGCTGAAGCTCTATCCGCTCGCGCTCGCGCTCCTCGGCCTGCGCCGGGGACAGGCGCTGAAGCTGATCGCAGGCTTCGCCGTCGGTCTCGTCGTGGTGCCGGTCGTGCTGCTGCCTTTGGTGCCGCTGGAGCTGTACCGGCAGTATGCCTTCGACCTCGTGCCATTCTGGTCGGGCATCACCAATATGGACGCGCTCAACCAGTCGATAGTCGGCGTGCTGGAGCACATCAAACAGCCGGTCACGGACTACCTCCGCTCGCACGACACGACACTCGCGTCGAGCACGAAGCTGGTCAACTTCCTCGCGACGGGCGGACTGCTCGGCGGGTTCTACGCAGCCTACTTCCTCGGCAGGTTGTCGCGCCCGGTCGTCGGCGTGGCGATTCTCGCGGTGACGCCGGTGATCTCGGGGCTGGGCTGGGAGCACACCTACGTCCTTGCGCTCCCGCTCTTCCTGTTCATTCTGCTGGCAGCCCGAAATCGAGGTCGCGTGGCTCAGGTGTTCGCCGCGGCGAGCGTGTTCGTCTTTATGATCCCGAAGCTCCCATCGCCCGTCATCGACTGGTCGCTTTCCACATGGCCGCGTCCGGTGGTGGACGTGTTCTACGCCCGTTTCCTGATCGTCACGCTTGTGCTGCTCATCGTGCTCGCGGTGTGGCTCTGGCGGCGGGCACCACAAACGACGAGCGCCCCGGCAGCCTAAGCCGCCGGGGCGCATCGAAGAAGGGAAAGCCCGAGCTAGCTGTTCACAATGAACGAGACCTTGCAGGCGGTTCGGTAGAGATAACTGCCGTCCTCCTTGACGATGATTTCCATGTCCTTGACCCAGAGATGCTTGACGTTGTTGACGGTCTTGCCGACTTCCTTGAGGGCGTTCTGGGCGGCGTCCTCGAAGCTCTGGGTGGACTCGGAGCTGATCTCGATTACTTTAGCGATAGACATGCGCGGTAGGGGTTGAGGTGAATGGGATGAGAACGGATGATACGGCACGAACCGCCGATGGGGTCCGCCGAGGTCTGAGCGCCCGGTGGTTCGCGTGGCTCCTCTCCCACGGCGAAGGCTTCGACCGGGAGATGTACGGCGCGTGGAAGCGTGACCTCCTCGGTCCGCTCACCGGCACGGTCGTCGAGGTCGGGCCGGGCGGTGGTGTGAATCTGCCGTACTACGACGCGGACGTCCAGTGGATCGGCGTCGAGCCGAACGTGCATTTCCACCCACGCCTGCGGAAAAAGGCGGCGGAGCTTGGTCTCGATGCCGATGTGCGCTCCGGTCTCGCTGAGCGGATCGACCTGCCCAATGCCAGCGCAGATGCCGTGGTATCGACGCTCGTCCTCTGCTCGGTAAACGACCTGGATGCCGCCCTCGCCGAGATTCGCCGTGTGCTCAAGCCGGGCGGCGTGTTCGTCTTCATCGAGCACGTTGCCGCCCCCGAGGCGTCGAGGTTGTGCCGCCTGCAGCGTGCCATCAAGCCGCTGTGGGGCGTGATCGCCGACGGCTGTCGACCTGACCGCGAGACGGGTCGCCGGATCGAAGCCGCAGGGTTCGAGGACGTGCAGATCGAGCGGTTCGAGGCCGAGATGCCGTTGCCGGTCGTCCGGCCGCACATCGCCGGGACTGCGCGCAAGGCGTGACCCGTGCGATGTGATAGAAATTGGATACGAAGGGGGCATCCAGCCAGCCTCGCTTTTCGTATCGTGCCCGTCCATTCTCACACTCGCTCAGCCGATTCTATCCGATGGAAGCCACGCCCACCGTCCGCGATCAGGTCCGCGACTACTACGGCCAGACCCTCCAGTCCAACGCCGACCTCAAGACCAGCGCCTGCTGCACCGACGAGGACCTATCGCCGCACCACAAGGCCATCCTCGCTGACATCGCCGACGAAGTCCTCGCCCGGTTCTACGGTTGTGGCTCGCCGCTGCCGCCTGCGCTCGACGGCTGCACGGTGCTCGACCTCGGCTGCGGGACGGGCCGCGATGCGTTTCTCGCTGCCAAGCTCGCTGGCCCGACAGGCCGTGTGATCGGGGTCGATATGACGGAGGAACAGCTTGAGGTGGCACGCCGGTACGAGGCCGAGCAAGCCGAGCGGTTCGGGTTCGACACGCCCAACACCAGCTTCCGGCTCGGTCAGATCGAAGACCTTGCGGCGGCAGGCGTCGAGGATGAGAGCGTGGACGTGGTGATCTCCAACTGTGTCATCAACCTGTCCGATGACAAGCAGGCCGTGTTCGAGGAAATCTTCCGCGTCCTCAAGCCCGGCGGCGAACTCTACTTCGCCGATGTCTTCGCCGACCGGCGCATCCCGGTCCACGTCGCCGCCGATCCGGTGCTCTATGGCGAGTGCCTCGGCGGAGCGCTCTACGCCGAAGACTTCCGCCGCATGATGGAGGCCGTCGGCTGCGCCGACCACCGCGTCGTCACGAGCCGCCCGCTCACTATCGACGACCCAACGCTCGCCGCGAAGCTCGGCAACGTGCAGTTCTCATCGGTCACGGTGCGGGCCTTCAAGCTCGCCTTGCTCGAAGATCGCTGCGAGGACTTCGGTCAGGTGGCCTACTATGAGGGCACGATTCCCGAGCACCCGCACGCCTTCATACTCGACGATCACCACGTCTTCGAGACGGGTCGCCCGATGCTCGTCTGCGGCAACTCGGCAGCGATGGTAGAGGAGACGCGCTATGGGCAGCACTTCTGCGTCGTCGGCGACCGCTCGGTCCACTACGGCCTGTTCGACTGCGCGCCCGCTCCGGCGGCATCCGAGGGCGAGGCTAGCGGCAGGTGTTGCTGAGAGGGGTAGGGGAGTTGCACGCTATCGTCGTCCGCGCCATACCTTGCGCGGACCCTCTCCACACCCTCTCCGCTCTCCATTCCTTCCACGCCCCCATCTGTCCTCTACCGCGCCCTCGTCAGTGTCGTGCGGTTTGTGCTGCGCGTGTTCTTCCGCGAGATCGCGGTGGAAGGCACGGCGCACATCCCGCGTGACCGAGGCGGACTGCTCGTGGCGTGGCATCCCAACGGGTTGATCGACCCGGCGCTGATTATCACCCACTTCCCCGGTCGCATAGTCTTCGGGGCACGCGACGGACTCTTGCGCTGGCCGCTGATCGGGTGGATGATGCGGCGGCTCGGGACGGTGCCGATCTACCGCGCTGCCGACCAAGCAGGCATGAGCGACGAGGCGCGCCGCGAAGCCAACGCCCGCAGCCTCGCCGCCCTCGCCGATGAACTGGCAGGCGGGTCGTTCTCTGCTCTCTTTCCCGAGGGCCAGAGCCACGACCAGCCGTTCGTGACCGAGGTCAAGTCGGGCGCGGCCCGGCTGTTTCTCCGCGCCCTCGACCGGGCCGATGAGCAGGCTTCGATGCCCGTCGTGATCCCCGTTGGGCTGCACTACGACCGCAAGCACCTCTTTCGCTCCGATGTGCTCGTGACGTTCCACCCGCCGCTTGCGTTGCCGCCGGACCTCGGGGCGATGGATAACGACGAGGCTGCCGAGGTGCTCACCGACCGCATTGAGGCATCGCTCGTCGAGGTGGTCCGCGCCACCGACGACTGGGCGTTGCACCGGCTGATGCACCGCGCCCATGCGCTGCTTCGCGCCGAGGATGCTGCTCGCTCCGGTACCCGCGCTGACAGCGGCGATGTCGTCGAGCGCAACCTCGGCTTCGCGCAGATATGGCATGGCTACCGCCTCCGCCGCGACAGCCACGCCGATGAGATCGCCGACCTCCGTCACGACCTCACGCGCTACGACCGGCTCCTCCGCACCCTCGAACTCGATGATGCCGACCTTGATGCGCCACCGCCGCACCGGCTGGTGTGGGACACGCTGGCACTCTTAGCACGCACCGTGGCCGTCTATCTTTTCTTACCGCCGATCCTGCTATTCGGTTTGCTCATGAACGGGCCGGTACACCTGCTCATTGGGGCAGCGGCACGGCGCTACTCGGGAGCGATCAAAGACACGGCGACGGTCAAGATTCTCGTCGGGTTCGTGCTCTATCCGCTCGCGTGGATCGTGGCGGGTGTGCTCGCTGCGCTCGGCCATGCGGGGTTGCACGCGGTCTATCCTGGTCTCCCCGATACGCCGCTCTTGACCGGGCTGCTCGTCACCGTGCTGGCGTTCGTGAGTGGCGTGCTCGTGTTGCAGTCGGTGGGGTGGGAGCGGCTGACGCGGCAGCGCCTGCGCGCCTACTTCGCCCGCCGCCGCCGGGGTGATTTCATCGCCGAGCTACGGACGCTGCGCTCGAACCTCTACGCTCGGTTCCTATCGCTCCGCGAGGGCCTCGACCTCCCGGACAACGTGACCGACACCGAAAGCCGTGTCGTCAACTAACGCGCTCGCGCAGTAGCCGCCAGTAGATCAGGCCATGCGTGACGAGGATCAGCGGGACGATAAACGTCGGGATCAGCCCGAGCGGAAACTGGGTGAGTGGAAACAACGGGTTCAGGTCACCGCCGACGAGGCTGATCGCGCTGCCGAGGACGAACAGGATATCGAGCAGACCAAACGTGTTCCACGCGAGCACGGCCTGCCATCGACCCCGGCTCGTGACAGGGCAGGCCATGAACGCAACGGGCAGAGCGAGTGCGGCTACCGCGATGTCGCCCCAGCCAGCGGGCACGGCCCATTCCGCCGCTAACCATCCTTGCGCTGCGCCGATCAGGAAGACGATCCCTACGAACCGGACCGTGTGATAGAGCACGAGCGGTCGCAATGAGACCGTTTCTGCCCAAGCCCGCAGCGTGGGGGTGAGCGCGAGCGCAGCGAGAGCGAGGACGGTGAACCCGAACGCGAAGACAGGCGGCAGGACACGCGCCATGATGCCGCTCAGGCTGAGTACGATGGCAATGACGAACCATACGCCGAGGATCGTCCAGAGAAGGCGGGGAGAGCGAGTCGCAGCCATCGGGGGCAGGAGATAGGTGGAACTGACGGGTGCGAAGATATGGTATATCTGAGCACTGTCAAGTTCTGCCTTATCCTTCGACGGTCTCGATACGCCGGTTCAACTCATCAACGAAGTCTTCGGTGTCAAGCCGGTGCTTGCGGGGGATGCGAAGCGCGACCTCGCGGGTGTGATCGCCGGGGACAGCTTTGAGTAGGTCTACCTTCTTCGGCGCGAGGAAGAGTTTGTCGCGGACCATGCCCGTCTTGAGCCATGCTTCATGGAGCGCACTCGGCGCGACCTTGATCGTCGTCTCCTCTTTGTCCATGATCCCCGCAACGGCCGTCTCTAGGTCGATGATCAGAAACTCGCCTTCTAGCGAGACGAAGCCCTTGACCTCGCGGAGGCCGACATCGGGAAGAGTAAAGGGGAGTCGATGCATGGCAACGGGGGCTGGGTAGAAACTGAGAAGAGGAGCCGCCGTATAGCGGACGTGCTGCTCCGTTCCCTGTTGCAACCCGTCCGTGCTATGCCAGCGCTTTCACCGTTTCTGAAAAGTACGCTTCTCGTCGCTGTTCTGCTGATCGGGTCCGGGTGTCGGCAGCCCGCACAGTCGCAGGAGGTTGATGGGATGCCGCCCCCGCAGCGCGTCGCGCCGCCGTCCAGCAGCGCCGATGAGATTTACGCCAGCCGACAGACGGCGATCACGCGGGCCGTCGAGAACGTCGCCCCGGCGGTTGTGTCGATCAATGTCATTGAGGTTCGGCAGGTGCGCGTCCGCGATCCGTTCGCGGGCGACCCGTTCTACGAGTACTTCTTTGGGCAGCGCCGCAGCCGGGTGCAGCAGCAGCAGGTGCAGGGCGTCGGCAGCGGCTTCGTCGTCTCGCCGGACGGCTACATCGTCACCAATGATCACGTCGCGGGCAACGCCGCGAAGATCACGGTCAGCTTCCCCGACGGACGCGAACTCGAAGGCCGCCTCATCGGGACCGACCCGGAGAGCGACCTCGCACTCGTCAAGGTAGAGCCGACGGAACCGCTGCCGTACCTCGCATTTTCCCAGAGCGAGGACGTGTACGTCGGCGAGTGGGCCATCGCGCTTGGCAATCCCTTCGGGCTGTTCGAGGCCGCCGAGCCGACGGTGACGGTCGGGGTCGTGAGCGCAGTCGGGCGGGACTTCGCGCCGCAGGAGGGCCGCGTCTTCCGCGACATGATCCAGACCGACGCCTCGATCAACCGGGGCAACTCGGGCGGGCCGCTCGTCAACGCGCTCGGCGAGGTGATCGGAGTCAACACGTTCATCTTCTCGCGCTCGGGTGGTTCCGTCGGAATCGGGTTTGCGACGCCCGCGTGGCGCGTCCGACGGATCGTCGATGAACTCAGGACGACGGGGACCGTGGCGCGGCCCGCGCCGCCCGGCCTCAACGTCCGCGCCCTCAACGCCCGTGCGGCCAAGATGCTCGGCCTCGACGTGAGCGAAGGGCTTCTCGTCATCAGCGTGGACGCCGGGTCGCCCGCCGCTGAAGCCGGTGTGCTGCCCTACGACGTGATCCTCGAAATCGACGGCCAAGGCGTGGCCGACTCGAACGCCGCGAGTGCGCTGCTGCGGAGCCGTCGCCCCGGCGAGACGGTCATGCTCCGCGTCCTCCGCGACGGGCAGGAGCGCGAGATGCCGATGCTGCTGACGGGGGGGGCGTGAGAATGAGGGCAGAGAAACAAGAGAGGAGGGAGAACAGAAGGAGGAGAGAGCCGCTATCTCTTCTATCTCTTCTATCTCTTCTATCTCTTCTTGTCACCGGCTGCCTCCCGTCCTCGAATCAGCGCAAGCTGGACCGGACGCTCTTTCCGTCGGATTCCCTCTCGCGGGAGATTGCCGAGGCTGCGCCGGTCGATACGCTCCAGTTCGTTCGCCGCGTTGAGGCACCGGCTGAGTCGGAGCTAGAGTATCCGACGAGCTTTGGGCTGACGAGCGACGGGGTCGTCGTCGCCGCCACCCGGCTCGGTGCGCTCGTCTGGTTCGACGCCGAGGGGGGGTACGTGCGGACGCAGAAAGGGCGGGTGTTCAGCTATCCATTCTTGGCAGGCGTGCAAGGGGACACCGTCGCTGTCCTGAATCGGGGCACGCACCGCGTCGACCTCGTGGTCGGCGACCGGTCGGTGCAGCAGGTCGACGTGCCCGAGGTGCGCAACGGCAACGCGCTGCTGACCGAGCGCGGCCTGTTCTATAAAACCGCCGCTGAGGGTGAAGTCGCGACACTACACCACTTCGACCTCGACGGCACCGAGCGGGCGCGTTACGATCTCGCCGGACCCTACTGGCGGCACCTCGGGTTTCTGAGGACTTGGGGCGACTCGCTCCTCGTCCTCTCTGGCTACCGGCCCGTCGTCGACGTGCTCACACCTGATACACGGAGCGGAGCCGTGCTCGACACCCTCGCCCTCACCGGGTTCGACTCGCCCCAGCTAGCGCGCAGCCGACTCTGGGCCGCTGGCGAGGTCGATGAGCCGCCGCTCCTTACGCCCGCATCCGCCGCGCTCGGCGACCGCCTGTTCGTCCTCAACGCCCGCCCCGGCTGGGTCCGCATCGACGTGTTCCGCCGCGATGAGGGACCGGACGGGCCGCGCCTACTGCTGGAGCGCGCTCTCGTCGAGCCAAACCCTGCGATGGACAGCAACCTCCTGTTCGTAGACCTTGCCGCTCGCCGCGTCTCCGACGGCATCGAGTTCATCGTGCTGACGACGAAGCCGCAACCGGGGCTGACCTTCTTGAAGTGGGTGCCATAGAGGAACAGGCGCGTGTGCCTCGCGTGGTACGGAGTCCTTTCAGATTGCTTTGAAAATACTCCGCCATATGGCTGCTCCTCCTCGCATCACCACCCTCGGCGTGCTCCGCGAATCCGGCTACCAGAGCCGCTCGGTCAAGGATGAACTGCGTGCCAACCTGATCGCCAAGCTGCGGGCGGGGGAGGAGGTCTTCCCCGGCATCCTCGGCTACGACCGGAGCGTGATTCCCCAACTCCAGAACGCCATCCTCGCCCGGCACGACGTCATCCTGCTCGGCCTCCGCGGTCAGGCTAAGAGCCGGATCGTCCGTCTCCTCACCGGGCTGATGGACGAGTGGCTGCCCGTCGTCGAAGGCTCCGAAGTCAACGACGATCCGCTCGACCCGGTCTCGAAATACGCCCGCGAACTCGTCGCCGAGCGCGGCGATGAGACGCCCGTGGCGTGGATCGGGCGCGACGCCCGGTACGGCGAGAAGCTCGCCACGCCCGACACCTCCATCGCCGACCTCATCGGCGACATCGACCCGATCAAGGCCGCGACCCAGAAGCTGACCTATGCGGATGAAGAGGTGATCCACTTCGGCATCATCCCGCGCACCAACCGGGGCCTCTTCGCCATCAACGAACTGCCCGATCTCCAGCCGCGCATCCAGGTCGGCCTGCTCAACATTATGGAGGAGCGCGACATCCAGATTCGTGGCTTCAACGTCCGCATCCCGCTCGACCTCGCGTTCGTCTTCACGGCCAACCCCGAGGACTACACGAACCGGGGCAACATCATCACGCCGCTCAAGGACCGGATCGACAGCCAGATCATCACGCACTACCCGAAGACCGTCGAGATCGGCGTGGCGATCACTGAGCAGGAGGCATGGCAGGACCGGGGTGAGGCTGTCGCCGTAACGATCCCGCACTATTTCCGCGAGATCATCGAGCAGATCGCCTTCGAGGCCCGCGAGAGCGAGTACATCGACCAGAAGTCCGGCGTCTCGGCGCGCCTGACGCGGGCCGGGTTGGAAGACCTTATCTCGGCTGCCGAACGCCGTGCCCTCCTGAGCGGCGAGACTGAAACGACTGTCCGCATCGGCGACCTCGCCGCGGTCGAACCCGCGATCACGGGGAAGGTCGAATTGGTGTACGAGGGTGAGCAGGAGGGCGCGCAGAGCGTAGCCCAACTCCTCATCGGCAAGGCCGTCTCGACCATCTTCAAGCGCTACTTCCCTGACCCGTCGGACAAGGGCGAAGGCACGGGGCGCGCCGCCTACCAAAAAGTGCTCGGCTGGTTCTCGAAGGGCAACACGCTCGACCTCGCGCCCGACCTCTCGTTCGACGCCTACGCCAAGCGGCTCGACGCCGTGGATGGCTTGCGGGAGGTGGTGAAGCAGCACTCGAACCCGTCCAGCCCAGCGGAGACGGCGAGTGCGATGGAGTTCGTCGTGGAGGCCCTGCACCAGCACTCGCTCGTCGGTAAAGATCGGGTGGACGCCGACTTCAAATACGCCGACATCATGGGGTCCGTCCTCGGCTCCATTGGCGGCTTCGACGACGATGACGACGACTTCGAAGACTACCGGCGGCGCTACGGCGGGTAGGGCCCTAGCGCCAGCGGCGTGCCATGAGCGACTCGGCAGGTGGGGTGGCCTCTTCGCCGTCCGGTGGACGCGGATCGAGGGCGTAGAGCGCGGTGAGCGTCTCGAACAACGCCGGGTGCCGCTGAGACAACGCGCTGGGCCGCTCGAAGAACACCTCAGTCGCCACGGCGAAGAACTCGGCGGCGTTGGTGGCGGCATAGCGGCGCAGCATGGACTGCCCGCGCCGGATGAGCGCCGTCTCTCGCTTCACGAGCGCCGTCCAGCTTTCGACCGAGCCGGGGTCGAGGAGCGACGGGACGCCGTCGGCGTAGAGGTCCTCGAAGTCGAAGAGGTGGGCGAGTTCATGGAGGATGACGTTCGAGCCGTCGGTTCGTGCCCAGCCTCGGCGAACCGCCGGGGCCGAGAAGATGACCGGTCCTTGCGGATGCACCATCCCGTCGTAATCCGGCTCCAGCGCCGTGTAGTCGTCCCCGAAGTGGCCGGGGTAGAAGAGGAAGGTGCGGTCGAGCGGAAGCTCCCAGTCGGGCCTACCGTGGAGCAGGAGGGCCGCGCCCGCCGCTACGCTGAGGCGAAGCTCGTCCGTGACCTCGACGCCGTCGACCCCCTCAAACCGGGCGTCGGCGAGGATGATTTGTACGTCGCGCTCGAACCGGGCACGGTCCGCCTCGTCGGCGCGGGCGTAGAGTGGGACGTGGGTGTGCAGCCAGTCGCGCCACGCGGAGGGAAAGGGGCGGCGCACCGCTCGCCACCGTCGCCCCGGTCGGCGCAGCCCGATCCCCAGTAGGAGCGCGAAGGCGACGAGGCCGAACCATGCCGTCCACAGCGGCAACCCTTCGGCCATCGCGGCGATAGCAGCGATGCCGCCGCCGAGGATGACAGCGAGCACGGCGTAGAAACCGACAGACGAGGGGTGGGCAACGCGCATGGCGAGGGAGAGCACTTCGGGAACGGTGTGGTGAGACGAAGGTAGCGACAGAACAGATGCAGACCTCTTGGGGGTATCCGACCGCTCCTCAACGTCTCTTCACCCGCGCGGTCGTTTCTTTTCGCATCCGGGCGGCGGCCTCTCCGTAGCCACCGCACTCATCACCCTTTCCGTTCTCGACGCCATGTCTCTCGTTCGCAGCGTTACCATCACTCTGCTTCTGCTCCTTCTCATCCCCAGCGCCCGTGCTCAGAACGGGAGCGGCGGGGTTGATGCCGTGCTCGCCATTCCGCAGGGCCAGTTCGCCGAGCGGATCGACGGCATCGGATACGGTTTGGGCGGCGACATCGTGTTCCACATCCCGAATACGCCCGTCGGCATTGGCCTGGAGGGGACGTTCGTCACCTACGGGCGCGAGACGATCCGCGAGCGCTTCGGCTCCGGGGCGCTCGGTCGGGTGGACGTAGACGTGGTGACGACGAACAACATCTTTCTCGGGCACCTCTTGCTTCGGCTCCAACTGCCGACGGGCGCGTTCCGCCCCTACGGAGATGCGCTCGTCGGGATGAACTACCTCTTTACGGAGAGCCGGATCGAGGATGTCGATTTCGGCGACGACCGGGACATCGCGTCCTCCACCAACTTCGACGATTTGGCCTTCTCCTATGGCATCGGGGGTGGCGTGATGGCCCAAGTGTATGCCGGGCAGTCGGGAAGCACAGGCCGGCCCTTTGAGGTGTTCATCGACGCCCGCCTCCGCTATCTCCTCGGCGGTAAGGCCGACTATCTCCGCGAAGGCGACATTGACGCCGACAACAATGGCAATCCGGTCTACAACGTCACCCGATCCAGCACGGACTTGCTGCTGCCGCAACTCGGCGTAACGATCCGGTTCTAGGTACTCCTCAACGGGAATGGCTCCGGTCTCACTGTGACTTCGTGATCCAGTTAGGGAAGCGAGGGGCATCGGTCGACCGATCGGTCTCCTGATCGCTGCTCTCCACCCCGTGTAGCAGCGTAAGCACGACGGGCCGCACGCGCTCGAACTCGCGCTCCACCTCATGTAGCCCAGCGCTTGTTTCGTCGAAACCGCCTTCGAGCGCGTGTTCCTCCAACTCGGTGCATAGGCGAATGATCTCGTCGAACCCGAGGAGCGCACTGCTTGACCTCAGCGTGTGGGCAACGCGGGCCGCTTCATCGAGATCGCCGCTGGCGAGGCCGGTCCGTGCCCGGCTCAGGAGTTCTTCGGTGCTCTCGAGGTAGCTGCCCGTGATCTCGCGGACGAACTCGGGATCATTCTCCCCGATTTGGGCAGCCAGCGAGGACCACGCGGATTGCACATCGTCTTCAGACGCAGCAGCATGTCCCGCGATGGCGGCCATCTGGGGCGTGTCCGTGTATCGGCGCAGGGCCTCGTCCAGCGCGCGGACGTCGACGGGCTTGGCGAGGTAGGCATCGGTCCCCGCGTCGAGGCAGCGCTCACGGTCGCCCTGCATCGCGTTCGCCGTCAGCGCGATGATGTAGGGTTGCGATTCCGGAGCCATTTGCTCGCGGATCTTTCGCGTGGCTTCCAGTCCGTCCATCTCGGGCATCTGGACATCCATTAGAATGACATCGTAGGGCTGGCGGCGGAGCGACTGGAGGACTTCGAGTCCGTTGGCAGCCACATCGGCGCGGTATCCGAGCCGCTTGAGGATGCGGAGGGCAACTTTCTGGTTGACGACGTTGTCCTCAGCGACTAGGATGCGAAGCGTGCCGTTGATCTCCCCGCTGGGTGTCTCGGCGAGCTTGCTGTCTATCTCAAAGGTTACAAGGGCTTCGGTGCTGGCTTGCCCGAAGACATTGAGGAGGGTGTCGTAGAGGCGGGCCGGTTTGATGGGCTTGTACAGCACGGCGTCTACGCCGTGATCGGCAGCGGCGCGGGCTGGTCCGTCGCGGTGGAGCGAGGTGAGCATGACCACGATGGGCGGTTGCTCCATTCGGGAGAGTGCAGCGGCGACAGCCAGTCCGTCCATTTCTGGCATCTGCATATCGAGCAGTACCAGATCGAACGTTTGTTCGGAGGCGATCGTGAGGGCTTCTAGCCCCGAGGAAGCAAGGGTCACATACATACCCCAGCGTTCGGCGAAACGGAGCAGGATGGTCCGGTTGACCTCGTTGTCGTCCACCACGAGTACACGACGACCCGTGAGTTCGGGTGGGTTCGGGTGGAGGAAAACACGCTTGGTGCTGGGGGCGACCTCGACGTGCACACTGAACGAGAACGTCGATCCCACGCCCTCTGTACTCGTCACGCTCATCTCCCCACCCATCAATCCCACCAACCGCTGCGAGATTGCCAACCCCAACCCCGTGCCCCCGTGCTTCCGCGTCGTCGAGGCGTCAGCCTGTTTGAAGCTTTCGAACACCTGATCCAGCTTCTCCGTCGCGATCCCGATTCCCGTGTCTTCCACAGCGATTTCGAGCACGCACGCCGACCCCGCCTCCGGCTCTTGCGGCTCCGATGAGACACGCACAAAGACGCTCCCCTTCTCCGTGAACTTCACCGCGTTCGAGACTAGATTCACTAGCACCTGCCGCAGCCTCGTCGCATCGCTGGCAACCGTACGCGGCGTGCCGTCCTCGATCATGTAAGCCAACTCGATGCCCTTCTGGGCAGCCTTCGGGGCGATGAGGTCGAGGGCCTCCTCGATGACTGAGCGAACCTCGAAGGGATGGGTCTCGAGTTCAAGGTGCCCGGCCTCGATCTTGGAGAAGTCTAGGATGTCATTGATGAGGGTGAGGAGGGCATCGCCGGAGGCGCGTATGGTCTCGACGAAGTCGCGCTGCTCATGGTTGAGGGGGGAGTCAAGGAGCAGGGAGGTCATGCCGATGACGCCGTTCATAGGCGTTCGGATCTCATGACTCATGGTGGCGAGGAAGTCGCTCTTGGCACGGGTAGCGTGCTCGGCGGCGTCCTTGGCTTCCAACAATTCGACCTCGTTAGCTTTGCGCTCCGTGATATCCCGCAGAATGCCGACCATACCAGCGACTTGGCCGCCCTCTCCGAGCAGCGGGATTTTCGAGGAGAGGAGCCACTTTTCTTGGTCGCCGAAGGTGATGCGCTCCTCGCGCCCGATTTGGGCTTCGCCGCTCTCCATTACCCGAACATCGGCGGCCCAGAGCCTCATTGCAATGTGCTCCGGCAGTGTGTCGAAGACTGTGAGTCCGAGGGTTGGTTCGACGGCTTCATAGCCGATGAGGCGGGCGTCGGCGAGGTTACGGGTGATGCAGCGACCCTCGCGGTCCTTGGCGAAGACGGGGTCTGGGATGGCGTCGATGATTGTGCGGAGGAGCCGCTGCTGGGCCTCGACCTCCCGCTCGCGTGCCTCGGCGGCCTCCTTCGCTTGACGAAGTGCCTCCTCGCTTTGCCTCGCTTTGGTGATGTCTCGGCTAATGCCGACGAGGCCGATGATTGTCCCTGCTTGGTCCCGCAGCGGCACCTTCGTCGTTGAGAGCCAGCCATCGCCGTTGGGGGTGCGCTCAAGGCGGTCGTAGAACGGTTTGCCGGTCTCGACGACGTGGAGATCGTCAGCTAGGGAACCCCGACTGGCGTCCGACGGCATGGACTCGGTATCGGCCAACCCAATAGACTGCTCGGGCGAGTCGAACCCGAGGGCCTCGGCACTTGCTAGGTTTCTCAGGATAGCCTTCCCTCGGCGGTCTTTCACATAGAGATGGTCCGGTATCGTGTCGATAATTGTGCGGAGAAGCTCATCTTGTTCAACCCGCTCCACCTCGCTCGCTTTGAGTTCTTCAAGCGCCCGGATGCGGAAGACCCCGGCGGCATAGGCCGTGCCAGCGACGACCAAGACGTAGCCCATAAACATCTCGCGCGGGATCACCAGGTTTGGCACCGGCAGGATGAAGACAGCGACCACCGAGGTGAGAGCGATCAACGATCTGGCAATCAAGTGCCGCTCAGGTGTGTAGAGGGCACTCACAATGCAGGAGACCACAATCGTCGTGATCAACCCAAGCGCCCACATCCCATCGAGCTTGTTTGCAACGGCAAGCCAAGAGGTATAAGCCGTCGCATAGAGCACGAGTACAGCCGCGAAGGAGCGGATGTGCTGACGCACCCATGCACTGGCATAGGTCAGGACGCAGGTGCCCAGAAACATCCCAGAGGCAACGAGGCGCAGGATGAACGGGTCGTAATACTCAAGCCCATGCACCCGATCAAGTACACCATATGCAGGGAACGCGACAGCGCCAATGACCATCAGCAGCCGGAATGACCGAACGAGGCTCGCGTCTTGCTCAGTCACACGGCGAAGTAGGGCGGGGTGCTGCTGGGGCATAGGGTAGGGCGCTTCCGCAGCTTGGAAAGGGCACGAGGAGGAGGGGCAGCGGTTATCGGTTCTGTTGGGCCGATCCGTAGAGGGCAGACACGTAAAGCACAGAGCACCCCTCGCCATCGAGGCAAGGATCGCTGGGGCAGGGGGCTCCTCATCTCTATAAAAGCGATGCGGGCGCTGGGTATCTGTCATCCTGACACACGGGGCTTCACTGGTATGGTATTAGAAGCACAAGGGGTCAATAGCTCAAGGCTGTCTCCACCTGAAAAGCGACGAAACGCACCTCCGAAATGAATCTCCAGAAGTTTACCGTCAAGGCGCAGGAAGCCGTACAGGCCGCGCTCGACATGGCCGCCAGCCTGAACCACCAAGGCATCGAGCCGCCCCACCTCATGAAAGCCTTCCTCGCCGATGAAGGCTCCGTGGTGCGGACCCTCCTCTCCCGCCTCAACGCCAACCTCGACTTCATCGCCACCAAGACCGACGAAGCGCTCGACAAACTTCCCAAAGTGTCGGGCGCGAGCGTCAGCGGGCAGTACGTCGGCAATGACCTCAACAAGGTGTTCGACCTCGCACTCAGCGAAGCCGAGGGTCTCGGAGACGAATACGTCGCCACAGAGCACCTCCTGCTCGCAATGGCTGAGAGCGGGGATGCCATCGGCCAGGCCCTCGCGGCGCAGAACGTGACGAAGGAGCGCGTGCTCGAAGCCATGCAGCAAATGCGCGGCGGGCAGCGCGTGACGGACCAATACGCCGAGGCCAAGTACGAAGCCCTCAACCGCTACGCGCGCGACCTCAACGAGTCTGCCCGTAAAGGCAAGATTGACCCGGTCATTGGGCGCGACGAGGAGATCCGCCGCGTGCTCCAGATTCTCTCCCGCCGGACGAAGAACAACCCCGTGCTCGTCGGCGAACCGGGTGTCGGCAAAACCGCCATCGCTGAGGGTCTCGCCATCCGCATCGTCCAAGGCGATGTGCCCGAAGGGCTGAAATCCAAGCGCCTCCTCGCGCTCGACATGGGCGCGCTCATCGCGGGCGCGAAGTACCGGGGCGAGTTCGAGGACCGGCTCAAGGCCGTCGTCAAAGAGGTCGCCGACTCTGAGGGCGAGGTGATCCTGTTCATTGACGAGATCCACACGCTCGTCGGGGCCGGGGCCGCTGAGGGCGCGATGGACGCGGCCAACATCCTCAAGCCCGCCCTCGCGCGCGGTGAGCTTCGGGCCATCGGCGCGACCACCCTCGACGAGTTCCGCAAGTACTTCGAGAAGGACAAGGCGCTGGAACGCCGCTTCCAGATGGTGCTCGTCGGCGAGCCGTCGGTCGAGGACACGGTCGGCATCCTGCGCGGGATCAAGGACCGCTACGAGATGCACCACGGCGTTCGCATTACCGACGGAGCCATTGTCGCCGCCGCCGAACTCTCCGACCGCTACGTCACCAATCGCTTCCTCCCGGACAAGGCCATCGACCTGATTGACGAGGCTGCCTCCCGCCTCCGCATCGAGATCGACTCGATGCCCGAAGAACTGGACCAACTCGAACGGGAGATCCGGCAGCGTGAGATCGCCCGCGAGGCCGTCAAGCGCGAGGGTGACACGAAGCAGGTCGAGGCCATCACCGAGGAGCTTGCCAACCTCGAAGAGGAGCGCGACCGTCTCCGCGCCCGCTGGGAGCAGGAGAAGTCGCTCATCGAAGACGTGCAGGCGGCGAAGGAGGCCATCGACCGGCTCCGCGTCGAGGCCGAAGAATTGGAACGGCAGGGCGACTTCGGGCGCGTCGCCGAAATCCGCTACGGTCAGATTCCCGGCCTCGAAGCGCAGATAGAATCCACCAACGGGCGACTCGACGAGCTGCAGGCCAACGGCGCGCTGCTCAAGGAAGAGGTCGGGGCCGAAGACATCGCCGAGGTCATCAGCCGGGCGACGGGCATCCCGGTGGCGAAGATGCTGGAAGCCGAGAAGGAGAAGTTGCTCGGCATGGAGAAGGACCTAGAGCGTCGCGTGATCGGCCAGCCCGAGGCTATCGAGGCGGTGGCGAACGCCGTCCGCCGGGGCCGCGCCGGGTTGCAGGAGGCCAGTCGCCCCATCGGCTCGTTCATCTTCCTCGGCACCACCGGCGTCGGCAAGACCGAACTCGCCAAAGCCCTCGCCGAGCAACTGTTCGACGACGAGGGCGCGGTCATCCGCATCGACATGTCGGAGTACCAAGAGCGCCACGCAGTCTCGCGGCTCATCGGTGCGCCTCCGGGCTATGTCGGCTACGACGAAGGCGGGCAACTCACCGAGGCCGTTCGGCGTCGGCCCTATTCGGTCGTCCTCCTCGACGAGTTCGAGAAGGCGCACCCCGAGGTGTTCAACGTGTTGCTCCAAGTCCTCGATGATGGGCGACTGACCGACAATCAAGGCCACACGATCGACTTCACGAACACCATCGTCATCATGACGAGCAACCTCGGCTCGGACCTCATCAAGCGCCGGATGGAGTTGGCGGGCGACGAGCCATTCACCGACGAGCAACTCGATGGCTTGCAGGCTGACATGACGAACCTGCTCAAGCATACGCTCCGGCCGGAGTTCCTCAACCGCATCGACGAGACGATCATCTTCCGCCCGCTCGGGCGCGAGCAGATCGGGCACATCGTCGGCATCCAGTTCGAACACATCCGCCGCCTCGCCGCCAAGAACGGCATCAACCTCGTGCTGACCGCCGCCGCGCGCGACTACCTCGCACGCAAGGGCTACGACCCGATCTTCGGGGCGCGGCCTCTGAAGCGGGTGCTCCAGCGTGAGGTGGCCAACCAGCTCGCCGAGCAGATGCTGGCCGGGTTCGTCCGCGAGGGCGACACGGTCGAGATCGACGCGCTCCCCGACGGCTCCGGCGTCACGCTCACGACCGACGCAGCCGCGCCAAGCGAGGATGCCGTGACAGCTCCGGCTGCCGAGGCGTGAGTCTCCGTCTTGCTACACCAAGAGGCCGCTCCGCATCCATCGGGGCGGCCTCTCTCCGTTCATCCGAAACCGAAGGGTGGTACTATGCGCTAACCCTTGTGTCCCCTCAATCCTTCTGCTCGCCATGCTTCGTCTTCTCATGCTCTGCCTGCTCCTTGCTCCCGCCGCCCTCGCTCAACCTGAGATGGTCACAACCGGGAACGAGGGCGACGTGGCAGCCATCCTCGAACAGTCCGGTGCCTTCTCGACGGCCTATATGCAGGGCGACATCGAGGCACTCGTGGCCGTCTATGCTGAGGACGGCATCGCGGCGACGGGCGGGCGCGACTTCATCCGCGGACACGAAGCCCTGCTCCGGTTCTGGACGCTGCCCGAGGGGCGCACCGTCACCCACCACGCGGCAACTCCTGTGGAGGTACACGTCGAGGGTGACTTGGCGTACGACTGGGGCTACTACGAGGGGACTGTGGCACAGGACGGCGAAGCCCGCCCGCCATTCCGGGGCAAGTATCTCATCGTGTGGCAGCGCGACCCCGACGGCGTGTGGCGCATCGCGCACGACATGTGGAACTCCCTGCGGTCCGAGTAACTGGGTCCCAAGCTTGGTGGGCGATTGCTTACGGCGTAGCGACGAGGTCTCGGAACTGGGCGGCTTGGTCCGCCTGCCCCGATGCCTCGTAGAGTTCGACGAGGAAGCCCGCTATCCGCTGGGTTTGCTCATCATCCACACCGTACTGTGCAGTGACGCCTTCGTAGGATGCCAGTAGGAGTGGCTCGGCCTCGGCAAAGCGTCCCTGCCTCGATAGGGCGCGCCCGAGGTGACCCCGCGAGAGGTCTAGCAACCAGTGCGGATCGTCGAAGGCGCTCTCTCGGATGGCAAGCGCTTCTCGGAGATACGGCTCCGCCCGGCTTGGCTGGCCGGTTTCTACGAGCAAGACGCCGATCCCCATGAGCGAGAACGCGACCTCGGGGTGTCCGCCGGGGTAGAGTTGCCGCCGCAGCGCCAGTGACTCTTCGTAGGCGGAGCGCGCCTCCTCGGTCCGACCGAGGTCTTCCAAGACGCTGCCCTTGTTATACAGAGCCGTCGCTGTGAAGGGGTGCTCGTTGCCAAGCTGGCTCCGACCGATCTCTACCGCCCGGTCGGTCTCCTCCAGCGCTTCGTCGAGCCGGTCGGTGTACGTATAGGCGATGGAGAGCGAACTGCTGATAAAGCCGATGTAGGGATGCGCGTCGCCCAACTGGTCTGTTACGATCTCCCGCGCCTCCACGTACAGGGGGATCGACGCCTCGTACTCGCCTAGATTTCCGAGCGCGTTGGCGAGGTTGTTCAGGTTGGCTGCGAGGTCGGTCGTAGGCTCGGCCTGGCGGCGGATCGCGACGGCCTTCCGGTAGAGGTCCACCGATTCGTCCAAGCGGCCTTGGGCCTCGACCGTGCGGGCGAGGTCGTTGTAGGCGCTCGCCACATCGCTATGCTCGGGGCCGAAGCGCTCGGTCTGGATCGTGAGTGCCTCGCGCATCAAGGTCTCGGCGGTCTCGTAATCGCCCCGGTCCTTGTGGAGGTTCGCCAGCCCTTGCATCACATCGATGCGCACCGTCGGGGTGACGACCGCGTGCGTGTCGGCGATCTGGTAGGCCTCCTCCAGAATCGGCAGCGCCTTCTCATAGCGCCCCCAGTTGGTCTCGATGCGTCCGAGGACTTCCAGCACCGCGGCGAGCACCGCGGGCTGTGCTTCGAGGTCGGCCCGCAGTTGGGTCGTGCCGAGGTCCAGCACGCGGCTGATGGGCATCTCCGGTCCCTCCGCCCCATACGGGTCCGCCGCCGAGAGCATCTGGATGAGGAGGCCTGTCACCTGCTCGGCCTTTTCGGTTTCGAGCATCGCCCGCTCGGCTTCGGTCTGCGCGCGGGTCGCCTCGGTCTCGGCCCGGTCGGCCTGCCACAGCGCGACCCCAAGTCCCCCGGCAAGGGCGAGGAATACGACCGCCGCCGCAGCCAGCCCGAGGCGGTGGCGGCGGACGAACTTCCGCGCCCGGTAGCCGACCGTGTCCGGCTGTGCCTTGACTGGCAACCCGTCGAGGTGGCGGCGCACATCGTCGGCGAAGGCATCGGCAGAGCCATAGCGACGCTCTGGCTCTTTGCGGAGGGCGGTCAGCACGATCTGGTCGAGGTCGCCTGCGAGGCGGCGGCGCAGGGTGCCAGTGTCGGCCCCGCGTGCCTGGCTGAGTGTGTCGGGCGTCGTCGTCGGTGCCTCGCTCGACGTGGCGGTGAGTGGCTCCTCGACCGCCGCGCTAGGCCGCGTCGGCTCTTCTTCCAGAATGGCGCGCTCGACCTCGTGGCGGATGCGGCCCGCGAGGTGGTACGGCCGGCGGCCCGTGAGCAACTCATAGAGGAGCACGCCGAGTGCATACACGTCAGTCGCCACGGTCACGCTCTGGGCGCGGACCTGCTCGGGGGCGGCATACTCCGGCGTCATCATTTGCATCCCCGTGCGCGTCTCGGCGACGGTGAACCCGGCATCGTCTTCGAGCAGCTTGGCGATCCCGAAGTCAAGCAGCTTGACCGTGCCGTCGTCGGTGACGAGGATGTTCGACGGCTTGAGGTCGCGGTGGACGACGAGGTTGCGGTGTGCGAAGGCGACAGCTTCGCAGACGGACTCGAAGAGGGCGAGGCGTTCGTTGACCGAGAGGCGCTTGCGGTCGCAGTAGTCGGTGATCGGCTCGCCGTTGACAAACTCCATCGCCAGCCACGGGCGACCATCGCGGGCGACGCCGCCGTCGAGGAGGCGGGCAATGTGGGGGTGGTCGAGCCGGGCGAGGATGCTGCGCTCGGCGCGGAAGCGTGCGCCGATCTCGGGCGCGAGGCCGGGTCGTACCAGCTTGAGGGCGACGGTCTGGTCGAACGTCGCGTCGTCGCGCTCGGCGAGGTAGACCGATCCCATCCCGCCTTGCCCGATGCGCCGTGCGATGCGGTACGGCCCGACGCGCTCGCCGGTCAGCGGGTCGCGCCCAGCGAGGGCTGCGTCGAGGGCCGGGGCGAGCACGTCTTCGCCGAGCCGGTGCAAGTAGCCCTCGGCTCCGGCGTCGGCAGCGAGGAGGGCTTCCACCTCTTCGCGCAGCGCCCGGTCGGGTGTGCCATCAGGTCCGAAGCAGGTCTGGTCGAGGAACGCAGCGCGCGCGTCCGGCTCCAAGTCGGCGGCACGCTCGAAGAGGGCTTCGATCCGGTTCCAGCGGTCGGGGGTCATGGGGATAGGAGGGCGAAGGGTTCTGTAGGATCACGACAAACCGCAGGCTCCGGGTTCACGTCTCGCCGGTGTCCAAGTCGCTGCCGGTGAGGACGCGGTGCAGCCACGCGCGGGCGGTCCGCCACCGCCGCTTCACGGTCGAGTCCGAGATGCCGAGCGCCTCAGCGGTTTCCTCGACACTCATCCCCGCCAAGAACCGGCACTCGACGACGCGGGCCGCCTCGGGACTCATCGCGCCGAGTTGCTCCAGCGCGTCCTCCAGCGCAAACAGGCGGGCGGATTGCTCGTCCTCCACGGCGTGGTCGTCGGCCATCGTCACCCGGTCCCGGTCGCCGCCGCGCTTCAGGGCGTTCTGGGCCTTGACGTAGTCGAGCAGCACCTGCCGCATCGCCTTGGCCGCCACGCCGAGCAGGTGAGACCGGCTCTCGAACGACAGGCCCTCCGCGTCGGCGAGCTTGGCATAGGCCTCATGGACGAGCGCGGTCGTGTTGAGCGTCCGGGCGTTGGCCCATCCGGCTCGCTGGCGGTGCGCTTGGAGGTGCAGCTCGTCGTAGACCAGCGCGAAGAGGCGGTCGAAGGCAGCGTCCTGTTGCACGTCGTCGCGCAGGGACTCGTCCCGTAGCGCATCGAGGAGGCGGGTGACTTCGCCGGAAGAGGTGGGCATAGCGACGGTAGCAAGCCGGTAGGAGAGGGCGTACACCAACATACCATGTCGCCTCCCTGAAAGCCAGCACGATTCGGCGGGCTGGGTAAAGTCTCTGACCTCCCATGCCGATGGAAGTCGTGACGCTCATGGAAGCAGCCGTGCGGTCGTTTCCCTCAGTCTACCCACACGACATCGAACCCTGATGAAACGCTTTCTATCACTCGGCCTACTGGCCCTCACCCTTGCCTTTGCTGGCTGCGACAACAACGGAGAAGAAGACTCCATCGAAGGAACGGCCATGATCATCGGCCAGATTCTCGACTCCCAACTCGGCGAACCCATCGCCAATGCGCTGGTCAGTTTCGCACGCGGCAATGCCTCCATCGAAGCCACGACGGACTCGACGGGCACCTTCACCATCAACGGAATCGCCACGGGCAGATTCAGCGTGACAATCCAAGCCGATGGCTACATCAACGTCACCCTCGAGGACATCGAAATTGGGGAAGGCTCGAACATGCTGCCCCCGCTCGTCGTCGCGGAGGCCCCGCCCGCCGGGGCGTACCGGATCGTGCTCTCGTGGGGCGAGGCTCCGCGCGACCTCGACTCGCACCTCTCTGGTCCCGATGGGCAGGGCGGACGGTTCCACGTCTACTACGCCAACCGAACCGAGGAGTTGGCAGACCTCGATGTGGACGATGTGACGAGCTTCGGCCCGGAGACGATCACGCTGATGCCGGACAACGACGGGATGTACCGCTACTCGGTGCATAACTTCTCGGACCAGTCCGAGACCGGATCGCAGGGCATCGCGGGGCAGCCGGAGAATGCCATTGCGGCCCGCGTGCAGGTCTACACCGCCACCGGCCTCGTGCGGGAGTACCGCGCGCCCGCCGCCATGCCCGGCAATACGTGGCGCGTCTTTGAACTCAACGCCAGCGGCGGTACTGCCTCGCTGACCGACGTCAACCAGTACGTGGACGCCAACGGCTCCGGTGACACGGACGTGTTCCGCCTAGTGCCCAAAACGCCCTAACTCGTGCTGGATACCGGGCAGCGAGTCGTTCCGTAACGCAACCGGATGGCTCCCACCGTGCAGCCCCGTCTCGGCCTTCGCCGGGGCGGGGCTTTCGGGTTCGGGTGTGCGCTATCTTCCAGCACCTCCCGCCTCCTGCCGCGTCCGGCCTCCATGTATCTCAGCAGCATCGCCCTCCACGGGTTCAAGAGCTTCGCCGACAAGACCTCGGTCCACTTCGACCCCGGCGTCACCGCCATTGTCGGCCCGAACGGCTGCGGGAAGTCCAACATCATCGATGCCGTGCGGTGGGTGCTCGGTGAGCAGCGGGCGCGACTGCTGCGCTCGGAGAAGATGGAGAACGTCATCTTCAACGGCGCAGGCACGCGGCGCGCCCTCGGCCTCGCCGAAGTCTCACTCTCGATCCACAACACCCGCAACGTCCTCCCGACCGAGTACACCGACGTCACGATCTCCCGCCGCCTCTACCGCTCGGGCGAGTCGGAATACCTACTCAACGGAACCGTCTGCCGCCTGAAGGACATCCTCGACCTGTTCATGGACACCGGCATGGGCGCGGGGGCGTACTCGGTGATCGAGTTGAAGATGATCGAGGACATCCTGAGCGAGAACGCGGCGGACCGGCGTCGGCTGTTCGAGGAGGCCGCCGGAATCACAAAGTACAAGCTCCGCCGGGGCCAAGCGCTCCGCCGCCTCGATACCACGCAGGCCGACCTCACTCGCCTTGCCGACCTCACGGACGAGATCGAGAAGAACGTCCGCAGCCTTTCGCGGCAGGCGACGAAGGCGCAGCGCCACCAGAAACTTCAGGAGCGTCTCCGCACCCTCGAACTCGGCCTCGCTGCCGCCGACTTCGCCCGCCTCGATGCCGAACGAAAAGCGCTCGACACCGATGCCGGGGCGCTCCGCGACCGCGTCGCCGAGCGGACCACCCAGCTTCAGACGCGCGAGGCCGAGGCCGAGGCCCTGCGCGCTGCGCTCCTCGATCGGGAGCGCGAACTCGCCGAGCACCAGCAGGCGCTCAACGCGCACGTCGAGCAGATCCGATCTGCCGAAGCTGAGGTCCGCCTCGCCGAAGAGCGCCGCACCGCTGCCGAGGCGGCCCTCGAACGCCTCGGCCGGGAGCGCGACACGGATGCGGCCCGTACCGAAGCCCTCCGTGCCGAGATCGAAACCTTAGGCAAGCAGACCGAGGAAGCGAAAGCGGCGACGGACGAAGCCGAAGGCCGTCGGGCCGAGCGGGCCACGGAGCGCGAGGCTGCCGAGGCCGAAGCCGCTGCCGCTCGCGAGCGGCTCGGCGAGGCGCAGGCCGGTGCCCGCCGCGCCGCCGATGCCCTCGCCGGTGCCCGCGCCGACCTCGATACGCAGCGCCAGCGTCGCACCCTCCTCGAAGATGAGGTGCAGCGCGTTGAGGCTCGAACCCGAGAAATCGAAAAATCGCTCGCCGATACGAGCGCGCGCATTGATGCTTCAGCGGAGTCGCTCAAGGTCGCCGAAGCGTCGCACGCCGGAGCCGAGGCAGCGTTCGCCGAAGCCGAGGCCAGCGTTGCTGACCTCGATACGAAGATGGCTACCCTCACCGAGTCGCTGGTTTCAGCCCGGCGTCGGCACGATGCGGCGACCGCCGAGGCCGACATCCTCCAGAGCTTGCTTGACAGCTACGAGGGCTTCTCGGATGCCGTCCAGACGCTCCTCGCGGCAGACGGCGGCCCGACTCACACCGTTGCCGACCTCCTCGCCTGCGACGAGGAGTTGCGTCCCGCTGTGGACGCCGCGCTTGGGCCGCTCGCCGATGCGCTCATTGCCCAGACCGAAGCCGAGGCCCACGCTGGGATGAAGCGCCTTCGCAAAGAGGAGGCGGGTCGTGCCACGTTCCTCGTCCTCGACCGGCTGCCGAAGCGTCCGCCGCCGCTCCTCTCGCCGACCCCGCCCGGCACCACGCCACTCGCCGCGTCGATTCGGACAGAAAAAGCGTACAACCTGCTTCCGCGTGTCCTCTTCCAGAACGTCTTCCTCGCCGACTCGCTCGCCGAGGCTGAGGCGCTGCACGCGCAGTACCCCGTCGCCCGCTTCGTCACGCCGGAGGGCGAGTGGGTGAGTGGCAGTCTCCTCCATGCCGGAGGGACATCGACCTCGGCGTCTGCCGAACGGATCGGTCGGCGCGAGCAGTTGGAAGCGGCGCAGGCTCAGGCCGAGGCTGCCCGCGCCGAGATCGAGACGCTAGAGGCCGAGGTGCAGCAACTCCGTACCGACCGGGCCGCGCTCGATCTTGACGCCCTCCGCCGTGCCGTCCGCGAGGCCGAGCGGACGCTTGACGCCCACGCCCGTGAGGCCGGGCAGGTGGAGTACGAAATCGCCGCCCAGACACGGCGCCGCGACGAACTCGCCGAGCGCCGCGCTACCCTTCAGGCCGAGCTTGAAGACGCTGCCACCGCCGAGCGCCTCAAAGCTGCGCTCACCGAGGCGACGACAGCACACGAAGCCGCTGCTCAGACCCGCGCCGATGCCGAGGTAGCCTACAGCGCCGCCGAGGCCGAGAGTCGCGACGCCCTCGCCCGGTTCAGCGAGGCCAACCTCGTCGCCGTCCAAGCCCGCACCCAACTCGACGCGCTGGAGCGCGACCGCACACGCACCCTGGCCACGCTCGACGACCTCGCTACGCGCGACGAGGAGCGGCAGGTCGAGGCCGAGCGGTTCCGGTCCACCCGCGAGGAAGCCGCCGGACGCATCGCCACCCAGTCGGCCCAAGCGACGAGGCTGCGCGACTCGAAGGCTGACCTTGACCAAGCCGTGGCAACCGCCGAGACCGCCGTCTCCGATGCGCGCTCTGCCATCTCCGACACCGACGCACTCCTGCGCGAAGTTCGGCGGCTCCGCGAAGAGGCCCAGCAGGCACAGGGCGCAGGCGAGATTCGGCGCACCGAAATCGGCACCCGGCTCGAAGCTATCACCGAGCGCATCTGGGAAGAGTACGGCGTCGCTCCCGGCGAAATCGAGGAGCCGACGGACTTCGACGCCGACGAGGCACGGCGTGAGATTCCCGACCTCCGCGCCAAGCTCCGCACCATCGGAGCCGTCAATGAACTCGCGCTCGAATCCTACGAAGAGGAGAAGCAGCGCCTGGAGTTCCTGCGTGAGCAGCAGCACGACCTCGAACAAGCCGAGGCCTCGCTCCGCTCCACGATCCGCGAGATCAATGCCACCGCCTCGGCCCGCTTCGACGAGACCTTCTCTGCCGTCCGCCGCGAGTTCCAGCGCCTCTTCAAAGACCTCTTCGGCCAGAACGCCAGCGCTGACATCGTCCTCGCGGGCGACGACCCGCTCGAAGACCCCATCGAGATTCGTGCCCGCCCGAAGGGCAAGAAGCCGAGCGCCATCACTCAACTCTCCGGCGGCGAGAAGACACTGACGGCCATCGCCCTCCTTTTCGCCATCTACCTCGTCAAGCCCTCGCCATTCTGCATCCTTGACGAGGTCGATGCCCCGCTCGACGACGCCAATGTGGAGCGCTTTATGAGCCTCATTCGCGCCTTCTCCGAGTCGACGCAGTTCATCCTCGTAACTCATAACAAGCTCACGATGGAGGCCGCTGACCGGATGTACGGCGTGACGATGCAGGAGGAAGGCGTCAGCAAGCTCGTCGGCGTTCGCTTCGACGAAGTGCTGCCCGAAGCAGCATAGCGCGATGCCCCGTCCTCCACGTCCGCTCGTTGCCGACTATCAAATCTTCGAGGTCGACGGGTACGAGATCCTCGTCGGGCAAAGCGCGCGCGACAATGACAGGCTGACGTTCAAGCTCGCGGACCCGCAGGACCTGTGGCTCCACGTCGCCGGGATGCCGGGGAGCCACGTCATCGTTCGCAAACCAGACAAGGGTGAGGTGCCGCGCCCAGTCGTGAAGCGGGCGGCGGAACTGGCAGCGTTCCACTCGAAGGCGCGGGCGGCGGGCGGCAAGGTGGGCGTCCACGTCTGCCGCGCCTGCGATGTGCGGAAGCCGCGTGGGGCCAAGCCCGGCAGCGTCACGCTCCGCCGATTCGACGAGGTGAAGGTCTACGTGCCTGACGCGGTCTGAACGTTCCGCACACGCGAATCGCGTCGGGTCTTGCGTTGCCAGCAGTACCTTCCGCTTTTCTCTGCCCGCCTCCGCCATGCCTCTTGCCGCCGCGCTTCGCCAGCACCTGATCCAGCAGTTCCCCGCCGACCGCGCCTACGACCGGGTGGCGATCTACGCCGACGCGATGCCACCCCTCGTGGCAGCCTTTCTCGACCAGACGCTCGACCGGTGGACCGACCTCGAACGCGCTCGGCTTCGCTCCGACTGGTTCGACTTCGAGGACGACGAGGTCCGCGAAGCCGAGGCCCGGCTCTTCGACGCGCTCGGGACGACGGCTCGCGTTCCGGCGACAGCGTGGGAGAGCACGCTCAGCGGGGCGGTGGACCTCGTCGTCCGCTTCCTCACGATTCCGGCGCGCGCCCTCACCGATGCCGCCTTCGAGGGCGAGCCTCATCCGCTGCCTGTCGAGACCATTCGCGAGCGGCTGGATCTCTTCGCGGCCTACCCGTATCTCACCGACGCCGCGGAGGTAGCTCTCCGCGACCGCACCGGCGACCTCCTCCCGGACGACGTATTCGCCCTCCTCGACCTCGCCGACCGGAAGGCCGTTCGGGGGTACGGCCCAGACGAGTGGGTGACGCTACTGGCTCCGCTCTTCGACCTCGCTCGCTTGACGGAACTCGGTGGTGTGCCCGTTTCCGCCCTCCGCGACTTCTTTGAGGCAAAGGGGGAAGATGCACTCGCCGACCGAGTGAGCGCGCAGGCGGAGACCGTACTCGATGAGGCAGCGCTCCTGGACGTACTGGCATCTGAGGACGGAGGACAGAAGGCAGCGAGCAGCGAGCAGAAGGCAGAGGAGGGTACAGCAGTGGTAGACGATGAGCCGGTTGTCGAGCAAGGGGCAGTAGACGAGGCTCCGGTGCCGCTCTGGCAACGCTTCGCGCAGGACAGTGGCGATGGAAGCGTCCACACCCGCTTGGGCGATTCCACTCCAAGCATCGAGCCTGCCGATGAGCCCCCGCTCTGGCAGACGCTCGCCGCGCCTCGCTCCGAGACCTCGTCTCGCCCAGCGGCACCATCTGCCGAGTCGCTTGCCCCGAAGTCCGTCGGTTCCAGCGCGCTCGATGAGTTAGAGGAGCGTGTGCTCGGGCGCACCTCGTCGGGCCAGCGGTCCCGGTTTGTCGAGCATCTGTTCCGGGGCGATGCCGGAAAGTATGTTACTGTGCTGCACGCGCTCGATGAAGCGTCGTCGTGGACTGAGGCGTCGCAGGTCATCGCCCGCGACGTGTTTCGCCCGTTCAAGGTCAACATCTACGGCGAGCACGCGGTCGCGTTCACCGATGCGGTCGAGGCGCGCTTCCGGGGCTGAGGGCTATCTTCTCGCTCGCTCTGCCTCGCCCAATCGCACCCCCGCCATGTCCGATACGCCCGACCTCATCGACGACCTCCGCCGCCGCCGCGAAGAAGCCAAGCTCGGCGGCGGCGAAGCCCGTATCGCCAAGCAGCACAAAAAGGGCAAACTCACCGCCCGCGAACGGCTCGACATCCTCCTCGACCCCGGCTCGTTCCAAGAACTCGGCACCTTCGTTCGCCATCGCCGGACCGACTTCGGGCTTGAGAACAACCGGCCCTACGGCGACGGCGTCGTGACCGGGTGGGGGACCATCGACGGGCGGACGGTCTACGTCTTCAGCCAAGATTTTACCGTTTTCGGCGGCTCCCTCGCCGAGGCGCACGCGAAGAAGATCGAGCAGATCATGGAACTGGCGCTCGAAAACGGCGCGCCGGTCATCGGGCTGAACGACTCCGGCGGGGCGCGCATTCAGGAGGGTGTCGATTCGCTCGGCGGCTATGCCGACATCTTCCTCCTCAACACGCTGGCCAGCGGCGTCGTCCCACAGATATCGGCCATCCTCGGGCCGTGCGCGGGTGGCGCGGTCTACTCGCCCGCCATCACCGACTTCGTGTTTATGGCGCAGGGGACGAGCTATATGTTCGTCACCGGGCCGAACGTCGTCAAGACCGTCACGAACGAGGAGGTCACACAGGAAGAACTCGGTGGGGCGGAGACGCACGCCTCGAAGTCGGGCGTGGCCCACCGGGCGTTTCAGAACGAGGCGGCGCTGCTGCTCGGCATCCGCGAACTGCTGGGGTATCTCCCGCAAAATTGCGAGGACCCGCCGCCATACTTTGCCACCGATGACCCCGAGGACCGGGCCGACGAGGCGCTCGACACCCTCGTGCCCGAGAACCCGAACAAGCCCTACGACATCCACGACGTCATCAAGCGCGTCGTGGACGATAGCAACTTCTTCGAGATTCACCCCGACTATGCGGCCAATCTCGTCGTCGGGTTTGCTCGAATCGGGGGCCGGAGTGTCGGGATTGTGGCGAACCAACCGGCGGTGCTCGCGGGTGTGCTCGACATCGATGCCTCGCTCAAAGGCGCACGGTTCGTCCGGTTTTGCGATGCCTTCGGGATTCCGCTCGTCGTCTTCGAGGACGTGCCGGGCTTCCTGCCGGGGACCGATCAGGAGTGGCGTGGGATTATCAAGCACGGGGCCAAACTGCTCTATGCGTTCTGTGAAGCCACCGTCCCTAAAATCACGATTATCACGCGGAAAGCCTACGGTGGAGCTTACGATGTGATGAACTCGAAGCACATACGCGGCGACCTCAACCTCGCGTGGCCGACGGCCGAAATCGCGGTCATGGGGCCAAAGGGCGCTGTCGAGATCATCTACCGCAAACAGATCGCCGAGGCGGACGACCCCGCTGCTGCCGAAGCGCGCTTCACCGAACTCTACCGAGAGAAATTCGCCAACCCCTACGTCGCTGCCAGTCGCGGTTTTATCGACGACGTGATCGAGCCGCGCGAGACACGAAAAACGCTGATTCGGGCGCTTAATATGCTGCGCGACAAAGTTGATACTAACCCACGCAAGAAGCACGGAAACATTCCACTCTAGCCGTCTCGACGTAGAAAGCCAGCGTGGGCTAGGGTTTCTGATCAGAAGAAAAGCATAACTTTTTGCCTTGTAACGCTTGGCGCGGTGTCCTTAAAGTTATAGTTTAAGGACACCGCCATTCAACCTCTTCCCCACGCCCTCATGCCGCGTCTTTTCGCTCTCGCTGCCCTGCTCTGTCTGCTCTCGCTGCCCGCCTTCGCGCAGGACGAATCCACTGATCTAGCAGAGCTTGCCGTGAGACCGGCGGAGCCGCTGGCCTCGCCCACCGCTGCGTGGGTCCAAGAGTCGCTCGGCGATGACGGCGTGCTCGGCGTGGATGACTCGCTCTCGACGAGCGAACTGGCTCGCCGCGTGGCTCGGCTCTATGCCAACCAGTCGGAGATGCTGATGGCCGAGGCGGAGGGTGACATTGACCGCTACGAGCAGACGCTCGATGGCACGATGCAAGACCTGCGCGACCTCGCACTCCGGCCCGGCGTGTTGGACCAGCCGCGCTTCCGCGAACTCTACCGCTCGGTGCTGACCGAGTACGAGCAGTTCCACGGTCCCGACCCGGACCTCGCCATCGAGCGCGGCGATGTCTTCGCCCTGCGCGCCGACATGTTCGCCGAAGTGGCAGATCTCAATGAGCCGCTGCTGGAAGACGTGGACCTGCCGTCGTCCGTGATGGCGACGTTCCCGATGGAGATTAACCGCGCCGTCGAGGGCCATATCCGGTTCCTGCTTCGCAAGCAGGGACACGTCCGCACGATCCGCTACCGGGCCGAGACCTACTTCCCGATGATCGAGCAGGTGCTCGCGGAGGAAGGCGTGCCGGACGAGTTGAAGTACCTCGCGGTCGTTGAGAGTGCGCTGAACCCGCGTGCCCGGTCGTGGGCCGGGGCGTCGGGGATGTGGCAGTTCATCCCGGCGACGGGTCGCCACTCGGGTCTGACCGTGACGCGCGAACTCGACGAGCGTCTGGACCCCGAGGCCGCGACGCGCGCCGCTGCCCGGCACCTCAAGGAACTGTACGCGATGTTCGGCGACTGGCAGCTTGCCATCTCCGGCTACAACTGCAACCCCTACTTCATCAAACGGAAGCTCCGTCAGGCTGAAGAGCGGCTGGGCCGAAAGGCAACGTTCTGGGATATCTACAACGTTATTCCGCGTGAGACGCGAGGCTATGTCCCGGCTTACATCGCTACCGCGCTCATCATGTCCAACCCCAAGGCGTTCAATCTGCCGGAAGTCGAGGCCGCGCCGCGCTATGAGTTCGACCTCGTCGCGGTGAAGGGCGGGACCACCCTGGGTGCCGTCGCGGATCGTGCCGGGACGAACCTGCGGACGCTCCAAGCGCTCAACCCGTCGCTCCGCCGCTCCCGCGTGCCGAACTCGGTGGCAACCAAGATGGTTCGCATCCCGTCGGGTCACTATGCTCGTTATGCCTCTCAGTTGGACGGCCTCGCGCCATCGAACCCAACAACGGAGACGGCGGCCCGCACGGTCGTCTACCGAGGCAGCAACCGCCGTGTGATCGGGTTCGCCTCGGCGCAGGACAACACGCGGCTGAGTGCCCCGTCGTCGGCTCCGCTGGTGCCAGTTGCCGAGGTCGCGGAGAACGTCCGCCGCAACGTCGCTACGGCGAGCGCGGAGTCGACCGGCCCCGAGATTCAGCGCATCCGCTACCGCGTCCGGCGCGGCGACACGCTGATCAAGATCGCCCGACGCCACGGCGTCACGGTGCGGCAGCTTCGCGAGTGGAACAGCATCCGAGGCTCCATGATTCGGATCGGCCAGCGGCTGACAATCCACAAGGCGCGCAGCAGCCGAGGCTGAGTCCAGCAGGCTCAAACGAGAGGGGGCGCTCCGGTCGGTGGAGCGTCCCCTCTCTGCTTTTGATGCGCGCATGTTGTGAGCCTGAACGTTCGGGATCGGTCTCGACGCTACGGAAATACGTCCCTCCCCCTAGCGGGGGGAGGACAGGAGGGGGGCGAGGAAGCAGCAGCCTCTCGACCCCCCGCTCGCGTGGCTCGCCGCCCCCCTGCTAGGGGGGCTGGTTGCGAACACTCTCTAGCGCAGCAGCAGCACCTTCGTCGCCTGCCGGTGCCCGTCGGCCTCCAGCACGACGAGATAGACCCCGCTCGCCAAGCGCGACCCATCGAGCGTGGCTCGGTGCGTGCCCGTTGGCATCTCGCCATCTTCGAGCACCGCCACCTCGCGCCCCAGCACATCGACCACCGCAAGTCGCACGGTGCCCGCCTGCCCGACCTCGAACGGGATCGTCGCGCTCGCCCGAAACGGGTTGGGGTAGGCCGCGCCGAGCGCGAAGCGTGTTGGCTGCGTCGGCGTCTCGTCCTCGCTGTCGGTCAGCAGACGCTCGACAGCATCGAAGCGAATCACCGTGCCGACGGCCGGGGTGGTGCCATCGCCCGCGAGGTCCGCCACCACCATCCCGTCGAGGCCGCCGAGTACACCGACAAAGCGAGCGTCACCGTTCCGGTAGCAGAAGTCGATGTAGTAACGCTGGCTCCGACATGGCTCTTGCTCACCCGTTCTGGGGTCGGTATAAATCTCTTCCTGCGTGTCGCCGTCGGTCTCAGGGTCGTAGGTTGCCCCCACACCGCCGAAGCCGTTGGCGGCGGCCTCGAACAGGGCATAGCCAGTCGGTCGGTCGGGCATCATGCCGATGACGCTCTGTGTGACGCCGAGGACGAGGGTGTCGCTGCCTGCGATGACGGCTTGCTCGGCGTGATAGGCATCAGCCCAGTTGGCGACCGGTTCGCCACCGTTCAACGCACGCAGGACCGGGATCATTCGCACGTCGTCCTCGCTGTCGGCCTCGGTCCCGATGTTCCAAAGTTCGAAGGGGACGCTCGTTATGAGGTCTGTGCCGATGGGCGCGGCCGAACTGTAGATGCCGAGGCACGCTCCGGCGGTGGCGCAAGCCTTCGTGAAGCGCCACTCGAAGTTGTCATCCTCCGTCGTGTCGATGTCGCGGAAGAGGTCGCCGAGGTCATTGTCGGGGTTGGTCAGGACGTAGTCGTCGGTGGCGTTGGGACTGAGCCAGACGGTGTTGCCGGGGTAGCCCGCCGCGCAGCCGGGATCGTCGGGGTCGGGACACACATCGCCGTCCGGGTTGGCGACCTCGATGATGCCGACGCTCTGCCCGAAGTTGTTGTTGGCGTAGAAGTAGGTTTGGAACGAGCGCGAGTCGGAGTAAAGGCTCGCATTGAATCCGTCGATGGCTTTGACGCGCCAGTAGCAGGTGGCGATCTCATTTACGATGCCGCAGCCTGCCCCGAAACTCGGCTCCTCCGAATAGAACACGTCGCGCTCCACGAAGTCCGGGTCGCGGGCGATCTCGATGCGGTAGCGCTCGGCCTTCGGCACGGCGGTCCACGCGAGCAAGGCAAAGGTTTCGACGAAGAGTCCGCCGTCCTCGGGGCCGAGCAATTGCGGCGTGGCGAGGAGGCCGGGGGCCGGGATCGGCGGGGCGGGTTCGTAGAGGCGGCCCTGATCGTAGCGAAACTGGATCGCGTCCGAGGCTTCTTGGAGGAGCGCGACGGAGTGCAGGCGGTCGGTGCCCTGCTTGAAGAGGAGGGCGAGGTCGAACGTCCGCGCCTCGCTGGGGGCAAGCGTGAAGGGCGGCGATGTGATCAAGTTGCGTCGGTCCCCGGAAGGGTTGGGGTTGCCCTGACCGTCTGCGTTTTCCTCGCTCCAGAATTCGCCCGTGACAGGGTTGCCGGGGAAAGCCCACATGATGGTATCGCCGTCGGTTTCGTAGCCACCAAAACCCTCGGTCAGCGGAGTACCGTCGCTCCAGATCCCTCGCATATGGTTGTATTTGTAGATGGCGAGATCGGGGTCACCAAGCGCAGGGTCGGCGGTGCTCTGAAAGTATGTCGCTGCGTCGGCACCCGTGAGGAAATCATAGCCCACGGCAGGAGGGATGCCGTAGACACCATCTTCCTCCGCCTCGTTGTAGGTGAAGGCCATCCCGCGCGTCGAGTCGCTCCCTACGTAATCGTCAGCCGCGTCGCCGAGGTCGGGGTCTACGAAGAGGGTGAAGTAGGCGTCTTCGAGCGGCTGGCTGTTGCGGTTCACCACCTCGTAGCGGTAGAAGGTGTACTGTCCGAGACCCTCCTCCGCCGAAGCGAAAGCGGTCACGCGCACCTCCAGTCCAATCGGAAGCGTCTGGGATTCGAGGTGGTCATTGCCTACATCATTCATCACCCAGAACGCGGTCTGGTGGCCGTAGATCAGGGGCCGGTCCCCGTCTTCGAGGTCGTATTCGCCGTCGTTGTTGGCATCGGTGAACGGCGCGCCGAGGTCTATCGGCCAGTTCGCCACGTTGAACGGGGCGGTGCCGGTTTCCTCGTATTGCTGAAGATCGAAGACGCTGACATTCCAGATGCGGTCGTAGATCGAACAGTCATCAGGGCTGGGGAGTGTGCCGTCCTCGTTGAGCGGTCCCGGCCAGAACTCGAAGTCGTCGTACCGCGAGCCTGCCGCCCGGAGGTCGCCATCGACGAGGCCCGCGACCCAGATGCCCGCAGCGAAAAGCGGCGAGGTGTTGAGGCTGTCCTTCGGAACCACGTAGCCGATGCCGTTGGTGGTCGAGCCGCCGTAGAAGAGGCTGCCCGTGTTGAACAGCCGGGCCTGCACATCGGCGATGTTGAGGTCAGCCTCTGCCCGACCAAGCGCGCAGTTGCCGGGTGTCTGGGCGAGTGCTGGGGCCGAGAGGAGGAGGGTAGCGAGAACCGTAGCAACAAAGCGCATGGCGACAAGCATGGGTGAGCAGGACCACTCCAAGAAAGGCGATGCACCGTTACCGCGTAAGGCAAAACCCCGTACCCGCCCAAAACACCTCCGCCGCCCCGGACCAAGTCCGAAGCGGCGGGGTGTGCAAGCAGTGAGTAGGATTTCGTGTCGCTCGTTTGCTGAGCCGTCCCGAAGGACGTTACCCCATTATACGACCGGGTGCAAGGCGGTTCCAATCAAGTAGCGCAAGCGTTGAATCTGGTCATCCTGAGCGAAGGTCCGAAGGACCATAGTCGAAGGATCTTTCCGGGGAAGGTTTCGATGATTCATTGAGACTGAGCCCGAAGAGATCCTTCGACTCGCGTTGCTCGCTCAGGATGACAGGATGAAAACTTGCGGATGGACGCCTAGTACCGCGCCGTGACGGACTTGCGCTTGAGGGCCGAGAGCCAGCGCGTGATGTCGATCCCCTTCGGGCAGGCTTGGACGCAGTTGAAGATGGTGTAGCACTTCCACAGCCCGTCCTTTGAGTCGACGACCTCCAGCCGCTCCTCGGTGCCTTGGTCGCGGGAGTCGAAGGTGTAGCGGTAGGCTTTGAGCATGGCGGCCGGACCGAGGTAATCAGGATCGGCCCAGGTGCTCGGGCAGGAGTGGGTGCAGGCCCCGCAGAGGATGCACTTGGTCGCATCCTCGATCACGGCGTGCTGCTCGGGGCTTTGGCGGCGCTCCTTCTCCGGCGGCGGCGTGTGGTTGACCAGCCACGGCATCACGGCGCGGTACTTCTCGAAGAAGTTGGTCTGATCGACCACGAGGTCTTTGATGACCGGGGCCGCCGGGAGCGGTTCGAACGAGATCGTCCCGCCGCTGTTGCCGACGAGGTCTTGGACGAGGATCGAGCAGGCGAGCTTGTTCTCGCCGTTGATCTGCATGGCGTCGGAGCCGCAGATGCCGTGGGCGCAGCTCTTGCGGAAGGTCAGCGACCCGTCCATGTGCCACTTGATGTAGGTCAGCAGGTCGAGCGCCCGGTCCATTGGGTCGGCCTCGACCGGGTAGGTCTCCCAGTGCGGCTCGCTGTCGTGCTCCGGGTCGTAGCGCTTGATCTTGACGGTAATCTGCATGGGGTCGGCGTGCCGGGTTTAGTACTTGCGCTCTTTCGGCTGGAAGCGGGTGATGATGACGTCCTTGTAGTCGAACCGGTAGTCTCCGTCATCGGCCCAGTAGAGGGTGTGCTTGAGCCAGTTGGCGTCGTCGCGGTCGGTGTAGTCCTCGCGGAGGTGCGCGCCCCGGCTCTCGGGTCGGTTGTGTGCGCTCGCGGCGATGGACTCGGCGTAGTCGACCATGTACCCGATCTCGACGGCGTCCATCAGGTCGGTGTTGAACTTGGTGCCCTTGTCGCCGACGACGACGTTCTTGGCGCGCTGCCGAAGCTCCTTGAGGTCCGAGAGCGCGGTCGAGAGGGTCTCGTCGTTGCGGAAGACGGAGACGTTGGTCATCATCGTCTCCTGCAAGTCGGTGCGGATCGAGACGGCCTTCTCACCTTCGGTGCGACTGCGGATCGACTCCAGCAGGTCACGAGTGGTCTGCTCGGCATCATCCGGGAGGTTGCGTTTCTTGGTCCCGTCGCGCTTGATCTCATCGGCCATCGCGATGCCTGCGCGGCGGCCGAACACGACGAGGTCGAGCAGCGAGTTGGTCCCGAGGCGGTTCGCGCCGTGGACGCTCACGCACGCCGTCTCGCCGATGGCGTAGAAGCCGGGCACGACGTCGTTCTCACGGTCCGGCCCGGAGACAACCTGCCCGTCGACGTTGGTCGGGATGCCGCCCATCGCGTAGTGGCACGTCGGCGCAACCGGGATCGGCGTCTTGACCGGGTCAATGCCGAGGTAGACGCGGCTGAACTCGGTGATCTCCGGCAACTTGTGCTCCAGAACCTCGGTCCCAACGTGCGTCATGTCGAGCACGACGTGGTCCTTGCCGTTGATGCCGCGTCCCTCGCGGATCTCCTTGTAGATGCACTGCGAGACCATGTCGCGCGGCGCGAGGTCTTTCACGGTCGGTGCGTAGCGCTCCATGAAGCGCTCGCCCTCGGAGTTGCGGAGGATGCCGCCCTCGCCGCGTGCGCCCTCGGTGATGAGGATGCCCAATCGGTAGAGGCCCGTCGGGTGGAACTGGACGAACTCCATGTCTTCGAGCGGGAAGCCGTTGCGAAGCGCAATCGCCATTCCGTCGCCCGTGCCCGCGTGGGCGTTTGAGGTCGTTTTGAACGCCCGTCCGTAGCCACCCGTCGCGAAGCAGGTGATCTTGGAGTGGAACGTGTGGACCTCGCCCGTCAGAATCTCATAGGCCACGATTCCGACGACCGCGCCGTCCTCATCCTTCACGAGGTCGAGCATCTGGAACTCATCGTAGAACTTGACCTCCTTCTGGGTACACTGGTCGTAGAGCGTGTGGAGGATGGTGTGGCCCGTCCGGTCGGCGGCGTGGCAGGCGCGGCGGACGGCGGCCTCGCCGAAGTTGCGCGTGTGCCCGCCGAAGCGGCGCTGCGAGATCAGCCCCTCTTGGTTTCGCGAGAAGGGCACGCCGTAGTGCTCCAGTTCGATGATCGTCCGAGGGGCGTCCCGGCACATCTGCTCGATGGCGTCCTGGTCGCCGAGGTAGTCCGACCCTTTGACGGTGTCGAACGTGTGCCAGAGCCACGAGTCTTCCTCCTCGTTGCCGAGTGCCGCGCCGATGCCGCCCTGCGCTGCGCCGGTGTGCGAGCGGAGCGGATGGAGCTTCGAGACGACGGCCACGTCGGCTCCGCCTTCGCGCGCGTAGAGCGCCGCCATCAGGCCCGCGCCGCCCGCGCCAACGATTACGATGTCGTGCGTAAAGGTCATAGCGCTAGAGGTTCAGGCCCGCGACCGTCACCGAGTAGGTGCCGATGACGAAGAGCACGAGCGCGAGGCCCCACGAGAGGGTGATCGCCGTGGCCCGCGCCATGTCGTTGCGGATGTAGTCGGAGAGAATGTTGTTCAGCCCGTAGAAGCCGTGGTGCAGGGCGAAGATCAGGAAGAGGATGTTGAAGCCCTTCCAGAGCACCGCATAGACCGGGTCGGCGAGGCGGAGCATCAGGATGTCGTAGGGTGTGGCACCGGACGGCTTGCTGCCGGGCTGCTGCTGCGCCGGGACGATGGCGTTCGCCGGAGCCTCCTCCTGCATCGCTTGCTTGCGGGCTTCGACGGCGGCGTTGGCCTCGTCGGAATAGGTCGGGAGCACGCCTTGCGCGGCCTGCTCGGCGGTGACCACGTCTTTCGAGATCGAGGCCGTCGTGCGGTCGTAGTGCTGGACCCAGAAGTGGGTGATGAGGAGGAAGACGAGGAACGTCCCGGTGATCCGGTGGAGGAACCACTGGAACGCGCTCGACCGGGCGGACTTTCCGTATTTGCTAGGCATCGGGGCGCGGGCTTAGGAACCGAAGTGCGAGATGAGGGCGGCGATGCTCGGGTAGCCGCCGACGATGAACAGGAGCGCGGCCACGCCGCCGAGTGTCCAGAACAGCTTCTTCTGGTTCGGGCTCCAGCCGAGGAAGTCAATCAGGACGATCCGCAGCCCGTTGAGCGCGTGCCACACTACCGCGCCGAGGAGTAGGAACTCGCCGACCTTGAAGATCGGACCGTGGTACTCGGTGATGAGGGCGTTGTAGGCGTCGGGATTGGTGACCGCCTTGAGGCCCCAGACGTGGACGATGAGGTAGCCGACGAGGGCGAGGCCGGTGAGCCGGTGGAGCATCCACGCGAACATCCCCGTGCGGATTTTGTAGCGCGTGAACGCCTTCGGCTTGTGCTCCCGGACAGTGGACGTAGCCATGACAAGCAAGTTGGGTGAAGCGGACGCAGCGACTTTCAATAATAACTGAAAGTAGGCATCCGGGTTGCAGCAGCGCTCGAAGTTACGGCGAAAGCAGCTTCGGCGGGTGTATCAAAGACCGAGGGCGTACCTCCGAAGAGACACGCCCTCGTGAGAACGCGTTGGAGCGCTACCGTCCGGCAATCGGCCCGACCGTCTCGCCACGCGGGCCGACGTATTCGGCGCGGGGGCGGATCAGGCGGTTGTCCTCCCACTGCTCCAAGAGGTGCGCCGTCCAGCCGGTGATGCGAGAGATCGCAAAGATCGGCGTGTAGAGGTCGCGCTCGATGCCGAGGAGGTAGTAGACCGAGGCGCTGAAGAAGTCGACGTTCGGGTAGAGACCCTTCGCGTCGTGGACCTCCTCCATCATCGTGCGCGAGGTTTCGTACCAGTAGCGGTCGTTTTTCTCATCCGAAAGCCCTTCCAGCATGTCGCGGAGGATGATGGCGCGTGGGTCGTAGGTCTTGTAGACCCGGTGGCCGAAGCCCATGATCTTTTCCTTCGCATCCAGCTTCTCCCGCACGTAGGCGGCGGGCGTCTTGCCGCTTTGCTGGATGTCGAGCAGGGTCTCCATCACCTTGATGTTGGCTCCGCCGTGGAGCGGTCCTTTGAGGGCACCGATAGCTCCGGTGACGGCGGAGTACATGTCGGAGAGCGTGGAGCCGATGACACGGCAGGTGAACGTGCTGGCGTTCAGGCCGTGCTCGGCGTGGAGGACGAGGGCAGCGTCCATGATCGCCTCCGCGCGTTCGCCGGGGGCCTCGCCGTTGAGCATGTAGAGGAAGTCGTAGGCCATCGACCCCTCGCCTTTCGGCGCGACTGGCTCCAGCCCTTTGCGGATGCGGTCGAAGGCGGCAACGATGGTCGGCATCTTGGCCGTGAGGCGGATCGCGTTGCGGTAGTTGGCCTCGCGGTCGTGGCTCTCGGTGTCGGCGTCGAAGTCCGCCAGCATGCTCGTCGCCGTGCGGAGCGCCGACATTGAGTTGGCGTCCTTCGGCGTGTGGTGCCGAAGGTGGTCGAGCACTTCGTTCGGGAGCGCGCGTTCGGCTTGGAGCTGCGCCGTCAGTTCGTCGAGTTGCTGTTGGTTCGGGAGGTTTCCGTTCCAGAGGAGGTAGGCCACTTCCTCGAATGATGCGTTCTTCGCGAGGTCCTTGATGTCGTAGCCACGGTAGAGCAGTTCGCCTTCCTGGCCGTTGATGTACGAGAGTTCAGTGTCGAGCGCGACGACGCCTTCGAGGCCGCGGGACTTGACGGGAGCGGGGGCAGAATCAGCCATGAGATGCGAGGCGAACAGAGTGATGGAACCAGAGGAGCCAGCGGCACCCTTCGGCGACAGACCATCCTGTCAGGGCGCACAATGGGTCAGGAATATACGTGAGGCACCGTCCGGCTCCGGGGAAATCTCGTTAAGACAGAGAGCCGATCCGTGGTGCGGACGGCCCCTGCACGTCCGAGGCACGCTTCGCCCATGCGAAGCCGTTCGGGAACGCTCGGCGGGCCATTTGGGTACTTGGAGGCGATGGAGGCTCACCCGTATTTTCCTCTGTCCGTTTCCCCCTTGTCACGCTCTGGGAAGCGACCCTTTTTAGCTGTAGCCGCGCTCTGCCGACCCTCTGTTATGGACCGGCCTTGCAGCGCGCCGGATCGATGCTCACGCTGTGGTCTTCCGACCTTCCGTGCAGCGCAGCGGCGGTCCCTCTTTACTCTGCCTTGCTGACGCTATCCGTTTTGCTGACGCACCGCACTTTCCACTTTCTCGCACGCCTGATCGAGACCGCCCTCGCGGTGCTCGGCGCTGGCCGTGGCCCTCGCCTGCTGCCGTCCCTCCAAGGCTCGCTCCGCCCGTCTGTGGCGTCTTCAGCGACTGGAGCGGGACGACATTGCTATACACAGGGCACGGAGCCACGCCACCGGGCGTCTTTCCGCCGTTCGGCTGCTCCCGAACGTGCGCCTTTACCCACCGTGTATGTCCAAGGAAATCATCATCAACGTAACTGGCGGGCAGTCTCGCATCGCCATTGTGGAAGATGGGGAGCTTGTTGAGCTCTACATAGAAAACCCCGAGAACGTCCGCACCATCGGGGACATCTATCTCGGGCGGGTGCGCCGCATCCTGCCCGGTATCAAGGCGGCCTTCGTCGATATCGGCCAGAAGCAGGACGCCTTCCTCCATTTCTCTGACCTGTCGGACAACATTCCGGCGCTCCTCGAACTCTCCGAAGGCAAGGTCCCGGACTGGTCCACGAAGTCGCTCCCGAAGGCTCCGAAGCAGGACGACGACAAACCCGCCGATCTGGAGTTGGAGACGCCCGAAGAGCAGCGCGCCGCCAAGCGCCGCCGCGACCTGAAGCGGACCCACGGCAAGAACCGTCGCGGTCGGGGGCGGAAGAACGAGGAGGCATCTGAGACGACATCGAAGCAGGCTGCCGCCGAGCCGCAGGCCGAGCAAAAGGAGCAGGCCGCCGAGAACTCGGAGGCGAAGCGTCGGGACCGCTCGGATAGCCGGAGTCAGCGCGACCGGAGGGGCCGAGGCCAGAGCCGCCGCGAGCAGGCCGTGCCGCAGCCGCCGGAGAGCGAGGTCGTGCCCGACACCGCCCCGGAGATTCTGCCGCCGGATGCCGTCGCCGAGCCGCCGAGCCGCGATGACGCCCCGACCTCCAAGTCGCAAGCCGATACCCAACCTTCGTCCGATGACAAGCCCAAGCGGCGGCGCGGTCGCCGGGGCGGTCGAGGCCGGAACCGGAGCCGTCGCCAGACGGTGCAGCCGACCAACGAGCAGCAGCCGGAGCAGCCTGACACCGAGGCACAGTCTGCCGATACCGAGACGACGGAGCAGCCGAAGGCAGAAGCCTCGTCCAACGCCTCGCGCAGCCGCCGGGGTCGTTCCCGCCGGTCGGAGTCCTCGGACGCCAAGCCGAACGCGGAGGCCAATGGAGCAGACCGCCGCGACGAGACCCCCCAGCCGTCGCCCGAGGCTTCGTCTGAACAGCCCAAAGCCGAGCAGCCGAAGTCCGAACAGTCGAAGCCAGAGCGCAAGCAGAAGCCTAAAGCAGAGCGCCCCGAACCCAAGCCAGAGGTCGTCGATGCCTCCGCTGCGGCGTCCTCGCGGTTCGTCATCGACCTCACCTCGAAGACGGGGCGCGTTGGCCGGGTGGAGGAAGAGGAGGAAGAAGAGGAACGCTCCTCGCGCAGCCGGGGTGGTCGTCGTCGCGGCGGGCGTCGCCGGGGCCGGTCCCGGTCAGGAGGCTCGTCGAACAACGGATCGGGAGGAGGAAATAGCCAAGATGGCAAAAGCCGGAACAGCCGGTCCTCCAATCGGGGCCGATCCCAAAGCAACGGGTCTTCCAATCGCTCTGGTTCGTCCGACCGAGGTTCCTCGAACGGATCGGACTCGAACGTCCGCCCAGAGACCCATCTCAAGCAGGACCAGAAGCTCATCGTCAAGATCACCAAGGAGCCGATCTCCTCGAAGGGGCCGCGCGTCTCGACGGACGTGTCGCTCGCGGGTCGATTCCTTGTCCTGATTCCGCAGGCGGACTACGTCGCGGTCTCGAAGAAAATCGAGTCGTCGAAGGAGCGGCGGCGGCTGCGCGCCCTCGCCCGGAGCCTCCTGCCCGAGAGCTTCGGCCTGATCGTCCGCACCGTCGCCGAGAACCGCGATGCGAAGGCGCTCAACACGGACCTCCGACTGCTGCTCGACAAGTGGAAGAAGATTGAGGACCAACTCAAAGAGAAGCCGAAGCCGCCGAAGGAGTTGCATCAGGACGTCAACATGGTGTCCTCCATCATCCGCGACCTCTTCAGCGACGACTACGACCGGATCGTGGTGGACGACCCGGCGGTCCACCGAAACATCAAGAGCTACGTGCAGGCCGTCGCGCCGCAGATGGCTCCGCTCGTCAAGCTGCACAAGGGCAAGGAGCACGTCTTCCGCACCTACAAGATCGACCGCGACGTGCGCGCCGCGTTCGAGAGCCGGGTCTCGCTGCCGGGCGGTGGGTACCTGTTCATCGAGCACACCGAGGCGATGCACGTCGTGGACGTGAATTCGGGCCGCGCCGGGAAGGGGCTGTCTCAGGAAGAGAACGCGCTCCGCGTCAACCTCGAATCGGCCCGTGCGATTGCCAAGCAGCTTCGGTTGCGCGACCTCGGTGGGATCATCTGCGTCGACTTCATCGACATGCGGAGCGACTCGGCCCGCCGCAAGCTCTACGACGAACTCAAGAAGGAATTCCGCAAGGACCGGGCGGTGACCAAGCTCCTGCCGATGTCCGACTTCGGCGTCATTCAGATCACCCGCCAGCGCCTCCGCCCGAGCATCACCACGACGACCGACGTGGATGACCTGCCCGCGCCGCTGCCCGAGTCCGAGGAGCCGCGCCGCGCCGAGCGCGAGTCGGTCGCCGAGGGCGAAACGCTGACGGCGAGTGAGGTCGTCGCCAAGCTGGAGCAGTGGCTGGCGACGTACCGCGCCGAGGTGCAGGAGCAGCATCGCAAGCGGCCCATCCTGATCCGTGTCCACCCGTTCCTCGCGGCCTATCTCCAACGCGGCGTGCCGAGCGCGATCACCCGCTGGCGCTTCCGCACCTGGCTCAAGTTCCGCCTCGACGTGGATGACAGCGCCGACCCGCTCTCGTTCTCCGTCCGCGACGAGAAGTCCGGCAAGAACCTTACCCGGAAGTACGACCCCGACCTGCGGGAAACTGCCTAGTCGCTCAATGAAGCCGCTGCAGATCGTCGAGGCGTTGGAAGAGGCCGTTACGCAACTCGGCGTGACGGTGCGGCGGGAGCGCGGGAGCTTCCGGGGTGGGCTATGCACGATTGATGGCGAAGCGGTTGTCGTCCTGAACAAGCGGACACCCGTTGAGGCCCACCTCGCTATTCTTGCCGAAGCACTCCGGTCGCTTCCGGTCGATGAGGTTTACCTCCGACCCGCTGTCCGTGACGCCGTGGAAGAGGCGTGGGCGGCCCGCGATGCGGGCGTCGGCGTCGAGATCGAAGAGGAGTAAGGATGAGCACAGACGGCGGGGAGAGTAGGGAAGGAATGGAGGGACTCGGTTTCCTCCCAGCCCTCCATTCCCCCCACGCCCATCCAACCCTCCAAATCACGCTCCTCGGTACCGGCACCTCAACGGGGGTGCCCGTCATCGGCTGCGGCTGCCGCGTCTGCACGTCCGATGATCCGCGCGACAACCGGATGCGTTGCGCCGCGCACGTCGCCGCCGAGACTGAGCACGGCCCCGTGCATCTGCAGATCGACATTGGGCCGGACTTCCGGCAGCAGGCGCTCCGCTTCGGGTTGGAGCGTGTCGATGCTCTACTCTTCACGCACCACCACTTCGATCACGTCGTCGGCCTCGACGACCTTCGGCCCTACTTCTTCGACAACCGAGCGCCGGTCCCGGCCTATGCCGATGCGAGCACGGCAGGCGTCCTGCGCGAGATGTTCCGCTACATCTTCGACCGGACTTACCCCGGCGCGTCGCTCCTCGATCTGTGCGAAGTCGATGGGCCGTTCACGGTGCGGAGTCGATATGATCCCCAAGCCGAGGTTCACGTAGAGCCGCTGCGGGCCTATCACGGAGACCTGCCGGTGCTGGGCTACCGGGTCGGGCGCTTCGCCTATCTGACGGACGTGAACCGGATTCCCGAGGCCACCTTTGCCCAACTCGGCGGTCTCGATGTACTCGTGCTTGATGGGCTTCGCCGCGAGGCTCATCCGACACATTTCACCTTCGACGAGGCCGTATCGGCAGCGCAGCGAATCGGTGCGCGGCAGACGTACTTTATCCACATGACCCACGGTGCGCTCCACGCCGAGATCGATGCCGAGTTGCCCGATGGGATCGCGCTCGGGTACGATGGGTTAACCTTCGACGTCCGACCTGCCTGAACTGATGAAGCTCCTCGTCCTCAACGGTCCCAACCTGAACTTGCTTGGCCAGCGCGAGCCGGAGGTCTACGGCTCCACGACCGTGGCCGACATTGAGGCCGGGTTGCGCGCCGCGTTTCCCGAGGTGAACTTCGCCTTTGAGCAGCACAACGGCGAGGGCGATCTCATCGACGCGCTCCACGGAACGGATGCCGATGGCGTGGTCCTCAACCCCGGCGGCTACGCGCACACGAGCGTCGCTTTACACGATGCCGTCGCGGCTATCGAAACGCCGGTCGTGGAGGTCCACATCTCGAACGTCTTCGGGCGCGAGGATTTCCGGCAGCGGCTGCTGATCGCTCCGGCAGCAGCAGGCGTCATCACGGGGTTCGGCGTGGCGGGCTACCGGCTGGCGGTGCAGTACTTCCTCGACCGAGTCTGACGTGGCAGGCTACAAAGGACACCTCGCGGGCTCGCTCGCCTTCTTCGGCGTCTACCTCGCCGGACTCGCGTTCATTTTCTCCGTCGATCAGGCGTACCAGCAGTTCAGCGAGCTGGAGCTGATCGGCGTGCCGGTGGTGCTGTGCGGGCTGTGCCTGATGTTCGGGCTGTGGCCGGACGTAGATACCAACTCAAAGGGGCAGAACCTCTTCTACTCGATCTTCTTCGTCCTCGACGTGATCCTCATCATCGGGCGGCGGTTCGAGTGGGCAGCCTACCTCGGGCTTTTTGCGATTCTGCCGGTTCTCGGCAAGCACCGGGGCTGGACGCACACCTACTGGGCGATGCTGCTGATCCCGTCGCCGCTGCTCATCTTGCCGTACCTCCTTTTCCCCGACCGCCCGTTCGCCGGGCTACCGTTCTACGGCGCGGCGGTCGTGGGGTACTTCTCGCACCTCTTCATGGACGGCCTCGTGATCTCGTTCCCGCATCGCCGCGCCCGGCGCTAAACCTCAGCGCGGGCAGCGGGGCGATCGGCCTCGACCCAGCCGTCGTGCAGTTCGATGGTGCGGCTGCCGTAGGCAGTCCAGCGCTCAGAGTGCGTCACCTGAATCACCGTCACGCCGTCGTCTTCATTGAGCGCCTTGAACGCATCCATCACCTCCTGACCCTGCGACGAGTGGAGGTTGCCCGTCGGCTCGTCGGCGAGGATGAGGCGGGGGCGGATGATGAGCGCGCGTGCCACACCGACAAGCTGCTGCTGCCCGCCGGAGAGTTGGTGCGGGAAGAGGTCGGCCTTCGCCACCATGCCGAAGCGGTCGAGCATCTCGGCGACGCGGGCCTGCCGCTCGGCCTTCGGCGTCTTGGTGTAGAGCAGTGGCGTCTCTAGGTTCTCATAGACCGTCAACTCGTCGATCAGGTGGTAGGCTTGGAAGACGAAACCGATGTGCTCGCGGTGGAGCGCTGTCCGCTTCTTCTCGCTGAGTTGGTGGACTGGCTCGCCCTCGAAGTGGTACGATCCCTCGCTCGGCTCCTCCAGCATACCGACGATGTTCATCAGGGTGGACTTGCCGGAGCCGGACGGCCCTTGCACGGTGACGAACTCGCCCTCGCGCACGGACAGGTCCACGTTACGGAGGACGTAGGTTTTCTGCTGGCCTTGCTTGTAGAATTTGCTGATGCCGCGTAGCTCGATCATGTCGGTTCGGTAGTCGGAGTGGGTAGGAGCAGGAGTCGTTCGGGGTTAGCCGCGTTCGATGTTGACGCCGCCGTTGGTGGTGACGGCGCGGACCGGCGGCCCTCCGTCGCCGAGGGTGGTCTGTACGCGCCGCCCGACATCGCCCTGCACCATCACGGGGAAGTCGATCCGCATTCGGCCGTTGATGGTGCCGGTTTCGAGGTCGGCGGAGTAGCCGTCGGGGACGACCAGCTTGACGCCGCCGTTGGTGGTGCGGGCGTCGAGGCCATAGCCGTCCCAGCGGTCGCCGGTGAGCCGGACGCTGAGGCCGCCGTTGGTCGTCCGGCCTCGCACGTCGCCACCGAGGCCGTCGAGGCTGACGCCGCCGTTTTGCGTGTCGAAGCGGATCTGGCCGGTGACCCCGTCGATGCTGATGCCGCCGTTTCTTGCTTCGAGGTCGAGGTTAGAGGCGCGAGGCACCATCAGCCGGAAGCTGACGCCGACCCACGCATCGCGGCCCGACCTCGGCACGCGGCTCTCGATGGTCCCGTCCGTCTCGACCTCGGACTCCGCAACGAGGCGGCGCACCTCGTCGCGGTCCTCGCCGACGGCCTGCACGCGGGCGCGGACCAAGACTTCGTCGCGGTCCCATGCCTCGACCCGGATGCCGCCGTTCTTACCGGCATCCACCGAGAGCGTGCGGCGTGGCGCGAGGGTGAACTCGCGGACCTCGCAGGCTCGCTCCGCATCGTAATTGTTGTTGTCCTCGGTGCACCATGCGTCGTCGGCGATAGTGCGCTGCGCGGCTGCAGGGAGCGCGATGAGCGTGAGGAAAAGGAGCAGGCTGAAGAGTCGCATGACGAGAGGAGCGTGAGTGGGAAGGTACAGGGATGGTGCGTCAGTCGTAGCGGAGAGATTTGACCGGATCGGCGAGGGCAGCCCGGACGGCGCGGAGGCTGATGGTCAGCAGGGCGATGGCGAGCGCCAGCCCGCCCGCGAGCAGGAAGATGCCGGGGCTGATGTCGATGCGGTAGGCGAACCCATCGAGCCAGCGGCGCAGCCCGACATAGGCCAGCGGGGCCGCGATCACGGCTGCGATGAACACGAGGCGGGCGAAGTCTTTCGAGAGCAGAAGCACAATGCTCCCGACGCTCGCGCCGAGCACCTTGCGGACCCCAATCTCGCGGGCGCGCTGATCAGCAATGAACGCCGCCAGTCCGAGTAGCCCGAGGCATGCGATGAACAGGGCCAGTCCCGACGCAATGCCGAAGAGCCGCCCCGTGCGGACCTCCGCTGTGTAGAAGTCGCCCAGCCGCTGGTCGAGGAAGTTGTACTCGAACGGGCGGTCCGGGTCGAACGCCTCGCCGATGGTCCGCAACGCGGCGATGGTGGCAGGCAGGTTCTCCGGGCTGACCCGCGCCGTGAAATAGTCGATGGATTGGACCGGGTTGTCCCACGCCCCGATCACGAGTGGACGGATTTGCTCGTGGAGCGACCGGAAGTGGAAGTCTTCGACCACGCCGATCACGTTCAGTGTGAGGTCCGGTTCGGCCTCGCCGTCGTCCTGCGCGCCGGGAATCGTGAGGCGTTGCCCGATGGGGTTGGTCAGGCCGAGGGCGCGCACAGCGGTTTCGTTGAGGAAGACGGCGGCGGAGTCTGCCGGTCGGCTCGGGGAGAAGTTGCGGCCCGCTTGGAGCGTCACCTCGAAGGTCGATAGGAAGTCTTCGTCCGCCCCGATGAAGGCGAGCGTTCGGGGCGTCGCGTCAGCCGCGCCCTCGGGGATGGCCTCGATCTCGACGATGTCTTTCCAGTCGCCCGGCACCCGCGAGGTCGTCGAGACGCTCTGGACAGCGGGCACCGCGGCGATCTCAGCCTTGATGGCGCGGAACTGCCGCCGCACATCCCCGCTGTTGATATCGACCACGACGAGGCCGTCGGCCTCGAACCCGAGCGGCTTCGACTGGATGTAGTCGAGCTGGCGCATCACCGTCAGCGTCGCCACGATGATGCCGATGGACAGCGCGAACTGGCCCACGATCAAACTGCGCCGAAGCGCCGCGCCGCGCCGCTGGCCTTCCAGCCCCCGGAGCGCGAGCGCCGGACGAAACCGCGAGAGATAGAGCGCCGGGTAGCTCCCAGCCACAATGCCCACGATGAGGGCCAGCCCGACGAGCGCCGCGAGCAACCAGCCCGCCGAAACCGGCGAGAGCGTCAGCGATTTTCCTGCAAGTGTGTTGAACGCCGGGAGGACGAGCGCGACCAGCCCGATAGCCGCCGCGACGGATACGCCCGATAGCAGCACCGATTCGCTCAGGAACTGCCCTGCGAGTTGCCCCCGGTGTGCGCCGAGGGCCTTGCGTACCCCGACTTCCCGCGACCGCCGCATCGAGCGTGCCGTCGCGAGGTTCATGTAGTTGATCGAGGCGATGAGGAGGACGAAGAGCGCAATCGCCGAGAAGACGTAGAGGTAGGTGATCGGGCGCTTGTCGCGGTTGAACACATCCTCGATCTCGCCCGAGCCGAAGTGGATGTCGGCGAGGGGCTGGAGGGTGATTGCCTCCGTCGTGGCCTCCTCGGTCTGGTGCCGGTCCAGCATCCCCGCAAGTCGGGCCTCGACTACCGGAGCCGACTGGGCCTCGTCGAGCGCGACGTAGGTAAGGAATGAGCGGGAGTTGGGCGTCCAGTTGGCCGCGTAGTCGTTCCACCACCGGGTCTCGGTGGCAAACGTGGCTGCCGAGAACAGCATGGAGAACGTGAGGTGCGAGTTGGCGGGCGGGTCGCGCAGCACTGCCGTCACGGTCATCGCTCCGAAGCCTTCCACCTCGACCGTTTCGCCGATTGGGTCTTCGTCGCCAAAATATTGCCGTGCCGACGACTCGGTGAGGACGATGCTGTGGGGCGTGTCGAGCGCGGCGGTCGTGCCCTGCATCAACTCGAATCCATCGAACACATCGAAGAAACTCGGCTCGGCCACGAGGTAGTCGCCCACGTAGGCGCGCTGCTCACCGCGCTCGACGGTGAAGCGCCACAGGCTGATGAGCCGCGTCGCGGCGGCAACCTCGGGCACCTCATCCACGAGCGCCACGCTCACAGGCCCCGCCGTCGCGGCTATGAGTTGGTCGCCGAGATCCGGCGTGGCGCGGGTCTCGACCACGCGGAAGGTCCGGTCCGACGCCTCGTGGAAGCGGTCGAAGCGAAGCTCGTCGAGGACGTACAGCCCGATCAGCAGGCAACACGCCACACCGACGGTGAGGCCCGCGACGTTGATGAACGCATAGCCTTGGTCCCGGCGGAGCGCACGGAGGGCCGTTATGAGATAGTTCTTCAGCATGGCGATGGCGTGTGGTGTGGCTTATTCGGGGACCGCGTCCTCCTGTTGCGCTCGCAGCCGGAACATCACCGGCACGCGCTCTGCCGTCGGCGTGCCGATCTGGACGAGCAGCCACTCCTCGCCGTGGCTCGCGATGAACTCGCGCAGCGCCTCGACCCGCGACGGGTTGTCTTCCGGCCACTCCAGCGTTTCGACGCGGTACTGCACGCGCTGCTTCTGGCCGTCGATCACGACGTCTACGTCGATCGTGCGGGTCTGGTCAATCGGGGGAATGGGGACGCAAATCTGACTCATCGGGATCAGGCGTTTGGTGAGCGGTAAGGGTTAGCGGGTATCGGCGCGGTAGACGGTAATGCCCCAGTAGAGCGGGTCATCAGGCGGCGAGGCGTTCCAGTCGCCGAAGGCGTGCGAGCCGTCGGTGCGGTAGCGGAGTTCGTAGTCGCCCGCAGGGAGGGTGAGGGTAACGTTCGCCATGCGGTTCTTCTTCGCGCCGCCCGCCCGCTCCGTCGTCCGGTAGGTCATCTCCCAGACAGCCCGCCCGGTCTCGGCATCCTCGATCCAGCCGTAGTCGTACATGTGGTCACCGCTGCCTTCGCCGAGGGCGTAGATGCGGACCTCGGTAGGCCGGTCGAGGGTAAAGCGCTGTCGCCCGCGGTCGCTGTCGCGGACGCGCGTGATCTGGGCGATGACATTCGCCTCGGTGCGATCCCTCTCGGCGAATGTTTGAATGCGATCCGCGCCCTCTGCGGTGAGGAGCGAGAGACCCCAGTACTCGCCCCCGACGGGTGGGGAGGCGTTCCAGTCGCGGTACGCATGGGAGTCGTCGGTGACGTAGTAGGCGATATAGTCGCCCGCGTCGAGGGTCACGATGCCGTCGAAGACGCGGTTTTTCTGGGCACCGCCCGCGTGCTCGGTCCGACCGTCGCGCATGTCCCAGACGCGCTCGCGGGTGTCGGCGTCCACAATCCAGCCATAGTCGTGGAAATCAGTGGCGTGGTCCGTGGCTTCGCCGAGGGCATAGACCCGCACATTGGTTCGGCGGTCGAGGGTGAAGCCACGGGCCTCGAAGTCATCGTCGCGGGCACGGGTGAGCGAGAGGAAGGTCTCCGCCGGCGGGACGTGCTCGTAGTCGAACAACTCAACGTTCGCCCGGTCGCTGGTGCGAAGCGTCAGGCCCCAGAAGACCGGATCGAAGGCGGGCACGGCGTTCCACTCGTTGGATGCGTGCGAGTCGTCGGTGACGACGAACGCGGCGTAGCGACCGGCAGGAAGCGAGAGGGTCTCGCGGACGACACGGTTCTTGTCCGAGCCCCCCGCCCACTCGGACGAGTAACCGTCGAAGGTCCAGACGGTCTCGCGGGTGTCGGCGTTGAGAATCCAGCCGTAGTCGTAGGCTTCATCGCGCCTCGCCTCGCCGATGGCATAGAGGTCGATCTCGGTCGGTCGGTTGAGGACGAAGCCCTGCTGCTCGTAGGTTTCGTCCTCCAGCCCGACGAGGGTCACAAAGGCGTTCGCAGTGAAGGCATCGTAGGCCTCTTGAAGGGCATCGCGGTCGCCGGTGCGTCCGTCGCCGCGCACGACGAGGCGGAAGTCGCGGAAGGCTTCGTTCTCGACGAACTCGCCCCCGTAGCCCTGGCGCTGCCACGTCCCTCGGTCGCCGTCGAAGAAGCTCGAAATCGTGTGGCTGATGGTTCCGATGAGACCTCGGTGGTCGTCATCGTCATCATCACTCCAGTAATACGACATGCCGGGGTAGGAGGCGTAGTAGGCCTCGTAGGTGCCCGCCGGAAGCTGAACGGTGCCCTCGAAGGTGTGGACGCCGCGCCGCTCGTCGGTGTCCGCCTCGCGGAGCGTCCAGACCACCTCGCGGGTGCGGGCGTCGAGGATCCACGCTTCGCCGGGCCAGTAGTCGGGGCGCTCCCAGCGCTTGTCCCAGTCCCAGCCGTCCCATCGGTCCCGGCCCCGGTCCTTCGCCCCGAGGGCTTCGACACGGACGGTCTGTGGTGAGGCGAGCGTGAACGACGCCATCGCAAGCTCGCGGGGCGAGAAGTCGCGGAGGTCGACGAGGGTTCGGCTCTGGGCCGAGGCAGGACTGCTCAGGCCGATGAGGGCGAGCAGCAGGATAGAAGCGAGGAGGCGAATCATGGCGGTTTAGTTGTCTTCTGCTAGGGTGCCCATGATGGCCGGGCCGATCTCTTCGGCGATGGGCGGGTCGAAGTTGGCGAGTACGAGCACCGTGTAGCCCGACTCGAAATCTGATTCCCATGTCGAGTTGAGGCCCGGTGCGCCTCCGGCCCGACCGAAGGCAGCATCGGGTTGCCTTTCGGGATCGTAGTCGGCTAGGAAGAGGCGTGTCATCGCCGGGCTAAGAAGTCGGTGGTCAAGGAGCGCTCGCTCGAAGCGGAGTAGGTCTTCGGCGGTGGCATAGCCGCCGCCTGCGGGTGTGCCGCGAGGGCCGAGACCATCCGGCAGTGGCTCGGCATAGCCGGGTTCGCTTCGCTGGGTGTAAGGCACCGCGAGGTTCGGCGCATCGCGCCAGTACGAGTCCGTGTTCTCCATGCCAGCAGGTGTATAGACATGCTCCCGCACGAAGTCGTAGTACGACTCGCCGGATACGCTTTCGACGATCCCACCGAGCACCTCGTAGCCGACGTTGCTGTACTGCCACTGCGTGCCCGGCTCGAAGTCCAGTGGGATGTCACGTAGGAACGCGAGGTAGTCGTTGATCTCACGAAGCTCCGTTCGCTGCGCGAGGTAGACGGGATGGTCCCAGTAGTGTCCCCAGCCGGAGCGGTGCTGGAGCAGGTGCCGCGTCGTTACTCGGTCTGCGACCTCATCGGGGAAGCCGTCGAGGTAGGTGCCGATGGGCGCATCGAGATCGAGCTTACCCATCTCGGCGAGCTTGAGGGTGGCAACGCCGGTGATGAGCTTGTTGAGCGAGCCAATGTTGAAGCGCGTGTCGAGGGTGTTGCGCTGCCCCTCGGCTTTGTTCGCCCAGCCGTAGGCCTCGCTAAAGATCACCTCCCCGTGCCGCGCTACAAGCACGACGCCGGAGAAAGCCTCATCGGTCTCGGCCTGTTCTAGGTAGGCGTTCACCTCGTCGAGGCTACTGAACTGAATGCCCTCGTTCTCCCCGGCAGCTTCTACTTGGAATCCACGGATCGGGTGAGGCGGAGCCTCATCAACCATGAGTGTCACTTGGAAGGCCGGACCGCCTGCGGGGTTACGAACGACAAAAGACCCTTCGTATGGACTGCGCAGCTCCACGTCCATGATCTCGGCATCGCCCAAATCGTTGTGGAGCATTCTCAACATCCTGACGATCTGGTCCTCCGATACCCGAGTCTTCAGGTCGGAACTGATGGCTGTCGCGGCGAAGGCACGGTGCGTTTCTGGGTCGGGGCTACAGACCGTAGCGAAAAAGGCATTGGCCTGCGCCCCGATGGCATCAGGCGGGAGCTGGCGCATCCGGTCGCAGTCATCGCGGAGTGCTGCGAGCGACTGGTCATCAGTGTAGACCGTGAAAGACAGGCTGCCGAGGGTGACAAGCAGCACGAAGAGGTAAGGCATGGTGCGAGGAGATGGCGGGAGCATAGGGGTATCTCCCGTTCCTCCGCGCAAGCCATATGCCGCCGCTGCCGTGCGCTCAAAACGGTGCGTCCGGGCACATTGAGCTATCGCCAAGTGTGCGTTTGCGCCCACCCGATGTGCGCAGGCGCGCAGCCGACTTCGCCTCAAACCGTCAGGGCAGGTTCACCAAGCGGTCCAGATCGATCTGGTAGATGTCTGAGTTGTTGCCCGCGAGGTGGGCATAGAAGAGGTACCGACCATCGGGGGAGAACGCAGGCGTCCACTCGTAGTCTGCCGTGTTGATTGTGTCTCCCAGATTGGCGACGGATGACCACGCCCCGTCCTCATTGTAGACCACGAACAGGTCGCCTCGTCCCTGCCCCCCTTCGCGCTCCGAGTAGAAGATGATGAAGCGCTCCTCCGGGTCCACGATGGCCTCGCCATCGGTGGCCTCACTGTTGAAGGGCACTATCACTGGTTCGGCATAGTGTCCCTCCACCAACGCCGCCCGGTGGATATCGACGCCGCCCGGTCCCCCGGCTCGGTTGGAGTGGAAGTAGAGGTCGCCCTTCGCCGTCGTGTGGGGATGGCTGTCGATGCCGTCGCCGTTGAGGGGTGCGGGTAGGTGCTGGGGCGTGCCCCAGCCGTCGTCCGTTCGCTCGACAAACCAGAGGTCGTTGTGCGAGCGTTCGCCTGTGTCATCGACAGGCCGCTTCGAGGCGAAGTAGAGCCGGTCGCCGTCGAACGACGGATACTCGTCGCTGTACTGACCGGAGAACGGAAGCACCGTCGGTTCTTGCCACGCGCCCTCTGCGAAGTGGGAGACGTAGAGGGCAGGTGTGTCTCGCCACGATGCGCGCCGGGTGAAATAGAACGTCCGTCCGTCCGGCGAGAACGTCGGGCCGTACTCGATGGCGTCTGTGCTGATGACGCCGGGTGCGAAGAGCAGCGGCTCCTCCAACGTTTCGGCGGTCTGGTACGGATGAGGCTGTGCTACGGCGTTGCAGCACACCAAAAACGCGACGAGCGTGGCAATCCCAAGAGGCTGCGAAATCGCACGGTGGAAGGCGGGCATAGGGATAGATGTTTGAAAGCAAAGATGGGCTAGTCGTCCAGCGTCTCGGAGAGCTGGATGGTGTTTCCGTCAGGATCACGGATTTGGATCAGGCGCAGGTCGTGGGCCGGGAAGTCGATGGCTCTGGGCCGCTCCCCGGTGGCGGCCTCTACACGGTCGGCGATGACGTCCACATCGGGCACCCAGAACCCGACCTTGTAGAAGCCGAGATCCCGGTCTACGTTCGGGGCCTCAGCACGCCAGATCAACTCGACGAACAGGTGCTCGCTCGTCAGGTTGATGATGCGCGCTGTGCTGTCGTCGGCGGTCCAGCGGTCGTGCTCCGCCAAGCCGAACGCCTGGCTGTACCAGTCAGCCGACTTGTCTATGTTCTCCACGAGCACAGCGAAGAACTGACGTGCACTGATCTCGGACACCCACGGCTCGGCCTGCTGCGCACTCGCTGCCGTGCTAGCGAACAGCACCAGTAGCAAGCAGTGGAGTACTCGGAGTGATGTAGCCATGCCGGTTATTCGTAGCGAAGGGCCTTGACGGGGTCGACCGTCGCGGCCCGGAAGGCGTGGTAGCTCACCGTCAGCAGCGCGATGGCAAGGACCGTGAGTCCGGCGAGGGCAAACACGCCGGGGCCGAGCGCTGTCCGGTAGGCGAACCCGTCAAGCCATCGCTCCGCTGCCATCCACGCCAGCGGACAGGCCACTGCGAACGCGATGAGAACGGGCTTGGCGAAGTCCTTGCTCAGGAGCACCACCACGCTCGCCGCCGACGCGCCGAGCACTTTCCGCACGCCGACCTCTTTCGTCCGTTGAACGGCTAGGAACGAGGCCAGCCCGAACAGACCGAGGCAGGCGATAAGGAGCGCCACCAGCGCGCCGATACCGACGATCTTGCCCCACCGCTCCTCCGCCTGATAGAGTCGGTCGAGATCGCTGTCGAGGAAGGAGTAGGTGAAAGGCTGGGCCGTCGAGAGGGTGCGCCACGTTGTCTCCAGCTTGGCGAGTGTTGCTGGAAGATCGTCCGTGCGGAGGCGGAGCGCGATGCCCTGCGAGTCGTTGAAGTTGGGGAAGAGGAGATAGGGGGCAATCGGCTCGCGCAGCGACGTGTAGTGGAAGTCCTTGACCACGCCGACGATCTCGCGCTCCTGCCCCCAGATGGTGGCCTGCTTGCCGATGGCCTCCTCGGGCGAGGTCCAGCCGATCTCGCGTACCGCCGTCTCATTGAGCAGCACGGCCCGGTCGGCGCTCGCGTCCCGGCTTTGCGAGAAGTTGCGACCGGCGGCGAGTTCCATCCCCATCGTGCCGACGTAGGCGTCGTCCACCCAGCCCATGAACATGCGAAATGGGTCGCCCGTCATGCCTTCGGGCCGGAAGTCCGTCGTGGCGGGCATCTGGGTGCCGGGGAGCGAGGTCGTCGCGGTGACGCTCGTGACTTCGGGCAGTGCGGCGAAGGTGGCCTTGACCGTGCCCGGCTGCTGCGCCACGGTCGAGTCGCGCACGGGGACGATCACGACCTGTTCCTCATCGAAGCCGAGTTTCTCACTCTGGATGAAGTCAAGCTGTTGATAGACCACGCCCGCCCCGACGACGAGGACGACCGCCGCGATGTACTGCGCTACCACGAGGGCCTGCCGCAGCGGCGAGCGCGTCCCCGTGCTCGCGCCCTTCAACGCCATACGCGGAGCCGAGGCCGAGAGTACGAGTGCCGGATAGCCACCCGCCGCGAGGCCGGTCAGGAGCGCGATGCCGAGCGCCACACCGAGCACGAGGCCGCTGCCGTAGTCGAGGGCAAGCTCGCCGCCGAGGAGGGTGCCAAAGGCGGGCAGCAACAATTCGATCAAACCCAGCGCTACGACGAGGGCGAGGCCCGCCATTACGAGCGATTCCGTGAGCACCTGCACCGCAAGTTGATTGCGCTGGGCACCGACCGCCTTGCGGACGCCGATCTCCTTCGCCCGTCGGGCAAATTGAGCGGTGGTGAGGTTCGTGTAGTTGATGCACGCCAACAGCAGGATGATCGCGGCGAGGGCGGCGAGGAGCCAGACGTACCGGATGTCGCTGTTGGCCTCTAGCTCGCCCCGGTAGTCGGAATAGAGGTGGATGTCGGTGAGCGGCTGGAGCCGGTAGACGGTTACGCTCTCCTCGCCGAGTGTTCGGTCCACGAAGTCGGGAAGCTTGGCGTCAAGCGCCGCCGGATCCACGCTTTCCGCGAGCGTGAGGTAGGTTGGAAAAGCACCGAGGCCCCAGTTGTCGAGCACGTTGTCCCAGCCCATCACGTCGTCCAGTGCCTCGACCGAGCCGAGCATCGAGAAGCTGAAGTGCGAGGTGCGCGGCGGGTCGGCGAGGACGGCGGTCACGGTCATCGCGTGCTCGGCGTTCAGCATGAGCGTCTGGCCGAGCGGGTCATCTTCGCCGAAGTAGGTCTGCGCCGCCGACTCGGTCAGGACGAGCGAGAACGGCGCGGCGAGCGCCTCCTCCGGCGTCCCGCGCAAGAACTCGAAGCCGAAGACTTGGAAGAACTGCGCGTCGGTGAAGAGCAAGTCCTCCTCATAGAACCCCGTGTCGTCCCGACTCACGAGGGGCGTGAACCAGTAGCGGAACAGCCGCGTCGCGTGCTCGATCTCGGGATAGTCGGCCAGCAGCGCAGGAGCAAGCGGGGCCTCCGGCGTCACGTCCTCAGCCAGCGCGTTGTCCTGCTGCACGATCCGGTAGGTCCGTTCGGCGTTCGGGTGGAAGCGGTCGTAGCTCACCTCGTCGCGGAGGAACAGCAGCAGCAGCAGGCAGCACGCGATGCCGAGTCCGAGTCCGTAGATGTTGATGAACCCGTAGAGCTTCTGCTTACGCAGCGTGCGGAGGGTGGCCTTGAGGTAATTGGTCCACATAAACACTTAGGGTTATTCGTGGTGTAAAGCCTTGATCGGGTCGGCGGTCGCAGCGCGGAGGGCCTGCGTGCTGACCGTCACAAGCGCGATCACGAGAAGCAGAATGCCTGCGAGGAGGAAGGGCGTCGGACCCAGGGCGATCTGATAGGCGAACCCGTCGAGCCACGGGCGCAGCACCAGAATCGAGACCGGAACCGCCAGCGCGATGGCGACGATGACCAGCTTGATGAAGTCCCGCGAGAGCAGCAGAACGATCCCCGACACGGTGGCTCCGAGCACCTTGCGGACGCCGATTTCCTTGGTGCGCTGCGCCGCCATGTGGGCCGTCAGCCCGAAGAGGCCGAAGCAGGCGAGCAGCACCGCCAGCCCGGCAAAGAGCGTAATCAGACGACCCGTCCGCCGCTCGGCCTCGTAGAGTTGGGCAAAGGTGTCGTCGAGGAAGGTGTAGAGGAACGGGTGCTGCGGGGCGAACCGGGACCACGTAGCCTCGACCGCGGCGAGTGTGCCGGGTAGGTCCGCCTGGTCCACCCGCGCGATGGCGAGTAGGTTGGGCCGGTTGGTATTGCGTGGATCCGGGCCGAGGAGCGCCATCGGGCCGATCTCCCGGTGCAGCGAGGCGACGTGGAAGTCCCGGACCACGCCGACGACCGTGTAGACCGACTCGCCGGGCCATTCGATCTGGGCACCGATGGGATCGGTGAGCCCGAATTGCTGCACCGCCATTTCGTTCAGGAGGACGGCGAGCGAGTCGGAGGGGACGCTGCGGGATAGGCTTCGGCCTGCCACCACCTCCAGCCCCAGCGTCTCGACAAAGTCGAAGCTCGCGTAGGTGTACTCGATAGGCAGGCCTGTGTCGTCCGGCGCTCCGGCGATGCGCATGACCGCCCCGTCCACATGGCGACCGGGGACCTGCGCCGCGTTCGTGACACTCACCACACCCGGCAGTGCTCGGAGTGCGGTGCGGAACGCCTCGCCCTGCGGCCCCATCACCTCCGCGCCTTCGAGTACGACCACCTGCTCGGCCTCAAAGCCTAGCTGCTTCTCCAGCATGAATTGCGTCTGGCCGTACACGACGACCGTACACACGATCAGCGCCATCGCAATCCCGAACTGGAACACCACGAGGCCGTCCCGAAGCCACGACCGCCGCCCCTTCGCTCGGTGGCTCTTGAGCACCGCCATCGGGCGGAAGGCTGAAAGATAGAAGGCGGGATACGCCCCGGCTCCGATCCCGACGAGCACGCCCAGCCCGAGCAGTAGCGGAGCATAGCCTGTGATATCGCCCGGTGCAAAGCGCAGCGCGGCTCCGGTCGCCGTGCTCAACAGCGGCCCCACGATCTGGACGATGCCCACCGCCAGCGCGAGCGCGCCGAGGCTCATCAGCATCGACTCCGTCAGAAACTGGGCGACGAGTTGGGAGCGCCGCGAGCCGAGTGTCTTGCGGACGCCCACCTCCTGCGCCCGCCGGGCGGCCCGTGCGGTCGCTAGGTTGATGAAGTTGACGCACGCCAGCAGCAGCACAAGCACGGCGATGGCCGCGAACAGATAGACCACCCGCACATCGCCCGTCGGGGTTGGCTCGTCTTCGAGGGTCGAGCGCAGGTGGATGTCGGTGATCGGCTGGACGAAATAGCGATAACCGTTGCCCGCCTCTTCGAACGCCTCCAGCGTGGTCCCGAACGACTCGGAAATCTGAGGGCCACCGTAGGTGGCAAAGAGGACCGGGAGCTTGGCTTCGAGCGCCGCCGGATCGGTGCCGGGGCGCACGCGGACATACGTGTAGACCCCGAACCCGAGCCAGCTCTCGGAGCGACTCTGGCGCTGGGTCGTGTACGACGCGAGCAGGTCAAAGTCGAGGTGCGTGTGCGTCGGGAGGTTCGCCATCACGCCCGTCACCGTGTACTCGAACACGTCGCGGTCGGACGGCTCGCGCACGGCGAGTGTCTGCCCGATGGGGTTGGTCTCGCCGAAGTAGCGCCGGACCGTGGACTCGGTCAGCACGACCGTGAACGGAGCACGGAGCGCCGTTTGCGGATCGCCCTGAAGCAGGGGCATCCCGAACACCTCGAAGAACGTCGAGTCGGCGAAGAAGAAGCGATCTTCCGGGAAGGCTTGGTCGCCGGAGCGCACCGTCATCTGGCCCGACGGGTCGTACCAGAGCCGCGTCGCGTGCTCGACTTCGGGAAAGTCGGTCGCTAGGGTCGGGCCGAGGGGCCGGGCACTGTAGGCCGTCTGCATCTCTAGCTCCTGCATACGGAAGTCCAGTACCACGCGGTAGATGTTCTCCGCCCCATCGTAGGATTGGTCGTAGCTCAGCTCGCCGCGCACGTAGAGCGCGATGGCGACGCAGCACGCCATCCCGATAGCTAGGCCGAAGAGGTTGAGGAAGGTGTAGCCCCTGTGCTTCCGCAGGCTGCGAAGCGTGATGGTGAGATAGTTCTTCAGCATGGCAGGATGTTATTCGTAGCGAAGCGCTTTGACCGGGTCGGCGGTCGCGGCGCGGAGGGCTTGGGTGCTGACCGTCACAAGCGCGAGGAGAAGCACAAGCGCACCCGCGATCACGAAGGGGAGGAGACCCACGTCGATCCGGTAGGCGAAGCCGTCGAGCCAGCGCTCGGCAGCGAACCACGCCAGCGGCGCGGCCACCACGAAGCCGATCCCGACGAGCCGGAGGAAGTCCACCGAGAGCAGCCCGATGATGCTTGCCACGCCCGCGCCGAGCACCTTGCGGACGCCGATCTCCTTCGTCCGCCGCTCCGCCGTGTAAGCCGCCAGCCCGAGGAGGCCGAGGCACGCCACGAGAATGGCGAGCACGGCGAAGAGGCCGAGCGTCTGCATCAGGCGGCGGTCGGACTGATAGAGTTGGGCGAAGGTGTCATCGAGAAACTGGTACTCAAACGGATAGCGCGGCTCGAACTGCGCCCACGTCGCCTCTAGGTGCGCGAGCGCGCCCGCCACATCGTCTCCGGCGAGGCGCACAGTCAGGCTACCGTTGCTGCCGTCGAGCGCCATGAACAGCGGGGCTACCTCTTGATACATCGCCGCGATCTGGAAGTCCTCAACCACGCCGATCACCGTGCCCTCGTCGATCTCGCCGGGCATGTCGAAGCGCTTGCCGACCGCGTCGGTCCAGCCGAGGCTGCGGACCATCGCTTGGTTGAGCACGATGGCACTGGAGTCTGCCGGTCGGGCGGGGTCGAAGAAGCGTCCCTCAGCGAGGGTTAGCCCATATGTCTCGATCAGGTCCGTGTCATCGAGAAAGAGTCCGGCCGCCGTCAAGCCTTCATCCTCTGGACGCCCCTCGGGAACGACGGTGTGTGTCGAGAACCCTTGGCCGGGGACGTTGTTGGTGAGGGTCGCGTGCGTGATGCCGGGATGTCGCAACGCTTCGGCCTTGAATGCAGCGGCCTGATCGCCAATGTCGGTTCTGCCCGTCGGTAGCGTGACGAGGTGGTCGCGGTCATACCCGGGGTTCTCATCCAGCACGAATTGCATCTGGCTGTAGACGAGAAACGTACCTGCCAACAGCGCAATCGAGGCGGCGAACTGAGCCGTGACGAGCACCTGCCGGAACCGCCGCCCGCCGAAGGTTTGGCTCCCTTTGAGTATCCGCGCCGGGCGGAACGCCGAGAGCACGAACGCCGGATACGTCCCCGCCGCGAGGCCAACTAATAACCCCAGCCCCGCGAGCGCGATCAGCACCGGCGGATCGGTCCACGCGAAGGCGGGCATGGCTTTGCCGACCAGTTGGTTGAACGCAGGCCGCACTGTCTCGACGAGGACCAGCGCTAGGCCAAGCCCGAGACCCACGAGCAGCAACGCCTCGCTGAGAAACTGGCCGATAAGCTGGGGCCGCCGCGCACCTACCGACTTCCGCACGCCGACCTCGACCGCCCGCCGACTGGCCCGCGCCGTGGAAAGGTTCATGAAGTTGACGCACGCGATCAGCAGGATCAGCAGGGCGACGACACTGAGCACATAGACGTAGGCCCGGTTGCCTTGCACCATGCTCCGCTGGTAGAGGATGTCCATCGAGCCGAGGTAGATGTCGCCGAGCGGCTGGAGGTAGAGGCGGTACTGGTCGGCGCGTTCGGCGAAGTGCTCGGTCATGAAGCCCGGCAGCTTAGCTTCGAGCGCCGCCGGATCGGCGTCGGGGCGGAGCAGCACATAGGTATAGATCGACTGCGGACGCCATATCGTGAGCCAGTTGAAGTCCAGTCCGCCGTTGCCCGGCACCACGCTCGACCACGAGACGAACGAGCCGTACTGGAGGTGCGAGTGCGGCGGTGTGTCCTCCACGATGCCCGTGACGGTATAGGTCAGGTCGCCGAACCCGAGGAGCGTCTGGCCGATGGGGTCGTCACTGCCAAAGAAGGCTTCGGCAAGGCGTTCCGTGAGCACGACTGAGAGCGGAGCTTCGAGTGCCGTCGCCGGGTCGCCGCGCAACAGGTCGAAGTCGAAGACCTCGAACACGTTGCGGTCGGCGAAGGTCACGCCGGGTACCGTCAGCGATGTCTCGCCGCGCTCAAAGAGGAGGTCGCCCCACCACGGGAGGATGCGGACGGTGGCCTCGACTTCGGGATAGTCAGCGACGAGTTGCGGCCCCATTGGACCAGACGAGAGCGCGTGCAACTCGGTCCCGCCGGTCGGGAGCGTGTGCACCTTGTTGAGCCGGTAGAGGCGGTCGTTCTCGCTGTGGAAGCGGTCGAAGCTGCGCTCGTCGCGCACCCACAGGGCGATCAGCAGGCAGCACGCCAGCCCGACGGCCAGCCCTGCCACATTCAGCCCGGCATAGCCTTTCTGCCGACGGAGTTGACGGAGCGCGACGGTGAGGTAGTTCTTCAGCATGGCGAGAGGTCAGGAGAGTAGGCTCCTGTCTTGCGCAAGCGATATGCCATGAGAGGCTCACCGTCCGAAGTGGCTCATGCAGCGTACCGATCCATTGCCCGGTGCGCGCTGCCGCACACTCGGTGGGCGCTAGCGCGCAGTGCCAGCGCTATTCGTAGCGAAGCGCTTTGACCGGATCGGTGGTGGCAGCACGGAGGGCTTGGGTGCTCACGGTCACGAGCGCGATGGCGAGGGCCGCGAGTCCGGCGACAACGAAGACACCGGGGCCGAGGTCCACGCGGTAGGCGAACCCGTCGAGCCAGCGGCTCATCGCCAGCCATGCCAGCGGCGTCGCCACGACGAAGCCTATGAGCACGAGCCGGACGAAGTCCTTCGATAGCAGGGCGATCACACTCCCCACACTCGCGCCGAGCACCTTGCGGACGCCGATCTCCTTCGTGCGCTGCTCGGCGGCAAAGGCCGCGAGGCCGAACAGCCCGAGGCACGCGATCAGCACCGCCAGCGCGGCGAAGAGGCGAGCCAGCGCACTCGTGCGCGCTTCGGCCCGGTAGAGATGGTTGAAGGTCTCGTCGAAGAAGGAGTACGTGAACGGATGCGCCGGGTCGAACGTCGCCCACGTCGCTTCGAGGGCGGCGAGCGTTTCCTCAACTTCGCCCGGTCGGATGCGCACCGAGACCGTCAACAGCCACCCCGGCGGCGGGATGAACAGCATGATCGGCTCGACGGTCTCGCGGAGGGACCGGTAGTGGAAGTCTTTCACGACGCCCACCACTGCCCCAACTGGTCGGTCTATCGCGGGCATCGCAATGGTCTCCGAAAACGGATCGTCCCAGCCAAGCGCACGGACGGCGGTCTCGCTCACGAGGTAGGTGCTGCTGTCCGTGGCGAAGTCTTCAGAGAACCCACGCCCGGCGACGATCTCCATCTCAAACGTGTCCAGAAAGTCGGGGTCGATGACGAGCATCCGCATCTCCGGTACCTCGTCGTCTGGGACGCCGGAGGGGGTGAAGGGAATGCCCCAGTCGCCGCCTCCGGGGAGGTTGCCCGAGGCCGTCACGTCCACCACGCCGGGATGCTGAAGCAAGGCTTCCTTGAGCGTCCCGAGGCGCTCCGTGAGGGCTTGGTCCCGCACGGGGATGGTGACGATTTGCTCGGTCTGAAACCCGAGGTCGGCGGACTCGATGAACCGGACCTGCTGCTGGACCACGCCGACCGCGACGAGCAGGAACACCGACACGGTGAACTGGACCACGACGAGGCTTCGCCGCAGCCACGCCCCACCAGTCGCACTGGCGGCTCCTTTGAGCACCCGCGCCGGACGGAACCGCGAGAGGACGAACGCTGGATAGCTCCCCGCCAGCACGCCGATGCCGAATCCAGCCACGAGCAGCGCGAGCCAGAACACAGGCTCCTGAATCGGGAGGGTAAGCTCGACGCCCGCGAGTTGGTTGAACGAGGGGAGGAGCGTCTGCGTCAGGAGCAGCGCGAGGCCGAGGCTGAGTACGATGAGCAGAAGCGCCTCGCCGATGAACTGCCGTGCGAGGGCCGTGCGCGGGGCACCGATCGCCTTGCGGACGCCCACCTCCGTCGCCCGCCGCGCCGAGCGGGCCGTCGTCAGGTTGACGAAATTGACGACCGCCATCAGCAGGACGAGCAGCGCGAGGACAGCAAACGCGGAGACATACCCGAGGTCGCCTGTCGGCCCGATCTCGCGGTGGAGGTCAGAGTGGAGGTAGATCTCTGTCAGCGGCTGGAGGTGCGGAGTGATAGCGGAGAGTCCGCCCTCGGCTGGGTTTTGCGCTTGGAGTGCTTCGGTTATCACGGCCTCGCTCTCCGCGAGGTCGGCGGCATCGTCGAGCAGGAGGTAGGTATAGAATTGCGTCCGATTCCATAGCGTCGGCATCTCGGACGTATCCGACGCGAGCGAGATGAGATAGGAAAACGAGAAGTGGGAGGTAGTCGGTGGATCTTTCAGGATGCCCGTCACCCGGTACGTCTCGTCGTTGTTGAGCACCAGCGACTGCCCGACGGGATCGGCCTCGCCGAAGTAGCGAGCGGCGAGCGTTTCGGTGAGGACCATCGTATTCGGCTCCGTGAGCGCCGTCGTGGCATCACCCTGTACGAACTCGAAGCTGAACACATCGAAGACATTCCCGTCGGCGAAGAGGCCACCTGCCTCATACGCCTGCACGTCGCCTCGCTCGAAAAGCTGGCTATTGAGCAGCCGGAACCGCGTCATCGTCTCCACCTGCGGGACCGCGTTGAGGACGGTTGGCCCCCACGGGCCGGGCACTTTCGCAAGGCCGGGGTCCCCGCCTCCATAACTTGCCTCCTCGTCGAAGATGGCGAGCCGGACGATGCGGTCCTTGTTTGCATGGTGCTGGTCGTAGCTCAGTTCGCCATAGACATAGAGCAGGATCGCCAAGCAGCACGCCATCCCCACGGCCAGCCCGGTTACGTTGAGGAGCGCGTAGCCTTTCTGGCGACGCAGATTGCGAAGGGCAACGACGAGGTAGTTCTTCAGCATGGGGTTCTCATTCGTAGCGAAGCGCTTTGACTGGATCAGTCGTAGCCGTGCGGAGGGCCTGGATACTTACGGTTGCTAGGGCAACGAGGAGAGCGAGCGCTCCGGCCAGCAGGAAGACGCGGGGGCCGAGGTCGATGCGAGCTGCGAAGCTGTCGAGCCACTGCCGCATCGCGAGGTAGCCCACGGGCGCGGCGATAGCGATGGCGATGCCGACCAGCACGACGAAGTCTTTGGAGAGCAGCAGCACGAGTTGCGCCGCCGAGGCTCCCAGCACCTTGCGGATGCCGACCTCTTTCGTCCGCCGGGCCGCTGCGAGGGTTGCCACGCCGAACAAACCGAGGCCCGCGATGAGCACAGCGAAGAGAGCTCCGTAGCCGATGATCTGGCTCCACCGCTCCTCGCTCTGGTAGAGTTGGTCCATGTCAGCATCAAGGAAGCTGTACTGGAACGGCACGTCGTGGGTGAGACTTGCCCACGTAGCGCGCAGTTGGTCCAACGTTGCCGGTATCGCATCGGGCTGGATGCGGACCAGCACGTTCAGCACCGGGTCGCTCGACGTGGTGTAGAGCACGGCGGGTGCAACCTCCGCCTGCAAGGCCTCGAAGTGGAAGTCCCGGACCACCCCGACAATCGTCGGGTTTTGCAGACCGCCCCACTCGACCGGAAGCTGCCGCCCGACCGGGTTGTCCCAGCCGAAGTCGCGCGCGAGGGCTTCATTGACGAGGATGCTGCTCGTCGAATCGCTGGCGCGTTGCGGGTCGAGGTCGCGGCCTTGGATCAGGTCCATGCGGAGGGTTTCGAGGTAGTTGTCCGCGATACGCAGCGACACGACTTGCTTCAGCTCGCCCTCGTACCGGAAGCCACGCCGCCAGAGGCCGCGCCCGAAGGCGAAGTTGGAGCCGCTCACGCGGTCGATGGTCGGCTCGGCCTCGGCGAGCGAGCGGTAGCGGTCGAGCACGGTGTCGCTGTCCAGCCCGCGCGTCGGGATGACGACGACCTGCTCGCCCTGATAGCCGAGGTTGTGCGTCCGCAGGTGGCGAAGCTGCTGCGCCATCACGAGCGTGCTCACGATCAGGAATACCGAGAGGGTGAATTGCGCCGTCACCAGTCCATTCGCCAGCAGGCTGCGTCCGCCGACCTGCGCCCGGTTGCGCAGCGAGGCTACCGGCTGGAGGCGGGCCAACACGAGCGCCGGGTAGCCGCCCGCGATGAGGCTTGTCATGGCGAGCAAGACGAGCAGCGCGCCCCCTGCCCACAGCCCTTCAACTGCTCCGAAGTGTAGCGTCTTCCCGGCCAACTCATTGAAGACCGGCAGGAAAAGTGCAGCCAAGCCGATGCCGATGCCGAGGGCTAGCGCGCTCAGGAGCACGGCCTCGCCCCAGAACTGCGCGGCGAGTTGGCGGGGCTGCGCGCCCATCGCCTTCCGCACGCCGACCTCTTTCGCTCGCCGGGTCGAGCGCCCGAGAGCGAGAAGGGTGAAGTTGATGCAGGCGATCAGCAACACGGCCAGCGCGATGGCACCGAGGATGTAGGCGTAGCGCGGATCACTCGGTGGCGTGATGCCGGGGGGGACCTCCGGGTTGAGATGGATGTCGGTCATCGGCTGGAGGCGGTAGACTGCAGGCGGGCCGTCGGTGGTCAGGACGCCGTTAGCGCGCATCTGGTCGAATATTGAGCCGAGGTGCGTTTCCATGAACTGAGGCATCTGCGTCTGCACGTTCGCAGCATCCGCTCCCTCGCGCAACATGACGTAGGTGATCGAGCGCGTTGCCCCCCAGCTATCCACGGCACGCTGCATGGCGCCGAGCCGCCGGACGAAGAGGTCGTAGGGAATCAAGACCTCGAACTGGACGCTGGAGCCTGTGGGTGGCGGAGCCGCTACGCCCGTCACGAGGAGGTCCACATAGCCCTCGCCGAGGCGCAGTTCGATCCGCTGGCCCAAAGCATCCGCCTCGCCGAAATAGCGGCGGGCCACCGACTCGGTGAGCACGACCGAGTACGGGCCGGCGAGCGCGGTCTCCGGCCTGCCGCTCAGGAGTGGAAAGGAGAACACGTCGAAGAAAGCGGGGTCGGCAGCGAGGATGCCATCCTGCTCGACCATCGTCTCACCGTGCCGAACGGTGAGAGCCGCATTGGGAAAGTCGAGCCTAACAAAGGCTTCGACTTCGGGGAACGTAGCCTGCATCGCAGGGCCTGCTGGAATCGGCATCGACAGTTCCCGGTCGAAGGGCGAGCTTGGCTCTACGACGTCGCGATAGAGCCGGTGGATGCGGTCAGCGTTGGTATGGAACTGGTCGTAGCTCAACTCGTCGCGCACGAACAGGAGCACGAGGAGGCAGAAGGCCAGCCCGATGGCGAGGCTGAACACGTTGATGGCCCCGAAGAGCTTCTGGCGTCCGAGTTGACGGAGCGCGGTGGAGAGGTAGTGCTTCAGCATGGCTATTCGTAGCGGAGAGCTTTGACGGGATCGGTGGTGGCGGCACGAAGGGCCTGCGTGCTCACCGTCAGCAGGGCGATGGCGAAGAGGAGCACGCCCGCGATGAGGAACGGCTCCGGCCCGAGGCCGATGCGGTAGGCGAACCCGTCGAGCCACTGGCTGAGTCCAAACCACACGAGTGGCACCGCGATCACGAAGGCGACCGCGACGAGTGCGACGAAATCTTTGGCGAGCAGCAGCACGAGGTTCGGCACCGTTGCGCCGAGCACCTTCCGTACGCCGACTTCCTTCGTCCGGCGCTCCGCCGTGAATGAGGCGAGGCCGAACAGCCCAAGGCAGGCGACGAAGATGGCGAGGAAGGCGAAGATGCTCACGATCCGCCCGAGCTGCTCCTCGTTGCGGTAGAGTCGGTCGTACACGTCATCGAGGAAGCGGTACGAGAATGGGCGGTGTGCAGCGAACTGGCCCCACACGGCTTCGAGATGGTCCATGCCGGCCCGCGTGTCGCCGGGCGCGAGGCGGACGGCGAGATGGAACACGTTGCCGGGGTCGTACCAGATGGCGAGTGGCTCGATTTGCTCGTGGAGCGAGCGGAAGTGGAAGTCCTTCGCCACACCGATCACCTCGCCCCAGCGCGAGTCCACCGCCACGCGCCGCCCGATGGCCTCTGTCGGCGTCCAGCCGAGCCGTTCGACCGTCGTCTCATTGATGACGAACTGGTAGTTGGCTGAGTCCGGTTCGGGCGGTGTCGCGGGGAAGCCACGTCCAGCCACGAGCGTTAACCCTAGCCCATCCGTCACGTTCGGATCAGAAGGGAGACCCTTGATAAGAAACCCCTCATCTTCGCCCATGCCTTCCGTGCGGAAGCCGGAAGTCCAGCCTAGCTGGCCGGGAACCTGGTTAATACCAGTCGTGGCAACTATCGCTGGACTCTGGGTGATGGCATTCTGCATCGCGGTAACCTGTTCCTGCAGGATCGAGTCGGAGAGGGGGAGCACCACGAGGTGCTCCTTGTCAAACCCGAGTTGCTGTGCATTCAGGTACCTAAGCTGGCTCATCACCACGAGCGTCCCGGCGATGAGGAACGCTGAGATACCGAACTGGAGCACGACGAGGCTCTTCCGCAGCCACGATGAGCCGGAGGATGTGGTACCCCGTCCGCGAAGCACGCGCGCCGGTTGGAAGCCGGAGAGGTAGAGCGCTGGGTAGCTTCCTGCCACCACACTCACGACGAGGAAGATGCTGACGATCAGCGCGACGAGTCCCGGCTCGGCGAGCGTCCCAAAGGTCAGCGCCTTGCCGCTCAGTTCATTAAACCACGGCAGCCCGATCCCGACGAGCGCCACAGCCAGTCCCAACCCGGCTAGTGTGAGCAGCGCCGACTCACTGAAAAACTGCCCGACGAGCTGCCCGCGGAACGCCCCGAGTGACTTCCGCAGGCCGACCTCCTTCGCCCGCTGCCCGGCGCGTGCCGTGGCGAGGTTCATGTAGTTGATGCACGCGATCAGGAGAATCAGCAGCGCTACCGTCGTGAAGCCGATCACATAGGTCATATCGCCTGTCGCGTCGATGTCGTAGGCGATGTCGCTGGCGAGGTGGATGTCTGGTAGTGGCTGGAGTGTGAGGATGCGCGAGTGCTCGCCTGCTGACCTCCGTTCCGCAATGAACGCATCGATCTTCGCCTGCAATGGGGCGGCGGCGGTGGCACTCGGCAGGCGAATGAAGGTGAAAAAGTTGGCTGAGCCCCACTGCTCGTTGTTGGCCCAGTGCTCCCGCGAGGCAAATGAGGCGAGGAAGTCGAAGCGAAAGTGCGAGTTTGTGGGCACGTCCGCCATCACGCCCGTCACCTCGAACTCTTGGTCGTTGTTTCGGATGATGGTCTGCCCGACGGGATCGGTGTCGCCGAAGAACTTCTCCGCCGTTGATTCGGTCAGCACGACGGTGTTGGGTCGGGTCAGCGCTGTCTGTGCGTTGCCTGCCAGCAACTCGAACCCGTCGAAGACCTCGAAGAACGTCGAGTCGGCGAAGTAGAAGCGGTTATCGTCGAAGATGCGCCCGCCTGCCCGAACGACTCCGCCATGTGCCTCGATCCGCGTGGTTGTCTCCACCTCCGGAAACTCGCGCCTCAGGAGCGGGGCCACGATGTTCGGACTGATAGCGATCGTTGCATCGAGTTGGGGAACGACCATGTTGACGCGGTAGACGGCGTCGGCGTCCTCGTGGAAGCGGTCGTAGCTCAGTTCATCGCGGACGAAAAGCAGCAGAAAGAGGCAGCACGCGACGCCGACAGCGAGGCCGGTGACGTTGAGCGCGGCGTAGCCGGGCTGACGGCGAAGGGTGCGGAGGGCGATGCGGAGATAGTTGAGCAGCATGAAGGCAGGAGGATGGGAGTGACTCCCATCGCGCAAGCCATATGCCACCTCACGCCCGTCTAATGCGATGCGCGTTGGGCGGCTTGAGAGCCTGCCGCACGCTTCAGGCACTGTGCGCCAGCGCACAGCCTGTGTGCGCCTACGCGCAGTCACACGCCATTGGTGTAGAGGATGGTCTGCCGGCGAAGCCGGTCTGCGACGGGTGGGAGATCGCCGTCACGCCAGAGCAGGCAGAGTGAGGTCATCGCCCTTACGTGATCGGGCACGTCGACCATCGGGCGGGCGATGACGCCATCGGGTAGGTGCTGTCCGGCGGTCTCGGGAGCGATTGTGATCCCTACGCCTGCTGCCACTAGCACGAGCGTGGCGGCCAAGGGCTCGGCTTCCTCCACGATGCGGGGTTGAAATCCTGCCGACTGGCACAGCGCCGAGACCGTTCCCATAAAACTTCCCACATGGTGCCGGGGAGCGAGCACGAACGATTCCCGCGCCAACTCAGTGAGTGGCACCGCCACCTGCGAGGCGAGGCGGTGATCGGCTGGAAGAAGTGCAATGAGGGGTTCGGCTCCCAGCGGCTCGATGGCTAGTCCATTAGTGTCGGCAAACGGCCCGCGCCCGATTCCGATGTCGACTTCCCGCGCCCGAAGGGCACCGATGATCTCCTCTTGGAAACGCTCCACAAGATGAATTGACGTGCCGGGTGCTTCATCGCGGAAGGCCCGAAGAAGGACGGGGAGCAACCGCGCCGAGGCAGAACTCACATACCCGAGGCGGAGCGTACCGGACCGCCCGTCGGCGGCGGCTTGTGCGCTCTCGCGGGCACGGTCCACCCAGTGGAGTACCTCGCGCGCGTCGCGCAGGAAGGCGCGTCCACTGACCGTCAGGTTGGCCCCTCGCGTTGACCGGTCGAAGAGCTGTGTCCCGAGGTCGGCTTCGAGGCGTTGTATTTGCCGAGATAGGGCCGACTGCGACAGGTGGACCCGCAGCGCCGCCCGTCCGAAGTGCTGCTCCTCGGCTACGGCGACGAAACATTCGATCTGGCGAAGCTCCATAGCATATCATGCGTCTCGTGCATCGTGAGTCGCAAGATATGCATTGAAGTAAACAGTTGGGCATTGGCTCCGTAGTCCCTCGCTCATGCCGCTTGCCGACCCGACTCTCTGTTTCCATGCCTGAACAACTTCATCCTGCATCGCTCCTGCTAGCCCTCCTCATGGTGCTCGCCGGATGCCGTCCTACCGCCCTTGCTCAGTCGGAATCGCCGACGCTTACGATGAAAGAAGAGATCGTGGTGTGGGGCGACAGCGTCAGCGCTGCATTCGATCGCGGCATTTTCAACGCACCCGCCAACCGCGCGCGAGGTTCAGAAGGGGCAGTTCCCGTGGAGGTGGTCCGCTTCCGGCGCACTGCGGGTGCCCCGGACAGCGTCCCGCCGATTTTCTATTTGCAGGGCGGTCCTGGTTATGGCACCATCGACGATTTTCTGGATGGCTCTGGATTCTACGTCTGGGAGGTGCAGCCCCTGCTCACCATCACCGATGTGGTCTTCGTCGGCCAGCGTGGATTTGGCCCTAGTCTGATGCCGTGTGAAGATAGCGAGGCGCTGACGCTGGCCGAGGCGTTCGGCAATGCGACTCGGGTGCAGGCGAGGCAGGAGGCGCTTAGGCGCTGTCGTCAGAGGTGGGAGGCTGAGGGGTGCGACCTCGCGGGGATCAATGTGGTCGAAGTCGCTGCCGACGTGGCCGACGTGGTGCGATTACTTGGCTACGATCAGGTTCAGCTCTATGGCAAGAGCTTCGGTTCGCATCAGGGTATGGCAATCCTCCGCTACCATCCCGACCTGGTTGCCCGCGCTACGCTCGGCGCGCTTGAAGGGCCGGACCACACCTACGATTCGCCTGATGGAGTATTGGAGACGCTGGAACGGATCGCCACTTCAGCAGAGGCGTCCGACGCACTTCGGCCTCACATTCCCGAAGGCGGCCTCCTCGCGGCCTACCGTGACCTGATTCGCCGCGCCGATGCGGCACCCATCACGGCTCAGACCGAGCACCCGGATACCGAGGAATCGATTACGGTGCCCCTCGACGGCAATGCCCTCCGCGAACTGACGCTCGGCGTGTCGCGGGGGCTAAAATTCCGCTATCTGATGCCCGCGTGGCCGCTCGACCTATTGGAGATGCTGAACGGCGATTTCTACTGGGCGGGTCGCCGTATCACGGGCCTTCACACGTCAAACCGCCTTCGCAGCGCCGGGTGGTACGCCTTCGACTGCGCCTCTGGTATCACCGCCGAGCGAGGTGCTCGCTATCGCCAGTCCATCGCTGCCGACCTGCTCGGGCCGATCTGGCAGGAGTACGATACCGACTGTGCCGTGTGGGACGCCGACCTCGGTGATGACTTCCGCACCGGGTTCGCGACCAATGTGCCGACGCTGCTCCTGCACGGCACTTGGGACATGAATACCCCGTACACGAACGCGCTCGATCTGCTGCCCGCGTTCCACAACCACCACTTCGTCACCATCGAAGGCGGCTCGCACGGGGCGGTTCGTGAAGCTGCAGAAGTGAATCCAGTCTTCGAGGCGGGGCTATATCACTGGTTTGCAACAGGCGATGCTAGCCGGTTGCCTGAGCGTGTTGTCTTGCCGCCTGTGGAATGGGAAGCACCGGAGTAGCACGCGGTGCTAGATTGGCAGACCATCACCTGCCTCGACGCCCATGCGCGCCCTCGCCCCGTTCTCGCTCGTCCTGTTCATAGCCCTCGCTGGATGCCAGTCCGACGCCCCGTCTGAGGACGAATCAGAGGACATGGTGCGGGCGCTCGTCGATCCGTCATGGGTCGTGCAACTCGATGCCCCCGACTCGCTCTTCGTTGCCCTTTCGGTGGTCGATGAGCAGACTGTCTGGGTGGCCGGTCAGCCTGGTCTCGTGGGTCGAACAGCAGACGGAGGTTCGACGTGGACCTTCTTCGACGGCCCGTGGCCCGACACGCTTGCCTTCCGCGATGTGGAAGCGTTCTCCGCCGATGAAGCGTTTGCCTTGTCCATCGGCCCCGGCCCGGCCTCGCGCATCTACCATACCGCTGACGGTGGCGCGACGTGGACGCTCCAGTTCGAGAACGACGACCCCAATGCTTTTTATGACTGCTTCTCCTTCTGGGACCGGCAGCGCGGGTTCGTCTTCAGCGATAGCCACGAGGGTGCTTTCACCCTCCGGCGCACCGTTGACGGCGGCGCGACGTGGACGCTCGTTGATTCAGCGAACATTCCCGAGGCACGTCCCGGCGAAGGTTCCTTCGCCTCGTCCGGCACCTGCACCGCCGCGCAGCCCGGCGGCCTCGGCTGGTTCGGCACGGCCGCGTCTGGCGTTGATACCCGCGTCATCCGCACGACGGACTACGGCGCGACGTGGACCGAGGCCGACACGCCCATCGAGAGCACCGCTCCCGACGAGGGTCTCGCCTCGCTCGCGTTCTTCGACCCGCAGCACGGCGTCGCCTTCGGTGGCGTTGGGACCCGCCCGATGGCGAACGTCGCCGTCACCCGCGATGGCGGGGCGACATGGGAGGCACTCGGCGAGGGCGTCCTCGGCGGGCGCGTCTACGGATCGAGCATCGTGCCCGGCACGCCTACGCCGAGTCTTGTCGCGGTCTCGCCAACCGGCTCCGCCTACTCCATCGATGGCGGCGAAACGTGGGCCATGATCGACAGCGTCGAAGCGTGGAGCGTCGCGTTTCTGCGTGCCGACGTAGGGTGGGCAGGTGGGCGTGGCCACATCAGCCGCGTCGTCAACGGCTCCGAGTAGGTCTAGCCTTTCATTCATCTCCCGACCAGCGATCATGGACCCAATCATCCGCTGCGCCGCTAGGACCGACCTCGACGCGCTTGCTACCCTGTTCGACGGCTATCGCCAGTTCTACCGTCAGTCCTCGGACCTCGCCGGGGCGCGGCGCTTCCTCGCGGAGCGGTTCGAGCACGAGGAGTCGGTGATCTTCGTCGCGTCGCTGCCGGACATGGAGCACCTTGTCGGGTTTACGCAGCTCTACCCATTCTTCTCGTCCGTCGGGATGCAGCGCGTGTGGGTGCTCAACGATTTGTTTGTGGCGCAGGGTGCTCGCCGTCGAGGCGTCGCACGGGCACTCATGGAGGCAGCGCACGACTTTGCCGCCTCGACGAGCGCGCTCCGCGTGGAGCTAGCGACAGAAGCGACGAACAAATCGGCGCAGACGCTCTATGAGGCCATCGGCTACGAGCGCGACTTGGACTGGCGCTATGGCTTCCATCTCGGCGAGCGCTAAGGGTGGTATCCGTTGCTCATGAAGACCTGCATCGTTGATTCTTTCACCGACGTACCCTTCAAAGGCAACCCGGCGGGTGTTTGCCTCACGGCGTCGCCGCTGGGTGAGGCCATGATGCTCGCCATCGCGCAGGAGTTGGGCCTCTCCGAGACCGCCTTCGTTCAAAGCGAGGACGTGACCGGGCGCTTCTCGATCCGCTACTTCTCGCCGAAGATGGAGATTCCGCTGTGCGGTCACGCCACGCTGGCTTCGGCTAAGGTCCTCTTCGCCACACATGACCTGTCCGAAGCCCAGTTCACGACAGTTGAAGGCGTCGAACTTGCAGCCCGTGAGGTGGACGGACGAATCGAGATGGCTTTCCCCGTCTATGGCGTGCGCTCTGCCGCCGCGCCGTCTGCGCTGCTCGAAGCGCTCGGGCTTCGCGCTGTCGAGAACGTAGCCTATAACGAAGAGACCCAGATCTTGCTGCTGGAGATTGCACGCGCTGAGGAGCTAGCCGCGCTGGAGCCGGACTTCGCCGCGCTGCTTCAGTCGCACGATGCAATCAACGGTGTCCTCGTCACCGCACCGGGCACCGACGGCTACGACTTTCACTCGCGCTACTTCTGGCCGTGGAGCGGCACGAACGAGGACCCCGTAACCGGCGGCACGCACACGTTCCTCGCGCCGTACTGGTCGGCGCGGCTCGGCAAGACGACCCTGTGTTCCTTCCAGTCCTCGAAGCGGACCGGGTTCATGGAGGTCGAACTGACGGACGACAAGCTGTTGATTCGGGGTGAGGCGGTGATTGTGTTTGAGGGTGACCTCAAGCCTATGGGGTAGCCACAGCCCGGTCCCGGTTGAGTTGAAGCACGAGGGCGTCCGGGTCAACGATGATGCGTTCTGGCTCGAACGGCACGGTCAGCGAGATGCGCTCCGGCTGTCGAGGCGCGAGCCGGATGGTTGTGCGTGCTTCGAGGTATTCCGGGTTCAAGTCATCGCCGTCGAATCGCTCGCCCCGCGTGGCGGCAACCTCGACCGTCATCGTGCCCGTGCCGACGTTTTCGACGGTGGCCGACGCGAGCCACTGATTGCCGCGCTGCACGACCTCGACATCGGAAAGCTGGTACTCGGGGAGGACGACATCGAAGAACCACTGATCGACGAAGTGCTGATACGCTACCGAGTCCGGTGCGAAGGGGCGAAGCGTCTCGATGAAGTCGTGCAGCGCCGGATAGTCGCCGTCAATGGGATCGACGTAGCGGTCGAAGAAGGTGCGGAGGCCTGCCTGCATAGCTGCTTCGCCGAGGTGGGTGTGCAGCATCCAGAGCGCCCACGCCCCCTTGTTGTAAACCAGCGTGCCGTCGGTCCGCCTGCTGCCGGTGACACGGTCGAGCGCTCGCTCGGCATCGACGCGGCGCTGCTCGGTGTACGCCGACTCGATCTGTGTGGCGAAGGCGATGCGCCCGCGTAGTCCGTGGACAGCCTCGCGTAGCAGCAACGTTGAGTAGTGCGCTGCGCCTTCGATGAGCACATCCGCGCCCGGACCTTCGCCGGGACGGAGCAGGTTGCCCCACCACTGGTGTGCGACCTCGTGCGCGGTGACGATGAAGGCCGCCTCTGTCCGTCGGTCACGCTTGGTCAGGAAGCCCGAGGTCTCGGAGAAGCTGATATTCGTCGGGAAGCCGGTCGCGTTGGTTTCAAGGTTCGGGACTTCGTTGAGGCGTAGCTCCTGCCACGGGTACGGATGGAACCACTCGGCATAGTGATAGCGGGCAGCGGCGAGAGTTTCTAGCATCTCCTCGACGTTGTAGTCATGGCCGGGGTGGTAGTAGATGGCGTTGCCGTCGTGCTCGGCCACCGCCCAGCGTCCAGCGATCACGTTGACCGTGCCGACGGGCGCATCACTCTCCCACACCACGGTCGTTCGTCTACCCTCGGTGTGCTCTGCTGTCTTCATCCCGACCGACGTGACGGTGTAGTCGCTCGGAGCAGTGATTGCGACGCGGGTATCGAACAAGGCTCCACCACCTATGGGTGGGAGCGTCTGCTGCCAGAAATCGTCCGCGACCTCGGCAGGATCGGAGCGGTTGCCTTCGTGCCGCCCGAAGCGTTCGACAAAGCCGGGAATCGGGAGGAACTCACCGCGCAGCGTGGACAGGAGGACGCCTGCGGGAAGGATGAAGTGGCGCATCCCGCCGCCGTTGCGCGTGAAGCCGTCGGGATAGACCGCGCTATAGGCGAACCCGATCTGCACGGTGTCGCCGGACGCGAGCGGTTCGGGGAGCGGGAGGACGTGCAGCCCCGCTCGGTCCTCCTCGCTCACCTCGCTCTCGCTGAGTGTCCACGTCACCTCCTCGAACGAGTGCCCGACGGTGAAGGCTAGCCGAGACATCGCCGCGTCTTTGCGGTTGACGAGGGCGTACGTGCCGTTCACGCTCATCCGCCGCTTCGCCGGTTCGAGGTCGATGGCAAGGTCCATCGAAGTGATCTCAGGCGGGGGCACGTCGCGCCAGGTTGCCACATTCTGCTGCCAGTAGGCGCGGGCCTGTGCCTCGGTGGCCTCGCTCTGAAATCCGGTATTGACCTGATACGCGATGTAGCCGCCGAGCAGCAGCGGCACCGCAAGGGACGGGGCGAGCCGCAGCGCCATGCGGAAGAGCGGGCGTGGTCGGAGGCGATGGAGCGTTGCCGCCGCGTCCCGCTCGGTGCGAGGGAAGGCCCACACAGCGATGAACCCGAACAGGACGCCGGCCGACACCATCAGCAGGCGGTTCAGCAGGAGCGCTTCGCCGTTCAGTGGAAAGGTGCCCAGGTCGCTCCAGCGCAGCGTGCCCCACAGCGGCCAGTTGTCGACCCAGGTCATCGCTCCAGCCTGCATCCGGTAGAACGTCCACACGAGTGCGCCGAGGCCTACCGCGTAGGTGATGTAGCGGCTCCGCACCACCGCCAGCGTCGCTGTGACGAACGTGTTCCAGACGAAGAAGGTGGGCACGAGGCACAGGCCCCAGACGAGGACGAACGGCCAGACCTCGACGCGCCCTTGCGACTGTCCGGCGAGCATCGTCAGACTCGTCGCCAAGCACACCGCGAGGATGACTGCGATGAGGACGGCTTGGGCGAGACTCTTGGCGATCAGCAGCGCGCCCGTCTGAAACGGCGAGGCAAAGAGAATAGCCCCAAACCCCGTGGTGGTCTCCCGGTGGACCGACTCGACCGTGTAGAACAGCAGCAGCAGGCAGACGAGGACGGTGATGATCTCAATGGTTCCGATCGCCAGAAACCCTGCTGTGTAGATCACCGGCGCGCCGAGGGCCGCGTTGCCCTCCATAGCGAACTCTAGCACGAGGAAGATGATGAACGGCAGGAAGAGGTAGAGCGCTGGGTGTCCTCGCAGCTCGCGCAGTTCGGCGCGGGCGATGTGGAGCGTGCTCGCCAGAAATCCGGGAGCGCGGCTGGTCATCCCGAGGTCGCGCAGCGGGCTGCTGTTCAGCAGCGCGACACCGGGCACGCTGGCCGGTGCGGTCACGGGATGCCTCCGCTTGAACCACCGGCTTGCCGGACTATCGCCGCCGATGGTCTGGCGGCAATGGCGAACGGACGCCACTACTGCCAAGAGTGGCACGGCGAGCGTGACGAGGCGGTTCAGCCAGAACGTCGCGTCTAGCGCGAGCGGGGCCGTGTTGTAGAATGCCACGCCTCGGTCTACGGCGAACAGCGTCTGCCGGAGCCACCGTAGGCCCGTCGGGTCGAGGATCATCAGCGCCCGGTTCAGGCTCTCGGGCAGCCACGTCGGATTCCACATCCAGAGGACGAAGGTGACGGCCATGAAATAGGCGATGGGCACAGCATAGACCGCCATCGGTCGGCGCGTGCGCTCGCCCGCCGCGAAGGCCAGCCCGGCACACCACGCGAGGCCGGGGAAGGTGAACAGCCCGAGGGTTCCAGCGAAGTGCATCAGCCGAAACGGCCCACGCACGATCTCGGGGTTCGGCAAGAATTGAATTACCGCAAGGGCGATCACGAGATGTGGTAACAGCGCCGTACCGAGCATCGCCACTGCGCCGCCGAACTTGCCTGCGATGTATTCGGCAGATGTCAGCGGGGTGCTGTGGAGCAACTCCGAAATCCGCGCCTCATCGTCGCGCACGACGGCCATCCCGGACAGGATCGAGACGAAGAACGGATACAGAAAGAACCCGGCGAGGGCAAAGAACTGCGCGAGCGCATAGGGCGAGTTAGCGAAGGCTCGCACGCCGCCGACCGCCGTATCGTCCGACGGGATCATGGCTGTCGGGTTGAGGCTCATCGTGAGCACCACCATCAGCGCGATGAGTACCCAGAACAGCGGACTCGTCAGGTGGGTCCGTAGCTCTTGCTGGGCGATGGTCCAGATGCGCTGCCCGTTCACGCGACTACCCGCTCGACGTGACGAGTCTCCTGTGCCTCAGCGGCGTGCATCAGCACCAGGTAGGCATCTTCCAGCGTCGGGCGCGTCGGAGCAAACCCGGCAGGCGGTGGGCCATCAGGCACGTAGAGCCGGACGAGGTTACGGCCTTCAACCAGATAGGCCTGCGTCACCTGACCCACTTCGGCGAGGGCCGTGAGTTGGTGGTGCGATGCCTCGCCCTCATAGACCTGTCCGTCGATGGCCGCGCGGGCCTCGCTCGGCGTGGTCTCGGTGAGAACTTGCCCTTTGCGGAGCACCGCGAAGCGCGGGCAGAGCACTGCCACGTCCTCGACGATGTGGGTCGAGAGCAGGACGGTCCGGTCCTCAGCCAACTCGCCGAGCAGGCGGTAGAATCGGATGCGCTCCTCCGGGTCGAGGCCCGCTGTCGGCTCGTCAACGATCAGCAGCGCCGGGTCACCCGCTATGGCTTGGGCGATGCCGAGGCGCTGCCGCATCCCGCCAGAATACCCCTTCACCTTGCGCTTGGCCGCGAACGTCAGGTTAACGCGCTCCAGTAGCTCGGCCACCAGTTTCTTCTGCCCACCCGGCGCGTTCACCCCTTTCAGGCGAAGCATATGGAGCAGCATCGCCTCGCCCGTCAGGTTCGGGTAGAAGCCGAAATACTGCGGCAAGTAGCCGAGTCGCGCCCAGAGTTGGTCGGGGTTCACTGTGATGTCATCGCCCTCGAAGTGAACGGTGCCCGAGGTTGGCTCGAGCAGGCCCGCGAGGGTTTTCATGAGCGTCGTCTTGCCCGCGCCGTTGGGGCCGAGCAGGCCGAACATGCCAGTCGGGATTTCTAGGTTGATACCCTGAAGCGCGGCGACGGGGCCGGGGTAGACTTTGACGAGGTCGCGGATGGTTAGCATACAGAGAGCGTTCGGCGGGTTGGCAAGATGCGCCGTAACGCGGTTGGGGTATTGTAGAAATTCGCCATCGGGCTATTCGGGACGGTGGTGCGTGAGATAGGGGAGTGCTAGTAACTGGCTCGGCGTGTAGCCCGTGTAGCGTTTGATCTCCCGGATGAAGTGGGGCTGGTCGTGGTAGCCGTAGCGCGTCACGTAGTCGAACCAGTCGGTGCTACCGGTTCGGAAGAGGTCGGCGAGGACATGCTTGAAGCGGTGGCGGAGGAGAAACTGTTTCGGCGTCAGGCCGGTGTCGGCTTTGAAGTGCCGGGCGAGGGTGCTGTACGACGACTGGGTGAGCACCGCGAGGTCGCGGACCGAGGTGGTCGGGGTGACCGTAGCGGCTACCTCATGGACGATCCCGGCACGCCGCTCGTCGAGTTGTTCCAGCAGCCACGCATCCAGTTCATCTGCGATACGCAGGGCCGGAAGGTTCACCACATGCCGCTCAACCCTGTCGAGGGCGCTGCCAAAGACTTCATGCGCTGAGACGACTGCTTCCCGAATAAGCTCGGGCGCACGGAGCCAGAGGAACGGGACGACAGAGGACAGCCCGCGCGGTTTGAACTTCACCACGATCATCTGTTCTAGCTCCGCCGGGTAGACGGTCAGGCCGCGCTCGATGTAGCCGAACAGGATGCTTTGGCGCGTCGCCCGCATGCGTCCGAGGTACTGGTACCGGAGCACGCCCCGGATGCCGAGCACGAGTTCGGGTGCGAGCGAGGGGAACTCGTGGACGGGGTCGCAGAGGTGAACGAATCCCTCGCTCTCATCGACGATCCAGTAGTAGTCGATGTGCTCGCGCAGCCGGGCGTCCTGAGGTAAAAACTTGGGCATGGACCGACGGAGCACAGGAGACGAAACAGTGCCGGCTACGCGGTGCGGCATGGCAAGGTTACGGTCCCAAGCAGCCCGGTTTCTCCTAAGGCAGTTGCTTAGGCAGAGCGAGTGATGATGCGCTCGATCTGTGCCCGGTGGGCGAGGTCGTGGCCTGCGTAGAGCCGGACCATATCCGCGATGGACTCCTCGCCACGCTCGCCGTGCAGGCCCGCGCGCTGGAGGTCGGTCTCCGACGCTGTATTCAAGAGACGGAGGTTGGCCGCGCGCACTGCCTGGAAAAGCTGGACCGAAAGGTCGGGCGGTTGCGAGGCATAGTTGAGGCGTGCGGCCCACAGGTCTTGGTCGTAGCCGTCAAGCCGGGGCCGGTCTTCGGCTAGCACCCGGCGGAGTCGGTAGCTCCACACGAGGTCGGAGTCAGCGAGGTGGTGGAGCACATCGGCCACCGACCACTTGCCTTCGGCTTCGGGCCTGCGGAGCCGTTCGAGAGCTACCTCGCGTACCACCTCAGTGCACCAAGCGGGTGTGTGTTGGAGGACCGTGCGCGGGTCGGTGTCGTGGAGCGTAGCGAGCAGCGCGGCTCGATATTGGGCGACGACCTCAGGGGTACTGTCGCCGGGAAGAGTCAGAACGGACATGGCACTAGGAGGAAGGAGAGACGGGCGGGTATTTGTCGAGAAGGTGCGCGGGTCGGATCGGGCGAGGGACGAAGTGACCGCCGCAGTTGGGGCACACGCCCGCCAAGTCGCCTTCGACGCAGTCGCGGCAGAAGGTGCACTCGAATGAGCAGATGAAGGCGTCCGTGGAAGCCGGTGGCAGGGCGGCGTTGCAGCGTTCGCAGGCTGGGCGTAGCTCAAGCATGGGGAGGATGGGCGTCAGAGGAAAGGTGGTCGAAGGCTGTGTCCCCAAGGTAGAAGCGGACCTTCGGCTTGGAGGTCGCCCGGAGTCGCTCATAAAAGAGGATCGCCCGCCCATTCGAAGTCGGGGTCTGCCACTGCATCTGCGCGCATCCGGCACGGCACGCTTCCTGTGCAACCGTTGCTATGAGTTGTCGCCCGAGGCCCTGTCCTCGCGCTTTGGGAGTTAGATACAGGCAGTCAAGGTGGGCATAAGGAGCCGCGTCCCACGTTGATAGCTGAACGGCCCACGTCGCAAAGCCGATAAGCGTGCCGACTTGCTCTACGACGAGGCCGAAGAGTCGAGGAGACGGGGCGAAGAATAGGCTGTGCAGCGCCTCTGCCTTGCCCTCGCTCCGATACGCCTCACCCTCGTAGGCGGCGTGCGCCGCGCACAGCACGACCAGCGCATCAAGGTCGCTCGGACGCACGGGACGGATGGTAGCAGCGGGGAGCATAGGGCCAATTTCAGACCGGAGTCTGTTGAGTCCTAGGTCCAATCGGGTACAAGAGAGCAGACCACTTTGCCCGACTCAGGGACCTGCCGCTTGCTCGACATAGGCCTCGTGCAGTAACGCGGTGAGGTGCTCGACGCCCCGTCGCAACGCCCGTTCGTCCACGCCTGCATAGCCCAAGATGAGGCCGGGTTGTGCGGTGTCGCCGAGGTAGCAGGGCGAAAGCGGAGGGACGTGAAGTCCTGCCGCTGCCGCACGGGCAGAGACATCGAGGTCCGACACCCCGTCCTTGAGTCGGGCGCATACGTGCAGGCCAGTGTCGGAGGGGCCAATGGTCGTCATCTCGTCGAGGCCTCCACGGGCGGCATCGAGGAGAGCTGCTCGGCGTGCCCGGTAGAGGTCGCGGGTGCGACGGAGGTGGGCCGCGAAATGGCCCTGTGCTACGAAGGCAGCGACCGCAGCCTGCACAATGGACGAGGGCTGCCCGCCGAACGTCTCGACCGCCCGCTCCGCCGGGGCAACGAGCGCGTCCGGCAGCACCACGTAGGCCAGTCGGAGACCGGGAAAGAGCACCTTGTTGAACGTACCGACATAGACCACGCTGCCCGTCCGGTCGAAGCTCTGGAGCGGCGCGAGGGGACCGCCGACGTGCCGAAACTCGCTGTCGTAGTCGTCTTCGATGATCCAGCTTCCGGTCGTGCGTGCCCAGTCGAGGAGCGCCACGCGCCGCGCCGCCGAGAGCGTCATGCCAGTTGGATACTGGTGCGACGGCGTGACATATACCAGCCGCGCCTCAGGAGCCGTCTCGACACCGGCCTCGACAAGCAGCCCATCCTGGTCGACCGGCACGGGGACGATGTTCGCGCCCGAGGCACCGAACACGGCACGGGCACCGAGGTAGCCCGGCTCCTCCAGCCAGACGGTGTCGCCTTCACTGAGAAGCAAACGCGCCAGCAGGTCGAGGGCCTGCTGCGTGCTCGACAGGATGAGGATGCGCTCGGCATCGCACTGGACACGCCGCGTCCGGGCGAGATGATCGGCGAGCGCGGTGCGGAGGGCATAGTCGCCCAAGAGCGGCGTCGAACGTTGCAGGCGGCGGCCCTGCTCGTGGAGCGTGTCGATGAGCAGCCGGTTCCACGCGGCGATGGGGAAGGCGTCCTCGCTCGGCAGGCACGGGGCAAAGCCAGCCGGCGACGTAGGGTCGTCTCGGAATTGGGCAACCGAAGCGAGGCGTTGCCCCTGCGCGGCGAGTCGGCGTTCGGGCGCGGCGAGAGTGTGCGGATCGGGCAGGGCTTTGGCGAGGGGCTGCGGACGTACTGGCAGCAACTCGACGACATAGGTGCCGGAGCCACGCCGCCGCTCGATGAAGCCTTCGGCGACGAGTTCGTCGTAGGCTAGCTCGACCGTCGTCCGCGACACGGCAAGGTCGTGCGCGAGCACACGCGAGGCAGGCAGACGAGCGCCCGGCCCGAGGTGCTCGCGGCGGATCAGGTCGCGGAGGTGGTCGCGCAGCCGGTGGTAGATCGGTGCCTCCGGGTTGACCGGGTCCGATAACACGGCTGCTACGAGGTCGATGATGGGGGCGTCGGTGCGTCCGGCCATAGGCGTCAGTCCGCACGGAGTCGGGATAGCGCAGCGTCGAGTTCGGGGTCCCGACCGGCGATCACAGCGTTGGCGTCCAACGGGACGACCACATCCGGGACGATGCCTCGGTCGGGTCCCGGTTCAGACGGGCGCGAGGCGAAGAGCGGCACGTCCACCGAGACGCCCGAGTGGGGCAGCGTCAGGAATGCCATCTGTCCGGCATTGAGTCCCTTTAGCGAGCCGCCCGTTTCCTGTCCCACGAGGAGCGCCACTCCAGCCTCTTTGATCTGCTTGGCGAGGTAGAACGTCGCCGATGAGGCCGCCGCGTCGATTAGGACCGCCGTCGGTCCTTGGAAGGCATCGTCGGCGGGTGACAGGGTGACGGGCGGACGGCGCGGCATCGGGTACGTGCCATCTCCGGCAGGTGTTACCCGGTCTGAGAGGTCGTAGAAGTCGGAGGACCACGAGCGGACGTAGGGGCGCACGGTCTCAGGTACGAGGTCGTAGGCCGTTGAGCCGTTCCAGAAGGTGGCGGTCACCGGCTCGGTGAGGAGGTGGCGAAGCAGGAGCGTTGCGGCCGCGTCCATCCCGCCGGCGGTACCGCGCAGATCGACCACCAGCCGCCCGGCTCCCTCGGTGTTCATCTGCCGGAAGGCGTCGATCAGCCACGCATCATAGTCGCGCTCCATCGAGAACGTGGCGAAGCTGCCGATCTTGAGATAGGCCGTCCCATCGTCCAGCATCTCGAACCGGAGCATATCGCCGCGCGAGCGGGGGAGCGAGGCGTCCCGCGTCCACAGCACCTCGCGCCGGGCCTCCTGCGTCATGCGGGGAACGACGAGGCTTTGCATCCCCTCGTCGGGCCGCCGGGCCATGAGGGTCAGGTCGCCCTCGGGTTGGAAGAGGAGGCTGTAGATCACGTCGAAGCGCTCGGCCGGGGCGAGTAAGTCCCACAGGTAGAGCCGAAAGCGCCGGTCGCCGTCGCGCTTTCCATCGCCCGAGGCGAAGGGGAGCAGAGCCTCGATTATATCAGGCACGGGGCGTCCATCCAGCGCCCGAATCTCGGTACCCGGTGGCAGCGCGCGGTCGGGGGTGGCATCGCCCGTCACGATCATCCGGTCGCCGACGAGCCGGAAGGTGAACGGCACGCGGTCGGGACGGTGGTAGAGCGCCGCCTCGGTGAGCGGCTGCTGGTTGTACATGCTGACCTGCGTATGCCCATCGCGTAGCGCCGCCACGGCGCGGGCGACGGCGAGATAGACCGAGGGCATCGGAATCGCGTCGCCGTACTGCGCGCCGAGCGCGTCGGCGGTCTCGTCCAGTCGGTCGAAAATACGGGCGAGGTCCTTGGCGGTGTTGTGGAGCGTCAAGCCGGGGTGCAGCGCGTAGAGGCCTTCGCGGAGGACGGTGAGGTCTTCAGTCAATTCGGCCTGCGACAGTACCGGGACCGGCAGTCCGGTCTGGGGGCCATCGAAGGCGCGGCGGTCGGCCGTCATCTCGCCGGGCAGCAGGAGTCGGTTGCTGCCGCGCTCCCACCGGACCTCGGCTCCCGGCGATTCGATCACCACTTTGTATCCCACCTCCTCGGTGCCATCCGGGAAGTCGAGGCGTGCCGAGTAGACGCCGTTGCCATCGTCATCCTTCAAAGGCAGCGAGCGCTCCCACGACAGCGGGGCCGTGTCACCCCGAACGCCGACCACTGCATCGGGCGCGACCGTTTCGCTCGCCATGTCGATCTCGACCGAGACCGACTGGGCGTGCGCGAGGTGGAGCAGGCCGAGGCCGAGGAAAAGAAGGAGCCAGCGTGCAACGGGCAGCATTGGGCGATGGAGCGGAGGCATGGAGGGAGAATGGGCTGCGAAGCTGTTCGGACTTATGATCGCGGGCTGCGAGCGGCTGCGGAACCGACCGGCTACGTCGCGCTGTATAGCCGAACCTCGCGGTTCGCCTGCTGCGCGCTTCTGGCCGGATCGGCTCCTCGTTCGCTCTCGCCCCACACGCTGAAAACCCGAACGGCTTCTGAGAGGAAGGTAGTCCTCCCAATCTGCGCGCTGGGCCGGGTGGCCCCTAGAGCCGCTTTCGCCGAAAAGATCAGACCACCCAATCGCGATGTCTACTCAGAGCGGAGCGCCTCCACCGGGTTCACGCTGGCTGCCCGCAGGGCCTGCGTACTGACCGTTGCGAGGGCGATCAGAAGTGCAAGCACGCCCGCGAGGACGAACACGCCCAGCCCGATCCCGGTGCGGTAGGCGAAGGTGTCCAGCCAGCGGTCCATGGCGAGGTACGCGACGGGCACCGCGACCACAAACGCGACCGCGACAAGCTTGACCACGTCCTTCGTGAGCAGGCTGACCAAGCTCGGCACGCTGGCCCCGAGCACCTTGCGGATGCCGATCTCTTTTGTCCGCTGCGCCGCCGCGTAGGCCGCCAGCCCGAACAGGCCGAGGCACGCGATGAAGACAGCCAGCCCGGCGAGGATGCCAAACAACTGGCCGAACCGCCGCTCGGCCTCGTACTGCGCGCCGAACGCGTCGTCCACGAACTGGTAGTCGAACGGGCGCGTCGGAATCATATCGGCCCAGATCGCTTCTAGCTCCGAGAGAGTCTGGGATAGATCGCCGGTGCGGACGCGGGCCGTGAGCATACTGTGGTAGGCGTCGACAGCGACGATCCCGAGTGGCTCGACAGGCGTTTGCAGGCCGTTCGTGTGGAAGTCTTGCACCACGCCGACCACCTCGCCCTCGATCCCCCAGAACCGAGCCATCTTTCCGAGGATCGCTTCGGGCGAAGCGTAGCCTGCCTCCCGAACGGCGGTCTCGTTGAGCACGTAGGCCGCGAGCGATTCGCTCGTCGTCTCCGCGCCCGGTGCGCGTCCGGCGATGATCTGCATGTCGTACACCTCCACAAAGTCAGGGTCTACGAGATAAGCGTCCACGGAGAAGTCGCGATTTCCCCCCTCAGGCCGCTCGATCTCGCCGCCTGCCCTCGGATTGCCTGCCGTCGGGGCTGTGATGGAGGACGTCACGCCCGTGACCGCCGGATGCGCGTCGAAACGCTGCTTTAGCGTTTCCAGTCGGGCGGTGTCCATCTCACCGAATCGCGCCATGAGCAACTGGCCCGTCTCGTCCGTGCCGGGGTCGAAGCCGAGATCGCGGTTCTGCATGTACTGAAGCTGGTTGAACACGACTGCTGTGCCCGCGATGAGCGCGACCGAGATGCCGAACTGGAGCACGACGAGGCCCTGCCGGAGCACGGCCCCCTCGCGCCCACCTGCGAAGCGTCCCTTCAGCACCTGCGCGGGGTGAAAACCAGAGAGCACAAACGCCGGATACGCACCAGCGATCAGACCCACGAGTAGCGCTACCACGACCAAACCGGGGAGCCACGGTCCGAAGTCGGCGAGCGCGAGTGCCTTCTCGGTGAAGGTGTTGAACGCGGGGAGGACCAGCACCACGAGGCTGATGGCGACTAGGAGCGCCGCCGTGCTGAGAAGCACCGCCTCGGCGAGGAACTGCATCACGAGACGCGAGCGCGGCGCGCCGAGCGTCTTCCGCACGCCGACCTCCCGCGCCCGCTCGACGGACCGTGCCGTGGCGAGGTTGGTGAAGTTGACGCACGCGATGAGGAGGACGAAGAGCGCGATAGCCCCGAACACCTGAAGCGCCGCGAAGTCGCCGCGCGCGTTGGCAGGGCTGCGGTCCGAGCGGAGGTACACGTCCGTCAGTCGTTCGGGCCGGAAGATGATACGCTGCCCCATCTCGCGCATCTCATCTCCAGCCCGTTGCTCCGTGAAGGCAGGCAGTGCGGCCTCGAATGCCGCGAAGTCGGTCTCGGGCTGGAGCAGGACGTAGGTGTTGAAGTTGACCGAGAACCAGTTGTCGTACCACCAACTGGGCGCGTCGGCCGTCGAGAGCGAGACCACCGCATCGACCCGCTGGTGCGATTGAAGCGGTGTGTCGATCATAACCCCGGAGACTGTCAACGTCCGGTCTTGCTCAGACATCGTTTGCCCCACCGGGTCTTCATCGCCGAAGTATTTACGAGCGAGCGATTCCGAGAGGACGATCAGCCCCGGCTCGGCCAGCACCGAAGCTGGGTCGCCGCGTGTCAGCGATAGGCCATCGAAGACCTGGAAGAACGCCGGGTCGGCATACGCCACGACCTCTTGAAACACCTCGTCGCCACGACGGAAGATGAAGTCGCTGCCGATGGTGCGGACGGCGTGCTCGACGCCCGGCAGGTCCTCTTCGAGCGCCGGTGCGAGTAGGCCCTGCGAGCTGACGTTCTTCCGCACTTCGCCCTCTACCACGAAGTCCACGCCGACGCGGACGATCCGGTCGGCGTTGGCGTGGAAGCGGTCATAGCTCAGTTCGTCGCTGATGTAGAGCGTGATGAGCAGGCAGCACGCGATCCCAACCGCCAAGCCGAGCACATTGATGGCCGCATAGCCGGGGCGGCGGCGGAGACTGCGGAAGGCGACAGTGAGCAGATTTTTCAGCATAGCAGGAAGGGCTGGGTTCAGAACGCGCTTCGCAAGCGATATGCCGCACCGTTGCTAGGGGTAAAACGGCTTGGCAGAGCGGCTCTAACCTAGCGATGTCGGTATGTCGGGTGTGCGCTGGCGCACACCGGTTGTGCGTTAGCGCGCAGCCTCGCCTACTCGTTGCGAAGCGATTGGACTGGGTCAGCCGAGGCCGCGCGGTAGGCCTGCACGCCGACGGTCAGCGCAGCGAGCAGGAGCGCGACAGCCCCCGCGAGGATGAATGGCCATGCCCCGAGGTCGGCGCGGAAGGTGAAGTCGGAGAGCCAATGCTCGGCCCCGAAGTAGGCGAGGGGTAGGGCGACGACGCACGCCACGAGCACGAGCGCTACGAACTCCAGCGAGAGCAAGCCGACGAGGTTCGCGACCGTCGCACCGAGCACCTTGCGGACACCAACTTCCTTGCGCCGCCGCTCGGCCGCATAGGCGGCGAGGCCGAACAGCCCGAGGCACGCGATGAACGCCGCCACCGCCGCGAAGACGCTAGCGAGGGTCCCGATGCGCTGCTCGCTCTTGTACATCTCACCGTAGGTGTAGTCGAGGAACTCGTAGTCGAACGGGACGCCGGGGCTGAACCTGGCGAAGCTCTCTCGGAGCGCAGCGAGGGCCTCTTCCGTCTGGCCCGGCGCGGTCCGCACCGTGAGCAGCCAGAGATTGCTCAGGTCTTGGTCCAACAGCAGGATCGTCGGCTCGATGGGATCATAGAGCGAGGCCATGTGGAAATCCTTCACGACGCCGACGATCTGACCATCACGCCCCCACATCGACAGGCCCTCGCCGATGGGCGTCTCCATTCCCATCACGCGCGCCGCTGCCTCGTTGACGACGAAGTTGGCCGAGTCTGCGCTGAAATCAGGAGAGAACGCGCGGCCCGCCGCCATCTCCATCCGCATCGTCTCGGGAAAGTCATAGTGGGTCTGGATGACGTGGAAGAGCGGCTTGCTCTCGGGGTCCTTGCCGTCCCACTCGGGGTCCGTCGTGGAAGAGCCGATGCTGAAGGGTGTGTTGTTGACCACTGACACGTTGAGGATGCTGGGCTGCGCGAGAAGCTCGCGGCGGAAGGCGTCGTACTGCCCGTGTGCCCCGCCTTCGAGCCGCATCGAAACCACATTCTCTCGGTCGAGGCCTAGGTTCTTGGTCTGGATGAAGTGGATCTGCTGGTATACGACGAACGTGCCCACGATCAGCAGGATCGACGCGGCGAACTGGAAGACGACGAGGCCTTTGCGGAGGAGCGCGCTGCCATGCGGGACATCGCCACCGCGCAGCACGCCCGCCGGGTCGAAGCCCGAGAGCACGAGCGCCGGATAGCTTCCTGCCAGCAGGCCCGCCCCGACGGACAGAGCGAGAAACAGCCCCCACATCCCGGCGCCGACCGAGCCGAGCGTGATCTCTTTGCCTGCTACCTCGCTGAAGAGCGGGAGTAGCACGACCACCACCGTCATGGCGAGGGCGAACGCGCCGAGCGCCGTCAGCACGGCCTCGCTCAGAAACTGCCCGACAAGCTTCCCGCGCGACGCGCCGAGTGTCTTTCGCACCCCGATCTCTCGCGCCCGCTGCGCCGACCGGGCGGTCGCGAGGTTCGTGAAGTTGATGCACGCGATCAGGAACAGGAAGAGCGCGACCACGCCGAAAATGCGGACGTACTCGATCCGTCCGCCCGCTTGCTGCCCGTCCTCGAACTGATTGTAGAGGTGCTGGTCGCCGAAGGGCTGGAGGAAGAGTGTGTTGCCCTCGCCGAACTCGAAGTTGTCCACGATCAGGTTCTCGATCTTGGCATCCACTGCCTCAGGATCCGCCCCCGGCGTGAGGCGAATGGTGAGCAGCATCGAGCTGTTGCCCCAGTGGTCGAGCCATGTGTTGCGCTCGTAGTGGTCCCGGCTCGGAAGCACCCAGTCGAACTGAAGCGAGGAATAGCTCGGTACCTCAGCCGCGATGGCTGTAACCTGAAAGTCGCGCCGGTCGTCCACGCGGACGGTCTCGCCGACCACGTCTTCGAACGGGCGGTCCGGGAAGAAGACGCCCGTGAGCCGCTCGGAGAGCACGATACCGTCAGGCTGGTCGAGGGCCGTCGCTGGATCGCCGACGACGAGTGGGAACGAGAAGATCTCGAAGAACGCGCTGTCGGCCCAGAGACCCTCCTCGCGGAGCGATACGGCCTCGTGCGAGAGCACCGCCTCCTGCGGCCACGTCATCCGCTCGGCATGCTCCACCTCGGGGAACTCGGCTTCGAGTACGTCCGCGACGGGTTTGGTGATGGCTGCCCCCGTGAGGATGGGTGCCTCGGAAAAGGCCATGTGCCGCTTGACTGCGTAGAGACGGTCCCCGTCAGCGTGGAAGCGGTCCTGCCGCATTTCGTCTTGCATCCAGAGCAGGATGAAGAAGGCACACGCCAGTCCGACGGCGAGGCCGAGGACGTTGAGCGCCGTATACCCTTTCTGGCGGCGGAAGAAACGGAGGGCGGTCGTGAGATAGCTCGTCAACATAGCAGGAGATTATTCGGAGCGGAGGGCATGGACGGGGTCAGCGGTCGCGGCGCGCAGGGTCTGCGTGCTGACTGTGACGAGCGCAACGGTGAGGGCGACGACGCCTGCTATCAGAAACGGTGTTAGCCCGAGGTCGATGCGGTAGGCGAAGGTGCTTAGCCATCGCTCGGCGGCGAGGTAGGCCACCGGCGCAGCAATCACGACGGCGACGAGGACGGGTCGGGCGAAGTCCCACGCGAGCAGGCCGACGATCTGGCGGACACTCGCCCCAAGAACTTTGCGCACACCGATCTCTTTGCGTCGCTGCTGTGCCGCAAACGCGCTCAAACCGAGCAACCCGAGGCACGCGATCAGAATGGCGAGCGCCGTGAAGTACCCGAAGGCCTGCGCCATCTGAGCCTCCTGCCGGTACAGGGTCTCAAACTCCGAATCGAGAAACGAGGGCGAGAACGGCGTACCGCTGGAGAACTGGTTCCACGCTTGCTCCAGATCGGCCAGCCCGACTTCGAGCGTGCCGGGGCGGACACGGGCGAGCAAGTAGTCGTAGGGGAAGTCCGGGTCTTCCGGTAGTCGGATTACCAGCGGAAGGATCGGGTTGCGGAACGATTCGAGGTGGAAATCCTTCACGATGCCGACCACATCGTTTCGTTCGATCACAGCCTCGCTGGAGGGGCCAGGATTCAGAGAGACCTCGTCGAAGGCTGCCTCGTCCACGTTCGCAAACCCGGCCATCCGTGCCGCTGTCTCATTGATAAGAAACGCTGCCGAGTCAGTAGGCAGAGTGGGGTCGAAGCCGCGTCCCTCGGCGATCTCCATGCCGAGGGTAGGCAGGAGGTTGAAGTCTGAGAGGTACAACTGAACGTGAATGGCTTCCTCGCTCGACCGACCGGCAGGCACGTACACGTTGTCTGAGGAGCCTCTGCCCGCTGGATACTGATCGGTGAGCGTAGCGTGCGCGATGTTGGAGCTTTGGAGGACGGCTGCTTTGAACGATCGCTGTTGAGCACGGATGCCAGCGTCGGGGCGGAGCGGTAGGACAACGACTTGCTCCCGGTCGAATCCGAGTTTCTCTTGATGCGCGTACCGTAATTGCTCTTGCAACACGAGCGCACCCGTCACGAGGATCACCGACAGCGCGAACTGTGTGATGACCAACCCACGCCGCAAGGCCAGTCCGGAGCTACTTCGACTGAATCGCCCGCGTAGCACGCGCGACGGATCGTAGCCCGAGAGCACGTAGGCCGGATATGCCCCGGCTAGGAGTGTCACGAGGGGTGTCACCAGCCCAAGCGCACCGAGCGCACTGAGCGTGTCAGCCAGACCAATCTCAAGTCCCGTCAGGTTGTTGAACACGGGCAGAAGCAGGCCACCCAGTATGATGGCGATGAGCAGCGCGAGGCCGCTCAGAAGCGCCGTCTCAGCGAGGAACTGTCCGATGAGTTGCCTTCGCTCTGCACCCAGCGCCTTGCGCACCCCGACCTCCCGCGCCCGGTCCAGCGCCCGCGCTGTCGCGAGGTTGATGAAGTTGATGCTGGCGATCAGCAGTACAACGAGCGCAACGATGCCGAAGACGATGACGTAGAGGATATCCCCGTTTACCCCCAGCTCGCCTGTGAGTCGCGAGTGCAGGTGGATGTTCGTGACAGGCTGAAGCTGGATCGCCATTGACGCCCCGAACTGCTCCAGCGCATCGCCCGCATCGGTCTCAGCCCGTGCGGCGAGGCGGTGCTCGACGGCTTCCGGCTGTGCCTCGGGGCGAAGCCGGAGGTAGGTGGCATAGCTAATGTTGGAGAGCCAAGCCTGCGCCCCAGTACGCTCCTCGCTCTCGTAGAGATTTCGCCTCCCGAGTACGTCGTACTGAAGGTGTGACGCCTCAGGCACATCGAGCACGACGCCCACGACCTCCGCCTCGGTCTCGCGCTCGCCCAACCGGACGATCTGCCCCACGGCCTCGCCGTCACCGAAGTAGCGCTGGGCGGTGCTTTCCGTCAGCACGACTTGGTCGGGTGCCGTGAGTGTACCGCCCGCCACGAACTCGACGCCGAACACATCGAAGAAGGTATCGTCGGTGTAGAAGAACCGCTCGCCAATGAAAACCTCTTCACCAATATGAATAACAGGGTCCGCCTCATTGAGCCGCGTTACATGCTCTACGTCCGGGTCACTCTCGCCCAGCACAGTCGAGACAATCGGACTGGCCCGGGCGAAGTGGGTTAGCTCGTCTGGCATGCCGACCTCCGTCGTCACCCGATAGATGCGGTCGGCTTTGGGATAGTGGCGGTCGTAGGCCGTTTCGTGCTGGACATAGAGCGTGATGAGGAATGCGCACGCCAGACCTACTGCGAGTCCGATGACGTTGATGGCGGTATAGCCCTTCTGGCGATAGAAGGCGCGGAGGGCGGTCTTGAAATAGCTCGACAGCATGGCGGTGTTTTATTCGTAGCGAAGCGACTTAACGGGGTCAGCGGTGGCAGCGCGGAGGGCTTGCGAACTGACCGTCACGAGCGCGATCACGAGGGCGATGGCTCCGGCGAGGACGAAGACGCCCGGTCCGAGTCCGATCCGGTACGCGAAGCTCTCTAGCCAGCGCCCCATCCCGAGCCACGCCAGCGGCACCGCGATCACGAACCCCACCAATACGAGGCGGGCAAACTCTTTGGCAAGGAGGGTCACGATCTGCCCGGTACTCGCGCCGAGGACTTTCCGCACGCCGATCTCCTTGCGTCGCCGCTCGGCGGCGTAGGCTGCGAGGCCGAACAGCCCGAGGCACGCGATGAAGATGGCAACGCCCGCGAAAAATCCGAACAGCTTGCCGAGCCGCGCCTCGGCCCGGTAGAGCCGGTCGAAGTCTTCGTCGAGGAAGCGGTAGTCGAAGGCGTAGCCCGGCGCGAAGGTCTCCCATGTGGTGCGAACGTGCTCCAGCGTCGCCGGGAGGTCGGCAGGAGCCACGCGCATCGCAGCATAGCCGAACCACGGGATGTAGTTGAGCACGAGCGGCTGGACCTCTTGGTGCAGCGACTGGAAGTGGAAGTCCTCAACCACGCCGATGATCTGGCCCATCGGTCGGTCCCACGCCCGGAACGGTGCGCCGATGGCCTCCTCCGGCGTCAGGCCGAGCACCGCCAGCGCGGTCTCGTTGAGGATGTACGTGTCGAGGGTGTCCGTGGCAATCTCGTCCGAAAACCCTCGTCCGGCGACAAGGTCGATCCCGAACACGTCGAGGTAGCCGGGACCGGCAGGGGCGGTGGCGAAGCTCTCGCCGCGCTCGTCCTCGCCCGCTTGGCCAGGCCAGTTGTAGCCCCGGCTCGTCCCGACGCGGCCCGGAAGGCCTCCCGCTTTTGCAAGGTGCAGGATGCTGGGGTCAGACTGAAGCTCCTGCGCGAACGGCTCGAAGCTCTCCCAGATCGGCGTCGGCGGACGGACGAAGAGGACTTGCTCTTTCTCGAAGCCGAGGTCGCGGCTCTGCATGAACCGGAGTTGGTCGTAAATCGTCAGCGTGGCGACGAGGAGGAACGCCGAGATCGCAAACTGGAAGACGATCAGGCCCTTCCGCAGCCAGAGTGCGCCGCCGCGCTGGTCGGTTTCACCCTTGAGCACCCTCGCTGGGCGGAACGCCGAGAGGTAGAGCGCCGGATAGCTCCCCGCCACCAGCCCCGCACCCAGCCCGATCCCGACGAGCAGCAGCACGGTCCAGACCTGCCCCAAGTCGAAGCTCGCGGTGGCCCCGATGGCTTCATTGAAGAACGGCAGCGCGAGGAGCGCTAGGCCGATGCCCACGGCAATCGCCAGCCCACTCAGCAGCACCGACTCGCCGAGGAACTGCCCCATGAGTTGCCTCCGGTAGGCTCCGACGGCTTTGCGGACGCCGACCTCGCGGGCGCGCTGCGAGGCCCGCGCTGTGGCGAGGTTCATAAAGTTGACGCACGCGATCAGCAGGATCAGCAGGCCGATGGCCCCGAACGTCCAGAGGTACGTCGTGTCGCGGTGGCGGCCCGAGTCGAAGGTCAGCGATGTGTTGAAGTAGATGTCCGAGAGCGGCTGAAGCGCGAGCGTATACGCCATAGCAGCCTCGCTCTCCGGATCGTCGAAGCCCTCCTGCCGCGCCAGGATTGACATCTTCTCGGTGAGGGCCTCGCGGTCCGTACCAGGATGCAGCAGGAGGTAGGTATTGAAGTTGTAGTTCGTGAAGTTGGTCAGCGCACCCTCGCCCATGATGGCCTCGATCAGCAGGAAGGAGCTGACAGCGCTGAAGGTGAACTGTGCGTTCGCGGGTACGTCCGCCATCACGCCGGTCACCGTCAGCGTGTGCTCATCATACTGGAGTGTTTGCCCGACTGGGTTGACATCGCCGAAGAATGCCTCAGCGATGCTCTCGGTGAGGACGAGGTCGTACTTCCCGTCGAGCACCGTCGCGGGGTCGCCTTGGAGGAGGTCGAACGAGAACGTCTGGAAGAAGCCCGAGTCGGCGAGGGCGAGGCCGTCGAGCTTGCGGACCGTCCCGTCGGGCAAGCGGAGGAACGGACTGCGGTGGTTCTCCAAGCGGACTGCCTGCTCGACCTCGGGGAAGGCCTCCTTGATCATCGGGGCGAAGCCTGCCGCCGAGTTCGCGTAGTGCCCGTCCGCATTCATGTAGGTGAGCCGGACGATTCGGTCGCCGCGCTCGTGGAAGCGGTCGAAGCTGCGCTCGTGCTGGATGAAAAGCACGATCAGGAAGCAGCACGCCAGCCCGAGGCCGAGGCCGCCGACGTTGATGAGCGAAAAGCCGGGTCGCTTGCGGAGCGTGCGGAGGGCGACCTTGAGGTAGTTGGCGAACATGGCGGATAGGCAGGACAGTGATGCCTGTCCGATCACAAGCCATATGCCAGCCCCGACCTACCCCTTCGTAGGGTAGGCTAGAGGCCATCGTGTCCGACGAATCCACGGATCAGTGTGCGCTGGCGCACACCCGCTGGGCGCTGACGCGCAGCCCGTGCGCTGCTACTCGTACCGGAGCGCCTTGACCGGGTCCGTGGTGGCCGCACGGAACGCCTGACCGGCCACAGTGAGGAGGGCGAATACCAAGGCTCCGACCGCCACAGCGAAGAACAGCCCAAGACCCGGCTCGGTGCGGTAGACGAACCCGTCGAGCCATCGCTGCATGACGAGCCATGCTATCGGGATGGCTAGGGCTGAAGCCAAGGCGACGAGCGCGAGGAAGTCTCGCGAGAGGAGGGCTACGAGGCCGAGCACGCTCGCACCGAGTGTCTTTCGGATGCCGACCTCCTTGGTCCGCCGCTCCGCCGCATAGGTCGCCAGCCCGAACAGGCCGAGGCAGGCGATCAGGAGACCGAAGACCGCGAAGGCTCCGAGGATCGTGCCGGTCCGCTGCTCCGACCGGTAGCGTGCGTCGAGGTCGTCGTTGAGGAAGGCAGCCTCGAACGCGCGCTCCGGCTGGACCTCGGCGTAGGCCTCGCCGAGCGCAGTCATGGTTTCGGCAGCGTTGCCGGGACGCACTTTGGCGAAGGCATAGCGCGCCGCCGATATGCTCGGGTTTCCATCGGCGTCAGGAAAGACGTCAGGGCTAAACAGGGCTGGGGCGATCTCGTACTGGAACGACGCGGCGTGAAAATCCTGCACCACGCCAACGATGCGCCCCCGGTGGTCCATGTAGGTGTTGCCGTTCTCATAGTAGAACATGCGCATCTCTTGCCCGAGGGCCTCCTCAGGCGTCCACCCTTGTGCCTCCACGAACGACTCGTTCACTACGAGCGCGCGCCCGTCGAAGGCTGAGTTGCCGAAGTTCTCCTCGCGGTCCACCGCCACGCCGATGTCGGCGGGCGCATCGGTGAATATCCGCCCTGCCACGAGGTCCACGCCGAAGAGGTCGAAGTATCCGGTGCCCACCAGTTGGTGGCTGGTCCGCCCGGCGTCGTCATTGAGGCGCTCGATGGGCGTGTAGGGTGGACGCTCGACGTTCGGAGTACTACCGAACCCGAAGCCCGGTGCCCGCTGTGCGGTGGTGACGGCTACCACGCTCGGCTCTTGGCGGAGGCGTTCGGCGAGCACGTCGGGGTCGGCCTCCTTTCGCTGGATCACGACGACGTGGTCCTCCTCGAACCCAAGGTCGGCTTGCTGGAGGAACTGAAGCTGCTGCCACGCAATGGCAGTCGCGGCGACGAGGGCTACGGAGAGGGTGAACTGGAAGAGGACGAGGCCTTGGCGGAGCCGAGTCGCCTCGCGTCCGCCGCTACGCCCACCGGCGAGGACGTGCGCCGGACGGAAACGTGAGAGGTAGAGCGCCGGATAGCTCCCCGCCAGTAGCCCTGTTCCGATCGCCGCCGCAAGCACCCACGCCCACAGGCCGCCGTCGCCCAGCCGGAAGGCGAGGTCGCGCCCGGCCAACTCGGCAAAGAAGGGGAGGAGTCCTACCGCTACCAAGACGGCCACGACGAGCGCGAGCAGGCTGAGGAGGAGCGATTCGCCGAAGAACTGCCCGACGAGTTGCCCACGCCGCGCGCCGAGCGTCTTCCGCACGCCGACTTCCCGCACCCGCTCCGTAGCCCGTGCCGTAGCGAGGTTCATGAAGTTGACGCACGCCAGCAGCAGCACAAAGAGCGCAACGAGGCCGAAGACCGCAACCGTTGTGGCGCTGCCGCCGGGCTGCCATTCGCCGCCGAGGCTGGAGCGGAGGTGGATGTCGGTCAGCGGCTGGAGCGCGGGGACGTAATGCTCAGCTTCGGCGGGCGAGCGGTGGCGTGCGACAGCCTCTGGCAACGCAGCATTGAGTGTCGCCGCCGAAGCGCCGTCCCGCAGCTTGATGTAGGTATAGGCATTCGGCCACCAGTAGCTCGTGAAGCTGCTCTCCGATTCTCCCCAATATCCCAGCTTGAACGTGTCGAGCGAGGTCATCAGGTCGAACGTGAGGTGTGTCGTCGCGGGCAGGTCGGTGATGATGCCTGCGACTGTGAGGGTGCGACCGCCGGTCGTGATGGTCTGCCCAACGGCCTCCTCCTGTCCGAAGTATTTCGCCGCGGTTGTCTCTGTGAGAAAGACGTGGTCCGGCGTGTCGAGCGCATCTGTACTGCCTGCGACCAATGGGAGCGTGAGCACGTCGAACACCGACGGGTCCGCGTAAACCAGCCGCTCATCCTCAAACGTGCGCTTGGCTTCGCCCTCGCCTACCTCGACAAGAAGGTCCGAGCGGACGAGGCGTGCGAGTGCTTCGATCTGCGGGAAGTCTGCAAGTAGCACGTTCCCCATCGCACCGCCGACCCATGCCGTGCCTTCGGTCTGCTCCGTATTGGTGTGCTGGACCACGCGGTAGAGGCGCTCGACGTCGGCGTGGTGGCGGTCATAGGCCACCTCGTGGCGGACGAATAGCCCGATCAGAAGGCAGCCCGCAAGTCCGAGCGCCAGGCCAGCGATGTTGAGGGCGGCGTAGCCCTTGCGGTAGCGGAGGTTGCGAAGGGCAATCGTGAGGTAGTTCTTCAGCATGACGGTCGCAGCAGGAGGGAGGGGGTACAGCAGCGTGCAGCGGGCTCAGTCGCCCGCGCTACGGAGGGTCGCCATCGTCTCGGGCGTGTGCGACTGCCAGAGCACATGGATGATTTTCCACTGGCCCTCCACCTTGCCCAGCAGGAAGTAGTCCACACCCCACGTCGCGAGGAGACGGGCCGAGGCGGTCTTGTCAAGGACATCATACACGTCGATGAGGCGGGGCACATTGGAGAAGTCGCGCCCGCGGGCGTTGTACGTTCGAGCGGTTTCGAGCAGCTCCTCATAGGTCATCGGCACCCGGCTATAGGGCTCAGCGTCGCGCGGCCGGTAGAAACCGGTCTTGGCGAGCGCCGGGTCCACGCTCCGCTCGACCCGTTCCGGCTGCACATCGTAGATGGCCTCGACGTAGTCGAGGATGGCGGCACGGACGGCTTCTTCGTCGCTGGACGATTGGGCCGTTGCCGGGAGGGCAAGGAGTGCAACGAGGGCGAGGAGAATAGGGATGCGGAAGGTCATGGTCGGAAGTAAGGTTGAGGAAGGGAGAGGGGGATTACTCATAGCGGAGCGCCTTGACCGGGTCGGCGGTGGCCGCACGGAGCGCCTGCACGCCGACGGTGGCAAGAGCGACGACGAGCGCGAGACCTCCGGCGAGGAGGAACAGGCTCGGCCCGAGGTTGATGCGGTAGGCGAAGGCGTCGAGCCAGCGCTCGGACGCGAGGTAGGCCAGCGGAGACGCGATGAGCACCGCCACGCCGACGAGGACCGCAAAGCCCTTCGCCAGCAGCACCGCGATGCTGCCCGCCGACGCGCCGAGCACCTTGCGGACGCCGATCTCTTTCGTCCGCTGCGCCACCGTCAGCGAGGCCAGCCCGAACAAACCGAGGCACGCCACCGCGAGTGCGAACAGCGTGGCCCACTGCACGATCTGCGCCCATCGCGCCTCGTTCTCATAAAACGCCGCGAGGTCGTCATCCATGAACTTGGCGTCGAACGGGAGGCCGGGGGCGACCTCGGCCCACGCGGCTTCGAGCGCATCGAGGCCATCTCTCGTGCGGCCCGGTGCGAGGCGGGCGAGGGCGACCTCAATGTCCTCGGGTGCATAGAGCATCAGCAGGGCTGGCTCGACGGCTTCGTGGAGCGAGCGAAAGTTGAAGTCCCGCACCATGCCCACGATCTGCGGAGCCTGAATTTCATCGCCCCACTGGAACCCGTCGGGCAAGCGCTCGCCGACCGGCTCGGCTAGGCCGAGTGCTCGGGCCAACGCTTCATTGATGATGACGGCGTCGGTTGAGTCGGAAGCCAAGCGCGGGTCGAAGTCGCGTCCGGCGAGGAGGTTCATCTCCATCGTCTCGACGAAGTCGGCCTCGACGCCGTAGACCACGATCTCCATGTCCTCGCCCTCGTGCTGGAAGCCATAGCTAGAGGTGCCGCGCCCGAACGAGATGCTCGTCCCGGTCAGGTTGGTAATGGCGGTGTTGCCTGCGAGCGCCGTGCGGAAGCGGGCGAGCGCATCGCCGTACCCGACCTCCTCCAGCGGGACGACGGCGACGTGCTCTCGGTCGTAGCCGAGGTCGCGGTCTTGGATGTAGCGAAGCTGTGCGCTGAGGACGAAGGTGCCCGTAAGTAGGAAGATCGAGAGGGCGAACTGCACCACCACCAGCGACCGGGCGAAGCCGTGCGAGCCGCCAAGCCGGACGCGGTCCTTGAGCGAGTCCACCGGCTTCAGCCGCGACAGCAGCAGCGCCGGATAGCTCCCCGCCACAAGCCCCGTCAGCACCACGAGGCCGAGTAGCACCGCCACCACGACCGGGACTGGGACGATGTCGAACGAGAGCGCCTTGCCGGTCAGCGTGTTGAACGTCGGCAAGAAGAGCGCAGCGAGAGCAAGGCCCAACACCAGGGCAAGCGAGCTCATCAGCAGCGCCTCGCCCCAGAATTGGCCGAGCAGTTGGCCCCGCTTCGCGCCCATCGTCTTCCGCACGCCGACCTCTTTCGAGCGCCGCGCCGAGCGGCCCACGGCGAGCGTCATGAAGTTGATGCACGCGATCAGCAAAACGGCGAGGGCAATCGCCGCGAGGATTTTCGCGTAGAGCGGGTTGCTCGGCGGCGTGAGGCCTCGGTAGACGTTCGGCTCCAAGTGGATGGCCGGGAGCGGCTGGAAGTAGTAGGTAAGCGGCTGCCCCTCGCCGGTCCATGAGCCGCGCTCCCGCATCCGGTTCGTGCTCTCACCATAGTGCGTCTCGATGAACGCTGGCAGCTTCGCCTCGACTGACGCGATGTCCGCGTCCTCGCGGAGTTGGACGTAGGTGAGGTGCCCCGAAATGTTGAATCGGTCGATAGCTCCGCGCGTGCCGGGGAAGGCATCGAACTGCCGGTCGAACGGCACGAGCACGTCGAACTGCACCGTCGAGTTGCTCGGCACATCCACCACGCCTGCCACGACGAACGGCTCAAACGCGCCCTCGAACCGAAGCTCGAACGGTTGCCCGATGGGGTCGGCATTGCCGAAATAGCGCCGGGCCGTCGCCTCACTCAGCACCACGCCATCGCGCCGGGTGAGCGGGTTCGTCTCCGTCGGATGAATCTCGAAGGTGAACACGTCGAACAGCGCCGGGTCGGCGAAGAGGACCGGTTCCTCGGCAGTCTGTTCACCCTGCCGCACCAGCAACCGCGACCGCTTGAACCGGACGTATTCCTCGACCTCGGGAAAGGCATCGACGAGCGCCGGTCCGACCGGGATCGGTAAGTACGGCGTCGCATTCCGGTCGGGGACGGGCGTGCCGTCGGGTTCGAGCGAGATGCGAGAGACACGGAAGATGCGGTCGCCTTCGGTGTGCATCCGGTCGAAGGTCACTTCGTCCGTGACGAAGAGCAGCAGCAGCAGGCAGCACGCGATGCCGAGCGCGAGACCGGAGATGTTGATGAAGCCGTAGAGCTTCTGCTTGCGAAGCGTGCGGAGCGCGATTTTGAGATAGTTCGACCACATGGCGGAGTGGGTTTATTCGTAGCGAAGGGCCTTGACGGGATCGGAGGTGGCAGCACGGAGCGCCTGTCCCGCGACGATCAACAGCGCCAGGGTCAAGGCCCCGGCCCCGGCTCCGAGGAAGAGAAGCGGACTCGGCTCGATCCGATAGGCGAACCCTTCGAGCCACCGGGTCGCCGCCCACCACGCCACGGGGGCAGCCATGACGGCACCGGTCAGCATGAGCTTCGCAAAGTCCGTCGAGAGGAGGCGGACGATGCTCCCCGCCGTGGCCCCGAGCGCTTTGCGAATCCCGATCTCCTTCGTCCGCTGCTCCGCCGCGAACACGGCCAGCCCCAGCAGCCCGAGGCAGGCGATGAACACGGCAAACCCGGCGAAGAGGCCCACGGCGCGACCGAGGCGCAGGTCACGCTCGTACTGCGCCTGGATCCGTGCGTCCAAGAAAGTCGCCTCGAACGGGTGGTTCGGTAGCACACTCTGCCACGCCGTTTCGAGTCGGCGGAACTGCTCGGCTGTCGCCCCCAGAGCGAGCTTGACCATCACATCCGAGACCACGTACAGTTCGGCTACGTCGACAGAGCGCGCCGAGAAGTACACCGCCGCCGGGATGCGCGTCCGCAGCGACCCGTGATGGAAGTCGGGCACGACCGCCGCCACCGTCCCGGTCAGGCCCGGATTGTTCGCCTCGTTGCCCGGCTCGACGATCCGTACGGTCTGCCCGACGGCAGCCTCTCCCAGCCCGAGGGCTTCGGCGGTCGTCTCGTTGAGCACGAGCGCCCGGTCCGATGGCGTCTCCTGCGCACCCCACTCCGGGAGACGTCCAGCCGTGGCTCCGATGTCCATCATCTCGAAGAAGCCGGGGGCGACGGCCTGTGTGCTGACGGGCACATCCTGCTGACTTTCTCTGCGCACTACTAGGCCGGTCCGCGCTTCCTGAAGGCCCGGCGTCCCATTCACGCCCGATACCGCGAGGACGCCGGGCTGTGCCGAGAGCGCCTCACGCAGCGGCTCGAAGCTGCGCCGTGCCCCGTCCGCAGAGATTGTCACGATACGCTCCTGATCGAAACCGAGGTCAAGCGTGCGTATGTGGTCGAGCTGCTGATAGATGACGAGCGCCACAATCACGAGCACAACAGAGGTGCTGAACTGGAGCACAACGAGGCCGGAGCGCAGCCGCGCCGCGCCGAACCCTCCGCCCGTGCGACCCCGGATCGCCTCCGCTGGCTGCTGACGGGCGAGGAAGAAGGCCGGGTAGCCACCGGCGAACAGCCCTGTTAGCACGACAATTCCCACCAGAACCAGTGCCACGAGGCCGCCGGACGCGGCCACATCCAGCGGGTGCCCGACTACGGTGTCTAGGTACGGTCGCACCGTCACCACGAGTCCCAGCGCAACGAGGAGTCCACCCCCCGCTAGGAGCAGTGAATCGGTGAGGGACTGCGCGGCGAGTTGGGAGCGCCGCGCCCCCATCGCCTTGCGAACGCCCACGTCTTTCATGTGGGCCACGGCCCGGACGAGCGTGAGGTTGGTGAAGTTGGCACAGGCCAAGAGCAGCACGATGAGCGCGATTCCCGCCAGCCCGTATACCAGCGTCTGCGATCCGCCCGCTCCCGCTTCGCCCCGATCCTGAGGATGCAGGTAGATATCCGTAAGCGGCTGCAACCGCAGCGTGGGTGCTTCGGCGGTGTCGGCTTCAAGCCGTTCGGCGAGCGCCGCCGTCGCATGCTCCGCCGCCTCCGCACGGCCGGTTCCCGCGGCCAGCACCGCGTAGGTGTAGAGGCCCGGCCAGCCGAGTTGGCTGAGAGGGCCGTACTGACCTTCCATCGTGAGTGTGGAGGAGAGCACGCTCAGCGTGAGGTGCGAGCGGCCCGGCGCATCCGCCAGCACACCGGTCACGACGAGGGGGATCTGATCGGGGTCGCTGTACTCGTCGTACATCCAGATCGTCCTGCCGATAGGGTCGGCGTCGCCGAAGTACTTCTCGGCCGTAGCCTCGGTGAGTACCGCCGTCTTCGGTTCCGCAAGCGCCGTCGAGGGATCGCCGGAGGCGAGACGGAACGAGAATACCTCGAAGAACGACGGATCGGCGTAGGCGAACCGTGGCTCGGCGAAGAGTGTTCGGCCCTCGCTGTCGAGGTCACCAATCGAGATTGTCCGCTCCCATGGCACCAGCCGGGTGGTTGTCTCGACACTGGCCGTGCTCGCTTCGAGCAGGGCCGCGTGTGCGCCGCCCGTCTTCGCGGTGCTGCCCGACGGCGTGTCCTGCACGACCCGAACGATGCGGTCGGCCTTCGCGTGGAAGCGGTCCACGGCGAGTTCGCCCCACACATAGAGCCCCATGAGCAGGCAGCCCGCCAGCCCGATGCCGAGACCGACGACGTTGATGGTGCCGTAGAGCTTCTGCTTACGCAGCGTGCGAAGGGCGACTTTGAGGTAGGTCTTGAGCATAAGTTTATTCGTAGCGGAGGGCCTTGACGGGGTCAGCGGTAGCGGCGCGGAGGGCATGGTAGCTGACGGTCAGGAGCGCGATGGCGAGTGTGAGAACCCCGGCCCCGACGAAGAGCCACCACGCGAGGTCGGCCCGGTAGGCGAACCCTTCGAGCCAGCGGCTCATCCCGAGCCACGCCAGCGGCCACGCGATCACGACAGCCACGCCGACGAGGAGGACGAACTCGCGCACCACCAGGCCCACGAGGCCGGGCACGCTCGCGCCGAGCACCTTGCGGACGCCGATCTCCTTCGTCCGCCGCGCCGCCGAGAGCGTCGCCAGCCCGAACAGGCCGAGGCAGGCGATTCCGACCGCGAAGAGGGCACCGAGCAGGATGATCCGGCTCCACCGCCGCTCGGTCTCGTAGAGCCTAGCCATGTCCTCGTCGAGGAAGCTGTACGTGAATGGCGTCTCGGGGAAGAGGCCTTGCCACGTCCGCTCCAAGAGCGCCAGCGTACCCGGCACATCTTCGGGGCCGATCTTCACGAGCATCGCCCGCATGCCCACGTAGTAGTCTGGGCTCATGTTGATGACCACCGGGACGACCTCCTCGTGGAGCGAGCGGAAGTTGAAGTCTTCCACCACCCCGATGATGGTCGGCGGCTCCCCGAAGAACTCCGGCCCCCCGACGCGCGCGCCGATGGGGTTCTCCAGTTCGTAGGCCCGCACGAAGGCCTCGTTGACGAGGATGCTTTGCGTCGAGTCGGAAGGGAAGCGCGGGTCAAAGTCGCGCCCGGCGACGACGTTCATGCCGAGCACCTCGACGAAGTCGTAGTCGGCTCCGATCATGTGGGCCCAGTAGCCCTTGCCGGTGCTGGCGTCGCCCCAGCCGTTGGAGTCGCTGGAGTAGGTGAAGCCATACCCCGTGCGGACGATGTTTTGGACATTCGGATAGGACATCGTCTCGGCCCGAAACACATCGAGGGCGCGGACAGATGCCTCGTTCCCAACCGCACCCGTTTGGACCACGACCACTTGCTCGTCCTCGAAGCCGAGGTCTTTGTTGAGCAGGAAGTCGAGCTGCCGCGCCATCGCCAGCGTGCAGACGATCATCCCGATGGCAATCGCGTACTGGACCACGACGAGGGTTTGCGAGAACCGGCTTCGACCCGGTCCTTGGGTCTGCCCCTTCAAGACGGTGGCGGGCTGAAAGCGCGAGAGCACGAGCGCCGGGTAGCCACCTGCGACGAGGCCGACGAGTACCAACAAACCCACGACGACGAGCAGCATCGGCCCCTCGCCGAGGATGCCGAGGCTCAGGCTCTGGTCCGTGATCGTGTTGAAGAAGGGCAGCGCGAGTTGCGCCAGCCCGAGGCCGAGCAGGAACGCGATCCCACTCAGCAGCACCGATTCGCCCCAGAACTGCCCGGCCACCTGCATCCGCCCTGCGCCAATCGCTTTCCGCATCCCGACCTCCTTCGCCCGGCTCGTCGAACGCCCGAGCGAGAGGGTGATGAAGTTGATGCACGCGATCAGCAGAATGAGCAGCGCGATCCCGCCGAGGATATACCCGTAGGTCGGGTTGTAGGGTGCTTGTTCATAGCTCACGCCGCGTTCGGGCTGGAGGTGGAGCTTGGCGAGCGGTTGGAGGACGAGGCGGAAGGCGTCGTCGGCCTCGGCGATGTAGCCGTTGTCGCGCCGGGCTGTCATGCGGTCGCCGAGGGCTGTCGCCGTGAAGGGTGGCAGCGAGGCCTCGAACGCGACTGCGTCGGTGGTCGGCGGGAGTTGGACCCAGAGCGACGAGCGCCCACCCCAGTCGTTGCCGCCGAGGAGGAGGTCGCCGTTCTGGTAGAGCCGGAACGAGAGGACGAGGTCGAAGTCGAGGCTGGAGTTCGAGGGAATGGTCTCGGTGACGCCCGTGACCGTAAAGTCCGCTCGCTCGCCGCGCACCTCGACGGTGACGGTTTGGCCTAGCACGTCACCCGGCGGCTTCGGCCCAAAGTAGCGCCCGGCGGTTTCCTCCGTCAGCACAATGCCGTCCGGCTGGTCGAGGGCCGTCGCTGGATCGCCCGCCAGAAACGGGAAAGTGAACATCTCGAACAGCGTCGAGTCCGCCTGAAAGGCCTCCGCTTCGAGAGGCTCGGTCTCCTTCTTGAGCAGCACGGTTCCGCTGACGAACTGCGTCACCCGCTCGACCTGCGGAAACGTTGCCTGCAACTCGGCGGCCACGGACGGCTGGATTTTGTTCCGATAGCTCACGGTGCTGTCCGGGGCCGTCTCTTGGATCAGCACGCGGTAGAGGTTGTCGCCGTTGGCGTGGAAGTCGTCATAGGTCCACTCGTGGCGGACGAGCAGCAAGATCAGCAGGCAGCACGCCATCCCGATGGCCAAGCCGAAGACGTTGATGAAGGCATAGCCCTTGTGCTTGCCGATGGTGCGGAGCGCGACTTTCAGGTAGTTCGTCAGCATGGAGCAGGGGGTTATTCGTAGCGAAGGGCCTTGACCGGGTCGGCGGTGGCGGCGCGGAGCGCGTGGTAGCTGACTGTAGCGAGGGCGATGACGAGGGCAAGGGTCCCGGCCAAGAGGAACAAACCCGGCCCGAGGTCAATGCGGTAGGCGAACTCATCGAGCCAGCGGCTCATCACGAAGTAGGCCACCGGGACGGCTGCAGCGAAAGAGACGAGGACGAGCACCAGAAAGTCCTTTGACAGCAGCGTGACGAGTTGAGGCACGCTCGCCCCGAGGACTTTGCGGACGCCGATCTCCTTGCGCCGCCGCTCCGCCGTATAGGCAGCCAGCCCGAACAGCCCGAGGCACGCAATCACGATGGCGATGGCGGCGAACACGCTGAACAGCGTAGCAAAGCGTTGATCATTCTTGTACTGCTCGTCGAAGGCCGCGTCGGCGAACTGGTATTCGAAGGGATTACCGGGGAAGAGGTCTTCGTAGCGCGTCCGAACTTCGGCGATGAGGCCCGGGAGATCTGCCGTGCTCACCTTCATCGAAATGTCGCCGCCGCGCGCCCGATACTCGAACATCACGGCCTCGGTCTCCTGATGCACCGACGACCAACGGAAATCCCGGAAGACGCCCACGATGTTCTGGCCTGTCGACTCCGGGCTGCCGATAATCCGTGTGCCGATGGCGGCTTCGTTTGAGTCGTACCCGAGGGCTTGCACCAGCGCCTCATTCACGATGATCGGGACGGCGACGCCGCTATCGGGAGGGGCCATGCTCGCGTGAAACCCGCTTCCCGCTACGATCTCCAGCCCATACACCTCGGCGAAGCCGTGGTCGATCCAGTTGCCCCGGACAGGCTGCGAGGTCGAGGGATCCTGCGTGTCGCGGTAGCGGCCGGTGTACCACATGAACCCCTGCCCTGGCGTGGTCGTCGAGAGGCCGATGGAGCGGACGGCGGAGAGCGCGGACAGTTCTTCTTTCAGCGTGGCCATTTCGGCTTCGCGATCTCCTCCTTCAGCCCGCACACTCGGGCTTGCCACGACGAGGACTTGCTCCAGATCCAGTCCTGTATCGAGGCCCCGCATATAGCTCAGTTGGGCGTAGACGATGGCCGTTCCTGCCAGCAGCGCGATAGTCGCGGCGAATTGGACGACCACCAGCGCCTGGCGGAGCCGCGCCCGAGAGGAGAAGCCCGTTGTCTCGCCCTTTAGTACCGTCGCGGGCCTGAACGAGGAGAGCACAAAGGCGGGGTAGAGACCCGCGATCAGGGCGCTGCCGCCAAAGACGCCGAGGAAGACGACCCAGAACCGGCTGTCGGCCCACAGGTCGAAGGACATCGCGGTATCGGCGATTCCATTGACGAGCGGCAGGAGCACGAGCGAAAGCCCGATGGCGACGGCCAGCGCCAAGCCGTTGGTCAGGACCGACTCCATCAGAAACTGACTGACGAGCTGCCCTTTCCGTGCCCCGACCACCTTCCGCACGCCGACTTCCTTCGCCCGGTCCATCGCTCGCGCCGTTGAGAGGTTGACGTAGTTGACGAGGGCGATGATGAGCGTGATCAGGCCGATGATGGTAAAGAAGTACACCGTCTTCCGGCTCCCTGTCTTGGCTGCCGGAGCTTGGATCTCCTCGTTGAGGTGGATATCCGCGAGTGGCTGGAGATACGAGGTGGCCTGCGTGTTGCTCGTCGTGAAATCCTCTTGCCGGTATCGCATGTAGAGAGACGTGACCTTGTCCTCGATGGCCGCCACATCGGCGCTCGGCGGTAGCTCCACATACGTCACGAAGTTCTGCCAGCCCCACGGCGACCGCTCAAACCGCCCGTCGGCGAGTAGGTCCTGCATGGGGAGGAGCACGTCGAACTGTAGGTGCGAAGTCGAGGGCACGTCCGCGAACACGCCCGACACGGTATAGGTCTCGTTCACCCAACCCGTGAACACCAGGCTCTTGCCCATCGGGTTTTCATTGCCAAAGTATTTCTGGGCTAGTGTCTCCGAAAGAAACAGCGTGTTCGGCTCCGCGAGGGCACGCGCCTTGTCGCCCATCACAAGCGGAAAGTCGAACATGGCAAAGAACGTCGAGTCCACGAACCAAGCCTTGCTCTCGGTGAACGTCCGCTCGGTTGCCCCCTCCTGATACGACAGCACAGCGTCGCCGTAGTTCGGATGGATGCGCACGTAGCGAATCACCTCGGGAATTTCCTCGGCGACCGTTGGGCCGAAGATGTAGCCGACGTTGGCGGTTGTGCCGTCATCGACATCGTTCTGCATCATCTGAAACGTCGCGCGGTGGAGCCGGTCCCGCTTGGTGTGGAAGTCGTCGAAGCTGGTCTCGTAGGCCACATACTGGAACAAGAGCAGGCAGCACGCCATCCCCAGCGCCAGACCCACGACGTTGATAAACGTGTGCCCTTTGTGCTTCGTGAGGGCGCGGAGCCCAATCTTGAGGTAGTTCTTCAGCATGGCAGGAGGCTATTCATGGCGAAGGGACTGCACGGGGTCGGCGTTGGCGGCGCGGAGGGCATGGACGCTGACCGTGAGGAGGGCGACGAGGAGTGTCAGGCCGCCCGCGAGGAGGAAGGCGGTCGGCCCGATCTCGATGCGGTAGGCGAAGTCGTCCAGCCACTGTCCGACCAGCAGATAGGCCACCGGGGCCGCGGCGATGAAGGCGATGGCGACCAGTAGGGCGAGGTCTTTCGAGAGCAGCACCACGAGGTTTGCCACCGATGCGCCGAGGACTTTGCGGACGCCGATTTCCTTGCGGCGCTGCGTTGCCACGAGCGCGGCGAGGCCGAACAGCCCGAGGCACGCGATCAGTACCGCCAGCCCGCTCGCGATCCCGACGATCCGCCCGAGCCGTTCTTCGGCCTCGTACTGCTGCCCGAGCGCGTCATCGAGGAAGGCATAGTCGAACGGAACGTCCGGCATGGTCGCAGTCCAGACCTGTTCGAGGGTGCCCATCGCGGTCGGGAGCGGGCCAGGGCCGAGGCGGACTGCCACGTCGAGGTTCGGCGAGGCCGAGAAGTTGACGTTTTCTAGGCCGTCGAACAGCGGGCGCGTTGCCGTCACGAGCATCAGTGGCTCAACGGCGGTGTGGAGCGAGGCGAAGTGGAAGTCTTCTGTGATCCCGGCTACGGTAAGTGCCGAGAACGGCTCGGGTAACGGCTGACCAACCATGACGCCGTCGAAGTCGTCCGCGAAGGATCGGTTCACGACGACCTGTTGCCCTGCAAGGCTCGGCTCTGCCGCGAAGCCGGACCCGGCGGTCAGGTTGATGTGCATGGCGTCCAGAAAGTCCGGGGCGACGAGGTTGAAGAAGAACGTGCGGTACCGATCGTCGGCGTCGGTGTAGCCTCCTTCGCCCCAAGCCGCGTCGCCGAAGGAGAACGCGCTTGCGCTCGCTTGAGTTACTGCGCTCTCCTGCGACAGCGCGCCGAGCAGCGGGGCCACCGTTTCCAGCCCGGACCGGAATCCTACCACATCGGGCAGGCTGACTACGCGGTCAGCGTCATAGCCGAGGTTCTGGGTTTGGAGATAACGAAGCTGCTCAGCCATCAGCAGCGTGCCGGCGAGGAGGCTGATGGAGAGCGCAAACTGGAGGCCGACGAGGCCGCGCTGCATCCCCGACCGCGTCCCGAGGCCGAGCTTCCCACGGAGCACCTCCACCGGGCGCGACCGCGAGAGCACGACGGCCGGATAGCTCCCCGCCACGAGCGCCACCACGCCCACTAGAACGAGCGCACCGAGTACGAGGGTGCTATCGAGTTGGAGCGAGAGTGTACGCCCGGCGATGTCGTTGAAGGTCGGCAGGGCGATGAGGGCGAGGCCGAATCCGGCGGCGAGCGCGAGGGTGGTCATCAGCGCGGCCTCGCCCCAGAACTGACCCATCAGTTGGCTTCGGTGCGCGCCCATCGCCTTCCGCACGCCTACCTCGCGCGTTCGCTCTACGCTCCGTCCGACCGCCAGTGTCGTAAAGTTGATGCAGGCGATCAGCAGGACGAGCAGCGCGATTACGCTGAGGATCGTCGCGTAGCGCGGGTCGCTCACGGCGGCCATCCCTGCGGGCAGGTCCGGGTTCAGATGGATGTCGAGGATGGGTTGCAGCCCCACCGTATACGTGCCTTCGAAGTCCGGCCCGAGCGCTGTGTCGATGGCAGGGGGAATCTTCGCTTCAGCGTCCGCGATGGTCGTGCCCTCGCGCAGCAGGACGTAGGTCTCGGACTGGACGTTGAACCAGTTGTCGAGCTGGCGCTCGCTCGGCAGGCCTGCGATCTGGCTGAAGGGGAGGAGCGTGCTGAACTGCACGCTGGAGGTCGTCGGCGGGTCGGCGGCGATGGCGCTCACGGTGTACGTCCGCTCCTCGTCGCCTAGGTTCATGGTGAGCGACTGACCGATGGGGTTCTCCTCGCCGAAGTAGCGCTGGGACGCACTCTCACTCAGCACGATGGCATCATGCTCTGCCAGCGGGGTCTCGCTGCCCGCGACGAGGTTGAAGGAGAAGATGTCGAAGAAGGCCGGGTCAACGAGCAGAGGCGACTCGTTTGTGGTCTCGGCCCCGCGCACCACGGTGGTCGCGATGGACAGCGTGCGGGTGAACGCCTCGACCTCCGGGACAGACGCGGCCAGCGTCGGCCCGAGCGGGAACGGGGTGACGGTGCTCAGGAATTGCTCGTCGGGGCCATAGTCCTCGTTGACCCACGGGCGGACGATGCGCTCGGCATTCTTATGGAAGCGGTCGAAGGTCAGTTCGCTGCGGACGAACAGCCCGGCGAGGAGGCACCCGGCGATTCCGATGGCGAGGCCGAAGACGTTGATGGCGGCGTAGCCCTTCTGGCGGCGTAGCGAGCGGAGGGCGACTTTGAGGTAGTTCGTCAGCATGAGCAGTGAGGAAGAGGGGACAGCCTCTTCCTTGCCCAAGCCCTATGCCAGCCGCCGGTGCCACGCCAGACGGGGATTCTGGCCCGGTACGTCAGGGACGTGGTGTGCGCCAGCGCCCACCGGCTGTGCGGTAGCGCGCAGTCTTCCTACCGCACAACGGTGACGGGGCGCACCCTGGGGTGCCTGTCGGCTTGCACCCGGGCGACGTAGAGACTCACTGCGGTTCGCCAGCGTGAGGGCCGGTGGGTAACAGCACGAGGCCGGTGTAGAGATTGGTTGACCTCGATATACTAGGGGAAAGGTGATCTTCTGTCTTTCGCCTAGATTGACTAGGTGAACAGCCATTCCATTGAAGCCCGTTGCTATGTCCCATTCCCCAGTGCTTTCGTTCCGTGGTCTAGCCCTCGCGGCCTTAATTCTTCTCTGCGCGGTGGTCGGCTGGTTCGTCCAGCGTTCATTCGTTGAGGAACCAAGCCTCCAACCTGTTTCTGTACTCGCGCCCAGCGATGACGAAGAGGAAGACGGCCCGACGCCGGAGAATGCCGAGCAGACCTTCTGGACCTATCGCGATCCGGCGACGGGTGAGATTCCGCTCGGGATGCGCGCCCGCGAGGTGGCCTATGCGCGCACGCTACCCAAACATGCCGGGCGTGGCGGCGTCGCCTTCGACTGGGTTGAGGCAGGGCCAGACAGCCTCGGCGGTCGGGTGCTCACGCTGGCCGTGGACGTGATGGACTCGCAGACGATCCTTGTCGGGTCGGCGACGGGCGGTATCTGGAAAACGGAGGACCAGGGCGCGACGTGGCGGCAGACGACGGTGCCCGGCGACCAGATGACGTTCACGACTATCGTACAGGACCCGCGCCCCGGCGAGACGGATACGTGGTACGCGGGCGGCGGCGAGTTTCGGGGCACCGGCGGGTGGACGGGCAGCTATTCGTCGTACTTCGCCCTCGGCCTCTACAAGTCGACCGACAATGGCGACTCGTGGACCCTGATGCCGAACAGCATCGCGGGCAGTCCGTCGAGCGCCGACGCCGCCTTCGATTATGTGGCGCGGATGGTGGTGAACCCGGTGACGGGGACGCTCTTCGTGACCAACAACTTCAGCGGCGTCTACCGCGCCGACTCGCGGGAGGTCACGGCGTCATTTCCCCGCGTGCTCGGCAGCCTGAGCGCGCACCGCTACAGCGAGGTCGCGGCAGGTCCCGACGGGCGGCTCGTGGCGACGCTCTCGACGCTGAGCACGGCGGGCGGACAGTCAGCGGCAGGCGGGGTTTATGTCTCCGAAGATGACGGGCTGACGTGGACCGAGATCACGCCGCCGACCTACCCGGCGATGCACGAGCGGACGCTGATTGCCATCGCGCCCTCGAACCCGGACGTGGCCTACCTCCTGACCCTCGTGGCACAGAGCACGACGACTGGCGAGGAGGACTTCCGCTTCCACAAACTCAACCTGACGACCGGGGTGTCGGAGGACCGTTCCGCCAATCTGCCTGACTATCCCGGCTCGCGGTTCCACGGGGCGAGGCTCTACAGCTTTCGCAACTACGCGATGGTGCTTGGCGTCAAGCCCGACGATGAGGACTTTGTGGTCGTTGGTGGCATCCAGCTCTACCGCTCCACCGATGGCTTCGCCACCGAGATTCCGAACTTCGACGACGCGAGTATCGGCGGCTACTCGGCGATTCAGGTCATCATCGACCCGGTCTATGCGGACTTCTACCCGGAGCACTACATCGACCAGCATGCGGTGTTCTTCGACCCGGCAGACCCGGAGTTGATGTGGAGCGGCAACGACGGCGGGGCGTTTCTGACGCGCGATGTGTCGGCGGACGAGGTGGTATGGGAGAACACGAACGGCAACGGGCTGAACGTCTCGCAAGCGTTCACCCTGTTCATGGGTCAAGAGGCAGGCGACCCGCGTTTGGCCGTCGGCTTGCAGGACACCGGAACCTCGTACATCCGCGATCTGCGGGGCGACGGCGGGGCGGCAGACTTTACTCCCGGCGAGCGGATCTACTTCAACGACGGCGGGCACGGCTACTTCGGCGATCGGTACGTCTTCGCATCGATCTCGAACGGGCGGTTTAGTCGGCTCAACTACAGCAACACCGAGCAGACGGAGGTTCAGAGTATCACCGAGGCAGTGAATGGTCAGGGTGGTCCTATCGGCAATGCATTGATTGAACTGATGCCGCCCGGTGCGACGGGCTTCAAGTTCTACATCCACCCACTGCTGATTGACCCGAACGATGGGCAGACGGTCTACTACTCCGACGGAGGCACCGGCTCGATCACGGCGACGATGTGGCGCAACACGAACCTGAACGCCGCGAACCCGCTTCCGAACTGGGAGCGGCTGGACAACTTCGCCTTGCCGAGTGGTTACTACTACACGACCTACGGTATCTCGCGCTCCTCGCCGCCGGTCCTCTACCTCGGCGCGACGAACACCTTCCTAGCAGGGCCGCCGCGCATCTTCCGGTTGGAGAACGCCAACACAGCCACCGACGGACTGGATGAGGTCTCGATTCCCGGCACGCCGAACGGTGCGTTCGTCCACAGCATCGCGGTCAACCCCGACGACCCTGACGAACTCATCGTCGTGCTCTCCAACTTCAACATCCTCGGCCTCTACCACTCGACCGACGGGGGGCAGACCTACACCGCCATCGAAGGCAACTTGGCCGGAGCCAACAACGATGGGCCATCATTGCGCTCGGCCTCGATCCTGCCGCTGACGAGCTTCGGCGATGCACGGACGGTGTATTTCGTGGCGACGAGCGTAGGGCTGTTCTCCACGATGGAGTTGGACGGGATGAACACCGTCTGGACGCAGGAGGCGACCGAACTGACGGGCAACGTGATCGCCAACCATGTCGTCTCGCGCTGGTCGGACGGGCGTGTCGCGGTCGGCACGCACGGGCGCGGAGCCTTCGTCGGTGACGTGGACCCGACCACCGTGGCGAATGAGTCGGGTAGTGCGGCCCCGACCGGCTTCGCGCTGGCCCCTGCGGCTCCTAACCCGTTCCGAGGCACCACACGCCTCAGCTTTACGCTGCCCACGCCGAGTCAGGTTCGCCTCGCCGTCTACGACGTGAACGGGCGGCGGGTGGCTACGTTGCTGGACGGCGTGCAGCAGGCGGCGGGAGTGCATCGCGTGGACTTGGATGGCCGAGGGCTGGCGAGCGGCACCTACCTCGTCCGACTCGAAGCCGAGACCGCCGGAGGCGAGCGTCGCCGGTTTACCGAGACGCAGCAGGTGACGCTCGTTCGCTAGGGTATGCCTCGATGCCCTTGACAATCGAGGGGAGGCGCTCTAGGTTACCCTATCACTTTTCCCTGCCGTTCATCGCTATGGCCCGAAAGAAAGGCGACCTCCTTCAAGGCACGCTCGACATGCTCATCCTCCGGACCCTCACCACCCGCCCGATGCACGGATACGCCATTGTGCGCCGTCTTCAGCAAGTGTCAGACGACGTGCTCCAGGTGGAGGAGGGGTCGCTCTATCCGGCGCTCTACCGGATGGCAGCGAAGGGCTGGATCGAGCCGGAGTGGGGGACCTCGGAGAACAACCGGCGGGCGAAGTTCTACCGGCTGACCCGCGCCGGGAAACGACAGCTCCGGGACGAGGTGGCGGCGTGGGAGCGCTTCAGCGAGGCGGCGGCGAAGGTGCTGTCCGCTCCTATGGAAGCCGCTCCGGGAGGGGCCTGACCGATGTTCGGGTTCACGCACGGGCCGCGCCCGCTGACGCCCCGGCATCGCCAGGCGTTCGCGCGCGAGATCGAGGAGGAACTGCGCGCCCACCTCGCCCTCCGAGCCGAGGACAACCGCCGCGCCGGGATGGCCCCGGACGAAGCCGAGGCAGATGCACTCGAACGGTTCGGCGATGTAGAACGTATCCACGCGGCTTGCCTCCGCGCCGAGGAGAACCACCCCGTCCGCGTCGCTCGTCGACTCCTCACGGTCGGCGGGACGCTCACCATCGGCTTCGGGCTGATCGCCCTGATCGTCGGGCTGGTCTACACCACGCTCCTCAGTCCGCTCCGCTTCGATGATGCTGACCGGCTGGTGCGCACCGGGCAGGGGTGGGACGATGCGAGGGTGCCTTACGAAGACTTCGCCGCATGGCGCGCCGAGAGCACGAGCTTCGACCGGCTCACCACGTTCGATGCCGTGGACGGTAATCTGACGGGCGATGGACCGGCGGAGCGATTTCGTGCCATGCTGATCGGCGAGGGCTACTTCGAAGTGTTTGGCGTGGAGCCTCTGCTCGGTCGAGTGTTCGCGCCGGATGAGGTGGAGGCGGAGGCCGCGTCCGTAGTGCTGTTGAGCGAGACACTTTGGGCGCGGCGGTATCACCGCGACCCGCTGATCCTCGGGCGGGAGGTGATTCTCGAAGGGCATCCCTACACGGTCGTCGGCGTCATGCCGGAGGCAGGCCAGCTTTCGCACCGCGTCGATCTGTGGGCGGCGCTGCCCACCGAGGTCGGTCGTGGGCAGCAGCATTACGTCGCGGGTCGCCTCCGCCCCGGCGTCACGCTGGATGCCGCCCGTGCTGAGATTACGGCTATCGCAGATCGCCGGGAGGCAGCCGACCCGGACGTGGTGGCGCACCGGGTACCGTTCTATCCGCTGCACGAACTGTATGCCGGTCCCGTCCGGCCGGTCCTGTTGTCGTTGCTGGTCGGAGCAATCATACTTCTACTGCTTGTGTGGGCCGTCACCTTCCGTCGGGTGGCCGCCCAGGCGGAGGACGATGGGTTGGACGACCGCTCTGTGTGGGTCGAGTCACTCGGGGTAGCCGTCGCCGCAGCACTTCTCGGGCTAGCGCTGGCGCGAGGGGTGCGCGAAGCCGTCGTCGGGCCACTTTTCGGACGCTGGGGTTCGTTGTTCGATCACCAAGCCGATGGACCGGTTGTCGTGGCCGTGCTGGGATTAGGGATTGTGACAGGGATCGGGATGCGGCTGGCCCCGCGCCTCTCGGCGCACCTTCGGTTGCCCCGCCGAACGCCTTGGGTCGAGCACGGACTGGTGGCGATGGCGGTTGCTGCCGCTGTCGTGTTGCTCGCCGCTTTCGGGCAGCAGCTCCGCCCGGCACTGGACACCACCGGCTTCGGGTTCGATGAGGAGCAAGTGCTGGCAGCGTCGATCTACTACCCGGAGCGAGGCACCGACACTGCCGTAGCGCACGCGGCCTACGCTTCCCTCATGGACCGCGTGCGTGCGATGCCGGGCGTTGAGGCGGTGAGTCTCGGGCGAGCCTTTCCGTACCGGACGCGCCAGTTTATGGCGTATCCCGTAGGACTGGATGCGGTGCCGGACGCGGCTCCGCGCACCTCGGCTTCTGCGCGTTTCGATGCCATCGCGGTGGGGTATTTCGAGACACTGGGTCTCCCACTGCTCGAAGGGCGGCCGTTCGCTCAGGAAGACGAAGCAGCGGACGTAGCCATCGTCAATGAGTCATTTGCTCGCCGCCACTGGCCGGGTGAAAGTGTACTCGGTCGCCACATCGATATCGACCTTGATGGGCAGGTCCGAACCATCGTCGGCGTCGTCGGCGATGTGCGGTATTTCGGCGTAGGAGAAGGCGTACCGAGCGTAGTCTATGTCCCGCACGTTCAGGTGCCAGCCCTGCCGATGGAACTGGTGGTGCGCACCGAGATGCCTTCGGAGGCGCTGGCCGCCACGCTCCAAGCTATCGTGCGCGAAGCGGCTCTCGATATTCCTGCCCCTGAGGTGCGAAGCGTGCAGGCGCTGCACCATGAGGCGACCCGCGAGGAGCGCACCGCCCTCTGGCTGTTGGGGCTGATGGCCCTCGTCGCGCTCGTGGGTGCGCTCACAGGCACCGCCCAACTCGTAGCCGACCGTGTTCGCGAGCATCTCTTCGACATCGAGCGGCAGCGGGGTGAAGGGAAAGGTCCGCGCGTCATCGTGTGGCAGGCGTGGTGGCCCTCGTTGCTCACCGTTGGGATCGGGGTGGTGCTCGGGCTTGGGCTGGCGGCGACGTTGGCGTGGAGTATGCTACCCGACCTCTTCGGCAGAATGGACGGCCTCGTGATCGCGGCAGCCGCCGGGGGTGTGGCAGCGGTGATGCTAGCCGCGAGCTTGATGCCCGCCCGGCAGGCACTGGGCGTTGCGCCGGTCTATCAGGGCAAGGCATAGGATAGTGCCCTTGACAGGCTAGGGGAGGTTGTATTACCCTCCCATAGAAAATCTAGGTAAGCGATGCACTGCTTCCTTCCGTGCCTTCACTCCTCAACCTCGACTGCGATGATGCTCCGATGCTACGCTGCGCTTCTCCTGCTCTTTCCGCTGGCCGTCGTACCGACGTTTGGGCAGACCGTCACGACGATCACCGATGAGTTCGGCGGCAGCGGCGATGTTGCTGTCGGACCGGACGGTAACATCTACGTGGCCGACTTCGGGGTATCCCTCAGCAACGCCAACGGGACGACAGTCTACCGCGTCACGCCTGAGGGCGAACGCACCGTCTTCGCCACGGGACTTGCTGGGGCTTCGGGCAATGAGTTCGATCCCGATGGCAATCTGTTCCAGTCCAACATCGCCGGGAGCCGGGTGAGCCGGATCACGCCGGATGGCATGGTCTCGACCTACGCCACCGCTGGTATCTCCGGACCAGTCGGGGTGACGGTAGATGCCGACGGGAATGTCTACAACACCAACTGCCAGACGCCGGGCCGCATCTCCAGAACTACGCCTGAGGGCACCACGACGACCTTCGCATCGAGCAGCTTGATGTCCTGTCCAAACGGCCTTACCATCGACGACGACGGCAACCTCTACACGGCCAACTTCAACGACGGGCGGATCATCAAGATCACTCCGGACGGTACGCCGAGCTTCTTTGCCAGCGTCAACAACGCGCGGGGCAATGGGCACCTCACGTTCGCCAACGGGCGGCTCTATGTCTGTAACTGGTCGGGGCGAATCTATGAGGTCACGCTCGACGCGCAGGTGCGCGTGCTGGCTGGAACCGGTGCTCTCGGCACGAACGATGGCCCGGCCAGCCAGGCGACGTTCTTCCGGCCCAATGGCATCTCAGCCAGTACAACGGGCGACACGCTCTACATCAACCAGAGCACGAACGTGGTCCCACAAGCCGACCCGACCCTCCACCCCAACGTGGTGCGGATGATTACGGGCGTTCTGCAAACGGTCGATGTCGAAAGCGATCCCGGTGAGGTCGACGGACTGGGCCTCGCCCCAAGTGTGCCGAACCCGTTCTACGAGCGCACACAACTTACCTATACCGTGCCCACTCCGACGGCCGTGCGGCTCCGCGTTCACGATGTGCTCGGTCGCACCATCCACACGCTCGTTGATAGCGTCGAGCCAGCAGGCGAGCACACGGTGACGTGGGACGGACGCGACGAGCAGGGCCGCCGCGCTGCTTCAGGCGTGTACGTCGTGACGCTCGACGGAGCCAACCAGCGCGTGGCCCGCCGCGTGACGCTAATGCGATAGCGGCTACTCCGCACGAAGTGTTGAGGTCGGGTCGGCGGTGGCGGCGCGGATGGCGTGGAAGCTGACCGTCGCCAGCGCAATGCCGAGCGCGAGGGAGCCCGCGATCACAAACGGCACCGGCCCGACCGGCACTTGATAGGCGAAGGCTCCGAGCCACCGCTGCGCTGCGAAGTAGGTCAGCGGAGCCGCCACCAAGAAGGCGACGAGCACGAGTCGCACGAAGTCCTTCGAGAGCAGCGCTACCAGATGCGGCACGCTCGCGCCGAGGACCTTGCGGACGCCGATCTCTTTCTTGCGCCGCTCCGCTGCATAGGCCGCGAGGGCGAACACGCCGAGGCACGCGATGAGGATGGCGAGGATCGAGAACGCCCCGGCGACGCGGCTCAGGTTCTCCTCGGCGCGGTAGAGCGCGTCGAGTTCTTGGTCCACGAAGAGGTACTCGAACGGACGGTCCGGAAGGAACGTCTGCCACGTACTCTCGATGTTGGCGAGCGTACCCGGTACATCATCCGGTGTAATCCGCACCGCGAGGTAGCGCCCGAAGAACCCGACCTGGCCGGGGAACATTCGGTCGAGCACGAACGGCGCGACTGGCTGGTGGAGCGAGGCGAAGTGGAAGTCCTCAGTCACGCCGATCACGCGGCGCTGCAACTCGCCGTTCTGTCCTGCCGGTCCCATGCTCCGACCAATCGCGTCCTCCGGTGACTCCCAGCCGAGGTGTTGCACCATGCTCTCATTGATGATGACGACCGGGCCGGGGTTGCGCCCCTGTTGATAGTCGTTTCCCGCCACCATCTCGATGCCCATGGTCTGCGCGAAGTCGTCGTGGACGAGCATGCGGGGGAACTGGACGGTCTCGGTGTAACCCTCCGGCTGGTAGGTGTTGGTCTGGTACTTCGAGCCGAGCACGTCCTCGGCAATCGTCACCGACTGGATGCCCCGGTGGGACAGCAGTTCGTTCTTGATAGCGTCGTACTGTTGCCCGGCGGGCGTGCGCAGGATCGGCACCATCACCACCTGCTCGGTATCGAACCCGAGTCGGGCGCTTCGCAGATAGTCGAGCTGGCTCGCAGCAACGAACGTTCCTGCGATGAGGGCGATGGAGATGCCGAATTGTGCGACGACGAGCATCCGCCGCAGCCCCTCCGAGGCACCGCCGCCCGTGCCTGTCCGCCCAGAGCCTTTGAGCACGCGGGCCGGTTCGTGGCGCGAGAGCACGAACGCGGGATACAGCCCCGACAGCGTACCCACGCCGAGCGCAACCACGATGAGCGTCGGCCATAGCCACGGTACGACGAACGGGTTGAGCGTGATCGCCTTGTCCGCCATCGCGTTCAGCACCGGCAAGAGCAGCCACACAATGGGGATCGCGACGAGGAGTGAGAGCACACTCAGCAGCACCGACTCGCTCAGGAACTGCCCGACGAGTTGGCTCTTCTGTGCCCCAATCGCCTTCCGCATCCCGACCTCCTTCGCCCGGCTCATGGAGCGTGCGGTCGAGAGGTTCATGAAGTTGATGCACGCCGTCAGCAAGACGAAGATGGCGATGACCGAGAAGATGTAGACGTAGAGGTCGTCGCTGTTGGGGCGGATCTCGAAGTCCAGCCGCGAGTGGAGGTGGATGTCAGTCAGCGGCTGGAGGTAGAGGCTGGACTGGGCCTTGATGGCGTCCGGCCAGTTCTGCTCGATGAAGTCCGGGAACTGGGCTTCGAGCGAGGCCGGGTCCACGCCTTCGCGGAGGAGGACGTAGGTCCACGCCGGGTTCCAGTACCAGTTGAAATCGAGCAGCCCCGTGTTCTGGGCGAAGACCGACGAGCGGAGCGTCGACCACGAGGCGAGGAAGTCGAAAGTGAAGTGCGAGTTCGGACGCACGTCTTCGAGCACACCCGTCACTTCCAGCGGATGCTGGTCTTCGAACAGCAGCGTCTTTCCGATGGGATCGGTGTCGCCGAAGTAGCGCTGCGCCGCCGACTCGGTCAGCACGACCGTATTCGGGCGGTCGAGCGCCGTCGCCGGATCGCCCTGCGCGAAAGCGAAGTCGAAGACTTGGAAGACGGACGAGTCGGCGAAGAAGAAGCCCGGCTCGTTGAAGGCGCGGGCTGGGCCGTCGTCCGGCTCGTACGAGATCGCCAGCGTCGGGGCTTGGAGGTTGAAGAACCGCACCGTCGATTCGACGAACTGGTCGTAGGTCTCGGCGACAGCAGCCCCCACCGGCAGCGGGTTGCTCGCCGACTCCTCGGCCCCTTCGATGATCTCGACCATCCGGTAGATGCGGTCGGCGTTCTCGTGGTAGCGGTCGTAGCTCAACTCGTCGCGGACGAACAGCGCGATGAGCACGAAGCAGGCGAGGCCCGTGGCGAGGCCGAACACGTTGATCGACGCATACCCTTTCCAGCGGCGGAGATTCCGAACGGCGACCTTGAAGTAGTTTTTCAGCATGAGCAGAGTGGCTAGCAGATAGGCGCTAATTTTTTAGCACAGGCTGGCGATACGGAGACAACGGGCCGAAAGGTGCGAGGTGTGCGGCGAAGCCGAGGGCGTTGTAACGAACGGGCCGCTACTCGTGGCGAAGCGCCCGGACGGGGTCGGCGGTGGCGGCTCGCAGGGCTTGGGCGCTCACCGTGGCGAGCGCGATCAGAAGCGCCAAGCCGCCTGCCGCGAGGAAGAGGCCGGGGCCGATCTCGATCCGGTAGGCGAACCCGTCGAGCCACCGGCTCATCACGAACCACGCCACTGGCACAGCGAGGGCAAAGCCGAACGCGACGAGGCGGAGAAACTCTTTCGACAGCAGCGTGAGGATCGCCGGGACGCCCGCCCCGAGCACTTTACGGATGCCAATCTCTTTCGTCCGCCGCTGCACGGCGAAAGCGACGAGGCCGAACAGTCCCATCGCAGCGATCACGAGCGCGAGCAGCGTGAAGAAGGCAACGGCCTTGCCGAGCGTCCGCTCCTGCTCGGCGAGCGCGGCGAAGTTGTCGTCGAGGAAGCTGGTGCGGATCGGGTCGTCCGGCGCGAAGGTCTGCCAGAGCGCCTGCACCTGATCGAGAGAGGCTGCGACCTCGCCGCCGCCGTGGAGCCGGATGGCGAGCACGTCGCCGTCGGTCCCATACCGCAGCACGGCAGGTTCGATGCGCCCGCGCAGCGACTGGAACTGGAAGTCACTCACCACGCCGACCACGAGATCACTCTCGTTGACCGTCTGCCCAATGGGGTCATCGCCGAGGCCGAGCGCGGCCACAGCAGCTTCGTTGAGAATGAGCGCACTGCTGTCCGCAGCGGTATCCCGGAAGTTGCGCCCGGCGAGGAGGCGCAGGCCGAGCGTCGGGAGGTAGTCCTCGTCGGCCCGGAAGATCTGGATAGGCAGTGGCTCCTCCAGGTTGGGCGCGACGAAGGAACCCATCGAGATGGCGTTGCCTGCCGGGACGCGCCGCGTGAGGCTCGTCCGCTCGACGCCCGTCAGCCGATCCACCTCCTGCTGAAATGCGCCAAGCTGCTCGCCGAGTGCTCTTGCGTTCTCGACGACCATGACACCGTCGGGGCTGAGTCCCTTATCGGTTTCCTGCATGAAGGCGAGTTGCTGATACACCGTCAGGCTGCCGACCACGAGCGCAATGGCGACGGCGAACTGCCCGACGACGAGCGCGCCGCGCAGCCCATGGTTGCCCGATCCCGTTTCGCCGCCTTTGAGGATCTGTGCTGGGCGAAAGCGGGCGAGGTAGAACGCTGGGTAGAGTCCTGCGAGGACGCCCACGCCGAGGGCAAATGCGATGAGCACGAGCGCATACCCTCCACCCGTCAGCACGCTCTCGACGAGCGGGGTGCCCGTGATGAAAGCGAAGGCCGCGAGCATCCCCTCGGCCAAGATTCCAGCGAGGACCGCCGCAAGCAGGCTGAACACGACCGTCTCGGTGAGGAACTGTCCAACGAGCGAGTGTCGCGCGACGCCGAGGGCCTTCTTGACGCCGACCTCTTTCGCTCGCACCGTCGAGCGTGCTGTCGTGAGGTTGACGTAGTTGACCCCGGCGATGAGGAGCACGAACAGACCGATCACGCCGAGCGCGTAGACCTGCAGCGGATCGCCGCTCGGCGGGCGCTCGAAGTTGAACGCCGAGTGTAAGTGAATATCATGGAGCGGCTGCGCCCAGAATTGCACCGCCCACGGCATCGCAGCCCACTCCTCGAACGTGCCATCGAACCCGCTGGTAGGATACGCATGGCGGCGACGAATCGTCTCGAGGCCTTTCTCTAGGTCTGCCTGCGCCGCGCCAGGTCGGAGCTTGACGTAGTTGTAGTAGGTGACGTTGGTCCAGTTTGGTCGCGGCTCATCGCGCTCGAGTGGGAGCCAGAGGTTGGCGTCGAGGTGGGTCTTGCCGCGCGAGGCCGCGACCACCCCCGTCACGCGGTGCGGCACGCGCTCCTTCCCGACGAGCAGCGTCTGTCCCATCGCGGGCTCCTCGCCGAAGTAACGCCGGGCCAGTTCTTCCGACAGCACGGCCCCATCGGGAGCCAGGAGTGCGCTGGCCGGATCGCCCGACGCAAAGTCGAACGAGAACATTTGGAAGAACACGCTGTCGGCCAGTAGCACGCTCGACTCCTCGTACCGGTCCTCGCCGACGAATATCAGCGTCGAACCCTGCCCTGCGACCCGCGTGCCCTGCTCTACGGTGGCGGCCTCATCCGGTAGCACATCGAGGAGTTGCTCTTGGCTGAGGGCGAAGCCACCCATGTCGAAGAAGTCCGTCGCGACGCGGTAGATACGCTCGCTGTCGTCGAAGTGCCGGTCGTAGGTCAACTCTTGGTTGACGTACAGTCCGAGCACGAACGCCGCCGCGATGCCGAGGGCGAGACCACCCAAGTTCAACCCGGTGTAGACGGGGTACTTGGCGAGCGAGCGCCAGGCGAGCGTGACGTAGTTCTTCAGCATGCCCAATGAATGGGGATAGGCGTACCTCTCCTAGAAGAAAGCGAGCGGCTCTGCCTACTCGCCGCTCTGGTGTGGCAGCGCGTACTCTTTCTCCATGAAGTGCTCGCTCACCACCTGCCCGTCGAACAAGTTGATGACGCGGTGCGCGAACTCGGCGTCGGCGGGGGAGTGCGTCACCATCACGATGGTCGCGCCCGCCTCGTTGAGTTCGGAGAGCAGCTTCATCACCTCGTCGCCGTTCGACGAGTCGAGGTTCCCCGTCGGTTCGTCCGCGAGGATAAGCTGGGGGCTGGCCACGACGGCACGGGCGATGGCGACGCGCTGCTGCTGACCGCCCGAGAGCTGCTGCGGGAAGTGGTCCCGCCGGTGCGCCATCCCGACCCGGTCCAGCGCCGCCTCGGTCCGCTCCTTCCGCTCGGCGGAGGAGAGCGAGAGGTAGAGCAGGGGAAGCTCGACGTTTTCATAGACCGTCAGTTCGTCGATCAGGTTGAAGCTCTGGAAGACGAACCCGAGCGTGCCCCGGCGGAGGTCGGCGCGGCGGCGCTCGTTGAAGCCAGAGACGTCGGTGCCGTCGAAGACGAAGCTGCCACCCGACGGCTGGTCCAGCAGGCCGAGGATGTTCAGCAGCGTCGATTTGCCGCAACCGCTCGGCCCCATGATCGCGATGAACTCGCCGGTCTTGATGTCGAGCGTGACGTTGTTGAGCGCCGTCGTCTCGACCTCGTCGGTCGTGTAGACCTTACGCAATCCCTCGGTGCGGATCAGCGGTCGGCGGTCGGCGATGTCGGTGTGAGTCATGATCTCGTGTGGTTTGGAATCGAGAGCGGGATTTACTTGAGGACGAGCCGGTCGGCGTCGCCGAAGGTGTCGTAGCCGGAGGTGACGACGCGGTCGCCGGGCTGGAGCCCCTCGGCTACTTCGAAGAACTGCGGGTTCTGACGGCCGAGGCGGATCGGGCGCTGCACGGCTTCGTCGCCGCCGTCGGTGAGGACGTAGACCCAGTTGCCGCCAGTCGTCGTAAAGAAGCCGCCGCGCGGGAGAAGCAACGCCTCGGTCGAGTCGCCGAGCTCGAGGCGTATGCGGAGGCTCTGGCCGCGCCGCACGTCCGGCACCTCGCCGACGAACTCCATGTCTACCTCGAACCGACCGTTCAGGACTTCGGGAAAGACTTTCGTGACTTCGAGCGCATAGGTTGCACCACTGACGGTCACCTGTCCCTGCTGCCCTTGGGCGACGCGGGCGATGTAGTGCTCGTCAATCGGCACGCGCACCTTGACGCCATCGAGGTCGTCGATCTGCCCGATCCGTGACCCGGCAGGGCGGCTCGCGCCGATCTCGGCGTCGAGCGACGACAGCTGACCGTCGATGGGTGAGCGGACGACGAGGTTGTCCATCGTCGTCTGGACGAGCGAGAGATTCTGCTGGAGGCGGGCGAGTTGCCCGTTCATCTGGGTGAGTTGTAGCGAACGGGCGAGCGAATCCTGCCGGTAGCCCTGCCGCGTCAGTTCGAGCCGCTGCTGGGTGTATTCGTACTCGTCGCGGACCTGCTCGAACTCTTGCTCGGCGATCACGCGACGGTCGAAGAGTTCGCGGTTGCGCTCGTACTCGCGGCGGAGCCGGGTCCGGTCGTATTCGAGCTGGGTGAGTTGCTGGCGGAGGTTCAGCTCGTTCTGGTCGAGCGCGAGGCGGGTGTTGCGGATGTTGTTGATCTGCTCCGTGAGTTGGGCCTCGTTGCCGAGCGTCTGGAGCGTCAGGTTGTCGTTCGAGAGCCGGACGAGCGGCTGGCCTTCGCGGACGATAGCCCCTTCCTCGACATACTTCTCCTCGACTTGCCCGCCGACGACGGCGTCGAGGTAGATTGTACGGATCGGAAGCGCGGTGCCGGTGACGGAGACGTATTCCTGAAACGTCCCGCGCTCGACGGTCGAGATGGTCAGCCGGTCGGCCTCGACGTTGTAGCGCCGCCCGCCGCCTTGCGAAAGAAGCGCCCACACGATAAGGCAAGTGAGGAGCACGACGCCTACGATGAGGCCGATGCGCTTCGGGGTCCACGTCTTCTTTTTGACGCGGCGGTCCATACCCTCGCCGCCGCCGGTCGATTGAGAACCGATGGGCTGAGAGAGGATGCCGTTCTTCGACGTGGAGGTCGTCGGCGGAGATGTTGGTTTGTCGGCCATGCGGATACGGCGGGGAAGCGAAAGAACGAAATATCGAATGGCAACGGGTATGCCATGCGTGGTACGTCCCCTATTCTACTCCACGGCCCCTATTTTTGCGTTCGGACTGTGCGCCAGCGCACACCGGCTGTGCGGTAGCGCACAGCGCTCCTACCGTAACCTTCGCTTGCATGACCCAGTAAGGCTCGCTGCACCGAGGCATAGCGTTCGCGCCGCTCCCGGTATATACGTGCCTGCAACTTTACCTGCTCTGCCGATGGACCCGACGCTGGGCCGCGCCCTCATCATCGACGACAACGAGGACATCCTTACCGCTGTCCGCCTGCTGCTCGGCGGGCGCGGCTTCGACGTGCGGACGGCGACCTCGCCCGATGCGCTCCCGACGCTACTTCGCGAGGAGACCTTCGATGCGATTCTGCTCGACATGAACTTCCAGCGCGATGCGTCCTCGGGCAAGGAGGGGTTGCACTGGCTCGACCGGATTCTGACGTTCGACCCGGCGGCGGCGGTCGTGATGATCACGGCCTATGGCGACGTGGACCTCGCGGTCCGGGCGATGAAACGTGGGGCCATCGATTTCGTGACGAAGCCCTGGCAGAACGAGAAGCTCGTTGCCACCATCACGGCGGCGGCGCGGCTCCGACGGACGCGGGCTGAGGCCGAGCGGCTCCGCGCCCAGCGCGATGCCCTCGGCGAAGACCTCGATGGCAAGCTCGGCGAGATCATCGGTCAGAGCGCGGCGATGCAGGCCGTCTTCGAGACGATCCGCAAGGTCGCGCCGACGAATGCAAACGTCCTCATTCTCGGCGAGAACGGGACCGGCAAGGAACTCGTCGCTCGTGCCCTCCACCGCTTCTCTGCCCGTGGCGACGAGGTGTTCGTCGGCGTGGACCTCGGCGCGCTCTCCGAGAGCCTGTTCGAGAGTGAGTTGTTCGGCTATGTCAAAGGCGCGTTCACCGGAGCCGACGACGACCGTCCCGGTCGGTTCGAGGTGGCGACCGGCGGGACGCTGTTCCTCGATGAGATCGGCAACATCCCGCCATCGCAGCAGCAGAAACTCTTGACCGTGCTCCAAAAGCGCGAGGTCACCCGCGTCGGCTCGACGACGGCTCGGCCCGTCGATATCCGCCTCGTCTCGGCAACGAACCGCCCCATCTACGAATCGGTGAAGGAGGGTGACTTCCGGCAGGACCTGCTCTACCGGATTAACACGGTCGAGATTAAACTGCCGCCGCTCCGCGAGCGCGACGGCGACCTCCGCCTCCTCGCCGAGCACTTCGTCGGGGTCTATGCCCGGAAGTACGACAAGCCGGTGGCCGGACTGTCTGAAGCAGCGATGGAAAAGATGGAGGGCTATACATGGCCCGGCAACATCCGCGAGTTGCAGCATACCGTCGAGCGCGCCGTGATCCTCTCCGACGTCTCGACGCTCCAGCCGTCCGACCTGATGTTCTCTGCACCGTCCGACGACACCCTCGACGCCGAGCGCGGCGAAGCGCTCTTGGCATTGGAGTCGTTCGACCTCGAAGCCGTCGAGCGCGAGGTGATTCGCAAGGCGCTCTCGAAGCACGGCGGTAACATCAGCCGCGCTGCTGAAGCCCTCGGGCTGACACGTAAGTCGCTCTACCGGCGGATCGAGAAGTACGGCCTGTGAATAGCGACTTGGGAATGGCGAGTGTCCGATCTAGTCATCGACGCTCGCCCTTCGGCGAGTCAGCACACAAGAAGAGAAAATGCCATTTCGACTGAGCGTAGCGAGGAGAACGCGGAGCCTCGCCGTAGGCAAATCCCCAGCGATAATGCCTTCTGAAAGGGAGGAGATTCCTCACTCCGTTCGGAATGACAGGAGAGAAAGGTTTTTTGTGTATAGAGCCGCGACACTATGATCAAACGTCGGCTCCGGCGCTACCGCATCCAGCTACTCCTTCGCCTCGTCGCCCTGTGTGCGACGGTCCTCGCGGTGGCGTGGCTCATCGTGGCGGGACCATCAACGTGGATCGGGGTGCTGGTGCTGACGGTGCTGCTCGGTATCTGGCAGGCGTGGGCGCTCATCCTTTACACCGAACGCACCCCGCGTGATCTCCTCCGCTTCCTCGAAGCGATTCGCTATGACGACCTCTCGCTCACCGTCAGCGCGCGGGGGCAGGGCAAGATGTTCGAAGCCATCGCCGACCGCTTCGCCGAAGTGTCCGACGCCTTTCGGCTGCTCCGCACCGAGCGCGAGGAGCAAGCCCAGTACCTCCAGACCGTCGTCCGGCACGTCGGCATCGCGCTCATCGCATTCCGCGACAGTGGCGAGGTGTCACTCTTCAACACAGCGGCGAAGCGACTCCTCGGACTGCCCCGGCTCCGCAACATCGACCGGCTCGATGCCCTCAGCCCACGCCTCGCGGCGGTCCTGCCTGACCTTCGCTCGGGTGATCGCGACCTCGTCCGCGTCGAGCGTGGCGACCGGACGCTTGACCTCGCCGTCCACGCTACCCAGTTTCGTCTCGCAGGCGACCCCCATACCCTCGTCTCGTTGCAAGACATCCGCAGCGAACTCGAAGAGAAAGAGATGGAGGCATGGCAGCAGCTCACCCGCGTGCTGACCCACGAGATCGTCAACTCTGTCGCGCCGATTGCCTCGCTCGCTGGGACCGCGAACCAGCTGCTCCACGGGGGCGGCGAGGTCCCGCTCGGCGATGCGAGGGAGGCGCTGCAAACTATCGAGCGGCGAAGCCAAGGGCTGATCCACTTTGTCGAGTCGTACCGCAGCCTGACCAAAATCCCGAAGCCACGCTTTGAACTCTTCCCCGTCGCCGACCTGTTCGGAAATGTGCAGACGCTCCTGCGGACGAGCCTCGCCGAGAAAGGTGTCGCGCTCGATGTCCGCATCATCCCACCGACGCTGGAATTGGCCGCCGACGAAGAGTTGATCGAGCAGGTGCTCATCAACTTGCTGCTGAACGCGATGCAGGCGCTCGAAGGCCAGCCGGATGCGCAGATCATCCTCCGGGCACGCCTCGGCGATGGGGGGAGGGCGGTGATCGAGGTGCGCGACAACGGGCCGGGGATTCTGCCCGAGGTGCTAGAGCGCATCTTCGTGCCGTTCTTCACCACCAAGGCCAGCGGCAGCGGGATCGGCCTCAGCCTGAGCCGCCAGATTCTCCGCCTCCACGGCGGCACGCTCACCGTCCGCTCCACACCCGGCGTTGAGACGGTCTTCGCGCTGAGGTTCTGACGATGCTTCACTCCGATCTATTCGGGGTCCGCGGCCTGCTCCTCGACCTCGACGGCACACTCTACCAGCAGGGCGAGCCGATTGTGGGGGCTGTCGAGACCGTACGTTCGCTTGCCGAGGCAGCCATCCCGTTTCGCTTTGTCACAAACACGACCTCGCGGTGCCGGGCGGCGGTAGCCGAGAAGCTGGGTAAGCTGGGTTTTCCCTCAGACGAGGCGCTGATCTTCAGTCCGCCCCATTCTGCCGCTACGCTGCTCCGCCAGCGCGGCGCGAGCGTGCATTTGCTCATCCCCGAGGCTACGCTTCCCGACTTCGATGGCATCCCGACCGACGACGACGTGCCGGATGCGGTCGTGATTGGCGACCTCGGGACGAATTGGACGTTCGAGCGATTGAACCGGGCGTTTCAACTTGTCCACGCCGGGGCCGATCTCATCGCGCTCGGGCGGACGCGCTATTGGCAGACCGACACCGGGTTGCAACTCGACGTGGGTGCGTTCATCGCGGCGCTCGAATATGCGACGGGCAAGGAGGCGCTCGTCGTCGGCAAGCCTGCCCCGCGCTTCTTTCTCAATGCCGTCGCCGAACTCGGACTCGAACCCTCGCAGGTCGCGCTCGTCGGCGATGATGCAGAGACGGATGTGAGGGCGGCGCAACGGACCGGGCTTTGCGGCGTGCTCGTCCGCACGGGCAAGTTCCGCAAGAGCGATATGACGGGCGAACTGCTCATCGACCTCGTACTCGATTCCATCGCCGACCTGACTCGCTAGGGCAGGACGGTCAGTCGCTGCGTCCGCACCGCATCGCCGACTTGCATCCGGCAGAGGTAGACGCCGGGCGCGAGGCCGATTGGATTCCACGGCACAGTGTGCTGCCCCTCGGGGCGTGTGCCGTCTACGAGCGTGGCGACCTGCCGCCCGGTTACGTCGTATACGTTGAGCGTGACGCGGGCTGCCTCGGCTAAGTGATACGAGAGCGTGGTCTTCGAGCGCAGCGGGTTGGGGAAGAGCGTGCCGAACGTGAACGTCAACGGAGCCGCCGCTTCTTCATTAGCGACGGGGAACGGTCGGCCCGTCGCCCGGATCATGAATGCGCCGGGGAAGATGACGAACTTCGGATTGTCCATCCGCGTCCCGAATGCCGCCGAGCCGAGGTCGTTGATCACGCCTGCGATGTCCGGGTCGTAGAAAAACCACGAGCGGTCCCCCGCGGCGTCCGTGTCCACACGAGCGGGCCGGTCGGCTCCACCTTCAAGCGCGGCGCTGACCCCGATGAAGAAGGCGTCGCTCACAACCACGCCATTCGTCTGGACGGTGAAGAAGGTGTCGCCGAACACGTCCGGCATGGCTTCGATGCTTGCCAGCGCCGTCGCGTTGCGCGGGTCGAAGTCGGCGTCAGGGTCGTCGAGAATCCAGAACGTGACGGGGCCGTCCTCAAGAGAGGGGAATGTCGGCCCGAAGGCAGCGGAGATTTCCGAGATGACGATGCCGTTGGGGATGTCGGTGAGGAAGTAGTTCCCCCACAGCATCTGTGGGTCGAAGGTGGACGGCGGCCCCTGGTTCGTGTCGCCGTCCCCGTCGTCAATGGCGTACTCGACCGTCTGCTGCGCGTGCGCCGCGCTGCCGATCAGCAGAGCAAAGAGAAGAAGCAGGCGCATGATGAACTAGGACGAGGAACGTCTACGATGTGCTTCCGCAGCGGGACCTATGAGACGGTCTACCGCCATCTGGTTGATAATCTTCTCGGCTATCTTCTTTGCTGCTCCTTCTTGGGAAGTCATCAACGCATCGCGGCTTGTTGAGATTTGGGCGCGCCAGATACGTTTGTCGGTCTCGGGGTCATACAGGCTGACGTCGTAGACCGCCTCAGCCGAATCGTGGAAACTCATACTGCCGGGGTTCCACGTGCGAGTTGCGGACGCATTCGTTTGTGTCAGCACGAGGATGACATCCGGGTTGAAGGCTTCCACCTCATCTGTAACAAACCCTTCCTCGTCGAGCGCGAGAGGGTCTCGTACTTGGCTTCTTGCCATGATGCCATAAGAGCCAAATTGTGGTAGGATTACTTGGGAGAACGCTTGTGCTAGTGCCTGCTCATCCATGCGGACGCTTGAGTAGACGTAGACACGTTTGATTTCTTTAACGAAGCTCTCGTCCCGTTGCGAGTCGATCTTAGTTGAGACACAACTGCTAAGAATCGGAAGGAGCAGGAGGATGGAGCAAGAACGGAGCAAGCGGGGCATTGAAGTACATTCAGCGTGAACTGTGGTAGAGATAGGCGGAGGTGCAAGATGCTTACAGACCGAGCACGTCGGCACCTTGCTCGAAGACGATGTCTACGGGAATCTGCGCTTCTTGCAGGCGGTCGAGGTCGGACTGGAGGTCGGGGCCGATCTGGGCATACTCGTTGACGAATGCCGCGACGCCCTCGTAGTCGCCGTCGCCCTGGAAGCGGAGAATGCGCTCACTGAGCATGTCCACCACCTCGCCGACGCGGTCGGGGTTGATCTGGTAGCGCCCGTCCTCGCCGCGTGTGAACGCGCCGTTTTCGAGGAAGAAGTTGAACCGGATCAGGTTGGCCCGCCCGTGCGCGCTCGATGCGCCGAAGCGGATCGAGCGGAAGATGGAGGCGAGGAAGGTGACGTAGTTGTCCATCAGTTCGCCGCCGATCTCACCGCTTTCGTGGAGGCTCCCGATCATGTAGAGGCCGAGCACATCGGCCTTGCCCTCTTCGAGCGCGCTCGCGTTTTCCTGCAGCGCTTCGCGAACCGTCCCACTGCCGTCGAGCGTGTTCTTGATCCCGAGACCGTGGGCGACCTCGTGGAACATTGTGTTGGCGAAGAAGGCGTCGAAGGTGACGTGCTGGCGCTGCTCGGGGACGATCAGCACGTCGGCGATGGGTTCGAGGATCTGGTCGAACTTGGCGCGCATGGCATTCTTGAGCTGGAGCCGCCGCGAGCCTTTCTGAAGCTGGACCTCCTCGTCGTTCGGGAGGTTGATGGCGATGGTCTTGCTGCCCGCGTTCGAGTCGCCCGCATAGTAGACCACGTCGTACGCCCCGAGGTCGGCGTTGCTGCCGGGTTCCTCCTGCTTGTATTCGTCGGGGACCGGGAGGCCGCGCTGAAGCTCGGGGAGGAGGGCGGCGTAGCGGGCGAGGCGCTCGCTCCACTCCTTGTCCTTGATGAGGACGTAGGCTTCGTTGGCCGCCTTCGCGCCCATGAGTTGGTCCTCGTAGGTTTCCACCGGACCGACGACGAAGTCGAGGGTGTTGTCCTTCATGTCCATCCACGCCATGTCGCTCGGCTGGTAGTCGCCCGAGAGGAGGGCGTCGGCGCGAAGGGTGAGGTAGTTTTTCAGGCCCGGGTCGTCGGCGAGTTCGGCGGCTTCGCGGAGCTTCTCGGCGGCGAGTTGGTGCTGCTCGGCGAAGACTTCGTGGTACGGGATGGCGACGAGGTTGCCTTCTTCGTCGCGTTCGACCATCGTGTAGAGACTCAGCAGATCCGGGTTCTCCGCAGCGGCAGCTTCGAGTTCTTCCTTGGTGATGTCGGCCGGATAGAAGCTCGCGCCGAGGGGCTTCGCGCCGACACCGGGCAGAAACGCCCCGTCGCCATCTAGTCGGTCCCACGGGCCGTAGTTGATCTCGGCATACGCCCGCGCCGGACCGTCGAGCCGACCGAGCAGTTCGTCGCGGTCGCCGTAGGCCTGCATCCAGAAGACCTCGTCCATCGCGTCCGACGCTTCGATCAGGAGCGGAATCATCGCCCGCTCGTTGTCGGTCAGTTCGATGTTGGTCGTCAGTCGGACTGGGGTGTACTGGTCGAGGCGCTGCTGCATGGTGAGGCCGTCGCTGGCCGCAGCATCGGTGTCAGGGGCGGAGTCGGTGCCACACCCGGCGAAGATCAGCAGGCAGAGGCTCAGGCAGAGGGAAAGGCGCATGGTGCTTGGGCTGGATGGAAACAGGCGGACAAAATACGGCACCCCCCGTTCAGGTCGTACATCGGGCTATGCCCTCAAGCACGACCTGAACAGTCCGCCTTCAAGGCGGACAGCCTGACGAGCGTTAGCGAGGAAGGCAGGGGGTCACTCAGGATCAGTGACGACGACAAAGCCGGTGTCGGCGGTGCGGAACGAGGCCGGGTCGAAGTCGGGGAAGGCGTCGTCGGGCTTCATCGTGATGATGAGTGTGCGTGTGCCGGGGCGCAGCCGGGCGAGGTGTTCTGGTACGCCAAGGCCGCCCTCGCTGTGGAACGTCCCGTTGACGTGGACGACGAGCGCGCCGGGATGAGCGTCGAGCGCTTCGGCAATCGCCTCCGCCATCGAGACATCGCGGAGGTTCTGGGCCGCGAGCATGTCGTCGAGGTTCGGCATCGCAGGGTGAATAGGCGCGGCGGTGGAGTCGGAGGCGGTCGAGTCCGGTGTCGCGCTATGCGGCGACCCGTGCGCGCCCATCATCTCCTCCATCAGGACGGTGAACTCTTCGGCGAGGGCGGGTGAGGCCGGGACGATGGGTAGCGTCGGCAACGTGGCTTTCGCCTCGGCGGAGAGCGAGTCGAGGGCGTCCGGCCCGAGACGGGAGACGCGGCTGACGTAGCGCGCCGGCGCGTTCGCCGCGATGACCGGCAATCCATTCTCTCGGGCGAACTCGACGAGCGGGCGATAGTCGGTCGCGTAGTTGCCCCACGGTCGGGCCGCGTCAAGCATGTCGCGCTCGCGGATCAGCCCGGCGAGGTACTCATCGAGGATGCCCTGCACATCGCGCTCGAACATTTCGAGCGACAGCACGAGGGGGCGGTTCGGGTCGTAGCGCTTCGCCGCGGCGAGCAGCAGCGCTTGGAGGCTATGCGCGACAGGGTCATCGTGGATCTCGCCGAGGAAGACCACGTCCGCCTCAGCCATCGCCTGCACCACGTCGTTCACGGATGAGGGCTCGCCCGCATCGGTATAGATGCGATAGGTCGAGTCGGCCGGTTGGGCGATGACTCCGGCAGCGAGAAGAAGGGAAACGATCAGGACGCGCATCATCAAAGCACGTATTGTGAGGGTTTGAGTGTGCGAGGGATTGGGGGACCGGGGTTGAGTCACTTCCACACGCTCACCCTCCCATACCCATCAACCTCATTCAGCGTCGCCCGCGGCCCCGGCCTCGGTCGCCCTTGGGGCGCGGCTCTTGGCGTTCTTGCTCGACGGCTTCGGTGTCCGAGGCGTGGAGGCTGTCATGGTAGACCTCGTCGAGCAGCATCGCCAGCAACTCCGGCTCCTCGTCGGCGATCAGGCGCTGGGCCAGCGGGACGAACCGCCGCATCCGCTCGCGCTCCATCCGGGTCTTGTTGCGAAGCTGCTCCTCCAGCAGGATCACGAGCCGCTGCCCGACACGCTCGGCGATCTCGGCGTCAGTCGGGAGCGTCCGCTTGTCGAGTTCGATGTCGTACTTCTTGGCGATGTCGTCGAGGATGCGCTCGGTCTCCTGCGTGACGATGCTGATGGCGACGCCCGTCTTGCCCGCGCGGGCGGTCCGACCGGCGCGGTGGATGTAGTACTCGCGGTCCTGCGGGATGTCATACATGAAAACGTGCGACAGGTCCGAGATGTCGATCCCGCGCGCGGCCACGTCGGTGGCGACGAGGAAGCGAAGCTCGCCGCTGCGAAGCCGAGCCATCACCTTCTCGCGGGCCTTCTGCGTGAGGTCCGACGAGATCTCCGCCGCGTCGTGCCCGAAGTTGCGCAGGAAGGCGGCAAGGTACTCGACCTCGCGCCGGGTGTTGGCGAAGATGATCGCCGCGTCCGGGTTCTCCATCTCGATCAGGCTTACCAGCGCCCGGTCCTTCTCCATCGGCCCGACCTTATACGAGCGGTGGTCCATCGAGTCGACATGGACGCGGCCCGACGACAGGGTGAGGAAGCCGGGTTTGTCGAGAAACTCCTCGCCGACGCGCTGCACCTTGAACGGCATCGTGGCGGAGAACATGTAACTCTGGCGCTCGCGGGGGAGGTAGCGCTGGAGCTTTTTCATCGCCGGGTAGAAGCCCATCGAGAGCATCTCATCGGCCTCGTCGAGAATCAGCATGCGCAGCCCGTCGAGGCGGAGCGTGCCTTTTTCGAGGTGGTCGAGCACGCGCCCCGGCGTCCCGACGACGAGTTGCGCGCCCTTCTTGAAGGCGTCGATCTGTGGCCCGTAGCCGACGCCGCCGTAAACCGCGACGGCGTGGAGCCGGTCGGCCTCCGGGCGTCCGCTGTTCATCTTGTCGAACTCGGCGAGGATCTGCTTCGCTAGCTCCCGCGTCGGGCCGAGCACGAGGGCCTGGACGGTTTTGGTGTGCGGGTCGAGGAGGTCGAGGAGCGGGAGGAGGAACGCGCCCGTCTTGCCGGTCCCGGTACGGGCCTGCACGATCAGGTCCTGCCCGTCGAGCATGTACGGGATCGCCCGCTGCTGGACCGGCATCAGGCCCGGCCAGCCCGCGCCTCGCACGCCGTCGGCGACGGAATCGGGCAGGTCCTCCACGTCCATCGGCGGGAGGGCGGGATCGGGTTCTTGGAATCGATCTTGGGCTTGCTGCTTGCGCTTCGCGTCCTGCGCCTTCTGCGTCAGGTCGATGACGGCTTTGTATGCCATGTGCTACGTCTCTCGAAAAAAGGGGATTCGGGACATGGTACGCCGAAGCTCGCGCCGCCGCCACCCCGTACGTTCGCCTTTCACCGAAAAAGGGCAGCGTACAGCGCAGCGTTTTTATTGTGTCACCCTGAGCGAAGCAGAGGGCGCAGCCCGGCGCGCAGTCGAAGGGTCTCTTCGGGCACGGCGTTGCCAGACCAGCGAGGCTCTACCCGGAAAGACCCTTCGACTACGGACCTGTGGTCCTTCGCTCAGGGTGACACGCTCGGGCGGAATAGGTGGCGTCCAGTAGCTTACGCCCCGTCATGTGGTCTCGACTCTCTCCGAAAACCCGGCGCAACATTCTGCGGATCGCCCCCTTCGGGGTGATCTGGTTTGTCATGGACCAGGTGTTCACGATCTCCGACTACACCTCCACCGACAGCCCCTCTGTCCGGCCCGATGAGGCGATTGCCTTGGACCCCGGCATCTATCTCTTCGCCAGCCTGGCCGTTGCCACCGTGGGATGCCTGGTCGGGGCCATCGAGTTGCTCTACCTGAACCGCCGCCTGAGCCAGTTCAGCTTGACCACCAAGCTCGTCGTCAAGACGCTGTTCTACGCGGCCCTCCTGACGGCGGTCGTACTCATCACGTTTCCCATTGCCGCCGCGATGGAGATGGACACGGGGTTGACGGACCCGCGTGTCTGGGAGCGGCTGCAGGGGTTCCTCGTCAGTAAGCCCGCCCTTAACACCGGCGTCCAACTCACGACCCACCTCGTGATCTCGCTGTTCTACGCCGAGACGAGCGAGCACATGGGGGCGCACGTGCTGCGCAACTTCCTGACGGGGCGCTACCACACGCCGAAGGAGGAGCGCCGCGTCTTTCTGTTCTCCGACATGAAGTCGTCCACGACCATCGCCGAACGGCTTGGCCACGCCCGCTACTTCCTCCTGCTCCGGGCTTACTACGACGCGCTCGCCGACGCCATCGTCGACCACGGTGGCGAAGTCTACCAGTACATCGGCGACGAGATCGTCGTGTCGTGGCCTGAGGCTGTTGGGGTTCGCGATGCGAATTGCCTCCGCTGCGTGCTCCAGATGAAGCGCGACCTGCGCGAGCGGGCCAACTGGTTTGAAGCCGAGTTCGGCGTCGCGCCGGACTTCAAGGCGGGCTTACAGGTCGGGGCCGTCACGACGGGCGAGGTCGGGGCGCTCAAGCGGGAGATCGTGTTCACCGGCGACGTGCTGAACCAGACCGCCCGGATTCAGGGACTGTGCAACGCGCTCGGTGCTGACCTCCTGGTCGGCGACGAACTCCGCGCCCGCCTCGACGCACCGGACGGGTGGACCTTCCGCTCGCTCGGGGAGCAGGTGCTACGAGGTAAAGGTCAGTCGGTCGAGGTGTTCGCGCTGGAGGCTAGCGGTCACGGCGCAGGATAGGCGTAGGACGCGCTCAGGCCGAGTGGGATGCCGACCATCCAGTAGAGCAGCAGGAACGCCGACCACGCCACGAGGAACGCCACCGAGTACGGGATCATCAGCGAGGTCAGCGTCCCGATGCCGGTACTCTTGACGTAGCGCTGGCAGTAGACCACCACGAGCGGGAAGTACGGCATCAGCGGCGTGATGATGTTCGACGACGAGTCGCCGACGCGGTAGGCCGCCTGCGTCAGGTCCGGCGAAATCCCGACCTGCATCAGCACCGGCACGAAGATGGGCGCGAGCAGCGCCCACTTCGCGCTCGCCGAGCCGACGAACAGGTTGACGAACGCCGTCAGGAAGATGATGCCGACGACCGTCACGCCGCCCGGCAGCGACAACGCCTGCAGCGCCGCCGCCCCCTTGACCGCGAGGAGCGCGCCGATGTTCGACGCGCCGAAGGCGTGAACGAAGAGCGCGCAGAAGAACGCCATCACGATGTAATAGCCCATCCCCTGCATCGCCTTCGTCATCGCGTCCACCATGTCCTTCGACTTCTTGAAGACGCCCGCCACGATGCCGTAGACCACGCCCGGAATCAGGAATAGCAGGAAGATCAGCGGCACGATCGACTGCATGATCGGGGCCGAGAACGAGTTGAGCGAGCCGTTCGCGTCGCGGAACGGCGAGTCGGCGGGGAGCAGCGTTAGCGTGAGGACCACGAGGCCGAGGACGAGCACGATGGTGCCCCACCAGAACGCCTTCTTTTCGCGCGGGTCGATGTACCCCATGTCGGGCTGCTCCTCGGCGTCAGAATCGACAGGCGTCGCGGCGTTGAGGCGCGGCTCGATGATTCGGTCGGTGACGAACCAGCCGAGCAGGATGATGAGGATGCTCGATGCCGAGGTGAAGAAGTAGTTGTTGAGCGGGTTGACCAGCACGCTCGGGTCGATGAGCTGCGCGGCGGGCTGCGTAAACCCTTGAAGCAGCGGGTCGAGTGCCGACGGGACCGGGTTGGCGCTGAAGCCGCCGGAGACGCCCGCGAACGCTGCGGCGATCCCCGCCAACGGATGCCGCCCCGCCGCGTAGAAGATGATCCCGCCGAGCGGAATCACAAGCACGTACCCGGCATCGACTGCGCTGTGGCTGATCAGCCCGACGAGGATCACGACCGGCGTGAGGAGTGCCGTCGAGGTTTTGCCGAGGAGGAGCTTGATGCTCGTGTTGAAGTATCCCGCCTCGTCCGCCACGCCGACACCGAGCATCGCGACGAGCACCACGCCGAGAGGCGCGAAGCTCGTGAAAATGGTCACCATGTTCGACAGGAACGACGCCAGCGCGGTCCCGGTGAGGAGATTGATCACCCGGATCGGCTCGCCCGAGCGCGGGTCGATGTCCGCGAACTCGACCGGCGCGAGGAGCGCCGAGAGGCCCCAGACGATGAACAGCGACAGCAGGAACAGCATCGCCGGGTCCGGCAGCTTGTTGCCGATGCGCTCGATGCTGCCGAGCAGGCGGTTGACGAGGCCGGGACGAGAGGCGGCGGAGTTCGGCTCCATGCGCGGAGAAGGCTAGATGAGAGAAGGCGCGCCAAACATAGGCATGCCGGACCCTAGTAGGAAAGCTTGCGCGGCCGAAGGGTTACATCGCCAGTCCACCGTCAACGTGGAGGACGTGACCGGTGATGTAGCTGGAGGCATCGGAGGCGAGGAAGAGGACGGCCCCGGCGATGTCTTCGGGCGAGGCGGGACGCTTGAGCGGAATATTGTTGAGCATCGCATCTTTCGCGGCGTCGCCGAGCGCGTCCGTCATGTCGGTCTCGACGTAGCCCGGTGCAACCACATTCGCCCGTACATGGCGCGCACCCAATTCTTTGGCGAGGCTCTTGGTGAAGCCGATGATCCCGGCCTTGCTCGCCGCGTAGTTCGCCTGCCCCGGATTCCCCATCACGCCGACCACCGAGGAGATGTTGATGATGCTTCCGGCGCGCTGCTTCATCATCGGGCGGTAGGCCGCCTTGGCCGAGTTGAAGACGCTCTTGAGGTTGACCCCGATGACGGCGTCCCAGTCGTCCTCGCCCATGCGGATGAGCAGGTTGTCTCGCGTCACCCCTGCGTTGTTGACCAGTACGTCAATGGACCCCCATGCTTCGATCACCGCGTCCACGGCGGCCTGCGACGCGTCGAAGTCGGCAGCGTCGCTCTGGATGGCGAGGGCCTCGGTGCCCCGGCCTTCGAGTTCGGCCTTGAGCGCGTCGGCGGTGTCGGACGAGGAGCGGTAGGTGAAGGCCACCTTCGCCCCAGCCCCGGCGCAGGCTTCGACGATAGCGCGGCCGATCCCGCGTGTGCCGCCAGTGACGAGGACCGTTTTACCAGAGAGGTCGAGTTTCATGTCTATTGGGCGATTGGGTGATTTATGATGGGGTGATTGGGAGCTTCGCCGCGAACTGAATCAGTCAATCAGCGAATCGCTCAATCACCCAATGTCTTCGGCGGTGCCTGCGGCGGCGGTCTCGACCTCGCGGCCGAGGGTACGCTTGACTAAGCCCGAGAGCACCTTGCCCGCACCGACCTCGACGAAGCGGTCGGCCCCGTCGGCGTGCATGGCTTCGAGCGTCTGTGCCCAGCGGACGGGGGCGGTGAGCTGGTCGAGCAGGCGGCGACGGATTTCGTCGGGGTCGGTCGTCGGCTGGGCGGTGACGTTGAGGTAGACAGGGCAACGCGGCGCGGTGATGGTCGCTGCTTCGAGGGCTTCGCCGAGGCCGTCTACGGCGTAGGCCATGAGCGGCGAGTGAAACGCGCCGCTGACCGGGAGCGGGAGGACGCGCTTCGCCCCGGCCTCGCTCGCGGTCTCGCCCGCCCGTGCCACCGCGTCGTGGTCGCCCGAGATTACGATCTGCCCCGGCGAGTTGAAGTTGGCGCACTGCACGACGCCCTCGCCCGCGTCGGTCGCCTCCTGGCAGATTCGCTCCAGCACGTCGGCGTCGAGATTGAGCACGGCGGACATCGCGCCGGGCCGCTCGTCGCCCGCCCGCGCCATCAGTTGGCCTCGGAGTTGGACGAGACGGAAGCCCTGCTCAAAGCTGAACGCTCCGGCGGCAGCAAGCGCGCTGTACTCGCCGAGGCTGTGACCCGCCGTCATGTCAGGCGACTGCCCCTTCGACTGCAACACCGCGAAGGCGGCAAGGCTGTGAACGTAGAGCGCGGGCTGCGTAATGTCGGTCTGCGTCAGCGCGGCTTTCTCAACCTCTGGGTCGCCGCCGGTGCCAAACATCAGGTCCTTGAGCGATACGTCGAACAGCGCCTCGGCTTCGTCGAAGACAGCGCGGGCTTCGGGAAATTGCTCGTAGAGATCGGCACCCATGCCGACGTACTGGGAGCCTTGGCCGGGGAACAGGAAAGCGGTTGCCATCGGGAGAAGAGAAAGAGGTCGGGGGAAAGAGAGGAGATAACGAAGGGAGGGAAGAGGTGGCTCTCCTCTCTATCTCCTCCCTCTGTTCTTTCTTCTCTCGGGAAGCTACGCTTCCTCCAGTGTGTTCTGCTGGCGTTCCAGCGCGCCCGGCACCTGGCTTCCGTCGTAGGCCCACGTCAGGTACGTCGCGCCCCACGTAAACCCGCCGCCGAAGGCCGCGAGGATGATGTTGTCGCCGGGCCGGAGTTCGGCCTCCCAGTCATAGAGGCAGAGCGGGATGGTGCCGGAGGTGGTGTTGCCGTAGCGGTCAATGTTGATCATCACCTTGTCGCGCCCGATGCCTACTCGGTTGGCGGTCGCGTCGATGATGCGGAGGTTGGCTTGGTGCGGGACGAGGTACTTGATGTCGTCGCCCGAGAGGTTGTTGCGCTTTGCCACCTCAGCGGCGACTCCCGACATACCCTTGACGGCGAACTTGAACACCTGCCGCCCCTCTTGGATGAGGTAGTGCATCTTCTTGTCGATGGTCTCATGGGAGGCCGGGTGCAGGCTGCCGCCCGCATCCATCCGCAGGTGCTCGCCCCCTGAGCCATCGACCTTGTGGACGAAGTCGACGAGGCCGTGCTCTTCATGGGGTTCTAGGAGCACGGCTCCGGCCCCATCGCCGAAGATGATGCAGGTCGTCCGGTCGGTGTAGTCCATGATCGAACTCATCATGTCGGCCCCGATCACCAGGACTTTCTTGTGTGCGCCGGTCTCGATGAACCGTGCGCCCGCCGAGAGGGCGAAGAGAAACCCGCTGCACGCTGCCGAGAGGTCGTAGCCCCATGCATTCGTCGCGCCGATCTCGTGCTGGACGAGGCAGGCCGTCGCCGGAAAGAGCATGTCCGGCGTCACTGTCGCCACGATGATCAGGTCAATCTCCTCGGGGTCGATGCCGCGCTGATCGAGGATTTCTTGCGCGGCACGCGAGCACATGTAGGCCGTCGCCTTGCCTGGCTCACGGAGGATGCGGCGCTCGCGGATGCCGGTGCGCGTGCGAATCCATTCGTCGTTGGTATCGACCAGCTTTTCGAGGTCGAAGTTGGTCATCTTCGTCTCGGGGAGGAAGTGACCGACAGCAGTGATGGCAGCGCGAGGCATAGTTAATGGCTGACTAAGTGAGTAACTGATAGGGTGATCGAAAAGACTAATCAGCCAGTCAGCTAATCAGCGAGTCACCCAATGTGTTAGGCGAGCGCTTCGGCAATAGCACCGCGCACGTCTTCGCGGGCGATCTCGGCGGCGCGGAAGATCATCTGGGCGATGGCCTTGGCCGAGGAGCCGCCGTGGCCGATGACGCTGGTGCCGTCTACGCCGAGGAGCGTCGTCCCGCCGTATTCCTCGTAGCTGAACGGCCGGGTCACGTTCCCGAAGACACTGCGTATCATGCCAATCGCTTCGGGTTCCAGTTGCTGCTTTTGCACCTCGGCGCGAATAAGTTGAGGCAGGGCTGTTGCCAGACTTTCGCCGAGCTTGAGGACAATGTTGCCGGTGAATCCGTCGCACACCACCACGTCTGCTGCATGGTGCATCACGTCGCGCCCCTCAATGTTGCCGACGAAGTTGAGGCTGTCGAGGGCCGCGATGAGCGGGTAGGCAGCCTTCGCGGCGTCGTTGCCTTTGCTCGGTTCCTCGCCCACGTTGAGCAGGCCGATCTTCGGCTGCTCGCGGTGCATCACGCGCTGGGCGTAGACGTGCCCCATCTGCGCGAACTGGGCGAGGTGCTCCGGCTTCGAGTCCACATTCGCGCCGACATCAACGAGGACCGTGTAACTCTCAACGGTTGGGAAGACGCCGGGGAGCGCCGGGCGCAGCACACCCGGTAGCCGACCGAGGAGGAACAGCGAGGCCGCCATCACCGCGCCGGTGTTGCCCGCCGAGGCGAAAGCGTCCACCGTCCCCTGCTTGTGCGCGCCGAGGCCGACGTGGATCGACGAGCGCGTTTTGGTCTTGACTGCCGCCGCAGGCGAATCGCCCATTTCGATCACTTCGGGTGCATCGAGCACATCGAGAGCGAGGCCCTCGGTGTCGTGTCGATCGAGTTCGGCGCGGACGGTCGCTTCCGGCCCGACGAGCACGACGTGAAGCTCGTCCCCAGCCTGCCGCAGCGCTTCGATAGCACCCTCGACTACGACGCCCGGTGCATGGTCACCGCCCATCGCGTCCACCGCCACACGAACAGCCATCAGATCAGGAGGTTGAGTTGCCGAAGATCAGCGGAGGCCGTGCGATGCGCCCCGCGCCGGAAGAGGACACGCACCAAACGCATGCTGGCGCGAACCACGAAGATACGGAGGCCCCCCAAACCAAGCGCACGCCCTGCGCAGATGCTTAGGGAAGCATCACGCAGAACGTGCGAGACGGGGAAGAGGAACGGCGAAGGGAAAGCTGCGAAGGGAAAGCTAAGGTCGCCTTCTCTCTACTCTTCCTTCGGCCTTTGTTCTAGACTAGGCGTAGTCCGGGCGCTCGACGACAGCGCGGCCCCGGTAGTTGCCGCAGGTCGGGCAGGCGCGGTGGTACATCTTTGCGTTGCCGCAGTTCGGACACTCGTGCACCTCGGGCGTCGAGCGGACTTTGTACTGAGAGCGGCGCTTGCCGGTGCGGGCCTTGGAGTGCTTGCGTTTCGGGTTAGCCATGATTGGGTCGGGTCAGAGAATGGCCCAGAGGCCAGGGTCAGTTGGTAGAGTCGCGGAGTTTTCGGAGCGCGTCCCAGCGCGGGTCCATCGGGTTGCCGTCCTCATCGGTGAGAGCACCGAACTGGACGGGCAGGTCTTTGTCTTCAGCGCCCGGTGCGACGCGGCGCGTCGGGAGAGCCAGCAGGAGCGTGTCGCGGACGGGTTCTGTCAGGTCGAGCGGTTGGCCTGGTTGGGGGAGCGGGCGGACGTCGTCGTCGCTGTCGTCGTCCGTCGCGTAGTGGGCCAGCTTCTCCGATAGGACGAAGAGGATGGCGTAGTTCCCTTGCACCGACTGCTGGAACGGTACGAGCGTGCGGTCGCATTCGAGCGTCGCCGTAGCCCGTGCGGTGAACGCGACCAGGTCACGGTCCTCCTCGTGGTCGAGGTTGATCTCCACCACGATGTCCGCGAACGTCTCGATGTCGAGACCGAGATCGTCGGGGGCGGGCGTCAGCGTCTGCTGGTGCAGGCCCGGCTTGAGCGCTGTGATGTCGAGACCGAACATCGGAACGAAAATGAGGAGATTGCAGAACAAAAAAGGTACGCATAACCCGGCCCCTCTCGCAAGCTTCCGGCACTCTCCAAGAAACCTTCAGATTCGGTTCACCAAACCCTTGACAAGGAGACCTTGTTCGTGCTACTGTAGAGACGGCGGACGCGGCGAGGTGGTTTCTGGTTGCGAGGTCGATCTAGAAGTCTGGCGAGACCGGTCGAGACATGGGTGCGAGTGTCTCGAAGAGGTGCGCTTTTCAATGAAGGGACTGGCGTCCATCATTACCCTTTGCTTGTGAACAACTTGTTGACAAGTGAAAAGGGGTGAAAAGTCTCGGTGGGTCGGGTCTACCAGGTGGCAGTGCGGTCACGCTTCGCCTGTGCGTAAAAAGTAGAAAAGCCATTCAAGTCCATTGTATACAGAGCTTGCAAACGTTGATAGTGTCGTGGATAAGATGTGGACAAAACACTTGGTGCTCGAAGGGGTGGCGCGTCCGGCCTCTGCTCTCGATTCCCAATCTGATACCCTTGTGAATAACTCTTGCGCGGTGCGGTGGAGACCTTGCTTGGCTTCCGTCGCGGCTCCTATTTTCGGAGGCCCCGAGTGGCTTCCCGGTGCACGCGCTTTCGGCCCCGTCGCGGTTGCTAATCTGACGATGCCCTCTCTTCCTCCCTCCCACGCCTGAAGCGCTCCGTTTCCCGGATGAACGACGCCCCCGAGCCTTCCCACCACGTCGATACAGATAGTCCCCCCGAAGCAGTCTGGAATGCCTGCCTCGCCATCATTGGGGACAACATCAACAAGCAGAGCTTTAAGACGTGGTTCGAGCCGCTTACCGCCGTAAGCCTTGAGGTAGAGGACGGCCTGACGAAGCTGACGATCCAGCTCCCGAGCCGGTTCTACTATGAGTGGCTGGAGGAGCACTACTTCGGCCTGCTTCGCAAGACAGTGACCAAGGTACTCGGCCCGAGCGGGCGGCTCTTCTACGACATTGTCATCGAGAAAGAAGACGAAGCCGGTCAACCCGGCTCCTCGATGCACCTTCCGGCGCACCCACCGACTCCGGCGGAGCCGCCGGTCGGTCCGCCGGGCCACTCCAGCGGCGGTGAGGTTCCACCACCATCCGTGCCACGCGAGCAACCCGGAAGCGGTCGCCCTCGCACCACGCGCCGTCCGCCTCAGGGGCCACCCGCCGCGGCCACGCCGCCGCCCATCGCCAATCCGTTTGCGATCCCCGGTATCCAGAAGGTCAAAGTCGACAGCCAACTCAACGCGAGTTACACCTTCGAGCGGTTCATCGAAGGTGACTGCAACCGGCTCGCCCGGAGCGCCTCGTGGGCTATCGCCCAGCAGCCCGGCTCGACGGCCTTCAACCCGTTCCTGATTTACGGCGGCGTCGGCTTGGGCAAGACGCACCTGATCCAAGCCGTCGGCAACTTCGTCCGCCAGCACCACAAGAGTGAGGCCGTGCTCTATGTGTCGAGCGAGCGCTTCACGACGCAGTTCGTCCAAGCGATCCAGAACAACCGAGCCTCGGACTTCTCGCTCTTCTACCGCCAAATCGACCTGCTGATCGTGGACGACGTGCAGTTCTTCGGCGGCAAGGAGAAGACACAGGAGGAGTTCTTCCACATCTTCAACGCGCTCCACCAGTCGGGCAAGCAGATCATCCTTTCCGCCGACCGTCCGCCGAAAGACATCGATGGGATCGAGGAACGGCTGCTCTCGCGCTTCCAGTGGGGCCTCTCGGCAGACATGAAGCCGCCGGAGTTGGAGACCCGCATTGCCATCCTCAACCGCAAGGCCGAGGACGACGGAATCGAGGTAGACGGCGAGGTGATCGAGTTCATCGCGCACAACGTGAAGAGCAACATCCGCGAACTCGAAGGGTCGCTCATCCGGCTTCTTGCGCACTCGACCCTGCACAGCCGCGAGATCGACTTGGAGTTGGCGCGCGAGATGCTGCGCGACATCATCAAGGAGACCCACGTCTCGCTCGGCGTCGAGCAGATTCAGCAGATCGTCTGCGACTATTTCTCGATCCCCGAAGACCTCGTCCGGGCGCGGACCCGCAAACGGGAAGTCGTGCAGGCGCGGCAGGTGGCGATGTACTTCGCCAAGCAGTTTACCAAGCACTCGCTCAAGACTATCGGCCTTCACTTCGGCGGGCGCGACCACTCGACGGTGATCCACGCGATCCAGAGCATCGAGAACCAGATCGAGACGGAGGTGAAGTTCCGGGAGATCGTCGAAGAGATCCGCCACAAGCTGGAACTGCACACCCGGTAGAGATTCGTTGCGCGTGTCGAGTAAAGCGACTGCCTGCCAAAAGCCTTATACTTAGGACCCCCATTCTTCAGCCGCGCCTAGCCATGAAGTTTACCGTCTCCAGCACCGACCTTCAGAAAGCCCTCACTGCTGTCAGCGGGGCCGTCCCCAGCAAGAGCACGCTCCCGATCCTCGAATGTGTCCTGTTCGAGAAAGAGGGCGACGGATCGAACGGCTCGCTCCGCCTCGCTGCCACCAACCTCGAAGTGTCCATCGTTCAACACCTCGCGGTGCAGTTTGGCACGAACGGGTCCGAGGGCACCGAGCGGATCGCGGTTCCGGCGAAGCGCCTGCTCGACACGCTCCGGGCGCTCCCCGACCTGCCGATCACGTTCACCTCGGACGGCGAGTTTCAAGTCGAGTTGACGACGGACCAAGGCCGCTACAAGATGGTCGGGTTTGACGGAGCCGACTATCCGGCGCTCCCAGCGCTCGACGACGCTCGTGAGATCGAGACCGAGGGTGCCCTCGTCAAGCGTGCCATCGGCAAGACCTCGTTCGCCGTCTCGAAAGACGCCCTCCGTCCGGCAATGATGGGCATCTACTTCCAAGTCCGCCCTGAGCACAGCCGTGTCGTTGCCACCGACGGGCACCGCCTTGTCAAACTCGTCCTCGATGCTATCACCACAGACGAGGCGCTCGACTTCGTCGTGCCCGAGAAGGCGCTCAACCTCACAGGCCGCGTGGCGACCGATGACCCTTGCACGATTCGCGTTGGCTCGGGCTACGTCGGGTTCGATTTCGGCAACACGCAGGTGATGGGCCGGATGATTGACGAGCCGTACCCGAACTACGAGGCCGTCATCCCGGTCGAGAATGACAAGCGGCTGACTGTCAGCAGCGCCGCCCTCCTCGCCGCCGTCCGCCGCGTCGCGCTCTACTCCTCCTCGATGACGCACCAGATTCGCCTCAAGCTGGAGCCGAACAAGCTCACGATCTCCGCCGAGGACATCGAGCGGGCGAGCGAGGCGAAGGAGACCGTGCTCGGCGAGTACGACGGGCCGGAATTGGAAATCGGCTTCAACTCGGTCTACCTCACCGAAGTCCTCTCCAACGTCAGCGCCGACGACGTAGTGTTCGAGTTCTCGTCGCCGAACCGCGCGGGCGTGGTCATTCCCGCCGAGCAGCCCGAGGGCGAAGACATGCTCATGCTCATCATGCCGGTGATGCTCAACACCTACGCCTGATCTCAGATAGCTCAGACCTGAGCGGGCCGCCTGCGCGAATGCGGGTGGCCCGTTTTTTTAAGGCAGCTCGGTCGGGGCGAGTTCGTCAAGGAGGCGCTGGGCGTCGGGGGCGCTGGGGCCTCGCTGATCCACGACGGACTGGAAGGCCTGGCGGGCCGCCTCTTCATCGCCCCGATACAGCTTGATCTTGCCAATCACGAACCACGCCTCCAGCGCGATCGGCCCGTCCGGCTCGCCGAGTGCGGCGGCTTCTTCGAGCAACGTCGTTGCCTCGCTCAGACCGTCAGGATCGTAGGTCGGGAAGAGGCCGAGCGTGGTCGAGCGGGCGTCGTGCAGTGTTTCGAGGGCCTCGGCGTAGCGGTCGGCGACGGGGTCCATCCCGCCATCGGCCCCTCGGAGGCGAAGCCCCTCGAACTCATTCGTGACCTCATTGAGACCGGCCAGACGCTGGTACGGTGCGGTGCTCGACTGGCTGGCGAGGAAGAGGCCGCCATAGAGCAGCATGACGATGAACGAAGCAGCTAGGGCAAGTCGAGGTAGCGAGACTCGTCGCATCAGCGGTACCGCCGGGCGATCCGTCACGGACGAGCGCCACGACCGAGCGGTCTCGCGCTTCGGCTTGGGCGGTGCCGGTGCCGTGTAGGGGACAAACCCGATGCCGGACGGATCCTCGCGTTCGAGCGGGAGGCTGGTCAGGCGCTCGAACTGGGCGAGGGGCGACTCGGCGCTGGCGGTGAGTGCCTTGAGCCGGTCTTGCATCATTGCGTAGCGACGTTCCAACTCCGGGTGCTCATCGAATGCCGCCTCGATCCGGTTGCCGAGCGCAATGAGGTCCGGCGGGAGCGGGTGGTGTCCGGCGGCATACTGAGACGCAAGGTAGCGTGCGAGCGATTCGGCGTCGGGGACCTCGGCCCCGGCCCGTGTTGCATCGTCGAGTAGGGCGCGCACAGCCCGGCCCTCTGCCCGCATGGCCTCGGCCTCCGGGTGCTCGTCGAGATACGCATCGACAGCAGCCCGTTCCGAAACCGGAAGGTCGTCGTAGTTCAGGAGAGCTTGTTCGATGGACTCCATGAATGCTGAGAAATAATGCAGGTATCTGGGCGTGGTGGTGGTAGGAATCCAGATGACAGGGAGCACCTACGCGCTATAAGACAACGAAGCACCATTCCGTATAACCTCCCGGTCAGGTGCGGATTTCTTGAAGGAGGGCGATGAGGTCAGGGTCTTGGCGCAGGCGGACGACGGCTTTGTGGGCGAAGGCACGGAGCGAGGCCAGCGGGCGGCCTGTCGCTTCGCTGATCTCGTCGTAGGAGCGGTCCTCCAGAAACTTCATCCGGGCCACGTCCCGTAGCGAAGGCGGCAATCGCTCGACCGCGTGCTCGGCCGCTCGACGTGTCGCCATCCGGTCGTTCTCAAACGTCTCGGGCCGGGGCGGAGCGGGCGTACGGGTCTCATCGAACGTGGCTTTCTCGCGGTAGCGGCGCAGGAAGTTGACGAATACGTTGCGGCAAATAACGCTGACCCAACTCGCAAAGCGTTCGGGCTGCTGGACCCGCTCTAGGTTCATCCGCGCCTTCGTGAAGGCTTTCCCGACGAGTTGGTCAAGGTCTGCCGCACCATAGGCACTGTCACGCAGGAACTTGGCGATGAAGTAGCGCCGGGTATAGCAGTAGGTCCACAGCTCCACCAGCTTGAGGTCTTCGGCGCTGCGGGAGGCGTGCCACTGGACAAACGCCTCGTTGGCCTTGTCCAAGTCATCGACGTGAAACGGAAGGCGGGCCGCCACCTCGTCCAGCGAGCGCATCGTAGCCTTGAGCGTCATAGGGCGCCGCCGGGGATGGAGGAAGAGCCGAGAGGCTGCCGAGGATCAGTGAAAGAAAACGCAAGCCTGCATAGATCGGCAGCAAGATGGCGGGGAAGATAAGGAAGGATTCGTCAAGGCGGAACAGGCTGGCGGATGCCGGGTGGAGAGCCGAATGATGGAGAGGAGATAGAAAAGAGAGAAGAGAAGGAGAAGAAAGACGCTCTCTCCTCTATCTCGTCCTTCTCTTCTCTCCTTAGCCTTAATCCCACGCCTTCTTTCTAAATTGGCTTTTCTGGGGCGACGGTAATCCCTAATTTACCCTGCTCCCGCCGCGTCGTCGGTATGTCCTCTCGACACGCCCACTGCACGGCTTCACGTTTCTGCTTTTTCAGGTATGGACCACAACAGCTTCAAGACCGCCAGCGCCCGCCCGGCTGATGTCGAGCGCCAGTGGCACGTCGTCGACGCCGAGAACCAAGTTGTCGGTCGGCTCGCTGCCCGCGTCGCCGCGATCCTGCGCGGCAAGCACAAACCCTCCTACACCCCGCACGTCGACACGGGCGACTTCGTCGTCGTTGTCAACGCGGAAAAGGCCCGCTTCACCGGCCAGAAGGAGACCAACAAGGAATACTTCAGCCACAGCGGCTATCCTGGTGGCGTCAAGACCGCCACGCCGAAGGAGATGCGCGCCAAGAAGCCGACCTTCATCATCGAGAACGCGGTCAAGGGGATGCTCCCCAAGAACCCGCTCGGTCGTGCGATGGGTAAGAAGCTCAAGGTCTACGCTGGACCTGAGCACCCGCACGAGGCGCAGGACCCTCAGCCGCTCGAACTCTCCTAGTAAAGCCACGCACTCATGGCAGCAACCCAGTACCAAGCCATCGGCCGACGCAAGACCGCCGTTGCGCGCGTCTACCTCCGCCCCGGCAGCGGCAACATCGTCATCAACAAGAAGCCGCTCGAAGAGTATCTCCCGACCGAGGCCCGGCAGCGCGCCCTCCGCGCGCCGTTCGTCGTGACCGAGACCAACGGCCAGTTTGATGTGCTCGTCAACGCCAAAGGCGGCGGCCTCACCGGCCAAGCTGAAGCTACGCAACTCGGCATCGCCCGTGCCCTCGTTGAGTACAACGAGGAGCTTCGCAAGCCGCTCCGCGACGCGGGCTTCATGACGCGCGACCCGCGCATGGTCGAGCGCAAGAAGTACGGCCAGCCGAAGGCGCGCAAGCGTTTCCAGTTCTCGAAGCGCTAGTCGCTTCGCTTCATCGGTCTCGCGCCTCGCTGCTTTTTGTGGCGGGGCGCAGATCATCATCACGCACACCGCTCGATGCGGCAGTGGGTGCCCCTGCTCCGGTTGGGGTCGCTGCCCGCAAGCGACAGCGGTGGTGGATCCAACCAAATCCTCTACCTCTTATGTCACGCGTATCTGTCGAAGACCTGCTCCGCGCAGGCTCCCACTTTGGGCACCTCACCAGCCGCTGGAATCCGAAGATGGCTCCGTACATCTTCATGGAGCGCAACGGCATCCACATCATTGACCTGAAGCAGAGTCAGGCGATGCTCGACGAGGCGGCGGACGCCATCGGGCGCATCGCGGGCAAGGGGCGCAAGGTGCTCTTCGTCGGCACCAAGAAGCAGGCGCAGGAGATCGTCCGCACCGAGGCCGACCGCTGCGGGATGCCCTTCGTCACCGAGCGCTGGCTTGGCGGGATGCTGACCAACTTCCAGACGATCCGCCGCTCGATCCGCCGGATGGAGCAACTCGTCAAGGAGGAGCAGGACGGCACGACCGCGCAGCTCAAAAAGAAGGAGCGCCTCATGCGGTCGCGCGAGCGCGAGAAGCTGGAGAAGACCCTCGGCGGTATCGCCGATATGAACCGTCTTCCGCACGCGCTCTTCGTTGTGGACACGAACCGCGAGCACATCGCCGTCCAGGAAGCCCGCAAGCTCGATATCCCTGTCTTCGCACTCCTCGACACCAACTGCGACCCCGACCACGTCGACTACGGTATCCCGGCCAACGACGATGCTATGAAGTCGATTCAGGTGGTCACGCACGCCATCGCCGATGCGATTGCTGAGGCCGCACGCGCCGGGGAGATGGAGCGCGAGGCCAAAAAGGCCGAGCAGGAAAAGCGCCAGCAGGAAGCGGCTGCTGCGAAGGCCGAAGCCGAGGAGGCCGAGAAGGTCGTCACGATGGCCGACGCCGAAGCGGGCATCGAGGCCGACGACTAGGCTGCCGCCGCTCCTACGCTATTCGCTGTTACGAAACACGCTAAACCAGAACACACTGATGAGCACGATTTCCGCCAAAGACGTCAAGCGCCTCCGCGACACCACCGGCGTGGGCATGATGGACTGCAAGAAGGCCCTCGCCGAAGCCAACGGTGACTTCGACACCGCCATCGAGGTGCTGCGCAAGAAAGGCCAGAAGGTCGCCGACAAGCGCGCTGATCGCGAGGCGTCGGAAGGCGTCATCACGACTGCCACGACGGACGACCACTCGGTTGCTATCATCGCCGAGGTCAACTCCGAGACTGACTTCGTCGCCCGGAACGATGACTTTGTGGGCTACGCCGACCGCATCACGGACCTCATCCTCCGCGAACGGCCCGCTAACATGGACGCCCTGAAAGCGCTCGACTTCGAGGGTGGACGTACCGTCGGTGAGTCGCTGATCGATATGACTGGCAAGATCGGCGAGAAGATCGAGGTCCGCCGCTTCGAGATCGTCGAGGCCGGGTCCGGCAACCAGATCGTGACCTACATCCACCCCGGTGCCAAGCTCGGCGTGCTCGTCGAGATGCAGGGCACCAACGGCGTCGCCGATGCCGGGCGCGATGTAGCGATGCAGGTCGCCGCAATGAACCCCCTTGCTGCCAACCGCGACGAGGTGCCGGAGGATGTCAAGCAGAAAGAGTTGGAGATTGGCCGCGAGACCGCCCGCAACGAGGGCAAGCCGGACCACATCCTCGACAAAATCGCTACAGGCAAGTTGGAGCGTTTCTACAAGGATAACGTCCTCGTCGACCAGCCCTTCGTCAAAGACTCGTCGATGACGGTCAAAGAGATGCTTGCCAAGGGTGGCACCGACGTGGTGCGCTACGTGCGCTACGGCCTCGGCGGCTGACGCCTCACCTCCTGCCTTGCTCGTTGGCACTCACTCGGCTGTCTCCCTTCAAGGGGGACAGCTTTTTTGTCTCTGAGCAGAGGCGTAGCCGAGCGATAGACGAAAAAGCAGGGGGTAAAACCGGATTGCGCGAGACGATTGCGCGCCGTAGTTTCCACCGCTCCTCCTCCCGCATCGCTCGTCATGGCCGATTCCTCGCAGCCCCTCCGCTACCGCCGCGTCCTCATCAAGCTCAGCGGCGAGTCGCTTCTTGGCGACAAGCCCTTCGGCATCGACCACCGTGTGCTTGACCGCTACGCCGACGAACTGAAAGAAGCGCACGAGGCCGGGGCCGAGTTGGCTCTGGTCGTCGGCGGCGGCAACATCTTCCGGGGCGTGTCGCCCGAGGGGGCCGCGATGTCGTCGCGCGCGCACGGCGATTACATGGGGATGCTCGCGACGATGATCAACGCGATGGCCCTTCAGGATGCGCTCGAACGGAAAGGTGTCTTCACCCGGCTTATGTCGGCCATCGAGATGGACGAGATCGCCGAGCCGTTCATCCGCCGTCGGGCGATCCGCCACCTCGAAAAAGGCCGCGTCGTGATCTTCGGCGCGGGCACCGGCAACCCCTACTTCACGACCGACACCGCCGCGAGCCTCCGCGCCGCCGAGGTCGATGCTGAGGTCGTGCTCAAAGGCACTCGCGTCTCGGGCGTCTTCACCGCCGACCCGGAGAAGGACCCCGAGGCCCGGCGTTTCGCCACGATCAGCGGGCAGGAGGTCTTCCGCCGCAACCTCAAGGTGATGGACCTTACCGCGATCTCGCTTTGCCAGGAGTCCGGCCTCCCAATCATCGTGTTCAACATGGACGAGCCGGGCACGCTGCTCCGCGTTCTCCGCGACGAGGGTGAAGGCACGCTCATCCAGTGGAACGACGACACGAGCACGCTCGCCGAACCCTCCGATCTTTCCAACCCACTCGCCACCTCTGCGTCATGATCGACGATACCCTGAAATCCATTCTTGCCGAGACGCGCCAGCAGATGCACAAGGCGCTGGAGCACCTCGCGCACGAGTTCAACCACATCCGCGCCGGTCGGGCCTCAACGAGCATGGTGGACGATGTCCGGGTCGATGCCTACGGCCAGCAGATGCCGCTCAATCAGGTCGCCAGCGTGAGTGCGCCGCAGTCGGATCTGATCGTGATTCAGCCGTGGGACAAGGGCATGCTCGCGCCCATCGAGCGGGCGATCCAAGCGGCCAACCTCGGTCTCAACCCGACCAACGACGGCACACTCATTCGCATCGCCATCCCGCCGCTCACCGAAGAGCGCCGCAAGGAGTTAGCGAAGGCGGCCCGTGCGCAAGGAGAGGAAGCCAAAATCTCGATCCGCAACGCCCGCCGCTCGGCCAAAGATGACATCAAGAAAGCCGCCGACGCCGAGAGCCTGAGCGAAGACATGCGCTATGAAAGCGAGGACCGGCTCCAGAACATCACCGATGAGTACGTCGGCAAGGTGGACGAGATGCTCGACAAGAAGGAAACCGACATTATGGCTGTTTAGCGAGTAACGAGGATCAAAGGGTGATTTTGCCGGATTTGCATTAGGATTCGGTCGCTCGATACTCGAACTTCGAGACTCGTCCTTTTCGGAGAGGTGCCCGAGTGGCTGAAGGGGCGCGCCTGGAAAGCGCGTGTGCCGGTTCCCGGTACCGAGGGTTCGAATCCCTCTCTCTCCGCATTCGATAGCTTTTGGCTTTTGGCTGTTAGCTCTTAGCCTGTTTCATTCCGACCAAGAGCCAACAGCTAAAAGCTAACAGCATGATCTACTCCATGACCGGCTTCGGGCGCGGCACGGCGAGTGCCGACGGTGCCGACGTGACTGTTGAGGTGCGCTCGCTCAACGGGCGCTACTGCGAGGTGACGGTCCGCGCGCCGCGTAGCCTCGCCGAGCATGAGACCGAAATGCAGAGCCGGGTCAAGGACGCGCTTGACCGGGGCAAGATCGGCGTCAACGTGCAGGCGCAACGTGAGGCCGCGTCGGCTCCGGTGCGTGTGGATGCCGCTGCTGCTGCAGCCTACCGTCGGCTCCTCGATGAAGTGCGCGAAGCCGCACGCCTAACCGAGCCGGTGAGTCTGGAGCAAGTGCTCAAGTTTCCCGACGTGCTCGTCGCTGCCGACGCCGAGGATCACACCGAAGGCGTGTGGGAGGCGACCCAAGCTGCGCTCGCCGAAGCACTCGACGCGCACCTCGCCATGCGGCGACAGGAAGGCGATGCGCTCGCCGCTGACCTCCACGCCCGACTCGAGGCCATCGAAACCGAACTCGACGCCGTCGAGGCCGAGGCCCCGGCGCGCATCGACGCAGCCCGGACCGCGATGCACGAGCGGATCGCCGAGTTGCTGAGTGATGAGCGCGTGGACCGTGACCGGCTCGAATTGGAAATCGCCCTCCTCGCCGACAAGCTCGATGTGAACGAGGAGTGCGTCCGCCTTCGCTCGCACCTCGCCCTCTTCCGCGAAGCGCTCGCCAGCGACGAGCCGGTGGGCCGACGCCTCAACTTCCTCGCGCAAGAGTTCAACCGTGAGATCAACACCATCGCCTCGAAGGCCAACGACCCCGGCATCGCGCACCGCGCCGTGACGATGAAGGAGGAACTGGAGAAGATCCGCGAGCAGGTGCAGAATGTTGTCTGACACGTCCATGAAAATCGTCGTCCTCACGGCTCCGAGTGGTTCCGGCAAAACGACCATTGCCCGCGAACTCATGGCTGCCGAGCCGGACCTCCGGTTCTCGGTCTCGGCGACGACGCGCTCGCCGCGTGGCACCGAGCGCGATGGGGTCGAATACTTTTTCCTCTCCGACGAAGAGTTCCGGTCGCGTATCGCCGATGGGGCCTTTTTGGAGTACGAAGAGGTCTACGGCGGCTCGCTCTACGGCACGCTCCGCAAGGAGCTAGAGCGCGTCGCTGTGGAGAGCGGTGCAGCGCTCCTCGACATCGACGTGAAAGGGGCGCTCAACGTCAAGCGGCTCTACGGCGATCAGGCGCTCACGCTCTTCATCGCCCCGCCCTCGCTCGCGGCCCTCGCCGAGCGGCTCCAAGTGCGGGGGACGGACGACGAAGTCGCCATCGCCAAACGCCTCGGGAAGGCCGAGCAGGAAATGGCCTACGCCTCCGAGTTCGACGAAGTCATTGTCAACGACGACCTCGATACGGCGGTTGCGGAAACCGTAGCGCGCGTGCGCGCGTTTCTCGCCGACTGACCCGATTTTATCTACCCCTGCCCAACCCCTGCCTCGCATGGCTATCAAAACCATCGACACCGCCGACCTCGCTGAGAAGATCGGCAACCTGTACGAAGCTACCGTCATCCTCTCGAAGCGTGCCCGCCAAGTCGCCACGCACACCAAGGCCGAGTTGGATACCAAGCTCTCCTACTTCGAGGACTTCGGCCTAGAGCCGACCGACGAGATTCGTACCAACGAGGATCAGCTTCGCGTCTCACTCGAATACGAGCGTCGCGCCAAGCCGACCGAGGTCGCCATCGACGAGATGATGGAGGACGAGATCTACTACCGCAACCCCGGCTTGGAAGAGGGGTAATCCATTTCTAGTCTGGTTCTCAGTTTCTCGTTTCTAGTTGGCTATCCCAACCGTTCATGCCTAACGAAGAACGAGCAACGAAGAACGAGCAACTTCAAGGCCGTAGGGTCTTGCTCGGCGTCTCCGGCTCGATTGCGGCCTACAAGGCAGCGGAACTCATTCGTCTGCTGAAGAAAGCCGGGGCCGAGGTGCAGGTCCTGATGACGCCCGACGCGGCGCGGTTCATCACCCCACTCACCCTCGGCACGCTCTCCGAGCGCGAGGTGCTGACGGAGATCTTCCCCGAGAACGCCGACGGGAGTTGGACGAAGCACGTCAACCTCGGACTCTGGGCCGACCTCTTCGTCGTGGCTCCGGCTACGGCCACGACGCTTTCCAAGCTCGCTGCCGGACTGTGCGATTCGATGCTGACGGCGACGGCGCTCTCAGCGCGCTGCCCGGTCATGGTGGCTCCGGCGATGGACCACGACATGTGGCTCCACCCGGCCACGCAGCGCAACCTACGGACGCTCCGCTCGGACGGCGTCGAGGTGATTGATCCGGCGCACGGTGAACTGGCGAGCGGCCTTATCGGGACCGGGCGGTTGCCCGAGCCGGAGGTGCTGCTCGAGCGCATCGCGGCGAAGCTGAACGAGGCCGACGAGCGGTCGAGCGGTGTGCTTGCCGGGAAGACGGTTCTTGTCACCGCAGGACCGACCCGCGAGGCGGTCGATCCGGTGCGCTACTTCACGAATGGCTCGACCGGCACGATGGGCTATGCCCTCGCCGAAGCCGCCGCCCAACGAGGTGCCGATGTCACCTTGGTTAGCGGGCCGACGAACCTTGACGCCCCGCCCGGCGTCGAGCGGATCAACGTGACGAGCGCCGCCGATATGCACGCTGCCGTGATGGCGCACGCCGAGGCCGATCTCGTTCTCATGGCCGCCGCCGTCGCCGACTACACGCCTGCTGAGATGAGCGACCGGAAGGTCAAGAAAAGCGACGACGACCTGAGTATCCCGCTCCGCCGGACGACCGACATCCTCGCGGCGGTCGGTCAGCAGAAACGCGACGGTCAGGTGCTCATCGGCTTCGCCCTCGAAACGCACGACGGGGCAGCGAACGCGCGCGGCAAGCTGGAGCGGAAGAACCTCGACTTGATTGTGCTCAACCACGCCAACGAAGACGGCGCGGGCTTCGGGACCGGCACCAACCGCGTCACGATTCTCGGGTGCGACGGCTCGGTGACCGAGGTCTCGCAGCGCCCGAAGCGCGACGTGGCCGAGGCCATCCTCGACCGCGTGCTGGCTCCGTCCGCCGAGCCGGTCGCATCGTGAGTTGGCTTGGCAGTAGCTTCGTCCTGCTTCTCTGCCTCCTCACCGCCGGGTGTATGAACCAGCCTCCCACGCCGCCCGCCGCCGGTCTCCGCTACCTCGCGCTCGGCGACTCCTACACGATTGGCGAGAAAGTCGCGCCCGAGGTCCGCTGGCCGGTGCTGCTGGCCGACTCGCTCCGGGCACGCGGGATCGCCATCGGCCCGCCGACGATCATCGCCCAGACAGGCTGGACGACGGACGAACTCGACGCTGCCATCGACCGCGCTGATCCGCAGGGAGCATTCGATCTCGTCTCGCTCCTGATCGGCGTCAACAACCAGTACCGGAAACGGAGCGTCGAGACCTACCGCCCGGAGTTCGCGGCGCTACTGCAACGCGCCATCGGGTTCGCGGGCGGCGATGCCTCGCGCGTCCTCGTCCTCTCGATCCCCGATTGGGGCGTGACCCCGTTCGCCGCCGAAGACGACCGACCTGCCGCACAGATCGGCGCGGAGATCGACGCCTACAACGCGGCGGCCCGCGAGGAGACGGAGCGAGCGGGCGCGCACTTCGTGGACATCGCCCCCACCTCCCGCACCGCGCTCGGCGACCCGTCGCTCACCGCCGAGGACGGTCTGCACCCCTCAGGCACGATGTACGCTGCGTGGACCGAACTCGCGCTGCCAGTCGTGCTTGACGCCCTAGGCTTTGCTCACTAATCGGACTGTGTCATGAGTCAAGAGTTATGGGTCTTGCTGGGGGTCATCGTCGGCGCGGCGTCAACAGGTTTTTTCAACTGGCTACTCCAGAAGCGCCAGTTCGATCACAACCTCGCCATGTTCCGCCTCCAGAACCAGGGGCCAGAGAATGTCAAGCGCATCCTGACGGATATGCTCAACCATCGGAGTTACACGGACCGCTCATTCGAGGCGCTGAAGCAGCCTGTGGGCGGCTACTCTGATGAGGAGGTTCGTCAGTTGCTTCACGAGGTAGGGGCACGGCGGACGGAGCGCAAGGATGGGTCTGAATGGTGGTATCTGCTGGAGCGGCAAGATGAGCGGATCGAGAAGCTAAAAGGAGGATAACGTGGAGGCTGTGTAGAGTCTCGGTGAGGACAGACGCATGAGTGAATGGGATGCCGAAACGGCCGAATGGTATGCGCAGCACTATGGTGAGTACCCCACCAATCGACTTGCTGTGGAGGCGCTGAATCTCGCTGCTACTTCGACGGTTGTGGATATTGGCTGCGGGACCGGCTCGGCCCTACGGCATGCAGCGGCTCAAGTCACCAATGGTGCACTGATCGGTGTCGATCCGGTGCCTCGGATGATCGAGCTTGCGCGGGAGCAGACCGTGAGCGATCCCGCTTCTGAGCGGATCGTATTTCATCAGGGAAAGGCTGAAGACATACCCGTCGGAGATGGCGTCGCTGATATCGTGTTTGCCTTCGACTCCTTCGATCACTGGAAGGACAAGGCGCATGGTTTAGCGGAGGTTCGCCGAATCCTTCGGTCTGACGGCTGCCTTGTGGTTGTGAAAGATGGTGGCCTGCCTGGCGCAAGGAAAGCACGTCAAGCATTTACTGACACCCTGGAAAGGGCCGGTTTTGCGATAGCAAGGGAGAGGGAGATAGCAGAGGACGACGTGTCATTCACGATGTGGGAATGCTCCGTCGCGACTTGAAGTAGAGAGTCGGCGTGGCCTTATGTCTGCATACAGACGCAGGGCGGTGAGGAATCGGTGCAGACGGAGGCAGGGTGTCACTCGCTCGGTGGGGTGCCCGTACCCTGACCCATTGCTCACCATCCGGTATCGCTATGGCTACCGCGTCCTTGACCCTCATCCACCCGCACCTCCGCTCGCTCCTCGCTGACGCCGAGGCCACCCGCGCCGAGGCCGAGCGGCTCCGCGCCGACCTCTCCGACGCGCAACTCACCTGGAAGCCCGCGCCCGACGTGTGGAGTGTCGCCGACTGTTTCGAGCACCTCCGCAAAACCGACAAGGCGTACGGTCGGGCGCTTCCCGAGGCCATCGCACGGATGGAGCCGGGCGGCGGCCCCTACGCGCCGTCGCTCTTCGGCGGATGGTTCGTCAAGTTCGTCTCGCCGGATTCGAGCATGAAGCTGAAAGCACCGAAAGCCATCCGGCCCCTACGAGGCGGAGCCTCGAACGACGCCGATGCGCTCGACCGATTCCTCGACCAACAGCAGCAGCTCTTCGCCTTGATCCGACAGGCGGATGGGAAGAATCTCAACACGGGCAAATTCCCGTCGCCGCTCCTGAGCATCGTAAAGTTCACCGTCGGCGAGGCGCTGACGCTGCTGGTCCGCCACGAGCAGCGGCACCTCAACCAAGCCCTCCGGCTCACCGAGCGGTCGGACTTTCCAAAGGCCTGAGGTGATTTGAGGAAGCGGGCCGGGGAGCCGAGACTGAAGACCTAGTCTCTCGGTCTCTTTTGGGTCGCCATGCCTCGTGTTGCCTTGCTTCTGTTTCTCGCTGCCGGACTCGCGGCGTGCGCGTCCGATGTTGCCGAGACCGCTATCCGGCAGGGCGACCGGGCCATGAACCGCCTGCGCTATGCTGAGGCCGTCGAGCAGTACACCCTCGCCATTGATGCAGGCGCGGACGTGGCGGACGCCCATCTCGGGCGAGGTCGGGCACACTGGGCGATGGGCCAGTTTGAGGAGGCCGTCACCGATCTCGACCGGGCCATCGAACTCGATCCTGATGCGACGTGGGCCTACTATTTCCGAGGCTCCAGCCTGCTCCAGATCGGTCGCTTCGAGCAAGGCATCGCCGACCTGATGGAAGCTACGCGGACCGAGGGGCTGCCGGTTGAGGACCGGATGCGGGCGCACTACCTTCGTGCGGTCGCCCATATGCACCTCGAACAGTACCACACGGGGATCGAGGCGCTCACCGAGGGCATCGCACTCCGGCCCGCGTTCGCGTTCTACTACTTCGAGCGCGGCCAACTCTACGAGATCACCGGCCAGACCGAGGCGGCGGTAGCGGATTTCGAGCAGTACCTGTCGCTCGCCCAGCCGGGCGGCGAACTGGCTGTGGAGGCCCAGCAGCGGCTGGACGCCCTGCGCCCGGCCAGCGCGACGAGCTAGGCGGGTTTAGACAGTTGCGGCGACGGGGCGACGCGCCGGTTGAGCCGGGGTGCTCTTGAGGCCCTGCGCCGTGTAGTGGGCGATGGCCTGCACTGACAGCATCGGGTTGACGCCGCTGGACTCGGGGAAGCAACTCGCGTCGGCGACATAAAGGCCCGCGACGCCGCGCACCGAGCCGTCGGGTCCGACGGGATGGCGCTTCGCATCGCCGCCCATCCGGCACGTTCCCATCTGGTGGGCGGTGAAGAGCGGGAAGCGGTTGGCCTTCCACCCCCAGCCCGAAATCCCAGCGAGCAGCTTCTCTAGCTCGACCTCGCCGTGGACGCGCTGGTAAACCGGCGCGGAGTTGTGCGGGAAATACACTTCCTCGGCTCCGGCGGCGAGGTGGATGCGGCACGCCTCGGCGATGCCCCGCAGCACATGGTTCCGGTCGTAGCTGCTGAGCGTATACCGGAGGACGGGCTGCCCGTTTTTGTCGGTCTCGACCCGGCCCGAGTCGCGGTCGCGGGTGAGGACGATGAACGAGCCGAGGTGGTCGGCGTGCTGCATCGTGGCCTTGTGCTGCGCGCCCGAGCGCCACGGCAGGGCGAGGCCCATGATGCCCGCGTGCAGCGGCGGCGTCTCCAGCTTCGGCCCGTAGAGATCGTCGAGTTTCGAGAACTCGCTGGAGACGACGCTCATCATCGGGCCATACCACGGTTCCATCGGTTCGGGGTAGCGCGCCGCGACGCCAACAGTCGGATGGAAGAAGAGGTGCCGCCCGAGGTGCGGGTGCTCGACGCCGCTCCGCATGAGGAGTGCCGGGGTATGGATCGACCCCGCCGCGACGACAACGCGCTCGGCCCGGACCGTCACCCGGACGCGCGGCCCATGCTCCGGTGCATAAAACCCGACGATGCCCGTTGCCCGCCCGTTTTCGATCACCACGCGCTCGACGGTCGTGTCGGCGAGGATACGCGCACCGCACGCGACGGCACGGTGGAGGCTCGTGCGGAGCGTACTCTGCTTCAGCCCATCGCGGTCGCCGAAGGGGCTGAACCCGACGCGCCGCCACTCGGCCTCGCTCTGCGGCAGACGCTGGTTGCGCGGGATATCGGTGACATGGTAGCCCAGCGCCCGGCATCCGTCGCGGAGCGCCCGGTTCTGCGGATTGTGCGGCGCGTCGCGGTCGGCCCCGATGCAGAAGTCTGTTTCGAGCGCGTCGAAGCTTCGCTGGAAGGCCGGGCTGCGGAAGTGGGGCGCGTCGTGCTTGTCGGCCCACTGGCGGAGGATGTAGTCCGGTGTGCGAAACGATCCGGCCCAGTTGATCGTTGTCCCGCCGCCGAGGCAGCTTCCGGCGAGCACGCTGACCGAGCCGCTCTTCGTGGTGAGCGCGCCGTGTTGCTCGTAGAGCCGGTCCATCGCCTCCGTCTCGCGCTGCGCGAAGGCGTCGCGGTCGAGGTATGGTCCTTTCTCAATCACGACCACGTCCTGTCCGGCCTCGGCGAGTTCGCCTGCCACTACGCCGCCGCCCGCGCCACTCCCAACGATGACGGTTTCGCATGAGAGGAGGAAATCGTGCTCCGGCGTGAGCGGCTCGATGGCGCGCTCGAACGCAGGCGGTTCGGCGGGTGGGCCGGGATAGCCGATGACGGGCCAGTTCGGGTTCGGCTTATCGGCCTCGGCGTAGCCATAGAACAGGAGGCACGTCGCGTTCTTCAGGCTGGCGAAGCCCTTGCGAAGCTGCGGCACCGGCGAGAGCGACCACCGCTGGAGGAGTGTTTCGCGCTGGGCAGGCGACAGCACTGTGATTGGCTTCAGCGGGCCGCCCCACGTCAGCCCGAGAATCCGCGAGCCGAGGAGGTCCAGCAACTGGCCGAACTCTTTCTGCTGCGCTGCCGGAAGCGCTTCGATGAGGTCGGCAAAGAGGCCGGGCACACCGAGGTCGGAGGCACGACGTGCCCAGAAGCCGTGCGGGTCGTGTTCGCGCTGGATCGAGGGCACGAGCGCGTCGCAGGCGGCGCAGAGCGAAGCGGTTTGAGAAGGCGTCAGCGGCATAGCATCATCCACTACAATATTAACAGCGTTAACCGAGGAGATAGTATACGACCACAACGAGGGTAAGAAGGCGCGCCGTACCCCCAACTTTTGGCGCTACGCTCAGAAGAGTCGCACGAGATAGAGACTCACCACAGGTGTTCCGAAAAACCGCTGCGTCGGGCTTTCGACCTCCGGGCGCAGTTCGAGCAGATCGACAGGCTCGAAGAAGTACGATCCAACGTAGCCGATCCGAAAGCCCTGCGTGGCGCGGCGGCTCTCGCCAAAGTAGGCCCCGACCGCGAGCGTGCCGCCGACGCCAAGCTGGAAGCGGCCCTCATTCAGCCCGCTCAGGGCACCGAGCTTGCGTTCGTCGTTTTCGCGGATGCCGTTGCTGTTGCTGTCCTCGAAATAGGGCCACTGAAATCCTGCCGACGGGCCTGCCAAAAGCTGTACGAACGGGCGGAAGCTGTCCTCGATAGACTCTCGAAACAGTCGCTGCTCGATGCCGATATGGAGCGGGGCGACGAGGAAATAGCTCCGCTTGAATGGCACCACGGTGTCGCCGAAGAAGCCGATGAAAAACTCCTGCTCGCGCTCGTCCTTGCCCGCCCCGACGCTGAACTCGGCCACGAATGAGGTCGTCTCGCTGAGGGCATTCCGGTAGAGGCCGCCCAAACCGAACCCGTAGTTGGTCAAGAGTAGCGTTGCGCCGACGCCGTTGCCGTAGTGGCCCAAGTCCTCGGGCGGCGGCTCGGGGAGCGGCTGCGCATGCGCTATCCCGAAACCGAGCACAAGAAGTAGGAGGAAGAGGCGTTGCATCGGAGCAGCGGCAGATCGGAAACAGCCTACCCGATGCCCGGATGATTTGTTCGAGGGGCACGGGCTTTCCCACCGCCCCGGCGTAGCTTCGTCACTCGTCACTCGTCACTCGTCACTCGTCACTCGTCACTTGGATTACCGCTTCCTCATCGCGCGCCGCTACCTCGCCACCTCGCGGAGAGTCACGCTCGTCTCTGTCATCAGCAGCCTGTCGGTTGCCGGTGTGGGTCTCGGCGTGGCCGCGCTGATCGTCGTGCTTTCGGTGATGAACGGGTTCTACGACATCGTCCGCGACCTCCTCGTCTCGTTCGACCCGCACGTTCGGATCGAGTCTGTCGAAGGGCGCTCGCTCGCCGGAGCGGACTCGCTCCTCGGGCTGGCTCGCTCGCTCGACCACGTTGAGTCGGCGACGGCGTATGTCGAAGGCAAGGCGCTCCTTAGTTACAGCGGGGCACCGGACGAAACGCAGGTCGTCGTCGTGCGCGGGGTTGAGGCAGCGACGTTCAGCGACAGCCTCGCAGCAGGCAGTCCGGCAGGGGCCGCGCTCTCCGGCACGTTCGATCTGGAGCGGCAGGGCGATGAAGCCGGGATCGTGATCGGAGCCGGACTCGGGCTTCGGCTGGGTCTCTATTCCGGCGTCTCCACCGACAGCGGGAGCCGCGTCTCGCTTCTCTCGGCCCCCGGCATCGAGCGGCTTCTGACGCAGCCGCTCGGGCTGCCGCCGCTCCAGCCGTTCACGGTGCGCGGGCTGTACGAGATCGAGCCGGTCTACGACGCCAGCCACGTCTTCATCGAACGCAGTGAGGCGCAGCGTCTCTTCCGTCTCCCCGGCCAAGTCACCGGCATCGAACTTCGCCTCGACGATCTCGAACGCGCCGACGAGGTCAAGGCTGCGCTCGAAGCGCGCCTTGACCCGGCGACGGTTCGGGTGCAGACGTGGTACGATCTCCAGCGCTCGCTCTACGACGTGATGCGGCTCGAAAAGTGGGGCGCGTCGTTCGTGCTCGCGCTCATCATCGTAGTCGCCGCGTTCAACATCGTCGGGAGCCTGACGATGATCGTGATCGAGAAGCGGCGCGACCTCGGGGCGCTCCAAGCGATGGGGGCCTCGCGGGCGGACATTCGGCGCATCTTCCTGCTGGAAGGGCTGCTCGTCGGTGCGATCGGGAGTGGGCTGGGTCTCGTGATTGGACTAGGACTGGCTCTCGCACAACAGCACTTTGGCCTCGTTCCACTGGCTCAGGCTGAGGCTTTTATCATTGATGCCTACCCTATCGCCATTCGAGGCTGGGACGTGGCAGCGATTGTGGCGGTGGCGGTGGGGCTGTGCGCGGCGGCCTCTCTTTATCCGGCTTCGCGGGCGGCAGCGGTGGAGCCTGCTCATGCTGTGCGCAGCGGTGCGTGAGGGCAGAAGCCCTGGACTTGCGGGCGCGGCGCGGAAGTGTTACAATTCAGTAGTCTAAAGGAAGCCCCATTCAGCGAGGGCGGCGGAACGCGATATCCGATAGCAGTTTCCACCTATTCCTCTAGCTCGGTCTGACCCTCATGCTACGATTCAAACACACACTCGCCGTCTCGGCCCTCGCGGTGGCGCTTGCCGTCTCCGGTTGTAACCTTCTCGACGGAGCCTACAGCGAAGGCGGTAGCGTCGAAAACCTCGTTGACGATGCCCGATACGCCCGCGCCAACGGTGACTTTGAGCGTGCTGTTCAGCTTCTCGAAGATGCCTATGCCGAGGAACCCGAAAATGCTGTCGTGCGCATTGAGCTTGCCACGACGCTGATGCAGCGCGAGGGGCTGAACTCGGTAGACCTCGTCGGGCAGGTGTCCGACTTCGTCACGGAAGCCATCGACAGCGCTGAGGGCGCAACCCAGGCAGGCGATGCGGCGCGCTCCGGCGGCGAGTCGTGCTCGTACACATCCAGCGACCCCAACCGGGAGGTGTTTGAGCCAGCGTCCTTCGAGGGCTACAGCGACATCATTGCCTCGCTACCGCTGCTCCGCCGCGTGCGCGACCTGCTGGCTGGCGATGACGGTGTGTTGCCTGCCGCCCTGCGCGCCCTCAGTCCCTGTGAGTCTATCGTGAACGGTGAAGTGGTCTACGACCGCGTCGCGGCCTCGCAAGAACTCTACGACACCTTCGGCGGCAACCAGACGCTCGTGCGGACCGCGCTCCAACTCAATGCCGTCGTGCTTGTCCTCGATGCCTACAGCGGCATCTTCGAGCAGCCCGACCTCCCGGTGGACTGGTACCTCGTCGGCTCCGAAGACAACCGACGACTCGGCTTCTGCGTCGCTGACGAGCCAACCCTCGACCTGCTCTACAGCCGCATCGATGATCGCGTGGCAGATGTCGGTCGGGCGCTCTTCTCCATCGACCTCCTCGTCTACGACGATGGCAGCGAAACGCTGGAAGAACTGCGCGATGAAGCGCTCGAATTGTACGTGACCTTCCAGGAAGACGTCAGCCGTTACTGTAATTAAATCGGCGCGCGACCGTGCCGATAATTTTGGGGCGGCGCTTCGCATGTGCGACGCCGCCCCTTTAGTTTAGCCTCCATTCCATCGGGCCAACCCCGCTTCATCATGCTGAACGCCCTGCCCCGCCTCGCCCTCACGCTCGCTCTCGCGGTCGTCCTCAGCCTCCCCGTCCACGCCCAGCGGTACGACCAGTATGCTCGCGCCGCGGTGCCTTCGTCGCAAGTGCTCGGGATGGGCGATGCTGGTGTCGCGTTCTCTGGGCCGGAGACAGCCTTCTTCTACAATCCGGCCCACATGGCAAGCACGGGTTTGCTCAAGCCGCGCATCGAGATTCTCGGTATCCAAGGTGAGCTGAACAGCAAGTTCTTCGACGATCTCAGCTTCCTCAACGACCGGGTCAGCCCGGCGCTTGACGAGGGGATCGACGTGCCGCTGACGCAGGAGAACCGGGACCTGTTCACTGACGCCCTCGCGCAGGGCCGTCGCCCGACCGTCGGGCAGGCCGCCGCGCTTCTGCCGTCGGTGATGGTCGGGATCGGTAACTACGCGGTCGGGGCAGGTGTCTTCGGACACAACACGACGCGCTACCGCTTCGAGGACAACGGGACCGGGATTCCGGTGCTCGATCTCTTTACTCAACTCGATGCTATCGCGGCGATTTCTGGCGCAGCGGCGATTCCGACCACCAACCTGTCGGTGGGCCTCACGGGTAAGTACGTGCAGCGGTACATCGGGTCCAAGAACAAAGATTTCCTCGCCATCGACCCGGACAACGAACAGCTCTATTTCGTCAACGGCTCGACAGTCTCTTTCGATCTCGGCTTGCAATACACCGATGCCGTGGCGACGCTACCCGGCTCGCTCGATTTCGGTCTCGCTGTCTATGACCTCGTTGGTGGCAACTTCACCTACGACCTGTACCGCGCCCTCGACCTGACGGGAGGCGAGGCAGAGACGGATGAGCGCGAGGTGCAGAGCATCATCGACTCATTCGAGGGGCGTGACGGAGAGCCGACGTTCCGGGTCGGTGCGGCCTACCGGCACTCAGTGATTCCCTCGCTCCCGGTACTGGGCGACCTCGGCGTGGCGCTGGACTATGTGAGCCGCTCCACCTCGGAGTCCGAGCAACCGTTCCTTTCCAAGTTCCGCCTCGGCGGACAGGCGACGGTCGCCGGGATTCTCGCGTTACGCCTCGGCATCAGCCAAGGCTATCCGACATTCGGGACGGGCATCCAGACTCCATTCTTTCGCATGGACTACGTATTCTATGGGGTCGAAGACGGACGCCTGCCGGGCCAGCTCGAACGCTACAACCACCTCGTGCAGATCCGCTTCGGGCTGTTCTAAAGAAAAGACTCTGCAAGACGATTCTTCCAAGGTGAAGGGAAGAAGGGAAGGGGAGCGCCGGTAGCGAGGGGATCGCTATCGGCGCTCCCTATTTTGCCGGTGGCCTTAACCCGAAATCCGCACGGTTCTGGGTTTTTCGGCAGGTTCAGGGGTTGCGCAAGGGCGAGGAAATAGGCTACCTTTCTTTTCTGCATTCGCACAACTATCCCGGCCCCACTCCGATGGCGCGCAAAGATCAACTCACAGGCAAAGGCCCGATGTCGGGCAACCACGTCTCGCACGCCCACAACAAGGTGCGGCGGCGCTTCAACGTGAACCTCCAGAAGAAGCGGTTCTATATCCCCGAGGAAGATCGGTGGGTGACGCTGCGCGTCTCGGCGCAGACCCTCAAGACGATCAACAAGAAGGGAATCTCGGCGGTGCTCAAAGAGGCCCGCGCCCAAGGCGTCCGCGTCTAAGACCCCGCTTCCGACCTGTTCCACTGCTAATCCGATTCTGTCATGGCTAAGAGCAAAGACGTTCGCCACCAGATCACCCTTGAGTGCACCGAAGCACCGGGTACCTCGCGCTATTCCACGACCAAGAACCGCCGCAACACGACCGGGCGGCTGGAACTGCGTAAGTACAACCCCGTTCTCCGCAAGCACACGCTCCACCGCGAGATCAAGTAAACCCGAGCGCACCGGCGCTCCCTGACCCCCGGACCTATGGCGAAGAAAGTTTCTAAGAACCAGCGCACAAATCGTGGGGCCGATGCCGGTCACCGCAACATGGCGAAGGTCATCATGGCCTCGAAGAAGCAGAACGGCCACTATGAGTTCCGCCAGAAGATGGTCGAGGCCTCGCAGGTGCAGGACGAACTGAAGGCCGCGCGCAGCTAGGCGCTGTTCATACCGAGTAGCGAGAGGCAGCCTCCGTCGGGGGCTGCCTCTTTTTCGTAGTTCGAAGCGGTCTTAGCCGTCCTGATACAGAGTCTGCACCCAGGTCGGCGCAGACGGCTCCATCGCTGGCTCTTTGCCGTCGCCGATGGCCCAGCGGTGCAGCCACGACAGGCCGCGTGTCCCTACATAGGTATCCGGGCGCGCATAGGCCGGATCGGTGAGTGCCTCGTCGAGAGTGACAAAGCGGTAGCCGCGCCGCTCCAGCATCGCAGCGACCTCGGCGAAGTAGTCGGCGTTGAGGAGGTTGGCGTGCAGGAGGAGTACCTGCGGCGGCTTGTAGCCGAGGACCTCGACGCTCCACGCCTCGAAATGCGCCGTGACCGAGTCCATGAAGGCGACGTACGCCGTGCCGATGCGTTCCATCAGGTCCGCATCGCCGCGCTCAGCGGCCCGTCGGTAGGTGTGGGCGAAGATCCACTCGTCGTTGTCGATAGTGACGGGCGCGTTCGTGTAGCCCCGCTCGGTGAGGAACGCCTCGATGGCTTCCTTCTTCTCGGCTGTATTGCCTGAGCGGAGATAGGGGTAGCGGAAGTAGCGCAGGCGCTGCCCGCGCTCTTCCAGCAGGCGCTTCGTGACTGTCTCGCCCTCGATGATCGTCTGCTGGTAGTCGGCGACGGAGGTGGTGTTGAGGTCGAGATGTCCGAAGGTGTGGTTGCCCAGGTCATGTCCGGCGTCGAGCCACTCGGTCAGCAGGTCCGGCAGCACATCGTTGCGTAGGGCAGCGCAGACTTGGCCCTCCGTGACAAGGCCCACGGTCGGCACGTCGCCAATCTCGTCGAGCACCTGCGCGGTGAAGTCGAGGAGTGCCTCGCGGTCGCAGTTCGTTCCGCTCGGGACGGCGACGGCAGGGAGATCGTCGAAGGTGACAGCAACACGGCGGTCGGGGAGCGTATCGGCGATAGCGACCGACACGGCAGGCGGCTCGGGCACAGGGGCCTCCGCGCAGCCGACCAGAAGAATCCCTAGCCCGAGAATCCAACGGGCGACCGTCATTTCGGCTCGACGTGGAAAATCTTGTTCACGATCTGCCAGCGTCCGTCGATCTTCAGCATCGACATGTAGTCGGTGATGAGCGCGCCGGGGTAGTCGAGTTCGAGTCGGACCACGGCGGCATCGCCCGTGATGTCGATGTCGGTGATGCGGCGCTTGCGGTCGGCCTCATCGTCGGCCGGGACGCCGCGTGCGCCGCCGATGTACTCGGCGCTGGTCCGTGTGTTGAACGCGCCGTCGCGCATCCACATCAGCTTGGACTCAGGGTGGAAGACTTGCTCGAAGTGGGAGCCTTCGCCCGTGGCGTGACCTTGGAAGTAGTGCTCGATGGCAGCGCGGACAGCTTCCTCCTCGCCGTCCGCGTCAGGCGGCAGAATAGAGGCAGCAGTCAGGGCAACGGAGGCAAGTAGGAACAGGGCGAGTAGCGAGCGGCGCATGGCAGGACGGGGATGTGTGGCGGATGCTAAGAGATTAGCACCTACGGAGCACACCCGCAAGGGTTACAGCCGTGCCCCACGCTGGGCGAAGAAGCGCGACCTGCACGTCCATCACGTTCGTATGCGTCGGCCCCGGTTTCAAGAGTTGGTCGAGTGCCTCAAAGAATGGGAAAGCATCATTGCGGGCGAGGTGGTTTTCCGGGTTGAAGTCAAGCGCACGAGCGCGGTCGGTGGTCTGGGGCGTGGCCCACGCACCCGTCGCATCGGTCGGCCCGTCGATCCCGTCGGTGCCGCCAGAGAGGAAGACGAGGTTGCGGTCGGTGCCGTCGAGTTCGAGGGCTGCGGCGAGGGTGACTTCCTGGTTGCGGCCGCCGCGTCCATCGCCAGTCACGGTCACGGTTGTCTCGCCGCCCCAGAGCAGGCAGGTCGGCTGGTTCGCTTCGAGGTCGAGGGCTACCCGCGCCAGCCATTGCCCGACCTCCCGTGCCTCGCCCGTGACCGGCTCGGGGTGGAGGTGCACTGCATAGCCTCGCCGCTCGGCTTCGCGCTGGGCCGCATCGAGGGCGTTGCGGTTCGAGCCGATGAGGATGGTCCGTACTCGCTCGAACCCCGACGGGTCGGCAAGGACATCGCCTCGGCTCAGGTGCATCCTTATGGACAATGGCACGCGGTCCAACAACTCGAATCGTTCGAGCACGGCGACAGCGTCGTCGTCGGTCGTCGGGTCCGGTACCGTCGGGCCGCTGGCAATCGCGGCGAGGTCGTCGCCGACCACATCGGAGAGGACGAGTGCGAGGACGGCGGCAGGGTGGGTGGTGCGGACGAGTCCACCACCGCCGATGCGCGAAAGCTGCCGCCGGACGGTGTTGATGGCGTGGATGTCGGCTCCGCTGTGGAGGAGTAGGCGGAATGTTTGTTGGGCGTCGTCCAGTGAGATGCCGTCGGCGAAGGCAGGCCAGAGCGCTGAGCCACCACCCGAGAGTGCGACGACCAGCAGATCGTCCGGGCCGAGGTCGGCGGCAAGATCAAGCACGCGCTGTGCGCCTCGCCCGCCCGCTTCGTCCGGTACCGGGTGCCCGGCTTCGACAACCTCGGTTCTGACCGGCGCAGGCTGCCCGGTGGGGAAGGAGGCCCGGTACCCGTGCGGCACGACGACGAGGCCCTCGTCGAGTGCGTCGCCGAGCCGTTCCTCCAGTACACCCGCCATCGCCATCGACGCCTTGCCTGCCCCGACGAGTACGACGCGCCGGTAGTCGGCCAGTGGCCGGTCGAGGTGTGTGTCGAGATCGACCTCGGTCAGTAGGGACGATGGCTGCACGCCTGCGATGGCCGCCTCGAATATCGCCCGCGCGTCTCTCTCCATTCCCTCCCTGCTCTCCGCGCCCGTCATCACCCTTTCCGCCTGAGGCGCCGCGTGAGCTTGCCCGTCCACGCCTCGCCTTCGTCGAACCCGAGAACATGCGCGAGGACGAGGTAGCCAATCCCGTAGACCGCGAGGATCACGGCACCGTAGGCCCACACTGGGAACGGCTCCGTCGGGACGAGCCACCGCAGGAGCGCAGCCGGGGCCGCTGCGAGGAGGGCGACGCCGATCATCTGCACCGTCCGTCCCCACGGCAGATGGAAGTTCGCCATCTCGGACTTCAGCGCTGAGGTTAGTCGCCACAACTCGACCCACGCGCCGACGCTCGCGCCGAGGGCGAGGCCGACTGCACCCATTCTGAGGGGCCTCCCCTCTGCTGGAATCCCGACGACCTCGGGCACGCTATACCGATCCAGCAGGAACATCAGCCCGGCCCCAATCGCCGCGGAGACGACGACGCGGACGACCGCGATACGCGCAGGCGTCTTCGTGTCGTCGAGCGCGTAGAATGCGTTCTGGAGGAGGCGCGAAATCGTCGTGGCGAGGAGGCCGAGGGCGTAGGCTCCGAGGACGAAGTAGACGAGCCATGTATCGTCGAGGTCGAACGAGCCGGTCTGGTAGAGGACCGCGACGACGAGGAATCCGAACGCGAGGAAGCCGACGACACTCGGGACGATCATGAACAGGATCTGCCGGAGCGAGGCGTCGATGCGCGAGAGGAACGGCCCCGGCTGGCTCCGCGAGAGGCGCGACAACTCGGGCAGCTCGCTCGCGGCGACGCTCATCGCAAAAAGCGACACCGGCAGTGTGTAGAGCACCTGCGCGTAGGTCAGCGCCGAGATCGCGCCGACGGTGGCGAACCCGGCGAGGAGGAGGTCGAGGTAGCCCGAGATCTGATAGACCCCGCGCCCGGCCAAGACCGGCAGGAACGCCTTGATACTCTGCTTGACACCCTCCACCTTCGTCGAGAGCGACGGGCGGAAGCCTTTGATGACGCGGAGCACCGACGGAAGCTGGACACCGAACTGCAACGCCCCGCCGATCAGCGCGCCCCACAGCCCGGCGAAGAGCAGCCGGTTGAGCGCATCCACCGGGATCACGTCGAGGTCGTCGAGCGCCGTCGGGTCGTCGAAGAAGGTGAACCCGGCGTAGATCAGCGCGCCGATGATGGCGGCGTTCCAGAAGACCGGCGCGAAGTACGGCAGGAAGAATTGGCGGTGGCTGTTGAGCACGCCGAGCGCCCACGCGCTGAGGACGAGCAGCCCGGTCATCGGGAAGGTGATGCGGACGGCCTGCACGGCGAGGCGGAAGCGGTCCACCGCGATCTCGCCCGCGATCACTTTGTCGGCGTCGCCGAGCCAGCCCGGCTGGAGGAGCGTCGTCAGCGGCTCGGCGAGGAGGATACCGAGCGTGACGAGGACCGCGACGAGCGCTGTCAGCAACCCGAGGATCGCCCCGGCGAAGCGCCCGGCGTCCTCGGGGCGTCCCTGCTCCAGCATCCGGCTGTAGATCGGGATGAACGCTGCCGAGATCGTGCCTTCGCCGAGGAGGTTCTGCAACAGGTTCGGCGCGCGGAGGGCCACGCGGAACACGTCGGCGTGGGGGCCGACCCCGAAGAAGTAGCCAATCGCCCGCTCGCGGACGAACCCGATCAGCCGACTGAGCAGGATGCCGCCCGCGACGAGGCCTGCCGCGCTCTCGCGCCGCTCCTCCGGCGGCATATGCTTCGTCTCTGGCGTCTTGCCCTCGGCCTCCAGCCGACCCTTGGCTTCGAGTGCCGCCTCGGTCGAGCTTTCCGGCGTGGCGTCGGCGATGGGCGATGTAGCCTGCTCCGCCTTCTCGCTTTCGGGCACGTCCTTCGGCTCCTCGGCGGCGTCAGGCGGTCGGGCGTCCTCGTTCGGGTCCATGAATCGAGCGGCGGCAGGAGTGGGGCCGGGATGGATGCACAGCGAAGGCGTTAAGGTAAACCTCGCGTACTATCGCCAACGGTGGTTGAGTATTGTCATTCCGAACGAAGAGAGGAATCTCCTACCTTGTGCAAGGCGATGTCGATGGGGATTTCTCCTCGCTGTGCTCGTCGAAATGACAGTTCTCTAGTCGGATTCCATATAGCTCTATTGGCACCATGTCTTCCAACGCGATCACACACGAAAAACTATGGGCTATCGCTCCCAAGCTTCCTGAGGACTACGCTCCTTGGGGTGAGGTCGTCCGGTGGGCCGACGAGGCGGACGCCTATCCCGACTGTTCCTGCGGATGCGCCTTCGCTGCTTGGCTCGACGGTGCGCACGGGGCTGACTGGTGCGTTTGCACGAACCCCGCCAGCCACCGAACCGGACTGCTGACGTTCGAGCACCAAGGTTGCCAAGCGTTCGAACCAGAGCGCGACTTCAACTCTGCGTCTGAATTGGGGACGTAGGGCAAATCCCAGCACCCCGTCTCCACCTGTCATCCCGAGCGCAGTCGAGGAAACGAAGTTCGGCGAAGCCCATCTCTACGGAAGAAGCGATGCAGACTAGCGCACGAAGTCGCGATATACTTGACCGCCGTACCCGGAGAAGTCCATTCGACTCGCTTTGCTCGCTCAGGATGACGTTGTGGAGGAGGTCTCGCTCAGGCCCGCGTTAGCCGACGGATGACGGCCTCATGCTCGGGGTACTGCGCCAGGAGCGCGGCCCGCGACGGAGCCTCGAAGTCGGCGAACTCGAAGCCGGGGGCGACCGTGCAGCCGACGAGTGCGAACGCCGCCGGGTCATCGACCGTGGCGGCGAAGTAGGTGCCGCCGGGAATGGTGATCTGGAACTGCTGGTCCGGGAAGGCCCGACCGAGGTGGAGCCGCGCGTAGGTCCCCGCCGCGTCGAGCGTGTGGAGGGTCAGGGGGCTGCCCTCGTAGAAGTGCCACGTCTCGTCCTGCCGGACGCGGTGGAAGGCCGAGAAGTCGTCGCCCGGCAGGAGGTAGTAGATCGAGGTGGCGAAGGTGCGCGGGCCGTCGAAGCGCTGGGGCAGGCCGTGCGCTGGAATCGACTCGGCGGCGCGGTAGACCTCGCGGTACCAGCCGCCCTCCTCGGGCAGCGGCTCCAGCCCAAGTGCGTCGATCCAGTACCGAGCGTCGTTCATCATCGACTGGCATGTACGTATTGAACTTTATTCTTTACATGACATGAGTCGGCCAAAGCTCTTCAATCTTTCGATAGATGTCCATTAGTATGAATTTGTCCCTTCCGATGGCATCTTTCAGATCTCTGGGGAAGCGTGCCATGTCGTCGTATGTGTCCAGTATGACGAACTCTACTCTACTTCTATCGAACGAAAAGGCATGAGGGACGCGCCATTCTCTTTCATGTGCGTAGTCCACTGTTCTTCCCCCTAAGAATTCCTGTGTCCGGAGATGACGAGGACGATAGCCTGGCCAAAAAGGAGTGACAAACGGATAAACATCCGCCGCCCATTGCTGTGCCTGAAAATGATCAGCTCTCACATAGTAAGCCGGTCCGCCACCTGCAGCGAAAACATGATGCTTTCCGAAGCCCACGCCATAAGGTGAATAGTTCTGAACGTGGCTTAATAGACTGGACCAAGGGCACTCTGTAAAGCACACAGCGGGCCGGCCTGTCCAAGGAAGTTCGCCTGCTCTAATCTCCTCGTCTCGAAGAATCGAAACTAAGTTATCGTATGCGCTATCCCCTTTACTGAAATGGGCTAGGTACTTTGAGTCTCCGTTCATTTCTTCTTATGACTATTGAGTGGGGATGTCGCTGCCCAAAATAAGCGACTCACTGTTTCGTCCTGCGGTGTCACGCCAGCATGTTATCTGAGTGGAACGGCCCGGCGCGTGCGGCGTGTCCGAAGAAATCCGGACCGATGCCCATGAAAATCGCCCTCTGCCAGATCAACCCCACCGTCGGCGACCTCGCCGGGAACCACGCGAGGATCGTCGCCTTCGCCCGCCGCGCCGCCGAGGCCGGGGCCGACCTCGCTGTCTTCCCCGAGCTGTGCGTCGTCGGCTACCCGCCGCTCGACCTGCTCGAAAGCGCGGCGTTCCTCGACGACGTGGAACGGACGGTCGAGCGGATCGCCGCCGCCGTGCCGCCGGAGATCGGGGTGCTGATCGGCGCGCCCGTGCGGAACCCGGAGCCGGTCGGCAAGCGGCTGTTCAACGCGGCGCTGCTGTTCGAGGGTGGCGAGAAAGTCGGCGAGGTCCATAAGGTCCTCCTGCCGACCTACGACGTGTTCGACGAGTACCGCTACTTCGAGCCGGGCGACGTGTGCGAGCCGATTGTCTTTCGCGGCCTCCGCCTCGGGCTGCACGTCTGCGAGGACATGTGGAATAACGAGGAGCAGGCCGAGGTCCACCTCTACGACGCCAACCCCATCGACGCCCTCGCCGCTGCCGGGGCCGACCTCTACGTCAACATCTCCGCCTCGCCCTTCGCCCTCGGCAAGCACGAGGCCCGTAACGCCGTCATCGCCGAAAGCTGCCGCGAGCACGACCTCCCGTTCGTCCTCGTCAACCAAGTGGGAGCGAACACCGAGATTCTGTTCGACGGCGACAGCCGCGTCCACGCCGCCGACGGCACCCGCATCCTGTGCGCCCCGAGCTTCGAGGAGTACCTGCTGATCTGGGACACCGAGGCCGACACCGGTCCGTGTCCGATGAAGCACGAGACGACGGCGGATCTCCACGACGCGCTCGTGATGGGGATTCGGGACTACTACCACAAGACCGGTGCGTTCGCCGGGGCGCTCGTCGGCCTCAGCGGCGGGATCGACTCGGCGGTGACGTGCGCGCTCGCGGTCGAGGCGCTCGGGGCCGAGGCCGTCACCGGGATCACGATGCCGTCGGCCTATTCGTCGACGGGGTCGGTGGACGACTCGCGGGCACTCGCCGACAACCTCGGGATCGCCTTCCACGAGGTGCCCATCGTTCCGGCGGTCGATGCCTTTGGAGCGATGCTCGCCGACCTGTTCGCGGGCACCGACGAGGGCGTGGCCGAGGAGAACATCCAAGCGCGGACGCGCGGCGTGACGCTGATGGCCGTCTCCAACAAGTTCAACTACCTCCTCCTCACGACGGGCAACAAGAGCGAGATGGCGGTCGGCTACGCGACGCTCTACGGCGACATGAACGGCGGCCTCGCCGTCCTCTCCGACGTGTTCAAGCAGCAGGTCTACGCCCTCGCCGAGCACATCAACCAGCGCGCCGGGCGCGAGGTGATCCCGCAGAACACCATCACCAAGCCACCCAGCGCCGAGCTTCGCCCCGATCAGAAAGACTCCGACTCGCTCCCGCCCTACGACGTGCTCGACACGATCCTCCGGCTCTACATCGAGGACTTGCTCGACCTGCAAGAGATCGTCCACCGCACTGACTTCGACCCGGCGCTCGTGCGGAAGATTCTGACGATGGTGGACCGGAATGAGTACAAGCGGCGGCAGGCCGCGCCGGGCCTCCGCGTCTCGGCGAAGGCCTTCGGCTACGGCCGCCGCATTCCGATTGTGATGAAGCGCACCCGCTCGCTGTCGGAAGCGGAGACGACAGACTGAACTACAAGCTAAAAAATCATCTTGTCATTGCGAGGAGCGAAGCGACGAAGCAATCTCCTGACCTAGCCTCCTCTCTCTGGAGATTGCTTCGCTACGCTCGCAATGACAGTTTCGGTGTAGAGCCTACTGCTGAGACGACGGCGGCACGAGGCCGTTCATCCGCATGTAGGTCACGAGGTTGCCGTAGTGCTCGTAGTTGTGCGACGAGTTGAACGCGAGCACCGCCGAGGCCGCCATGTCGTTGCCGAACATGTTGCGCATCTCGGTCCCCTGCGCGTCGGTCATGCCGTCGTAGACACCTGCGCAGTAGGCAAACGCGCCTTCGAGCGCGGCCATGATGTCGGCTTTTGTCGTGGCCGCCTCCTCGAAGTTGGACTCGTTGGGGTTGTCGCTCCCGGCTGCCGACGAGCAGAAGAAATACTGGGCGTTGGCGATGTGGGCCAGTAGGCCGCCCGCCGTCCGCACGTCCTCAGTTGGCTGGTAGGCGTACATCTCGTCGTCGAGCATCTCGGCCGTACTCATGATGTGCCCGGCGGTGATCTGATGCAAGCCCTTCAGGCTCATCAGGACCGGCGAGTCGGCTTTTTCCATAGCCATCCCGTCGTCCTGGGCAAGCGCGGTTCCTGAAAGGACGCAGAGGACGAGGAGGGCGTGCGTGAGGGTGCGGAGCGTGTGCATGGGCGGAGGGGTTTGGGGAGCAGGGAGGCGTTCGTCAAGATAACAAGGCCGCCCCACTACCAAAACGAGAGGTCCCGCCAGCGCACCGACGGGACCTCTTGACTCAGCGGAGATTGCTCTGGGTCAGGCACCCATGCCGCCATCGACCGAGAGTTCGGCTCCGGTGACGTAGCTCGCTCCCGGCGACGCGAAGAACGCGACGGCGGCGGCGACTTCTTCTGCGGTCCCGTACCGACCGAGTGCCGTCATCCCGGCTTGCATCGGGGCGTACTCCCCGTCCGCCGGGTTCATGTCGGTGTCGATGGGGCCGGGATGGACCACGTTGACCGTGATGCCGCGCGCCCCGAACTCACGCGACCACGAGCGCGACATTGAGGCGACGGCGGCCTTGCTCGCGCCGTAGACGCTTGCGCCGGGGAAGCCACGCAGCCCGGCGATGCTGCCGACCGTGACAATCCGTCCACCGTCCGAGAGGTGCCCGGCCGCGGCCCGCACGGCCTCGAAGACGGCCCGGACGTTCGTGTCGATGTTGGCGGCGAAGAGGCTGTCCTCCGAGTCGGCAACGGGCGCGACGTGGTAGACGCCCGCGTTGTTGACCAAGATGTCGAGCTTGCCGAACCGCTCGACGACCGCATCGATGAGCTTCGCGGCAGCGCCCGTCTCATCGGCGCTGAATTGGAACGCCTCGGCTTCGACGCCGTGACCGCGCAGCTCCTCGGCGATGGCGTTGGCGGCGTCGGCGGAGTTGTTGTAGGTGAGAGCGATGTGGGCACCGTCCGAGGCGAGGCGGCGGGCGATGGCGGCACCGATGCCGCGGCTTCCGCCGGTGACGAGGGCGACTTTGCTAGAGAGATCAGACATGAGGATGAGGGCTAGACTGCCGGAGCAGTATGATTTGGAATGATCGTTCCTGATTACTCTAGCCTCGATAGTCTGTTCCAACAGATACCGGATTTTATTCCAACACCCGCAGCGTCTGGTCCACCACGTCCTGCAATACTGCCTTCGGCGGGCCGAGCCGAGCTGTCGCCTTCAGCCCGTAGACAGCATTGGTGAGAAAACGGGCGAGGGCGCGTATGTCGCGGTCGGTGCCCAACGCGCCCGCCTCCTGCGCCCGGCCCAGCACGCGCTCGAAGGTTTGCTGCATCCCGGCGAGCGCAGCCTCGGCACGTCGGGCCGTCTCGGCGTCCGTCGGGCCACGCTCGACGGTGGCGTTGGCGAGGAGGCAACCCCGGCAGTCGGCATCGGTCGCGGCATAGTCCACGATGGACTGGAAGTAGCGCCGGAGCGCAGCCAGCGGCTCCGTCTCCGACTCGCGCAGGAGCCGCGCCTCGCCCTCACCCTGCTGGCGGTACCGGTCGAGTGCCGCGAGCCAGAGCGCCTGTTTGTCGCCGAAGGTCTGGTAGAGCGAACTGCGGCTGATCCCGAGGTGGTCCACGAGGTCCTGCACGGAGACGGATTCGTAGCCGCGCTGCCAGAACAGGTCGATGGCGCGGTCGAGCACGACGTCGGGGTCGAAGGCTTTAGATCGGGGCATGAGCGCGTGGGAGATGGAGAGACTGTTTGGCGGGACGACTATCGGGCTGCGCGGGGTCGCTGAAGTCACTCGCGACGTTTCCCTCGTCGCCCGATGCTATGGCATCTGGGTGGAGTCGCTTCGCTCCTTGATGCTTCGCGTTCTCGGGTGCCTTGCGAGGTGGCTCCATCGGCTCCCGCTTGCCTGCGAAGGTGCCCACCAAACAGTCTCTGAGTTGTGGAACGCTCGGTCTCGATTCAGGTTCGCCCCGCTGACGATCCGCTGTCACCCGGCCTGCGTACCTTGGCCCGACTCACCACTCTCGATGCCTCGCTGTGATTACCTACGTCTCCGGCACCCTCGCCCAGAAGTCGCCCACCGAAGCCGTCGTGGACGTGCAGGGCCTTGGCTACGAGGTGCTCATTCCGACCTCGTCCTACGAGAAGCTGCCCGCCGTCGGCAAGCCGGCCAAGCTGCTCACCCACCACCATGTCCGTGAGGATGCGGTCACCCTCTTCGGCTTCGCCACCGATGCCGAGCGCACGCTCTTTCGTACCCTTGTCAGCGTCTCGGGCGTCGGCCCCAAGCTCGCCCTGGCCGCCCTCTCGGCCATGACGCCCGATGCGCTCCGCGACCACATCCTCGAAGGCGATGCGAGCGTGCTTACCCGCATCCCCGGCGTCGGTAAGAAGACCGCCGAGCGTCTGGTGGTCGAACTCAGGGACCGCTTGGCAAACATGGACGGGTTCGAGGGGGCGACGACCGTCGGCGGCGACGGAACGGCAAGCGTTCGGGCCGATGCCCGTGCCGCGCTCGAATCGCTCGGCTTCGGTCGCGCAGAGGCGGAGAAGCGCATCCGCAAGGCCCTCCGCGACCACGACGGAGCCGTGACCGCGGAGGAACTGATCCGCCTCGCGCTGCGATAGAGCCGCACGTCTCTTAACGCTGTCGTAAAGCATGAACCGACCAGAGGGCCTACATTCAAGGCTGGCCTCTCACTCATCCTCCCGCATCATCGTGGCCGATCCTTCGTTCGACCTCTCCTCTGGGACGGTGCTCCTCGTCGACGACGAGGAAGACCTGCTCGAACTGCTCTCCTATGCGCTCCAGCGCGAGGGCTTCGATGTGCTCACGGCGCAGGACGGCGTCGAGGCCCTCCACACGGCTAAGGCCGAGCGCCCCGACCTCATCGTGCTGGACATCATGATGCCGAAGATGGACGGCATCGAGACATGCCAGCGGCTCCGGGAAGACGCCCAGCTTCGCCTCGTCCCGATCCTCATGCTGACGGCCCGGAGCCAAGAGCGCGACGAAATCCTCGGCCTCGACGCCGGGGCCGACGACTACCTCACCAAGCCGACCTCGCCCAATCTGCTCGTTTCGCGCGTCCGCGCCCTCCTGCGACGCAGCGAGCGTGCCGAGGCCGCGACCACAAGCCAGCTTCGTGTCCACGGCCTCGTGATCGACCGCGACCGCTACCTCGTCACCCGTGAGGCGGACGGCACGACCGAGGAGTTCCGCCTGCCGCGCAAGGAGTTCGAGTTGCTCTACTTCTTGGCCTCGCACCCCGGCAAGGTGTTTACCCGCGAGGAGTTGCTCAACCACGTCTGGGGGCCGGATGTCTACGTCGTCGACCGGACGGTGGACGTACACGTCCGTAAGATTCGGGAGAAGCTCGGCAGCGAAACCATCGAGACAGTCAAGGGCATCGGCTACAAGTTGGCGGAGTCGCTGGCGTAGCTTTCGGCTTCGCTCGATGCCTTGCTTCTCGTGGCCGCTGTTCCTCCTGCTCCACTCCTGCCCGATCCGCCGCCCGTGCGGCGCGTCAACCGTCTTGCACTCAAGGCGGCGGTCGTGACCGCGACCGTGACGGCGGGTGTGGCGTTCGTCCTACTGCTCGCAGCACCGCACTGGGGATGGGCGGCGGCTCCGCTCGTCGGGCTAGCGGCTGGGGTGGCGGCGTATGTGATGGTCCAAGTGCTCGTGGCACGACGGCTGGAGTTGGCGCGGGCCACGCTGCGGTCGGCGCGCAAGCGGCGGTTCGAGGCGCTCGGCCAGCTTCGGGCCGCCGAGGACCGGGACGAACTCGACGAACTCCTCTGGCAGGTCTACCGGGCCGGACGCACCCTCCAGCAAGAGATCGAGCGGTTGGAGCAGATCGAAGACTACCGGCGCGAGTTCTTGGGCAACGTCTCGCACGAACTCAAAACGCCCATCTTCGTCATCTCCGGCTTCGCCGAACAGCTTCTTGACGGGGCGCTCGATGACCCCGCCGTCAACCGCCGGTTCATCGACAAAATCGGGCGCAATGCCCAGCGGCTGGACAACCTCGCCCGCGACCTGCTTGCCATCTCGCGCATCGAGAGCGGCGAGTTGAAAATGACGCAGGCCGCGTTCGATCTGGCGGCCCTCATCGAGGAGATCGTGGAGTATCTGGAGCCGGTGGCGGAAGCCAAGGAAGCGACCATCCTCCGCCGCGTGCCTACCGACCTGCCCCTCGTCACCGGCGACCGCGACCAGTTGCGGCAGGTGTTGGGCAACCTCGTGGACAATGCCATCAAGTACAACAACGCGGGCGGGCGCGTCGAGGTGGCTGCCAAGGTGACGCCCGAAGGCAAGGTGCGCATCAGCGTCGTGGACGACGGGATCGGGATTCCTGCGGAGGAGGTTCCGCGCCTCACCGAGCGGTTCTACCGGGTGGACCGGAGCCGGAGTCGGTCGCAGGGCGGTACGGGCTTGGGTCTGGCTATCGTCAAGCACATCATCGAGGCACACGGGCAGCGTCTCCGCATCGAGAGTCGGCCCGATTATGGCTCGTCTTTTTCGTTCGAGTTGCCCCTAGCTGCCGTCGATTCCGTTGTTCCATCGTCTCTTACCTAGACGATGGTCGTCGGAACAAATGCACGACTTCCGGCTGCATACCTAACCCACTCAACGTCTGATGCCGTGAGCACGCTTGCCAATCTCATCAAGCAGGACCGCTTTGCCTCGCCCGCCCACGAGGCGCTGCTGAACGTGATGGTCACGCACCCCTACGTCATGGGCGCGCTGGCCGAGGTGATGGGCGACTTCGACTTGACACCCGCCCAGTACAACGTGCTTCGCATCCTCCGAGGCTCCCACCCTGAGCGGGCGACGTGTAGCTACATCGGTGAGCGCCTGATGGACCGGACGCCGGACGTGACGCGCCTCCTCGACCGCCTCGGCGCGGCGGGTCTCGTGGACCGCGCCCGCGCCAAGCACGACCGCCGCGTCGTCGAGGTGTGGATAACAGAAGCGGGTCTGGACCGACTGCGTGCGCTCGATGAGCCGGTTGACGAGACGATCCGTGCCCTCACCGGAGGTCTCACGGCCGACGAGCAGCGAACACTCTCGAACCTCCTTGAAAAGCTTCGGCAGAACGTCGAGGTGGCAGCGACCTAAGGAGCGCGCCTTACTTGGACGGAGCGACCTCAGACAGATATACCGTCGCTTCTTGTGTTGCGCCTGCTTGGTAGGTGCCGACCCAGATATTGTAGTTGCCAGCCATCGGCTGGCCGAGCTGGATCATGGGGTGGTTGCCGGTGGCGTCGTCGCTGCACACCCACGAGCCGTCTGGGAGGTTAACGAGCAGCGTGGTGTCGGATGAGGCGCGGACGTAGATAAAGAGCGGGTATGCCCCCGGCGTAAAGTTGAGGTCGAGGTCGGGACGCTCCATGTTGATGTAGCCTGTGCAGCCGCTGCCGCTGATCGGGTTGCGGCTGCTGCCGCCCGCCTGGATGGTCCGAACCTGCGGGTCCGGCTGGAAGCCCGACGACAGATTCAGCGTCCCATAGAGCGGCTCGGCTCCGACGTCCGGGACGGACGAAGAGACGGAACTACTAGACCCGGCTTCGGAGATCGAGACGGTGGCGCTTGTCTGGGCATTGGCGTTGTAGGTCGTGACCCAGATGTTGTAGTTGCCGCTCTGCGGGTTGGCGAGGCTGATGAGTGGGTTATTGCCGTCGCCGCTGTCGTCGTCGCAGATCCACGACCCGTCGGGCTGGTTGATGAGCAGCGCCGTGTCGGTGGAGGAGTTCACCGAGAACCGCAGCGGGTAGCTGCCTGCCGTGTAGTTGAGGTCGAGGTCGGGGCGCTCGATGTTGAGATAGCCGACGCAGCCCGCCCCACTGATCGGGTTCTGGCTAGTGCCGCCCGCCACAACTTCGCTTCGGTGCGGATCAGGCTGGAAGCCCGCGCTGAGGGTGATCGTCCCGTAGAGCGGCTGGGCGCTGATGTCAGGCTGCTGGGCCAGCGCCAGCGGCGTGAGGGCGATGAGGAGGGCGAGAGGCAGGGTTCGAGCGAGCATGGAGACGGCAGCAGGCTGGGTGAGGGAGTGTGATACCCCCAATATCAACCATGCAGACCTTTGATTTAAACGAGAAAGCCGCCCGATGCACAGGCACCGGACGGCGACACATAGGTCCTGACCTATGCAAAATGGAAAAGAGCGTCTAGGCAGTCACCTCTTCTGACTCCGCCGCGGCATGGGTTCCGTTCTTCGACACCGAGCTTTTCGGCTCCACGAACGTCAGCCACTCGTCGTGCCCGGCGCGGCCTTCGACAGCGTCAAGGTAGGCTGCTTGCAGTTCGGCGGTGATCGGTCCGCGTCGGCCCTTGCCGACGGTGATGTGATCGACCGAGCGGACAGGCGTGACCTCGGCAGCGGTGCCGGTGAAGAACAGTTCATCGGCGATGTAGAGCGCCTCGCGGGGGATCAGCTTCTCCTCGATCTCGTAGCCCCGCTCTCGCGCCAGCGCAATGATCGTGTCGCGCGTGATGCCGGGGAGCACCGAGAGGCCGGTCGGTGGCGTGTAGAGTTTGCCGCCCTTGACGATGAACAGGTTCTCGCCGGAGCCTTCGGAGAGTAGGCCGTCGATGCTCAAGGCGATGCCTTCGGTGAAGCCGTTCTTGATGGCCTCCATCTTGATGAGCGCGGCGTTGAGGTAGTTCGCCCCGGCCTTCGAGAGCGACGGCGTCGTGTTCGGCGCGTTGCGGTTCCATGAGGAGACTTGCACATCCACACCCTGTTCGAGCGCTTCGGGACCGAGGTACTTGCCCCACTCCCACACGGCGATGACCGTCTCGACCGGGTTCTTCAGTGGGTTGACCCCCATCGGGCCATGTCCCCGGAACACAATCGGGCGGAGGTAGCAGGCCTCTAGCTCACTCTCTGCGACCGTCTCGACGCAGGCCTCGCACAACGCGTCGAGCGAGTACGGAATTTCCATCCGGTGAATCTTGGCCGAGTCGATGAGCCGCTGCATGTGCTCTTCGAGGCGGAAGATGGCCGGGCCTCGGTCGGTCTGGTAACAGCGTATCCCCTCGAACACGGACGAGCCGTAGTGGACGACGTGGGAGAGGACGTGGATGGTGGCGTCCTCGAAGGGGACCAGTTTGCCGTTGAACCAGATCTTGTATTGCATGAGTGCCGGGTCGGGTGAAGATGAATGTGCGGGTCAAAAGACGAACCCGGAAGATACTGAATCGCGCAGCCGCTCTTAAAGTTTCGGAAGCGCTTCCAGTAAGCTTTAATGATGCATTAAAGCGGTTTGTTAAGAACCTACCGCTCGCCGCGAAGCACCGGAGCCGGGGCGACCGCGTAGCGGGCAATCGTCCACAGGATTTTGGCCGACGCCTTCGCGGTGCCGGTGAGCGTGCCAGTGATCTTCGAGACGCCGATCCGCTTGCGATACGACACCGGTACCTCTGCGCATCGCAGCCCCGCTCGGACGGCTTTGATCTGCATCTCGACGGTCCAGCCGTAGGTCGTGTCTTCCATCCCGAGAGCCAAGAGGTCGGCGAAGCGGATCGCCCGGAAGGGGCCGAGGTCGGTGAAGCGCGCGCCCCAGAACCAGCGCATGAGCGTGCAGGCGATCCGGTTGCCGACCAGCGCCTGCGGCAGCATCGCTCCCGGCTCGCGCTCGCCCGTCATCCGGGAGCCGACCACGAAGTCGGCCTCGCCGCGCCGGATCGGGTCGAGGAGGCGGTCCATCTCGTCCGGGTGGTCGGAGTAGTCGCCGTCGAGGAAGACGACCACGTCGGGCTGTCGGGTCTCGGCGTAGGCGATCCCACACAGACAGGCCGAGCCATAGCCCCGCCGCTCTTCGCGCAGCACCGTTGCTCCGGCGGCGCGGGCATTGTCCTCCGTCTCATCCGTCGAAGCGTTGTTGACGACCACGACCTCGTCGATGGCGTCGGGGATGTCGCCGATGACGTGGCCGATGGAGCGGGCCTCGTTGAAGGCCGGGATGATGACGAGAACCTGCACGGGTGACGAGGTACGAGTGACAAGGAAGAGTGGAAACTATCGAACAGCGTCCGGCTTGTCCATCACGCGGTGGTCACTCTGCACCTTGGGCGTCTACGAGTCCGAGCGTCTCTACGAACTCGGGCGCGAGCCGCCAGCCGCTCATGAACCGCGCCGCCACGCCGATCTGTCCGGGGCCGCCGATCACAGGTGTCGGGCGTTCGTTGGTGAGGTCATAGCCCATTTCCAGATCGAGCAGTTCGACCTCGGTGTTCTCCTCGAAGCTCGACAGGATGACGCCGACATCGCCGGAGAGGTTGACGATGAGGCCAAACCCCGTCTCGCTGGGCACCGGCTGCTCGTCGTAGGCCACCTCGAAGCGGACGGGTTCTTCGGTGTCGACCGGGCGCACGGTGTATGTCACCGCGAGGGCGCTCGGCGGCCCCATACTTTCGATGGTCAAAAGTTGCGACACGAGCGTGTTGAAGACATCGGGTTTCTCCGGGCGCAGCGTCGGCTCGGCGGGCAGCCGCACCTCGGCGGTGGTGGTTGCGCCGTCAGCGGGTCGCGTGGCTTCGATCCGGTAGACCCGTCCCACGAAGGGTTGGAAGTCGGCGAGGAAGACCGTGCCGGGCACGCCTTCATCGAGTTGCACGAGCGAGTCCCGCCAAACGATCGTTTCGCTCGTGGCGAGGTCGGTTGAGGTTACGCGGGCATCCACGGTACCTGCGTCGCCAGCCCGCTCGGTGATGGGCTGCACGCGCATGAACTGTGTGCCCTGCCGCGCATCGAGCAATCCGTAGAGCGCAAACGTCTGGTCCGACTCCACGAATGGGTCGAACCTATCGCTGCACCCGGTGGCGACAGAGAAGAGAAGAAGGAAAAGAAAGAGAGGCGAGCGGTTGCCTCCCATTCTATCTCTTCCGTCTTTTCTATCTACGCTCTCTTTGCTCATCACTCAAAGGCGACGCGGAGGCCGAGCGAGGGGATCAGCGGGAACTGGTCGATCCGGTCGGCGCGGAGGGCGTCGTAGTAGAAGAAGTTGGCGCGGTCGGTGGTGTTGATGACGCTGGCTTGGAGCGTGAGGACGGCGAGGCCGAGGTCGAAGTCGCGCTCGGCGGACACGTCGAGGCGGTAGTAGGCCGGGGTCAGCCCGCGAAATGGCGTGGTCTCCGGGATGGCGGTCGGGGTGCCCTCGGCAGTCAGGAAGTCGCTGCCCGCGTCGGGTGGGCCGAGGTCGTCGAAGACGCCGATGAGCCGAGTGAACGGTCGGCCTGAGGCGAGTTGCCAGCGCGTTGCCAGCCGCCACGGGCCGCGCCGGAACTCGCCGACGAGGTTGAGCCGGTGGCGGCGGTCGTGCGGCGGGCGGTACTCTTCGCGGGCGTTACGGTAGGTCGATGCCGAGTAGCCGTAGGTCGCGAGGAGGTTGAACGGGGCGCGTCGCCACGAGGCGCGGACGTCAAGGCCAAATACCTCGCCGTTGGAGCGGACGAGGCCGCGATCCGCCAGCAGGACCTGCATCGCATCGAGTTGCTTGGCGTAGCCCTCCACGCCGAGCGCGAAACTGGAGGTGGGCCGCACCTCGGCTCCGAGGATTGCGTGGAGCGCGCGCGGTGTCGGCTCGTTCTGGGGGATCGACGCCCACGCGGTGAACACGTCTCCGATGTCGCGCTCGTCGTTCAGCCCGATGATCTCCTGCCGGTACAGGCCGAACGCACTACTGAGCGTCAGCTTTGGCGAGGCTGTCCACGAAGCCCGGAGTCGGGGTTCGAGCGAGATATCGCGCTGCTGGGCCGGGAACGTCTGGAGCCGGAGGCCCGGCTCGACGCGGACTCCGCGCCCGAGGTCGAAGTCGGCTTCGACGAAAAAGGTGCCCTCGGTCGTGCGCTCGCGTCGCACGGGGCCTCGGCGGTTGAAGGTGTAATCGAACTGGAGCGTCTGCCCGCCGAAGCCGAGGCGAACATCGGCGCGCTCCAAGAAATAGGCGAGGGCGAACTGCCCGCCGAAGCTCTTGACGTCGGCGTCGCGCGCCGGGGCACGGTCCGGCGCGAACGACGAGCGGTAGGCTGCATAGTTGACCGTCACGTCGAGCGCCGCCGCGAGCGAAGTCGGGAGGTAGAAGAAGCGCCCCCCGAGGGCCTCGTTGGTCCAGTCGATCCGGGTCTGGTCTTCGAGGCCGCTGATCGTGCCCGCGTCCGTCGTTCGCAGGCCGGTGAGGCTGACGAACGACGCCGGGCCGGTGAAGAAGTGCAGCTTCCCGAACGCATCGCCGAAGCGGTACGGCAGCGCCTCACCGACGACCTGCTCGGCCACGCGCTCCACCACCGACTCGCGCACGCTGAGGACGAATGAGGCCTCGTCGGGGACAATCGGTCCCTCGACCCGCACCGAGGTCAGGAACGGCGCGAGCGAGGCCGATCCGCCGAAACGCTGCTTGCTTCCGTTGCGCGTCTTCACGTCGATCACCGACGAGATGCGCCCGCCATAGCGCGCTCCGAAGCCACCGGCGTAGATGTCAGCCTGCTGCACGATCTCGGCGGGGAAGGCCGAGTAAAACCCGACGATGTGGAACGGCTGAAACAGCCGCATGCCATCGATGAGCACGAGGTTCTGGGTCGGCGTGCCGCCCCGGATGTAGAGCTGCCCGCCCCGGTCGCCAATCGTGGTGATGCCGGGCTGAACGGTGAGCACGCCCGCGAGGTCGCCGCTGAGGTCGGGCGACGGGATCACGGCGAGGTCGGCGGGGCGAAGCTGGACGAGGCCCGCCGGGGACGAGGTCGCCGCCGTCCGTTCGGTCTCGACGGTGACGGTCTCCATCGCGGTCTCGGACGGCGCGAGGGCGATATCGAGCATTACCCGGTCGCCGAACGCGAGGTCGAGGGTGTCGGCGTAGGCGTCATAGCCGAGGAAGGTCGCCGTCACGGCATAGCGCCCCGGCAGGAGGCCGCCGAAGGCGAAGCGCCCGTCGCCGTCCGTCGCCCGCCCGAACTGCTGCCCGTCCTCCCGATTCAGGATGACGTTGACGCCGACCAACTCCTGCCCGTCCTCGGCGTCGGTCACGGCCCCGGATAGCACGGCGCGCTGTGCCTGAGCCGGGAGGGCGAGGCACAGCGCGCAGAGGACAAGTGCGGGCAGGACGCGGAGCATTAGGCAGGCTAGGGAAAAGAGCCTGCAAGATAGCACGGCCCTTTCCCGGTGGCGAGGGGCACTCCCGCGTGCCCTGCGCTACCTCTTCCGCTTCGCTGCCTTCACTTCGACGGCCGCCTCAGCCACTCCGGCGGAGTCGCCGCCGACCGAGCCGTAGCGCGATTGCATCCGGTCGAGCAGGCCTTCGATGTGTTCGGGGCGGAGGGCGTCGAGGTCGGGCGCGCCGCAGTAGTGCTTCGCGGCAATCGTGAGTTTGGCGCGGTCGATCCCGTAGCCTGCGGCGGTAGCGATGAGGTCGTCCACGGTCGGGCCGACCGGGATGACTTCTTCGGCGACCTCGATGTGCTCCGGCTCGCTGGCGGTCGGGGCCGGGCCATCGCCGACGAGGTCGAGGAAGTCTTTGAACACCGGGTTCGTGAGTTCGAGGCCGACGGGCAGGCCGGGGACGTTGCTCTTGACGACCGTCGCCACGCGGACCGTCTCGAACCCATCGACGCGGACCGATAGCTCGACCATCACGTCGACGAAGTATTCCAGCCCGCCGGTCGTGAGCGGGAGGACGCGGCCTAGCTGGTTCTCTTCTTGGTCCTCCTTGCCTTTCGCGGCGATCTGGTCCGTGATGACGACGCACGCGCCGGAGTCGACGCAGAGGCGGCGGAGGACTTCCTGAAGGACGAGTTGGTCGGCCTGCAACTCCTCGGCAGAGGGCTGGGTCGTCGGGTTGCCGGTGCGGGCGCGGACGGCCTGGATCGTCTGGCGGTGCTTGCGCCCGAAGTACATCGCCCAACTGTCGAGCGCGTAGCAGCCGTAGCCCTGCTCGCGGCCCTCGCCGTCGAGCGCCCAGTCGATGAACTCGGGCAGTTCGTCCGGGTGACGGATTTCGAGGGCGTCGAAGGTGGAGCCGTCGGCACCGGGGAGGAGGCGGCCCTTGCGCTCGGTATCGAAGAAGCAGAGGCGGCCGAGGTCGGCGTCGGCGAGGGAGGCGGCGAAAACGCTCTTGCCCGCGCCCGCCGCGCCGCGCACGGCCATGACGAGGCGGCGCTGCTGGGGGCGTCGGCTGAGGGGGTTGATGCGCGTGGTCATGGAGGTAGAGGCTGGTGTGGGGTGCTGGAACGAAGCGGGTACACGGCCCGCGTCATGAGTCTACCAACCGTCGGTGACAACTTTGTGTCACATCACTTCTTCCCCCGAAAGTGCTTGCATGAAGCGAGCGCGTCAGGAGGACGGCTGCTCTTCGAGCGGAAGGGCAGTCGAGAACGTCACCCGGCTCCAGACGACGTGCGTGTCGGAGCGGCGAATGGCCGGATTGGACATGAGGACGCGCTTCGTCCATGCCTCGTAGCTCGGCAAGTCGGGAGCGTGGACCACGAGCACGAAGTCGATATCGCCAGAAACGGCGTAGCACTGGGACACCTCGGGGGCAGCGCGCATCTGTGCCCGAAAGGCATCGTCGGCCTCGACACTCTCGTCCCCGAATGTGACCATTACGATGGCTTGAATGCCTGTCGTGTCCGGGGCGAGGATCGACACATCGGCTTCGATGATGCCGCGTGCCCGGAGCGCCTTCAGGCGACGCCGCACCGACGAAGCGGAGAGGCCGACGGTCGCGCCGATCTGCGCGTGTGTCTGCTGGTTGTTCTCCTGAACGATTCGCAGGATGGATTTATCGAGTGGATCGAGCATGGGGGTGACGTTTTATGCCTCAAAACATACGGTGCATGACGTATTTCGTCAAATACGCGGCGTAAATCGCAACAACTCGTCGTTAGGCCTTACGTAGTCATAGCCTCACTACGCTCCTTTTGCCTCCGACTCTCCATGTATCTCGTCTTCGCAACTCTCCTGTTCATCCTCTCGATTTCCGGCCTCCAGGCTCAGCATTGGCAGTCGGCACAGACCGACACCGGCTTTGTTGCCCCGCTTCACGGTGTCTGGGAATCGCGTGGCTATGGCTGGGTGCTCGATGTCCGCCCGGACCGCTTCGTAGTCTACAACGTGAGTCCGGCGGGCTGCCTCCGCGACGATGAGAGCGCCGAGTATCTCGTCGAATCGTTTCGGCTATTCGAACGCAAAGGGGAGACGCTGTGGCTCACCTTCCGGCCCGAGAATTCGACGCAGTACACCTTCGACCGGCTTGCTGCGCTCCCAGCTTCCTGTGCGTCTCCTCCCGCTGCCACACCTCGATCCGTCTTCGACTATACTTGGGGTGTGATGGATGCGCACTATGCTTTCTTCGATCTCTACGATGTCGATTGGGATGAACGCTATGCCGAGATCGCGCCGCGTATCACCGACGATGCGACAGAGGCCGAACTGCGCGATGCACTGCTCGACTTGCTCGACGGCTTGAAGGATGGGCATCTGAGCCTGACCTATGAGATTGACGGTGAGCGGGACCGCGAGATGGGCAAGCTCCCCGAGGTGCTCAATGGAGCCATTGAAACGGCCTTCGCCGAGCAGGAAGAGATCGAGTCGCGCGGGCAGTTCGCCTCGCGCTGGTTCTTTGGCAACCGCGAACGTATCCGAAGTGAGGTACTGGACAGCACGACGGTAGAGCGGGCGAGCGGCGGCAATGTATTCTGGGGTCGCAGCGGGCGTGTGGGTTACGTCAACATCGCCGGGATGGGGGGCTTCGCCGACGAGACGGAGGACGGCGAGGACGCACCGTTCGAAGAGGAGGTCGCAGCGGTCCATCGCGTCATGACGCAGGTGCTCACCGACCTCGCTGATACCGATGCGCTAATCGTGGACGTGGCGCTCAACCAGGGCGGCTACGACGAGATCAGCCTCGCCATTGCCTCGCACTTCGCCGCCGAGCCGACGCTCGGTCTCACGAAGTACGCCTACCGAGCCGAAACCGACACCCGCCAGTCCTTCACGATGCGTCCGGCAGCGACGATCTACCACAAGCCGGTCTACCTCCTGACGAGCGACGTGACGGTGAGTGCTGCCGAAACGTTCTCGATGCACATGCGTGCGCTGCCAAACGTCACCCACGTCGGCTCGACGACGCGAGGGGCGCTCTCGGACGTGCTCATGCGACCCCTGCCGAATGGATGGCTGCTCACGCTTTCCAACGAGATCTATCTCGATGCTCAGGGCGAGCTTTGGGAAGGCCGCGGGATTCCGCCCGAGGAACCGATGCCCATATTCGAGGCCGGATTGGACGGGCACGTTCAAGCCATCGAACAGCTCATCATGCGGTTTGCCAAATAGCGAGGAGGAGCTTCGCCGCGGTACCTTTCGGCTATGAGCCGAGCCTTTACCAAAGAGGACGCGGGTGGCGGCCCCGTCATGATCCCGCCCCGCCCTCCGCTCCCTCCGGGGGCGACGAACTACGTCACCGCTCGCGGTCTCGCTCTGCTCCACGCCGAGCGCGACGAGCTAGAGGCCGAGCGCACCACCATCGACACGATCACCGACGAAGACGAGCGCAAACGCGCCCTCGCCGTCAACACGGGCCGCCTCGCCGACCTGAACGCTCGCATCACGACGGCCCGCGTGCTCGAACACGATCCGCTCCCCGACGAGGTCCGCTTCGGCGCTACCGTCACGCTCGCCACCGTGTCTGGCCAAGAGCGTCGCTTCACGATTGTCGGCGTGGACGAAGCGGCGACCGACCCGAGCCGCGTCGCCTTCTTCGCCCCGATTGCCCGCGCCGTCACAGGCCGCAAAGCAGGCGAGACGATTACGCTCAAGACCCCGCGCGGCGAGGAGGCGCTGACCGTTACTGCTCTCAACTACGAGGGAGACTAGGCAAAAAGATAGTCTTCCGGTCCGAGCTTCTCAGAGAGGCAGCGGGGGTGAATCCATCGATATCCGCGGGCGTATCATATCCATGTCTCTCTCCTCCGAACAAACGCTAGATCGCACGGTGGTCCGCAGGGTGCCTCTCCGCGACACCCGGAGCGATGCCGCGTTCTGGCGCTCCCGACCCCCGCACGAGCGGCTTCAGGCGCTGGAAGCCATCCGGTGCGAATACCACGGCTGGTCCGATGATGCTGTCCCCCGACTTCAGAGAGTTTGCCGCGTGCGCCAACGCATATGAGGTCCGGTATCTGGTCGTCGGAGGCTACATCTCGCTCAGGTCTTGCCACGACGGATTCGTCTCGTTGATGAGTGCCACCTTCTTTGATCGCCGCCACGCTTTGAGTTGCTTCTCTCGCCGGATGGCCTCGCCCGGCGTCGGGTACGATTCAGCGTAGACCAGCCGGTCTATCGCGTAGCGCGCCGTGAACGCCTCCGGGACTGCATTCGCTCGGTGTTCCGCCACCCGCCGCTCTAGGTCGTTCGTCATCCCCACGTACAGCGTCCCCGAGCGATTCGTGAGGATGTAGACCCAGTACGTCTTCGCCATGACGGTGTCTCTCCAGTCGGACTCAGAAGGTAAGCGCCCCCTCTTCATCAACGTCATCCCGAGCGTAGTCGAGGGATCTCTAGTGAGATAGCGCCCCCAAATCTCGCGGCATTATGCACAGGGTGCTATCCCTTCGCCTAGCTTTCGGTCATAGAAGCGATAGACTGCGGACGGCTTCCCCGGAGAGATCCCTCGACTGCGGACTGCGTCCTTCGCTCGGGATGACATCCATTTTGTATGGTGCCACTGTCACCGGGCACGCAGGACGAGCGCGATGCCGCCGAGGGTGAGGACCGAGGCGAGGGCGAGGCGCAGCGTCACGGCCTCGCCGACGAACAGGACACCGCCGAGCGCGGCGAGCACCGGCACGCTGAGTTGGACCGTCGCCGCACTCGTCGCCCGCAGCGCCGGGAGGACGGCGTACCACACGACGTAGCCCAGCCCCGACGTGACCGCCCCAGAGACGATCGCATACACTAGCCCGCGACTGTCTGCTGCAACATCGCCGAGGAGCCACCACGCCGCGCCGAGGCCGACCGCCAGCACCGACGCTCGCGCGAAGTTGCCCGCCGTATCGACCGCCGGGTGCGCCGACCCGTGCCCGCGCAGCGAGTAGACGCCCCAACCCACGCCCGACGCCGCCATCACGAGCGCCGCGCCGAGCGGGGGTGCTTCCAGTCCGGGGAAGACGAGATAGACCAGCCCGCCGAGTGCCGCCGCCATGCCGACCGTCTGTCCCGCCGACAGCCGCTCGCCCCGCACCCACCCCCAGCCGATCATCGTGAGTTGGACCGCGCCGAAGAGGAGGAGCGCGCCGGTGCCGGTGGTGAGGGCGAGGTAGGCGAATGAGAACGCGGCGGCGTAGACGAACAGGGCGACCGCCGACACCCAGCTTCCGCCCGCCGCACCCGGACTGCGCCACCGGACGATGCCCCACAGCACCAGCGCCCCTGCCCCGACGCGCACCGCCGTAAACGTCGCCGCGTCGATGCCCGTCGTCTGGAGCGCGAGGCGGCACAGAACCGAGTTGGCCGCGAAGGCCACCATTGTCAGCGCCGTGAGGGCGTAGACAGTGGGGCGGCTGAGCGAGGCCATTGTTCGACTATGCACGTCTTTGCAAAAGGCACCGACTAAAATCGCTAAAGGCGAGTTGCAGGTTTTACTGCTCGGCAACTTGGCGGCGTCGAGCCATTAGTTTCTGGACTGCTGATATGTCCGGTCGATAGGTTCTGCTTTGAGCATTATGAATCAGTAGTCCGATCTCCACCAAGCGCTCGACATCTCTTCTAAGGGTTCGTTCAGACAACGAACCGTACATTTTAGCGACTGGCGGGCTGACAAGCGGGATGTCATCTAGCGTGTACTCTCTGTCATAAGGCATTTCAAGGATTAATCGCCGCCTTCGCTTGAAAACATCTTGCTGTGTTATTACCACATCTCCAAATGTATCATAGATATGATGACGCCACGTGATATCAAACTGGCTACGTTGGATGGCTTCTAGGGTTTTCCTGAGACCATCTCTAAAACCTACGAGTGCGTACTCAAGAAAGTCTGTCAGGTCTCGTTTATGGCGACACAGTTCGAGTTGTCGATAATACTCTGTACGAGTCAGGTTATAATGGTTCGACAGAATGTGCGAGGCAATGTCAGGGTATCCTCCTCTGAGGAGGATATAGAACTCCAGAAGTCTACCAGTTCGACCATTGCCGTCACCGAAAGGATGAATCCACTCAAGATATACGTGTGCAATAATAGCTTCAACGACAATGACTGAGAAGTCCTGCCCTTTGTCATAGTGGAAGTGCTCCAGAAGCCACTGGCAGTACAGTTCGACTAGTTCCGCAACATCCTCATGGTCAGGGCAGCGGTAGGTACCTACAACGCGGCTGTCAGTGCGGAAGCGACCTGGAATCGCATCAAATTGTTTGCCTAGCTCAGAGCCTACAATATTATGGAATTGTCTTATCCTATCCGGTGTAATTATGTAGCCTTCATGATCATCAGATTGTGCAAGTACGATGTTCTCATGTAGGATATTGAACGCATTTATAATATTACGCACCTCGATTTCTTGGTATTCCTTACTAGGTTCGAGGTGTTTCCCATCCATTATGCGATCTATCTCCTCCTCCGTAAGAGTATTGCCTTCGATAGCTGTCGTTGCCTGTACACCTTTCCGTAAGGCTACGTGCAGTAGATCAGCATAATTCTCCGGAAGTATGGGCGTGTTATTTATCGCCTCTACATATGCTTCACATTGCCCTAGCAGATAAAGCACTTCCTTGGTAAATGTCCAATGCTGTCTAAACTGGAGATGTGGATACTTCTCTGTCAGGCGGTGTGACATGGCGATTGTCAAGTGTTTTGACAAAACGTTTGACAAAACAGGGGCTCGTTTTGTCAATATAGTCAAAATCACTCTCTGATCAAGCCTGTTTGGCGCTTATCTGGTCCTTCGCGAAGCAGGATTTTTGACAACTCTCTTGACACTGGGGTCGGCATATCATGGTAGTGCCCGACTCCATGTTTGAAGTCGGGCACCATAAGCTAGGCTAGCGAGGATTCAAATTAACCGCAACCCGTGGACGCACCGCAATTCGGACACGAATAGCACGCACCCGCGCGGATGGTGATGCCGCCGCAGTTGGAGCAGGCGGGAGCGTCCTCCTGATTGCGGAACGCCGTCTTCGGCTCGGCCACCGTCTGCGTGTCGGCGGTCTGCATGAAGGCGTCGATGGTCTGGCCGACAAGCGGGCTGACGGTTTCCGTCGGCTCGTCGAACATGCTCATCTGCGTCTCGTCGGCGGCGGGGCCGCTGCGGTCAACCTCGGCCGCAACGGCCTCGCTAGGGTTTACGACATCCTCCCCCACGTCGTCTGTGATGCCGGGCGCGTCGGGTTCCGGCGTGGGCTGCCCGAGGAACTTGACCGAGCAGTAGCGGAAGATGTAGTCCATGATCGACTTCGCAATCGGCACCTGCGGGTTGTTGGTGAACCCGGCCGGCTCGAAGCGCATGTGGCTGAACTTCGAGCACAGGTCTTCGAGCGGGACGCCGTACTGGAGCGCGAGGCTGATCGCGGTGGCGAAGGCGTCCATCATCCCGCTGACGGTCGAGCCTTGCTTTGCCATCGTGATGAAGATCTCGCCGGGGAGTTGGGTGTCCGGGTAGAGGCCGATGTGGAGGTAGCCCTCGTGGCCCGCAATCGAGAACTTGTGCGTGATCGACGGGCGCTCGTCGGGGAGGCGCTTGCGGATGGGCTGGTAGACGATCCGCTCGACGATCTCCGGCTCGCCGAGGATGGCGTCGGCCATCGCACCGTCGCCCGACACGTCCACTTCCTTGTTCTTCGTGTTGCCGCCTTCCTTCGTCGAGAGCGGCTGGCTCCGCTTCGAGTTCTCGCGGTAGATGGCGACGGCTTTCAGCCCAAGCTCCCAGCCCTGCTGATACGCCCCCGCGATGTCCTCAATGGTGGCGTGCTCGGGGAGGTTGACCGTCTTCGAGATCGCGCCCGAGATGAACGGCTGGCAGGCGGCCATCATCTTGATGTGCCCGCCGTAGTGGATCGAGCGCTCGCCATTGAACGGCTTGAAGGCGCAGTCAAAGACCGGCAGGTGCTCGTCCTTGAGTGCGGGCGCGCCCTCGATGGTGTCGTGCTCGTCGATGTAGGTGAGGATGGCCTCGGCGTCCTGGGCGGAGTAGCCGAGGCGTCCGAGCGCGTCGCCGACGGTCTGGTTGACGATCTTCATCATCCCGTCGCCCTTGCCCGCGAGGAGCTTGTACTTGACGAGGGCGATGTCCGGCTCGATGCCGGTCGTGTCGCAGTCCATCATGAAGCCGATGGTGCCGGTCGGCGCGAGGACCGTCGCCTGCGCGTTGCGGTAGCCGTGCTGCTCGCCGAGCGCGACCATCCGGTCCGCCGACTCCTGCGCTGCCTCTTTGAGATACGCCGGGCACGAGGCGTCGATCTCGGCGACCGCGTCGCGGTGCATCCGCATCACGTTGAGGAACGGCTCGCGGTTGGCCTCATAGCCGTTGAACGGGCCGATCTGTTTGTTCGCGGCGATCTCGGCGGAGCGGACGTAGCCTTCGCAGTGCTCCATCGCCATGATCGCGGCGGCGACGGCGCGGCCCTCGTCCGAGTCGTAGGGCAGGCCCATCGACATCAGCAGCGCGCCGAGGTTGGCGAACCCGAGGCCGAGCGGCCGGTAGTCGTGCGAGTTGCGGGCGATCTTGGCCGACGGGTAGCCTGCGTTATCGACGAGAATCTCCTGTGCGGTCAGGAAGATGCGGGCGGCAGCGCGGAAGCGGTCCACGTCGAAGGTGCCGCTCTCGTCCTGGAACTTGCGGAGGTTGAGGCTCGCGAGGTTGCACGCCGAGTTGTCGAGGAACATGTACTCGGAGCAGTTGTGCACGGCGAGGCCGTTGGCGGCGAAGTGGCTCGTCGCAGGCTCGGTGAGGTCGTAGACCGGCTCGATCCCGAGGAGCGACAGGCTGTCCACGCGGTCGATCAGGCGGTCGCGGTAGGTGCGGATGCGGGCGTTGAGCTTCCGAAGCTGGCCTGCCTTCGCGCTCTCTTCCATGAACCCGACCTCCTGCTGGAACCGCATCCGGCTAGAGCGGCACACGCGGAGGCTGTGCATCTGGTCGATCCGCTGCTCGCGTAGCTCGTCGCCCTCGGGAATCAGCGCTGTCATCTGCCCGAGCGGGCGGCGGTTGCGGACGATCTTCGACCGGATGCCGAAGTTGAGCAGCAGCAACTGGACCTGCTGGAGCAGTTCTTCCGAGGTCGAGTTCAGGCCGACGTACTGGCTCCGGTTGCCGTAGTTGACGACGACCCCGGCAGCGGTGAAGAGGCCGCGCAGCAGCGCCGCCGTGCCCTCGCGGTCGAGGCGGAGCGCCCGGTCGGTGAGGCGCTGGGCCGAGGTGTCGTCGGCGAAGACGGCGTAGCCGGTCGTGAGCTTGTAGACGTTCGAGGCCGCGACGGTGAGCGGGGAGGTGCGCAGTGCAACAGCCACGCCGCCCGACACGTCGCCGACGCTCGGCATCGCCGTTTCCGCGTTGCCGAGGTGGTGGGCCGTCGCGGTGGCTTTGTCGGCGACGGCGGTCTCCCACACGTCGTGCGGAGCCGGGGCCTTGCCGGAGGGGCGATGGGTTCCGAGGACGAGGCCGACGTACTCCGCCGTATCGCCGTCAAGCGTCTCGGTGCCGAAGGGCGAGGGCTGGAGGCGGACGATGTCGTCCTTGGTCAGTTCGCAGGCGGGCACATCGCCCCGGTTCTCGGTCCAGACGCGGTGGTCGGCGGTGAGATGGAGTTCGTAGCCTGCCCGCGTGCGGAGGCGGTAGACCGGCTTCATCCCGGTCTCGATCACCCGCGTCGTGTCGTGCAGCTTTCCGTCGAGGCCGACCACCTTCGGTGTGGTTCCGACGAGTGCGTCGATCCGCTGCAAGCCCTCGGCGGTGGCGACGAGCGTATCGCCCGTGACGCACGGGTTCGACGAGTTGATGGGGGCGGTGTTGGGGCAGGTGTGCCAGCGCTGGATCGTGTCCTCGTACTGCAGGCCGGGGTCGCCGCAGACCCAGGTGCCCTCGGCGATCTGGTCGAGGATGGTCTTCGCCTGCACCGTCTCAACCGTCTCGTCGTTCGTGACAGCGCGCAGATTATAGGGTGTCCCGTCGGCGGCGGACTGCATGAACGCATCGTCCACGCGCACCGACTGGTTGACGTTCTGGAAGGCGACTGAGCCGTAGGCCGGGCCGTTGAACGAGCCGTCATAGCCCTGCTCGATGAGGGCATGCGCCTTCTTCTCCTCCTCCTGCTTGGCGTTGACGAACTCCAAGATGTCCGGGTGCCACGACTTCAGCGTCTGCATGATCGCCGCCCGCCGCGTCTTGCCGCCCGACTTGATGGTGCCGCCCGTCGCGTCTTGTACCTTCATAAAGGAGACTGGGCCCGAGGGGATGCCGCCGCCGGAGAGTTTTTCTTTGGTCGAGCGCAGCGTGCTCCAGTCCGCCCCGACGCCCGAGCCGAACTTGAAGAGCCGGGCGCTCTCTTCCATCAGCTTCCAGATGTCGTCGATGGAATCATCCACCGCGATGATGAAGCACGCGCTCGCCTGCGGGCGCTCGTAGGGATCGACCGACTGAATCGTGTCGGTGGCTGGGTCCCACCCGTAGATCGTCTTACCGCCCGAGTCCTTGATGCCGTACTGGTGGTGCAGCCCGACGTTGAACCACACGGGCGAGTTGAACGCGCCGTACTGGTTGGCGCAGAGCCACGTCAGTTCGTCGTAGAACGTCTCGGCGTCGGCCTCGCTGGCGAAGTAGTGCTGGTCGCGGCCCCAGTCGGAGATAGTCCGGGTGACGCGGTGGACGAGTTGCTTCAGGCTGTACTCGCGCTGGCCGTCGGCGGGCGTGCCGTTGCCCGCGCCGATGTCACCATAGAAATACTTCGAGGCGACGACGTTGGTGGCAAGCTGGCTCCACGATGTCGGAAACTCGACGTCCTTCTGCTCGAAGATGACCTCGCCCGTGTGGCTCTTGATCGCGGCGTCTCGGTGTTCCCATTCGAGGCTGTCGAACGGTGCGTCCCCCTCGGTCGAGAACGTGCGGTCGATCGAGAGGCCGTGGGTGAGCGCGTCGGCGGGTGGGGTGGAGGTCTTCTTTCGGGGCATGGCGGGGTGTCCGTTATTGATGGTGGGTGAACTCAACGTTCGCAGCAAGGCGTGCCTAGTAAATAACAGGACTTTCGCCTCGACCGCAAGTCTACTTTCCCACACGATATCTACACCCGTTCACACGATTTCGCCGTGACTTGTCCACAGGGAGGCGTCGCGCTAAGGTGACGCTGGGGCCGCGTAAACGCACATTTGACATCCGTTATTTTTATTCATACACAAGAGGGTACACGCTGTGGATAACCTCTTGTGATCCGGGGTGCTGAAATGGGCCACAATAACAGCGCTTCAGCGGGACCGATAACGGCTATCAAGCAGGGGGCAACTGCTTCTACAGGTCCGCTTGGTAGCGGGCGACCATCGCCTCCTGCGACTCTGCGGGGCCGTCGGACCCGATCTGGTCGTTCAGCATCCGACCCATCGTCGGGAGCACGGAGCGGTCCCGCATGCTCGCAGGGTCCCACAGCCGGGAGCGCATGAGCGCCTTCGCGCAGTGGAGATACGCCTCCTCGACCGCTACCTCAATGACGACACGAGGCGTCCGCTTCTCCTTGGCGAATCGCACCGTCTTCTCCGGGTCTGCCGAGACGGTGGCTTGGCCGTTGACGCGCAGGGTCTCGTCCACGCCGGGGATGAGGAAGAGCAGTCCGATTTGCCCGGTCTCGATGAGGTTTTCCAGCGTATCGAGCCGGTTGTTGCCCGGCGAATCCGGGAGCCACAGCGTCCGGTCATCGATCACCTCGACGAACCCCGGCTCCCCGCCACGCGGCGAGGCGTCGAAGCCTCCGGCCTCGCCTCCGCTGGCGATCACCACGAACGGCGAGAGCGCGATGAACCGTCGGCAGTGTGTGTCGAGGTGGTCGAGTTGCTTTTTGACGGCCCGACCTTTCGGCGGCGGATAAAGCTCCCGAAGCGCGGCAACGGAATCGATCCCCTCGTGCGGTGGCGACATCGACTCAGCGACTAGAAGTCGTCATCATCGTCAAAAATGAGGTCGTCGTCATCAAAGTCGTCATCTTCGTCGAAGTCGAGGTCGTCGTCGAAGTCCTCGTCGTCGAGGTCGAGGTCCTCATCGTCGAAATCGTCCTCGTCGAGGAAGTCGTCGTCGGTTTCGTAGGCGACGGGCATCGCCAGAGTTTCCGGGTCCATGTCGTCGTCGGTGGTCGTGCGGGTGAGAAGAAGGAAGCCGGGTGCGAAACTTCGAGGGGTCTTGGTGGGGCACCCGGCGGGACGTTGGTAGTTTACGAAGCCTAGCCTTATCTGCCAACGCAGTATCCAGAAGAAAACGCAACGCCGCCTTATGTATGATGCCGAACGCAGTGCCTATCCGCATCCCGATGACTTCAAAGTGATGCGTCCTGAGTACCTCGACCCCGAGGAGGACAGCGGTGACGAGGTGCGAGCCAGCATCACGGTCGCTCCGTTCCGGGTTGAGGGCCGCAGCATGACGCGGGCCGGTGCCCGCCGCGCCGCGCTCTACGAAGCCCAGAAGACCTACCGCAACTACCACCCGTCGCACCGGATTCCGAGTCCGTACCCGGACGCCTTTACCGACTTGGAGGGAACCGAGTGGACCCGCGTCAAGGCCAGCCAGCGGGGCGACCTCGGCGACTACCAATTCCTCCTCGAAGGCGACGACGAGGAAGACTACGCTGACATCGAGCAGATGCTCGCGTGGGACATCCGCGTCGCCCCGTCCGACGACGACTAGCTTCGTCCGCGTTACCGTTTCATGAGCGCGTGCCTGATCCGTCGGGCACGCGCTTTTGTGTTGGCCCGCGCCGGTATTTTCCGGCGTGTCCATGAACCCCACGCCGATGATTCGCTCTCTCTCGTTCATCCTTCTCCTCTCCCTCTCGGCCTGTGGCCCTCGCTTCGTGGCGGTATCCGATTCGGCTCCGCCTGCCGAGCCAACGGTGGAACCGGCCCCAGAGGATATCCCCCCAGGTCCGCCGGTTGCTGTGGAGGCGACGGCGTGGCTTCAGGCCGGACCGATGCTGGGCTATGCAACCCACCGCGAGGCGACCGTCTGGATTCAGACCGCCGGGCCTGCGGAGGTGCAGGTGCGCTACGAGCCGATCCGCATGTCGGGCGATTCCATCGGCGTTGCGCCGAAGTCGGGCCAAACATCCGTGCTGACGACGAGCGATGCCACCGACCACATCGCGCTGTTCCGTATTGCGGGCCTCGAACCGGGCACGCAGTATGCCTACGACGTGCTGGTCGATGGCGTACCGGTGGCCGAGATGCTTCCGTTCGCGTTTGAGACGCAGCCGCTCTGGCAATGGCGCACCGACCCGCCGAGCTTCACCGCCGCCGTTGGCTCGTGCTCATACGTCAACGACCCGCCCTACGACCGCCCCGGCGATGGCTACGGCGGTGACTACCGCATCTTCGAGTCGATCCGCGCGCTCGACCCGGACCTGATGCTCTGGACCGGCGACAACATCTACCTCCGCGAAGTCGACTGGTGGAGCGAAGCGGGCATCCGGTACCGCTATGCCCACACCCGTGGCCTGACCGAGATGCAGGGCCTCCTCGCCAACCAGCCCAACTACGCGACGTGGGACGACCACGACTTCGGCCCGAACAACTCGGACCGGTCCTACGTGCTGAAGGGCGAAGTGCTAGAGGCGTTCACCGACTACTGGGCCAACCCGACCTACGGCCTGCCCGACGTACCCGGCGTCTTCGGTCAGTTCCAGTGGGCCGATGTCGACTTCTTCCTCCTTGACGACCGTTACCACCGCACACCGAGCAGCCTCGTCGAAACCGAGCCGCGCTCGATTCTGGGCGAGGCGCAACTGACCTGGCTCCTCGACGCGCTCGTGGCGAGCCGTGCTCCGTTCAAGGTCGTCGTGATGGGCGGGCAGATCCTGAACCCGATCCCGATCTATGAGAGCTACACGAACGTGGCCCCCGAGGAGCGCGAGCGCCTGATTGATGGGATCGTGGAGCGGCGGATCGAGGGCGTCGTCTTCCTCTCCGGCGACCGGCACCATACCGAACTGATCGAGGTGCAGCCCGAGGGATTCTATCCGCTCTACGACTTTACCAGCTCGCCACTCACCGCCGGGGCGGCCACGCCGAGGCGAGAGATGGACAACCCTGACCGCGTGCCGGGCACGCTCGTCTACGGGCAGCGCAACTTCGGGACCATGACCTTCACCGGGCCCCGCACCGACCGCACGCTTACCATGCGGACCTACGACACCGATGGCGAACTCCTCTGGACCCACGCCGTCCGCGCCGCCGATCTCCGGCTGCCCCGCGACGACCGCTAGTCACGGACGAAATCGACCGGAACGCCATCGAACTCCAGCGTGAGGTCGGTTTCGGTGAGCGTCAGGATGGGAACGTTGACCTGCTCTCTGTCTAGGTCTCGGTAAACGAGGACGGTGCCATCGTCGTCGAGCGCCCATTCCGTAGTCACTTCGTTACCGCTAGCGAAGGTGAGGTCGAGGCGTCCGCCATTGCTGTTTTGCCGGAACTCATAGCGTACCGGCAAGTCGGGGTTAGCAACTGGATCGACGATCCGCCACGCGCCGCCGGTCAGGAGGTCGATGGCTTGGTCGGTTTCCGACGGGTCGCACGCTGCGAGTGTGAGGCCGAAGCCGAGAGTTAGCAGGCAGAGGAGAACGGTACGCATGATGCCGTTGTGGTCAGGTGTTGATCGGGGGCGGGCGGGATCACGGCGTCACCTCGCCGACCCGCTCTAGGACAACCGCCGGTTCCAGCGCCCGCACCCAGACAGTGTCGCCGGGGCCGAAGCGCGTCCGGTTGTCGGTGTGGACGAGGCAGTCGATGCCGCCGAGTTGGACGCGGTACGTAATATCGTGCCCGCGATACTCCCGCCCGAGGATGGTGCCTTCGAGACTTGCTGCATTGTCTGGGGTGGCTGCGAGGGCCAGATGCTCCGGTCGGATCGAGAGCAGGACGGAGCCGTGGACAGCGCGGTTCAGCCGAAGGCGTCCCAGCACGGTATCGGCTTCCTCGCCGTCAGCTTGAGTCAGGAGGAGGTTGGTGCGCCCGAGGAACTGGGCGACGAAGAGGGTGCGCGGCGTCGCATAGATCTCCTCCGGCGTGCCCGTCTGGTCGATCCGCCCGTTCTGCATCACGGCCACGCGGTCGGCGAAGGAGAGCGCCTCTTCCTGATCGTGGGTGACGAGGAGTGCGGTCATGCCTTCGCGCTTGAGGAGGTCGCGGACGCGCTCGCGCATTTCCTGCCGCAGGAGCGCATCGAGATTCGAGAACGGCTCATCCAAGAGAAGCAAACGAGGTCGCGGGGCCATCGCGCGGGCGAGGGCGACGCGCTGCTGCTGTCCACCCGAGAGCGCGTGCGGCTTCCGCGCCTCGAACCCGCCGAGGCCGACGAGTCGCAGTACCTCATCGGCTCGGTCGCCGCGTTCTCGCTTCGGCAAGCTGCCGAGGCCGAAGAGGACGTTGTCGCGCACCGAGAGGTGAGGGAAGAGCGCGTAGTCCTGAAACACGAACCCGATTCCGCGCCGCTCCGGCGGTACGAGCGTGCCCCCGCCCGTGAACATCTGCCCGCCGAGGCTGACCGTCCCGCTGTCGGGTTGCTCGAAGCCTGCGATGCAGCGGAGCGCCGTCGTCTTCCCGCACCCGCTCGGCCCGAGGAGCGCAAACGTCTCACCCTCCTCGACCTCGAACGAGAGGCCGTTGACGACCGGCAGCGCGCCATCGGCGAATCGCTTGGAGAGGCAGGAGACGGTGAGCAGGGGCACGGTGGGACAGTGGGCGGAGGACAGAAGGCAGTGGGCGGAAAGCTAAGTCATAGTTTTAGCTCGGCACCCTGACGCGTCACGGGTCACGTTGCCCATCGCGTTGAAGCAGCAGGCCGACGAGGACGGTCGAGGTCAGGATCAGGGCGAGGGCATAGGGGGCAGCGACGCTGAAGAGTGATTCGCTCGCCGCGCCCCACATCCGCATTGCCAGCGACTCGAAGCCGAGCGGAGAAAGCAGAAACGTGATCGGGAGTTCCTTCAGCGCCGAGAGGAAGACGAACGCCATGCTCACGACCAAGCCCCGGCGTAGGAGCGGAAACGTCGCTGCGAAGAACGCCCGCAGCGGCGAGTGCCCGAGCGATCGCGCCGCTTCCTGCACCTGCGGCGGGGCTTGGTAGAGCGCGCTCCGCACCGGCCCTAGCGCCTCCGCCAGAAAGTGCAGCGCGTAGGCCACGATGAGCAAGCCGAGCGTCTGATATGCCCACGGCATCGCCCGCAGCGAGAAAAACACGAGGGCGAGGGCGAAGGCGAGCGGCGGGGTGGCATAACCGAGGTAGGCGATTCGCTCCAGCACCCGCGTCCGCTTCGAGGCCCGCCGCACGCCGAGGTAGGCGATGGGCACCGCGAGCGCTGCCGCCAACACCGCCGCTCCCGCACTTGCACTGGCCGAATCCCACAGGGCTTCGAGGAGGTGTCCCCCGCGCTCCGTACTCCGCCCGAGCCAGTAGAGCACCGTCACCAGGGGCAGTCCGACCGACAGAAACCCGACGCCGCCCGCGAACCCGAGCGCCGGCCCCTGCCACGCGCCGAGCGCCGAGCGTTGTCGGTGTCGCGCCATCCCGCCGCCCGCCCGGTGGAACAGCCGACCGCGCAGCAGCCGCGCCTCGCCCCACAGCAGCGCGCCCGTCAGCCCGAGCAGCATCAGCGCCAGCCACGCTGCGTACACCCGGTCATACGACGCCGCGTACTGGAGGTAGATGGCATAGCTGAACGTCTCGAACCGCATCAGCGAGACCACCCCGAAGTCGCCGAGGACGTGGAGGACGATCAGCAGGCCGCCCGCCAGAAACGCTGGGCGCAGGTGCGGCAGGACCACCCGCCACCGAACTTCCTGCCGACTCGCCCCGAGCGACCGCGCCGACTCTTCCAGTGCCGGGTCCAACCCCAGCAGCGCGGCGCGAAGGTTCAGGAAGAGATAGGGAAAGGTGTAGAGACTCAGCGCCAACCACGCCCCGACGAACCCGTGCGGGCGGGGGATGACGAGGCCAGTCAGCGAGGCGAGCGTGCCGTTCGGTCCGGCGGTGGCGAGGAGCGCATAGGCCATCACGTAGCCCGGCACCGCGAGCGGCAGCACGCCGAGGAGTGTGACGAACCGCTGCCCCCAGACATCGGTCCGCGTGACGAGCCACGCCAGCGGCAATGAGATCGCGGTCGTCAGAGCCAGCACCGCTGCCGCGAGGCCGAGCGTATTGCCCAGCAGCCGGAGATTCCGCGTCCGCAGGACGAGGTCGGCCAGTTCCCCCGCTTCGGCCCCGAACGCCCGCACCACCAGATACCCCAGCGGCACCACCACGCCGAGCACAACCAACGCTGTCGGTCCCCACAGGTACCAGCGCGTGATGAACGACGAATGCCGAAGGTCTAGCGAGGTCATGGCCATTCCATTCGACTTCCGCATAATCTGTCATTGCGAGGAGCGCAGCGAGGAGGAGTCTCCCGAGCCACCGTCTTGCGTGGCTTCAGAGTAGGAGATTCCTCGCTATGCTCGGAATGACAGGGTCGCAAAGTATCACAGCAAGTCCTGATCGCGGAGCAGGCGCAGCGTGCCGTCCATGTTGCTGAGGCGCTCGAAGTCCATCATCGGGCTGAGTTGAACGGCCTCGTCGAAGGGCGGCAGTGTGGCGGGGACCGAGACGCCCGGCATGACGGGATACTCGCGGACGGACTCGACGAATAGCTGCTGCGCTTCATCCGTGAGCAGGTAGTCGAGGAAACGAAGCGCGTTTGCCCGGTTGGCACCCGTCGCCAGCGCCCCGGCTCCGGTGACGAGCGCGAGGTTGCCCGCATCGCCCGGTGCGAAGCGGTAGATGGCGACCGGCGGATTGTCGAGGTCCGCCTCGGCAAGCACGCGGAGGACGTAGTAGTGGTTGGTGAGGGCCACGTCGATCTCCCCGGCGGCGAGGGCTTCGAGCATCGGCGTGTTCGAGCCGTAGGCGTTCGGCTCCAGCGCCTTCATGCCCTCGATCCACGCCTGCGTCGTGTCGGCTCCATGCTGGATTTCCAGCGCCGTTACGAAGTCTTGGAAACTCGAATAGGTCGGCGTCCAGCCGATCCGTCCGCGCAGGCTCGTCATGCTCGGCAGGTCGAGGACGGAGGCGGGGAGGGCGGCGGCGTTCACCGCGTCGGGGTCGTAGGCGAGGACGCGGAAGCGGACCGTCACCGGCACCCACTGCCCGCTCGACGGGGCGTAGGCCGAGGGCTTTAGGAGCAGGCTGTCCGGCAGGTCGGTGAAGAGGCCCGCGCTGCGCGCCGCGCCGAGCGCCCCGGCGGTGTTGGCCCAGAACAGATCGGCCTGACTCTGGTTGCCCTCTTCTTCGAGCGCCGCGATCAGTTCGGCGTCGCTCCCGTAACGCGCCTGCACGTTGATGCCGGTCTCCGTCCGAAAGCGGTCCACGACCGACTCGACGAGCGCCTGCTTGCGCCCGGCGTAGATGACGAGGTCGCCCGCGTCGGCGGCCTCGTCAGACTGAGGCCCGGTACCGCAGGCGGGGAGGACGAGGAGCAGGGCGAGGGCGAGAACGGCGGAGCGGAGCATGGGCGAATCGAGTCTTGTTTAGATCGATTCAAAATAAGCCTGCTTTCCTTGCCGGGTGCGAGAAGCGCGTGAAGACACTGATCGTCTCGTGTTGAGAGTATGATGGACTCTAGAAGCTGAGGCCAAATCCCGCATTTATGCCAACGAAGCTTCTTTTTGCATTCATGCTAGCAATGGCTCGAAATCGGACGAAAAGAGGGCCTGCTGGGTAGATGGCTGCCTCTGCGGTGATCGGGAGGCTGGCGACCGGACCGATTCGCTCGCGATTGCTTCCGGGATTTCCAAACAGAGGGGGAGGTTTAAAGAGCCATGCTAAACCGATCCCTGCTCCTGCCGAAAGGGACCACGTTTCACCTCCGGTGCTGGGGCCGACAATAATGCCTACTTCTTCTATTTGGCTACCGAAAAGCGTTCCTGCTGCTGCCAATCGCAAAGAGACAAACAACGGTTGCGAATGCCAATCGGCGGAGGCATCTACGAGGATCTTGGGAGGGCCTTCCGTGCTAATGACGAAGCCGAGGCCACTGCTGATATTATTTCTAGGAGGTTGAGCTTTTTGCGCTAGAGCCGGAAAAGAGAGGCTCACAAACGCAAGGGTGATGCAGAGTTGACGCATGGGGGATAAAGCAAGAGCAGAGACACGCTACAGCACACGCACCAGCCGCCGCGTCGCGGTCTGCTCGCCCGCCGTCAGCCGAACGAGGTACAGGCCGGGGACGAGGCGGGCCGGGGCGAAGGTGACTTCGTGGGTGCCGGTCGGGCGCAAGCCTTCGTCCAGCGTCGCCACGCGGCGGCCGAGGGCGTCGAAGATGTCGAGGCGCACGTCGGCGGCGGTGGGGAGGTCGTAGGTCAGCGTCGTCGCCTCGCGGAACGGATTGGGGAACGGCGCGCGGAGCGCGAAGACGGTCGGCACGGTCTCGTCCTCGTTGGAGACCACCGGGGCGAAGTCGAACCGGGCGTAGACCGGGACATGGTCCGAGGTCGTGCTGGTGTAGTTCGTGATCTCGGTCAGCACCTCGTCGAAGCGTGACATTGACCCCATGACATAGTCGCTCTCCACGTCCCGCGTGATGAGGATATGGTCGAGCGTCGAGCCGGAGGTGCAGGACTGGTTCGAGCAGAACGTCGGGACGTTGGCGAGGTCGAGGACTTCGGTGAGGAAGCGGTAGTTCTCGCCGTCGTCGCGGAAGTTCTGGTAGGGGGACACCTCGCCCGGCGTGATTGAGCTACGCAGTTCGTCGTTGAGGTCGCCGAGGACGATGGCCTTGTCGCCGTCGGCCAGAATCTCCTCGTCGAGATAGTCCTTGAGCGCCTCGGAGGCGTCGAGGCGGCGGTCGTAGCTCTCTTGGTCGCTACAGCACTTGGCGTGGATGTCGATGAAGTGGAGGCCTCGCACGGTCGTGTCGGGCAGCATGACGTTCGCCAGTAGCAGGAGCGGCGGACGGCTGGCGAAGGCGAACGAGAACTCGTCGAGGATGGTCAGATCGAGGAGCGGGTTGATGACATCGGTTTTGTAGATGAACCCATAGCCCAGTGGGCCACCGCGCCGCCACTCGCCTTCCCACCCGTCGCCGAGTGCCTCGACGAGTGCCTCGAAATCGTCCTCATCGTTCATCTCCTGCAGCGCCCACAAGTCGATCTCGGCGGCTTGTATGATCGCGAGGGTGTTGTCGAACTGGGCCTGATCGGGCGGCCCGCCCGTCTCACCGAAGCGCTCGATGTTCCACGTCGCCACGTCGAGCGTCGCGTCGGTCCCGACGGCGGGGATATCCTGTGCCGCGAGTGGGGCAGCGAGAAAGAGGAGCGGTAGCAGCAGGCGCATGGCGGCGGGGATTGGGAAAGATGACTTAGCTTTAAGCGTCCAACATACGCGCCGAGGATGCGGTTCTAGGCGAGCGCGTCAAAACAGAGCGAAGATGCCGCACGGTGTGCTAGAACCGGATCGGGTTTGTAGCTTTCGGGCTGCATCGAGTGCCTCAAACCGCAATCGCTAAAGCTCTCCCTCTCCGACTTGTCATCCCGAGCGGAGGCCATCGGCCGGAGTCGAGGGATCTCTGCGGGCACAGTTCCAATAGGCTGCAACAGGTTTACCCGGAAAGATCCGTTCGACTGCGCTCCGGGCTGCGCCCTCTGCTCCGCTCAGGATGACAGGCTCTCTCGTTGAAATGGATACCACCGTGTTCGCATGAGCGATACCCCTCTTCCGCACGAGGACGTGCTCCGCACCGTCGGGGCCGTCGCCGACAAGCTCAAGCTCGAAACCTACGCCGTCGGCGGGGCTGTCCGCGACGGATTTCTCGGACGCCCGACGACCGACCTCGACTTCGTCTCCATCGGCAACGGGAGCGGGATCAAGCTGGCGAAGGCCGTGGCGAAGAAGATGGGCGGGCGCACGGCGCACGTCTACGAGAACTTCGGCACCGCCGCGATCCGTCTGCCTGAGTCCGAAGGCAGTCTCGTCCTGGAGTTCGTGGGGGCGCGCAAGGAGAGCTACCGGGCCGACAGCCGCAAGCCGCTCATCGAGGACGGCACGCTGGAAGAAGACCAAGCCCGGCGCGACTTCACGATCAACGCCCTCGCCCTCGCCCTCAACAAAGAGCGCTTCGGCAACGTCCTCGATCCCTTCGGCGGCGTGATCGACCTCGTCGGCAAGAAGCTCCGCACGCCGCTTGACCCGCACGTCACGTTCGAGGACGATCCGCTGCGGATGCTCCGCGCCGCCCGCTTCGCGGCGCAGCTTGGGTTCGACCTCGACATCGACGCCGAGCGGGCGATGCGCGACAAGGCCCCGCGCATCGAGATCGTCAGCGCCGAGCGGATCGCCGACGAGTTGAACAAAATCCTCCTCTCGTCCAAGCCGTCGGTCGGGTTCAAGATTCTCTACGAGGCCCGGCTGCTGGAGCATTTCCTCCCCGAGCTACCGGCGCTCGCGGGCGTCGAGACCGTCGGTGGGCAGAGCCACAAGGACAACTTCTTCCACACCCTCGAAGTCGTCGACAACCTCGCTGAGGCCACCGCCGAGCGCGACGACGAGCGCGTGCTCTGGCTCCGGTGGGCGGCGCTCCTGCACGACCACGCCAAGCCTGAGACCAAGCGCTTCTCGAAAGAGAGCGGCTGGACCTTCCACGGCCACGAGGATCGGGGCGCGCGCAACATTCCCAATCTCTTCCGCCGCCTCAAGCTCCCGCTCGACGAGCGGATGCAGGTCGTCCGCGACCTCGTCGCGCTCCACCACCGGCCCGTCGCGCTCGTCGATGACACCGTCACCGACTCGGCCGTGCGCCGCCTCCTCTTCGACGCGGGCGATCGGATCGACGACCTGATGCTGCTCGTCCGCGCCGACATCACGAGCAAAAACCCGAACCGCGTCCGCCGCTACCTCAGCGCCTTCGACAAGGTAGAGCGGAAGTTCGCCGAGGTCGAAGAGAAGGACCGACTCCGCCACTTCGAGCCGCCGGTCGACGGCAATGAGATCATGCAGACGCTCGGCGTGACCGAGGGCGTCGCGGTCGGGATTGTCAAGGAGTGGATTCGCGAGGCGATTCTCGAAGGCGACATCCCGAACGAGTACGACCCCGCCTTCGCCTACATGATGGCGAAGAAGGACGAGGCTCTGCGTCGTGCTGCTCTCTTCGATGAGGTCGTGCCCGCGCTCCCCGCCGAACTGCGTTCCGCCACCGGGGCGGTCAAGGAAGCCGTGTTCTGGGGCGATGTCCCCGCCGAGCATGGCCCCGCCGCTGCTTATCTGCGGCAGGTTGCGGCCGATACCCTCGCCGACACCACGCCGACAGGGTAGCGTAGGGCACCCATTTCGCCGACGTATCCCTCGCCTTGCGCGGCGCGGCATGGTAGCGGCACGGCCGCTCAGGTCTTTTTCTGCCTCACCCACACCTGTTATGCTCTCCTCGCACGTCTACCGATTCGGAAACGGAACTGCCGCCGGAAGCGCTTCCATGAAGTCGCTCCTCGGTGGCAAGGGCGCGAACCTCGCCGAGATGAGTAGCATCGGCCTGCCCGTCCCGCCCGGTTTCACGATCTCTACCGCTGCCTGCCGCCATTTCATCGAGCACGACGGTGCATGGCCGGACGGGATGGCGGACGAGGTCACAGGTGGTCTGCGCCATATCGAAGAGGCGATGGGCCGGACACTCGGCGATGCGGCGCGCCCGCTCCTCGTCTCAGTTCGTAGTGGTGCGGCGATCTCCATGCCGGGCATGATGGACACCGTCCTGAATCTCGGTCTCAACGATGAGGTGGTGGCGGGGCTGGCGGCGGAGACGGGCAACGAGCGCTTCGCCTATGACGCCTATCGTCGGTTCATCGACATGTTCGGCGATGTGGTCGTGGGCGTCCACCACGCGCACTTCGAGGCCGCCATTGACGCGCTCAAGAAAGAGAAGGGCGTCGAGCATGATGTAAACCTCAGCGCCGATGACCTGAAGTGCCTCGTCGGGCGCTACAAGGCGGTCTACCGCGCACACACTGGTGAGAACTTCCCGACCGATCCGACCCAGCAACTCCGCCTCGCCATCGATGCCGTCTTCGCGTCGTGGAACAACGAGCGGGCGATTCGCTACCGGAAGATCAACCGGTTCGGCGGCGGTCTCCTAGGCACCGCCGTCACGGTGCAGGCGATGGTCTTCGGCAACACCGGCCCGACGAGCGGCACGGGCGTCTGCTTCACGCGCAACCCCTCGACCGGCGAACCGAAGCTCTACGGCGAGTTCCTTCCAAACGCACAGGGCGAGGACGTAGTCGCGGGTATCCGCACGCCCAAGCCGATTGCCGAGATGGAGGCTGCGTTTCCCGAGGCGTACCACCAACTCACCGAGGTCGCTGACCGGCTGGAGCGGCATTACGGCGACATGCAGGATATCGAGTTCACCGTGCAAGAGGGCACGCTCTATCTCCTCCAGACCCGGACCGGCAAGCGCACCGGGGCTGCCGCCGTCCGCATCGCCGTGGACCTCGTCGAAGACGGGCTGGCGACGAAGGAAGAGGTGATCCGCGACCGCGTCACACCAGGCCACCTCGACCAGCTTTTGCATCCCCGCTTCGCCGACGATGCCGACTACAATGCCGACGTGATTGGGGTCGGGCTGCCCGCCTCGCCGGGGGCGGCGGTCGGGCGCGCTGTGTTCAGCGCAGAGGACGCCGAGGCGTGGAAGGCCGAGGGCAAGCCGACGATCCTCATCCGCATCGAGACCAGCCCCGAGGACGTGGGCGGGATGGACGCTGCCGAGGGCATCCTGACAGCGCGAGGCGGGATGACGAGCCACGCGGCGGTCGTCGCCCGAGGCTGGGGCAAGCCATGCGTCGCGGGGTGTGGGGCGATTCAGATCGACTACGGCACCAAATCGTTCTCGGCCAACGGCACGACGATCAAGGAGGGAGACTGGCTCTCGATCAATGGCACGACGGGTGAGGTCATTCAGGGCGAGCAGGCCTTGGTCGATCCCGAGATGGGCGAGGCGTTTTCGACGATCCTCGACTGGGCCGATAGCTTTCGCACGATGCGCGTCCGCACGAACGCCGACACACCGGGCGACGCCGCGCAAGCGGTCGAGTTTGGGGCCGAGGGCATCGGGCTGTGCCGGACTGAGCATATGTTCTTCGACGCCGACCGCCTCACGACTGTCCGTCGGATGATCCTCGCTGGAGACGACGCCGAACGCCGCGCCGCGCTCGACGACCTCCTCCCGCACCAGAGGCAGGACTTCAAAGGCATCTTCCGGGCGATGGACGGTCGCCCCGTCACCGTCCGTCTCCTCGATCCGCCGCTCCACGAGTTCCTCCCGCACGACGCCGAAGGTCAGCGGGCCCTTGCTGAGAACCTGGGCATATCGATACACGCCGTGCACGCCCGTGTCGCCGCGCTCGATGAGTTCAACCCGATGCTCGGGCACCGCGGCTGCCGCCTCGGGATCACCGTCCCCACCATCACCGAAATGCAGGCCCGTGCTATCCTCGAAGCCGCCGTCGAATTGGAGAAAGAGGGTGTCGAGGTGAAGCCTGAGATTATGGTGCCACTCGTCGGGACCGTCGCCGAGTTTGCCCATCAGCGCGCCCTGATCCGGGAGACCGCCGAGGACGTGTTCGAGGAGCAAGGCCGACGCATTGACTACTTGATCGGTACGATGATCGAGGTGCCGCGCGCCGCGCTCGTGGCGGGCGACATCGCTGAGACTGCCGACTTCTTCTCGTTCGGGACGAACGACCTCACGCAGATGACCTTCGGCTACAGCCGGGACGATGCGGGCACTTTCCTCCCGTTCTACACCGAGCACGGTCTCCTCGCGGACGATCCCTTTCAGGTGCTCGACCGCGAGGGCGTGGGTCTCCTCGTGCAGACCGCGACGGCGCAGGGGCGGGCCGTGAAGCTGGACCTCAAAATCGGCATCTGTGGCGAGCACGGCGGCGAGCCAGAGTCGGTGGCGTTCTTCTACCAGACCGGGCTGGACTATGTCTCGTGTTCGCCTTTCCGCGTTCCTATCGCGCGTCTCGCTGCCGCGCAGGCGCACCTACGCAGCAGCGAGAAAGCCGAGCCTGTGGAGATTGCCTAGCGTGTTCGGGTGGCGATGAATGTGCGAGCCGCACCGCGTGCCGTCAGTCCATCCTCACCGAATACAAGGGTCGTGACTGGCGCACCGTCCGCATTGCGGACGGCGAAGCGGTGGTCGCTGCCGCGCACGGGCTGGGCGGTGACATGTGGGAGGACACCGCGCGTGATGAGGGCAAGCCGCCCATCGCGCCATCGCAGCTTGAGCACCTCTTCGCCCTCGTCGAACTGGACCCGAACGAACGTGACCGCGAGGCCCCGAGCGTCTTGGGTCGTGCCTAGCATCTGCAGGAACGCGACAACGCCTCGCTGATCCGTGATCGTGGTCAGCAGGCGGGTGAAGTCGCGGGTGCCGCGCTCGCGGCGATGCTCGGGGAGGGCAGCGGCAAGTTTGTCGGTGGAGCCGCTGAAGGCGTCGCGCAGCAGCGCCTCGGCGCGGACGTTGAACGTGCGGTTGGCCTCCACCGGAGCGAAGGCGTCGAGGGCGTCTTGGCCAGCGAGGGTCAGCACGAGGTTTTGGCCCGAGCGGGCGACGAAGAGGGTGGCATCGTCCGAGGTATAGGTTCCGATGAGGGTAGGGGCAGCCACGGTATCTGCGTGATCCGACTCCTCGGCAAATGCAAGGGTAGTCGAGGAGTCGGGTTGGGCGGAGAGGGCGATGGGGAGAAAGAGAGCGAGGGCGAGGGCGCGCATGACCGAAGCAGGTTGTGTGGGTGTCGGCCCTAGGCTACGGAGCTAGGCTCCCCCACGTTGTCACCCGTCTGTTCCGACCTGTCACGGTCTCGTCCCAAGTTGTCACCGCTTGTCAGCACTGGCACCCCCAGCCTCAATCATCGAGTCCGAAGAAGGCGCGGAGCTGGTCCTGAATCCGCTTGAGCAGTCCATTGTCTGAGTTCCACTGGTCGAACGCCTCGACGGTCATCAGGCCGATAGGCCCTTCGTAGATGCCGCCTTCATAGAGTCCGTCGTAGACACGAACCGCGAGGTCATTCTTGCCACCGAGCAGGGAAGGTGGTACGCGGTAGGCGCGAAGCTCCCGCCACTCGTCGCCACGTATGTAGCGGTTCTCGATGCGTGGCGTCCCGCCGAGTCGCTCGCCGTTGAGATAGACTTCGTGGAGATCGTCCACTCGCCCTAGGACGAGAACGAGGTCATCATCGCGAAGACGGTTGGGCAAGGTGAACGAGCGATAGTACCACGCGAAGCCGCCGAGGGTTGGAAAGCCCTGCGGCTCCCATTTTGCCGGGACAGTTAGCATCGCCGGGGTGTCTCGCGGCGGCTCCGGCCCCCCATCGCCCGGCTGAAACGCCCACGTCCCCGACAGGTCGAGCGCGAGATCGGGTTCTTCATCGAGCGTGAAGAGGCCGACGGGGCCTTCGAGGATGCCACCTTCGGCGCCCCCATCGTAGACGCGGACGGCGATGAAATTGGGGCCAGCCTTCAGAAACCCCGGCGGGATGCGGTAGGCGCGGTGGACATAGTATCCGGTCTCGTACTCCGATTCGGGAAACCGACCGCTGGAGCCGAGAAAGTGTCCGTTGACCCACACCTGATCGACATCGTCTACACGTCCGAGGTGGAGGTAGAGCGGGTCGCGGAGTAGGCGCTCGGTGAGGCGGACCGAGCGGCGGTACCACCCTATGCCATCGTAGCCCCAATAGCCTTCCTCTTCCCACGGACTGGGGACGAAGATAGGTTCCCACGCCTCGTGGTCGTAGGCGGCGGAGGCATAGGCCGGATCGTCGCCGAGGCGGAAGTGCCACGGCCCGCGCAGGTCCACCACACGGGTCCAATGCCGCTCGTCGTCGGGGACGTCGGCGCTCGCTAGCGTACAGAGAAAAAGGAGGAGGAGCATGAGAGATTCAACAGAGCCTGCTGAACGTACTCGCGAGCCGCGCCCGCGTTGTCACGCCGCCGTGCCGAGTTGTCACAAAGTGTCACGGGATAAGCTTGTAGCCTACGCCGTGGACCGTGAGGAGGTGGCGCGGGTTCGACGGGTCCGGCTCCAGCTTCTGCCGGAGTTTGAGGACGAAGTTGTCGACGGTCCGCGTCGTCGGCTGGTCGTCGTAGCCCCACACGTTTTGGAGCAGGTCGTCACGACTGACGACGGTGTGCGGGTGCTCGGCGAGGTAGCGGAGCACTTCCATTTCGAGATGGGTCATCGCCACCTCAGCCCCGTCGCGCACAGCGGTGTGCGTGCGGAAATCGACCGCGAGGCGCCCGATCTCGACCGTCCCACTCGGCGCGATGTCCTCAGTGGCAGGCTGGCGTCGGAGGACGGCCTTGATCCGGGCGAGGAGTTCGCGCAGGCCGAACGGCTTGACCACGTAGTCGTCCGCGCCGAGTTCGAGGCCGAGAACTTTGTCTAGCTCTTCGCCCTTGGCAGTGAGCATGATGATCGGGGCCGTGACCCCCTCGCGCCGGGCGATCTTGCACACGTCGAGTCCCGAACGACGCGGCATCATCACGTCGAGCAGGACGAGGTCGTAGGTCTCGCCGAGGAGCTTTTGCAGACCCTCTTCGCCATCCGAGGCGCAGTCCACGGTGTAACCCTCGAACTCAAGGTTGTCGCGCAGGCCGGTCTGCATCGCGGGTTCGTCCTCAACGACGAGGATGCGGGGGGTAGAGGTGTCGGTCATCGGTCAGTCGGTGGCAAGCGGTTCGGTATGGGAGGCGGGCTGTCCGTTCGTCGCCGGGAGCGGCGGGGGAGCGGCAGGGAGCGTGAGCCGGAAGGTGCTGCCGCGTTTGGGTGTGCTCTCGACGGTGATGCGCCCGCCCTGTGCCTCGGCGAGGTGCTTGACGAGGGCTAGCCCCAGGCCGGTGCCCTTCGTGTTGTGGACGTTGCCTGTTGGCACCCGGTAGAACTCATCGAAGATGCGCTGCTGCTCGCGCAGCGGGATGCCCGGCCCCCGGTCGCGCACTTCGATCCACGTTTCGCCGTCCGCCGTGCCGGTGGCGACAGCGAGGTGCTTCTCGGCCTCGCTGTACTTCACTGCATTATCGATGAGGTTGACGAGCGCCTCACTCGTCGCCTCCCGGTCGCCAAACGCGATAGGTGGCGGCTCGGCAAGGTCGGTCTCGACCGTGAACCCTGCGCTGTCGAGGTGGAAGCGGTACAGACTGATAGATTCTTGGGCAAGTTTGTTGAGGCCGAACGGAGCAGCGCTGACCTCCTTGCGCCCGGACCCGATGCGCGAGAAGTTGAGGATGTTGTTGACGAGACGGGTCAGGCGACCGGCCTCCTGCGCGATGGTGCGGACGTATTCCTGCCGTCGCGTCTCCGGTGCCCGTCCGAGGTCGAGCGTCTCGGCGTACATCCGAATCAGCGCGAGCGGGGTCCTGAGTTCGTGGCTCACGTTCTGCACGAAGACGGCCTTCGCCTCGGCCAACTCCACCTGTCGGCGGATCGTGCGGAACAGCACCAGCGCCCCGGCGGCGAGCGCGAGGGTGAGTAGGCCGACGAGGAGCAGGCTCCGCCGCTTCCGCGCCGCAACGATATCGCCGATGGTCGCTCCAGCAGGCCGGATGCGGAGCGTGTGGTTCGGGAAGACCCACAGCGACCGTTCTTGCACACCCGGCCCATTCAGCAGCTTCTCGGCGTCGATAGGTTGGGCGGTGGGATCGCTGCCCGGCGAAGGAGCCGCGACGTATTGCACATCGTCCCCGATGGCGACCCCGACGACGAAATGCTCCTGTGCCGCCTCCCGCAGTTTCACCGTCAATTCCGTTTCGATGCAACGCGGGGCGTCGAGCACGAACCCGGCGAGGTGCGGCTCGGCTCCTTGGCTTGTGACAAAAGCAAGCGCGACGGTGGCATTGGGGCGGTCCTCGCGGAGCGGGATCGGGAGGAGGCGACGGTAGCCTGCGGCTTGGTCTGCGAGCAGTCGGTCCGCATCGACCGGGCGCAGGGTGAGGTCAGGCGGAGCGAGTGGTTGCGTTTCATCCGACGAGGCGAGGCCCAGCAGCGTCGCCATCGTGTCGGCTAGAAACGCAGCTTGGATGGATGCGTGCGCTGCGACGAAGACGGCCAGCGCGGCATCGGGGTCCGCTGCGTCAGCGAGGCGGCGGTCGAGGTCGTCGGCCCACCCGTTCGACATCGTCCAGACGTGCTGGTTGATCGAGGTGAGGACCGTCTCGACGTGGCGGTTATAGACCTCGCGCAGCACGCGCTCGTTCTCGCTGAGAGCCTGCAACTCGGCCAGCGTCACCACGCCCACCGGCACGGCGGCGAACGCGAGGAGGAGCAGGGCGAGTTTGCGGAGTGGAGACACGGCAGGGCGGTCGGTAGAACATCGCAACATAGCATCACGCCCTGTTTGCTGCCGTCACGCGATGTCACGAGTTGTCACTCGCCGCCGTAGACCTCGGTCTCGGGCTTGAAGGCGAGCCACGCGAAGGCGAAGTAATCGCCGTGCGGGAGGCGGGCGAGTTGGGTGCCTGCGAGCGTCCCGGCAGTGGCGCGCCCGGTGATGGTCCACCGGCTGCCGGTCTCGGCGTCCACGAATCCATCGTCGGTCCACCGGAATGTCAGCGTCCGGTTGTCCACGCGCCGGTCGAAGATGCCCGTCGACCCCGCCTCCTTGGAGTCGGCGATCTCGGTGGCGTCGAGGGCCGACACCGCGCCGTCGGCATGGAAGACGACGAGTAGGATGCCGCCCGCCTCGTCGTTGACGACGTGCTGCTCGCGGGTGAGGCTGTAGGGGTACGCCTTCTCCATGCCGTCGAGCTTGAGGGCGATGACTTTCTCCATCGGGCGGAGTCGGTCATCGGGCGGGCCGTCGTAGAGGAACGGCTGGCGGTTGATGTCATCGTAGCCTGCATACGGGTTGCGCCCGTAGTCGCGGTTATGCCCTGTGTCGCGGGAGAGCACGACGGCGTCGGGGTAGGCCGCACGGAACTGCTCAAACGAAAGGATCTGCGCCGGGTGTACGGTGAGCTGCGTCCCGAGGAGGTCGCCGACGAGCGCCTCGCCCGTGAGTTGCTGCCAGAGGGTTTCCGTCTCGCGGTCGAACATCACGAGATCCGAGAAGCGCAAGAAGCCCGACACGCCGAATGTCAGCGTCCGCTCGCCGTCCGGAGTCTCGATCCGCCGGTCGAAGGCGACGGCGCTGTAGCAGAGCGGGCAGAACGTCACCGCCACTGGCAAGCTGCCCGACCCCGTCTCGAACTGGTCGTTGACGATCTCATGCCACGTCAAAATCTGAAGCGGATACGCCCGCGTCTCGCCGCCGAGCGTGAGCGCGACCACCGGCTCTTGCGGTTCCAGCCACGCCGCAGCCTCATCAGGGGAGACAAAGTTCGGAGCGTCGATGGAGGGGATGCCGTCTTTCGGCGGGCCACCCGCCTGCAGTTCGGATAGGTCGATGATGCGCTGGGCGGTGTTGGTCGTGAAGCCGGGGAGGCTACGTTCTTTCATATCGAAGGGGTCATCTTGGGCTGTCGCGCAGGCAGCCACGGAGAGGGCGAGAAGACAGAGAGCGAGGCGAGATAACATGGATGCAGTGGGGTTACGGAGTAGATGGTGCATGTATCCATGTCGCCTTACAAAGCTCCGGCGGTGATGAAACGTTACGCTTTCGTGTATCCTCTGCGACCGTGCCGCGTAGGAGCGCTACCTTTGGGTTCTCACCTCTCTGTCAGCGGCTCCTCGTATGCGCATCCGCACCCTAGAAAATGCGTCCTTTCTCACGCTCGTCGTCCTCGTCACGCTGGCGTTTCTGGGGTTGCTGCGGGCGTTTCTGGAGCCGGTCTTCTGGGCCGTCGTGCTGGCGATTCTGTTCAACCCGGTCTACAAGGCCTTCCACGACCAGCTCGGCGGACGGCGGACCCTGGCGGCGGTGGTGACACTCATCGCTATCGTCCTGCTGGTGATTCTGCCGCTCGTCGGGATCGGGATGGCGGTGACGGGCGAGGCGGTGGCAGTGTACGAGCGCGTCGACTCGGGCGAGATCGACGTGGCGGCTCCGGTTGAGGCGTTCGAGCGGTGGCTCCCCATTGCAGGTGAGCAGTTGGAGCGTTTCAACATCGACTTCGACCGGGTCCGCGAGACGCTTTCTAACACCGCCGTCACGGTGAGCCAGTTCGCCGCGTCGCAGGCGATCTCGCTCGGCCAGCGAGCGGTGAACGTGCTGATTCTGTTCGTCCTCACACTCTACCTCCTGTTCTTCTTCCTACGCGACGGCGACCGGATCATCGAGGGGCTGATTCGCGCCCTCCCGCTCGGCGACCCGCGCGAGCGCAAGCTCTTTGCCCGGTTCGCGCAGGTCTCGCGGGCAACGGTCAAGGGGACGCTCGTCGTCGGGATCGTGCAGGGGACGCTGGGCGGACTGATGTTCTGGGTGCTCGGTCTCGGTGCGCCCGTGCTGTGGGGCGTCGTGATGACGATCCTCTCGATGCTCCCGGCGGTTGGCTCGGCGCTCGTGTGGGGACCGGCGGCGGTCTACCTCATCGCCACGGGGTCCGTCCTGAAGGGCATCATCCTGATCGTCGTCGGGGCGGGGCTGATCGGCCTGGTGGACAACGTGCTCCGTCCGCTGCTCGTCGGGCGCGACACACAGTTGCCGGACTATCTGATTCTGTTCTCGACGCTCGGCGGGATCGTCGTCTTCGGCCTGTCTGGCTTCGTCATCGGCCCGATCATCGCCGGGTTGTTCATCACCGTCTGGGAGATGTTCATTGAGGAGTTCAGCAGCCTAGATGACAATGTGGCCACGGCAGCGGACGCCGACCCAGGTCTGCTGGGTGAGGGCGATATCGGGTCAGCCGACGACGAGGCGACGAGAGGGCCTACCCCGATGAGTCCAGAGGCGGAGGCAGTGCCTGCCGAGGCCGAGCGCGGGTAGAGGCTGCGTTGCAGGACGAGGGGAAGTGAGCCAGAAGTGCCCCATCGGAAACGCCATTCGTCCGGGTCGGGGCTTACACTTTGGTAGCTAGGGCTCACTCCAATCAACCGTCTGCTACCATGCGTTATCTATTGTTTCTCCCGCTTCTTTTCCTCACACTCAGCGTCGGCTCTGCTCACGCGCAGGTATGCGAAGGGAATATTGTTCTCTCGACGCAGGCAGAAGTCGATGCGTTCGACTGCGCAGAGATACTGCCAGACACACCCGGAACGGGCAGCCTCACAGTCACGGGATCGAATATCACGGACCTTACCCCGCTGTCGGTTCTCGGTTCGACGGCAAATGGTCTGCGCATTCTCAATACGAGTGTCACCTCGCTTGAAGGCTTGGATAACCTCACGACGATCAGTAGTGTCGGGAATTACGGTGCACTCACCGTCACGGGGAACGGGGCTCTGCTTTCGCTGGAAGGATTAGAGGGGTTGACCATCCTTCCAGGCGATGTTGTGATTACTGGCAACGGTGTGCTGACGCATCTCCAAGGCTTGCAGAATGTGACAAAAGTCGAAGCGTTTGGTATATCTACAGACCTTACCGTAGAAAATAATCCTGCGCTTCTCTCATTCGCCGGACTGGAGAGTCTGACCATCGTTGATGGCGATTTAAGTATTACGAACAACGATGCGCTGACGGCGCTGACAGGATTAGAATCTCTCTCAGGAGTTGACGGCTCTCTCACCATCAGCAATAACGCAAATCTTGTCTCCCTCTCTGGTCTGGAGGGACTTCTTGATGTCGATGACGACTTGTTCATTTCAGACAACGGGGCGCTCACTTCACTGTCTGCCTTGGAAAGTGTTAGAAATATCAACCGAGGTCTGATCATTGATAACAATGATGCGCTAGTCCACATTGGTGGTTTAGGTGAACTCACTTCCTTTAAGAATGATACATTCAATAACCTGCGCATTTTGTCCGTAACCGGCAACGATGCACTTGTATCTCTGGTAGGCCCCGATACACTTTCGTGGGTGGGTGAGTTGACGATTTCGGGGAACCCACTTCTTCAATCGCTAGCAGGTCTGGAGAGCTTGACCGAAACGCCCTACATAGTTATTACTAACAATGAGGCCCTTTCCTCTCTCTCTGGTCTAGACGGACTTGTTGAAATCAGGGACTTGAGCATATTGAGTAACAATGCCCTAGAATCGCTCTCGGGCTTAGGTAGTCTGGGTTTGATCGGTGGCTTTATGACTGTTAGAGACAACGATTCCTTGGGTTCGTTGGTAGGCCTAGAAAGCCTATCTGCCATTGGGGAAGACCTCATCATTGAAAACAACGGCTCCTTAGAGTCGCTAGCAGGCTTGGAATATTTGATAGAGGTTGAGGAGAGTCTACGCATCAGCGAAAATGAGGTGCTGCTGTCTTTGGGGGGCTTGGAAGGCCTCACGTCTGTTGGTGAGAACTTTCGCATCACGAGGAACTCATCGCTCGGTTCAGTCTCCGCGCTAGACGGTCTCACGTCCGTCGGGCAGACTTTTAGTATCCAGAGGTCTGATGCTCTGGAGTCATTGGAAGGACTAGAGTCGCTCGTCTCCGTCCGTAATCTTAGGATCAATAACAATGGAGCTCTACGCGACTGTTCGTGCGGGCTTGAAGGGCTCATCGCGTTCTCGCCCACAGGTTTTCCCGGGGTCGGCAACGATGCCGATATTTCCGGCAACGACACCACGGGCAACTGTACGTCGCCTGAGGCAGTGCTCGCGACCCCCTGTCCCTCGTCGATAGAGTTCACAGCGGTTGCTACGAGCAGTACCACGGTTCCGGCAGGCGGTTCGGTCTCGTTCGACTACACGATTACCAACAACACGGTCAATGAGGCCTCCGGTGCCCTCTGGTTTACAGCAAACCCAAGTGGCCTGAGCGGGCGAATCATCTCAGGGGCACTACCCGCAGTGAATACCACGGCCGGGAGCTACACGCAGAGTGTACCGGGCAATGCACCGCCGGGAGTGTACGCCTATACGCTTAATGTGGGAGCGTTCTCAAGTAACTATGTCTTGGACTCTGTACCATTCTCGATTGTAGTAACGGGCACAGCGCGAGCAGGCGGCGGCCCGGAGGCATGGACCGTGTCGGACGTGACGCCGTGGACGGTCGTAGACGAGGCCGTGGTGACCGCGTCGTTCGAAGCGCAGCCGTCGGCGTTCGCACTGGCGGCGACCTATCCCAATCCGTTCGCGTCGAGCACGACGGTCGGCTTCGCGCTACCCGAGGCGGCGAACGTGCGGGTGACCGTGCTTGACGTGCTCGGGCGTGAGGTGGCGGTGCTGGTCGATGCGCCGATGGAGGCTGGTCAACACACGGCGCAGTTCGAGGCGAAGGGTCTTTCGTCGGGCGTGTACCTCGTGCGGATGACGGCGGGTGCCTTCGCGACAACGCAGCGGGTGACGCTGGCGCGGTAGGCGTACTCGCTCGTACAGGTCAAGCGGTCGGTTGGGGGCAGCCCTAGCCGACCGCTTTTGCATGGGCGAACGCTGTATCCCATTCTGGGGCGGAGATAACCTCGGCACCGGAAAAGAGGCTTGGAAGGTGGGTCAGGGGGAAATGGTGTCTTCGCACGGCGACAACCACCCCGCCTTGAACGAGATCGGAAGAATCCTTGTCACCTCGCCCGGTGGTCGTCGCTCTCGGTGGCCGTTCGGGCATCTTGGGGTGCCTTCTTCTCCACACACTCCTCCTGTACTATGATATTCTCCTCTACCTCTTTACCTCCGCTCCGGCTGGCGCTCGTTGCGCTGGCGGTGCTCTTCGCGGCAGGCGTGCCGCAGGCCCAGCCTTCCTTCTGCGCGGGCGACGTAGTCCTTGACTCGCAGGTCGACGTTGATGTGTTCGACTGTACCCACATCGAAGGTCGCCTCTTCATCGGCCTCAGCTACGAGGACTGGACCTCAGACATCACCGACCTCTCGCCGCTGGCGGGTCTCACGACGGTTGGCAGCGATCTGCTCATCCTCGGCAACCATGCGCTCGGCTCGCTCGCCGGGCTAGACGACCTCACGGCGGTCGGTGGCTACCTCGCAGTTGCCTCGAACCATGCGCTCGGTTCGCTGTCAGGGCTGGAGAACCTCGCCGCTGTGGGCGGTCTCGCGGTGCTCCTCAACGACGGACTGGTCTCGCTGGACGGGTTGCAGGGCCTCACCGCCGTCTTCGCGCTGCCGTCGGGCGATCTCAGCTTGCCCACCTCACTGGAGGACCTCTCGCTGACGGACTTGGACGTGGTCACGGCACTCGGTGGTAACGTCGTCATCGCTTTGAACAGCGGGTTGGCCTCGCTGTCGGGGTTGGACAACCTCGCGGCCGTCAGTGGCTTCCTTGCGATTGCAGACAACGACGCGCTCGGTTCGCTGTCGGACCTAGAGAGCCTCTCTGCTGCGGGAGGCCTCTTCGTGGTGGACAACCACGCGCTGGAAAACCTCGTGGGCTTGCAGAACGTGTTCGCCACGGGCTATCTCTCGGTGGTGAACAACGCTTCGCTGGCGCAGTGCTCGTGCGGTCTCTCGGGCGTCATCGACCAGGAGCTGCCGCGCGCCTTCACGGGGGTCCTCGGCTCGTCGCTCATCGCCTTCAACGCCCCCGACGGGCAGTGCAACACGGTCCCGCAGGTGCTCGCCGATACGTGCACGCTGCCGCTGAGTGGCGACCTCACGGCGACCGCGACGACGAGCACCACCGTGCCGCCGGGCGGCTCGGTCTCGTTCGACTACACGATCACCAACACGGCCCGGACCCTCGCTGAGGGCGACCTCTGGTTCACGGCGATGCCGACCGGCCAGAGCGGGATCGTGCGATCGGGCCGGGTACGGGCGATGACGACGGTGGCAGCGAGCTTCACCCAGCATGTGCCGGGCGCGATTGAGCCGGGCGACTACACGTACACGCTCAAGGTCGGGCGCTTCCCGGACCTCGTGATTGACACGACCTCCTTCACGATCACCGTGGAAGGCCCGCCGATCCGTGTGCCGATGGAGTACGAAGCGGTGTGGACCGTGTCGGACGCGACGCCGTGGGAGGTGGTCCGTTCGGCCTCGGGTGCGGACACTGAACTGGCGGTGCTCGATGTCGCCTACCCGAATCCGTTCGCTCGGTCGACGACCATCGGTTTCTCGCTGCTCCAAGAGGCGCAGGTCCGCGTGACGGTCTACGATATGCTCGGCCGCACCGTGGCCGTGCTCGCCGACGGCCAACTGGAAGCCGGGCGGCACACCGCGACGTTCGACGCGGGCAACCTCGCCAGTGGGGTCTACCTCGTACACCTCGCGGCGGGCAACGTCACCGAGACGCGGCGGGTGACGGTGGCGCGCTAGGCCCACCGTGCTGTGACACCTTGAGCGGTCGGTCGGGGACAGCCCCGGCCGACCGCTTTTGCGTTGGATGAGAAAAAATCTGCGAGGGAGGTGTCCACGGATATGGCGGAACGGCGAGGGGTGAAGTAGAGGGCGATGCGTCGCCTTCGATTCTCTCTACTACCCCTACACCTGTAACCCCCTATTCGCCATGACTACGTTCCATGACTCGACCCCATTGCTGCATCCGGTTCGCTCCCTGCTTGCCACGCTGACCCGTGCCGGGGTGCTACTGTTGCTCACCGTCACCTTCGCCCTCGCCGCGCAGGCCCAACTCAGCGGCACCTACACCGTCGGCGGTGCAAGCCCTGACTATGCCACGATCACCGATGCCGTTAACGACCTTAATGCCTTCGGTATCTCCGGGCCGGTGTTCTTCCAGATCCGCTCCGGCACCTACGATGAGCAGGTCACGATCAACAACTTCCCCCGCTTCGGCAGTCCGACTGATGCCGTCACGTTCACCCGAATCTCGCCGCTGTTCGCTCGCCCGGTGTGGCAGTTCTCCGGTGCGTCGATCCTCTCCAACTGGGTCGTCAAAATCGACGGCGCGGACTACGTCATCCTGCAAGGGATCGAGTTCGAGGCGGTCGATCCGTTCGATGGACGGCTCGTCGTGCTCGAAGACGGGGCCGACCACAACGTCGTCCGCAACAGTGTTCTGACGGGCATCACAGCGGCCCCGTCAAGCCGAGGTACCGTGATCTACGGCATCGGCGACCGTAACGAGCACAACACGTTCGAGGGCAATACGATCACGCAGGGCTACTACGGGATCGACCTCGAATCTGTCGATTCTAACACCCGCGCCTCCGGCAACACCGTCGTCGACAACGTGATCGGTGCCCAGACGGAGGGCGGCGTTCGTCTCCGCTATCAACTCGACGCTATCGTGGACGGCAACACCATCAACGACTGGATCGGCACGAGTGCCACCTATACCGCCCTCTTTGCCGATGGCGGCGGGACTGAGGTCACGAGCAACGATGTGGACGTTCGTACCGGGGCGAAGGGTATTCAGCTTCAGAGCCTCGGCGTGCTCACGCAGCGGTTCATCGCCAACAACCTCGTCAACCTGCGAAGCGGTGCGGCCGCTGATGCGGGCATCGTGCTGACCAACGGTCGGGTGGACCTTCAGCACAACACGGTTCGCGTCGGCTCGGCGACAGCGGGCACGGCGGCGCTCCGGGTTAATAGCGGCTCGCTCTTCGACGTTCACCTCCGCAACAATCTGTTCATCAACGATGGCGGTGGCTATGCGCTCAAGGACCCCGACGCGAACATCGCTTCGTCCGACTACAACGACCTCTACACGACGGGCAGCGACCTCGCCGACTGGGACGGCACCGACTATGCGACGTTGGCCGGATACAAGAGTGCGAGTGGTTTGGATGCCCACTCGGTTTCCGAGGCGATTACGTTCGTGGATATCCTCGGCACGCCGGACCTTCGGCTCGACGGGTCTTCGCTCGACGATCTTGACCTGATCGGCGAAGCGCTGGGCATCACCGACGACATCGACGGCGACGCCCGCGACGAGTACAACCCGAAGATGGGCGCTGATGAGGGGACCCCGCTCGCACCGCTCGACGACGCCGACACCGCTTCGGGCTTCTACACCGTCGCTGGAACAGCCCCCGACTTCGCCCGGCCCGAGGTAGCGTTCGATCACCTCAAGGCGCGCGGGATGAAGGGCGCGGTCTCGCTCCGCATCCGCACGGGCGGCTACGTGCTCAACGTCTCGCTCCCCGGGTCCGTGCGCGTCGGCCCCGCCGCGACGAACCCGGCGGGTGCGCCGCTCCTCGTCCGCGCCGCCAACCCGAGCAACCGCCCACTGCTCCAGTTCGCCTCGACGGACCCCAACCGGAACTACGTCCTCCGCCTTAACGGGTTCGACTATGTCACGCTCGAAAACCTCGACCTCGAAGCAGGCGGAGCCACGCTTGGGCGGATCGTCGTGCTAGCCAACGACGTGGGGAATCTAACGCTCGATGGCTGCACACTCACCGGCATCGCGGGTGCCACGACGGATGCAGCGTCCCTCGTCTTCGGCGATGGCAAGGACCAGCACCTTACGTTCACCGGCAACACCTTCACGAGCGGCTTTCGCGGCCTCGATCTCTTCGGCCTCGGCACCTCGGACCGCTCGGTCGGGAATGAGGTCTCGGGCAGCACGTTCAGCGATCAAGCCCGGAATGGGATGCGCCTCCGCAATCAGGCCGACCTGACAGTCATCGACAACTTCGTGGGTGTCGGCAGCAATAGCGGTACTGACTTTGTCGGGATGGTGGCAGGTGGTCCGAACCTCGCGTTGGAACGCAACCGCATCAACGCCTCGGGTGGCGAGCGCGGGATGAACATCGTCGCCGACGGCACGCCCGCCGACCGGCTCCGCATCGTCAACAACGCGGTCCTGCTCACCGGCACCACCGCCGACGCAGGCATCGACCTCAACGCGGGCACGTACCTCGACGTGTATCACAACACGGTGCTTGTGGATGCCACCGGCGCGCTCGCCACGCCGACGGCGCTCCGCATCGAGACCGGAGCGGCGGAAATCGACATCCGCAACAATCTCCTCGTCAACCTCGGCCAAGGACCGGCCTACGTGATCGAGGACGCCGGGGCGATCATCCGCTCGGACTACAACAACCTCCGCAGCCCCGGTGCCTACGCCGTCTGGGACGGCGTGACCTACGCCTCGCGCGCCGATCTCCGCTCGGCGGTGGCTCCGAATGAGCTGCACTCGAAGGCCGTCGCCGTCACGTTCGTCAACCCGGCGGGCGATCTCCACCTCGCGGGAGCCTCGGTCGGCGACGACCGGCTGGCAGGCGAGCCGCTCGCGTCGGTCGGGGTCGACGTGGATGACGAGGCGCGTTCGACGAAAGCCCCCTACATGGGAGCCGACGAAGCCGCGACGCCGCTGACGGTGGACGACTACGTTCTCGCCGCCGTCAACACCACGCCGCTGACGGTAGCACCGGGCGGGGCGATTGACTTTACCTACGCCGTCACCAACACGACGAACACCGACGTGGCCGGGGACTTCTGGTACGAAGCCTCGGGTGGTCTCGAAGCGGTCATCATCTCCGGGCCGGTGCAGGCCGGGGATACGTTCAACGCCAGCTTCGTGCAGAACGTGGCGGGTGCCACGCCGCTGGGGACCTACAGCTACACGCTCCACATCGGCCAGTACCCGAACCTGATTGTGAACTCGGTGCCGTTCACGGTCGAGGTTACCGGCGCGCCGCGGCCTGGTGGGGCCGACGAGTGGACGGTGAGCGACGTGACGCCGTGGCCGTCGGCAAGCGGGACCGTCGAGGCGTCGGCGATGAGTAGCGCCTCCGAAGTCATCGATGACCTAGAGGCGAAGTCCGGCGCGCTCCCCTCGACGTTCGCGCTCGATGCGGCCTACCCGAACCCGTTCGCCGCGAGCACGACGGTCGGCTTCACGCTGCCCGAGGCGGCGAGCGTGCGTGTGGCAGTCTACGATGTGCTGGGCCGTGAGGTGGCAGTGCTGGTGGACGAGCAGCTCGAAGCCGGTCAGCACACGGCGCGGTTCCACGCCGCCGGTCTGTCGTCGGGTGTGTACCTCGTACGGATGACGGCCGATGGCTTTGCGCAGACCCAGCGCGTGACGCTAGCGCGCTAGGGCGTCGCTGAACGGACAGTTAGAGCGGTCGGTCGGGGTTCGCCTCGACCGACCGCTGGTTTTTTCGGGTGGATGAGGGAAGGAAAGAGGAAACGGCGATAGGGGGGTGATTGCCCTCGCTCACTCAACCTCCTCCTCTCATGAAACGCATCCTCCCATGCTTGGGGCCCATTGTCTCGGGCTTGCTTCTCCTCTTCCTCGTTGCCGCGCCGGTACGCGCTCAGGTGTGCAACACCACGTCGCTCGTGATCAACTCACAGGCCCAACTGGACACCTTTGACTGTGAGGTCTTTACAGGTAGCCTGTTCATCATCGGCGCGGACGTCACGGACCTTACGCCGCTCTCGGGCCTTACCTCAACGGGTGCGTTCTATCTCAGAAACTCGATGGCGACCTCGCTCGCCGGGTTGGAAGACCTCGAATCAGCCGGGAATGTCCTCGAGTTTCGGGACAACCCCGCGCTGACATCGCTCACCGCATTGGAGAGCCTCTCCGGCGAGATCGGAAACACCCTCGCGGTCTTCAATAACGATGCCTTGACATCGCTGGACGGCCTCGAGGGTCTCACCTCGGTTGGCAACTTTCTCCAGGTCCAGTTCAACAACGTGTTGAGTGAGTGCTCATGCGGACTGGAAAACCTCATCTCTGGCACCCCACCCACCTTCTCGGGCGTGGGCTTCAACACGATCATTGAGAGTAACGGGGGTACCTGTACCTCGCCGGAGACTGTGTTGGTCAACCCCTGCACGCCGCAAGGCCCAGTCGATCTCGTCGCCGTCGCCACGAGCAACACCACGGTCAACCCCGGCGGCTCGATTTCCTTCCTCTACACCGTCACCAACACGACCGGCGGCGCGGTCTCGGGCGATCTTTTCTTCACCGCCCGGCGCAACGGCGCGACGGTGGCGCAGGGCGTAGTCCAGTCGGGGACGCTGCCCGCCGGGGCGCGGGTCGGCGCGAGCTTCACGCAGAACGTGCCCGCGAGTGCGCCGCCGGGGAATTACAGCTACACCCTCAGCATCGGTCAATTCCCGAACGCGGCGGTGGACTCGGTGCCGTTCACGGTGACGGTGACGGGGCTGCGCGAGCGTGGGCCGGAGGGGTGGACCGTGAGCGAGGCCATGCCGTGGGTGGACGGTGAGCAGACTCTGCAGCCAGCGTCGTCGGAGGCTGTGCCCGAAGCGTTTGCACTAGAGGCAGCGTACCCGAACCCGTTCGCGTTGTCTACGACGGTCGGCTTCGCGCTGCCCGAGGCGGCGGACGTGCGGGTGTCGGTCTACGACGTGCTGGGGCGCGAGGTAGCCGTGCTGGTGGATGAACAGCTAGAGGCTGGTCGGCACTCGGCGGCGTTCGACGCGCGTGGCCTCGCGTCCGGCGTGTACCTCGTGCGGATGACCTCCGACGGATTCGTCGAGGTGCAGCGCGTCACGCTCGTGCGCTAGGGCGTCGGTGCACGGATCGTCACAGCGGTCGGTCGGGACTCGTCTCGGCTGGCCGCTTTTGCGTTCGCGTACATACGCAGAGTATAATCTGGGTCCTAGCGCTGCTCAGGCTGTTCGGTTCTATCTCCCTCTGTGCCATGCGACGTTTTATCACAATGCTGCGCCCGCTGTCATTCGTCTTTGGCCTGCTACTGATGTTTGCCAACGGGGTGGCCCACGCGCAGGTCTGTTCTGGAAACTTTATGCTCAGCACACAGGCCGAGGTCGATGCGTTCAACTGTAGCGAGATATCGGGCCGCCTCACGGTCGGATCGCTCTCTGGGCCGACGGACATTACCGACCTCACGCCGTTGGTGGGCCTTACGTCGGTGAGCGGTTTCCTTCGCATTTGGGATAACCCCTTGCTGACGTCGCTAGCGGGGCTGGAAGACCTGACGTTCATCGGTGGTCGGTATCTCAGCCTTCAGGACAACGCCTCGCTAACCTCGCTCTCCGGTCTTTCGGGGTTGACCTCGCTCGGCGAGGACCTCCAAATCGTCGACAACGCCTCGCTGGTTTCGCTGGCTGGTCTGGAGGGCCTAACCTCGATCAGCGGCCAGCTTCGGATCACAGGCAATGGTTCGCTGGAATCGCTGGAAGGCTTGGTGAATGTGACCTCGGTGGATGCGGGATTCACTCTCACGGGCAGCAGCGCGCTGTCGTCGCTGGCCGGGTTGGAGAGTCTTGCTTCGGTCTCGTCGGTCTTCAACGTGTTCAGCAACGATGCATTGGAATCGTTCACGGGCTTGGAGAGCCTGACCACGGTGGATGGCATTCTATCGATCCTAGACAATGCATCGCTGGAGTCACTGGCTGGTCTGGAGCAGGTGACAGAAGTCAACGGCACCGTCACCATTCAGGACAACGGCTCGCTGATCTCACTGTCGGGGTTCGACGGCCTAACCTCGGTGCTCGGCCAGCTCCGTGTCTATGACAATGCGTCGCTGCTGTCGCTGTCGGGGTTGGAGAGTCTAATCTCGGTCGGGGGATACGCCAACATCTCTCGCAACGCCTCGTTGACATCGCTGGCCGGACTTGAGAGCCTTGTGGCTGTTGACGACGATCTCTACATCTCCGATAACACCGTTTTGGCGTCGCTGTCGGGGATCGAGAGCCTCGTCGCGGTTGGCGATGATCTCACGATCTACAACAACGCCGCGTTGAGCGACTGCTCGTGCGGGCTGGCAGACCTAATCTCCGGTGAGCCGCCCGCCTTCACGGGTGTCTCTGGTTCCATCTCCATCTTCGACAACGCCCTGGGCGGTGACTGCACCGCGCCGGAAATGGTACTTGCAGCGTCGTGCGCTGTGCCGCTGCCTAGCTTTGCTCTCTTTGCTATCAACACCAGCCCACTTGGTACGCCGGTCCGGGTAGCACAGGGCGAGTCCATCGTCTTCGATTACAGCGTCACCAACACGACGGACAGTCCGGTCTCGGGTGACCTCTGGTATACCGCCCAGCGCAATGGCACGACGGTGGCACAGGGAATCGTCCAGTCGGGAACAGTGCCGAGTGACGAGGTCGTGGCTGGGAGCTACACACAAGACGTGGCAAGTCAGGCGCTGCCGGGGATCTATGTCTACACGCTGAACATCGGCCACTTCCCGGATATTGTTGTGGACTCAGTCCCGCTCGTGGTACGTGTCACGGAGTCGGTAGGCAGAGTCACGCAGGCAGGGTGGGCCGTGAGCGGTGCTACACCGTGGTCATCGACCAGCGACGTAGTCCCATTTTCATCCGAAGCGCTGCCCTCAACGTTCGCCCTCGATGTGGCCTATCCCAACCCGTTTGCCTCGTCTACGACGGTCAGTTTCACGCTGCCCGAAGCGGCGGACGTGCGGGTGTCGGCTTACGACGTGCTCGGGCGCGAGGTAGCCGTGCTGGTGGACGAGCCGCTGGAGGCGGGTCGGCACATGGTGGCGTTTGAGGCCGCTGGTCTGTCATCGGGCGTATACCTCGTGCGGATGACGGCGGGTGCCTTCGCCGAGGTGCAGCGCGTGACACTGGCGCACTGAGAGCGCGAGAGGCCGGAAACAAGTGGTCGGTTGGGGTTTGCCTCGGCTGGCCGCTGCTGTATGTGACGAGTGCTTAGAGGGATGAGCCAGAAGTGGTACATGGGAAATGCCATTTGTCCGGGGGCGTGTATGTACTTTAGGTTCAGTCTTGTATCGCCTAATCCCCCGATGCCATGCGACACCTCTTGTTTCTCGGGTTGTTCTGTTCTCTGCTGGCTCTGCCAGTGCATGCCCAAGTGTGCGAGGGCGATCTCACGCTCTCATCGCAGGCTCAGGTTGATGCCTTCAACTGTGAGGTCGTGATCGGCGACTTTGTGATCAGCGGAGCCGACATCACGGACCTGACGCCCCTTACGGTCCTGGACTCGCTCGATGGCAGCTTCAGCGTTGTCGATAATCCGGTCCTGCCAACGCTGACGGGATTGGAGAACTTGGGCTACATGGAAGGGCGCGACTTCCGCATTGAGGACAACGCTTCGCTGGTCTCTATCGCCGCCCTGGCAGGGTTGACGACCATCGACCTCAGCATCATCAAGGTCAGGAATCATCCCGTCTTGGCTTCGCTGGCGGGCTTGGAGAACCTGACCAGCGCTGACCGATGTACCTTCTCAAACAACGATGCGGTCACGTCCTTGACCGGGCTGGAGGGGCTTACCCGCTGCGGTATGTTCCTCATTCAGGACAACGCCTTGCTGGAGTCGATGGCGGGACTGGAGAACCTCAGCGTCGTCGGCTGGCACTTCCGCATCGAGAACAACGCCTCGCTGACCTCGCTCTCAGGGTTGGAGGGCGTTTTCTCTGTCGGGCAGGGGCTGTTTTCGCCCGGCAACCTCCGCATCGAGAATAATGCATCGCTGCCATCCCTCTCGGGACTAGATGGCCTCGCCTCGATCGGGCAGAACCTGATTATTGTGAACAACGATGCGCTGGAATCGCTCTCGGGCCTAGAGAGCCTCACCTACATCGAGGAAGACCTCCGCATCGTCGGCAACGACGCCCTAGAGTCGCTTTCAGGGCTGGAGAGTCTCAACAACCTCGTCATCAGTCTCACGCTTGAAGACAACGGGGCGCTGGCTGCGTGCTCGTGCGGACTGGCCGGTATCATCTCCGGCAACCCACCCGCTTTCGATGTCAACCAGCCCGTCACGATTACGGGCAATGCCTCCAGCGGTACCTGCACCTCGCCGGCCGCTGTGCTCGTCAATCCTTGCACGCCGGAAGGGCCTTACGACCTCGTCGCCGTCGCCACGACCAGCACCGAGGTGAACCCCGGCGGCTCGATCCCCTTCCTGTACACCGTCACGAACACGACCGGCAGCCCGGTCTCCGGCGACCTCTGGTTCACCACGAATCTGGGCGAGCCGGCAGGGCAGATCGTCTCGGGGACGCTTCCGGCGGGGCGGACTTTCGGCGGGAGCTTCACGCAGAACATCGCGGGTGATACGGCACCGGGGACGTACAGCTACACCCTCAGCATCGGTCAATTCCCCAATGCCATCCAAGACTCGGTGCCGTTCGAGATTACCGTCACGGGGCTGGCGCGCGAGGGAGGCGCGGATGCGTGGAAGGTCAGCGACGTGACACCGTGGCCGTCGGTCGAGAAGACTGATCTCGTATCATCGTCGGAGGCTGTGCCCGAAGCGTTTGCACTAGAGGCAGCGTACCCGAACCCGTTCGCGTTGTCTACAACAGTCGGCTTCGCGCTGCCCGAGGCGGCAGACGTGCGGGTGACGGTACTTGACGTGCTCGGGCGCGAGGTAGCAGTGCTTGTGGACGAGCCGCTGGAGGCGGGTCGGCACTCGGCGCAGTTTGAGGCCGCTGGTCTGGCCTCGGGCGTGTACCTCGTGCGGATGACCGCCGACGGATTCACCGAGGTGCAGCGCGTCACGCTCATGCGATAGCCCCCATCACCGCATCATGGTTACGCGCTGGGTGGCTACCACCTCTCCTGTGCTCATTCTGACGACATAGACACCACTCGGCAGGGCAGAGCCGTCGAAGATGACGGTATGGTTGCCCGCCTCGACCATGCCGTCGCTCAACATGGCCACCTGACGTCCGAGTACGTCATAGACGGCGAGGTACACCTCGCTCGCCTCGGGCATGGCGAAGCCAATGGTGGCGATGTCGCGCGCGGGGTTCGGGTAGACCGCATCCAGCATCGCCGTTGTCGGTAGCGAGGCGCGCCCGGCTATTGGCGGTACGGTGGCGTCTTCCCACCCGTTCACCTGCCAGTCAGTGACAGCGACGGGTTGTGCTTCGCTACTTGGGTTGAGGGCTGTTTTTTCGACGGCGAAGCCATCGCTGGACCGCGAGGCTCCGAAGGTGTCGCCCACGTTGACCGTGTAGGTGTAGGTCCCGCCCGGAGCCACGCCCGGCACATTCTGCGTCAGCGTCTGCGTGCGCGTCCCGCCCGGCGGCAGGGTGACCGTGAACGGGCCGAGGAGTGGGCTACGGTTGACCGGCCCGGTGGCTTCACTCCACGCCACGAAGGTCTGGGGCTGCGCGGTGTTGTTGGTGAGCGTGACGGTGAAGTCGAAGGTGCCGCCCGCGGGGGGGAGGACCACCGGCTCGGTGACCGTCGCGGTGACAGCGACGTCTTCGAGTAGGACCTGTTCGAGGAAGAAGGCCGCGTTCTCCGGGGTCACAAAGATGTGGTCCTCGTTGATGGGCGTCGGGGCGAAGAAGATGGCATCGAAGGGGGTCTTGCTAAGGAGGTCCGGGTCGTCTTCGAGGTCATAGAAGAGGTCTACCGGGCTGCCGTTTGTGTCGCGTAGGTCGAGGCCGCTGATCGTCGGGACGAAGGAGTGGCGGGGGAAGTCAGTCTGAATATCGCCGAGGTCGAAGTCGATCCCGAGGATGCTCAGGGACGGTTCGACGGCGGCGAGTTCGGTCTGCGAGTCGCGCCAGCCGCCGGGGGCGTTGTCGTAGGGCAGTGTGTTGACAGCCGACACGTTGAGGGCATCACCGAAGAGGAAAAAGACCGTGATGTCGCCCTCGAAGATGCGCGTCTCGGGCGTGCCATCGGGCACGGCCCAGATGTTTCCGGTGACGTCGATGACGAGGATCTCGGTGTGCTCCCATTCGAGGATCTGATCGCCCGGAGCCATCGGCACGCCACTATCGCTGATCTGGGCCGCGTCGGGGCCGGATCCACTGCCATTGGAGATTGCCACCTTCCGCATCGACGGGTAGTTGCCCAGAAACGCCAGCTCGGTGAAGAGAGCTTGCCGCAAGATGTTCGCCGCCGGGTTCGGGACGGAGGTGTAGTGGTAGTAGAGCTGCTGCTGCGCGGCAGGCGAGTTCATCCCGGTCAGGAAGCGGACGGCGTCGTCGTTGTACTCGGCGAAGAATTCGACCCAGAACTGGTCGCCCAGCGGAATGTTGGCCCCTTGGTGAGGGCTGTCGAAGGAGACGGCCAGCCGCGTCTCGGGGTCTTGGCCCTGTGCCTCCATCCACGCGAGGGCATAGCGCCAGACGAGGCCTCCCATGCTGCCACCCGAGACGACGAGCGGCTCCTCGCCTACGCGCTCGTCAATCACGCGCTCGATGAGGTGGACGAGAGCGAAGGCGTTGCGCTGGACGAACGTAGTCGCGTCGTCAAAGTCGAGGATGATGAGGTCGAAGCCGTTTGCGAGGAGGTCGTCCGCCAGTCCTTCTTCGCTGATGATCTCGAGAATGTCCGGCCAGTCGATGTCGTTGAGCAGGTCGAAGCCCTCGGCGAAGATGATTGGCTTCGTGATCTCGGTGTGGCCGTCGCCGAGAAAGACGTAGGCGGCATACCCGGCTACATCGCCCGCGTAGGCGAGGTCGGCGACCTGGTTCTCCCAGAAGAAGTCCGGCTCCCGTCCGCCGCGCTTCACCTCTACCGTAAATGCGGCGTGCAGCACGGTACCATCGGCATAGTGGCCGTTCAATGTGGCGCGCTTCGGTCCCGGCGTTGCGTAGCGCACCGTCGCGGTCTCGTCGAAGGCGAGCGGACGCGGCCCTGCCCCATCACCGAAGTCCACCGTAATACGCTGTGGCGCGTTCTGGTTCGAGAAATAGAGATCACGGTCGAGGCGGAAGGTGGCGGCCTGGCCGGCATAGACCCCGTCATCGAGTGCCGCCGCGGCGAAGGCGTTGCGCTCCACGTAGGGCGACGTCGCCCGGCCCGGCACGTCGCGTACCACGCCGTCTTCCAGCCGCAGCAGCCCCTGATCTAGCGCGCCCTCGGTGACCGCGTTGTACTGGACATAGAGCAGGCCCAGCGGAATAGTCCCGTCCTCGCTGTGCCGCCGAGCCGTCGTTCGCACGTCATCCGGGTTCGGAAGCGTCGCCGGGGTCCAGGCGCTGCGCTCCAACTCGAAGTAGAGCTGCCGCCAGTCTCGCGCCGTGGCCGCCGGAGCGGCTGCCGTGCCGTCGTAGGCCTCGGCGTCGACGAACGACAGGACGGGGCTGTACAGGATGCCCGTTGGAATCGCCGAGCGGTCTAGGTCGCTGAAGAGGGCATCGAGTTGGGCGCGAACGTCGGCGCGCTTCCCGGTCACAGTAAGCTGCGGTTGCGCGAACGCCCCGGCGGAGAGCAGGAGGCCGAAGAAGACGGTGCAGAGGAAGGCGGCGCGGGCGTTCATGGGAGGCTCTTGGTCAGGTGTCCGGGGACGGCGAACACCAAAGTAGGAAAAGCATAGCCCGAAAGTCCAGCGGTGCCGGGCAGCCCTACTGATAGTCTACTGCGTGACCGTGTCCAGCGTGCTGAGGACGAGGGCGCGGAGCGACGAGTCGGCGTCCGCCGCGAGCGCGTCGCGGGCCTCCATGAGCACCTGCTGCGCGGCGGTTCGGCGGCCCTGTGCGCGGTACGTCTGCCCGAGGCCGACCTGCGCGCGGATCGTGCGCTCGTGCTCCGGCCCGAACGTATCCTGAAAGATGTCGATAGCCTCGGCGTACTGCCGGGCCGCACGGGGCAGGTCGCCTGCCTCTTCTGCTGTTTGCGCCGACGAGTTCAGCGTTCTTCCGAGGTGAGGGTGGTCGTCGCCGAGGCGGGCACGCTGGATGGCAAGGGCCTGGTCGTAGAGGGCGCGGGCTTCATCGAGCTTGCCCTGACGGCGGGTCAGCCCCGCCACGCTGCTCAGGCCGAGGGCGACCTCGGGGTGGTCGTCGCCGAGGCGCTGGCGGTTGAGGTCTACGGCCTCGCGGATAGTGGTTTCGGCTTCTTCGTATCGACCCTGCGAGAAGAGGAACACGCCGAAGTTGTTGATGCTTTGCGCGACGAGCGGGTGCGTGGCATCATACACCCGGCGTCGGATGTCGAGCGCCTCGCGGTAGTACTGCTCGGCTTCTTCGAGCTGGCCCTGCCGCCGCAGGGTGCCGGCGAGGTTGTTGGTAGCGGTGGCAACCTCCGGGTGGACAGAACCAAAAAGGCGAATGGCGAAATCACGGGACGCCCGGTCTGACTCGGCTGCTGCCGTAAAGTCTCCCGTTGCGCTATGGACGAGGCCGAGCATCCGGTGCGTCTCGCCGAGCACGATGGAGTCCTCACGCGAAGTCGGGCGGAACGTAGCGATGATGTAGCGGGCAAGGCTGTCCGCCTCGTCATACCGTCCGCGGTGGTAATGCGTCAGCCCGAGTCGCATCAGTGCCTCCGTGGCGACGTTACCGGACAGAGCGGCTGCTTCAGTGGTTCGCAGGGCTTCCTCAAAGTGCTCGGCGGCCAGCTCGACGTTTCCTTGGTGGTAGGTGGTCGTACCGAGAAGTGTCAAGGTCTGAGCGCGTCCTGTTGGGTCGGCGGCAGGCGAGGTGCGTTCGAGCGAGTCGCTCTGGGTGAGGAGGGCTCCGGCTTCGTCATAGAGGCCGAGGTTCAGGTAGACCTGCCCGAGCACACGGAGTAGATCGGCGCGGAGGAGCGGCTGGCTCTGCAGCTCCGTTTCCATGCGGCGGCGACCCTGATCGAGGAGGGCGCGGGCAGTGAGCGTGTCGCCGGCTGCCACCGTCGGGTCGGCTCCTTCGAAGAGGCCGGTGAGGAAGCCCGAGACCTGCTCGGCGCGGGTGGCGGCGCGGCGGGCCTGGTCGCGCTCGGCGGCGAGGCGCTGGGTGTGGTAGAGTGCAAACGCCGTGGCCGCCACAAGCACGGCTGCCGTGATCGCCACGCCGATGCGGTGGCGTCCGACGAATCGCTGCATCCGGTAGCCGACCGAGGGTGCGCGGGCCGTGATCGGGACGCTATTCTGGTGGCGCTGCACATCGGCAGCGAGGGCTGCAGCGGAATCGTACCGTGCCGCGGGGTCCTTTGCAAGGGAACAGAGAACGATGGTATCGAGGTCGCCGCGCAGCCGCTCCGGGGTGGCGTCGCCCGGCAGCGTGTCGTCGTCGGTATGGCGAAGAGCTGTGCTCGGCTTCGTCGGTTCGTCGGCGAGGATGGCGGCTTCGAGCTGGGCCGCCGTCGGAGCCTCAAACGGGCGACGGCCAGTGAGGAGTTCGTAGAGCAGTACGCCGAGTGCGTAGACATCGGTGGCCGTCGTGGCGTCGTCGCCGCGCAACTGTTCGGGGGCGGCGTAGGCGCGCGTCATCGGACGCAGGCCCGTCTCGGTGAGCATCGTGCGCTCGTCGTCCTCGTCCAGCAGCTTGGCAATTCCGAAGTCGAGCAGCTTCACCTGCGGTCGCCCGGCATCGTCCTCGGTGACAAAGACGTTCGACGGCTTGAGGTCTCGGTGGACGACGAGGCGCTGGTGGGCATGGTGGACCGCGTCGCAGGCTTGCCGGAAAAGGTCGAGGCAGGCCTTGACCGAGAGCGCGTGGGTCTGGGCGTACTCTGTCAGCGGCGTCCCTTCAGCGTAGTCCATCGCGAAGAAGGGCCGCCCGTCGGCGTCCATCCCGGCGTCGAGCAAGCGAGCGATGCCGGGGTGTTCGAGGCCTGCCAGAATCCGTCGCTCGGCGTCGAACCGGCGGGCAATGGACGGGGCGTCGAGGCCGCCGCGCACGCGCTTCAGGGCAACACGCCGCTCGAACAGTCCGTCCGCCCGCTCGGCGAGAAAGACCTCGCCCATGCCGCCGCGACCCAGCAGACCAAGCACCCGGTACGGCCCGATGGATTTGGGAAGTACCGCGTCGCCGTTGGCGAGCGATGCCGCCGCTTCGCCGAGCAGCGGATCGTCGAGAAACGTCCCGGCGCTGTCATGGGCGCTGGCAAGGGCCTCGACTTCAGCCCGAAGCGCGGCGTCATCTGGGCAGGCTTCGGCGAGAAACGCGCCCCGCTCGGCGGTCGGTCGGTCGAGGACGCCGTCGAGGAGAGGTTTGATACGGGACCAGCGGGCGGCGTCCATTGTCATTCGCTGACTGGGTGAATCACTGATTGGATGATTGGAAGGTCAATCGGCGAATCAGCCAATCGCTCAATCACTCCATGCTCTTATGCGCTTTGCCGGCGTGGGTTGGGTCATGCGCCTCGTTGAAGGTCGTGCGCGAGCCAGGCCCGCGCCGTCCGCCATTCGCGCTTCACGGTTGAAGGCGAGAGGTCGAGGACATCCGCCGTCTCTTCCAGCGTCAGCCCTGCAAAATAGCGGCACTCGACGACCCGGCTCTGGCGCGGGTCGAAGGCTTCGAGGCGGTGCAGCGACTCGTCGAGCGCGAGGAGTTCTTCGGCACGGGCATCCGAGAGGAGCGCCGGGGCGTTGTCGAGCGGGAGATGCGGAGCCGCGCCGCGCCGCTTCTGCCGGTGCCGCGCGCGGGCGTAGTCGACGAGCACCTGCCGCATCGCCCGTGCTGCCGCGCCGAAGAAGTGCGCCCGGCTGTCGTACCCGGCCCGGCTCCCATCGACGAGTTTGAAGTACGCCTCGTGGACGAGTTCGGTCGTGTTAAGGGTATGGTCGGCGCGCTCGCGCAGGCGGAGGCCGTGCGCGACGCGGCGCAACTCGTCGTAGACGATAGGGAGCAGCTTCTCCAGCACGGCCTCGTCGGCGGGCGCACCGTCCCCGCTCAGGGAGGCCAAAAGCTCGGTGACGTCGGGGGAGGAGGACATGGACGTGTGGTCTACGAATCGCAACATTCGCACGGTGGCCGAGAAAAGCAAGGGGCGTCGGGCACATGGTGAAGGACCTCTAGGCGTAAGGTCCAGAGGACCAAGGGCAAGGCTCTTTCCGATAACTCTCCTCCCGTAAGCGAGGCGAAATTCGGAAACCGAGCGTGTCAACAGCCAAGGAGTGAAGCAGGCTTCTGCTCCATAATAAAGCCCCGACCGCCGTGGGGCAGCCGGGGCTTCGAGTGGGTGAGACGGAGCGTGTGGTTACGCCGCTTCGTCTTCGTCGACGACCTCGAAGTCTACATCCTTGACCTCGGCCTCGGGTTCGGCATCGGTCGCGGCACCGTCACCGGCGGCGTCCTGCGCCTCGGCCTGCTGGGCTTTGTAGAGGTCTTCGGAGGCTTCGGTCCACGCGGCGTTGAGCTGCTCCATCGCGGACTCCACCTCGGCGACGTTCTGCGCCTTGTGGACTTCCTTGAGGCGTTCGAGCGCGCCCTCGATCTTGCTCCGCTTCTCGGCCGGAATCTTGTCGCCGTACTCGGCGAGGTTTTTCTCGGTCGAGAAGATGAGCGTGTCGGCGGCGTTGAGCTTGTCGGCCTGCTCGCGGCGCTGCTTGTCCTCGTTGGCGTGCTCGCGGGCGTCGCGGCGCATCTTCTCGATCTCCTCCTCGTTGAGGCCCGAGGAGGCTTCGATGCGGATCGACTGCTCCTTGCCGGTGGCTTTGTCTTTGGCCGAGACGTTGAGTATGCCGTCGGCGTCGATGTCGAAGGTGACTTCGATCTGCGGCATCCCGCGCCGGGCCGGGGGAATCCCGTCGAGGTGGAAGCGCCCGATAGTGCGGTTGTCGACGGCCATCGTCCGGTCGCCTTGAAGGACGTGGATCTCGACCGACGGCTGGTTGTCCGCCGCCGTCGAGAAGGTCTCCGATTTCCGCGTCGGGATCGTCGTGTTGGCCGGGATGAGGGTCGTCGTCACGCCGCCGAGGGTCTCGATGCCGAGGTTCAGCGGGGTCACGTCGAGCAGCAGCACGTCCTGCACATCGCCCGAGAGGACGCCGCCCTGAATAGCCGCGCCGATGGCGACCACCTCGTCCGGGTTCACGCTCCGGTTCGGCTTCTTGCCGAAGAAGGTCTCGACAACTTGCTGGATGGCCGGGATGCGCGTCGAGCCACCGACGAGGATCACTTCGTCCACGTCGTTCTTCGACAGCCCAGCATCCTTGAGTGCTTTCTCCATCGGCGGGATGGTTCGCTGCACGAGGTCGTCCACCAACTGCTCGAACTTGGCCCGCGTGAGGTCGAGCGTGAGGTGCTTCGGCCCCTCTTGGGTGGCGGTGATGAACGGTAGGTTGACTGTCGTCTGGGTTGCGCTGGAGAGTTCGATCTTTGCTTTCTCCGCCGCTTCCTTCAGGCGCTGGAGCGCCATCGGGTCGGTGCGGAGGTCGATGCCGTCGGAAGACTGGAACTCGTCGGCGATAAAGTCAATGAGGCGCTGGTCGAAGTCGTCGCCGCCGAGGTGGGTGTCGCCGTTCGTGGCCTTGACCTCAAAGACGCCGTCGCCGAGTTCGAGGATCGAGAGGTCGTAGGTGCCACCGCCGAGGTCGTAGACCGCGACGATCTCGTCTTGGGCCTTCTTGTCGAGGCCGTAGGCGAGTGCGGCGGCGGTCGGCTCGTTGATGATACGCTTGACGGTGAGGCCCGCGATCTGGCCTGCCTCTTTGGTGGCCTTGCGCTGGGCATCGTTGAAGTAGGCCGGGACCGTGATGACGGCCTCGGTCACTTTCTCGCCGAGGTAGTCTTCGGCGGTCTGCTTGAGCTTCTGCAGCGTCATCGCCGAGATCTCCTGCGGCGTGTACAGCTTATCCTCAATCTCGACGCGGGCCACGCCACCATCGCCCTTGGCGACGGTGTACGGGACAGTCTTGATTTCCTCGCCGACCTCATCGAACTGGCGGCCCATGAACCGCTTGATCGAGAAGACAGTGTTGTGCGGGTTGGTGATGGCCTGGCGCTTGGCCGGGGCACCGACGAGCCGCTCGCCGTCTTTCTTGAACGCGACAATCGACGGCGTCGTCCGGCCGCCCTCGGCGTTCGGGATCACGACCGGCTCCGCGCCTTCCATCACGGCGACGACCGAGTTGGTCGTACCGAGGTCGATTCCAATAATCTTGCTCATTGCGATAGGGTGGGTTGCTGAAGGGAGTCTGTCAAAAGGGGAGAGAAGTCGTAGGTCTGACCTCTGCTTCACGGTTTTCCAAGAACGATGCCATCCAACACAGCCGGACAGAATGGCAGAGGCGGGGCGAGCGTCACGGGGCAGGCGTCACAAGGCGTCTTCGAGAAACCGGACGCCCGACACTCGACCCTAGACGCTCGACGCACCTTATATTTCTGCTATGAAGCATCTCCCCAACGTGCTCACCATCGGTCGGATCGTGATCGTTCCGGTCTTCCTCGTCCTCCTGTTCTCGGGGACGCTGGTGGGGCAACTCGTGGCGACTGTGCTGTTCATCCTCGCGGCTATTTCGGACTACTGGGACGGTCGGCTCGCGCGCGAGTACGGCGTCGGCTCGCGGCTCGGGCAGTTTCTCGATCCGCTCGCGGACAAGGTGCTCGTCCTCGGCGCGTTCTTCGCCTTCCTCTTTTTGCCTGCCGACGCCGAGGGCAACCGCCTCGCCGAAGGCTGGTGGTGGTGGGCGGTCGGGCTGATCGCGCTACGCGACGTGGCGGTGACGGTGCTCCGGGCGTGGGCCGAGCGGCAGGGGCGCTCGATCCAGACGCGCTACGCGGCGAAGCTCAAAACGACGGTGCAACTCACCTTCCTCATCGCCGCGCTCGTCTTTCTCACGGCCTCCAAGCTGACGCGCTACGATGGGTGGGTGGGCGACCTCGGCGAATATGCGGGCCTCGCGCTCTACAGTCCGGCGACCTCCGTGCTGCTGCTCGTCACGGTGGTGCTGACGCTGTGGACGGGCGCGCTCTACTTCACGCGCCAGCAGCCTGCCGCCACGCTGTGACTGCGTCTGCGTATATGGTTGGGTGAGGGTATGAGCGTGGGGGCCGAAGCACACCTTCATGCGCGCTCTTCTCACTCCTTTCCCTCCCCGCCCTCTTTTCTCTTCTTCCCCGCTTCGTCCATCTCGCGGACGGTCCGGTAGAGCGTCGCGCCGGTCGCCACGGCACTCAGTACGATGCCGATGAGGAGGAGCCACGGCGAAGTGCCGAGCCACTGGTCGGCGAAGTAGCCGACGAGGACGAAGAACAGCATCGAGATCATCAACTCGATGCCGAGGCCGAGGTACGGTGCCGCCTCGCCCATCGACGAGCCGAAGAGGCTCGTCGATTTCTTGGGCGGGCGTGACGGCGGGTCGTCCACAGGCGTTTAGGCGGCGGGCTGGGGCGAGCGCTCGGTGCGCTTGTCCTGCTCGTTGCGCTGCTTGTCTTTGTCCTTGCGTCCTTCGGTGACGGTGACGCCCGGCATCTCGTTGCGCTTGGGCAGGGCACCGCCCATGTGGCAGTTGCCGGAGAACGACGCGCCGTCCTCGATCACGAACTTGGACGTATGGATGTTGCCTTCGACGATGGCGGTGCCTTTGAGCACGAGCCGCTCGGAGATGATCACCTCGCCGTTGATGCGTCCGGCGATGTCGGCGTGGGACGAGCGGATCTCGCCTTCGACGATGCCTTCCGGCGTGATGACGGTCTTGCCTTCGACAGTGATGTTACCGATCACCTTGCCGGAGACCCGAACATCGCTGTTGGCGGTGATGCTGCCTTCGATGACGGTGCCTTGGCCGATGATGTTGACCTGTCCCGGCGTGGTCGGGACGTCGTTACGCTGCTTGGACATGGTGGTGGACTCCGCGTCGTTTTTGAAGAGGGCCATGAGTGTGGGGGGTGAGAGAGCCGATACGTCGGTGTTCTGTTACGTATCGGCTCCGTTGGGGAAATCTAAAGTCCGATGAGATACAGGCGCGGGTCTTGGGCTAACCCGTTGCGCCACAACTCGAAATGGAGGTGGGGGCCGGTTGTGATCTCACCGGTGTTGCCGCTCAGGGCGAGGGCTTCGCGGCTCCGCACACGGTCGCCGACGTTCTTGAGGAGGCGACTGTTGTGCTTGTAGACGGAAAGATACCCGTCGGCGTGCTGCACCGCAACGACGTAGCCGCCATCGTTGGTCCAGTCCGCCGAGACCACGTAGCCATCGCCGATGGAGCGGATAGGCGTGCCCTCGGCGACAGCGTGGTCGACGCCGTAGTGCCCCCGCGCCGCATCGAAGCCACGCGCGAAGAAGCCCTGCACGGGCGGAAGCGCCGGAAACTGAAGGCTCGCGAGGTAGGTCTCGACGATCCGTTCGTCGCCTTCGGCACGTCGGTCTGCCGCAAGCCGGTTGAAGGCAAGCGCGGGCTGCTGGTGATCGGCCCAGTCGTCGGAGCGGGGACCGCTCGGCGCTTCGAGGGCCGGTGTCACGGGGAGAGGCTCAGCGGCGTCTACGGTTTCTTCGCTCACCGTCGCCGTGTCTAGCTCCCCGACGATGGCATAGCGCAGTCGCTCCAGATACTCGTCCTGCAGGGCCAGCGAGTCTTCCAGCGCGGCGGCCCGGAGGGCGTTCCGCTCGGCGGTCTCGCGGAGCACTTCGGGATCAGGCCCCATGAAGAGCGAGCGGATGGGCGTAAGGAAGAAGAGCAGGAGGAGTACCAGCGCAAGTCCCGCCGAGGCTCCGGCGACGAGATAGAGCAGGCCGCGGGGACGCACGACGTACTGGCGAGGGTTTTCCACGCCACTGTCGTCCATGACAATGACGGTGCGCGGCTCATCGGGTCCCTTGATGAGGTCCAACAAAAAAGAGGTCATAGGGCGGAAGGCGCGGTGAAGCTTTTATGGGCGCTTAACGAGGTATCGGCACCATTTCATGGTATCCACAAACGCGGTGCGCTAAATTACCCCCTTCGTAAGACCGATGAAGTGCAGGCGCTCACCCTACACGCGCCGCCCATCGGACCGACTCCTTTCCCTGATTCGTATGCCTCAGCACAAATCTGCAGAAAAGCGCGTTCGCCAGAACGCGAAGCGCCGCGCCCGCAATCGCTACCATAAGGTGCGCGTCCGCACGCTCGTCAAGCGCCTCGAAGGTACGGAAGACCGGGCCGAGGCCGAAGTTCTTCTCAATGAAGTCAAAGGCACGCTCGACCGGATGGCTACAAAGCGGATCATCACGCGCAGCAAGGCGGCTCACACCAAGAGCCACTTGGAAAAGCTAGTGAACGCGCTGTAGGTTCGGCCCTCCACCTCAGTGTGCCTGAACGGGCCATCGCGCCCCTGTTCGCCCTCTCCCTTCTCCCTGCCCATTTTGGTCGGAACTGCGCGTCCTGATCCCCTGTTGATGCGGCAACTTGGCCGCCGGGCCCTAGTCGGATCCTCTCTGAATACCCCGGCATCGCCCCACCCCAAACGGCAGCGCCGCTTCCTCGCTCGACGCATCTTCGTAGAAAAGCGCGTGTGCTTCCCCGTTTTATTGCAAGTCTCCGTATTATTTCGCCTACCTAGTGCCTAGGTTCTACCCGGCACGACCGCGAATATCGTTCGGCGCTAGCCGGACCTCTTTACCCCACCCCCAGCCACCTCCTCTAACGCCAACACCCCAAGGAGCAGACACTATGACCAAGCGTCTACAATCTCCGCTCTTGCTGGCTTTTGCGGCCATGTTCCTCTTCGCTTCGGCGGCAGATGCACAGGTCCAACGCCCGTTCAAGACCCCCTACATCAGCGCCTACGGCGGCCTCGGCCTCTACGGCGGCGACAACGATGGCAACGCGAACAACGAGGCCAGCGGCCTTTTCGACGATCCCGGCCTCGCTGCTGCCGGTGAGATCGGCTACCAGTTCTCGCCGTCGCTCGCCTTCGGCGTCGCGTTCAACTATGGGAACTACCCCGAACTGCAGACCGTCGGCCCGAACAACCGCTTCACGGATGCCGTAGAGTCGCGCTCGCAGATTCAGGCCGCCTTCCGGTACTTCCTGTTCCCGTCCTCAGCGATCACGCCGTACGTTCGTCTCGGCGTTAGCTACTCGTTTGAGCCGGACTTCAGCGACGCAACGGACAACGCGCCCGGTACAGGTGCTCAGGAGACCACAGATGCATGGGGTCCCCTCGTCGGCGGTGGTATCGACCTGCTGCTCGGCAAGAAGTTCTCGCTCTTCCTCGAAGCCAACGGTGCGTTCCTCTTCCCGGACAACGCCATCGACGGCAGCAACCCCGGTGCCCTCGGGCAGCCGAACGACGATGCCGACTTCGACTGGCTCGCGATGGGTGGCGGTGGTTTCCGCTTCTGGTTCCGCGGTGCCAACGTCGATGTTGATGCCACCATCGACTGCGCCACGTCGCTTGAAGTCGGGCAGGCTGGCACCTTCACGGCCTTCGTGAATGAGGACGCCAGCGGCCCGCTCACCTACATGTGGAACTGGGGCGACGGCTCCACCTCCGACGGCCTCGTAGCGACGCACAGCTACTCCAGCCCCGGCACCTACACCGTCAGCTTCACCGCGACGGGTCCGGGCAACTCCGACACCGAGACCTGCTTGGTCACGGTCAACGAGCCGCCCGCTGAGCCGGTCACGCTCTCCGCTTGCCGCGCCACGCCGATGACGGCCAACGTGGGCGAAACGGTCAGCTTCTCGGCCACGGCCGAAGGCACCCGTCCGTTCACCTTCGCGTGGGACTTCGGTGACGGCAACACGGCCAGCACGCTCAACGCCACGAACGTCTACAACGAAGTCGGCTCGTACAACGCTTCCCTCACGGCCACGAACGAGGCCGGATCGGATACGTGCACGATGACCGTCACCGTGGTGGACCGCTTCTGCGACGAAGTCACCGAACTCAACACGGTCTACTTCGACCGCAACTCGAGCACGCTCACCGACGAAGGCATGAGCCGTCTCGATGAGAACCTCGCGGTTCTCGAGCGTTGCTCGGACATCACGGTGGCCATCAACGGCTACACCGATAGCCGCGAGCGCGACCGCCTGCGTCTGTCTGAGCGCCGTGCCGCTGCCGTTGAGGCGTACTACGTCCAGAACGGTATTGACGCGGATCGCTTGACGGCCCGTGGTCTCGGTGTCGCACCGGATGACAACTACAAGGAAGACGGTGGTGCAGGCAGCCGCCGCGCCGAGTCCATCCCGGGCGGTATGTAAGCCGTACCACGCTGCCACCGCGCAGTAGCAGTAACCAGGCGGGCCTGCGGAGCACATGCTCTGCAGGCCCGCCAGCTTTTTTCGGATCGAGCAGCATCTAGGGTCGGGAGTCGAAAGACCTGACCTCATCAGCGGAGCCGTTAATTTCTGCCCTCTGCCCTCTGCCCTCTGCCCTCTGCCCTCTGAACTATGCCCGGCTTTGATGCTGCCGCCCGTGAGCGGCTCGCTCGTGCGCTTAAGGCCGAAGCCCAGCGCTTGGGCTTCGACACCTGTGGGATAGCGAAAGCGGAGCGACTCAATGCCGAAGCGGAGCGGCTGGAGCAGTGGCTCCTCGAAGGCCGTCATGCCTCGATGCGTTGGATGGAGAACCACTTCGAGAAGCGCGTGGACCCGCGCCGCCTCGTGGACGGCGCGCAGTCCGTCGTCTCGGTGCTGCACACCTACTACCAGCCGGAGCAGCATCCTTCCGATCCAATGGTGGGAAAGATCAGCCGCTATGCATGGGGCGATGACTACCACGAGGTGCTCAAAGACAACCTCTACGCGCTCTACCACTGGCTCGACGAAGCCGTCGGCGGGGTCTCCGGTCGGGTGTTCGTAGACTCGGCTCCGGTGCTGGACAAGGCATGGGCAGCGAGGAGTGGGCTGGGCTGGATCGGCAAGAGCACGATGCTACTCAACCGGGAGTTGGGTTCATTCTTCTTCATCGGCGAGATGATCGTGGACGTGCCGCTCCCGGCGGATGGACCGATGGCCGACTACTGTGGCTCCTGCACCCGTTGCCTCGATGCTTGCCCCACCGGTGCGCTTGATGCGCCGTACCAGATCGACGCGAATCGCTGCATCTCGTACCTCACCATCGAACACCGGGGCGAGACGCTGCCGGACGGGATGGACAGCGAGATCGGCAACTGGATCTTCGGCTGCGACATCTGCCAAGACGTGTGTCCGTGGACCAAGTTCAGCCGGACGACAAACGAGGATCGCTTCGCTCCGCGCCCCGGCGTCGTGGACACCGACTTGCGCGAGTGGGCCGAGCTAGACCTCGACGGCTTCCGCGAGCGCTTCCGCCGCAACCCGGTCAAGCGCACCAAGTTCGAGGGCTTTCAGCGCAACGTCCGGGTTGCGCTCGACAACGTCGAACGCGCCGTTACCCGTCGGCACGAGGGAGAATGATCTCGAAGGTCGTGCCTTCGCCTTGCGTGCTCTCAGCCGTGATCGTTCCATTCATGGCTTCGATGAGACGACGGACGAGGGCGAGGCCGAGGCCGGAGCCTTCGAAGTCGCGGTTGAGCCGGTTGTCGCCTTGTGAGAACGGCTCGAACATCTCGTCCACGTACTCTGGTGCGACGCCGATACCAGTGTCCTCCACGCGGATTCGCACGGTGTGGTCCAAGCTCTCCGTCGCGATGCGTACCTGCCCTTCGTCGGTGAACTTCGCGGCGTTCGAGAGCAACTGATCCAGCACCTGCCCGATGCGCCCCGCATCGCCGAGCACGATAGGTTCGGTCTCATCGAGGTCAAGGCACAGGGTGATGCCTCGTTCAATGAAGGGGGCTTCGTATCGCTGGGCGGTGGCTTGGATGACGGGGTGGAGCGTGACCGGGTGATGCTCCACGTCCACCCGTCCGCTCTGAAGCGTGGCGAGGTCGAAGATGTCGTTGATGAGCCGGAGTACCTTGGTCGAGCCTTCCCGGATCGTGGTGGCAAACTCGACGACAACAGGCGGCGGGTCGTCCATCTCGGCGACCTCTTCCAGCAGTAGCTCGGCGAAGCCGTTGATGGACCCGAGCGGCGTACGGATCTCGTGGCTCATCATCGAGAGGAACGAGGACTTCGCCCGGGTGGCAGAGGCGGCATCTTGCTTCGTGCGAACGAGGTCTGCCTCGGTCTCGCGGGCCTCGGTCACGTCCGACAGGACACCGGCCACGACGAGGCGGCCGGCGTGGTCACGGCGTGGCGTGGCCGTCTCACGTAGCCACCGGATCTTGCCATTCGCCGTCTGAATCCGATAGATGAGGCGGCTTTCCTGCTCTTGAGCCAGGGTGCGATCGTGGCTTGCCAGGGCGGCTCGGTCTTCGGGGTGGACGATGCACCCTCGCCACGAGCATACCCCTGTCAGCACATCGTCGCCCCGGTAGCCGGTGATAGTCTCGACTTGCTCGCTCAGGAACGAGTAGGTGCGCTCGCCGTCAGCTCCGAACCAGAACGAGAACAGGCAGTCCTCGATGCTCCCGACGATCCGCCGGTACCGGGCCTCGGCACGCATACCCGCCCACAGGGTTTCGACGAGCACGCCCAGCCGACCGAGCGCGGCGGATTCGGTTTGGGTCCAGCGCTCGCCCTCGCTGTCGCGCATCATCAGGAGCGCACCGCCTTGCGAGGTGTCCGTGCCGAACGGCAGGGCCACGGCCTCGCGTGCGCCGATGGCAGCGAGGAACTCCCGCAGATGGGGGGCACCCAACTCGGTGTGGGCGTAGGTCAGGCGGCTTCCGGCCATCACGGGCAGAAGCTGTGCGTCGAGGCGTAGCGGTGGCGGTTCGGCATCGCCCGACCGGCGGCTCCAGCGAGCGTCTTCGGTGTAGCTCCCTCGCGTGTCGTCGAAGAGGAGTACCACCGCGTGGTCGGCGCGGGTGGTCTCGCCGAGGACGGCGGCGGCCTCTTCGAGAAAGCCGTGGGCGGAGGACTGCGAGCGGGCCGCGTGATGGAGGACGGGTTCAGCCTCATCGTAGCGGCGGAGCAGGCGAAGCTCCTCGTCGCGCTCGCGCTCGGCGGTGATGTCTGAGATCATCAGCACGCCACCGACGGTGCCGTGCTCGGGGTGCTGGATGGGGGTGCCGTGGATGCGGAGATAGCGCGTCGCCCCGTCCTGCCGCTCGAAGGGACGTTCCTCGCCGTTCAGCGATTCGCCCTCGGCCAGCATCTGGTCGACGAGTGCAGGCAAGTCGGCGTCGAGGCCCTCGATCTCCGCGAGCGACCGTCCGATCCACGCGGCCTCTGCGTCCTCGCCGGTGATCGCACGAAGCTGGTGGTTCTCGAACGTGACGAGGCCCGATGCGTCGAGGTGAGCGATCCCGATGGGGCTTTGTTCGAGGAACGTCTGGTAGAGCGCCTCGCTCTGAAAGAGGGCGGCCTCTACCTCATCGAGCGCGTCCAAGGAGACACCCTTGAGCGGTTCGGTTGGAACCTCTAGGTTACGATTCGTGCTATCCATTGGGCCGGGCGGCGAGCGAAACAGGCGGAAACAGGCGATGCAGGCGTACCGTGCGAATCACCTGTCCATGTCCTCAAGGATGCTGCCAGACTGGGGCATCTCAGACGAGGCGGCGCGCCGCTCGCGGGGTACGACGGTCAGCAGCCACACGATGCCCGTGAGAATCTGCACTCCGGCGAACAGGAGAATGATCGTCCCAAGGCTCGCCACGTCGTATTCGAGTAGCAGGGCGGCAGCCAGCACCGAGATGGACTCGACGAGTGTGACGAGCAGCCAGTCAGTGGCGAAGACACGGCCCCGGAACCGGTCCTCGGCGCGCTGCTGCAGGAGCACGGTCGAGAGCACCCAGTTGGCCCCGCTCGCCGCGTGCGCGAAGACGACGAGTGGGACGACGCCCCACAGCCAGCCGACCTGACTGACGAGCACGTAGCCGAGTCCGCTCAGGCCGATGCAGAGGCCGAGGAGCGTGGGCCAGCGCCGCTCGTCGGGGAACCACGCCCGTGCGAGGATGGGTCCCAGCCCGGTGCCCAAGCCGCGCGCCGAATAGAGAATCCCGATTCCCATCGCGGGGCGATCCGGCATGAGCACTTCGGCGAGGAGGACGAGCAGGAAGACCGGCGCTCCGCCGCCGAGTCCCCACGCCGCTTTCGCCAGCGCGATACGACCGACGCTCGGTCGCTCGCAGAGCCGCTGCCAGCCCTCGGCAATGGTGCGAAGCCCATCGCGTACCGGCGTCGCTGTTGGTGTGACCTCTTCGGTGTCTTGCGGGATCACGGTGCGCCAGATGAACCACGCCGAGACGAGGTACGTCGCGCTGTCGATCACGAAGACCGTCTGCGGCCCGAGCGCCTCGACCGCAAGCCCGCCGACCGCCGCCCCGATGGCGAGCATCGTGGACCACGTCGCCGACATTAGGGCGTTCGCCGTCAGCAGGTCCTTGCCCTCGACGATGTTCGGGAGCGAGGCGCTCTTGGCGGGCATAAAGACGGCGCTGACCATCACCTGAAGCGCGGTCAGCAGATAGAGCAGCCACACGTCGCCCGCATCGACGACGAGCAGGAAGCCGAGGACGATCACCGCCCGGACGAGGTCAGAGACGATCATCACGCGCCGTCGGTTGAACCGGTCTACGATCAGCCCGGCGATGGGTGAGGCGAGCGCGAGCGGCAGCATCTTCGTCACGAACACCGCCCCGAGCGCGAGCGGCGACCCGGTCAGTTCTTCGATGAGCCGGTAGATCGCAATCGTGTTGAACCAGTCGCCGAAGAGCGAGACGATGTTGCCGCCCCACAGCCGCCGGAAGTTGGCATTCGTGCGGGCGAGGTCGAGATAGCCAATCGGACGCGAATCGTTTACACTTGTCATCCTGAGCGGAGCGAGCGAAAGCGAGTGCAGCCGAAGGATCTTTCCGGGAACAGCCTCAGCAGTTTGGGACAAGTTTGCCCGAAGAGATCCTTCGACTTCGGCCTACGGCCTGCGCTCAGGATGACAGAGAACACACTGGAAATCATTCTTCCGCCGCCGCCGCTTCGGGTCGCATCAGCGGAAAGAGAATCACGTCGCGGATCGAGTCCTGCCCCGTCATGAGCATCGTCAGGCGGTCGATGCCGACGCCGAGGCCAGCGGTCGGGGGCATCCCGTATTCGAGGGCGCGGAGGAAGTCCTCGTCGATCTGGCGCGTGGCTTCGTCGTCGCCTTCGGCGGCGAGGCGGGCCTGCTCCTCGAAGCGGGCGCGCTGGTCGAGCGGGTCGTTCAGTTCGGAAAAGGCATTGCAGAGTTCCTTGCCGTTGCAGATCACCTCGAACCGCTCGGTCAGGCCGGGCTTCTCGCGATGCCGCTTGGCGAGGGGCGATAGCTCGACGGGGTAGTCCGTGATGAACGTCGGCTGGATCAGATGCGGCTCCACGAATTCGCCGAAGATCTCGTCGATCAGCTTGCCCGTCCCCATCGACTCGTCGATCTCCAGACCGAGCCCCTTTGCCGCTGCTGCGACCTCGTCGCGGTCTTTCTGGTACAGGTCGTGCCCGGTCTTCTCCTCGATGGCGTCGAGGAGCGGGATGCGCTTCCACGGGCGCTCGAACGAGATCGTCGTGTCGCCGTGCTGCACCTCGGGTTTGTCGTGAAGGGCGACAGCGACGCCGGTGATCATCTCCTCGACGAGGTCCATCATCCAGTCGTAGTCCTTGTAGGCCACGTAGAGTTCGAGCATCGTGAACTCCGGGTTGTGGAAGCGCGAGAGGCCCTCGTTGCGGAAGTCCTTGGCGATCTCGTAGACGCCGTCGAAGCCGCCGACGATGAGGCGCTTGAGGTAGAGCTCGTCCGCGATCCGCAGGAAGAGCGGCATGTCGAGCGCGTTGTGGTGCGTCGTGAACGGGCGGGCCGCCGCGCCGCCGTAGAGCGGCTGGAGCGCGGGCGTCTCGACCTCGATGTAGCCGCGACCGTCGAGGAACCGGCGAATCTCCGAGATGAGCGCAGCCCGCTGCCGAAAGACATCGCGGACTTCGGGGTTGACGACGAGGTCTACGTAGCGCTGGCGGTAGCGGAATTCCTTGTCGGTGATCTCATTGAAGACTTCGCCGTCCTCGGTCTCCTTCGGAAACGGGATCGGGTTGAGGCCCTTCGCCAAGAGGACGAGCTCATCGGCCTCGACCGAGACCTCGCCCATCTTCGTGCGGAAGACGGTGCCGCGCACCCCGACGATGTCGCCGATGTCGAGCAGCCGCTTGACGACGGTGTTGTAGAACCCTTCCGGCTCGCCTGGCTCCTGGAGGTTGTCGCGCTTGAGGTAGAGCTGAATCTTGCCCGTCTCGTCGATCAGGTCGACGAACATCACCTTGCCCTTGCCCCGGATCGAGCGGAGGCGACCAGCGAGGGTGACGCGGATCGGCTCGGTGCCCTCTTGCTCGGGGTCGTGCTTGGCGTCGTCGTAGGCGTCGATAATCTCGGCGGCATGGTGGGTCACGTCCCACGTCGCGGCGGGGTACGGGTCGATGCCGAGGTCGCGGAGCGATTCGAGGGCGTCGCGGCGGACGCGTTCCTGTTCGGTCAGTTCGGGCATGGCGGGATTGGTCGGGTAGCGCTACAAAAATAGAGACGCCCCCGGGGGCGTCTCTGGTGAAGCCTGTGAATACGGTGGGGCGAGCTAGTTCTGCGCCTGCTCGAACAGATAGGCATACTCGCTGTAGCCCTCGGCGATCAGTTGGTCGGCGGGGATGAACCGGAGGGCGGCGGAGTTGATGCAGTAGCGCAGGCCGGTCGGCTCCGGCCCATCGGGGAAGACGTGGCCGAGGTGTGAGTCAGCGCTCGCCGAGCGGACTTCGGTGCGGACCATCCCGTGGGATCGGTCCACGACATCGACGATGTTCGCGTCTACGAGCGGTTGCGTGAAACTCGGCCAGCCGGTGCCGGAGACGAACTTGTCGGTCGAGGAGAACAGCGGCTCACCGGAGACGATGTCCACGTAGATGCCGGGGGCCTTGTTGTCCCAGTATTCGTTGCGGAAGGGTGGCTCGGTGCCGTCCTCCTGCGTCACGCGGTACTGCATCGGCGTCAGGATGTCGCGCAGCGTATCGGACGCGGCGATCTCGGTGGTATCGCCAGAAAGCGCTGGTCGGTCCGGCGATTGCGCGAAGGCGATCACGATCATCCCGAGGCCCGCGAAGGCGAGGAGAGGAAGAAACAGTTGACGAGACATGGCTGGCTCAGGTCAGGTGGGAAAGAGGAGGACGATTAGTTGAGCGGGCCGGGTTTGCCTGCGAGGTCGCCCCAGAGTTCTTCGAGACGGTCATCGCGGCGGCAGCCCTCGCGGTAGGAGTAATAGCGGTCGGGGTTCGTGCGGTAGAAGTCCTGATGGTAGTCCTCGGCTTCGTAGAACTGCGTCGTCGGTTCGACCGTGGTGGCAATCGGGTTCTCGGCGCGGGCACTGAGGGTGGCGAGCGAAGCCTCGGCGATGGCCTGCTGCTCGGCGTTGAGGTAGAACAGGATCGAGCGGTATTGCGTGCCCCGGTCGCAGAACTGGCGGTTCACGGCAAACGGGTCGATGTTGTGCCAAAAGACTTCGACGAGCGTCTCGAAGCTGATGACTTCCGGGTCGTAGATCACGCGGACAGCCTCGGCGTAGTCGGTCCGACCGTTCGCCACTTCCTGATAGGTCGGGTTCGGTGTCGTACCGCCGTCGTAACCAGAGACGACGGAGAAGACGCCGTCAAGCTTCTCGTAGGGCGGCTCCATGCACCAGAAGCAGCCGCCCGCGAAGATGGCCGTGTCGGCGGCAGTGGTGGGTTCGGTGTCGAGGCTGGCAGCGGTGGTCGGCGCGGGTGTGGTCTCCGCCGTAGCATCAGGGCCGTTGCAGTCGGCAGCGGTGAGGAGCAGTCCGAATACGGCGAGCAGGACAAGAGGGACGGAGCGTATCATGGTCGGAGTCGGGTTGGAAGGGTACCCGGTAAACGTTGCGGGGTAGGCTGAGGTGCCCCTGCTGTGTGAAATAACGAGTGCCTTTCTATCACAGATCAGTAACAGGACCGGGAGGATTATGAGCAAGGCAGGCCGTTATGATGCTGTTGTCATTGGGGCCGGGCCGAACGGGCTGGCGGCAGCGATCACGCTCGCCGAGGCCGGGCTTCGGGTCGTCGTGCTGGAGGCGAACGAGACAGCGGGCGGCGGCGTCCGCTCGCTCGCGCTCACCGAGCCTGGGTTCGTCCACGACTTCGGGGCGGCGGTCTTTCCGTTCGGCCTCGGCTCGCCGTTCTTCCGGCGGCTCCCGCTGGAGCGCTACGGGCTGAAGTGGATTCACCCCGACCTCCCGCTCGCCCACCCGCTCGACGACGGACGCGCTGCGCTGATGTATCCCTCGCTCGGCGAGACGGCGGAGCACTTGGGCCGCGACGGGTCGCGTTACCGGCGGCTTCTGGCCCCGACCGTGCGCGCATGGCCGAAGCTCGCTGAAGAAATCCTCGGTCCAGTGCTGCACATTCCCCGGCACCTCATCACGCTCGGTCGCTTCGGGCTACCCGCGCTGCTGTCGGCCAGCGCGGTGGCGCGGCTCTTTCGTACCGAGGAGGCGCGGGCGCTGTGGGCGGGCTGCGCGGCGCACGCAGCGCTCCCGTTTACGGCTTCGGCCTCGGCGGCGGTCGGTCTCGTGCTGATGGGCGTCGGCCACCGCGTCGGCTGGCCGATCCCGGAGGGCGGAGCGCAGGCCATCACCGATGCGCTCGTCGCCCATCTCGGAACGCTCGGCGGCGAGGTTGTGACGGGCGAGCGGGTGGAGGCATGGGACGACCTGCCACCCGCGAAGGCGGTGCTGATGGACACCGCGCCGGAGACGTTGCTGAAGGTGGCGGGCGACCGGCTATCCGATAGCTATCGCGAGGCGCTCCGCAGCTTCCAACGCGGCCCGGCGGTGTTCAAGCTCGACTACGCGCTCGACGGGCCAGTACCGTGGGCGAATGCCGACGTGGCCCGCGCTGCCACCGTGCATCTCGGTGGGACGTTCGAGGAACTGGCCGAGGCCGAGGCAGCGGTCGCCGAAGGGATTGTTCACCCACGCCCCTACGTGCTCCTCGCCCAGCCGAGCCTGTTCGATCCGACCCGTGCGCCCGAAGGCAAGCACACGCTCTGGGCTTACGCCCATCTGCCCTTCGGCTCAAACGCCGATTACACGGAGGCCATCGAGGCGCAGATCGAACGGTTCGCGCCGGGCTTCCGGGACCGCGTGATCGCCCGCAGCACGCTCGATCCGGCAGCGCTCGAACGGCACAACGCCAACCTCGTCGGCGGCGACATCTTCGGCGGGGCGCAGAATCTTGGTCAAGTGATTGCCCGACCTCGGCTTCGCCCGCAGCCGTATCGCACGGGGGCGGATGGTCTCTACCTCTGCTCGGCCTCGACGCCGCCCGGAGCCGGGACGCACGGGATGTGTGGGGTGCGCGCCGCCGAGGCCGCGCTCCGCGACGTGTTCGGATAGAAGAGAAAAGAATGAGAAGAGAGAGGAGATAGAAAAGAGAGGTGCTCTGTCCTCTATCTTTTCCATCTCCTCCCTCTTTTCTCTCTTAATTCCTATGCCCCTCGTCGCCATCGTCGGTCGTCCGAACGTCGGCAAGAGCACGCTCTTCAACCGGCTCACGGAGCAGCGCCAAGCCATCGTTCACGACGAGCCGGGCGTGACGCGCGACCGTGTCTACGGCGACGCCGAGTGGAGCGGGCGCACGTTCGATATCGTCGACACGGGTGGATTCGTGCCCCGCTCGGCAGACCGGTTCGAGGCGGCGATCCGCGAGCAGGTCCAGATCGCCCTCGGCGAGGCCGACGCCATCGTGTTTGTCGGCGACGTGTTGACCGGCATTACGGACCTCGACCAAGAGATGGCGACGGTCCTGCGTCGAACCGAGAAGCCCGTGTTCGTCGTTGCCAACAAAGCCGACAGTGCGGCGCGGCGGCTCGACGCGGCAGAGTTCTACAACCTCGGTCTCGGCGAAGTCTACCCCGTCAGCGCCGCCAACGGCATGGGCACGGGCGACTTCCTCGACGACCTCGTGGCGGCCCTCCCCGAGGACAGTTCAGACGAGCACCCCGATGTGCCGCGCATCGCGTTCATCGGTCGTCCGAACGTCGGCAAGTCGTCGCTCACGAACGCGCTCCTTGGCCACGAGCGAAGCATCGTCACCGAAATCAGCGGAACGACCCGCGACTCGATCGACGTGCTTGTCGAGCACAACGGGCAGGAGGTCGTGCTCGTCGATACCGCCGGGTTGCGGAGGAAAGCCCGCGTCCATGAGAACGTCGAGTTCTACTCAACCCTCCGCACCGAGCGCGCCGTGCAGTCCTGCGACGTGGCAGTGGTGCTCCTCGATGCGACGCTCGGCCTCGAAGCGCAGGACGCCCGCATCATCCGGCAGGCGGAGGAGATGAAGAAGGGCATCGTCATCGCCGTCAACAAGTGGGACTTGGTCGACAAAGAGACCAACACCGCCAGAGATTTCGAGCGCGGCATCCACGAGCGCCTCGGGACGCTCGACTTCATCCCCGTTGTGTTCATCTCCGCGCTCACTGGGCAGCGCAAGGAGAAGGTGCTCGACATCGCGCTCGCCGTCGCTGCTGAGCGCGGCAAGCAGATTCCTACGGCGCAGCTCAACGCGGTCGTCGAGAAAGCCGTGCAGCGGCACCACCCGCCGTCGGCGAACGGGCGGCAAGTGACGATCAAGTACGCCACCCAGGTCCGCACCGAGCCGCCGGTCGTCGCGTTCTTCAGCAACTACCCACAGGGGGTGAAGGAGGCGTACCGGCGCTACCTCGAGAACAAGCTCCGCGAGGCGTTCGGGTTCGAGGGCGTCCCGCTCACCCTGTCGTTCAAGCAGAAATGAACACGCTCGCTCGATTCCTCCCCCTCGCCTTCGTTGCGCTCGCGGTCGTACAGTTTGTGCTCGGTCGCCCCCTCATTGGCGGGGCCTATGGGGCGATAGCGCTTGGTCTTGTACTCTACGGGGCCGGTACGAGACAGAGTGCTCGTCCGCTTCAGTGGTTCGGCGCAGGTATCGCCGCCTTCGCGCTCGTCATCCTCCTCTGGGCGGCGTTCCTTCGCTGAATCCGAAACGAGCGGGGCCGCCGGGCGTTGGACCTCCTCCGTATCTTTCGCTCCACCCCCGATCTCACCTGACCCACGATGGCCGGAACGCCTGTCAACAACGCCACCCCGAATGAGCGCACGCTCAACATCTGGGAAAAACTCTACCTCCCGGAGATTTTCAAGGGGCTGAAGTATTCCTACTCGAAGATGAGCGCGCCGCGCTACACGTTCGAGTACCCCGAGGAGCAATGGTACCCGCCGGACTCGTACCGCGGGCGTCCCGTGCTCGTCGAGGAAGAAGGGCGGCCCCGCTGCGTCTCGTGCGGCCTCTGCGCCCGAAGCTGCCCGCCGCTCGCCATCTCGATGCAGGCCCACGAGGTCTTCGACGACGTGAAGGAGCGCGAGCCGGAGTGGTTCGAGATCAATATGCTCCGCTGCATCTACTGCGGCTTCTGCGAGGAGGTCTGCCCCGAAGAGGCCATCGTGATGTCGAAGGAGTACGATCTCACGTTCCACGACCGAGAAGAGGCCCACTTCGGCCTCGACCGGCTGCTCGTTCCGAAAGAGTTCCTCGCCGACCGGCTTGCTTTCCTAGAGCGGCAGAAGAACCCGCAGTTCGGCCAGCAGTGGGACTTCCCGAAGGCGAACAACGTCCACACGCTCCGCAACCGGCTCGACTACGCCCTCGCCGAAGCGAAGGACACGGATTCGGCAGAAGCGTGAGCACACCGGAGCAGCAAGCCGATCTCGTCGATCAGCTTCGCTATCTCATCGATGAAGCCGAGGCGATGGAGCCGCTCCTCGCCGGGTTGCCTGCCGACGTGCCAACGATGCACCTCCCCGGCGAGCGGTCGATCCTCGGTACCCTCGCGCACCTTGCCGCGCTCGACCGTGTCGCGCTTGATCGGCTGCGGCAGATGCTCACAGAGGACCGCCCCGCGTTCGAGGAGACTCCGATGCAGGGTACAGAGCACGGTGATATCGAGACGGCGCTCGCCGATCTGCGCGCTGCCCGCTCGGCGCTGTCCGATGCCTTCTCCGCTGTCCCGACCGCCGGCTGGTCGCGCGCGGCTACGTTCCCTGATGGGTCGCGCCGTGACGTAGCCGGATTCGCCCTCGCCATCACGCAGCGTGACACCGCCGAGTTGCGCCGCCTCGCCTACAGGCTTCACGAGAGCAATCTCCGGGACGTATAGCCAAGGAGATCGGCGAGTGCGCGGTTCATGGGCGACTGTGTCTATTCCGGGTCGTCACGGGTAGTACCTTCGGTTGGGCAATCCCGGCGTATTCCTCGGCGTTCAATGCTCGTCTCGCGCTGACGATGCCTGCTCATAGCCCGACGGAGGCGGTGTGACGTGGGCGTGACATAGCCGCCGTCTACTTTGGCTATCATCGGTTTCCCCGATACTCTCCGCTGCTTCTCACTACGCAGACCGCATGGCCGCGCGCGCTCCATCCTTCGATGACCTCGCTGTTGCGTTCCGGCACGGCAACGTCAAGCCGCTGTACTTCTTCTACGGCGACGAGGGTTTCCTGATGGACGAATTGCAGGCGCTCCTCGTCGAGCACGCCTTGCAGCCGCACGAGCGCGATTTCAACCTTGACCTGTTCCACGGCCCCGACGCCGACGCCAAGGCAGTGCTAGCCGCGTGCATGGGCTATCCGGTGATGGCACAGCGCCGCGTGGTGATCGTCCGGTCGTTCGAGAAGCTGGCCGAGAACCGGGCGTTCAAAGAGTACGCCGTCCAGCCGAACCCGACGGCAGTAGTGCTCCTGCTCTGCACCGGCAAGCCGAACCTCTCGGCGCACCCCTACCGTGCTCTCCGCGAGCACGCCGTGGCCGTCGAATTCAAGTCGCTCTACGACCGGCAAATGCCGGGCTGGCTCGATAGCCGGGCGAAGACGCTGGGCGTGAAGCTGGAGCCGGGTGCCGCGCAGATGCTGTCGCAGACCGTGGGGACCGACCTCCGCACGGCCTCGGCAGAACTCGATAAGCTCAAGACCTACGCCGGAGCGCGGACGACGATCACCGAGGACGATGTGCTCGCCGCCGGAGGGCATGGGCGCGAGTTCAATGTTTTCGAACTGCAAAAAGCCTTCGGCCAAGGCGACCGCGTTCGAGCAACGGCCATCATTGAGCGGATGCTCGCGCAGGCCGCTAGTCGGCGCGGCGAAGCGTTGATGATCGTGACGATGCTCTCGCGCTACTTCCTGAAACTCCGCAAGCTAGCGGGCGCACGAGGTATGCCGCAGCGCGACCTCGCCCGGCATATCGGTGTCAATCCGTATTTTGTGAAAGAGTACGAGGCGGCGCTCCACCACCTCGGAGTCCAAGCGGTGCGGCGTGCTTTTGAAGCGCTCCTCGCCGCCGATTTTGAATTGAAGGGCGGTGCCGAACGTGACGAGCGCCTCGTGCTTCTGCTGGCTCTCGGGCGGATCCTCCGCCCGGCGTCTCCCGCTCGATCCTTGTCCCACTCCACCACCTGACCTGCTGACCGCTGCGTGGTCGGCGCACCGAAATCGAGGCCCTTATGGCGACAAGCCCTGTGAAAACCCGCAAGATGGTCAGCCGCAGCGCGCTGCTCAGTAAGCCGCAGAGCAAGCATTACGACACCCTGCTCCAGATGAGCGATGAGGACCTCATGGCGCAGTTCCAAGCGGGCACCGTCGAGGCATTCGATATCCTCGTCAGCCGCTACAAGGACCCGCTGACGAACTACATCTACCGCTTCCTCGGTGACATGAAGGAGTGCGAGGACCTGTTGCAGGAGACCTTCCTTCGCGTCTACCGCAACCGCCACTCATACCGCCGGATCGCCAAGTTCTCGACGTGGCTCTACACCATCGCGGGTAACCTCGCCCGCTCCGAGTACCGCAAGCGCAAGCGCCGCCGCCTCTACTCCCTCCAGAGCGTCAACCGCGACGACGAGGAGTACGAGGTCGAGATTCCCGACGAGCAGTTCTCGCCGGACAAGCACACCGAGAGCACTATTCAGGACCGCCACATTCAGGAGGCCCTGAAGCAGATCCCGGAGGAGTTCCGCGAGGTGGTCGTGCTGCGCGACGTGCAGAACCTCGCCTACGAGGAGATCGCCGAGATCACGGGCCTCCCGATGGGGACGGTCAAGAGCCGGATCAACCGGGGTCGGACCAAGCTGCAGGGCTTGCTTAAAGAGGTCTATACGTCGCAGACGCCCAAAGCGTGAGATGGATGATGGAGGCTAGAGTGCCATTCTCCATCTTCTATCCTCTTTTCCCCAGTGTCTTCCCGTTGTCCTTGCAGTGGCTAGTGCCGTACCTTGCGTGCCCGCTACAGGAAACGAGGGCCCTTAGCTCAGTGGTTTAGAGCGCTCGCCTCACACGCGAGAGGTCACTGGTTCAAATCCAGTAGGGCCCACACGCTGGACCGGCTGCTCAACATCGAGTGGTCGGTCCAGTTTTGCTTTCGTGGTGCTGGCTGAACCAGAGGTGTCTCATAGGGCGTGGCCCCAGAGGGCCTCTGAATCCGTATCAATGGGGAGGGCTGACTCTCGACAAGGGCAGCCTGCTTTGCTACCGGAACGAGGCCCAGCACAGGGCTGCATCTTCCAAGCAAAACAAAGCGGCACCAAGTTTGAAATAAAAGCGAGAGAGCACAGACGTGAACCCTTCAGCTCTTCACCTTTCGGTCAGGCGCGTCTCCGAGCCGAATCATCAACCCATAGGTGGCTCAATGAAAACCTATACCAAACCAACCCTCACCGAGTACGGTGATGTCGCTGCTATCACGGCGACGCTGGGCGACCCCTTCACGGGTGACCAGTCGTTCGACATTGATGGCAACGTGATTGAGTCCTCCGAGAACTCGATCAACCAGTGCCCGACCATCAACAACGAGGGCTGCTTCTTCAACGAAGGCGGCGCTCCGTAAGCTGGTCTTGCATCACGCCGATGGCATCCGCCATCGGCGACTCAGGCAGGCTCCGAGGAACCCACCTCGGAGCCTGCTCCCATTTCTGAGGTGGTGCGCGTCGCCCTATCATCAGCACGCTCCCGTCGGATTTTTTAGACACCGACACTTGTCTTGGAAGCAAAGCCGTGCCGCGTAGGGAGAGCACAGGTGAGAAGGCGATATGGATGAGGGATTTTCGCGCTGTCGATAGGCCCTACAGTGGTACGTGTCGTAGCTTGCCGACCCTTCCATTTCAGTGCTTCCGACCTATTCGCTTCGGGCGTAGTTGCATCGGCTTGACAAACCAAGCCATTTGGCCGATCCCTATTTGGCGCAGTGAGGTCTATGCTGCGCCCTGTCTCATCCTCCTCACGATCCCCTTGTCCTGACCATGGCTCTTGCCGACCGCGCTGTCTACCCCACTCAGCCAGTTCCGCTTGCGGGCGAGATTGACCGACTGCTACGAGAGGCTCATGCGGCGGCGGACGCAGAGCCCATTGAGGGGCAGTTCCTCGCGCTCATCGTGCCGGACTCGAACTTGATGCGAGGCGGTCAGGTGGCAGCAGCAGCCTACCGCCTTCTCCAAGGAAAGAGCTTCGACTCGGTCATCATCGTTGCACCCAGCCACGATGGGGATTTTGGTCGTCTTTCGGTCTGTCGCACGGACCAGTATCACACGCCGCTCGGGGCTGTCGTCGTCAACGATGCCATCCGCAATGAACTGTGCGACGAGGACGACGATATCTTCCTCGACGACCGAGGGCACTTTCACACCGAGGGTGTGGACGTACAACTTCCCTTCTTGCAGCGTGTGCTCACGGAAGGGTTCGACGTAGTCCCGATTGTGATGGGGAGCGAGACTTCAGCGCTCTGCCGCGAACTTGGCCATGCTATCGGTGAGGTGATGTATGGGCACCGCGTCCTCGTCATCGCCTCGGCTGACTTGCTCAGTGTAGAGGGCGATGCCTTTGGACGTTTCGAGGAGGCACTGGAAGCGTTCGATACGAGTGAACTGATGCACTTGCTTGGCAGTGAGCAGATCCGCGTCGAGGGCATGGGGGCAGTGATTACGGCTGTGCTGGCCGCCGAGCATCGCCAGGCGAATCGTGCGCGTGTGTTGCAGGTGGAGTTGCCGGATGGGGAGCGCATCGGTGCCCTTGCTTGTGCTCTCTGGCGCGAGTAAGTAGGTTGTCCCAGCGCGAGGTCTGTATCTCTTACCGTTTGCTGTTTGTCATCGAATCTGCTTCTGGGCTATGACTGCGTATGCTGCCGCTTTCAACAGCACGCGCCCCGGCGTCACAGTCATCGGGGCGGGGGCGATGGGCTGCGTGCTGGCTGCGCGGATGCGCGAGCGGGGGTACTCTGTGCAGGCAGTTCTCAGCCGGTCGCGGGAGACGGCCGAGGCTTTAGCCCAAGCGGTAGAGGCGCGCGTCCACTCTGAAAAGCTCCACCACCTCCCGCCGGAGACGCGGCTCGTGGCGTGCTGTGTGCCGGACGGTGCACTGGCCGAGGTCGCTCTCCGGTTGAGTCGAGTGTCGCATCCGTGGGAGAAGACAGTGGTGTTCCACACCTCCGGAGCCTTACCTGCCGACGTGCTCCAGCCTTTGGCCGAAGAGGGCGCACGGATCTTCTCGTTCCACCCGCTTCAGACTCTCACCACTGAGAGCGAGTCTTCCGTGCTGGACGGCGTCTACGCCGGGGTCGAAGGCACACCACCCGCCGTTGCGGTCGGCATCGAGTTGGCGGTCAATTTGGGTATGCGCTACCTCGTCCTCTCAGCCGAGGACAAGCCGCGCTACCATCTGGCCGCGTCCATGGCATCGAACTTCCTCGTCACCCTGCAAGCACTCGTCCAGAACATTATGCTCTCGCTCAACATCGACCGGGCGACAGCGCAGGAGGTGATGGCTCCGCTCGTCCGTGGCACCCTCGACAACCTGAGCACGTCTACGCCTGAGGATGCGCTTACGGGTCCCATCGCTCGGGGCGACTTGGAAACGGTGCACCGGCATGGACTGGCGCTCCGGCAGCATTTCCCGCATCTTGTTCCAGCCTATGCAGCGCTTGCGCTGGAGACCGTCACGCTCGCGGTTCGGAGCAGCCAACTTGGCGCGGAGCGAGCCGAGGAGATGGTCACGCTGCTCAACAAGCTGGTCACTACGCCCATTCCCGCTTCTTTCGCGGAATGAGGGCTAGCAGCAGGAAACGAAACCTGTGTCAAGGCGCTAGCAAGGGGTTGTGAAATAGACGCTTTTGGCTTCTTGCTTCACGCGGCGTGGAACCGGTTATGAGTGATAGGGTATGTGCGCGCTCTGTCTGTTTCACGATGGCAAAGCTGGCCTGAATCGTCGTTTTGCTTGGTCTATGGAAGTTCCTACTTTGCTTGCTGACGAAGTCCGCGACTTGGCATCCCGTGCCGCCCAACGTGGCTCCGTCATTGCTTTCCAGTCCACGCTTGCTGCCGCAGTGCAGGCCGTTCGGCAGGCGCTTCAGCACGAAGAGGCGGTCAGCGAGGCCGCTCTTTCCTTGGCGCATCGGGATGCGCTGAGTGAGATGACCGGCGAGATGCGCACCACCTGCTCTGCGCTCGAAGCAGCGCTTGACCGTCAGGGGCGCAGCCTGATGCCGGTTGATCAGGCTGACAAGAAGCGTTCATTCCGTTTCGCCGCGCGTACTTCTCGGCAAAAGGAAGCCTCGCATCGCCCAACGTGGTTTGGCTCTCTCTCCGATGCCATCGAGGTGCTGGACAACGGGGCTTCTTGCATGGGTGCTCTCGCCTCCGGTCAGCCAGCCGATGCTCCGTCGCGCACGCTCGGCACGGCGACCGCAAATCTGCTCCGTGACCACCACGACCGCCTCACTGCCGAAGCGGAGCGCGTGGGCTGAATATAAAATCGCCTCTCCTGAGTCCAAGAGAGGCGATTCGGGCGTGGGGCGCCCCGGGTAGGATTCGAACCTACGACCCTGCGGTTAACAGCCGCATGCTCTACCGCTGAGCTACCGAGGCCTGTTTTCGACCATCCCATTCCTCTACGGAGTGGGGCGGGTGGAAGCGGGCGCGAAAATACAGAGTCTGCTTCAGCGAATGCAAGCGGCCTACCGTCCTTTCCCAATCATTCACTGCATTGTGCTGGTGCGAAGAATGGAAGGACACCGACGCTCTCGTTTCGGAGAGGGGCTGGGCGTGTTGCGCGTCGCAGCAGGACGCGGTAATTTCGCAGTCCGCATGCCCATGTGGCGGAATTGGTAGACGCGCTACATTCAGGATGTAGTGAGCTTACGCTCGTGGAGGTTCGAGTCCTCTCGTGGGCACCACATCAAAAATCGCCCCTCCCAGCACCGGAGGGGCGATTTTTCTGTTCACGGAGACCGTGAGACCCCGACTGTGCAGAACGCCTATTTAGTCCGTGTGCATCATCGTGTGTACCAGTTCCGCACTTTGGGTAGCACGTTCATATTTACTCATCTCTATTCCAATCGTGACGCTCTATGTCCGTCGCATTCGTGTTACATAGGAATCAAATCGAATTAGAGAACGGCATCGTCGGTTGCCATAGGCATAATCTGTTCGTATTACTAGGGGCGTAGCGCACCACCACTTCTGTCACGCTATTCGCATCTCTTCGCGGGATTCAGGCTGGAGCACGCCCACTACACCTCTTCTCGGGCTGATCGGTCCGATTGTGCTCTGTCTATTGCTTGGGGCCCCACCAACCACCTGTTGTCATGCGTCGTACCCTCGCCCAATTTGTCGGATTCGTAACGCTAGCTGCGCTCTTTTTGTACGCAGCGCCCACTCTTGCCCAGCCGTCCACTGGTGAGCGTCAGACCTACCTCATCGAGTTGCAGGCAGGGGTCAACCTGATCTCGCTCCCCGTCGTCCCGGACGCTACGGGTGTAGGCACAGTGATAAGCAACATTGTGTCGGAGCTCTCACTCATCCAGGATGATCGGGGCCACCACGTAATCCCTGAGCTTGCCATCGATGACATCGGAGCGTGGAAGTGGAACGAGGCCTACAAAGTTCATACGAGATCTGCTACGTCGCTCCTGATTCAGGGGGCCGAGATCATTCCTGAGCTCTCGCCCGTAATCCTCGACGAAGGGGCGCACTGGATTCCCTACCTACGAAATGAAGCGATCTCCGTAGAAGAAGGGCTGGCTACAATCCTTCCGAGTTTGAGTCGGGTCGAGGATGAGGCAGGGCATGTCTATGAGCCGGGAAACCAGGGTTCCACGCTGGACTCGCTCCGCGTCGGGCATGGCTACCGGGTGTGGATGACCCAGCGCGACACGCTCCGCTACCCAGTCAACGGAAATCTCGGTGAAGGAGGCTCGCTTCAGGTCGGCACGATGGCGCAGGCGCTCGCGCTACGCGGCCTAGAGCCGGGACAGGAAGTTGTGGTGCTCGGTTACTATGCGCCCGGCGATGGTGGTGGTGGCCGGTTTGTCGTTGAGAACAGCGGTGCTGCGTTGGATGGAGGAATCATCCATGTCCCGGATGAGCATGTGAGTAGCCCCATTACGGAAATAATCAATAACAACAGCATCCACGAGAAACCGCTCTCATTGCCGGGTAACTCCAAGCTGGTCTACGGGTCGCTGACCATGGACCTGTTCCATCCAAATTCCAATACGGAGATCGCTACGATTGACGGTCGGTATCTGCATGGACACGAATATGTCTCCAAGCTTCTCGCCACGCCGCTGATCAGCTACGAACGGGGCAGCCTTGACGACACACACAATCGACTGCTGAACTGGTGTGAGGAAGTCATAGGAGCGCGGTGGCAGTGTGATCTTCGGACAACGTATCAGCGCACCACGTCCGGCATACGCCTACGTCGTGTGGGTGTGGGCAATACCCTGAATGCGAACTGGTTTGGTGCCCGCCCGATTTCTATCGATCCTGACTTCGACAATCAACCTCTGCTCGCTCACGTGATCAATGTGGCCAATGCGCTGAACGAGGATGCACCCGGAACCATCACCACGGTACTGCTCCCCAGCCACGACGTCTACGAGTATTTCGGCAGCCTCCAGCTCAGCGATGGGCTGACGCTAAAGGGGGGAGGCGGAGCAGAACTGCTGACTGTCACCAACGACCTCGGACACACCTATCAGCCCGTACGGCTCAAGGCGAATCGCACGACACTGCGTGTCAAGGCGGGGGAGGCCACGAAGCATATTCGGATGGAGAAGTCGCCGTCCGACCCCTACTACCTAGAGTCGGACATAAAGCACTGGCTCATGGGAAGACCATCAACGATCAGTGTGGCACCGGGTGCGATCACGGCCAAGCTCGAAGACATCGTGCTCGATGGTAATTGGCAACAGAACCAAGAGGTTTGGACGGAAGACTGGGCGTCCAATTCAGAGTTGAAGAGGTGGCTCCAAGACACCCCGAGTTGGTCAGGGCTTGTCTCAACAAAGTTTCAGGGGGTAAATATTCCGCTGGAGCAAGTCGTCGTGCTTCGCAATGTTGGCATCCACGGGTACGCGGCGCACGCCGTGCTCGGAGATGCCAGCAATACGTGGGATGCCGAGAACGTGCGTCTTGGTGACACGATCTGGAACCATGACATCTATCAGGCGAACGGGTCGTGGAGGAACCTGACGCTCAGCGGGTCGGCTTGGGGCCACACGGCGTTTATTGCGGGTGAGATGCTGAATCTCGTCTATGAGGATGGTCGTCCAAACCCCCATCGCTATGCGCCTGAGGCTATTGCCATTCGAGGAGGCGATGTCTACGAGGCCGACGAATTAATCGGCAATGACCCACCTCTCTACTACACTCGGTCGGATGGTACGATCATCGACCTTGGAACGACGATTAACGGGTTTTATATGGATATGCGCGGGAGCGGACTGACGATTCCCTTTGGAGGATTCGGTCCCAACTTCACTATTCGGAATGGTACCGTCGTCATGGATGCAAGCGTTCGCTCGGCTGCCGTCTTTGCAGAGCTAGGCAATGGCTTCCAACAAGCACTCTACCCCAACTATGACTTCGAGAACATTACCGTTTATAACAACGGGAATGGTACGGACCGCCTCCTCGGGAAGATGAACGTGACGAACAGCACGTTCCGGAACCTCACGATGAAGAATAGCGAACTGCTCGGCGAGACGCAGCAGTCGAATCATGTGCTTTTTCTGCGGGCAGCGCGGAGGAACCACCCCGCGTGGGATACCCCCCAAACGATCTCGTTCTCTGGGATCAACTCAGAAGTCCCCACACTCTTTATGGCCGAAGTAGCCATCAGTCCTAACGCGGCAGGCATAGACTACTTCATCACAGACTCCCGGTTCAACAATACCACGCTCTCAAATACGCTCTTCCGTAACGACAATGCCAATGGTCGGCTCAGTGATCTGGAAGGAGACCCGAGTAAGATGCGTGTCTACATGGACGGCGTCGAGTTCAACATGTACGGTGGAAGCTTCGAGAACCTAGAGATTTTCTTTACTGTCGGTCGCATGCAGAATTGCACGGATGTGCGGACCGGGCGCACCAGTGAGGATGGAAACACGTTTTCATTCACGGCCAATGGCGGTGAGACGATGATTGAGTTTCCCACTAACCTCCTCTGGGCACCACTCCAGCCGAGCTATACATCGATTACCGAGGGAGCCGGTGCAAACGGCCTCTTTGACTCGTTCGAGTACCGGGCGTCCAACGGCTCACCGCTCGGTGAGGATAGGCGGGGACCAAGTCTCCGTATCAACTTTACGCGTGCGCTCAATGCGGGCGAGCAGGTGACGTTCTCTTGGGAGGCCGCCGTGCGGCCTTGGGAGAGCGGAGTCGGACGTCCTGCCGGTCCTTCCTACGGGAGCAACAGTCCCTTGAGCCGAGAGAACGGGAGGTAGGCGCTTACCATCACCGCCAGAAACGCGAAGGTGTACAGCACCGGCCAGTAGCGGAACCCCTTTGTGCGGCACTGGGCAGTTGCCATCGCTGAGAGCACCCATGCGAACCCGACAACGGGAGCGAGGGGGTACGTCGTCAGGATAAAGGCGAACAGGGAATGGTCACGCCACTTCGAGAGGCCCCGGTCCTTCGGCCACAGAAAGCAGGCGGCGACGACGGCCTCGATCAAGATGGTCCACCACGTCATGAACTGGGCGAGGAGGGGGATGCGCCCGCCGGTGGTGATATCAAAGCCTGCACTTGGATCGCCGAAGTTGCGGAGTCGGCTGAGGCCTAGCACATTCTCCTGCAGGCCCGCAGCCGGAGCGCCCCCCACTACTTCGGCGACTCCATGGAAGCGCGTATCCTGAAGCAGGGTGGCCTCGAAAAATGCGCCGCTCATGTAGTCCTCGGAGATCGCCTTCCAGATCACCGCGAAGAGAAACGCCAGCCCGATGAGCAGGCGGCCATTCAGGGCGAGGAATCGGTCGGGATCATCGGCCAAGCGCGACAGGGCGAGGGCGAGGCACCAGTACGTGATGAGGTATTTGTGATTGTCGATGTGGAACCAGCCCTGATAGTGTCCCACAGTTAGGATGAGGGTGATGGCGAACCAGAACAGCGCACTGCGGAGAATGGGCCGGTGCAGGAGTGCGAACACGCTCAGGCAGAGCACCCCAGCCTGCATGTACCACGTCGAGAGCGTGTACATGATGAGCAGCATGAGCGTCATCACCGCCACCAGCTCAAAGCGGCGCTCTGGGGCTGAAAAATCATCAGCCCACGCCAGTGCAGCGGTGCGAAGGCGTTGCCAGCGTCCGGAAGAAGCAGGGGTCAGGGAGTCGGCCATGAGCTATTCAATGTCCACGGTGACGTCGTTGAGCAAGTAAGGCGTTGCCCGGCTCGCTTGTGGGTCATAGCGCATCCCCCACACCTCGACGCGCACCTGACGGATGTCGGGCTCGACCGTGCCGGGTGGGCGAGGGCGAGGCTGGGCAAACGCGACCCGGCTGGGATAGGGAACGATCTCGGTCGAGTCCACCGCGATTAGTGAGCTGTCGGGCGGTTCGCCGGTGCTGTCGGCTTCGACGAGGGCGCGCTCGCGGCGTCGCTCTTGTCGGCGACGGTCCATCGACGGGGTCCGGGCGAGGTACTTCCGCAGGTCTTCGGGGAGGCTGGCGATCTCATCGAGCACTTCGTCGAACGGATAGATCGCCCATCCTTCGGCGGCGGCCTCTCGGCCAATCTGCTCCAGCGTGGGATCATCGGGCATGCCGAGGATGCGCTTCTTCTGGATCGACATGGTTCCGTAGAGCGTCATCGCCTCGCCCTCCGGGGTGATGAGGTAGGTGCGGAGGATGCGGTTGCCGGGTGCGTCCACCGTCGAGAACATCCCAAAGCCGCCGCCCTTCCACGGGGTCAAGTACTGTTCGTGGGCGCGGTAAATCTGCCAGCACGCGATCAGGATGAGAAGGCCCGGAACGGCGTAGTAGAAAACCGGATGGCGAAACGTGCGCTGTCCCATGCGTACTGGCGAATCGCTGGAGGTCTAGTGGCGTGCCTGCGCCTTAACATACTACTGGCACAGGGTCTTAGTGCTAGGCGGAGGCCAAGGCCGGCCGCGAACCGGCGGGCGGGCGGACATGGCTGAGTTGCTCGAACAGACGCTCCCACATCTCGCAGGCTACCTTCTGCTCGTAATGTTTCAGGAAGGCAGCCCGCGCTCGATTGCCCTGCTCAGTACGCAGGGCATCATCGTCGCAGAGGCGGAGTAGTCCTTCGACGAGCCGCGCGGTGCCGCCCGACTGACTTGGGTCCACGACGAAGCCGATCTCTTCGCGCTCGACGGTCTCGGCGGGGACGGACGCGCGGGGACCCACCATTACAACAGGGCGGGCGGCCGCCATGATGCCGTAGAGCTTGCCGGGCACCGCGATGCCTGCCATATTCCTTCGCAGCGTTAGCAGATGAACGCTCGCGGCGGAGAGGGAAAAACGTAGCTGCTCGCGCGGGAGGTAGTTGAGGTAGCGAAAGTTCTCGATGCCGTGCTCCTCGGCGTAGGCGATGATCTCTTGCTTTCGTGGGCCAGAGCCGACGAACAGGAAGAACAGCTCCGGGTGATTCTTGAGTGTGTGCATGGCCTCGAGCACCTCGTCGAAACGGTGAGCGAGGCCTGCGTTGCCGGAGTACATCACGATCTGCTTGCCGCGCAGCCCCCATTCATCGAGGAGTGGGTTGTCTTCGCGGGCGACCGGTTCGATCTCCTGCTTTTTGCTCCAGACGGGGATGGTGTGGAGGCGGTCCGGCTGGGCCCCTTTCGCCTCGATGCGGCGCTTCATGTAGGTGCCGAGGTCCACGACGAAGTCGGCGTTGCGATACCCGACATCGTTGAAGCCGTGGAGTGCTTTCGCCAGCAGGCTGCCTTGTTTCAGCATCCCGAGAGCCTCCTCGGCGTCCGGGTGGAGGTCCATCGACCAGATGCCGTAGCGTTGCCCGCGCAGCCGCTTCAGGATGGCCCCGACGTAGCACAGGAGCGGCGGTGTGGTTAGCACCACGAGGTAGTCGTAGCGGCGCTTGCGGAGGAGCCGGAGGAGGACACGCAGGTAGAAGCTGGCATAGTCCACGAGCCGACCGAGGTGCCGCGCCCGTCCGAAGCTCGTTGCCCGGATGCGGTGAATGCGGACGCCGTTTTGGACCTCTTCCTCCGGCGATTCCAGCTCACCGGCGAGGTACTTCCCACGGCTGCACACCACGCTCACGTCATAGCCTGCCGCCGCGAGGTGTTCGGCGAGGTCGGTCAGGTGCTGGCCCGTCGAGGCGAAGTCGGGCCAGTAGTGCTGGTTGACGAACAGAAGCGATGGCTTCGCGGACATGACTAGCCCTCTTCGCCCTCACTAACGGCAGCCGCGGCCTCAACCGGGTGCCGCCGGATCACCGTGTTGCCGATCACGACCACGTCCATTCGCGTGCGGAGGAAGCAGTCGAGCGCCTGCTCCGGCGTGTCCACAATCGGCTCGTTCTCGTTGAACGAGGTGTTGAGCAAGATCGGGATGCCGGAGCGCTGGCCGAAGGCGGTGATGAGTGCGTGATACGTCGGGTTCTGGGTGGCACTGACGGTCTGGATGCGACCACTGCCATCAACGTGGGTGATGGCAGGCAGGCTCTCCTGCTTGTCGGCGCGGACCTGGTAGACCTGCTGCATGAACGGGGCCGGTGCCGCGTCCTCGAAGTAGTCGTGCAGCACCTCCTCGGCTACCGAAGGGGCGAAGGGGCGGAAGCGTTCGCGGAACTTGATCTTCAGGTTGATGAGGTCGCGCATGTCAGCGCGGCTCGGGTCGGCGAGGATCGAGCGGTTGCCGAGTGCGCGCGCGCCCCACTCCATCCGTCCTTGGAACCAGCCGACTACGTTGCCGTCGGCGAGGAGGTCAGCGGTGGCTTCGATGGTGTCGGCCTCCGTGTCGTAGCGCTCGTAGGTGTACGTCCACTCCTCGTCATCGCGAGCATCAACGATGGCTGTCACGTCGGCGTCGGGGTACGACGTGCCCCAGTAACCGTGCTCCATCACGAAGTTGCGAGGCTTGCCTAGTTCTTGGTTCCAGACCCAGTAGGCCGCGCCGAGGGCCGTGCCATTGTCAGCGGCGGCGGGCTGGATGTAGACATCCTCGAACGGCGTGTTCGCCCGGACTTTGCCGTTGGCGACGGAGTTCATGCCGCACCCTCCGGCAAGGCAGAGGCGCGGCTGCTTCGTGCGGTCGTGCAGCCCGTTTAGAATGTGGAAGGCGGCTTCTTCGTAGACCGCTTGCAGCGAGCGAGCCATGTCTTCGTGGACGCTCGTCACCTCGTCTTTTGGGTGCCGGGCCGGGCCGAGTAGCTTCTCTAGCTCGGCGGTGTACACCTTGCCGAGCGTCGGGTAGCCTTCGTCCCACTCCATCTCGACGCCCTCGCTCCAGTGGCGGAAATACTTCAACTCCAACTCGAACGTGCCGCCCTTCTTCAAGGTGAGGAGTTGGCGGAGGTCGTCGACGCGCGTCGGTTTGCCGTAGGGGGCGAGGCCCATCACCTTGTACTCGTCTCCGTAGTTGAGAAAGCCGAGGTGTTGGGTGATGGCGGTGTACATCATCCCGAGCGAGTGCGGGAAGTACACCTTCTCTAGGATGTCCAGTTTGTTGCCGCGCCCCATCGCCATGGATGTGCTCACGAAGTCGCCGAAGCCGTCGATGGCGCAGACGGCGGCCTCTTCGAACGGCGAGACGAAGAACGTGCTCGCGAGGTGTGCCGGGTGGTGCTCGACGTAGTGGATTTCAGGCAGGCTGTCTTTGCTCACGCCCAGCGCTTCGATGAGAGGGCTGTGCAGATCGCGGACCTTGCGGGAGTTCTGCACGCGGTCGAGGACGAGGCGGATGTCGGGGCGGTTCTTGAGTGTGAAGATGCCCTTCTTGAGGAGGTTCGCCTTCGGGTCGCGGCTGATGGCGACGTGGTCCACCTCGGTCCCGGTGATGCCCGCCATCTCCAGACAGCGCTGGATGGCGAGGGTTGGGAAGCCCGCCCAGTGCTTGATGCGGCGGAACCGCTCTTCTTCGAGCGCAGCGACCAGTTGACCGTCGTGGACGAGCACGGCGGAGACGTCGCCGTGGTATGCGTTAATGCCTAAGATGTACATCCAACTCTTGGGTTTGCGAGAGCGATTCCACTAGGCTATCGGCCACTTGGGGGGCTTCGATAACAGCGACAGCAGACATTGCTCGGAAGGGATCGGAGGGCAGGCCAAAAATAGGTCTGCTATGCGGGGGTGTGATGCAGAAACAGAGGAGAACAGACACATGAGGGCGATCACGCATCGAAGCCCCAGCGCTCTACGGGAAAGCCGAAGGTCTCTTTGAAACGCTGCATGTCGGGGGCCAGCCAAGCGCGCAACTGAGCGACCTCGGTTTCGGTGAGGTTGCGCTTCGCCGAGGTCCCCCGCGCACGGAGCACGGCCTTGATCTGGTCTCGAAGGCCACGCGGGAGCAAGTGCCTGAACCGATGCAGTGTCGAGCGGGTCAGTCGAAGCTCGGCCTCGGATCGAGCAGGCGTAGCGTTGGCCGGGCCTGCATCCCGAAACGTAGTGGGCGGTAGGCCGAGCCAGTCGGTGATCGATTGGCACAGCGCCTCGGGATTGGCTTTGAGGTCTGCGAAGTCCGTGATGAGATAGCGATCCTTATCTGGGTAGACGTCGAGGAATGCAGACAACTGCCGATGGTACATCGAGAACGACGTGGCGAGCAGGCCAAACAGGGTGGCGTCGCCCCACGCATAGTTGTTGAGGTGCGCGTAGTTCAGTTGGGAAACAAACCGGTCGATGGGGTTGCGCACGATATAGATGAAGCGAGGCTCAATGCCGTAGGCCTTCATGCGTTGTGCCACACCCGTTTCTTCGGGATACTTCGTGTAGCCGGTCGAGGCTTCGAGGCACAAGGTGTGCTGCGCCGGATCGAAGTCAAAGAGAGCCTCGTATCGGTCCACCGCAACCCGATGGTCTTGGTGTTGCGAAAAGAACTCCGGCTCTTTGGCGCTCGCGGCGCACAGGGCCGGGTGCTGAGATAGCAGGTCGAAGAGCGATGAGGTCCCCGCTTTCATCGCGCCGATGATCATCACATAGGCGTCGGTCGGAATCGCTCCGATTCCGGCGTCTGAAGTATGAGCCGAGGTAGATGCCTCTTTCATGGGGCAGGCGATAGTTGGGGCGGCTAGATCACGCAGTCGGGTTGGGGGCCGAGGTCAAGCAGCCAGGCATATACATCCGCCATTGCTGCGGCGACGTGTGTCCAGGAATAGTCTCGCTCGACGAGCGCCCGCCCCCGCTGGCCCATAGCTGCTCGCTGCTCATCGGAGCACGCCACTGCCTCGCGTAGCCCCGCAGCGACGCCCTGCGATCCGATATCGACCCACCAGCCGCAGTCATGCGTTTCGAGGTCCTGCCACGGCGCGCCTCGGGTCGTGAGGACAGGCACAGCACTGGCAAGTGCCTCAGCCACGACGGTGCCGAAGTTCTCGCTGTGGGTGGGCAGCACGAAGAAGTCAGCGCTTCGGTAGACCGCCCACTTCTCTTCGTCTTCCACCGGCCCAATGAATTGCACGTCGTTCTCTAGGCCGAGCGTGTACATTAGGCGTTCGAGTTCGGCGCGGTGGCCTTCGGCATCGGGGCCCGCGACGATGAGTTCCCAGCCGGTGGGGCGGATCTCGGCCCACGCTTGGAAGAGGTCGGCCAAGCCTTTGCCGGAGTGAAGGCGCGAGAGGAAGAGTGCGCGGCGCTTTGCTTTATCGGCTGTTCCGGTGCAGTCTCTCGCCTCGTCGGGAACGTCCACGCCGTTGGGGATCACCGCGATGGGTTGGCGAAAGCCGAGGTCGCGCAGGCCCTCGGCTTCGGCTTCGGAGGTGGCGTGGAACAGCGTCACCGTCTTGAGGTCGCGGTGCTGATAGAGCGCCCACGCCACCTTTTTCTTGCCTTGCTTGTGCTGCAACGCCCACGGGGTCAGCATGCCCCGTGTACTCAGCACGCGCGGGGTGAGCGTCCGCTGTGCCATCGTAGCAGTCAGGTGGTTAGTCGGGAGCCAGATGCCGTGGTCGTGCAAGACCGTGGGTACTTCTCCCAGCAGTGCCTCGACGGCTCGGGCAAACGCAGGACGGCCCAGAAAGGCCGACCTTGCTGAGGGGCGCTCGACGAAGTGAACGGATACGAGGTTGGAGGGCGGAAGAACCGCAGGTCCTTCGTCGGGTCGGAGACGAGAGGTAACGATCTGGACTTCGGTGCCGTGCCGTGCCAAGGCTGCACAGAGTAGCGAGACGCTCCGGCTCGGCCCTCCTTGGTCGGCCGAGAGGCTGTCGAGCGTATGGACCGCGCGGAGACTATCCCTCACCGTCACGCTCCGACGGGGGTTCGGGAAGCTTGCCGGGCCTTCCTGCGGTCCTCGATCCAAGACATAATGAACGGCTCCCCAAATTTGAGTGCCATGGCGAGCACGAGGAAGTTCATAGCCATCAAACCGAACAGCTTGATCGTCGCTATTTCGAGGGTGTGTGCGTTGAGCAGCATCGCCGAGGCGAAAGCATACCCAACCACCCTGTTCTTTGCCTTCTTCAGGAAGTAGTAGTAGATCAGCCCCCAGATCAAGCCGAGAAGGAAGATGGCCGAGAACATAAAGTAGGGGCCGAAGTCGATGTAGCTCTCACCCATGTAGCCAATACTGAACGACGTTCCCTGATCTGTACTGGCAAGCACCAGTCCTGTGTATGCCATCGTCAATTCCGAGTCGGAGGGCAGCACCGGTTTATTCGGGAAAATGATGCGTGGTTGCAAAAAGTGCAGGATAGATCCCATCCACAACCGGCCGCCCTCATGCTCCCTGACTGCTGGCACATAGTCGATCGTGTGAGCGAAGAAGTCGATATAGGCCAAGCGTTCGAACAGGGGTTCGATCGCATACTCTAGGTCCTGCCACGTCACGGCACCCACGAGCTGGACCATCTTGGTGAGCTGCTCAGATCGGGAGACGACGGTCACTTGTCGCGTTCGGTCACCCCCGGTGGCAAAGTCCCGATAATCCTGCTTGATGACCGTCCAGATTGCTGCTACAAATCCTAGGGAAATGATGAGAACGAGGCCGAGCAGCACCGTGCGAGGTTTGAGTCGCGTCTTGACCGCAAACACCATAACGAGGCTCAGGAGGAAGACGTCCCTGAAGTCGGCAAAGAAGCCCAAGCCGGAAACGAACTCAATGCCTCCTGCCACGACTAAAAGGATATAGCGCTCCTTGCGCTGAAGGACGAGGAAGCCAAGCAGGAAGAACAGCACCCACTTCACAGCGATTGCAGCTAGCAGTGCTTGGGTCAGTCCAGGTATAAGCCAAGCAAATCCTCCGACGAATGCGGCAGAACCTGCACCAATTAGGTAGAGCGTAAACGCCTTGTCAATAGAAAACCTTTGGGTCTCTTCGTAGGGATCACACCGCCTGAGAGATTTGAACTTCAGTAGCCCGGCCTTCATTCCCAAAGCGAGTGCAATGATTCCGATCAGGCTCAACCATGCCGCCTTCTCAAGCGAGATCATCGGGGCCAGTTCTTCGATGGGAACGCCAGCGAGGTTGGCGAAGAAGACTCTCGCCGTTGCCTGTACCCACTGAAATCCACCGACGAGGAGTAGGATCGGCGGCTCGCCGGGACGCCACAGAAGCTTGAAGAGCAGAAAGAGCACAAGAATGCTCGCCGCCGTGAGCAGCGGGTTCGGCGACAGGAGGCCGAGGCCGCTCAGGGCTACGAATCCTGCCGTCAGCGCCGGGGGAACATTCGACTGACGGGACGGAGCCGTCTTCGTGCGAGGGGAGGGTTGGGCCGGAAGCGTGGGGCTGGATGCTGGCATAGAGGGCTGTCCGGGTGGGGTAACAAATAGCAGCGTCTCGTTCGAGGCCACGCTGCAAAGTAAGCGGAATCTCTATGGCGTTGCCTCACGTCAGCTTTCTCGCTGCACAGCCTCCAGCGTGCCTTGCACGGCGGTCTGGAGCGAATACGTTTCCATCTTGGCTGTGAGGGCCTCGTGAGCCGCCGTACTGTCTAGGGACAAAGTTCGTTCCAAGGCGTCCGAGAGCGCCGCTACGTCTCCTAGTGGGAACGAAAAACCGGTCTTGCCGGGGTCGATCAGGTCGGGTGCGCACCCGGCAGCCTCGGAGACGACGGCGGGCAGCCCACAGGCCATCGCCTCGTTGACAACGAGGCCCCACGTCTCGCCGCCATCGGATGGCAGTACGATCACGTCTGCCGAGGCGTAGTAGGCTGGAAGCTCCGACTGGTTCTTGAATCCGGCGAAGTGGACCGGGGCCGATGCTTTGGTTGCCGCTTCGCGGAGCATGCCCTCCAGTTCGCCTGCACCCACGAGGATGACCTCGACAGGATGGCCTGCCGCAAACAGACGGTCTGCTGCGGCGATGACATCTGCTGGTCGCTTCTTCGGGATAAACTTGCCGACGAAGAGCAGCACGGAGGCATCGGGGCTGACGCCAAGCTCGGCTCGCACATCGGGGCCTGTGTGGCGTGCCTCCTCTGCCCTCGTGCGGAACCATACATTGTCCACGAAGTGCGGCACGAAGTGCATCTTCTCCGGGGCAGCCCCATAGTGCAGATAGTACTCCCGAGCGCGCTCGCCGACTACGAGGTATCGGTCGAAGCGGGGGATGAAGGCCTTGTAGAGTAGCTCCTTGGCGATCCGAAGCCACCAGCGCCGTGGGGTGGCGAGTTGCGAGTCGCCGCGAATCATCAGCGGGGTGCCTGTCCGCCAGCACGCCCGCATGGCCTGCCAGAAGCTGAGCTTATTCCAGCCGGTCACGAGGAAGGCGTCGAAGCGCTCGCGGGCGATGATCTCGGCGATCTCGGGGGTGTTGCAGCCTCGAAACGTGCCCGTGCCCGGTTCGCGGGCCACGTTGTCGAGGAACTGGTACGCATAGCCGTCCAGCAACGGCACGTCCCACTCGAAGGCGACGCCGAAGCCCGCTGCGGCCTGTCCCTCGGCGGTCTGCTTGTGCGCGAAGTACACCTGCAGATCTAAATGCTCGGCCAGCGCTCGGTAGAGCGGAGCGTGGTACTGGATCGGGTGGGTGGCGAGGACGCCCAGGCGCATGGGGAGTCGGATTGCGGCGACCTTGTTAGCCAGTCAGGCTCTTGACGGAGCGGTTCCGCTCTAGCGCCTCGTCAAGTGCTTCTGCAAGAATGCGCGTCACGCTTCGTGCCGAGTACTTCTCAAACTGCGCCTGATCTACCTGGGTCGGGTCGAAGTCCGTAGCGAAGGCTTGGAACTCGGTGAAGGTCGGGACGAACGCGCGCTCGATCTTGTCTAGCTCGTTCTCGCCGTCGAAGCTGATGACTTTTCCGGCTCCCGTTGAGCGGAGCACGGCGCACGCTGTGCTGGCCTCGTGGAGGATGGCGAAGATCGGCTTCTCCGAGAGGACGCCCTGATAGACCTTCGAGGGGGTGTAGTGCGGCTCCGTACTGCCCAGAATGAACACGGCGTCGACCGCGTCGAGGTGAGTGAGCACATCAAGGTACGAGATGCGCGCTGGATGCTCGGTGACGATGGTATCCCACAGGCCATACTGCTCGGCGACAGGGCGCACGTTGTAGCCCTCCGGGTCGTTCGGTGAGGTGCCGGTACCGACGAAGTGGAAACGAACGTTTTCAAACATCGCCCGGTTGTCGGCAATCGCACGGAACACGCGGTGGAGGGGTTCGAATGCGAGCGGGAGCAGAGCACCCGCGTAGAGAAACTGGAAAGCCTCCGGCTCTTCGTCGAAGACATAGAGCGGAGCACCCAGGTCGTGGGCGCGGCGGTGGTCCTCAGCCTCGCCGCCGTAGGGCATAGATGCTGTCACAGCGGTCTCCCGGAGATGCGGATTCCGGTCGAACACGTCCTCATAGTAGCCTTTTGCCACGCCCGTGATGAGCGAGGCGTGCTTGACTGCCATCGGCTCCAGCACATAGGCCAAGCGGTCGCTCATCCAGTGCCGCGAAAAGAGCTTGTCGCCGCCGGGCCACTCGTGGACCCACGGGTCGATGTAGTCAATTCCATAGGGCGTGCCCCGGAGCCGGTGTACGATGGGGCCGAGCATTGCCGCGTAGAACGACGGGATCGGGATGTAGAGGAAGTCGATCTGCTCTTCGTCAATCAGCTGGAGGGTGCGGCGGAGCATCTGCCTGAAGCCGCGCACCCCGATGTCGCCGACGACGCGGATGGGCGGAACGTGCATCGCCTTGACCTGCTCCACCCGCAAGTCTTCGGGGACCAGCTTGGCAAGGTTCCAGTCGAGCTTCTCCTCGTAGTAGTCGTGGTGCACCGTGAGCACAATCGGTTCCCAGCCGAACGTGGGCAGGTGCTGTGCGAAGAGCCGAGTCCGGTGCACCGCCGCCAGATTCGACGGTGGGAAGTGGGGCGCTACGATGAGGACTCGTTTCACAGGAGTAAGGACGTGCTTGGGGCTGAAGGTAGGAGGGAGTGGATAGGAGCATACCCACTCACATCGCTAGGGCACCTTCAAGAGGTCTAAATGGTACAGGCTCGTCGGCTAGGCTACGCGGTAGACCACACAGGAACCATGCGTCAAAGTTGAAGACAAAGGGGCAGGGTGCTCGGTTGTCAGAAGGCTAAAGCTACGTCACGGGTTCATATGCTGGGCCGTGTTCCAATAGCTTGCTCGATGGTATGCAGAAGCACCGGTCGCTGTTGCTCCCAGCAGAAGGTGGCTTCCGCCGATGAGAGGGCCGAATCTTTGGCTGCGCGGAGACGCTCGGGAGACGACAGAAACGTGTTGATCGCCGCTGCCAGGCTTTCCGCGTCGCCGTTGCGGCACACCGCAACTGCTTCCGGCACGTGCTCGGCGATTTCGACCTGACCCGCCGTATCAGTTGCCACCACGGCCAAGCCACCGAGCAGGTAGTGCAGAACCTTGTTCGTTACGGTGAGGTTTCGGCTGGGAGGCTCGGTTTCTTCAAGCGCGAGGCCGATATCGTGCTCCGCGATTCGGCTGAGGAGTTCGGCGGGCGAGACGAGGTCGTGGAGGATGAGGCGGTGGCCGGGAGCGGTCGGGAAGCGGTCGTCCAGCCAGACCTGATCGTCGGCACCGACGCGCCCCCGAAGGTGGAGGGCGACCGGCTGGTTGACAAGCTTGAGTGCATCGAAGAGCACCGAGAGGCCCCGACCGGCTCCGATCGTCTGCGAGACCCAGTGGAGCGACGGTAGGGTGTAGTCGGTTCGGTCTTTTGCGACGCCGTCTAGCGTTGCCCGCTCGGCCCAAGGAAACGCATTGTAGACGACCGCAGGCTTGGGTGCGTCGAAAGTGGTTGCCAGCGCATCGGCGAGGGCATGGGAAGTAGTCATCGTGTAAGCGGCTCCTCGCAGCAGGGCCGCCTCGCTGGCTCGAAGCAGTCGGCGAGGCCGTCGCTTCCACTCGGCCAGTTGGTCTTCCGAGTGCCAGTCTTCGATGTCGGCTCCGACGAGGTAGCCTTCGCGCAGAAGTTGGGCGGTGACATAGACGCCAACTTCTTGGTGGCCGATGGTGAGGTCGGCCCGCTCGCGCCGTGCGGCAGCCAGCATGGTGTGGACGCCGTAGCCGAGCGACTCGGGACGTTGGAGGCCGAGTCGCGCTACAGCCTCGGTCGCTAGACGGCGCACGATCCGGTGGCGGTCGCGCCCCGTCGCCCCCGGTCGGAGGTCCACCACGAACCGGTGCTCGAAGTCGCCACGCTGCGCGAGCGGTTTGTCTTCATCGGCCAACTCCTCGTGTGTAGCCGGTCCGAGCACGACGGCCTCGTGCCCTGCCTCACTGAGAGCAGAGGCTTCTTTCACCACGCGCGGGTTGCGGCAGAGGTGTGCTCCGGTGACGATGCAGATACGAGCCACCTAGCGAACCCCCGTAGCGTGGCCGTAGCGCACCTTGTAATACGCTCGGCGCAGGCGCTCCGCGGGTTTCCATCCGATGACGCTACGCAGCCGCCGAAGTGCGGGGCTGCCGTCCTGCTCCATATCGCAGCCGCCAAAAGCCACTACATGGGCCTCGGCTTGCCGGACGAGGCGTGGGGCGAAAGGATAGGCACGAAACGCAAAGGTCTGCCACAAGCACGCGCACGCTTGCCGTGCCTCGTCCGTGTCCATCACCGCCAGCAGATGCTCTGTGCATAGCTCGGTGGCGTGGAAGAACGAGGCGAAGGTTTCGCGGTCGCGTCGTTTACTGATGCTGCTGGTGATGCCTGAGCGGTAGTACCCCAGTCCCTCCGGGCAAAACGCGATCTTCGAGGCTGCGGTCACGACGCGGGCGAAGTATTCGCCGTCTTGGTTGAGCCGGATGGTTTCGTTCCACGGCCCCGCCGCTTCGGCGATGGAGCGCGGCATCAGCCAGGCAAAGGACGGCATCATCCCGTGTCCCAGCCACGAATCGATCAGCCACCTAGCCGCGGGTGCGTAGTCGCGCCACACAGGCTCCGGCGTGGAGGTGGCGGTCGAGAGGTCATCATTGTAGAACCGTGCCCAACTGGACGAGGCAATTGCGCCGTCTGGCTCGTCGGCGAGCCGGTTCATCTGGACCTCAATCTTGTCCGGTGCGAGTAGGTCGTCGGCGTCGAGGTACTGTATAAAGTCGCCTTGGGCTTCGGCGAGGGCCGCGTTGCGGGCAGCACATGCGCCTCGATTCTCCTGCGCGATGACGCGAACGCCTCTAGCTTCATAGCGGCGGGCGAGTGCGAGAGTATCATCCGTAGAGCCGTCGTCCACGAGGATCACCTCCACGTTCGGCCACGTCTGACCTGTCGCCGAGTCCAGCGTTTCGGTCAGCCACGGCTCGGCGTTGTAGGCCGCGATGAGAATGGAGACGAGAGGCGGCATGGGTGTGCGCTAGTCAGCCCCATTGAGGCGGCGGCGGACAGCAGCGATCCGGTCCCGCGTGGACTTCGACAGCACGCGGCGCACCACGCGGCGGGGAAGGGTCGGCTCGAAGGCGTCGGGGAGTGGCCAGCCGGGACGGGCGACGGGCAGGCCACCAGGCTGGATCATCTGCATCGTGTCAATGCAAAGCACTTCCTGCCGTGAGAGGTTGGCGATCTCGATAGCCTGCTTGATGTCGCTCTCAATGAACAGCTTGGCATCGCTGTCGCGGTACGCTTTCGCCTTGTGGGCACTGTAGGTATTCATCTGTCGCCGCGTCGCGCCGTCCGGGTAGTCCATCATGATGAGCTGGTCGAACACGACGCCGTGTCGGTGCAGCCAGTCCTCGGTTTCGGGGCGGTACTTCTCCAAGCGATTCGTCACGATGGCCTTGACGCGGTCCGTCGGGAGGTGCATCGGGCGCGCCTCGCGGAGGAACTGCCGGTAGCGCTCGCCGTCATCGTTCTCATGGTTGAGCGGGTCGGCGCAGAGGACGCCGTCCATGTCCATGCAGGCCCAGTGTAGGACGTGGTGGTGCAGCACGTTCCACTCGAAGCAGCGCGGGTAGTGGAGCACCTCGCAGTAGACATCCGGCAAATCTGTGGTTTCCGGTGTTACGTAGACGGCTCCGTACTGGACGTGGTGCGGAAGCCCCGCAGCCTCGACCTTCGCCATTGCTTCCTTCAGCGCCGAGCCGGACCAGATGCTGTCGTCGAGCACGAGCACGTTGCGCGGGGTGTCAAGAAACCCCATCGTGCCGCCACCGCCTTCGAGGTCCATCGCGGTGCGGCGCGTTTTGCCGGTTCCGATGCACCGACCTTCGAGGAACCCGTCGAGGTCAGCGAGGGGGAGGTTGCGGTAGAGCGCGAGGATGTTCGCGGCGAGCATGCCGCTACGCGGGATACCCACGATAAGGTCGAGGTCGTGGGGAAGCTGCTTGGACCAGTTGACAAGCTGGTCGCTGAGTTGGGCGATGCTGCGGAAGTTCATGGGATAGGTCCGGTGCGACCGGGATTACGACTTGAGAGCGCGGAGGCGTTCGGCGGCGCGCAGCCCGAAGAGTTTATAGGTGAGAATAAACGGGAGGCCCGTGTTGGTCTTGGGGCCGGGTGTATAGCGGCGCGGGATGACCCGGTGGTGGTGGCGGAGTGCGGCGTCCGGGTCGAGCGGATACAGGTTGCGGACCTTGAAAAAGATGCTGTCGAGGATCGCTTGCTCTTGCTCTGATGAGAGTCGGCCTTCATCGCGCAGGTACGTGAGCACGTCGGCGCAGAGGGCGAGGTAGCTCTCGCGGACGGGTGCGTCGTAGGGGCCGCTGATCGAGTCGTCGCGGATGCCTTTGCGCATCACCACCTGCTCGTCGAACGCGACCGCCGCACCATTTTTGAGGATGCGAAACATCAACTCGTACTCTTGGCTGCTGTGCTGGCCCTCGCGCCACCGTCCGGCGGCTTCTACGGCAGCGCGGCGGAACAGGTTGGCTGAGGTGACGCCCATCTTGCTCCATACGAGCGCCGTCCACGGCTCCTCGCCGACCTCGCGCAGCACCTCTTTCCCGTCGTCATAGCAGCGCAGAAATGCTCCGGCGACGATATCGGCTCCAGTCTCCTGCGCGAGCCGCACATGGCGCTCAATCTTTGTCGGCACCAGCAGGTCGTCGGCGTCAAGGAATTGGACGAAGGTGCCAGTGGCCTTGTCGAAACCGGCGTTGCGGGCGGCGGGTGCTCCGCTATGTGGCCCTTCGATGACGCGGATGCGGTCCGGGTGTTCGGCTTCGAGCCGACGCAGAATCTCGGGCGTGCCGTCTGCCGATCCGTCATCCACGCAAATGATCTCTATGCTCCCATAGGTCTGTGCGAGGACAGACTCGACCGTGGCCTCGACGTAGTCCCGCACGTTATAGCAGGGGATCACGACGGAGACAAGCGGATCGCCAGATGGAGAATGGCCGGGTTGCATGGGAGAGGTCAGGCCGAGCTTGAGATTACGGGAAGGGGCACGCTAGGAAGAGACGTAGCCGACGAGGGCACCGATATGTTTTCGGAGGCGTACTCGTGCATCGAATTGGCCGACTGAGTCCCCCAACATAGTCGAGCGCAGCCAGCGCAGAATGGCGAAGCCGCCGCGAGCGGCATACTCGGCAATCCATAGGGGGCGGATATAACCGGCCTTGGTGCGCTCGCGTGTGCCCCGTTGAAGCCCGACTTTGTAGTTCCGCTCTAGTGTCCACGCTGGTGTGCAGCGGTTGCGTGGGACGTAGTGCCACACACGCCCGTTGGGTACGTCGATGCGGTCCAATCCGTCGTGGCGCATCCGGTACTGCATCTCGGCTTCTTGTCCGATCGCTCCCGTTGGGGAGCCTGGGCCACGGTTCGGGTCAAAACCGCCGAGGGTGTCGAGGTCAGTAGTGAACGCTGCCCAGTTGAAGCCGAGGAAGTGGACAGGGCGCTGACCATCTAACTCTACGCCGAGTGCTGAGGGGGGTAGGAACGGCCAGAGCCATTCTGGGGGTCGTTCTTCATAGTCGACACCGAACGGCCCGCCGAAGTACGCCCCGCGCCCCGGATATGCCTCGGCGGCCTCGGCATACGCCACC
>JANQRZ010000020.1 GCA_028284265.1 Rhodothermales bacterium
GGTGCTCGCCTCGGGCTTCCTCTCGCCGGAGAACGACCAGAACGGCGAGGCCTTCGGTCTGCTCGCGGTCTTCCCCGATGGCACGACGGCGCTGCTGCCGCCGCGTGACGGCGACCTCGAGGCAACGAACACGACGCCGCTCACCGTCGCACCGGGTGGCTCAGTTGCGTTCGACTTCTCGGTCACGAACAACAACACCGTGAACGGTTTCGCCAACCTGTGGTTTGTCGCCGAGCGCGACGGGAATGTGGTGGCACAAGGCACGGTTCGCTCCGGCAGCGTGTCCGCCGAGACGACCATCATGGGCAGCTTCGTACAGAACGTGCCAGCCAGCGCGCCGCAGGGCGAGTACACCTACCGTCTGCAGATCGGTGATTTCCCCTCAGCCATTCTGGACGAAGAGGTGTTCACGGTGACGGTCACCGGTACGGCGCGCGGGACCGACGTACAGGCGTGGACCGTGACCGACGCGACGCCGTGGGTGGAGCAGGGCGCTGCCCTCAAGCCAACCCTTGAGGCTGCGAGCCGCTCCGGTGAGGCACTGCCGACCGAGGCGACGCTCTCCGGCGTCTACCCGAATCCGTTTAGTCGAAGCGCTACAGTGCCGTTCGTGCTGCCCGAGGCAGCGGATGTGCGCCTCATCGTTTACGATGTGCTCGGACGCGAGGTGGCAACGCTGATGGATGGCAACATGGAAGCCGGTCGGCACGAAGCGGTGCTCGATGGGGCCACGCTGCCGAGTGGGGTCTATGTCGTGCGCCTCGCAGCGGGAAGCACGATGCAGACGCAGCAGATCACACTTGTGCGTTAGAGTAGGGTAGAAGGTGAAGGATGCGCCGCTCGGTGGGGGTCCCGCCGGGCGGCGCATTTTTTTGCGTGGCGGTGAGGGGACGCGCAGCGGACTGGCGATAGGGTGTCGAGCGGCTCTTCGCTCACCTGTCTCACTCAACCCTTGAGGTACGCCATGAACCGTTTAGTTTTTCTTCTAGTCGTTGCATTCGCGGTGATCATGCCGCTGCAGGCGGCGCAGGCCCAGTTCGGCATTCTATTCTGCTTCACCGTGGATCAGAGTGGGTACCGCATGAGCGGTACCATGTATGGCACGGACATCGCCAGCGGGACAGGGACGACGGCTGCTCCCTTCTCATGGAGTGCGACCGCCACACGCGGAACCACCAGCGCCGAGATTCGCCACCATAGTTTTACCTTCATGAATCCTGACATCGACGGAAGCTCTGGTTGCTCGGGTGGAAATGGTTTCGTGGACTGGCTCACATACAACGGGCGGATTACCGGTGGGAATGGGACCAATGGGTACACTTGGGCTGGAGATTTTCGCAACAGTTGCGGCTCCGAAGGTGCTCGCACGGGCGTCATCACACTAGGCTCCTGTCCGCCCTTCCGCGCTCCTGACTCGGTCCTCGCTGATGATGAGACCCGGCCTCCGGCTGAGGCTATGTCGTCCGAAGGAACACCTGTCCGAAGCGAGGAAACCCTGGAGCACGTCAGCCTCACGAGCGCGCCCAATCCATTTGCCGGAGGTGCGGTCATCACCTACGTTCTTCCCGAAGCCACCGATGTCCGGTTGGTGGTCTACGATCTGCTCGGACGCGAGGTCGCTGTGCTCGTAGATGATTCGCGCGAGGCCGGGACGCACTACGTAGACTTCGATGGAGCGTCGCTCCCTGCAGGGACCTACCTCTACCGAATCGAGGCCGGTGGGCATACTGAGGCGAAGCAGATGGTGCTCGTCCGGTAGACCGGCGGTTCGCTAGAGCAAGTCATCAGGCCCTTCGTCTCATCTGAGGCGGGGGGCTTTTGTATCAGGGGGTGGGATCGCCAGGACGGTCCCATGCCTCGTAGAGCGCGTCGAGGCTGGCCCGTGCCTGTAGGGTGCGGGGGTGCTCATTGCCCAACGTTTCCTCGTAGATGCCGAGGCCGTTCTGGTAGAGCGCCTCGGCACGCTCGAAGGCCCCCTGCTCCCGCAACAGGTCGGCCAGTCGGATTTGGCTGAGGGCGACATCAGGGTGCGTATCACCGAGGGCTTCGCGGCGGATAGCTAGGGCTTCGCGGTAGGTATGTGCTGCGGCGTCCATGTTGCCCGCCAGATGTTGCAGACGTCCTAGGCCGCTGAGTGTCCGGGCGACATCGGGGTGGTCGTCGCCGAGGACGTTGCGACGGATGGTTAGTGTTTCGCGGTAGAGCGTCTCGGCTTCCCGGTAGGCTCCCTGATTACGCAGGACCGAAGCCAGACTGTTGAGCGTGGTGGCAATACCAGGGTGGTCATCGCCGAGGGCGGCGCGCTGAATGACGAGCGCCTCGCGGTACAGTTCTTCCGCCTCGGATGACCGGTTCTGCCGGGCGAAGACGGTGGCGAGGTTGCTGAGGGTGAGGGCAACGTGGGGATGGTCGTTGCCGAGTTGTTGGCGGCGGGCAGAGAGCACGCGCCGGTGAAGCGCTTCCGCGGCTTCCGGGTCTCCCGTGGCTTCGAGGAGGGTGGCGAGGTTCGCCATCGTGGCAATGGCATCGGGGTGTTCCTCCCCGAGGAGGTGCTGCCGCATGGCGAGGGCCTCGCGGACCAGTCTCAGCGAGGCCTCCGAATCGCCCTGCCGGAACTGCAGCACGCCGAGGTTGTCGAGAGTGAGCGCGATCTGCGGGTGCTCTGGGCCGTAGAGATTACGGAGCCGCTCCAAGGCTTGCTGGTAGAGCGAGTCGGCGGCAGCATAGTCGCCGGTGCGCTGGCGAAGCGCCGCGAAGTTTCGGAGCGTTGCAATGGCGTCTGGATGCTCCTGCTTGCCCAACCGGCGGTAGATAGCGAGCGCCTCTCCGAAGAGCGAGTCAGCGGCTGTGTAGGCACCTTGCTCGGAGTAATTGACCGCGAGCGCTGCGAGCACATCGGCCACGCGCTCGTGCCCGTTCCCGTAGTGGCTGCGTAAGATCGATAGTGCCTCGGCGTTCAGCGCATTGGCTCGGTCGTAGTTGCCTGTCTGATAGGCAAGCCGTGCGCGCTCTGCGAGCACGGTAGCCACATCGGGGTGCGTCGCGCCGAGATGAGCGCGCGTGAGCGTCAGGGCTTGGTCGAGGAGCGGTTCCGCCCGGTCGTAGCGACCGAGTTCGATCCAGGCGCTGCCTAGTGCTTGCAGCATGTAGGCTTGGACGGCTGGCTGTCCGCCCAGGGCGCTGACGCGCTCCTCGCCTCGGATCAGCAATGTGCGTGCAGTGACCGTATCGGTCGGGGCCGTCGTAGGGGTATTCGCAGCGAAGAGGCCGCCTAGAAACAGCGTCACTTCTTCGGCGCGGGCGGCCTCGCGGGCCTTGGCCTGGGCCTGCCATAGCGCCGTGCCCAACCCAGTCACAAGCGCTGCCACGACCAGCACGGTCGCGACCACCCCGACACGGTGCCGCCCCACAAACTTCCGCACCCGGTACCCCACCGACGCCGGACGGGCCTGCACCGGCAAGCCAGTT